>NZ_CBCSIU010000002.1:100433-478414 GCF_965139205.1 Bordetella muralis
CGGGGTTCTTTATATCGTCGTTTTCTCGTGACAGTATTTACGCAGCGAGTTGTTGGGGCTGACTCCAGTACGAGTAGGTGCGCAGCACATGCAGCTCTAGCACTGCAGGACCTTGGGCAGCATGCAACGTGGCCGGAATAACCGCCGTGCCCGTTGTCCAGCGCATCGCGACGCCGTGTACGTCCTGCAGGCCTTGCAGGCCGCGCAGGCGATCATCACGCAGGTCGATCTCACGACGTCCAGCAGCATCCTCGATGGTGATGCGAGCCAGTCCAACGCCTACGCGGCGCAAGTCTCGGCGCGCATGCACCGCGGTGTCGCGTACGATGGACGAGCGAGAAAGGATGCGTACGTCACTGGCTTGAACGCCTGCCGGCAACACAAAGCGCTTGACGCCTTCGGCCTGATCGGTGGCCTCGGGACGAATTTCCCGACCGTCGACTTCGATACGCAGGTCTGGATCAGACACGCGTTTCGCTTTTGTCAACGCTTCGGCACGTTTGAGCAAATGCTTGCGGATCGCTTCGGCTTTCGGACCATTGCGCACGATTTCCATGCCTTCGATCTCTTGACGGCCCTCGGGAGGGCCAAAGTCCGCTTGCATTGTCACTACGTTCACGTTCTGGAACATCGAGCGATTGCCGGTATCTACATAGGATTCAGCCGCGGCGCCCTCGGCCAGCAGGATATCGAAGCGATCCAATTCCACGTGGAAATATTCGAACGAACGGCGCGAAAAATCCTGAGTAATGGTCTGGCCGTTCACCAACAGCATCGCGGGGATCAGCTGGCCGTTGAAGTACATATGGTGATAGGGCGAAATGTACAGATCGCGTGTCGGCACATTGGGTGCCAGTGCCCCTGCCGCGATGCGCACGGGGTAGGCACGAATCGCCTGGTCGGCCGGGATACGGCTGGCGTGCATTTTGCGGTATCCCAGCCATTTCACGGTCGCAACACGGCCACTGGCGGTCAAGACGCTGTCGCCAGGCTGCAGATCTTGTACGGGTTTCTGGCCTTCGGGGGTGGCAATCAGTGTGTCGCGCAAATAGCACGCGACGACAAAGGTGCCGTTCTGCATTTGGTAATCCAATCCGGGGGTATAACCCTGGGGCAGAGCGAACTTGACCTGTACTTGGCCATCCTTGCTCAGTTGTAGAAAACTGCCCGCGGGCGTGGAGACGAACTCATAGCCGTCGGGCACGCTGAATGTCCCGTCGCCATTGTCGATCTCCAGAAGGATCTTGTCGCCCACCTGCAAATTGGTAATAGCAGGATTCATCGAGTTATCCAGCGCCGAGGGGATGACGAATTTGAGTACAGACTCGCTCAGATCACCCGGGTTGCCCTCACCACCGGTGCCTTGGAAGTGGAACGTGGTGGAGTTCAGCGCCGACGTCTGGCCGGCCTGGACGATGTAGGTCATCGACGACTGGTGGTCAATCTCGTACTTGATGGTCTGGTTATCTTTGAGCGTGACGCCGGTGATCGTGAGATCCGCCCCCTGTTCGGAGGCAACGACGTTGGGCGCAGAGCTGTCGCTGCCGGTGGCGTCAACCACGAGGTCGATATCCAGAGATTCGACGGTGAGCTGGGAGCCGCTTATCACCTTCAGGTCGACGGTGTCGCCGTTCTGAACATTTTCCGGGTTGCTCGGAGAGAGGGTCTTTGTCTCGTCGGACAACGTGATGCTGTGGGTAGTCATAACCAAGGGTTCCAATTAATGATAGGCACTGAAATAGGCGTAAAGCGTCCCCTTGAGCGGCGCTAGCCGTTCAATCGTTAAAGGACGAAAAGGAGACGTGATCGCGGGACAGCAGTCGATCGGGCGGGTCAGTGGGGCGATAGCATTGGTCTTTCTCCCATATGGAAAGCTTTGCTCAAGGACGGAATGGCCCCCATGGCTCGCCCGTAGGCATGTCGTGCCGGTCAAATGGGAGCTTTATGGCACACGATGCATCGATAATACCGAATTAATGGACTTGTTTTAATATTTAATGAAATAAAAAGACATTATTCGATATTGGTCCGATTTTCATGTGAGTGTCAGCATGGTGTAAGTTTGTCCCGAGCGATTTCCTACCAGGCCAACGTACGCTGTCGATGAACGCTGTTTATAGCTAAAAGTAATTTATCAATTATGAAAATATAGTTTGAGTTCATATAACGAATTGTTAGATTAGGAGCTACTTACCCTACGCCTGCGTTGCACGAGCCTGTCTATGAATCTGACCTTCGATCACGTCCACAAGAACTTCGGCGCTTTGCATGTCGTCGACGGCTTTTCCAGCGAGTTCAGAACGGGCGAGTTGGTGGCGTTGGTCGGCCCCTCAGGCTGCGGCAAATCCACGCTGTTGCACATGGCTGCAGGACTGGAATCCCCGACCCAAGGCCAAGTCTTGGCCGACGGCAAAGCCATCGCCGGGCCGCATCCCAGCCGCACGCTGGTATTTCAAGAGCACGCCTTATATCCGTGGCTGACGCTGCGCGACAATGTGTCGTTGGCGCTCGAGTTTCAAAACATCCCGAAAGCCGAGGCGCGTGACAAGGCCGTGGCCTGGTTGGCGCGCGTCGGGTTGGCGGGATTCGAAAACTACTATCCGCAACAGGTCTCCGGCGGCATGCGCCAGCGTGCCGCATTGGCTCGCGCGTTCATTGCGCAGCCTCAAACCATGCTGATGGACGAGCCCTTTGGCGCGCTGGATGCCTTGACGCGGCTGAGTCTGCAAGACGTTTTGCGGCAGTTGATCAAACAGGAAAAACCCACGGTCCTGCTGGTGACCCACGATGTGGATGAGGCGTTGTTCCTGGCCGACCGTATTGTGGTGTTCAGCCCGCGCCCGGCGCGCGTGCTGCGCGAATTCAATCTGACGCAGCGGCGCAAGACCCATGACCTGTCGGACCTGGCTGCAGAAAAACGCGAAATCCTGAGCCTGCTGGGCATCCAGGTCGCCGAAAGCGCCGACGACAACGGGGGCGATATCGCGTTGGCAGCCTGATGTCATACGTCTGTTCAGACGTGACGTGTCATTCGAATTTATCAATACCTATACCCCAATCCGGGAGCACAAATGAGATTGAAGCAATGGTTGTCCTTGCCGCTGGTCGCGGCGTTGGTGGCGGCGGCTCCGGCGCTGGCCGCTGAGAAATTGCGTGTGGGCTATCTACGTGTGATGGACGACGCGCAGGCCATCGTTGCCCAAGAAGGAGAGTTCTACAAAAAGGCGGGTCTGGACACCGAACTGATCGAGTTCAAATCAGGCACTGACCTGATCAAAGCCATTGTGGGCGGCCAGGCCGATATCGGCGTATTGGGCTTTACCAACGCGGTGGCTTGGGCGTCAAAGGGAGCAGACCTGAAGGTCGTCGGTGGCGCACAGCAGGGCTATCATTCGCTTGTCGTCCGCGATGATGCGGGCATCGACAAGATCGCGGACCTCAAAGGTAAAACGCTGGCCTCGCAAAAAGAGGGCAGTACGGCCGACGTGGTGTTGAAAGGCGTCGTGTTGAAAGAGGGTAATCTGCAACCCACGGATGTCGACATCATGGGCGTGAGCCCTGCTGTAGCCGTGCAATCGTTGGTAGGCAAGCGCGTGGACGCTGCCTTCTTGTTCGAGCCCTATGATCGCATTGCGCAACTGGTTGCTCCGGTCAAACAGATCTACGAAGTGGGCGAATCGTGGCCGTTCCCGTGCATGGTCGTGATTACCTCGGGGGATGTACTCGAAAAACGCAAAGATGATGTCTGGAAAGCATTGGATGCACAGAAAGCGGCGATCGATCTGCTGAAAGACCATCCGGAGCAAGCCTCCAAGCTGATTGCGTCATACTTCATCGCCGAGCCCACCTTGAAAACGCTGAAACAAGGCGAGCTGCCGCGCGAAACCGTCATCACCGACGCGATCAAGACACAGGTCTTTACTGCCAAGCTGACCGACAAGGACGCAGCCCGCATGCAGGAGATTGCGGATATTCTGCAAGCTCAGGGGTCGCTGAAGACGCGTGACGGCAAGCCGTACGACGTGTCCAGCATCATCGATCTATCCTGGCAAGAGGCTCGCAAGCTTTGACCTCATCGACTCGTGTAACGGGACTGCGCAAGCACCTCGCGGGGGTGCTTGGCGTAGTCTTCATTTTGTTCTTGTGGCAGGCAGCTGCGTGGGCGCTGCCAGACTTTCTGATGCCGGGCGTGCCGGCCGTCGTTGAGCGCTTGTTCAATGAGCTGGGCGAGTCGTCTTTTCATCAGAGTCTGGTGGGCACGCTGGGACGCCTGGGGGCAGGCTATGGGCTGGCCTTGCTGGCCGGGGTGGGTTTTGGCTTGATCGCGGCGGTGCTGTATTTTTTTCGCGAAGTCCTGCGCAGCGCCATCGTCATTTTGCAGTCGATTCCGTCTATTGCCTGGGTGCCGTTGTTCCTGATCGTGATGGGTTTTGGCAGTGCGCCGATTATCATTGTCGTGGCGCTGGCGGCGTTTTTCCCGGCGGCGCTCAGCGTGATGAACGCGACAGAATCCGTGCAGCGTGTCCACGTGTCGGCTGCGCGTGTGATGGGGGCCACCCCGTGGGGCCTGATCAAGCGCGTGTATCTGCCTGCGGTCATGCCTGAATTGATTACCGGCGCGCAGCTCGCATTCGGTAATGCCTGGCGCGCCCTGATTTCGGCGGAAATGCTGATTGGTTTCGGCAAAGGCCTGGGGCGTTCGCTGGCCTATTCGGGCGAGATCGCCGATATGACGGGCGTGATGGCCAATATCCTGGTTATTGCGATCCTCGCTGCACTGATTGATCAATTCGTACTCGAAAACCTCAAACATCGCTTGTTGCGTTATCAGTACGTATAAAGGGAGAGGGCGGGCAGTGGCCCGCTCGCATCTGGGCTCATGAAGGCATGGAGTGTTCTTTCTCGCGCAGGCCGTTGTGCGCAGGTGGCTGCGCTATGGGGGCCGATGATTGCCTGTTTATGGGTGCCGATGATCGCCTCCGCTCAGACTGCCAGTGCGGCTTCATCGCAGTCGGAGGATGCTTTTTCCAGGGCACGCGTGCGAGGTAGCTTGGTCGTGGGCGTGCCTTATCTGGCGCCCGAGCCTGCCGCTGGCGCGAAGGTTCGTACCCCCGAGCGTCTGGACACGGTGATGGCCGATCGTCTGGGTCAGCAGCTGGGGCTGCCCGTAAAAGTCGTACAAGTCGATCCCGCGCGGCGGTTATCGGCGTTGGCCGATGGCGAGGTGGACGTGCTGATTGCTGATCGCGTAGCCGATCCGGGCGCGGCAAAGCGTTCCGGGGACCTTCAAGCGGCTGCGAGTAGTGCGATGTCGAGCACACAGTCGGCCGAGTCAAGCCTGAATCCCGCGACATCAGACGGTGCGGGCTCGACCGCTATCTCCACAGGCTATGCTGCCCGGCCAAAGGCCATCATCCGCAGCGATACCAAGCTGCGCCACTGGCCAGACGTCAAAGGGCTGACCGTTTGTATGGCTAGCGCCGCTTTCCAAGCCCAGGCGCTAGCAACCCAGTGGGGAGCGACGGTGCGGCCATACCGTGTGCCGTCAGATGCCTTGGTCGCGGTGCGAGAGGGGGGCTGCGACGTCGGGCTCATTGATGACCTTGCGTGGGCTCCGCTCATGAAATTTCCCGAATGGAAGAAATTTTCTTCTACGCTGAACGAAGCGGGCCCGCGTGTTGAGCGCGTCTGGTTAGTAGCCGCGAATGATCGCGCCACAACAGCCTGGCTGACCGATGCTATGCAGCAATGGCGCCGTGAAGGTGTCGTCCGGGGCATGGTCGACAAATGGGCGCGCGACGTCGCATTCGATGTCTATCTGGATCAAGAGGTCCCAGACTGCCACGGTTGAAAAGCGGCGCGGTGGAAGAGGGTGGCGGCAGCGTTGTCATGGGCCTTGTTGGTGTCCGCAACGAATGAACGGACGATCATGAGCAGATCGCACGAGTATTTCGTGGGTTAAGCCGCATCCTCCAACGGCACACACGGCTCCCGATCATGCTCGTCTACAATTGCGGCCCATGAGCGATACCTTAAGCGCGCCTTGCGCCCACGAAGAGGACATCAAAAAAAGCCGTTTCGCGGCCTACGCTGCTCCCGTGACCAGCGTCAGCGAAGCGATGGATTTTTTTGCAGAGCATAGCGATCCGGCAGCCACTCACAACTGCTGGGCCTATCGCATTGGTCAGGCCTACCGATTCAACGACGACGGAGAGCCGAGCGGCACTGCTGGCCGGCCTATTTTGCAGGCCATCGAAGGTCAGGATCTCGACCGTGTCGCGGTTCTGGTCGTGCGCTGGTTCGGCGGTATCAAACTCGGCGCGGGCGGTCTGGTGCGTGCCTACAGCGGCTGCGCAGCGCAGTGTTTGCGCTTGGGGCTGCGAACGCCGATCATCGCAACCAGTACGGTCACCTGCCGGTGCAATTACGCAGAGTTGCCGTTGATGAAGGCGCGTATCAGCCAAGCGGGTGCAACGATCGACGCGGAACAATTCGATGGCGACGGCGCAATGCTGACGCTGATCGTGCCTTGCGCTGTCTTGGATGAGTTGGCACGCACCGTCGGGGATATCACTCGCGGCCAATCCCAATGGCAAGTGGCATGACGATGGTGCGGGGCGCTGTCGCTGTTGCGATGCGCAGCGATTGATTCGCTGCGCATGGGGGCATCAGAAACGATACTTCGCGGTCACATTGCCTCCGGTTTCGTGATAGCCCGCATTGCCTTGATTGTGGAACAGCTCGACGTTGAGCGACACGTGGCGGTTCATGTCGCCCTGTACGCCCAGTTTGACTTGGCCGATATTGCGTCCGCTGTTCATGGCTGCATCGACGTTGTCCATTTTCACGCCATAACCTTTGTTTGCATGCAGCCAATTGGTTTCGATATGCGGTGTGATGACGGAGGTCAGGCCAATCGTAATGTGTGCGGCAGCGCGTACCCCTAGCGCCGTTTGCACACGTGAGCCGTTCATGAAATCGACATTGGTGCCATCGGCCTGGCGGAAGTTCTCGCTGCGCACATTCTGGTACATGACCTGTGCATGGGGTTGCAGCACATACTTCACGTTATTGCGGTCGGCCAGTGGGATGTTGTAGCCCAGCTCCAGCGATGCGGTCATGCCCTTGGAGTCGTATTTTTCAGCCGGCAGGTCGCCACCTTTGACGCGATTGTCGAACTGGTTCCACAACAGCGAGCTATCGGCGTAGAAACCGTGCTGGGTAGCGACGTCCTTGTGATAAGTGCCGTACAGGCCGACACTGTAGCCATTGACTTTGCCCTTGGTGGAATAGTCAAAGCCGTTCGCTTGGGTATGACCGCTGTAGTGGCCATAGCCGCCCATGATGCCGATCGTGAATTGATCGCGAGCATTGGTCGATT
Organism: Bordetella muralis; assembly: GCF_965139205.1. Classification (GTDB taxonomy): domain Bacteria; phylum Pseudomonadota; class Gammaproteobacteria; order Burkholderiales; family Burkholderiaceae_B; genus Bordetella_A; species Bordetella_A muralis. The sequence continues at coordinate 107,815 of NZ_CBCSIU010000002.1, forward strand.
GCACCAGCATGTCGACACCCATCATGACAGTGCTTTTGTCGCCGGCGGTACGCAGTTCACCCGTGGTGTCTTTCAGGTGGCCGCGCGAGCCGCTGTAGCGGATCCATGCGCTGCCTTGATGGGCGCTGGATTCACCCTGGTAATAGCTGCCTAGACGATCGTTCAGATTCATCTGGAACATCGTATTGGCTGCCCAGGCGTTGCTCATGTACGAGCCTGCCGCCGGGCGGATGGTGGCGCTGCGAGTGGATAACGATTCTTCCAGCCAGCTGACAAGTTTTTGCAGTTCATCCCAGTACTGAGCTTGTTCGGAGTCTGACGTCTCTGTCTTTTGATTGCTGTCGTCCGATGTATCGAGAATTTTGCTATCCGTGCTGGGTTTGCCTGTTTCCTGGTCGTCTTCGCCTGGCGTGACGCGGGATTCATTGGTGGGGTTCGCTGGGTTGGGGCTTTGAATAGCCGATCGTGGCTCGCCGCCATCCTCGTTCGTCGACCCGGGCGTGTCTGTCTCCGACGCCGTGTCGTCGTCCTCTTTGACCTTGTCTGTATCGAGACCATCATTTTTTACCGCGTCCTGCCCGGACTGCTGTGTTTCTTCCTTTGCACTCCATAGCTTATTCAACATCCCAGACTGATAAAGCCCTGCCCCAGCCAAATAAGCGGCGCCAGCAGCCGTGGTGACACTTCCCGGAGTAATAACTGCGCCAACGTTATAATCACCCGGCCTGCGGGGAGCCTGGGCGGGAGCCGCATCATTATGGCGAGCGTATTGGATGTAACGGGTTACGAAATACGTGGTAACGGCAGCGGTAATAGTGCCGATAGCGGTACCCATCTTGCCAGAGGTAAAATAATTCAAATAGGAATCGGATGAACCACGGTTCTGATCCTGTTTTATAGCTTGATGTTGATGGGAGCGATTGGTGTCTGCTACTGCAGTCGGCACCAGCGATGCAAGGGCTAAACCGAGTACGGTCGCCGAGAAGGTTTTAGCGCTGCGGTTTTTCGTCAAGTTCGACGACACGACACGATCATGCTTGCGGCGGATAGATGAGGGTGTAGAAAGTTTGTTCATGTACTTGTCTCCTTTACTGTCAAAAGAGATAAGTACTACCCACATACGCTGGCAAGGTTTTACCGCTGAGATTCTCCCGTAAATCGGACACAAAGCACTGCCGCGATCAGATTTTCGTTCATTCTGACGCGCATAAAAAATGCCTGCATTATAGGGATGTAGACCGGGAATGGCGGCAGGTGCTTGACGATGGTGCGGATTGCTATATGCAGCGGTTGATTCGCTGCGCATGGCGGCATCAGAAACGATACTTCGCGGTCACATTGCCTCCGGTTTCGTGATAGCCCGCATTGCCTTGATTGTGGAACAGCTCGACGTTGAGCGACACGTGGCGGTTCATGTCGCCCTGTACGCCCAGTTTGACTTGGCCGATATTGCGCCCGCTGTTCATGGCTGCATCGACGTTGTCCATTTTCACGCCATAACCTTTGTTTGCATGCAGCCAATTGGCTTCGATGTGCGGTGTGATGACGGAGGTCAGGCCAGTCGTAATGTGTGCGGCAGCGCGTACGCCTAGGGCCGTTTGCACATGTGAGCCGTTCATGAAATCGACATTGGTGCCATCGACCTGACGGAAGTTCTCGCTGCGCACATTCTGGTACATGACCTGTGCGTGGGGTTGCAGCACATACTTCACGTTATTGCGGTCGGCCAGCGGGATGTTGTAGCCCAGCTCCAGCGACGCGGTCATGCCCTTGGCGTCGTATTTTTCAGCCGGCAGGTCGCCACCTTTGACGCGATTGTCGAACTGGTTCCACAACAGCGAGCTATCGGCGTAGAAACCGTGCTGGGTAGCGACGTCCTTTTGGTAGGTGCCGTACAGACCGACACTGTAGCCATTGACTTTGCCCTTGGTGGAATAGTCAAAGCCGTTCGCTTGGGTATGACCGCTGTAGTGGCCATAGCCGCCCATGATGCCGATCGTGAATTGATCGCGAGCATTGGTCGATTGCACCAGCATGTCGACACCCATCATGACGGTGCTTTTGTCGCCGGCGGTACGCAGTTCACCCGTGGTGTCTTTCAGGTGGCCGCGCGAGCCGCTGTAGCGGATCCATGCGCTGCCTTGATGGGGGCTGGTTTCACCCTGGTAATAGCTGCCTAGACGATCGTTCAGATTCATCTGGAACATCGTATTGGCCGCCCAGGCGTTGCTCATGTACGAGCCTGCCGCCGGGCGGATGGCGGTGTTGCCGACGGAGGGCTGTGCTTTCAGTATGGCGACAGGCGCTTGTACTTCCCCAATGGACTGGACCTGCTCGGCGTCCGGCGTCTCGGTATTCAGATCGCCTTTCTGCTCAGGCTCTGGCGTCTCGGTATCCCGATCGCGTTCATCCGGTGTGGCGGGGTTCTGATTAACTGTGTCTGGCGTGACGTTGGTCCGATTGGCTGAGTTCAGGATGCTGGTGTCCTGATTGTCGGAGTTTGGTTCGCCGGCATTCTGCTCCCCCGAGCCCGTCGGACCGGATGGGTTACCCGGCTCCGCGTGGCTCTGAGACGTCTTATCGTCGACCTCTTGCACGTTATTCACCGACACCACGGCGTCGGTGCCAGAATGTTGAACAGCCGTTTCGTCGACGTTTTTCTCTATCTTTGGCGTTGAGGTTTCCCGAGGTTCACGGGACTCTGCTGGTGATGTTGCTTCACTCGAGCTCCATAGATATTCTTTTGCTTTCGCCAATCCGTGATATGCAGACTGTGTGGCGCTCACCAAGGCGCCGTATGTCGAATCTTTTGCCTGTACCAACGTGTCATACGCGGAACTCTTTGCGTTGCCCAACATGTCGTACGCGGAGGCTTTTGCGTTGTCTAACATGTCATGCGCAGAATGTGCTGCGTCCTCTAACACGTCCAGTGTTGCGGTCCTTGCTTCTGATTGCGTTGCTAAGCAATAAACTCCAACAGCGATCAGAGCGGCCGTGATGGCCATCCCTTTATGATCGTAGAGCGCACCGCCAACCCATTGCGCACTGTCAACGACAGTGCGTATTACGCCACCCCCATTAGGGGCAGCATTGGCCGCTTGCGGATGCAGTCCCGGTGCGACGGCAACGGGGCGAGGGGGAGCGAGTGGAAGGAATTCGTTGACACCGTCGAGGCCTGGCACATTGAGATTGACGCCACCGGCAGGTCGGGCATAGCCCCCTTGGGGTAGCGGATTGTGGACGGGGGCACTGGCTCCTTGGAGGGGAGGAACGTTACCAGTAACGTCAGCGGCATCGGCTGAAACCGTTAGCGATGCGAGTGCCAAGCTCAATATAGTTGCCGAGCGCGTTTTGCCCCTGCACGTCCTCGCCCAACTGGACGAGATAAGACGTTCACTGTCGTGACGGTGCGGTGCACGAACTAAACTGTTGTCCATGTCACGTACTTCCTTCTTAAAGGCAAGTAGGTAACATCCAACGTTGTCGATCGTTCTGTTCTTGCCGCGAACCTTCGTGAAATCGGACCCAGCGATGTGCTGACACAGTCGCGGTAACTGCGTCAGCGGTGAGGCTCCTTACGGCTGCTTATCGTCTCCCGCATCTTGGGCGGCAGCGATATCCTGATGCACTTTCTCCATATCCAGGCCCTTGACCTTTTCCAGCAGTTCGCCCAGTTGTCCAGCCGATAACGCGCCGGGTTGAGAGAACAGCAGGACCTGTTCGCGAAATACCATCAGGGTCGGGATGGAACGGATGCCCAACGCGCCGGCGAGCTCTTGTTCGACGTCCGTGTTGACCTTGGCGAAAGTCACATCCGGATGTTGTTCTGCAGCTTGTTCGAATACCGGCGCAAAGCCGCGGCAAGGGCCACACCAAGGAGCCCAAAAATCGACAATCACAGTATTGTCGGGCGTGATCGACTCTTGGAAAGAGGCTTGTGTGAGTTCGATGAGATTGCTCATAGGGTGCTCCGATTGACCTTGCTTTCAGTGTGCACAAACAAGGTTGTGTGTAGGAAGTCCACGTTCTTCAGAGCGTGGGGCGGCCAGCTTGGTATGGTTGCCTGGACTTGTTCAGGAGGCGTCGCCTTGGCTTTTCAATGACGCCAAAATTTCATAGGAACGCAGGCGGTCTTCGTGACGATAGAAGTCCGAAACGATCATGACTTCGTCGGCCTCTGTGCGCGCGATCAATGATTCGAGACCTTGCTTGACGGTTTCCGGGCCGCCTACGATAGAGGCCGCCAGTTTTTGATGCACCGCTTGCTGTTCCCATTCGTTCCACAGCCCGTCCATGCTTTCAACGGGCGGCTGCAATTGCAGGCGGTTGCCGCGGATCAGGGACAGGAACTTCATTTGTTGCGTAGTGGACAACATGCGCGCCTGTTCGTCGGTGTCGGCGGCGATGACCGGCACGCCGATCATGGCGTAGGGGCGCTCCAGCGTCGCAGACGGTTTGAACAAGTGCCGATACAAGCGCATCGCCGCCATGCCCTCTGGCGAAAAGTGTCCTGCGAACGAAAACGGCAGGCCCAGCTCGGCTGCCAGACGTGCGCTGAAATCACTGGAGCCCAATAACCAGATCGGAATATCCAGTCCTGCGCCGGGGATCGCACGGACCGCCTGATTCGGCACGGCAGGCGCAAGGAACGCGCGCAATTCTGCCAACAGCTCAGGAAAATCAAAACCGCTGCGGGGACCGCGACGCAACGCCTGCTGCGTCGCGCCGTCGCTGCCGGGCGCACGGCCCAGGCCCAGATCGATACGTCCAGGGAACAGGCTTTCGAGCGTGCCGAACTGCTCGGCAATGATCAGCGGCGCGTGATTGGGCAGCATGATGCCGCCCGATCCCACGCGCAGCGTTTTGGTATGAGCCGCGACCTGGCCAATGATCACTGAGGTCGCGCTGCTGGCTACACCGGTAATGTTGTGATGTTCCGCCAGCCAGAATCGCTGGTATCCCCAACGTTCGACATGCTGCGCCAGATCGACCGTATTGCGGAACGCGCCCGCGGCGTCGCCGCCTTGCACAATAGGGGCAAGGTCAAGCACGGAAAAGGGCACGCGGGCCAACTGGGACATGGGGAATTCTCCGGAAATAGTAGGGCGGAATGCGGCGGCAACGCCCTGCATTCCTCTAATACTTGGGGAGTGTATCGGTGAAATCAAGCTGGGACCCGATCAACCTTGTGGTTGATCGGGTTGATAGCGAGCGTCAATGACGCCAATACGCAAGACCCGTGCCCGGCACATACCGAGGTTGGCGAGGATGCGATTTCCTCGCGTCGCCTACCCGGGAAAGAAGGCGTAGCGGATCACAAACAATGCGGCGACCAACCAGGTCGCGGCATGGATCGTGCGGAAATGACCGGTGAAGGTTTTCAACACGACATAGCTGATGAAACCAAACGCCAGGCCATTGGCGATCGAGTACGTGAAAGGCATGACCAGCGTGGTCAATGCAGCAGGCGTGGCCTCGGAGATATCGTTCCAGTCGATGTCGATCAATTCGCGCATCATCAGGCCGGCGACATAGAGCAGGGCAGGCGCTGTCGCGTAGGCCGGCACGGACCCGGCCAATGGGGAAATGAACAACGCGGCCAGAAACAGCAGCGCGACCACCAGCGCAGTCAGTCCTGTGCGGCCGCCGGCCTGGACGCCTGAGGCGCTCTCGACATAGGCGGTCGTGCTGCTGGTGCCCAGCATCGAGCCCGCCACAATGGCGGTGCTATCGGCGAACAAGGCCCGGCCCAGGCGGTTGGGGCGGTCCTCGGGGACGAGCCCGGCACGCTTGGCAACACCCATCAGGGTGCCGGTGGCGTCAAAGACCTCGACCAGCACAAAAACCAGGATCACATGCACAAAACCGGTATGCAAGGCACCGAGTATGTCGAGCTGCATGAACGTCGGCGCGAGGCTGGGCGGCGTCGAGACTATGCCATGGAATTCGTTGTGGCCCGTGGCCATCGATAGCAGCGTGACGACCAGGATCCCGATCAGAATGGCGCCGCGCACGCGCAATGCGTCCAGGACCGCAATGACGAAAAAGCCAAGGATCGCAAAGAGAGGACCGGCTTCGCGCAGGTCTCCCAGCGTCACCATGGTGGCCGGATGCGGCACCACGATTTTGGCCGACGACAGGGCAATAATGGCCAAAAACAACCCGATGCCGGCTGCGATGGCGCTACGCAGCGAGTGGGGGATGCCTTTGATCAGCCAGGCCCGCACGCCTGTCATGGTGAGCACCAGGAAAATCACGCCAGAGATAAAGACCGCGCCCAGCGCCTGTTCCCAGGTGTAGCCCATAGTCTTGACGACCGTGAAGGCAAAAAAGGCGTTCAGGCCCATGCCCGGCGCCATGCCGATGGGCCAGTTGGCCACCAGCGCCATGATCAATGAGCCCAGCGCTGCAGCCAGGCAGGTTGCGACGAATACGGCGTCGCGGTCCATGCCGGTGGAGGACAGAATATTCGGGTTGACGAAAATGATGTACGACATGGTCAAAAATGTCGTCAAACCCGCAACGATTTCGGTACGCGCATTCGTACCGTGTTCGCGCAATTGGAATAGCTTCTCCAGCATGGCAAGTTCCCGGGTTGGTTTTTATAGGGTTATCAAGCCGCCATTTTCGCACCAGATGTAAACTCGCGGCCATGATCATTCTAGGTTTTGAAAGCTCGTGTGACGAGACCGGCGTCGCGGCCGTCTGCACAGAGCGCGGCTTGCTCGCGCATGCCCTGCATTCTCAGATCGCCATGCACCAGGAATACGGCGGCGTGGTGCCAGAGCTCGCCTCGCGCGACCATATCCGGCGTGCGGTGCCACTGGCCCGCCAGGTGCTGGAGGAGGCCGGGTTGACGTTGAAAGACGTGGAGGCGGTGGCCTATACCGCGGGGCCGGGCCTGGCCGGGGCGTTGCTGGTCGGCGCCAGTGTCGCCCAGGCATTTGCGTGGTCGCGCGGCTTGCCGGCTATTCCGATTCATCATCTCGAGGGGCATCTGCTGTCGCCCTTGCTGGATACGCCACGGCCTAAATTCCCTTTTGTGGCGCTGTTGGTGTCGGGCGGGCATACCCAACTGATGCGTGTCGATGGGGTGGGGCGCTATACGCTGTTGGGCGAGACGCTGGATGACGCGGCCGGCGAGGCGTTCGATAAATCGGCCAAATTGCTGGGCCTGGGCTATCCGGGCGGGCCGGCGCTGTCCCGTATGGCCGCCAATGGCGACGTGCAGCGTTTCACGTTGCCGCGGCCGATGTTGCATAGCGGCGACCTGGATTTCAGTTTCAGCGGCCTGAAAACCGCGGTATTGACGCGTGTCAAAGAAGCGGAGCGTGCCGGGGTGTCGCTGGATGAGCAGACGCGTGCCGATCTGGCTGCAGCCACGCAGGCGGCGATTGTCGATGTGCTGGTGGCCAAGGCAGTCAAGGCGCTGCGGCAGACCGGCCTGAAACGGCTGGTCGTGGCGGGCGGTGTTGGCGCCAATCAATTGTTGCGTGCCCAGTTGGCCGAGGCGATGCGCCCCTTGCGTGCGCAAGCCTATTTTCCGCCGTTGGCTTTGTGTACCGACAACGGCGCGATGATCGCCTTTGCGGCCTCCGAACGGGTCAAGGCAGGCCTGGTGACGTTAAAACCTGGCGAGCATGCCTTTACGGTGCGTCCGCGCTGGGATCTGGCCGATATTTGCGTGGATACGCCTGCCTGAATTGGCGCGGGTGCATCGATATCATGCGGCTTGCAGGCGGATGATTGCCTGTCAGGCCGTTGCATCGACGTGATGCAACGCGGACGGCCAATCCCCAGGGATGGCCATCGATATCGACGTCTGCGCTATTTCTTTTTCGAGCCGATACGGCTTTCTTTGCCCGCCAGCAGGCGGCCGATATTGGCGCGGTGGCGATAGAACAGCAGCAGGCTGATCACTGCCAGGGCAATGCCCACGGGGCCTTGGGCATACCAGGCCACGCCTGAGCCGAACAGGTAATACACCGGGGCAAAAAACGCAGCGACCAGGGCCGCCAGAGAAGAATATCGTGTAAATACGGCAATGATCACCCAGGTGGCGGCAGTAGCCAGTGCCAGGCCCGGGTGAATGGCGAGCAAGATACCCAATGCGGTCGCGACGCCTTTGCCGCCCTTGAATCCCAGGAAAACGGGATACAAATGCCCGAGAAAGACGGCCAGCGCGATTAGCGCGTAGATCGTCCAGGGCAGCCCCGGCGCCAGGGTCTGCGCCAGCCACAGGGCGAACCAGCCCTTGGCGGCATCGCCCAGCAGGGTCAGCGCCGCTGCCGCCTTATTGCCGGTACGCAGCACATTGGTGGCGCCGGGATTCTTGGAGCCGTAGCTGCGAGGATCCTGCAAGCCCATGAGTTTGCTGACGACCACGGCGAACGGAATCGAACCGATCAGATAAGCCAGCGCGATCAACCCGGCACTGAAGAAGAACGAGGGGGCAGTGTGCACCATGAGAAAGTGTCCGTTACAGAAAGGTCGTGGCTGCGGATTCTACCGCGCGTGACGCATGGCTGTGTGTGGGGGTTATCCATAGAGCTATTTGTCAGTCACCTTCCGGCGGTACAATCGACCCCGTTTCATTTTGTTGATTTTGTGGATGCTCAATGCGAATACTGGTTTCGAACGACGATGGCTATAGCGCCCCTGGGCTCGAAGCGCTGGTTCAGGCGCTGCAAGGGCTGGGCGAGATTACTGTCGTTGCTCCTGAAACCAATCACAGCGGCGCGTCGAATTCCCTGACCCTGAACAGGCCTTTGACGGTGCGCACCGCGGCCAATGGCTTTGTGTGCGTCAACGGCACGCCTTCCGATTGCGTGCACGTGGCGCTCACGGGCTTGATGGACGAACGGCCGGATCTGGTCGTCTCCGGCATCAACAACGGCGCCAATATGGGCGATGACACGCTCTATTCGGGTACCGTCGCGGCCGCTGCCGAGGGGTATCTGTTCGGTATTCCGGCGATCGCGTTTTCCTTGGTCGAAAAAGGCTGGGAACATATCGAATCGGCTGCGCGGGCTGCACGCTCGGTGGTCGAACGTCAGCTTGCGCAGCCGCTGGCTTCGCCGGTCTTGCTCAACGTCAATATTCCGTGCCGTCCTTTCGAGCAGATGGGCGGGTTGCAAGTCACTCGCCTCGGCAAGCGCCATCCTTCCCAGCCGGTTGTGCGTACGACTACGCCTTATGGCGATACGGTCTACTGGATCGGGCCGGTGGGCGTGGCGGCGGATGCTTCGCCAGGCACCGATTTTCATGCTATTTCCGAGGGCAGGGTATCTCTGACGCCGCTGCGCCTGGACTTGACCCAACACAGCCAACTGGACGAGCTCCGGGGCTGGGCGGAGCCGCTATGCGCAAGCCTGTGAGCCCACCCATTCCGCCGGGCCGCAGCAAAGCCACCCCGGGTTACGGCAGCACGGGGCTGGCCCCAGGCTATACCGCCACCAACAGCAATACGCGGATTTCGCCGGCCACGCTGGCCAAACCCGCCGCGATCGGCAACCCCGCAGCTCAGGTCAGTAACCTGGGCCTGAATTCCGACCGCTTGCGCCAGGCCATGGTCCAGCGCCTGCGTAGCCAGGGAGTGACCGATGAGCGCGTACTGAGTGCGATGGCGGCGGTGCCTCGCCATGTATTTGTGGACGAGGCCCTGGCCAGCCGTGCGTACGAGGATGCGGCATTGCCGATCGGGCATTCGCAGACCATTTCCCAACCGTGGGTAGTGGCGCGGATGATCTCGGCCGCCTGCGAGGATCGCACTCCCACGCGCGTGCTCGAGGTGGGCGCTGGTTGCGGCTATCAGGCGGCGGTGCTGGCGCAGTTCGTGCGTGAGGTGCATGCCATCGAACGCATCCGCGGGCTGTTCGAGCTGGCGCGCAGCAATCTGCGCGCGCTGCGTCTGGCCACGCGCGTGCGCCTCGTGCATGGCGACGGCATGGTAGGCTTGCCCGGCGTAGCGCCGTTCGATGCTATCGTTGTGGCTGCGGCCGGTCTGGCCATTCCGCAAGCGCTGCTGATGCAATTGGCGCCAGGCGGACGTCTGATCGCCCCCGAGGGGACGTCCAACCAGCGATTGGTATTGGTTGAACGCACCGGGACTTCCACATGGAAGCGCACCGAATTAGAAGCAGTACGTTTCGTCCCGTTGCGGGCCGGAATACAATCTTGAGCAACAGGAGAATTACATGCTCAACGGGCAGTTGCCACTGACCGCTCTTTATTTTCCTCAGGTGTCGTTTGCACGCCTGACGCGGCCCGCCATGTGGGCGGCCGGCGCGCTGGGTTTGAGCCTGATATACGGCTGCTCAAGCACGACGTCGCGAGCGCCCGTGGTCGATCTATCCAATCAACCCGCAGGCAGCAGCATGGCATCCGGCGGCAGTTACGTCGTCAAGCCGGGCGATACGCTCTACCAGATCGCCCGCAGCAATGGCGTGAGCGTAGACAGCCTCAGGCAGTGGAACAATCTCACCGATGCCAATCAGTTGAGCGTGGGCCAGGTCCTCAAGCTTTCTGCTGGCGGCAGCGCGGGCAGTACGGTGGCCAGCGCGCCGCCGCCGGCTTCGTCAGGCGCGACGGCAACGCCGGTGCCGCTGGGAGAACCGGGCAGTTCGACCTCGCCCGGGACGACGACTTCGACCACGACGCCGCCTGCATCCAGCGCGCCGCCGCCAGCGACGAGTACGACGCCTCCCGCCGCGAGCGAAGCACCGCCGGCGCCGGTTGCGACACCCAAGCGCGCGGCCGATGCGAACTTGATCAGTTGGGGCTGGCCTGCCAGCGGCGCGGTCACGCAAACGTTCACTACCGCATCCAAAGGGATCGATATCGGTGGTTCGCTCGGCGCTCCTGTAGTGGCGGCCGCCGATGGCAAGGTCATGTACAGCGGCAATGGTGTGCGTGGGCTGGGCAATCTGATCATCATCAATCACGAGAACGGGTTTATCACCGCCTACGCGCATAACCAGACTTTGTTGGTCAAGACTGGCCAGGCGGTCAAGCGTGGCTCGAAAATCGCCGAGATCGGCCAAAGCGACACGACCTCGCCACGCCTGCATTTCGAGATCCGTCGCCAGGGGACACCGGTAGATCCTTTGCAGTACCTGCCGGCACGATGACCCCGACGCTTGTCTTTGACCTGGAAACGCTGCCCGACATCGACGGGCTGCGCAAGCTGAACGGCTGGGGGACTGACGTCTCCGATGCCGAGGTCGCCGAGCGCGCCTTTGCGGCGCGCCGCGAGGCCGTGGGGCACGATTTTCTGCCGCTGCATCTACAGCGCATCGCCGTCATCGGCTGTGTGTTTCGCGACGATCAGGGCTTTCGTGTCAAGACGCTGGGTCAGCCCGACGATCCGGAGGCCGTTCTGATCAGTGGTTTCTTTAAAACCATCGAGCGCTATACGCCACGGCTGGTCAGCTGGAACGGCTCGGGTTTTGACCTGCCTGTACTGCATTACCGCAGCTTGATTCACGGCGTCGCCGCGCCACGCTATTGGGATACTGGCGACGAGGATCGCGAGTTCAAATTCAATAACTACATCAGCCGCTATCACAACCGTCATATCGACCTGATGGATTTGCTGGCCAAGTACAACGGGCGCGCCAATGCGCCTTTGGACGAGTTGGCCAAGCTGTGCGGTTTTCCGGGCAAGCTCGGCATGGATGGCGGGCAGGTTTGGCCTGCGTGGCAGGCTGGCCGCGCGGATGAGGTTCGTGCCTATTGCGAAACCGACGTGGTCAATACCTGGCTGGTGTATTGCCGGTTCCGGTTTTTGCGGGGCGAGTTGGACGCCGCGTCTTACCAAGCCGAGATCGATCTCGTACGCGATACGCTGGCGGCCAGCAATGCGCCGCATTGGCAGGAATATCTGGCGGCCTGGGACGCTACAGTCTGAGCCTCGGCAATCGACTGAAATATTCTCGGCCGATCCGAAATCCACCCGTAACGGGTCTGCACTGACAATGGTCTCGCGTTCTACTTTTTCAGGAGACCACTATGTCCCGATACGCGATCCGTTCTTCCCTGGCTGCCTTGGGTTTCATCGTTGCCGCTGCTGGCTTGTCCGGTCCCGCGTTGGCCGCGTCCGATGCCGCACCGCCTGCCGCTTCTGCGAAACAGCATGACGGCATGCACGGCGATCATCGTGGCGGCCATTTCAAGCATGGCGATCGTCGCGGTGGTCCCGAGCTGCGCGATAGTTTTTGGGTGCCGGGCGTAGGCCCGTTGTCCAAGGAACAAGTCGCTACGCTCAAGCTCGACGCCAAGCAACAAGCCGCGTTTGACTCGGCCAAGCAGGCACAGGGCGATTTTTTCAAATCGATGCGCGAGAACCGTGGCAAGCGCCATGAGTTGCTGCAGACTCAAATCCAGAGTGGCAAGCTCGATCCTCATGCCCTGACCGCCAACGAAGATGCGCAACGCGCAGAATTCCGCAAACAGTCCGAGCAAGTCCGCGGTAAATGGCTGGCGGTCTGGGATAGCCTGAATGGCACTCAGCAGCAGCAAGTGACCGACCTGGTCAAAGCGCGCCAAGCCAAGATGGAGGCACATCGCGCCAAAAAGGCGGAGCGTCTTGCCAAGCGTGAGGCGGCCAGGGGTGAAAAAGCCGGTGGCGATGTGCCGCCGCCAGTGCCGGCTGACGTGCCGCCGCCCCCTATGACCAACTGATCATTGGTCGATGCAGGACACATGGATAGCGATTGCGTCGTCATCCGTTGCAAAGACAGTAAAGCAGTAGGGTAGTAAAGCCGCCATCGGTGGCATCCAAAGCCACGACGAGTCAACACTGATTCGTCGTGGCTTTTCAATTACGACGTGAGCGTGCGGTCGATGTTTTGTCCCAAAATGGCGCGTTCAAGTCAAAAACGCACCGAATGTGTGCCCATCCGCAAGCAAGGGTGCACCACCGTGGTGTTTGTGCGGGCAAAGCCGCCGAGATTGACGGTTTTCTGCAGCAATAAAACCTGGCATGGAAAGTGCTTTTGAGAGATACGCCGGTGTCATTTTTCTGAAAAGAATCCGGTTAGCCGTGCCGGCATTTCCGCCGCTATCACCTCTCTTTCCGCACAGGATCCGCACCATGAAACGCACGCTGCTCGCCTTGCCCCTCGTGTTCTCGGCCAGTTATGCAGTTATCGCCCATGCAGAACCCACTGATTTGGGTGCAGGTTTCTCGCTTAGCGGCAATGCCGCTATCGTCAGCGACTACCGGTTCCGGGGGTACTCACAGACCAATTTCCGTCCGGCCGTTCAAGTCGGTTTTGATTTGGCGCACAGCTCGGGTTTTTACCTGGGAAACTGGAACTCCAACGTCTCTGATTTCGTCTTTCCCGAGGGCAACCTGGAAATGGATTTCTACGGGGGTTGGAAAGGGGCGCTGGGCGACAGCGGATTGAGCCTGGACGTCGGCGCGCTGTATTACTACTACCCTGGCTCAAAGTCGCCCAAAGGCGGCAACTACAACAATACGGACCTCTATCTGGGGCTGAGCTACGAAAACTATTCCTTGAAGTATTCGTATACCCCGAGCGATTTTTTCAGCACGCCGGACAGCAAAGGAACGTGGTATCTGGACGGCACGGCCAACTTTGATCTGGGCGACGGCTGGGGCCTCGTGGCGCACGTGGGTTACCAGAAGCTGAAGAAACAGGTCAACATGGATGGCGACGATATCAACCATTATGTGGACTACAAACTGGGCGTGACCAAGGATCTGAAAGGCTGGGTGCTGGGCCTGGCCGCCGTCGGCGCCTCCAAGGACAACTGGCTGCCCACCAAAAACGGCCATCCGTCAGGGCGTTTGGGCGCCGTGTTTTCAGTGGCGAGGGCGTTTTAATCGTTATTGTGTCCGGGCCAGGGCTGAGATCAGGCGTAGCTGAACGCAGGATTTCATGCACTGCTGCGAGTGCCACAGATCGCTGATGCGAGCTTAAAACGGGTCCGCATCAGCAGCCGGTCTGCAGTCTTCCGCTTCTCTTTTACAATACCCGGTTGCCCGTATCAGCCTGGATTGCACAAGAAATGGCCGAAGTACTGAATATCGAATCCCTGGACCTCGAGGCCCGGGGCATTGCGCGCCGCGACGGCAAGGTCGTGTTCGTCGAGGGCGCGCTGCCTTCCGAACGCGTCACCGCCGAGACCGTGCGTCGTAAACCGTCGTATGAAATCGCGCGCGTCGCAGACATCCTGCGTCCGTCGTCGTTGCGCGTCACGCCGCGCTGCCCGCATTTTGGCGTCTGCGGGGGCTGTGCCATGCAGCACGTCGAACCCAGCGCTCAGGTCGCCATCAAGCAGCGTTCGCTGGAGGATACGTTCTGGCACGTGGGCAAGCTGCGTCCGCAACGCATTTTGCCGGCGCTGCATGGCCCGACCTGGGGCTATCGTTACCGTGCTCGGCTGTCCGTGCGCGTGGTGCCGAAAAAAGGCGGCGTGCTGGTTGGCTTTCATGAACGCAAAAGCAGTTACGTGGCCGATATGCGCGAGTGCCACGTTTTGCCGAAACACGTCAGCGACATGCTGATGCCGTTGCGCGCCATGATCGCGTCGATGTCACAACCCACCCGCATGCCGCAGATCGAGGTCGCACTCGGTGAGGGCGTCACGGCCCTGGTGTTGCGCCACCTCGAGCCATTGACCGATGGCGATATTGCGATCTTGCGCGCGTTTGCCGCCAAACACGATGTGCAATGGTGGCTGCAGCCCAAAGGGCCGGATACCGTGCACACGCTCGAGCGTGAACACGCCGACGCGCTGGCCTACACCATGCCGCAATTCGGCCTGCGCATGCCATATCGGCCGACCGATTTTACGCAGGTCAATCACGCCATCAACCGCGCCATGGTATCGCGCGCATTGATGTTGTTGGACGTGCAGCCCACGGACCGTGTTGCCGATCTGTTCTGCGGACTGGGGAATTTCACGTTGCCTTTGGCCACACAGGGCCGCGAGGCGGTGGGCATCGAGGGCAGCAAGGCACTGACCGATCGCGCGCTGGACGCAGCGACACGCCATGGTTTGGCCGACCGCACGAGCTTTGCCACGTTGAACTTGTTCGAGGTGGATGTCGAATGGCTGCGTGGCCTGGGATATTTTGATCGCATGTTGATCGACCCGCCGCGTGAGGGCGCGCACGCGGTGGCGCAAGCGCTCGCGGTGCTGTCGGCCGAGGAGCGTCCCCGCCGTATTGTCTATGTGTCCTGTAATCCGGCGACCTTGGCGCGCGACGCGGCCATCATGGTGCACGAAGGCGGCTACGTGCTAAAGAGTGCCGGCGTGATCAATATGTTTCCGCATACGGGGCACGTAGAATCGATCGCGGTATTCGAATCGTTGCCAGAGGCCGGCGTGCTGGCAGCGCAGGAACAGACCCGGGTGAGAAAGGCCAAAGAGGCCCAAGAGGCTCGCGAAGCCCAAGAAGCCAAAGAGGCACAAGCGGCCGCGGACGCAGTAGCGCAGATTGCCGCTTGATAAGCCAGTCGCAGCGCCTTGGGCCGGCGAACGAAAGCAGGGCGATACCGCGCAGTTTCTGTGCTGCGCGAGCGGTCCGCGCGAATCAGGCTGAGAGCGTGCCAGTCACCGGATCGTAGGCGTCCTTATCGAGAGGCTCCAATGGGAACATGGGCTTTGCGCGTTTCTTGAAGTCGAACAGCGACCAGTCAGAACTCGTCACGCCCGGACTGTCGCATTCGATCAACGCCGATGAGATCGGCACGAACACGGGCCGGCAATACATGCGCGACTTCACGAGAATGAATTTGGCCTGCGTGGGTTCCAGCCCCATGCTGCGGAACACACCCAGGTCCCAGGGCTCATGCGTGCGTTCGGTCAGTACCAGTTGCGCGGCGCCGATATCCAGTACGGCGCTGCGTCCCATGCAAGCCAGTTGACCCGTATAGGTAGGGCCCGAGATCACGTATTCGCCATTGGTGACGGCACGCACGGTGCCGCGTAATGTGACTGGCGGCGTATTGCGGCCGATCTCCGCAATAGGGCGCTTATTGCCCACTGGTAATTCGACCGTGGCACCCACGCCAGCTTCAGACAGTTTTTGCACTGCCTCGGGGTCGCAATACAGCCCCGCCTGTATGCCCGTCAGGCCGGCGTCCAGCGCGGCCATCAGTACATCCATCGTGTCGCAGGTGCCGCCGCTCATGCAATTGTCGCCATGGTCCAGCAGCAGCACGGGCTTGTCTGCGGTTTCAGCCAGCGCTTTTGCACGGACGAGCGACTGCGCCAGCGGCTCGCTGTCGTACAGGAATCCCTCGCGGTTGGCCCAGATCGAGCCGGCGATTTCAGCCGCCACGCGATCCGCGGCTGCCGCGTCGCCATCACCCACCACCACGACGCTCAGGCACGGGTTCGGAATGTCGGCCAGGCCAAAGCCCGCCAGGATGGACACGCCCAGCGCACCGGCAGCCTCGGCGTTGCGTGCGGCGTGCACGGCGTCCTGCATGGCACCCTCGGCCGTGTTGCTGCGCAGGGTATGCGACACCAGCGGCAGGCTGCGCCACGCGATCACGGGCTTGCATTTGCCGTCCATACTGTCGAACAGCAGGCGGCCGGCGTGTTCGCCCGTTTCGTACATGTCGACATGCGGATAGGTTTTAAAACTGATGATGACGTTGGCGTTATCGATCATTTTCTGCGTGACGTTCGCATGCAGATCGAGCGCCACCGCGATCGGCGTGTCCGGGGCGGCAGCGCGCACGCGTTCGAGCAAATCGCCTTCACCATCATCGGTGGTCTCAACGGCCATCGCGCCGTGCAGGTCCAGCAGGATGGCATCGCAGCTCGCCGCCTCGGCAATGATGCAATCGCAGATCTGTTGATAGGCCTGTGCATCCACCCGGCCACTGGGATAGGCTGTCGCTGACACGGGGGTGACGAGCTCGGCCTCGCGTGCCTCGGCCAGATCGATGAATGCCGACATGGCCGTGCGCTTGCCCTTGTTTTCTGCGTAGGCGTCGGCGCCGTAGGTGGGGCCATCGTTACCGAACGAGGATAGCGGTGTCGGGACCGGCGAGAACGTGTTGGTCTCGTGGTTCATGCGTGCGATCAGGACTTTCATGTGCAACGGCTCGGATCAGTGAGAGGGATGTCTTTACGCAGGGAAGGGCGTCGTCAAACGGCTTGCTTTGCCGCGCGTGTTTGAATCGCGCCGCAGCAGCGCAACATCGCGTGCAGCAACACGTTGCAGCCTGCTTCCAGGTGGTCAGGTTGCGCGTCTTCGATTTCATTATGGCTGATGCCATCTTTGCACGGCACGAAGATCATCGCCGTCGGTGTCACGCGTGCCATGTAGACGGCGTCGTGACCCGCGCCGCTGATCACGTCCAGATGATCCAGGCCGAGCGTAGCCGCGCCATCGCGGACCGCCTGCACCAAACGCGGCTCGAAGGGTTGGGGCGGGAAATAAACCACTTCTTTCGATTCGACCTCAATTTTTCCGGGCACGGCGAGGTCCTGTACGGTGCGTGCCAACGCAGCGGCCATGCTGTCCAGCGTGGCGTCATCGGCTGCGCGCATATCTACGGTCAGGCTGACGCGGCCAGGAATGACATTGCGCGAATTAGGGAAGTTATCCAGACAACCCACAGTGCCGCGGCCATGGGGCGCATGATCGAGTGCAATACGATTGACCGCGCGGATCACATCGGCGGCGACCAATAAGGCATCGCGGCGCAGTTCCATCGGTGTCGGGCCGGCGTGCGCTTCCTGGCCGGTGATGACGATGTCGTACCAACGCTGGCCTAATGCTCCTGCGACCGCGCCGATGGTGATGTTCTTGGCCTCGAGGATAGGCCCTTGTTCGATGTGCGCTTCGAAATAGGCTGCGACGTCACGCCCGCCGACGGGGTCCGGGCCGGCATAGTCGATGTCATTCAACGCTTGCCGCACGGATATGCCGTCGCGGTCAACCGCATTCATGGCATGATCCAGCGTAAAGGCACCAGCATATACACCGGAACCCATCATGACCGGCACGAAACGCGATCCCTCTTCGTTGGTCCACACCACGACTTCGACGGGGGCCTCGGTTTCGATGCCGTGATCGTGCAGCGTGCGCAGGACTTCAATGCCTGACAATACCCCATAGTTGCCGTCGAATTTTCCGCCGGTTGGTTGCGTGTCGATGTGACTGCCGGTCATGACAGGCGGCAGATCGTCGCGCAGACCGGGGCGGCGCATGAAGATATTGCCAATCGCGTCTACGCGCACTGTGCAGCCCAGTTCGCGGGCCCAGGACGAGACCAGGTCGCGCCCTTGGCGATCCAGATCAGTCAATGCCAGACGGCAGACGCCGCCCTTGTCTGTGGCGCCGATTTGCGCCAGTTCCATCAGTGAGTTCCACAGACGGTCGCCGTTCACGCGCAGGGCGCTGACGGATTCTAACGTTGTCATTTCCATGGTGATTTCCTTCCAGCGTGCCGTGCGTTATACACCCACGCCCAAATAACGGTCTTTGACGTCATCATTGGCTAAAAAGGCCGCGTTCGTGCCTTCGTAGACAATGGCGCCTTGTTCGATGATGAAATGGTGATCTGCGAGTTGTGTGCAGACTTCCAGATTTTGTTCGACCAGCAAGATTGTGACACCGGCCTGTTTGATCAGCTTGATCTGCGCCACGATTTCTTCCACGATGACTGGCGCCAGGCCCTCTACGGGCTCGTCCAACATTAGCACGCGCGGATGGTTCATCAAGGCTCGGCCTATGGCCAGCATCTGTTGCTCGCCCCCTGACAGCTGTCCGCCGCCATTACGGCGCCGTTCCTTCAGGCGCGGAAAGATCTTGTAGACATCGTCCAGTTGCCAGGGCGATTGGCGGCGAGCGCCGAGTTTCAGATTTTCCTCGACCGTCAGCAGCTTGAAAATGCCGCGATGTTCCGGCACCAGGCACACGCCCATCGCGGCGATTCTGTGTGCGGGCAGCCCCGTGATGTCGCGGGAATGCAGCCGAATGCTGCCCGCCCGGGGCGCGATCACCCCCGCGATTGATTTGAGTGTGGTGGACTTGCCAGCGCCGTTGCGGCCCAACAGCGTGACGACAGAACCCTCGGGTACGGTCAGCGACACGCCTTGCAGGATATGGCTCTTGCCGTAATAACTGTGGATGGCGTCGATCTGCAGGCTCATGCGCGGCCTCCGGTAATCATGTTGCCCAGATACGCGGCACGCACGCGCTCGTCGTTGCGGATAACGTCGGGCCGGCCTTCGACCAGGACCCGGCCTTGCTGCATGACCGTGATCGTGTCCGAGATATCCATCACGATGTTCATGTTGTGTTCGATCAGCACTACGGTGTGATCGTCGCGCAGGCCACGGATCAGGTGCTTCATTTCATCCAGATCGTCGACACCCATGCCGGAGGTAGGTTCGTCCAGGAAAATGGCGCGCGGTCTGGCCGCCAGCGCCATGCCGACCTCCAGCCGCCGTTGCTGGCCGTGTGACAAGGCCCCCGCAGTCACGCCGGCCAGGCGCGTCAACCCCATACGTTGCATCGACGTGTCGACGATATCGGCATGCGCGCGAGCGCCCGATGGCGGATGCCAGCAATCGAAAGCTCCCGACCGGTGTACCCCTTGAGCCGCCAGACGCAGGTTTTCGCGCACGGACAGGTTCGTGAACAGGCTGGTGACCTGGAACGAGCGCGCAATGCCGCGCTGCACGCGTTGGTGGTCTGCTTCGCGCGTGACGTCGTGGCCGTCGAACACGATGCTGCCTTCGCTGGCCATCAGCGTGCCGGTCAGTGTGTGGAATAGGGTGGTCTTGCCAGCGCCATTAGGACCGATCACGGAATGCACGGTGCGCGGATAGATCTGCAGATCGACGCCATGCAACGCGACAAACTTGCCGAACCGCTTGATGATGCCGCGAGCTTGTAATAGGGGCTGCGCCGTGGGCGAGGAAGGCGCCGTCGTGGCTGCAATGCCGTCATGCGTTGTCATGCGCGTTCCTCCTTGGTGGTGTCACCCGTGGCGGGAGTTCGCCGTGTCGCCAGCCACAGGCGTTCGCCCAGGCCCCACAGGCCTTTCTGCATAAACAGGCTGACAGCAATCAACAGGAAGCCCAACAACATCAACCAACGCGGCCATAGTGTGGATAGCCAGTCTGCGAACAAAACATAAAACGCCGCGCCCAGCACCGACGCAAATAGATTGCCGGTGCCACCGATCACAGTCATGACCAGAATCATTTCACTGGTGTGGTATTCGATACTGGACAGCGGCGCGATGCCGGTCATCATGGCCAGGAACGCGCCCGCCAGCGCGGTGACAGCGCCAGAGATGGCAAAGGCCGCCAGTTTGAACATCTTTACGTTGTAGCCTACCGCGGCGGCGCGCGCCTCGTTATCGCGTATGGCCAATAAGGTACGTCCGAATACGGAATTCGTGATGCGCAGCAATAGCCAGAACACGATCAGGAAGCACACCGCCACAAAGGTATAGAACTGCCAGGGCGATGCGAGCGACATCAGCTCTGAGCCTGCCACCGACAACGGAGGACGAGGCACATCGAGCAAGCCGTTGTCGCCGCCGGTCAGGTCGGGCAAGCTATAGGCCAGAAAATAAAACATCTGCGCAAAGGCCAACGTCAGCATGACGAAGTACGTGCCGCGTTGGCGGATGGCGAACCAGCCGACAAAGGCTGCGGCGAGGGCGCCCACCACGACGGCGGCTACCAAGGCCAATGGCATCGGCAATGCGAACCGTGTCAGCAGAATCCCGACCGTATAGCTGCCCAGCCCGAAAAAAATGCCCTGGCCGAACGATAGCAAGCCGGTAAAACCCAATAGCAGGTTGCAGCCCAGTACCGCGAGCGCGTAGATTAATACCTCGGTCGCCAGCGATCCGGACTGCATGCACAGCGGCAGTATCAATGCAACCAGCAGCGCCAGCACCAGTTGCATATGGGATTTCAATCGTGTCATCAGCCTCTCCCCAGCAGACCGTGCGGACGCAGCAGCAATACGGCGCCCATGGCGACGTAGATCATCAAGCGGGCGCCCTCGGGCCACAGCGTGCTCATGACACTCTGCACGATGCCTATCAGCAGGCCGCCCACCAGCGCGCCGGAAAAGCTGCCCATGCCACCTACCACCACAATGACGAATGCGATGCCCAATGCCTCGATGCCCATGAACGGCTCGACGCCACGGATGGGCGCGGCCAGCACGCCCGCCAGTGCCGCGGTGGCCGCGCCTAGCGCGAATACCAGACTGAAGACACGGAATACATTGATTCCCAGCAGCGACACCATCTCGGTCGACTCGCTGCCTGCCCGCACTGCGCTGCCCAATCGCGTGCCCTCAAGCACGTACCACAACAGCAAGGCGAACACGGCAGTAAAGCCGATCACGAACAAACGATATTTGGGATAGATAAAGCTGCCCCACATCACGACGCCTTGCAGGGAGGCAGGAGCGGCGACGTTATCGCCCAGCGGTCCCCAGATCACGATGACGGCTTCCTGCAGGACTAGCGCCAGGCCGACTGTGATCAAGATGTGAAACTCATGCGGCTGCGCGTACACGTGCCGCAGCACGACTTTTTCAACCACCCAGGCGCAGGCGCCCACAATCAGCGGCACGATGGCCAGGGCGATCCAGAAATTCAGGCCCCATTGAATGGCCTGAAAACAGAAATAGGCGCCCAGCAGGTAAAACGCGCCATGCGCAAAGTTGACGAAGCGCAAGAGACCGAAAATGATGGACAAGCCGACCGCCAGCAGGAAGTACAGCATGCCCACGCCGATTCCATTGACCACCTGAAGCAAGTAAACGTTCATGCAGAGTGTGCGTAGAGAAGAGAGGATGTCCGAAGACGGAAACCGCGACGTGCCTGATATCAAGCGCGTCGCGGCGTGCGGACATTACATCTTGCAGCCGGTCTCGGCAACGGGCAGGAACGATTGTCCGGAATGGACAATGGTCGCGTAATCGTCCTTGTCCTTCATGTCGGATTTTTTCTTGCCCTTCAGCAGGTAGTAATTTTTCAGTACCTGGTGATCTTCCTTGCGGATCTCTTCGGTGCCGGTCAGGCCTTCGTAGCGCATGCCTTCCATTTGTGCAATGACTTTCGCGGGATCATCGCTGTTGGCCTTGATCATGGCGTCCACCATGATGCGCGTGCAGATATAGGAGCCTGCCAGGCTGTAGTTGGGATTCATCTTCAGCTTGGACTGCGTCAGTTGAACCAGTTCCTTATTTAACGGCGAATCGATGCCGTGCCAGTATTGCGCGCCAAAATATACGTCTTCGCATAGATCCGCACCCAGGCTTTCGAATTGCTCCAGACCCGATGCCCAGGCAATCAGGATGGTGCAGTTCTGCTTCATGCCAAAGCTGACTGCCTGGCGCAGCGTGTCGGACGATTGTGAGCCAAAGTTCAGAATCAGCAGAATGTCCGGCTGCGCGGCCATGGCGTTGGTCAAATAGCCGCTGAACTCCTTTTCGGTCAACGAGTGGTAGCTGTTGCCGACGTGTTCGATGCCTTTTTCCTTGAGGATCGCTTTGGCGGCGTTCAACAGTCCTTCGCCGAACACGTACTGCGGCGTGATGGTGTAGACGCGCTTGGCGCCTGGCTTTTCTGCCAGCAGCGGGCGCAGGGTCTGTTCGATCGCGCCAAAGGTGGGCACCGACCAGCGGAATGTCGCGCGGTTGCAGTCCTTGCCGGTGATCTCATCTGCGCCCGCGGTGGTGATGAATACGGCATTTGCCTTTTCTGCTTCTTTGCCCATGGCCAATGCTTCGGACGACAGGATGCCGCCGGCCCAGAATTTGGCGCCTTTCTGCTGGGCGATTTCCTGTACCTTGCGCACCGCCGTGGCCGGTTTGCCTTCGGTGTCCAGCACGGTATAGGCCAAGGGGCGATCCAGCGCCTTGCCATATTGTTCCAAGGCCAGCTTCATGCCCAAGTCCGCGAATTTACCGTTTGCGGCGAATGCCCCGGACATAGGGACCGGGCAGGCGAATTGAATTGCACCAGCGGATTGCGCCAGCGCGGAACGAGCGGCCCACAATGAGCCCGGCACTGCGCCCAACGCAGCCATCTTCAAGAGGTTACGGCGATTCAAGATTTTTCTCCCTGGCCGCGGCGCGCACGGGCGGCGGCATATAGACGTTATATGCGCGGCTCGCGCGCATTCCTGTACGGCTGACTCTGACTCGAAGTGGAGTTGGTGTTTCCACTGATGCTGCGCCTGCGCTCCTATTTATCATGATAAATAGGATTAATATCATAATCGTGCACGGCAGCAATCGGTGTCAAGAATCCGGGTATCAGGTTTAACCCTGGGTCAGGCCGATGCACCGAAAGCAGTGAGGATGACAATGACGCGACCCATGCGCAAAGGATCGTTATGGACTTTGACAGTCAGGACATGCAGCCCACGGCAGCGATGGGCCAACCCAAACGCAGCGATCTGGTGGCCGAAGAAATCAAGCGGCTGATTACCGCCAAGAACCTGTTGCCGGGCGACAAGCTGCCGCGCGAAAGCGAATTGCAGAGTATGTTCGCCGTGAGCAAAAGCACGATCCGCGAAGCACTGAAGTCCCTGGAAGTGCAGGGCTTGGTGAAGGTCAGCACTGGGCCTGGCGGAGGCGGGATGGTGGTCGAGGTCCCGCTGGATCGTACGTTCCAGTTGATGCAGAACTACCTGTTTTTCAAGGAAGTCCGCATCGAGGATATCTACCAGGTGCGCAAGCTGCTGGAGCCGGAGCTGGCCGCCAGCGCCGTCGCCCATTTGACCGATGCGCACTTTGCCGCGCTGGAGCACAACATCCAATGCTGCGATCCCATGGCCGAACATGTCGAGGACCCGTTGGCGCAGCGCCAGGAAGAAATGAACTTCCACGACATTTTTGCCGCGGCCTGCCCGAATTCGTTTTTGCGCTTCAGCTGCGAGATGATCAACCAGATGATCCGGCAACTGACCGTATTCGATAACGAGATGCCTCTGCAGGAACAGGCGAAATTCGGTATGTCGAACACGAAATTCCACAAGCAGATCCTGCAAGCTGCGCGCGAGCGCGATGCAGACCGCGTACGAGCCTTGATGAGCGATCACATGCATGACTGCATGCGTTCAGTGACACGCATGCACGGCAAACTGAAAGGCCGCTTGATTCTGGATTCGGAAATGTCCCGCCGCACGATGGCGCGCAATGCGCGCCGGGCAGGGCGACAGAAGGCTGGAGGGTAGATTGTCACGCATGCGCGGAATGATGTGGGTGATCTGTGGTCGCGCTGAAATGGACGCCCAGCGCGCTCATCACCTTGCGTAGCGTGAGATAGCTTGGGTTGGCGCCCGGGGCTAAGGCTTTATAAAGGCTGGTACGGCCGAGCCCTGTCTTTTTTGCAATCTCTGTGATACCTCGAGCACGCGCGGCAACGGAAAGCGCGCTGAGAAAAACATCTGGATTTTCATCTTTCGCCGCCTCGGCGAGAAACATGGCGATAGCCTCATCATTCTCCAGGTATTCTGCTGCGTCGAATTCTCGTAGTTCAACCATTTTTATTGCTCCGCTGAATGTCAGCCCAAAGCTTCTTTGCTCGTGCGATGTCCTTTGGCTGTGTGTTCTTGTTGCCACCGAGCAATAAGAGGTACACGACGTCACCCTGCCTCGCGAAATAGATCCGGTATCCAGAGCCTACATGGACGCGCATTTCGCTCAAACCATTGCCGATTGATTCGACGTCCCCGAAATTGCCGTTCTGCGCCCGGTGCACCCTCGCGACGATGTGGGTCTTAGCGACTACGTCTCGTATTGAGGACAGCCATATATCAAACTCTTTGGTGCGTAGAAACTTCAATATCTGCGATTGTATCCTTTGGGATACACATATTCAACTGACAGAAGTTGAATCTTAGAGAGCGGCTGGCGGTCGCACAATTCGCCTACAGGACCAATTTATCGCACTTCACTTCTACCCTCATGCGTTACTGAAACGCCGCCCAACTCCTCGATGATCGGACATTCCGGTCGATTGTTCCCCTTGCAGTGCTCGGCCAGATGCCGCAGCGTATCGGCCATTTGCTGCAGTTCTGCGGCCTTGCGTTCCAGGCCTTCGACGTGACTTAACGCAACGCGCTTCACATCCGCGCTGGCGCGGTCACGGTCTCGCCACAGGGCCAGCAGCTCGTGCATCTGCTCCACGGAAAATCCCAGATCCCGCGCACGGCGCACGAAGCGCAAGGTGTGCAGTTCCTTGTCTCCGTAGACGCGATATCCGGCGTCCGTGCGTGTAGCCGAGTCGATCAGGCCGATACTTTCGTAGTAGCGAATCATCTTGGCAGAGATCCCCGAAGCGGCGGCAGCTTGTCCAATATTCATGGCTTCAATCTCCTAAACAGCGGCAGGCCGTGCGCTGGCGCGAAAACGGCGCAGGCGCAGCGCGTTACCCAATACAAACACGCTGGACATGGCCATTGCGGCAGCGGCAAACATCGGCGAAAGCGCTATGCCATACGCGGGATACAGCGCGCCCGCCGCTACCGGTATCAAGGCTACGTTGTAGGCGAATGCCCAGAACAGGTTCTGCCGGATATTGGCCATCGTGGCGCGGCTCAAAGCGATAGCATCGGGAACGGCATTCAGATCTCCCGCCATGAGGACCACCGATGCGGCTTCGATGGCAACATCGGTGCCGGTGCCGATAGCAATGCCGATGTCCGAGGCCGCCAATGCCGGAGCGTCGTTGATCCCATCGCCGACAAACGCCAGGCGTCGTCCGTTCTTGCGCAGGTCTTCAATCGCGGCGACTTTGCCGTCCGGCAGGACTTCGGCGCGTACTTCGTCGATACCCAGCTGGCGGGCAACGCCACGGGCAGTATGCATGTTGTCGCCGGTAATCATCGCGGTCTGGATGCCCAGGCGATGCAGCGTGGCGATGGCTTGCGCAGCGGAAGGCTTGACCGGATCGCTGACCGCGACCATGGCAGCCATTTGCCCGTCTACGGCTACGTAGATGGGGGTTTTGCCTGCCTCGCCCCAGGCGGCAATGGGGTCTTGCATAGCGGCATGATCCACATCGAGCTTTGCTGTGATGTCTACGCCATGCTCGGACATCAAACGGCTATTGCCGGCGATGATATTGCGACCTTCGGTGGTGGCTTGTACGCCGGCACCGGTGAAGGCCTGGAAATCGTCGGCTTTTGGCAGACTCAGGCCGCGTTCTTCGGCGGCCGCGACGATGGCCAAGGCAATGGGGTGTTCGGACCGAGTCTGTACGGCAGCGAGCCAGCGCAGCACCTCTGTCTCGTCGAATCCATTCATCACATGGATATCAGTGAGCGCGGGCTTGCCTTCGGTCAAGGTGCCGGTCTTGTCGAACGCGATCACGTCCACGTCGCGCAGTGCCTGCAAGGCATCGCCCTGGCGAAACAGGATACCCATATCCGCCGCTCGGCCGGTGCCCACCATGATCGAGGTCGGCGTGGCCAACCCCATGGCGCAGGGGCAGGCGATGATGAGCACCGCGACCGCATTTACCAACGCAAAGGGCAGGGCAGGCGCCGGCCCCCACATCAGCCACGCGGCAAAGGTGAGCAGCGCAGCGGTCATCACGGCTGGCACAAACCAGGCGGTGACCTGATCGACGAGCGCCTGAATGGGCAGACGCGCGCCTTGGGCGGCCTCCACCATACCGATGATGCGTGCCAACATCGTGTCCGCACCGGTGTGCGTGACGCGCAGTGTGAAACTGCCTGAGGTGTTCAGGGTGCCGCCGGTCGCGGACATGCCTACGTTTTTTTCGACAGGAACCGGCTCGCCCGTCAACATCGACTCATCGACAAAGGAGCGGCCTTCGATAATCTCACCGTCGATGGGAATTTTTTCTCCCGGACGGACAACGACATGTTCGCCGCGCAAGACCTGTTCAATGGGAACGTCCTGCAACTTTCCCTCGCGGAGCACGCGCGCGGTGCGCGGCTGCAGGCCGATCAGACGCTTGATGGCGGCGCCGGTGCGGCCTTTGGCGCGAGCTTCCAGCATACGTCCCAATAGAATCAATGTGACGATAACGGCGGCCGCCTCGAAATAGACGTGCAGCGCGTTGCTGGGTAGCCAGTCCGGCAAAAAGGTCGCGACAGTGGAGTAGCCCCACGCTGCGCCTGCACCGACAGCAACCAGAGAGTTCATCTCTGGCGCGCGCCGCCATAAAGCGGTGAGGCCTTTGGTAAAAAACACGCGGCCAGGCCAGGCCAGCACGAGCGTGGTCAGGACGAACTGCAATAGCCAGCTATTTTCCCGGCCCAGGGTGTCGAGAATCCAGTGATGAAAGGCCGGCACAATGTGCGAGCCCATTTCCAATATGAACACCGGCAAGGTCAGGATCACCGCTACCGTAAAGGCACGGCGCAGCGCACGAGCCTCGTCGGCTCGGGCCTGGGCCTGGCGATCTTCGTGTCCGTCGTTGGCGGTGATAGGCTGGGCCTCATAGCCCATGCGAACGACGGCAGCAATCAGGGCCTCGGCATTCGCGGCAGCAGGGTCATAATTCACCTGCGCGCGTTCGGTGGCCAGGTTGACGCTGGCCTGATTCACGCCGGGTACGGCCGATAGTGCCTTTTCAACACGCTTGACGCACGAGGCGCAGGTCATGCCCGTAATGGCAAGCTCTGTCTGGGTGAGAGAGGAGGCGTTCACGATGAACTCCGTCAAAGTTGAGAGCGAATGGTGATAGTCTCAACCTTGACATAATGGGAAGGTCAAGCTTGATTGTACGCTTGACTTTGACATCATGGGAAGGTTTAAGCTGGTTGCAATCGGCCGTGTGCCACGCGAAACACATCTCGTGCCACGCGGACTTGATATTGACTACCTAAAAAGGAGCATTTATGTCTTTCCAATTCAACGTTCCCGATATGACCTGCGGCCATTGCGTGAGTACGATTACCAAGGCTGTGAAAGACGCGGTGCCCGGCGCCACCGTGACCACGGACCTGGGCGCGCATCGCGTCACGGTCGACGGAACTACCGACGTCGACGAAGTACGGCAGGCGATTGTGGACGCCGGCTATGAGGCGCAATTGGCCTGAGGCGGCTGTGGGAACAGGCCGTGCTGCAAAACGATGCGCAGGCGGCCTCGACCCGTTGGTGGTGCGACGGTTCACTTTACTGTTTAATTAACACTTTCTTTTTATTCTTAGTAGGCGATTAAGTTTGACTATCAATTAATTAAAATAATTAAATTAGATAAATTAATAGCTATTGTTTATTATTTCCACATGGTCGCTGAAGACCTCTCAACACATCTGGAGATAAACGAATGCTGCAAAACCGCGAAGGCCAACGAGTCCCTAACGTCGCTTTCCCTGTCCGCGAGGGCAATGACTGGAAACAAGTGACGACTGACGATATTTTCAAGAACAAGACCGTTGTCGTCTTCTCCCTGCCCGGAGCTTTTACGCCGACTTGCTCGTCGACCCACTTGCCGCGTTACAACGAACTGGCATCGGCTTTCTTTGCCGAGGGCGTCGACAGCATTGTCTGCGTGTCGGTCAATGACACGTTCGTGATGAACGAATGGGCCAAGGATCAAGAGTCCGCCAACATCACCCTGCTGCCCGACGGTAACGGTGATTTCACCGAAGGCATGGGCATGCTGGTCGACAAGCGCGACCTGGGCTTTGGCAAGCGCAGCTGGCGCTACTCCATGCTGGTGAAAGACGGCGTGGTTGAAAAAATGTTCATCGAGCCGGAAAAAGAAGGCGACCCGTTTGAGGTCTCCGATGCGGACACGATGCTCGCCTACTTCGCCCCGAAAGCCAAGAAGCCCGATCAAGTCGTCGTGTTCTCCAAACCGGGCTGCCCGTTCTGCGTAGAGGCCAAGGCCCTGTTGGATGAGAAAGGCTACAACGCCATCGAAATCCCCTTGGAAAACAAGGTGCGCGGCCGTGTGATCGGCGCAGTGTCGGGTAAAGGAACTGCTCCGCAGATCTTTATCAATGGCAAGCTGATCGGTGGCTTGGAAGACCTGAAGGCACATTTCGCCTGATGGCAGGGCGGCGCTCGGAGATTGCGCAGCGCCACCTTGAACAGCTTCTCATAAATAACGCTCGCGCCAGTCATTAAGGCGGCTGCGCGGGCGTTTGTTTTGGGCGCGTTCGCCTTGCTCAGGGCGCAGCGCAAGATTCAGTAGGAAAAATGATGAAGACTCTGCATACCGATGTTGCGGTGATTGGCGCGGGCACCGCGGGGCTCGCGGCGTACCGTGCGGCGCGTGCGGCTGGCAAGCGCGCACTCTTGATCGAGGGCGGTCCCTATGGAACGACATGCGCGCGTGTCGGATGCATGCCTTCCAAACTGTTGATCGCCGCCGCCGAGGCCGCTCATCAGGCCGCGCACACGGCGCCGTTTGGCGTGCATGTGGATGGCCCGATCCGCGTTGATGGGCGCGAAGTCATGGCGCGCGTCCGCCGTGAGCGCGATCGCTTTGTCGGATTCGTGCTCGAGGGCGTTGAAAACATTCCTGCCGAGGACAAGATCCCTGGGTATGCGAAGTTCGTTTCAGACACGGTATTGCGCGTCGACGATCAAATCGAAATTCAGGCGGCTAGCGTGGTGATTGCGACAGGGTCGCGTCCCGTGGTGCCCCCGCCATTCCAAGGGTTGGGCGATCGTCTCGTGGTGAACGATGACGTGTTCGACTGGGACGACTTGCCCAGCAGTGTGGCGGTCTTTGGTCCTGGCGTCATTGGATTGGAACTGGGGCAAGCCCTGGCGCGTCTGGGTGTTCGCGTACGTGTGTTTGGTGTGAGCGGCAGTCTGGGCGGTCTGAGTGATCCCGCCGTGCGCCAGCGGGCGCGCCGCACGTTCCAGGACGAGTTCTATCTGGATCCGGATGCGCGTGTCCTGTCGACAACGCGCGTCGGCGATCAGGTGGAAGTGCGCTACATTGCGCTGGATAACACTGAACGCACCGAGACATTCGATTATGCGTTGGTGGCAACCGGCCGTCGCCCGAATGTGGATCAGCTGGATCTGCAAAACACCAGCCTCGTGCGTGATGCGCGCGGCGTGCCGGAATTTGATCGGCATACGCTGCAGTCTGGCAACTCGCAGATCTTTATCGCTGGAGACGCGAATGCAGACGTGCCGTTGTTGCACGAGGCTGCTGACGAAGGGCGCATTGCCGGCCAAAACGCCGCGCGGTATCCCGAGATGCAGCCTGGTTTGCGACGGGCGCAGTTAGGCGTGGTTTTTTCGGATCCGCAGATCGCATTGGTGGGTACGCCATACAGCCGCTTACCGCAGGGTGGATACGTCACAGGCGAAGTGGATTTTGGTGACCAAGGCCGTTCGCGCGTCATGCTGAAGAACAAAGGCATGTTGCACGTCTATGCCGAGATCGGTACCGGCCGTTTCCTGGGCGCGGAGATGATCGGCCCGTCGGCTGAGCACATTGGCCATCTGCTGGCATGGGCCGTGCAGCAAGATCTGACGATCGCCCAGATGCTCGACATGCCGTTCTATCATCCGGTCGTGGAAGAAGGCTTGCGTACGGCACTGCGCGATGCGGCGGCGCAACTGGCACGCGCCGATGCCACGCCGTTGCGTGCAGCGGCGTAGCCGCACCAGTCCTGTCCCGGCGTACGCGGGGCGAGGCGGGGAGAGCCCGCCCTGGTGTGCGGCGCTAGCCAGGGCAGGACTTTCCTATTGCAGTTTCACCTGAGCATCCGTGATCACCTGATGCCACGTATCGAGTTCGGCATCGATGTGCTTACCGAACTCCGCGGGAGTCGATCCCACGACTTCGTAGCCATAGCCGGCCAGTTGCTGCTGCAATGCAGGTTGTTTTACCGCGTTGGCGATGCCTGTGCTGAGCTTGTCGACGACGTCTTTTGGCACCCCTGTGGGCGCAATAATGCCGTACCAGCCATTGACGACAAAATCCGGCGTGCCGGACTCTTGCACCGTGGGTACCTGGGGCAGCACTGCTGCGCGTGCGTTGCCTGTCACCGCCAATGCCTTGAGTTTGCCGGCTTTCACCTGGGGTAGTGATGTCGAGATGCTGTCGAACATCAGTCCCACTTCATTGCCGATCAGGGCGACCACGGCAGGACCGCTGCCTTTGTATGGCACATGCAGCAGGTCGATGCCGGCCTTGCGCTTGAACAACTCGACCGCCAGGTGACTGGTGTTGCCATTGCCGGCCGACGCAAATGAGATTTTGCCGGGATGGGCCTTGGCGTATGCAATCATTTCCGGCAATGTGTTGTAGGGTGCCGGCGTGGGCGCGACGACTAACAGTGGCAGATTCGCCACCCACGATACGGGCGAAAAATCCTTGCGCGTGTCGTACGGCAATGATGGGTACAGGCTGGGATTGATCGCATGCGCGGCCAACACCATCAGCACGGTATAGCCATCCGGGGCCGAGCGCGCGAGCTGAGCCGTCGCAATCGAGCCACCCGCACCGGGTTTGTATTCAATGACAATGGGCTGCCCCAATTCTTTCTGCAGCACTGCGCCCAGTGGGCGTGCCAACATGTCCGCGCTGCCGCCGGGCGGGTAGGGAATCAGCAGGGTAATCGGCTTGTTGGGATAGTCCGATGCTGCGTGGGCGACTTCGGTTGCCATCAGGCAACTCAGCGCGCTCGCCAAACTCAATGCGGCTGCGCCAACCAGGCGTGTCCAACGTCGATTCCATGTCGCTAAGGTTGTCATGACGTCTCCTGCTTTCTGGTGGGTGATGAGGCGATGCGTCGTCGGATTCGCTTTTATTGCAGTCGGCGATATCCTCTATCCACTCGCGTTCGAGCAACGTCGATTCCCGGCGTCAATCACGCTCGATATTGCACGCGATCATCGGTTACGCGTTCGATAATGCGCGGCGGGATCGGCGTGTGCAGCGTGGCTTGCGTGACGGATTGCAGTGTGGCGATGCTGATCCCATCCAGAATGGCGTAGAGCACCATTCCTTGCGTGCTAATGTCAACTACGGCCATGTCGGTGTAGACACGGTCCACCACCTTTAAACCCGTCAGGGGATAGCTGCATCGTTCCAATAGCTTCGGCATCCCTTCGCGTGTGCAGTGATCCATGGTGATGTAGACCTTGCGCGCGCCTACTGCCAGATCCATTGCGCCGCCTACGGCGGGAATGGCGTCCTTTGCATCGGTAATCCAATTGGCCAGGTCCCCGTTGGCCGCGACTTGAAAACCGCCCAACACGGTGTAGTCCAGATGGCCGCCGCGCATCATGGCAAACGATACGGTGTGTTCGGAGATGGATGCACCTGGCAACAGCGAGATGGTCTCGCGGCTGGCGTTGATCAGATCGGGATCGGCTTGTTCACCCTCGACAACGGCGCCCATGCCCAAAATGCCATTCTCACTATGCAGCACGATTTCTCGATCCGGCGGGAGGTAGTTCGACACTAGTGTAGGCATGCCGATGCCCAGATTGACGATGGATCCGTCAGGGATATCGCTGGCCACGAGTTGAGCGATGTGATGGCGAGACAGACGTTGTTCGCGTGGGGGCAATAGCGCTTGACTCATTGGGGATCCTTGGCGAGTACCACGGTCTTTACAAAAATGCCTGGCGTCATGACGTGCTCTGGCGCGATCGCGCCTAGCTCTACGATCTGGTCGACCTGGGCGATAGTGTGCCGTGCGGCCGAACTCATGACGGGGTTGAAGTTGCGCGCCGCAAACCGATAAGTCAGATTGCCCCAACGATCACCCAAATGGCCGCGCACCAATGCAAAGTCAGCGCGCAACGGTTGCTCCAGCACATAGCCGATGTCATCGATGACGCAGGTCTGCTTGCCTTCGGCCAACGGCGTGCCATAGCCGGTAGGGGTAAAAAACGGCCCTAGTCCGGCACCGCCTGCGCGAATGCGTTCGGCCAGCGTGCCTTGCGGGACGACCTCCAGTGCCACCTGGCCTGCGCGGTAGGCGGCGGCAAAGACCTCGGAATTAGGCGGGCGGGGGTGCGAACAAATCACTTTGCTCACTTGTCTGGCCTGGATGAGCGCCGCGATGCCGCGATCGAATGTGCCGCTGTTGTTGCTGATGATTGTCAAATCCCGCGAGCCGTGTTGCAGCAGGGCTTGCATCAATTGCATCGGAACACCGGCTTCGCCGAATCCGCCGATCATGATGCTGGCGCCGTCTGTGATGGGCGAGACGGCGTCCCGCAGGGAAGGGCATATTTTGTTGATCACCGGCTACTCCTGCTTCAAGCCTGCTTTTTGCACAATGTCTTTCCATTGCGTCCGTTCGCGCTCTACGAACGCCGCATAATCTTTGGGCGTATCACCGCCGGGTTCGCCACCCAATGCGCGAAAACGTTCGGCGATGGGGCCGTCGTGGATGATTTTGCTAGTGGCTTGCTGCATCTGGTTCACGATGTTCATGTCGGTACCAGCAGGGGCGAACAGACCGAACCACGCGGTGACAACCATGTCTTTCACGCCGGCTTCTTCCATGGTGGGCACATCGGGCAGCACGGGCGACCTTTTTGCGCTCGTGACCGCCAATGCGCGAAATTTTCCATCTTGTATTGCGCCTAGCGAGCTGGGAAGGTTGTCGATCATGAAGGTGAATTGGGACCCGAGCAGTGCGGCGACGGCGGGACCGGCGCCTTTGTATGGAACGTGGGTTGCCTCGATGCCTGTGCGCTGTTTGAACATCTCGGCAGACATATGTGGTGATTGGCCCGTGCCGGACGATCCCACGGTGACTGGTTCCTTTTTCGCGGCTGCAATCAATTCCGCTACGGTTTTGTAGGGAGATTTGGCGTTCACGACCAGGATGTTGGGCACCATGATGACCTGCGTCACGGGCGTGAAATCGGTAGGTTTGTAGGGCAGCTCTTTGTACAGGGAATAATTGATGGCATTTGGGCCGATATTGCCCATGAGAAACGTATAGCCGTCATTCTTGGCGCGGGCGACCAGCTGTGCGCCAATGATGCCGCCGGCACCGGCGCGGTTTTCTATGACGACTTGCTGCTTCAAGGCAGTGCTGAGTTTTTCGCCTACTAGGCGAGCCACGATGTCGGTGGTGCCGCCTGGGGCGGCCGGGACGATGATGGTGATAGGATGGTCGGGCCAGGCCGCGTTTGCCTGAGCCGCGCCAGCCAGCGCGCACACCATCGCAAGACGCCGTACGTTCTTGATCATGAATGTCTCCACGGTCGCCGGATGTTTTTGTGTTCCGGCGTTATTGGTATCTCGGTCGCAATGTGTGCGGCACGGATAGAGTGTTACCGGTGGAGCTTGCGGTGACTATTTGCTTTTGCTGAAGTTAGGGTTCGGCGGAGCAAAGTGCTTTGATTCGACTGTTGTTGTTGCTATTGCTATTGCTATTGTCGTTAGTGCCATTGCTGCTGCGGGATTGTCGTTCTTTAGGCGTCCCAGCCGGTCGCCTGAAAGCCGCACCGGGCCTATCGCACGGACTCGGCCCATGACCAGGGGGCNNAGGCTATATCGCGGCTCAACGGCCCGGTGCGGCTTNCAGGCGACCGGCTGGGACTCACAACGAGGAAATGCCGCGGATGCTGTCTGGCATGCGCCAGGATTTTTAATAGTCGAATTGTTGAGCCACGGCTCTAGCACTCGATGAACGTCATCTGGAGATTGTTTTGCCAGCCGTCGTTAATCTCTAATGCAGCTGGTGGTCGGGGTGCGAAGGCGATGCTGGCCTTTTGAGCGACGGGCAGTCCCCGAAGGGGACCTCGGCGCCTGGTGTTGCGCCGAGCCGTTGCGATTAGGCCAGCATCGCCTTCGCACCCCGGCCGCCAGCGTCAAAAGAACCAACCACGGCACAAAAGAACCAACAACCGCTCAATAAAACCCAGAACAACCCATCATAAAAATCTAAGCCGCCCGCTTTTGCTCTTCATCCCCCGCCAGCGCATCCAACACAGCCCGCTCAAACTGCATCTGACTGCGAGGCTTCTCCAGCGTCGATCCCGTGAGAATGAATACGTCTTCGACACGATCGCCCAACGTCATGATCTTGGCCATGCTGACCTCGACCTTGTGTTTAGAGAACACCCGCGTCAACGCGTGCAGCAAGCCCGGACGATCCGTTGCCGTCACAGACAAACGCCATGATTGGCTGCGTTCATCAGGCTGCAATTCAGCCTGAGGCAGGACAGGAAAAGCCTTTGAGATACGGGATTGGCGACGTTGCGGCGCCACCTGATAGGTGGCCGGAGCGCTCGTGCCATCCTGCAGCTGACGCAAGCGCTGCGTCAGTTCGTGTTCAACCAGCGTCGCCTGCGCACGTAGATCCGACGTGCCTTCCGGCGGCAGCACGATGAAACTGTCCAATGCCCAGCCGTGCCGTGTTGTATGAATGCGGGCATCCTGAATGCTCAGTGCCTTGGCGTCAAAGTATCCGCAGATTGCCACCACCAATTCTGCGACGTCTCGCGTGTACACCATGATCTGCAGGCCTTCGCCGTGTTCGGTGGGGCGGGCGCGTACGACTGGTGCATCGGGTGCGACCTGGTAATACAAATGGCGCGTGTGCCATGCGATGTCCGACGCGTCGTGGCGCAGGAAATACGCCACGTCCAACTGGTTCCAGAACGCCTCGCGGGCATCGTCTCGCAGGCCCGCCAAACGGGTCAAGCGTGCGGCTTCTTCTTTGCGTTCGGTCAACACGGTGTGCGTGTCGGCAGGCGATCCCCCCAGCGCCGCCAAGGTCAGGCGATAGAGGTCTTCCAGGAGCTTGCCTTTCCAGGCATTCCAGACCTTGGGGCTGGTGCCGCGGATATCGGCCACTGTCAGCAAATACAGCGCAGTCAGATGCCGTTCGTCACGCACGGTGGCGGCAAAATCGGCGATCACGGCGGGGTCAGAGAGATCGCGTTTCTGTGCCACGGCAGACATCAGCAGGTGCTGGCGCACGAGAAACTCGACGAGTTCTGCATCCTCGGGATCCAGGCCGTGATCGTGCGCAAAACGCCGTACTTCGCGTGCGCCCAATTCCGAGTGGTCGCCGCCGCGGCCTTTGGCGATGTCGTGAAACAGCGCTGCGACATACAGCAGCCAATGGCGTTCGAGGTTGGCGATCAACTGGCTGGCCAATGGATATTCCTGCGCGTGCTCGGGCATGGTAAAGCGCCGAACATTGCGCACGACCGCGAGGGTGTGCTGGTCAACGGTATAGACGTGGAACAAATCGTGCTGCATTTGCCCGACGATGCGCCGAAATACCGGCAGGTAACGCGGCAGAATGTTCAGCATCGTCATACGCCGCAGTTCGTGCACAATGCCGCGCGGTTGCTGCAGAATCTGCAAGAACAGTTTGCGGTTGACCGGATTGCGCCGGAACTGCGCATCGATGCGGTGACGCGAGTGCCAGATGGCACGCAGGGTGCGCGGCGACATGCCGGTCAGTTCGGTGTGCTGCTGCATCAGCAGGAATGCGCGCAGCAACAGCGTCGGTTTGCGTTCGAATCCATCGTCGCGAACGATATCGAGGCGATTGCGTACGTTGCGGAAATCTTCGTCGATGTCGCGTGCGTCGGTGTCGGGACGAGGGTAGAGGCGCTCCTCAATGCTGGGCACGAGGATCGCGTTTAACTGCGTCACCAGACGTGCAGCCCAGTAGTACCGCTGCATCAATATTTCGCTGCTGCGGCGGGTGGCCGTGGCCTGTATCCCATAGATCTCTGCCAAACCCGGTTGCAGGTCAAACAGCAGGCGGTCTTCGCGTCGCCCAGTCAGCAGGTGCAATTCAATCCGCAGGCGTTTGAAAGCCTGCTCGGCACGGCGCAGGTCGCGTGCCTCGGAGGGCGTCAATAGTCCCGCTTGTGCGACTTCTTTCCAGGTGCCACCAAAGCCGGCCGCGCGCGCCATCCACAGGATCACTTGCAGATCGCGCAGCCCGCCCGGAGATTCCTTGCAATTGGGCTCCAGCGCATACGGCGTGTCTTGATAGCGTGCATGACGCTGCTGCATTTCGACGCGTTTGGCCTGGAAAAAGGCCGGTGCGTCCATTTGCTGCTGGATAGTGGACTCGAACTGCTTCATGAGCGAGCGGCTGCCAGCCAGCCAACGCGATTCAAGCAGCGCGGTTTGGACGGTGATGTCGGCATCGGCTTCGCGGACGCAGTCTTCCAGGGTGCGTACGCTGTGCCCTGGCTCGAGCCCCAGATCCCAGAGCGCGGCAACCAGTGTCTGAATGGCCTCGGCGTCGGTAGGCGAGGGCGCATGTGGCAACAGGATCAGCAGGTCGACGTCGGAATGCGGATAGAGTTCGCCACGGCCATAACCGCCCACGGCCGCCAACGTGGCGCCAGCAGGCAGAGGATGCAGCTTGAGCAAGTCGCGCAGCGCCTGATCGACAAGGCGTCGCAGATCGGTCAGGAGGGTATCGGGCCGTCGATGTTGGCGAAACTGCGCAATCGCAGCGCGACGGGCAGCCTGGAGGCGCTCGCGCAGATCGGATAGCCTGGTGGGGATGGCGTTCATGGCAGGACCTGCCCTGTAGGTGTACAAAATAAAACGCGATGTCGCTCAGACAGTCGACCGGCCGGTGCATGGCTGGCACCCGATACAGGGCTGGTGAGCAGGGCGCACGAGGCGCCCTTGATCATGCCACGCCTGCGATCAGGCAGCCGGCAATATGAGCCGGTCGGCGATGAAGTCGGGCGGTTGGCGCACGCCAGCCGACAACGTCAAGACTTCGTAGCCCGTGTCCGTGACCAGCACGGCATGTTCCCATTGTGCCGACAGGCTGTGATCGCGGGTGACGACTGTCCAGCCATCGGACAACTGGCGAATCTCGCGGCGGCCGGCGTTGATCATCGGTTCGATCGTGAAAATCATCCCGGTCACCAGCGGCACGCCCGTACCGGGCTTGCCATAGTGCAGGACCTGGGGGTCTTCGTGAAAGCGGCGGCCGACACCGTGGCCGCAGTATTCGCGCACCACGGAATAGCCGTTGGATTCGGCATGTTTTTGAATGGCATGGCCGATATCGCCCAGCGTGGCGCCATTACGCACCTGCTGGATGCCTTTCCACATGCACTCGAAGGTCACCTCGGCCAGGCGGCGGGACTGGATGCTGGGCTCGCCGACGTGGTACATGCGGCTGGTATCGCCGAACCAGCCATCCTTGATGATGGTGACGTCGATATTGAGCGAATCGCCGTTTTTCAGGACCTTGTCGCCCGGGATGCCGTGGCAGATCTGGTGGTTGACCGAGGTACAGATCGCGCCGGGAAAAGGCGGATATCCCGGAGGCGCGTAGCCCACCGTCGCCGATTTCACCTTGAGCTCGTCAGTCAGGTATTCCAGGCACAAACGGTCCAGTTCACCCGTGGTGACACCTGGTTTGACGTGAGGGGTAATGAAATCGAGGATTTTGGCGGCGTCCCGGCAAGCGGCGCGCATTTTGTCCAGATCGGCGGGGTTGGTAACGAGTCCCATGTATGGTGAAGTGTCTTTGGCTTGAGTAAGTGGATAGAAAGATAGTAGAATTATAGGCTTGCCTGAAAACCGGGGGCAATGCTTGGGTTACCGCCCGCTGATCGCTGCTATCTATATAGCGCTCGTGATCGCGAGGGGCCGAGGTGTTGCCGGTGGCCGGGTCTACTTTGAGATGCATTGTAGGCCCTATGCTGCTACGGTCGTCTGGGTTTGTTCTCCATAGCGGGGGTTTTGCTGTGGTGATCGGCCGGCCGGGTTCAGGGCTAGACCATTTCGATGGCCAGGTGGCCATCGAAAAATCGCGCGTTATGCCACCCAGGGTGCCAGCCGTGTCATGCACGGGCCGGTACAGGCGTAACGCAAGAACCAACCCTCGGAGAACATTATGTCCCTCATGCGCGAAATGCTGGAAGCCGGTGTCCACTTTGGTCACCAGACCCGTTACTGGAACCCCAAGATGGCCCCGTACATCTTCGGTCACCGTAACAAGATTCACATCATCAACCTCGAAAAGACCGTCGAGAAATACCAAGACGCCACCAAGTTCGTGAAACAACTGGCTGCCCGTGGCGGCAACATCCTGTTCGTCGGCACCAAGCGCGCCGCTCGCGAACTGGTCGCTACCGAAGCCGCCCGTTGCGGCATGCCCTTCGTTGACGCTCGCTGGTTGGGCGGCATGCTGACCAACTTCAAGACGGTCAAGACCTCGGTCAAACGCCTGAAGGACATGGAAACCGTCGTCGCCGAAGGCGGCGCCGAGCGCATGATCAAGAAAGAAGGCCTGCTGTTCCAACGCGAACTGGACAAGCTGAACAAGTCCATCGGCGGCATCAAGGACATGAACGGTCTGCCCGACGCGCTGTTCGTGATCGACGTTGGCTACCACAAGATCGCCATCGCCGAAGCCCGCACGCTGGGTATCCCCGTGGTGGCCGTGGTTGATACCAACCACTCGCCCGACGGCGTGGATTACATCATCCCCGGCAACGACGACTCGGCCAAGGCCATCGCGCTGTACGCCAAGGGCATCGCTGACGCCGTGCTCGAGGGCCGCGAACAGAACCTGAACGGCATCGTCGAAGAAGCCGGCGAAGGCTCGGAAGAGTTCGTCGAAGTGCAGGACAACCAGGCCTAAGGCCTGATCCGATGGTGGTTTGTGACAGCCAGGTCTGTTACAACCGCCGTCGGACGTCTCGAGACGGGCTCCCGTCTCATGCCCGCCGAAAGCGGGCGTCTTGTCGAATCAAACCATATGCCCCGGTGTGACCGGGGCATGTCTAAGCGAAATTGGAGCAATCATGGCTGAAATTACCGCCGCCCTCGTCAAGGAACTGCGTGAGAAAACCGACGCGCCCATGATGGAGTGCAAGAAGGCCCTGACCGAAGCCGAAGGCGATCTGGCCCGTGCCGAAGAAATCCTGCGCGTCAAGCTGGGCAACAAGGCCAGCAAGGCTGCCGCCCGCGTGACGGCCGAAGGCCTGATCGGCCTGTTCATCTCGGCTGATGCCAAGCAAGGCGCAGTCATCGAAGTCAACTGCGAGACCGACTTCGTTGCCAAGAACGACGACTTCGTCGCTTTTGTGAACAAGCTGGCCGAGCTGGTCACCACGCAAAACCCCGCCGATGTGGCCGCCTTGTCGGCGCTGCCCCTGGGCGAAGGCACCGTTGACACCACCCGTACCGCTCTGGTCGGCAAGATCGGTGAAAACATCTCCGTACGCCGCTTCCAGCGCATCGAAACCCCCAACGCGCTGGCCAGCTACGTGCACGGCGGCCGGATCGGCGTGCTGGTTGAATACACGGGCACCGAAGAAATCGGCAAAGACCTGGCCATGCACATCGCTGCGACCAAGCCCAAGGCCCTGAACGCCGAAGGCGTAGCCGCCGCTGACATCGCCGCCGAGCGTTCGGTTGCCGAACAAAAGGCTGCCGAGTCCGGCAAGCCTGCCGAAATCGTCGCCAAGATGGTCGAGGGTTCGGTGCAGAAGTTCCTGAAAGAAGTTACGCTGCTGTCGCAGCCCTTCGTCAAGAACGACAAGCAATCGGTTGAACAGATGCTCAAGGAAAAGAGCGCCTCGATCAGCCAATTCGTGTTGTTCGTCGTAGGCGAGGGCATCGAGAAAAAGACCAGCGACTTCGCCGCTGAAGTCGCCGCCGCCGCCGCTGGCCGCGCCTAAGTAGTCGTAGTACCCAGGGCCGGCTAGATAAACATCTAGTCCGGCCCTATTTCTTGTCTTACACTTTCGTCGGATCGTTCCCTGGGACATCACCTATGAGCAGCAGATCATACAAACGGGTTCTTCTCAAACTTTCCGGCGAGGCGCTGATGGGCGATGATGCTTTTGGCATCAATCGCAGCACCATTGTGCGCATGACCGATGAAATTGCAGAAGTCTCGGCGCTAGGCGTCGAACTGGCCATCGTGATTGGCGGTGGCAATATTTTCCGTGGCGTCGCGCCCGGCGCCCAGGGCATGGATCGCGCCACGGCCGACTACATGGGCATGATGGCGACCATCATGAACGCGCTCGCTCTCCAGGACGCGCTGAAAAACAAAGGCGTCGATGCGCGCGTACAGTCGGCCCTGAATATCGACCAGGTCGTCGAACCCTATATCCGCCCCAAGGCCCTGCGTTACCTCGAAGAGGGCAAAGTGGTGATTTTCGCGGCGGGTACGGGCAATCCGTTTTTCACGACTGATACGGCTGCCGCATTGCGCGGCGCCGAAATCGGCGCTGAAATCGTGTTGAAGGCCACCAAGGTCGACGGCATCTACAGCGCCGATCCCAACAAAGACCCCACGGCGACGCGTTACACCCGCATCAGCTTCGACGAGGCCATCGTGCGCCGCCTCGAAGTCATGGATGCGACGGCGTTTGCGCTTTGCCGCGACCAGAAACTGCCCCTGAAAGTGTTTTCGATCAATAAGTCCGGCGCACTCAAGCGTGTCGTCAGCGGCGAAGACGAAGGCACGTTGGTACACGTTTAAGCAAAGGATATTTTCATGAGCGTCGCAGAAGTCCGCAAATCGGCCGAAACCCGCATGGCCAAGTCGCTGGAAACGCTGAAAGTCAACCTGTCCAAGATCCGTACGGGCCGTGCCCATACGGGTATCCTGGATCACGTCCAGGTCGAATACTACGGTTCGCCGGTTCCCGTCAGCCAAGTCGCCAACGTGAACCTGGTCGATGCGCGTACCATCAGCGTGCAGCCCTACGAAAAGCCCATGGCCGCGGTGATCGAGAAGGCCATTCGTGAGTCGGATCTGGGCCTGAACCCCATTTCGATGGGCGAAACCATCCGTGTCCCGATGCCGGCTCTGACCGAAGAGCGCCGTCGTGATCTGACCAAAGTGGTCAAGAGCGAGGGCGAGGATGCCAAGATCGCTGTGCGTAACCTGCGTCGCGAGGCTAACGAGTCGCTCAAGAAGCTTGTCAAAGACAAGGAAATCTCCGAGGACGACGAGCGCCGCGCCCAGGACGAGGTGCAAAAGCTGACCGATCGTAGCGTTACCGAGATCGACAAATTGGTCTCCACGAAAGAAGCGGAGATCATGACCGTATAATCGGGTCAGGATATTGTTCGCACGCGCGCCGCTTGCGCCGTACCGTTGCTGCATGGCCGGCACGGTGCTGGTGTGGCGGCGTGATTTTTTTGATTTTCAGCTTAGATAAGGCCCTGACGGCCCGACTTGTTTCCTACATGGCAATCAGTTCCACCCAGGCGATTCCCGCCACGCAGGCAGTTCCGCAGCACGTTGCCATCATCATGGATGGTAACGGCCGCTGGGCAACGCGCCGGCATTTGCCGCGTACCGCCGGGCACGCCAAGGGCGTACAGGCTGTACGGCGCGTGGTGGAGGCTTGCGGACGGCGCGGGGTGCGTTATCTGACCTTGTTTGCCTTCAGCTCCGAGAACTGGAGGCGTCCTGTCGAAGAAGTGTCCTTGCTGATGCGTCTGTTCGTGCAGGCGCTGGAGCGCGAGGTCGACAAGCTCAACGATCAGGGCGTACGCCTGCATGTGGTCGGCGATCTGTCGCATTTCGAGCCGCGGCTGCAGTCGTTGATCGCCGATGCGCAGGCTCGCACGGCACACAATGATCGCTTGCATCTGACCGTGGCCGCCAATTACGGCGGACGCTGGGACGTATTGCAGGCAACGCGCGCCATGCTTGCCCAGCACCCTGAGTTGGCCAGTGATCCGCAGCGTATTGACGAAACGCATCTGAGCAACCACTTGTCCATGGCCTGGGCGCCGGAGCCCGACTTGTTCATCCGCACCGGCGGCGAGCAACGCATTTCCAATTTTCTGATTTGGCAACTGGCGTATACCGAGTTGTACTTCACCGATCATTACTGGCCTGATTTCGGCGCAGATGAGCTCGAGGCGGCATTCGAGTGGTACCGCACCCGCGAACGCCGTTTTGGCCGTACCAGCGCACAGTTGCGCGACGACGCGGCGCGCTGAGGCCTCCGGAGACATCTATGCTCGTTCAACGCGTTATCACCGCCGTCGTGTTGCTGGCCGTGCTGGCCCTGACGCTGTCTGTGGGAAACCCCT
Organism: Bordetella muralis; assembly: GCF_965139205.1. Taxonomy (GTDB): domain Bacteria; phylum Pseudomonadota; class Gammaproteobacteria; order Burkholderiales; family Burkholderiaceae_B; genus Bordetella_A; species Bordetella_A muralis. The sequence goes on from NZ_CBCSIU010000002.1 coordinate 150,789, forward strand.
GGTGGTTCATGGCGTTGCTGGCGATAGGGGCGGCCTGCGCGTGCTGGGAATGGCTGCGGCTGACCATCGCACCGCCGGCATCTCGCGTCGTGAGCGTTGCGGTAGCGCTGGCGCTGCTGGCCGTGATGCTATATGCGAGCTGGGCCTGGCTATATGGCATGCCTGATAGCGGCGCGCTGCAGGCGGCGGTCGTTCAGGGCCTGGTGCCCGTTGTGGCGCTGATATGGCTGGTAGGTGCGACCGCAGCCGTGGTGCGCGGACGATCCGATGCGCCGCCTGCCAGTGTCCTGTGGTCGATATTCAGTGTCCCGGCGATTTTTGCGGCATGGTCGGTGTTGGCGTTGACGTTTATGACGCGCGGCGCGTGGTTTGTGGTGTCCTTGTTGGCGCTGGTGTGGGTCGCGGACATTGCGGCCTATTTTGCGGGTCGGGCATTCGGCAAGCGTAAACTGGCCCCTAAGGTCAGCCCCGGAAAGACGATTGCTGGCGCCGTAGCCGGCGTCGCCGGCGCCGCCATTTGGGTCTGGATATCGAGTTTTTGGGACGGCAGTTTTGGCCAGGCGCTGATCGGACGTTTGTCTTTGCCCCTGGCTTTGCTGGCCGCGATGTTATTGGGCGTCATCTCTATTGTGGGCGATCTATTCGAGTCGTTGCTCAAGCGCCGCGCCGGCCGTAAGGATTCCAGCGGCCTGTTGCCAGGGCATGGCGGTGTCTATGACCGCATCGATGCGATCCTGCCGGTGGCGCCATTCGCCTTATTGCTGTCTGGAGTGTTGTCTTGAGCCGTTTTCAACGCGTTGCCGTTCTCGGCGCTACGGGATCTATCGGTGAAAGCACGCTGGATGTGATTGCCCGTCATCCGGACCGGTTGGCGGTGTACGCCTTGTCTGCGCACAGCCGCATGGAGCGTCTGGCCCAGCAGGCCTTGGCAAGCCGGGCGGCTGTGGTCGTCGTGCCGGACGATGCGGCGCGCCGCCGCTTTCTGGCGGCATGGCCGACCGGACAGTCCGCACCGGAAGTCCGGGTGGGGCCTCAGGCCCTGGCGGATACCGCTGCAGACGCCGAATGCGATACCGTGATGGCTGCCATCGTCGGCGCGGCAGGCTTGCCGTCGGCGTTAGCCGCAGCCCGGGCAGGTAAACGAATCTTATTGGCCAATAAAGAGGCTCTGGTAGCGGCAGGCGGCCTGTTCATGCAGGCGGTCCGTGAGAATGGCGCCGAACTGCTGCCGATCGATAGCGAACATAACGCCATTTTTCAATGTCTGCCCCAAGGGCAGCACGCTGGTGCGCCGACTGAGCCGGCGCGAGGTGTGCGGCGCTTGCTGTTGACGGCTTCTGGTGGGCCGTTTCGGCGTCAGGATCCCGAGGATCTGCACGACGTCACACCCGATCAGGCCTGCGCGCATCCCAACTGGAGCATGGGGCGCAAGATCTCCGTCGATTCCGCCACCATGCTGAACAAAGGGCTGGAGGTCATTGAGGCGCACTGGCTGTTTGCCATGCCTGCGGATCGTATCGAGGTCCTGATACACCCGCAAAGCGTGGTGCATTCGATGGTGGAATATGACGACGGCTCGGTGCTCGCGCAGTTGGGACAGCCCGATATGCGTACGCCGATTGCCTATGGCTTGGGTTTCCCGGATCGGCTGGCGAGCGGTGTCAGCCCGCTGGATCTGGCCCGATGCGGGCGTCTGGAGTTCGAAACGCCCGACCTGGAGCGTTTCCCGTGCCTGAAGCTGGCATTTGACGCGTTGCGCAGCGGGCAGGGGGCCTGTATTGCGCTGAACGCCGCCAACGAGATCGCGGTCGAGGCGTTCTTGGCGGGGCGCTTGCGTTATACCTGGATTCCCAGGGTGATTGCCGCCGCCCTGGAATGGCAGCAACGGCAGTCTTCTGTTACGCTCAATAATCTGGCCGATGTGTTGGCGCTCGATGCTGAAACACGAGCCTACACGGGTAATCTCGGCTTGGCCTGATTTTCTTCGCCTATCGACACATGCTTTTTACCCTGCTTGCTTTCATCGTCGCCCTGGGCATCCTGATTACGTTTCACGAGCTGGGTCATTACTGGGTGGCGAGGCTGTGCGGGGTGCGCGTGTTGCGATTTTCCGTAGGCTTTGGCCGGGTGCTGCTGCGCCGGCGAGATAAGCATGGCACCGAATGGGCGCTGTCGGCGATCCCTTTGGGCGGCTACGTCAAAATGCAGGACGACCCGCCAGCCGGAGCGACTCGCGCAGAAGCCGCGCAGTCATTTAATACTCAGCCGGTGGGCCGCCGTATCGCCATTGTTGCGGCAGGGCCGGTATTCAATCTGATTTTGGCCGTGGCGTTATATGCCGGCTTGAATCTCGCAGGTACCGAAGAGCCCGCGCCTATCATCGCGCCTCCCGCCACAGAAACACCGGCCGGACGGGCAGGGTTTCACGGCGGCGATCAGATCGTGGCCATCGACGGCAGTCCGGTTGTCTCGTGGAATGACGCGCGTTGGCATTTGATTGACGTGTTGTCCACGGGTGGACAGGCACAGGTGCAGGTTCGCACGTCCGACGGTGCGACTCGGCACCGCGTATTGCAGGTGACTGGCAGCGGGATGGACCCCCAGCAGGGCGATCCGCTGGCCGATGCAGGATTGCGGCTGGCCCAGCCCAAACCTATCGTGCGCGGTGTGGTGGCGGGCAGCGAAGGCGAGCGCGCCGGCTTGATAGACGGTGACCGCATTATTCGCGCGGGCGATCTGATCGATCCCGATACCGCGCAACTGGTGCAACTCATTCAGCAGCATGCGGGCCAACCGCTGGCATTGACCATGATTCGCAATGGGAGCGAGCAATCGGTGACCGTCGTGCCACGGGCAGAAACCGTGGATGGCCAGACCATCGGGCGTATCGGTGTGCAACTGGGGGGAGACCTCCCCATGGTGACGGTACGTTACGGTGTGTTTGCAAGCATTGGTCACGCGGCTGTGCGCACGTGGGATACTGCGTGGCTGTCATTGCGCATGATGGGCCGCATGGTGATCGGCGAAGTTTCCTGGCGCAATATCAGCGGTCCAGTCACCATTGCCGACTACGCCGGACAGACCGCACGTATCGGATTCGCAGCCTATATTGCCTATCTGGCGCTCATCAGTATCAGCCTGGGTGTATTGAACTTGTTGCCGATCCCTATGCTGGATGGCGGTCATCTGCTGTACTATCTCGTCGAAATTGTACGAGGCAGTCCTCCGCCCGACCGATGGATAGATATCGGGCAGCGCGCCGGTATCGGTGTGTTGGCGGGGCTGATGGGGCTCGCCTTGTTTAATGATTTCGCACGCCTGTTCACCTGACAGGCAATCGAATAAAATCTTTCGCCATTTGTTCGACCTAGGATAGCCAAGCACATGTTTTCTCGGATGTTTCATCACAAAAAGGGCTTGATGCCGGGCCTGCTTGCCGCGCTTCTCATGCCGGCGCTAGCTCATGCGTTCGAACCTTTTGTCGTGCGGGATATCCGCGTAGAGGGCATTCAACGTACGGACGCGGGTACGGTGTTCGGCTATATGCCCGTCAAAGTCGGCCAGCAGTTCACCGAGGCCGAGGCTACCGAAGCCATCCGCCGCCTGTATGGCACCGGTTTTTTCAGCGACGTCAAAATCGAGACGGACAACGATGTGGTCGTCGTGGTCGTGCAGGAGCGTCCCACGATCGCTTCGGTGACCTTCAACGGCATGCGCGAGTTCGACTCCAAGGCCATCACCAAATCGCTCATGCAGGTGGGCTTTGGCGAGGGCCGTGTGTTTGACCAGTCGATGCTGGAACGCGCCGAGTTCGAGCTCAAGGAACAGTATCTGAGCAAGGGTAAATACGGTGTCGAGGTCACTGCCACCGTGACGCCGCTGCCGCGCAATCGCGTCGGCGTGAGCTTTGACGTGTTCGAAGGCGAGGTCGCCAAGATCCGTCAGATCAGCGTGGTGGGCAACAAGGCCTTTTCCGAAGGCGATCTGCTGGATCTGTTCCAGCTGTCGACGCCCGGCTGGCTGACCTGGTACACCAATTCGGACAAGTATTCCCGCGAGAAACTCGAAGGCGATATCGAAACGCTGCGTTCGTTCTATCTCGACCAGGGCTACCTGGAATTCTCGGTCGAGCCGCCGCAGGTCACGATATCCCCTGATCGCAAAGACATCTACATCACGGTCACCATCCACGAGGGCGAGCCTTACAAGGTGCGCAACGTCAAGCTGGCGGGCAACCTCCTGGGCCTGGATTCGGAGATCAAGAATCTCGTACAGGTCAAAGAAGGCGAGACGTTCTCGGCGGCCCAGGCAAACGACTCGTCCAAGGCGATCACGGATTATCTGGGTGAACTGGGTTACGCGTTTGCCAACGTCAACCCGAACCCGACGCTGGACCGTGCCAAGCACGAGGCCGATGTGACGTTCTACGTCGATCCCAGCCGCCGCGTCTACGTACGCCGGATCCAGATCGGCGGCAACACCCGTACCCGTGACGAGGTCGTGCGCCGTGAAATGCGCCAAGAAGAAGCCGCCTGGTATGACTCTGGCGATCTGAAGATCTCGCGCGATCGTATCGACCGCCTGGGTTATTTCAACGAGGTCAACGTCTCCACCGATCCGGTCCCGGGCTCGCCCGACCAGGTCGACGTCAACGTCGACGTCAAAGAAAAGCCTACCGGGATGATCAACCTCGGTGTAGGTTACGGATCGTCTGAAAAGGCCATTCTGTCGGCCGGGATCAGCGAAGACAACGTGTTCGGCAGCGGCACCAACCTGACGCTGCAATTCAACACCAGCAAGAGCAACCGCGCCGTGGTGCTTTCGCACACGGATCCGTATTTCACGAAAGACGGCATCAGCCGCACGACGTCAGCTTATTATCGTGTGACTGAGCCGTACGAGACGAACTCCGGCGACGGCGATTACCGGGTGAAGGCGCTCGGCCTGGGGATGAACTTCGGTGTGCCGATTTCGGAATATGACCGGATCTTCCTGGGCGGCACGTTCGAGCATAACCAGATCGATCTGTACAACAACTCGCCGCAGGCCTATCGCGACTTCGTTGACCAATATGGCGACAGCACGAATGCGTTGATTTTCAATGCCGGCTGGTCAAAGGACACGCGTGACAGCGCGCTGGCCCCGACCAAGGGTTCATATACCCGCCTGAAAGCTGACGTTTCTACCCTGGACCTCCAGTACTACATGCTGACGGCTCAGCAGCAGTACTATGTCCCGTTGGGCCGCAGTTATACGCTGGCCTTCAACGGCATGGTGGATTACGGCTTCAGCTATGGCAGCAAGGACTTCCCGGTCATCAAGAACGTCTACGCGGGCGGTATCGGCACGGTACGTGGTTACGACGGGTCCTCGTTGGGCCCACGTGACTCGCTCACAGGCGATTACCTGGGCGGTGCGCGTCGTATCGTCGGTAATGCGCAGTTGTATCTGCCGTTCCCTGGCGCCTCCAAAGACCGTACGCTGCGCTGGTTCCTGTTTGCTGACGCAGGCCAAGTCTCGGCAGGCAGCGGGATGCGATGCTCGGGTGGCGAGCCTGGTAGCGAGGTGGAGGATCCTTGCGGCTGGCGTTTCTCGGCAGGTATCGGCCTGTCGTGGCAGTCGCCGCTGGGCCCGCTGCAGTTGTCTTACGCCCGTCCGCTCAATTCCAAGTCGGGTGACGATTTGCAATCGTTCCAGTTCCAGATTGGTACTGGTTTCTAAGGGTCGCCGTGACCGTAAAGGTTACGCATAATCACACTAGCAAGACGCCGCAACGTGGTGTCTGCTGGATTAGTGGCACAATAGCAGTTTTGCTTTACCTCATTGGAAGGTGAGATTTTCATGATGTCTGATTTCGCACTCAAAACCTCGAGCCCGTCGCGCAGCCAGCGCGCCGGCAAACTGCGCGGTACGCTGGCCCTGGCGGGTGCGCTGCTCCTCGGCTCCGCCGTGACGCTGCCTGCGCATGCACAAGGCACCAAGATCGGCTTCGTGAATACCGAGCGTATCCTGCGCGAATCCGGCCCTGCCAAGACGGCGCAAAGCAAGATCGAGTCGGAATTCAAAAAGCGGGACGACGAGCTGCAGCGCCTGAGCAGCAGCCTGCGCAGCCAAGCTGAAAAATTCGACAAGGACTCCCCCGTGCTGTCCGAGACGGATCGTGTCAACCGCCAACGTGACTTGGCGCGCCTGGATACCGATCTGCAACGCAAGCGCCGCGAGTTCCAAGAGGACTTCAACCGCCGTCGCAACGAGGAATTCTCCTCTATCGTGACCAAGGCCAACCAGGCCATCAAGAGAATCGCGGAACAAGAAAACTACGATCTGATCGTGCAAGACGCTGTGACGGTCAACCCGCGTATCGACATCACCGACAAGGTGATTCAGGCGCTCGGCAAATAATCGCCGAGGTCGCATGCCGATCCTGTTGGATACCGCCCGCGCACCCGCCCTGGATGCGCTGCTGGCTTCGGTGAATACCCAAGGGCTGGACCTGCGTATCGAGACGGGCGCTGCGGGCGATGTCAAAAGTATCGCTCTTGGCGATACGGATCAGGGCGATGCCGCAGCCTTGCGCGCGGCATTGCCCCGTATCCGGGGCATCGGTACGCTGGCGTCGGCCGGTCCGGAAGAAATCACTTTTCTAAGCAATCCGCGCTACCAGAGCCAGTTGGCCAGTACGCGAGCTGCCGCTGTCATCGTGACGCCGGACGTGGCGCAGGCCATGTTGGCTGGCGCGGACGGCCCCTCGTGTATCCGGGTCGTATGTGCGCATCCCTATCTGCTTTACGCCCGCCTGGCGCAGTGGTTCGACGCCGCTCGTCACCCGAAACAGCCGGCCAGCGTGCATCCGCTGGCTGTTGTGGCGCCCGATGCCGTCATCGAGGATGACGTGCGTATCGGTCCGCATTGTGTGGTCGAGGCGGGTGCTCGTATCGGACGTGGCGCTACGCTCGGGCCGGGATGTGTGATCGGCCAGGGCTCCACGGTGGGGCCGGATTGCATGCTTTACGCCCGCGTGACGTTGTATGCCAATGTTCGCATCGGCGCGCGCGCCATCGTGCACAGTGGAGTCGTGCTCGGCGCCGACGGGTTCGGTTTCGCGCCGGATCCGACGCTGGGCAAGGGCGCATGGGGCAAAATCGCTCAGTTGGGCGGTGTACGCATTGGGGACGATGTCGAAATCGGCGCCAACACCACGATCGATCGTGGCGCTCTGGAGGACACCGAAATCGGTGACGGCGTCAAGCTCGATAACCAGATCATGGTGGCGCACAACGTGCGCATCGGCGCACACACTGCGGTAGCCGCCTGCGTGGGCATTGCCGGCTCGACGGTCATCGGCGCACGCTGTACCATCGCTGGCGCGGCCATGCTGTCGGGACATCTGACACTGGCCGATGACGTCCATATTTCGGGGGGGACGGCGGTGACCTCCAGCATTTCTCAGCCGGGCCGTTACACTGGCGTGTATCCTTACGCTGAACACGGCCAGTGGCAACGTAACGCCGCCGTGATACAACAACTGTCGCAGCTGCGCCGCCGGCTGCGGGCACTCGAAAAAGCCTGACCTGTCACCGCGGCCTGCGGTGATGGCGTCATCATTCAATACGGTAGGAATTTTTACGAAATGGAACTCGACATCAAGGCGATCATGGAGCGCTTGCCGCATCGCTATCCGATGCTGCTCATTGACCGCGTGCTGGAAATCGTGCCGGGCAAATCCATCGTTGCCATTAAAAATGTGTCGATCAATGAGCCTTTTTTCGAAGGCCATTTCCCGCATCATCCTGTGATGCCCGGTGTGTTGATCACCGAGGCCATGGCTCAAGCGGCCGCGCTGTTTTCTTTCACTGATGACGATGGCGGCCTGAAATGCGACAGCGCCAAGACCGCCTATTATCTGGTGGGGATCGACGAGGCGCGTTTCCGCCGTCCCGTGGTGCCGGGCGACCAATTGCGTCTGGAAGTGCAGGCCGAACGGCTCAGCCGCGCCATCTGTAAATACCAAGGGCGTGCACTGGTGGACGGCCAGGTGGTGGCCGAAGCCAAGCTCATGTGCGCCATCCGTAGCCTGGAAGCGTAAATGTCAGGAAATATCCATCCCACCGCCTTGGTCGATCCAAGCGCTCAGATCGACAGCAGCGTGCGGATCGGGCCGTATAGCGTCGTAGGCCCGGATGTCACTATCGGAGCAGGGACGGAGATCGGCCCCCATTGCGTGATCGACGGTGTGACGACAATAGGCCGAGATAACCGGTTTTACCGGTTTTGTTCGATCGGCGGCATGCCGCAGGACAAAAAGTACGCGGCTGAACCCACGCGTCTGGTCATTGGTGACCGTAATACGGTCCGGGAATTCACCACGTTTAATACGGGCACGGTCCAGGACGGTGGCGTGACCACCATGGGCAACGACAACTGGATCATGGCCTACGTGCACGTCGCGCACGATTGCCATCTGGGTAATAACACCATTCTGGCCAACTCAGTACAACTGGGGGGACACGTCCAGGTCGGAGACTGGGCCATTGTGGGCGGACTGACCGGGGTGCACCAGTTCAGCAAGATCGGCGCGCACAGCATGACCGGGGGCAATAGCTCCCTGATGCAGGACATGCCGCCTTTTGTGTTGGGCGCCGGCAATCCTTGCCGACCCGTTGGCGTCAATGTCGAGGGCTTGCGCCGTCGCGGTTTCAGCGCGTCGGTGATTTCCAGCCTGCGAGAGGCATACAAGATCGTTTTCCGCCGTGGTCTGTCCTTGGACGAGGCACGCGCAGAGTTGCGCGCGCGCCAGCAGTCGCATCCCGATGCGACCGAGGCGTTACAGACATTGCTGGATTTCTTTGATGCCTCGAACCGGGGCATCATCCGGCCATGACTACTACCATCGGCATGGTGGCAGGCGAGCCCTCAGGCGACCTGCTGGCCAGCCGTGTCATTACCGGCCTGCATCAGGCCTCGTCCGATTTGCATTGCCAAGGCATAGGCGGGCCCGCCATGGATGCTGCGGGCTTTGAGGCCTGGCACCCCATGCATGCGCTGACCGTATTTGGCTATGTGGACGCGCTGAAGCGTCTGCCGGGGTTGTTGCGGACCTACGGCGACGTCAAGCGTCGCTGGCTGGCCGAGCCGCCCTCAGTGTTCGTTGGGGTAGATGCGCCGGATTTCAATCTGAAGCTCGAATTGCAACTGCGCCAGGCGGGTACGCCCACCGTGCATTTTGTCGGCCCGTCGATCTGGGCGTGGCGTTACGAGCGCATTCACAAGATCCGCGAGGCGGTGTCGCACATGCTGGTGCTGTTTCCGTTCGAGGAAGACCTGTACCGCAAAGAAGGCATCCCGGTGACCTATGTCGGACATCCGTTGGCTGACGCCATTCCGATGCAACCCGACCGTCAGGCGGCACGCCGCCGCCTGGGCCTGGATGACACTGCGCGTGTCTTGGCGATCTTGCCAGGCAGCCGCTCGTCGGAGATCCGCATCCTCGCACCGCGTTTCCTCCAGGCGGCGCAACAACTGCGCCAGCGGGATCCTGGCCTGGTATGCATCGTGCCCATGGTCAATGCCCAGCGCCGGCAGGAATTCGACGCCATTTTGGCGCAGTATCCGGTCCCGGGGCTGCGTTGCGTGACTGCCGATGATCTGACAACCGCAGGCAGTGCACCGGTGGCCTGGACAGCGCTCGAGGCCAGTGATGCGGTGCTGGTGGCCAGTGGCACGGCCACCCTGGAGGCAGCGCTATTCAAGCGCCCCATGGTGATCTCGTATTATTTGTCCCCATGGATGCGCCGCATCATGGCCTGGAAATCCGGCCAGCAACGGCCATATTTACCGTGGGTGGGGCTGCCTAATGTGTTGCTGCGGGATTTCGCCGTGCCAGAGCTCTTGCAGGACGATGCTACGCCGGATAAGCTGGCCGAAGCGACCTGGGCCGCCCTGACGGACGAGGCCCATGCCGCACGCATACACACGCGTTTTGCCGCCATGCATCACGATCTGACGCGCGATACGGCGAGCTTGGCGGCGCGCGCAATTCTCGATGTAGCACATGGATCAACATAGCCTTTTTGCGTGCACCACGCCCGATTTTTCGGGCGTGACGATGGCCGGCGTCGACGAGGCCGGCCGCGGACCGCTCGCGGGGGCTGTTTACGCGGCTGCCGTGATTCTGGATCCCGCCAGGCCGATCGATGGCTTGGCTGATTCCAAGGTGCTCACCGCAGTTCGCCGCGAGGCGCTGGCCATAGAGATCCAGGAATACGCATTGAGTTGGTGCATTGCCAGCGCCAGTGTCGATGAAATCGACAGTTTGAACATTTTGCGGGCGACACTTTTGGCCATGCAACGAGCCGTCGAAGGATTGGCCCATGCGCCGCAGGTGGCCATGGTCGACGGCAACCAGGCGCCAAAGCTCCGTTGCACGGTGCAAACCGTGATCAAGGGCGACGCGCTGGTGCCGGCCATCTCGGCAGCCTCCATCCTGGCAAAAACAGCTCGTGACGCCGATTTGTTGCGTCTGCATACCCAGTATCCGCAGTACGGCTTTGATCAGCACAAGGGCTACGGCACTGCGCTGCATTTGACGCGGCTGCGCGAACATGGTCCCTGCGCGGAACACCGGCGCAGTTTCGCGCCTGTGCGCGAGCTGTTGATGCCGGCATCATAAGATCCTGTTTACGTCCGGGGATGTCCCGCTCGGGCGGTGCGGGCTGAATTGCATTCAATCCGATTTAATAGCGTTTTTTGCACGGTATCGTGCACCGCGTATTGCCACCTCTGTCTCTGCCATGAAACACATCGCGTCCCGCGACAACCCTCAATTCAAGCAATTGCAGCGTCTGGCCCACCATGCCGGGCGTCGTGGCGAAAATGCGATCCTGGAAGGCGTGCATTTGTGTCAGGCCTGGTTGGCGTCGTCAACGGCGCCGGCCTTGGCTGTGTTCGACGCAGACCGGCTGGACCGTCCGGAATTGGCGGCGTTGTTGGCTGCAGTGCAGGCCGTCCTGCCCGAGCGGCAGATTTTGGCGCTGTCGCCGCAGCTATTGAAGCATCTGGAGACGGTTGAAACCGGTCAGGGCGTGCTGTTCATCGTCGATCCGCCGGCGCCAACGCTGCCTGCGCGCTTGGCGGAGTCCATGGTATGGCTAGACCGGGTGCAGGACCCGGGTAACGTCGGCACGATTTTGCGGATATGCGCGGCCGCAGGTGTGTCTCGCGTGTTGCTGTCACCGGGCTGCGCGGCGGCCTGGTCGCCCAAAGTGCTGCGCGGCGGCCAAGGCGCGCATTTTGCCCTGTCCCTACACGAACAGGCAGATCTGATGGCCTGCGTGAGCCGCCTGGATGTCCCCCTGGCCGTTACGACGCTGGAAAACGCCCAGGATCTCTATGCAACCGCGCTGCCAAGGGCCTGCGCCTGGGTATTCGGCCACGAGGGGCAGGGCGTTTCGTCCGATTTGCAGTCTGTCGCCACGCTACGGGTGCGCATTGACCACGCCCCCTCGGTGGAGTCCTTGAACGTCGGGGTGGCGACGGCGCTGTGTCTGTTTGAACAGCGCCGCCAGGCGATGGACTAATTCGATCTATCCAGGCCCACCTCTTGCATCACCGTCGTGGCGATTTCCTCGATGGACTTGGTCGTCGTGGACAGCCAGGAAATCCCTTCGCGGCGCATCATGCGCTCGGCCTCGGCCACCTCGTAGCGGCACTGTTCCAGCGTCGCGTATTGGCTGTTGGGACGGCGCTCGTTACGGACCTCGGACAGGCGTTCGGGCTGGATCGACAGGCCAAATAGCTTGGATCGATGCGGCGCAACCGTGGACGGCAGCGTGCCGCGCTCGAAATCGTCGGGCGTCAGCGGGAAATTGGCTGCTTTGATGGCGTACTGCATGGCCAGATAGAGGCTGGTCGGTGTCTTGCCACAACGGGACACGCCCACCAGAATGACGTCTGCCTGGTCCAATTGGTTGATGAACTGTCCGTCATCGTGTGCCAGGCTGAAATTGATGGCATCGATCCGATTCCGGTACTGCTCGGAGTTGGCCGCCATGTGGGACCGGCCGACGGAATGATTGGATTTCATTCCCAAAGCCTGCTCGATATGTCCGACAAAAGTGCCAAAAAGGTCCAGGAAAATCCCATTGGCGCGACGGACACATTCCATGCTGTGGGGGTCAACCAGGGTGCTGAAAACAATAGGCGGCAGACCGGTTTCATTGGCGTTGCGGTCGATGCGCTCGGCGACTTCCCGGGCTTTTTCCAATGTATCGATAAAGGGCAGGCGGATCGGCTTGAAGCGTACTTGCTCAAATTGGGACAACACAGAGTGACTAAATGTCTCTGCGGTGATGCCGGTGCTGTCCGAGACGATGTAGACAGTACGTTCGATAGGGGACGAAGCCATATGTAAAATATTCCAACCAAAGTGGAGGGCTGGAGTGCCCGACCGGGTACAATTCGACCCCAATCAGTCACCCCAAGAGCGGTCTCAGGCTGGTTTGGTCAGCGCATCGTGATGTTTTGACCAAACTCGCTTTCTCTATTGTAAAAGGTGACTTAAATGTCGTACGTCGTTTCGTTCGAGCAGCTCCGCATGACGGATGTGGACTCGGTAGGAGGTAAGAACGCATCACTAGGTGAAATGATCAGTCAGTTGTCCGGCGCGGGCGTCCGCGTACCGGGCGGTTTTGCTACGACTGCCGAAGCCTTCCGTGATTTCCTCAAAGCCTCTGGTCTGGATGCGCGCATTGCCACGCGACTCAGCACGCTGAACCCCGAAGACGTTCGCGAGCTGGCCACGGCTGGCGCCGAGATCCGCCAATGGATTATCGATGCCCCGTTCTCGCCTGAGTTCGAGCAGCAGATCCGCACGGCCTTTGCCGCGCTGGACGCCGACGGCAAGGGTTCGTTCGCCGTGCGTTCATCCGCAACCGCCGAGGATTTGCCTGATGCCTCGTTCGCGGGCCAGCAGGAAACCTTCCTGAACGTCGTCGGTATTGACGACGTGCTGGACAAAATCCGCCACGTGTTCGCGTCGTTGTACAACGACCGCGCGATCTCCTATCGCGTGCACAAGGGCTATGCCCACGCCGAAGTCGCGTTGTCGGCAGGCGTGCAACGTATGGTGCGCTCTGACAAGGGCAGCGCCGGCGTGATGTTCACCATCGACACCGAATCGGGCTTCCAGGACGTGGTATTCATCACCTCGTCCTACGGCCTGGGCGAAACGGTGGTGCAGGGCGCAGTGAACCCCGACGAGTTCTACGTGTTCAAGCCCACGCTGGAACAGGGCCACTATCCCATCGTCAGCCGCCGCATCGGCTCCAAGCTGATCAAGATGGAGTTCGATCCCGAGCGCCCCGAAGGCCGCGCCGTACGCACCGTGGACGTGCCCGTATCCGAGCGCAACCGTTACTCGTTGACCGACGACGAAGTCTCCGAATTGGCGCGCTACGCGGTCATCATCGAAAAGCACTACAAGCGCCCGATGGATATCGAGTGGGGCCGTGACGGCGTAGATGGCAAGATCTATATCCTGCAAGCTCGCCCCGAAACGGTGAAATCGCAGCAAACTGGCAACGACGTCCAGCAGCGCTACCGCCTGAAGGCCACCGGCCAGGTCCTGATCACTGGCCGCGCTATTGGCCAGAAAATCGGTTCGGGCCCCGTGCGCGTCGTGGCCGATATTTCCGAAATGGATCGTGTGCAGCCCGGCGATGTGCTGGTGACCGACATGACCGATCCCAACTGGGAACCGGTCATGAAGCGCGCCTCGGCCATCGTGACCAACCGTGGCGGCCGTACCTGCCACGCGGCCATCATTGCGCGTGAACTGGGTATCCCGGCAGTCGTGGGCTGCGGTGAAGCGACCGACGTCCTGAAAGAAGGTCAGGCCGTGACTGTGTCGTGCGCCGAAGGTGACGAGGGCCGGATTTACGACGGCCTGATCGAAACCGAGGTCGAAGAAGTCCGCCGTGGCGAAATGCCGCCGATCGACGTCAAGATCATGATGAACGTCGGTAACCCTCAGCTGGCTTTCGATTTCGCACAAATCCCCAACTCTGGCGTGGGTCTGGCTCGCCTGGAGTTCATCATCAACAACAACATCGGCATTCACCCCAAGGCCGTGTTGGATTACCCCAATGTCGATGGCGAGCTGAAAAAAGCGGTCGAATCGGCTGCCCGCGGCTACGCCAGCCCGCGTGCTTTCTTCGTTGAAAAGCTCGCAGAAGGTATCGCCACCATTGCCGCGGCGTTCTGGCCCAAGTCGGTCATCGTGCGTATGTCGGACTTCAAGTCCAACGAATATCGCAAGCTGGTGGGCGGCTCGCGTTACGAGCCCGAGGAAGAAAACCCCATGCTGGGCTTCCGCGGCGCGTCGCGCTACATCGCTGCCGATTTTGCCGAGTGCTTCCGCATGGAATGCGAGGCGCTGAAGAAAGTACGCGACGAAATGGGCCTGACCAACGTCGAGATCATGGTGCCGTTCGTGCGCACGGTCAGCCAGGCCAAGCGCGTGGTGGATCTGCTGGGCGCCCATGGCCTGGCTCGCGGCGAAAACGGCTTGAAGCTCATCATGATGTGCGAAGTCCCGTCCAATGCGTTGTTGGCCGACCAGTTCCTGGAGCATTTCGACGGTTTCTCGATCGGTTCGAATGACATGACGCAGCTGACGCTGGGTCTGGATCGCGACTCTGGCATGGAGCTGCTGGCTGCCGACTTCGACGAGCGTGATGATGCGGTGAAGTTCATGTTGAGCCGTGCGATCAAGGCTTGCCTGGCTGCCAACAAGTACGTCGGTATCTGCGGCCAAGGCCCCAGCGACCATCCCGATTTCGCGCAGTGGCTCAAGGACGAAGGCATTCTGTCCATGTCGCTGAACCCGGATACGGTGGTCGATACGTGGCAGCGTCTGGCTAAGTAATCCCGCTGGCAGCATCGCACCGCGGGTGCGATGCTGGGCTTCCGAGGCAGTTTTGGCTCGGAATGGTTTGCCACAAAAAAGGCCTGCATTTTTTGAATGCAGGCCTTTTTTGCCGCCGGGCCGCCCCAAGGCAAAAAACGTCCCCTCAGGGGGCAGCAAGCCGCAAGGCGCAGCGTGGGGGCCTTTTCCCTTGGGCCGCCCCTTTGTTCTATATCGCGTCGGGCGTTACTTGGCCGGCATATGGCCGGTGTTTTGCGAGGGTCGCACTGACGTACGCTGGCACAGTCCTAGAAACCGCCGTACCAGGCTGGCCGCCGTTGGCGTCGGGCCCAAGGCAGCGCTGAGGGCGTCGGCATCGAGCCCTTCGCGGCCATATGCAGCCTGATACTGCTGCAGATGGTCGCGCATGAATTCCGGTCCGAATTCGGGATGGAATTGCGCGGAATAGATCGCGGGCGCCAGGCGGATCAATTGATGAGGATCCATATCCGAGCGAGCCAGCGCGACGGCGCCGGGAGGCAATTGGGTGACGCTTTGCGCGTGTAGCAGTTGCGCAGGAAACCGGGTGGGCAAACCCGTCATCAAGGCATCGCCTGTCGCGTCAGGCAAGCACTCTATGGTCTGCGTTCCAAGTTCGCGGCCCTTGACGTTGTATTCCACTACGCCCCCCAGCGCATGCGCGAGCAACTGATGGCCGTAGCACACGCCGAACATAGGCAGGCTCTCGGCGGCTGCCTGCCGTATCCACGCGGCCGTGCGCTCGCTCCAAGGCTCGAGGTCCGTCACCATGGCGGGCGACCCGGTGATGAGCGCCGCGCGATAGGCCGAGGGCGCCAAAGGCTCCTCGTCCAGATACACCCGTACGATGTGCACCGCATCGGGCGACAGTCCCGCAGCATGGCGCATCATCTCGCCATAGCCGCCATGCGACTGGCGCAGGGCTTCATCAGGATCACCGGTATGCAGGATCAGGACGGGCAGTAGGCCGTCGGAATGGGGGGCAGCAGTATTCATTGGGAAATCCAGGGGCTTGCTGTTCGGCGCAAAACGCAGTCGATAGCATGATGATAAATCGTCATGACGCAGAAATCCGTACAATCAAGCCATATTCTGTTGCAGAGGGGACGCGGGGATGCCCCTTGTGTCCTTGGCTTCCGAGGGAATATGGGCCGGTAGAGCCCAACCCAGGGTTTCTCAAATAAGGCATCACATGATGTGGATATGGTTCGGACTGGCAGCGGTCGCACTCATCGGTGAGGTGGCGAGCGGCACGTTTTACCTGTTGCTGGTCGCACTGGGTTTGGCTGCAGGCGGCGCAGCGGCGTGGTTCGACGCCGGCTTTGAGTGGCAACTGGTGGCGTGCGCTGTCGTGGCCCTGATTGGATTATTTGTGTTGCGTCGTACCGGCGTCCTGAAAAAACGCGAGGTCGATGCGAAGAGTAATGCGGATGTGCATCTGGACATCGGCCAGACTGTCGAAGTCGAAAGCTGGACGGACGCCGGGATTGCACGCGTCTGGTATCGTGGTGCGCATTGGCAAGCAGAGCTGGCAGCCGGGCAACCGCGTGAGCCGGGTCTATACCTGATCAGCGAGGTCCGTGGCCCGCGACTGGTATTGACGCGCAAGGTGTGAGCCGCGTAGCCGAGTACGTTACAGTCTAGGCTTGTCTATCTGATTTCGTGGCCGCCCTCGACGGGTGCGGTTTTCTCTCATTCCACGCAGGACCATTTCCATGATGCTCGAACCCTCCACCATCGCCTTGATCGTCTTGGTCGTTCTGGCGTTATTGATCATCATCAAGGCCATTGCCATCGTGCCGCAGCAGCATGCCTGGGTCGTCGAACGGCTGGGCAAGTTCGACCGGGTGCTGTCGCCTGGCGCGGGATTTGTTATCCCCTTCATCGAGCGCGTTGCCTACAAACATTCGCTCAAGGAAATCCCCCTGGACGTGCCGAGCCAGGTCTGCATTACGCGCGATAACACGCAATTGCAGGTCGATGGTGTTCTCTATTTCCAGGTAACGGATCCGATGCGCGCATCGTACGGTTCGTCCAACTACATCTCGGCGATTACCCAGTTGGCGCAGACCACGTTGCGCTCGGTGATCGGGAAACTGGAATTGGATCGCACTTTCGAGGAACGCGAATTCATCAACGCCACGATTGTGGCCTCACTCGATGAGGCTGCGCTGAACTGGGGGGTGAAGGTATTGCGTTATGAGATCAAGGATTTGACGCCGCCCAATGAGATCCTGCGCGCGATGCAGGCTCAAATTACCGCCGAGCGGGAAAAGCGTGCGCTGATCGCAGCCTCCGAAGGCCGCCGCCAAGAACAGATCAACATCGCGACTGGCGAACGCGAAGCCGCCATCGCGCGTTCCGAGGGTGAAAAGCAGGCGCAGATCAACCAGGCCCAGGGCGAGGCCGCTGCGGTGCTGGCTATTGCCGAAGCGACTGCAAAAGCGATCACGCAGGTCGGTGAGGCCGTGCGTCAACCCGGTGGCATGGAGGCCGTCAACCTGAAAGTCGCCGAGCGCTATGTCGATGCCTTTGGCAATGTTGCCAAGGAAGGCAACACCTTGATCTTGCCGTCCAATTTGTCGGATGTCGGCGGCCTGATCGCCTCGGCAATGGCGATCGTCAAGACGAACAAGCCTGTCTAGCGCCGTTTGGCCGGATAGAAATCGTGCCACGCCGGAATCAAGCGTGGCNCNATGACCCAGGGAGTTTCGAGCCTGTCAGCCGCAGCGGCGCTGGACTGATAGCCCGTTCTCGGTCAATCGTCGCGCCGCGAGCTGCGGGTATCGTGTTTCATGATGCGTTCTTTTTCACGCTGCCAGTCTTTTTCACGAGAGCTGTCGCGTTTGTCGTAAAGCTTTTTGCCTCGGCCCAGCGCGAAATCGAGCTTGATCCGGCCATTTTTGTAGTGCAGATTCAACGGGACGAGGGTGTAGCCACGTTGCTCGACCTTGCCGATCAGCTTGCTGATTTCCTCGGCCTTGAGCAGCAGCTTGCGCGTGCGCATGGCGTCGGGATGGATATGCGTGGAGGCAGTGGGTAGGGGGCTGACATGCATGCCCAGCAAAAACAGCTCGCCATCGCGCACGATGACGTAGCTTTCTTTGAGTTGGACACGGCTGTCACGAATCGCCTTGACCTCCCAGCCCTGCAGGACCAGGCCGGCCTCGTAGCGGTCTTCGATGAAATAATCGTGGGTGGCCTTGCGGTTGTCGATAATGCTCATAAAGGCTGATCAGGCAATAATCCGGCGAAAAATGCGGCGGTAGCTGCGCTACCGGTAAAATCCAACCATTCTAGCGATTTGCGATAGCCGATGCATAAAGTACAGCGATCTGTCCTGGTTCCCTATAGTGCAGCACAGATGTTCGACCTCGTTGCCGACGTGGAAAAGTATCCTGAATTCATGCCCTGGTGCGGCGGGACGGAGATCCAGTCGCGCGACGAACACGGGATGCAAGCCTCTGTGATGATCAGTTTTGCGGGGATGAAGCAGCGATTCACCACCCGCAATACCCATGAGTACCCCAACCGGATTCAACTCGAGCTGGTGGACGGTCCGTTCTCGATGCTGGTGGGCAACTGGGAATTCCAGGCCCTGGCCGAGGACGCGTGCAAGGTCTTGTTCACCCTGGAGTACGCGTTCTCCAACCGTGCCCTCGAGATGGTGGTGGGGCCGGTCTTTAACCGGATTGCGACCAGTTTTATCGATTCCTTTACCAAGCGGGCGCAGGCAATCTATGGGGAATGACGCTCAGGTACTGCGAGTCAGCGTCTGCTATCCCATGCCATCGGCAACGTGGCAGCGCGAGCTGGTGTTGCCCAATGGCGCTACGGCCGCAGACGCGCTGCGCCAGAGCGGTTTTGAGGCTGCGTTTCCCGGGGTGGATCCTTGGGGGCAGGGCGTTGGCGTGTTTGGCAAACAATGCCAGGCCGAGACGCCATTGGCCGACGGCGATCGGATCGAGATCTATCGTCCGCTGACGTTCGATCCTATGGTCTCGCGCCGCCGCCGGGCTGATCACCGCCGAGCCAAGGCTACGGCGGCACGCAACGGTCGTGAACGCCCTGCGGGATTGCTGTAGCTCTCGTTCGTAGCGAACCCGCTTCCTGACGCGGAAAAGTCATCGGCAGGACAAAATTGTCTCTGGATTCCGGCGTAAGATACCGGCTATAGATTTACGTTTACGTTAACGTCATGCAAAAATGGACGGATGGCGGGTATGGCCGTTCACGAGACAGCCATGACGCCAGCTAGACCAACCAACAGGAGACAACGCTGTGGATCTGGAATTGACTGACGAGCAGCAGGCTTTTGCGCAGGCTGCGCGCGACTACGCACAGGGCGAGCTCGCCCCCAACGCCGCTCGCTGGGATGCCGGGGGCATCTTTCCCCGAGAGGCCTTTGCCCGGGCCGGCGAATTGGGTTTCTGCGCGATTTATGCGTCCGAGGATATCGGTGGCCTGGGGCTGCCGCGGCTGGACGCCACGCTGGTGTTCGAGGAAATGGCGGCGGTCGATCCGTCGACGACAGCGTTCCTCACGATTCACAACATGGCGACCTGGATGGTTGGCCAATGGGGCCAACCGGCGCTGCGCGAGACCTGGGGGCCGTTGCTGGCCAGCGGAGAAAAACTCGCTTCGTACTGTTTGACCGAGCCTGGCGCAGGGTCGGACGCTGGTTCCTTGCGCACCAGCGCGAAACGCGACGGTGACGATTTTGTGCTCAACGGCGCCAAGGCGTTTATCTCGGGCGGTGGCGATACGGACCTGCTGGTCGTCATGGCGCGAACCGGCGGCGACGGGCCTGGCGGCGTCAGCGCTTTTGCCGTGCCGGCTGACAGCGCCGGCATCAGCTATGGCCGCAAAGAAGAAAAAATGGGCTGGAACAGCCAGTCCACGCGTCCGATCACCTTTGAAAACGTGCGGGTGCCGGCGGCCAATATGCTGGGCAAGGAAGGCGAGGGCTTCAAGATCGCCATGAAGGGCCTGGACGGCGGGCGCATCAATATCGGCACCTGCTCGGTAGGTGCCGCCCAGGGCGCATTGGACGCTGCACGGCGTTACATGGACGAGCGCAAGCAATTCGGCCGCCGCCTGGCCGAATTTCAGGCCTTGCAGTTCAAACTCGCGGACATGGCTACGCACTTGGTTGCCTCGCGGCAGATGGTGCGATTGGCGGCGTGCAAGCTGGACGCCGGCTCGCCCGATGCCGGCACATACTGCGCCATGGCCAAGCGCTTTGCGACCGATATGGGTTTCCAGATCTGCCTGGACGCGCAGCAGATTCATGGGGGTTATGGCTACTTGCGAGACTATCCCTTGGAGCGCCTGGTGCGCGATACTCGTGTCCATCAGATTCTCGAGGGCACCAACGAGATCATGCGTGTGATCGTCGCCCGCCAATTGCTGGAAAAAGGAGCAGATATCAGATGACCGCCCCAGTGCTGTTCGAGGAAAAAACCACCGCCAATGGGATGCGTGTGGCGTTTGCCACGCTGAACGCGCCGCAAACGCTCAACGGCCTGTCACTGGAAATGGTCGATTTACTGGCCCAGCGCCTGACGGCCTGGGCGCAGGACGACGGCGTGGCGATGGTGGTGTTGCAAGGCGCGGGCGGCAAAGCCTTCAGCGCGGGCGGAGATCTGCACGGCCTGTATCACAGCATGCAGGAACACCAGGGCCAGGGGGCCTGGGCCAATCCATTGGCGCGAGACTTCTTCGAGCGCGAGTATCGGCTCGATTATCAGATTCACACCTATCCCAAGCCGATCCTGTGCTGGGGGCATGGCATTGTCATGGGTGGCGGTGTCGGCCTCATGATGGGAGCCAGCCATCGTGTAGTCAGCGAAACGACGCGCCTGGCCATGCCGGAAATTTCGATTGCCCTGTTTCCCGATGTGGGCGGCAGTTGGATGCTGAATCACATGCAGGGGCGCATCGGGCTGTTTTTGGCGCTGACGGGTGCGCAACTGACGACCTCGGATGCCCTGTATGCCGGTGTCGCGGATTATCGCCTGGACTCGTCAGGCTGGCCGCAGTTTATCGAAGCATTGCTGCAAACGCCTTGGACCGCGTCGGCTGCCGAGGATGGACGCTCAGCGCGTTCGTTAAACGACGACCTGTTGCGTGATGTCCTGCTGGCTCATGAGCCAGCGTCGGAGCTTTCCCCAGGACCGTTGCGTCAGCATGCGGCACGGATCAATAGCCTGTGTGGCGGCGAGAACCTGACCGCGATCTATGACGCCATTGCCGAGCTGAAAACCCACGAAGACCCGTGGCTGGCCCGCGCCGCAGCGACGATGCTGGCGGGCTCGCCGGGTTCGGCACGGCTCGCTTTTACCCTGTTGCGCCGGACGCGGCTCAGTTCATTGGCCGAGGTGTTCCGCATCGAATACATTGCGGCGCTGGCATGCGCAGCCGAGGGAGATTTCGCCGAGGGTATCCGAGCCTTGCTGATAGACAAAGACAAGCAACCCAAATGGAATCCAGCCACCCTGGCTCAGGCATCCGAGGCGTGGGTGCAGCGCTTTTTCGAGGCGCCTTGGCCGGCAGGTCAGCCTCATCCGTTGGCGGACTTGGGCGCCGAGGCTTAAATTCGGTAGTAAGCTGATTTCAGACAGCGCATACACGACAAACACGAGGAGACCCCCACATGAGCAGTATTGCGTTTATCGGTCTGGGCAATATGGGTGCGCCCATGGCAAACAATCTGATCAAGGCCGGCCACCAGTTGGCAGTGTTCGATCTGGTGCCTGGCGCGGTCAACAGCTTGGCCGATGCCGGCGCGCGCGCAGCGACCTCTGCCGCTGACGCGGTGCAGGGGGCCGAAGTCGTGGTCACCATGCTGCCTGCCAGCAAACATGTCGAGGCGCTGTACCTGAGCCAGGATCTGCTGGGCGCGATCGATCCCAGCGCACTCGTGATTGAGTGCAGCACCATCGCCCCGGATTCGGCCCGCAAGGTCGCTACAGCGGCTCAGGAGCGCGGCCTGGCGATGATCGACGCGCCGGTGTCCGGCGGCACGGCAGGCGCGGCCGCCGGGACACTGACATTCATCGTTGGCGGCGAGGCCGACAATCTGGCTCGTGCGATGCCGGTCCTGCAGGCCATGGGCAAGAATATTTTCCACGCGGGCCCGGCCGGCGCGGGCCAGGTGGCCAAGATCTGCAACAACATGCTGTTGGGCATCTTGATGGCCGGAACATCAGAGGCATTGGCCCTGGGCGTGGCCAACGGCCTGGATCCCAAAGTCTTGTCGGACATCATTGCAAAGAGCTCTGGCCGCAACTGGGCGACCGAGTTGTACAACCCGTGGCCTGGCGTCATGGAAAACACGCCGGCGTCAAAGGGCTACGCTGGCGGCTTTGGGGTCGATCTCATGCTAAAGGACCTGGGGCTGGCTGCAGAGGCGGCGTTGTCCTCGCGATCGTCGATTCCCTTGGGCGAACTCGCACGCAATCTGTATTCGCTGCATAGTGGCGACGGCAGCGGCAAGCTGGATTTTTCCAGCATCGTCAATCTGTACGCGCACAAGACGCCTTAGGGTAGTCATTGATCTGCAGTCGTACGCATTACGCATGTGAGCGCTCGCGCTGAGGGGCGTTTGCGTACGCGGATTTTTCCGAGCCCGGTTTTTGCGGGGCCATGAGTTTTCATAACGGGAACAACCGTGTCGTCTGAGCCCACACAAACCGCCGCTCTCCAATGCGTGCGTGACAGCTTTGCCCGGCAAACCATCATGACCTTGTTCGATGCGCGTTTATCGCGCGTCGAACCAGGCCTGGTCCATATCGAATTGCCGTTTCGCGCGGATCTGTGCCAACAGAATGGTTATCTGCACGCCGGGATATCCACGACCATCGCAGACAGCGCAGGCGGCTATGCGGCGCTGTCGCTGTTCGAGCCTGGGGAGGACGTCCTGACCTCCGAGTTCAAGATGAATTTCCTGTCGCCGGCTGACGGCGAGCGTTTCGTGGCCACAGGGCGGGTGCTCAAGCCGGGGCGGCGTTTATCTATCTGCCAGGTGGAGGTGCATGCTTATCGCGGCGACCAACCCACGCTCTGTGTCGTGGGGCTGATGACGGCGGTCCGTGTGACGCCGCGATAGGAGGGCGAGGCTAGCTCGAACCCTTATCGTTTAAATCCACCGTCGGCCAAATCATACGGCAATGGCGTCACGGTGATCTTGGCGCCGTCAGGCGTGCCCACGCGCAGATCGCCATCGTCCAGCGAGGCCAAGGCGATCTCGAACAACGCGCCGCTACGCGATGCATCGACGATGCGTCCGCACGGCTCATCGGGCTGTCTGGCATCGTAAATGTCGGTGCCTGGGGTCGGCGGCTCGTTCATTGCGTCCCACTGACCATATGCGGTGCGGCGCTTTACCGTGCCACGATAGTGGCTGCGGGCGACGATTTCCTGTCCGGGGTAACAGCCCTTGGTAAAGCTCACGCCGCCTATCAGGTCCAGATTCAGCGTTTGAGGAATGAACAGGTCCTGTGTTGCCGTGCCAACCCAGGGCAGGCCAGCGGCCAGATCGGCAGCGTGCCACTGGTCGGCATTCCCGCGTTGTATCTGCGTGGCCAGCATCGCAGCGTCCGCCTGCTGCGCCTCACTGGCGATCCACCACCAGCGCAGGCCGCCGCTGACTGAGGGGGTGGCGATCCAGGTTCCACTAGGTAATTCGGTACGTTGCCAGGGCGTGACGGGCAACGCACCGTCCGCTGCCGCCTCCAGTTTCGCCAGATCGGCTGGCTCGGCCCAGACACCGCTCACATGCAGCGCCGTGGGCGCAAGCTTGGCTTTGGCGCGCAGGACAAACATGGACAGGCGCTTGACCAGCGCCTCGGCCAGATCGCGGCGGACCAAGGCATACAGTTGCGGTCCGTCCGGGGTTTCCGTTGCCTCGCCCACGGCCTGCGCCCGCCATAGCACCAGCGTCGCCAGCAAACGGCCCTTGGCCGTGCAGTACCCGCCCAGGCGAGCGGCATCGGGCGTCAGGCCCGTCACGTCCTGCGTCAATTGGCCATGTAAAAACGACAAGGCATCCGCGCCGGAGGCGGAAATGACGGTGTAGTCGGGCAGTGGGGCGGCATGGGCCGTCCCTGTGGTAGTTGGTGACAGCGAATCGAAAAAAGCAGACATGTTGTGGCCAGGCGATAGAGTGGGGCGCCGCGACGGCGTCCGATGCTGTGATGATACCCGGACGGAGCGCGGGGCGACGTTTAAACCCTGGTCTGCTCAAGGAAAACACCGTCCTCGGGCACGCTCGTTGCCTGCAGCAGAGATTGCCAAGGGTGGTCTTTCCATGAACAGCCATACCTTTGCGGACACAACGAGACACAGCCAGCGCCAGATCAAATGCCCGCGATCCATTAAACTGCGTACATCTATGAAAAAGCTTTTCCTCTATTTTCTGCTGCTCTGTCTGACCGTACTCGTATTGGCAGGCGCAGCCGCCGGTGGCGCGTGGTACTGGATGAACCGCGCGATTGCCTTGCCGGCCGACAAGGTCGAATTCATCGTCACGCCGGGCAGCACCCCGCGTGCGATGGCGCGCGCCATGAACGAGGCCGGCATTCCTGTGTGGGAGGACGGCTTTGCCTGGATGGCGCGGCTGTCCGAGCGCGACAAATTGATCAAGGCGGGCGGCTACGAGGCGCGCCAAGGCGACTCGCCTTGGAAATTACTGGATCGTCTCGCCCGGGGCGAAATGGTGCAACGGCAGGTCACCTTGCTGGAGGGATGGACCTATCAGCAGATGCGCGAGGCGCTGCGCACCAATCCCGACGTCAAGCAAACGCTGGGCGATATCAGCGACGAGGATCTGATGGAAAAACTGGGCGCTTCGATCAAGGCGCCCGAGGGCATGTTTTTCCCGGACACCTACGTTTTCACCCCCGGGACGACGGATTTCGACCTGCTGCGCCGAGCCTATCAACAGGGGCAACAAGTACTGAACACGATCTGGGCGCAGCGCCAGGATGATCTGCCGCTGAAGACACCGTACGAGGCGTTGATTCTGGCGTCGATCGTCGAGAAAGAAACCGGCCATGGCCCTGACCGCAACCGGGTGTCTGGCGTATTCGTGAATCGCTTGCGTATAGGCATGATGTTGCAGACCGATCCGACGGTTATCTACGGCATGGGGGAACGCTACCAAGGCCGTATCCGGCGTGCGGACCTGCAGGCCGATACGCCGTGGAACACCTACACTCGCGCCGGCCTGCCGCCGACACCGATTGCTGCCTCCGGGCGTGCCGCGCTGTTGGCTGCGGTACAGCCGGAGCGCCATAAATATTTGTACTTTGTTTCGCGCGGCAACGGCACCAGCGAGTTTTCGGCTAACCTTTCCGAACACAACCGCAACGTGGCGCGCTACATCCTGGGCAGGACGCAATGACAGCACGTGGACGTTTTATTACCCTCGAGGGCGTAGATGGGGCAGGGAAAAGCACCCATGCCGCCTGGATCGCCGATACATTGCGTGCCGCGGGGCTCAGCGTCGTCACGACTCGGGAGCCGGGCGGCACGCCGCTGGGCGAGATCCTGCGCGGTCTGGTGTTGTCCGAATCCATGACGCTGGATACAGAGACCCTGTTGATGTTTGCTGCGCGTTGCGAACACGTCGCGCAGGTCATCGAGCCGGCGCTGGCTCGAGGCGATTGGGTGGTGTGCGATCGCTATACCGACGCGACCTACGCCTACCAAGGCGGCGGACGCCAACTGGGTGTCCAACGGGTCGCCGTGCTAGAACAATGGATGCAGCCCTCGTTGCAGCCCGATCGGACCTGGTTGTTCGATGTGCCGTTGGAATTGGCCCGCGCACGTTTGGCCGATGCTCGTGAGCCAGACCGTTTCGAGCGGGAAGAAGCGGCCTTTTTCGAGCGCACGCGCTCGGCCTACCATGCCCGCGCCCAGGCACAGCCAGAACGCTTTCGTATCGTGGATTCCAGTCAGCCGATGGCCGACGTGCGCGCCCAATTGGAATCCGAACTGAAGGCCTTGGTCCAGGCCTCGCGAACCTCATGAGCGTCGCCCAGTTTTTGCCGTGGCAGCGCGAGATCGCGCAGGGCTGGTTGGCTGGGCGGGAACGTTTCGCGCACGCGTGGCTCATTCATGGCGTTGCCGGCATTGGCAAAGTCGAGTTTGCCGCGGCAGCGGCGGCCAGTCTGTTGTGCGAATCGCCCGTTGACAATCTGGCTTGCGGCCATTGTCCGGCCTGTACCTGGATCGCCAGCGGCAATCACCCTGATCTGCGGCGTATCCGCCCTGAGGCAGTGGCACTGCAAGAGGGTGTCGCGACCACTGAGAGTACCGACGACGCCGCGCCTGCGGCCGAAACCGGCACGGCCAAACGAGCGCCATCCAAAGAGATCCGCATCGATCAGATCCGTACCCTGGAACCCTGGTTCAACACAGCGACCCATCGAGGCGGCTGGCGGGTCGCCGTGCTGTATCCCGCTCAGGCGTTGAACGTGATCTCCGCCAACGCCTTGCTCAAGGTCTTGGAGGAGCCCCCGCCTCACACGGTTTTCCTGCTGGTCGCTGATGCACCCGACAGGCTGCTGCCGACGCTGGTATCACGCTGCCGACGCCTGCCCTTGCCGGCGCCGGGCAGCGATGCCGCTCTACAATGGCTGACAGAGCAGGGCGTAGCCTCCGCCCAGGATTGGCTCGCCGCGGCGGGCGGGGCGCCCTTGGCGGCGTTACGCTTGTCTCAGAGCGGCGATCAGGCTTGTCCGGAGTGGCTGTCGAAATTGATCGAGCCGCTGGCCAGGGGTCAAACGCCCGATATCGGCACGTTGGCCGAAAGCCTCGAGAAAAACTCGCCTGCCGATTGGATTGATACCTTGCAACGCTTGTATGCCGATCTGATGCTGGCGGGTGTGGGGGCGCCGGTGCGGTATTTCCCTTCGCTGGCTCGACCGGTGGGACAGACGGCTTCGCGTGCTGATGCCGTGCGGCTGGCAGAGGGCGCACGCTGGCTCACCCAGCAGCGCCGTCTGGCGACCCATCCGCTCAGCCCCAAATTATTTGCGCATGCGACCCTGCAGCGCGTGGCAGCATCCTGCCAAGCTTAACGATTCCGTATGTACGTAGATTCTCATTGCCACCTGAATTTCCCCGATCTCGCGCAAGAGTTGCCCGATATTCTGCAACGCATGGCGGCGAATCAGGTTACTCACGCCCTGGTCGTCAGCGTCGATATGCCCGACTGGCCGGGTTTGATCGAATTGGTCGAGCCGCACCGCCATTTGTGGGCGTCGGTCGGGGTGCATCCCGACTACGAGGCGACCTCGGATCCGACCGAGGCGGAACTGCTGGAATTGTCACGGCACCCAAAGGTCGTGGCCATCGGCGAAACCGGGCTGGATTATTACCGGTTGAGCGAGCCGCTGGACTGGCAGCGCGAGCGATTCCGCCGCCATATCCGCGTGGCGCGGCAAGCGAACTTGCCACTGATCATCCATACCCGACAGTCAGTCGAGGACACTCTGCGTATTCTGCGCGAGGAGAATGCCGCTGAGGTCGGGGGAGTGATGCACTGCTTTACCGAATCTTGGGAAATGGCGCACGCTGCCATCGATCTGAATTTTTATATTTCCATCTCGGGCATCGTTACGTTCAAGAACGCCGGCATCGTGCATGAGGTCGCTACCAAAGTTCCGTTGGATCGCCTGTTGATCGAGACCGATTCGCCGTATTTGGCCCCAGTACCTTACCGTGGCAAACGCAACGATCCGTCCAAGGTCATCCATGTGGCCGAAAAGATCGCGGATCTGAAAGGCATTCCGGTGGCTGAGGTGGCACATGCCTCTACAGAGAATTTTTTCAAGTTATTCAATAAGATAGATCGTTAATTTAAAGTATTTTATTTAAATTTAATTCTTTAAAGTACTTTCTGGATTATTTGGACTGAATTGATGTTTAGTTCATAAAAATCAGTTGGTTATGGGTTTTTATTGATGTTATATCTAGATTTGGATAATCCGAAGCTTTCTTAAAGTAATTTCTACAATACGAAGTCCCGGTTTCGATAGCGCTTGGCCTCGTGCATTGAAGGCGGCTGTCACGAGAAGCGGGCTTGTGACGAGAATGCCATGAAACGTTATGCATCCTTTCCCGTAAAAGCCCGTGGCCTCCTGGCGGCATTTGCTCTAGCGACGGTGACGACGGCAAGTATGGCGCCTGCCGCTCACGCCGATACTGCACCGGCAAACTGGTGGGTGTATGTCCATAACGACAAAGCTTCGGATCTCAAAGCACTGCTCGCCAAGGGCGCAGACCCCAATGTGAGGTACACAAATGGCCAACCGGCCTTGATGCGTGCAGTGGTCGACGGCGCATGGAAAGTCTTTGACGTGCTCGCTGCCGATCCCCGTACCGATGTCAATGCCGTCAATCCCGCCAACGAGACTGCGCTGATGTACCTGGCCGTGGCAGGGGAAACTGAGCGGGCCCGCAAACTCATTGCCCGGGGTGCACAGGTCAACCGCCTGGGCTGGACC
Organism: Bordetella muralis; assembly: GCF_965139205.1. Classification (GTDB taxonomy): domain Bacteria; phylum Pseudomonadota; class Gammaproteobacteria; order Burkholderiales; family Burkholderiaceae_B; genus Bordetella_A; species Bordetella_A muralis. The sequence goes on from NZ_CBCSIU010000002.1 coordinate 179,244, forward strand.
CCATTGCACTATGCCGCGTCCAAAGCCCAGATGGACACGGCCAAGCTGCTCCTCGCCAACAAAGCCATGGTGAACGCGCCGTCTCCCGAGGGGACGACGCCGATCATGATGGCCGGCTTTTCCGGGCGTATGTACATGGTGCAACTACTGCTGGATGCAGGCGCCGACATCACCACCCGCAATCTCAAAGGGCAAAATGCCTCCGATTGGGCCTATGCCGCCAAGCGTAATGAGCTGGGCGCAGAACTGGCCAAGGTCATCGCAAAGGCCGAGCAACAGCGCGCCGCGCAACGCGCGAAGCAGGGGCGTACGACGGCAATTCCCGTTACGGAAACTCCCGCCGCACCTGTCGAGCCGCAACAAGTCCCGCAGGCAGTGTTGCCTGAGGCAACACCCTCCCAGCCTGCCAAAATCCCCGCGCCGGCGAAACCAGACGGAGACGACTCCTCTGTGGGCGGCGTGTCGGGCGTGCGGTTGAACAATTACGACTGATTTACGTCCTGGATTTCCCTAGTAATTCTCATAATTTGGGAAATTCCATATAGAAATTTGAGAAAAAATCGCTAACCTGCGGCCTTCTAATAAGCCGCAGGGAGCGTACGCATGTCAGACCAGGCCATAGCCGGAGGCGCCGACCGGGTGTTATACGTGCTGGCTACGCTAGCGCGTCACGACGGTCCGCTCTCGATCGCCGCGCTGACCGAGCAGACTGGTCTCGCGCAAAGCACGCTGTACCGGCAAATCGCGTTGCTAAAACGCTGGGGGTTCGTGTCGGAACAGGCCGGGGAATATGGCCCGGGCCCGCTCTGCGTGCAACTGGCGTGGGGCTTTGATCAATCGTCGTTTCTGGTGCAAGAATCCCAGCCGGACATGGCTCGCCTGGCAGAGGACTCAGGCGAAACCGTCGGGCTGCTCGTCGCCATGAAAGACCAGGCCGTGTGCCTGGATATGGTTGAGAGCCAACATCCCTTGCGCTGTTCCTTCGTCAAAGGGCGTGGCCTGCCGCTCGTGCGCGGCGCATCGGCCCGTTCGCTCATGGCCTTTATGCCGCCGGCCCGCCTTCAGGCGCTCTTGACCGACTTGCAAGCCGCAGGCACTGACGTCGCGGCACTGGCTGCGAGCCTGGAACCCATTCGCAGCGCCGGCTATGTCGTCACCGATAGCGAAGTCGACGCCGGCGTCTGGGGCGTCAGTGCACCGATATTCCAACGTCCTCATCTGGCTGTGGCGTCGATCACCTTGATGGCGCCATCCACACGCGCCGCGCAGCGTGCGAGCTTGCTGACTGATATGACGGTAGCCGCTGCCAAGCGGATCTCGCATCGACTGCAAAGCCGCTGACCTGTTTGGGCGTGGACTGGCCGTCCCGTCGATCTGTGTTGCTCCACACCTGCCGTTCCATTTATTCATTCTCCAAGGAAACATCATGAATACTCGCCGCCAACTATTGACCGCTGTCGTGGCTTTTGGTTTGACCTGGGGCGCAGCGTCCGCCCAGGCCCAGGAAACGCTGCGCGTGGTGACCGACGCGACCTTTCCTCCCATGGAGTTCGTCAAAGACGGTAAGCGTACCGGTTTTGATATCGAGCTGATCGAGGCGCTCGGTAAGGCAATGGGCAAGAAAATCGAATGGATCGACATCGACTTCAAGGGTTTGATCCCCGCCTTGCAAGCAGGCAGGGCAGAGATGGCAGTCTCTGCCATCTACATCACCGACGCTCGTAAGCAAGTGGTGGATTTCACTGACCCGTACTATGCCGGCGGACTGGTTGTGCTGACTCGCAAAGACGGTCCCATCAAGACACTGAAGGATCTTGACGGGCGCAAAGTCTCGGTACAGGTCGGCACCAAATCCGTGTCCTATCTGAAAGAGCACTATCCCTCGGTGCAACGCGTAGAGGTCGAGAAGAACCAGGAAATGTTCAATCTGGTGCAAATCGGCCGCGCCGACGCGGCTGTCACGGGCAAGCCGGCCGCCAAACTGTTTGCACAGAGCACACGTGATTTGACGGTATTGGCGGATCAGATCACTACCGAAGAATATGGGATTGCAGTCTCCAAACGTCTGCCGGAACTCAAGACGGAGCTGAATGAGGCGCTTAAAAAGATCAAGGCTGACGGTACCTATGAGCAGATCGTCAACAAATGGTTTGAGGCGCCGGCACAATGAACCTGGATTTTTCTCCCGTCTTCGCCGACTTTGATGCCTTGTTGCGCGGCGCCATTGTCACCGTCGAAATCACCGCTTGCGCATTGCTGTTAGGCTGCGCAATTGGATTGCTGGTCGGCATCGGCCGGCTCAATCCGCAGCGGCGCATCGTCTATGGAATCTGCAGCGCGTATCTGCTGGTCTTCCGTGGCACGCCGCTGCTGGTTCAGTTGTTTATCTGGTTCTTTGGCCTGCCTCAGTTTGATATCTTGCTGCCGGCATTTGTCTGCGGCGTCCTCGGCCTGGGGACATATTCTGGCGCGTATGTCTCCGAGATTGTGCGTGGCGCGATCCAATCCGTTGAGCGCGGCCAAACGGAAGCCGCGCGTTCGCTCGGGATGTCAGGCGGACAAGCCATGCGCATCATCATCCTGCCGCAAGCCATTGTGCGCATGATTCCGCCGCTGGGTAATGAATTCATTGCGCTGATCAAAAACTCGGCGCTGGTCTCGCTGTTGACGATTCACGACTTGATGCACGAGGGTCAGAAAATCATCAGCGTGTCGTACCGCTCGCTGGAGACGTACCTGGTGATCGCGTTGATCTACTTTGTGCTGACCACGGCAACGACAATGATTTTGCGCAAGATCGAACATCGCTTGCGTGCAGGGGGAATGGTCCAATGAGCCAACAAGAAATGATCCGCATCCGCGGTTTGCGTAAATCCTTTGGCACGGTAGACGTGTTGCGCGGTATTGATTTCGACGTGCAGCGCTCGCAGGTCGTCGTCGTGATCGGGCCCAGCGGTTCGGGCAAGAGCACATTGCTGCGCTGTTGCAATGGCCTGGAAGTCGCCCAAGGCGGCACCATCGACATCTGCGGGCAGTCGTTGCTGGACCATGGAAAACCGATGGGCGAGTCGGACTTGAATCGGCTGCGCATGCGTGTCGGGATGGTGTTTCAGTCATTCAATCTGTTCCCGCATCTGTCGGTGCTGGATAACGTCACTGTCGGACCGCGTACGCTGCGCGGTGTCAGCCGTGCGGATGCCGAGGCTCGAGCCGAGCAACTGCTCTCGAAAGTCGGCCTGAGCGAGAAAATGCGTGCCATGCCCGGCAGTCTATCCGGGGGACAGAAACAGCGCGTGGCGATAGCCCGTGCCCTGGCCATGGAGCCCGAGGTCATGCTGTTTGATGAGCCCACCTCGGCGCTGGACCCCGAGTTGGTGGGGGAGGTCTTGCAAGTCATGAAAGTACTGGCCAAAGAAGGGATGACGATGATGGTCGTCACCCATGAAATGGGATTCGCACGCGACGTGGCTGACGTAGTGGCCGTGATGGACGGAGGCAACATCGTCGAATCCGGTCCGCCAGAGGTGATCTTCAGTCAACCTCGCGAAGCGCGAACACGCGCTTTTCTGCAAGCCGTGCTGAACAGTTCGCAGCGGGAGGCCGCATGACTGCTGCGTTGGACCCCGCTATTTGGCGGGCGCGTGATGACAGTCAGGAACGCGGTGATACGCGCAGGCTGGCGCATGTTGCGACAGGGATCGAGGCTGGCATCCAGGCGGATGACCCGGTGTTGATCGGCTTTGCTTGCGACGCAGGCGTGGCCAGAAACCAGGGGCGCCTGGGCGCTGCGCAAGCACCGCAGAGCATAAGGCGCATGCTGGCAGGCCTGCCAGCGCACGACTACAAGCGCTTGGTCGATGCCGGAGATGTGGTGTGTGACGGCGCTCAACTCGAGCTGGCCCAGGATCAATTGGCGGCTCGCATTGCCCAGGTTCTGTCTGCGGGAGCCCGGCCGCTCGTACTGGGAGGAGGGCATGAGGTTGCTTGGGGCAGTTTCCAAGGCCTGAGGCGCTGGCTGGACGGCATAGGCGATACACAACCCGTGCTGGTGCTGAATCTGGATGCGCATTTCGACCTGCGCACGGGGCGGCCAGGCAGCTCGGGTACGCCGTTCGATCAGATAGCCGAGTATTGCGAGGCACATGGTCATGCATGGCAATACGCCTGTTATGGGGTATCCAGATTAGGAAACACCGCAGCACTCTATGAAAGGGCGGCGGAAATCGGCACGCTATGGATCGAAGACCATGCCATGCAAGAACGGCACATCGCACAACGTCTGGCGGATGTGGATGCGCTGCTAGCTCGTGCGGGGCATGTTTATCTGACCATTGATATCGACGTGTTGCCGGCATCTGTCGCGCCTGGGGTGTCCGCCCCGGCAGCGTACGGTGTGCCGCTGACCGTGGTCGAAGAAATCGCCTTGAAGGTAAAACAAAGTGGCAAATTGCGACTGGCTGATCTGGCGGAATGCAATCCAGATTACGATATCGACCATCGCACCTCAAAGGTAGCGGCCAGGCTCGCCTGGCAGTTGTTGGCTCCGAGCAAGACCCAAGCAGAACCGAAATTCAGATAATCGTTATACGTCCCTAATTTATTTTGTTTAAATTAAATAGGGACACTACGAAATCTGTGGCTACAATAATGCCGATCCTAGCCTGGAGATCCTCTCATGTCGGACAAACCCACTCATGCTTTGCCGTCGTACCTGGATGCCGAGCACCTCGGTCCCTGGGGCATCTATCTGCAACAAGTCGATCGGGTCACCCCGTATCTTGGTCCACTGGCGCGTTGGGTAGAAACGCTGAAACGCCCCAAACGTGCGTTGATTGTCGATGTGCCCATCGAACTGGATAACGGCAGCATTGCGCATTTTGAGGGTTATCGGGTTCAGCACAATACGTCGCGAGGTCCAGGCAAGGGGGGCGTACGTTTTCACCAGGACGTGACACTGTCCGAAGTCATGGCGCTGGCCGCGTGGATGTCGGTCAAGAACGCTGCGGTCAATTTGCCGTACGGTGGCGCCAAAGGCGGCATCCGCGTGGATCCGCGTGTGCTGTCTCAATCCGAGCTCGAGCGCATGACGCGCCGCTACACCTCGGAGATCGGCGTCATCATCGGGCCGTCCAAGGATATCCCCGCACCGGATGTGAACACCAACGCGCAGACCATGGCGTGGATGATGGACACGTATTCCATGAATGAAGGAGCGACGGCAACAGGTGTGGTGACCGGCAAGCCGATCGCGCTGGGTGGCAGCCTAGGCCGGGTCGAGGCAACGGGGCGGGGCGTGTTCGTGACGGCATGCGAAGCCGCGCGCGATCGCAATGTCGATGTGAGCACTGCTCGTGTGATCGTGCAGGGCTTCGGTAACGTGGGCGGCACGGCAGCGCGCCTGTTCCATGAGACCGGCGCCAAAGTGATCGCTGTTCAGGACCACACTGGCACGGTGTACAACCCGGCCGGCCTGGACGTGCACAAGCTGTTGTCTCACGTGTCGCAAAAAGGCGGCGTCGGCGGTTTCAGCGCTGCCGAGGCTCTCGACAATGCACAGTTCTGGGAATTGGAAACCGAGTTCCTGATACCTGCGGCTCTAGAAGGCCAGATCAACGAGGCCAATGCCGGCAAGGTGCGGGCCAAGATCGTGGTCGAAGGCGCAAACGGTCCCACGACGCCGATCGCCGATGACATCCTGCGCGAGAACGGCGTCTACGTGGTGCCCGATGTGCTGGCCAACGCCGGCGGCGTGACCGTCAGTTATTTCGAGTGGGTGCAGGATTTCTCCAGCTTCTTCTGGAGCGAAGAGGAAATCAACAATCGTCTCGAACGCCTGATGCGCGAGGCCTATGCCGCCGTGTCTCAAATGGCCAAGGAGCACAACGTAACGCTGCGCACCGCCGCGTTTATCGTCGCTTGCACCCGCATTCTGCAAGCCCGCCAAGTGCGCGGTCTGTATCCGTGATGCGTTTGATGATCCCTCGGGCCTAGACCCGAGGAACGGAAAAGCGCCCCGCATGATTGGCAGTACAGCCAGTCATGCGGGGCGCTTTTTATAGCAGAGCCGCTGTCGCGCCACGCGCCGCAGGCAAATGTCAGCCGCAAGATCCCGCATCCGCATTCAAGCTGCAGGCATAAACTCCGGCCGCAAAATACCATGCAGTTCGGTATACGGAATCAGCAACTCCGGCTCTCCATGGGAATACGGCGCGATCGAATACGCGTCATATTTCACGACCAGGCCCTCGCGCGTCAACGCGAAATTATCGCTTTCCTGGAACGGCCACATCCGGTCATACGCCGCGCGATCGCGTTGCGCATCCTCATTACGCGTGAGCCAGGCCTGGTGGGCACGCTGCAACGCCTCGACGAACGCGGGATGCTGATTCGGCAGCAGGGCTTCGTCCAGCGCCAGGACGCGCTCACGATCTCGTTGCCAGTTCAGATACTGTGTCGCCGGAATCCCATGCGCTGCGCCGGTCAGGTATTGGCCGGTGTGCAACTCAATGGCAATGATCTGAGGACTGACGTCCTTGACGCTAGCCTTGAAAATGGTGCTGTCGCGGGACTGCGCGGTCTGCCAGAAATACTGCGTGTATTCCGATAGCGTTTGATACGGACGCGGGCGGCCGGGATCGACGCCGGTCATATAGGCCAGGACATGATCCACCAGCGCCGTCAGTTTCGGGATGGCAGGAAACCCCACGCTGTCGATCTCAATGGTCGGGCATTGCCCTTTGCAGCCGGGCTTGGTGCCTTGCCACTGGATTTTCTCGACCTCCAGCCCGGCGACCTTGTCTTCGGTCTTGGCAGGTTGCGGGACGTTGGAGGGCAGGGTGATATTCGACGGAGTCGAGCTCGCGCAGCCCGCCAGCAATACCAGCATCGACAAGATGCCGGCAGGAGCAAGACGGCGGGTGCGAGCAAAAGCGGATAGGTTCAATCTCATGGCATTCAAGGAACTTGGGCAGTCCATTCCTGACTGGAAAATTTATCGCGCGCCTGGGCTTGGGCTTTTTCCAGCGTGGTCTGTGACAGGGATATCGGCGTCAGCGACGCCAGTCCCCGAAAGGTTTGCAGCATGCGCTCGATGATAACGTCACGCTCCAGGCCCGTCTGACTGCGCAGCGGATCGACACGTTTTTTCGCGCTCGTCGTGCCTTTGTCAGAGAGTTTTTCGCGGCCGATGCGCAGCACCTGCACCATTTTTTCGACGTCGATGTCGTATGACATCGTCACGTGATGCAAGACTGCTCCCGCGCGCCGGGCTTGTGCCGCACCGCCGATTTTGCCGCTCTCCGAGGCAATGTCATTCAGCGGTTGATACCAGGCTTTGATGCCCAGATCGTGCAGCGCCTGAATTACCCAGGCATCGAGAAACTCATACGATTGCTGAAAACTCATGCCTTGCACGAGGGCCTGCGGGACGCTGAGCGAATAGGTAATGGTATTGCCCGGCTCGACAAACATGGCGCCGCGGCNNCCCACGACTTTGACGCCATGACGTTGTGCGCCCTCGGGGTCGACTTCGTTTTTCAGTGACTGAAAACGTCCGATGATGACGGCGGGTTGGGACCATTCCCAGATCCGCAGTGTCGGGGGGCGCAGGCCGGCGCCGACCTCGTCGGTAATGACTGCGTCCAGGGCCATGTGCAATTCAGGGGACTGAGGCCCATCGTGCAGCAATTCCCATTGATAGTCGCCCCACTGTGTGCGTTCGCTCACGCTAGCGCCCTCCGTACCGTGACTGCGACGGCTTCGGGAGAAAATCCGAACAGCTCGGCCTCTGCAGGCAGGGATTGTTGGACGGCAGTTGCGATGCGGGCGTCGTCTGCGTCGGCGGGCAGGCCCGTGAGCGCGGCGTTGATCACATCCAGCGCCTCGAGCGGCTCCAGGAAAAAATCGCCACTCAGGCGCACGTCGCTGAGCGCGCCATTTTTGACTTCCAGATCGACGACGACGAGTTTGCCGCCGGGTACTTTGTATTCACCATGCATGGCGATATCGGACTCCGAATTAAATGGCGAGTTCCAGTTTCATGCCTTCGTGCGTCGCGACGAAACCTAACGATTCATAAAATCGACGGGCGTCGGCGCGCGCCTTATCGGTGGTCAATTGAACCATACCGCAGCCGTGCGCGCGGCATTGCTCGATGGCCCAGTCAAACAAGGCCCGTCCCGTGCCGGCGCCGCGTTCGTTTGACGCGACCCGCACGCTCTCGATCTGGCCGCGCCACAGCCCCCGGCGCGACAGGCCGGGAATAAAGCTCAATTGCAGGCAGCCCACCACCGCGCCGTCGCGCATGGCCACCGCCAGATACTGATTCGGATCGCGCTCGATGGCCTCGAAGGCCCGCACATAACACGGGGCGGCGGGAATGGAGGCATCCTCGCGCTGGCTGCCCAGCACATCGTCCGCGAGTAACGCGATGATGGCATCGAGGTCGGCCCGGCCGGCGCGGCGAAACTGTAATGACGCAAGCTGAGACATGAACGGTTCCTGAGGTCGCTGCGTGTGGTTTTCCGGATAAGACTGCTATTTGGATGTCATCATAGCCATCAAACCGGGTTATCCCAAACTCGGTCGCCCTCAGGAGTGTGCATGTCGCTCGAGGCGGCGGGCGTGATCTGCTGCTCAGGCTTCGGACTGCGTTTTCCGCTTGCCAGTCCATCGTGTAAACAGGTCTTGAGGACCCATGAGCCGGAATCCCCAATTCAGGCTCACTGCCGCTGCAGCCAGGAAGATCAGGCTGATCCCGGCGATTTGCGACCAGGCCAGTTGCTGGCCATAGACCACATAGTCCAGCAAGATCGCGACGGCAGGGTAGATGAAAGCCAACGCCGCGGTCGAGGTCGTGGGCAGTTTCTGAATGGCTGAATACAACAGGATATAGGTCAGGCTGGTATGCAGCAGGCCGATCGCGACCAGATAGCCCCATTGCACGGGGGCGGACGGCAGGGCATGCAGATCCACCATCGGCAGCAGCAGCACGGCGCCCAGGCTGACCTGCACCAGGGCCAGCACGTGCGGAGCAATATGCTTGAGCCGTTTGACGATGATGGAGGTGACCGCATACAGCGCGCCTGCCCCCAACGCCAACGTCAAACCATGGATATAGCCGCCGGCCTGGGCCAGCTCTGCGGGCTCGATACGCAATACCAGTATCAAACCGCCAAACGCCAGTACCGACCAGCCTAGCTTGGCGAGCGTCGGGCGCTCGCCCAGAAACACCGCACCCAGCGCGATCAAGAAAAACGGCTGAAAGTTGTAGACCGCTGTCGACAGGGAAATCGACGCCCAGCGATAGGCCGAGAACAACAACACCCAGTTCAACACAATGGCGACGCCCGCCGCCATGGCCCATGCCAGCGTGGTGCGCGTAAAGATGCCGGGCCGCAGCAGACCACGCGCCAGGCAGTAGGCCAGCAGCCCCAACGCACCAAACACACAGCGAAAGAAGACTACATTCCAGGCACTTTGGCCGGACTCCAGGACAAATATCCCTACCGTGCCCGAGAGGGTCATGGCCATGGCCATTTGGGCTACGCCTGCATTTTGATTGGCAGTTTTCATCGATTGCTCCCTGTTTCAGAGGTGCCAGCAGTGCACCGTTGATGAGAAAAATTATCCCAGGGAGTTAAAGCGGGTAATATGCAGAAAAAATAGAGAATATATCTTTCCACCTTCTTTTTTGGGGTATTTATGAATAATGACCTAAAAATCGAAAATGACGTCTTGGACGGTATCGACCGTCGTCTGGTGCAACTGTTGACGGCGAATGCGCGCACCACGACGGCGGACCTGGCGCGCCAGGTCGGCATGTCTTCGCCCAGCGTCGCGGATCGCCTGCGACGCCTGGAGGAATCCGGCGTGGTGCGTGGTTATACGCTGGATGTCGATCCCGTGGCTTTGGGCTATACCTTGACCGCGATCGCGCGTATCCGCCCCTTGCCCGGTCAACTGCATCGCGTCGAAAAGCTCATCGCCGAAATCGGCGAGGTGATCGAGTGCGACAAGGTCACAGGCGATGATTGTTTTATCGCGCGCCTGGTATTGAAATCCATCGAGCAACTCGATGGCGTGCTGGACAGGATCACCGAGTTCGCAGAAACGAATACCGCGATCGTGAAAAGCAGCACGGTGCGCCGCCGCCTGCCGCCACTGCAATCAGCGAGGCCGTGATACCGAGCGCCGCACAGGGTGCGGCTTGACTCCATCAGGCCCCGGCACTGCAGGCCTGCAAAATATCTTCCTTCAGCGAGGCAGGCTTGTCGGTGGGCGCATAGCGTTTGATCACCTGACCGTCGCGGCCCACCAGGAATTTGGTGAAATTCCATTTGATGCCCTCGGTGCCTAGCACACCGGGTTTTTCGCCCTTGAGCCAACGATATATCGGGTGAGCATTCGGCCCATTGACCTCGATCTTGGCGAACATGGGAAAGGTGACACCGTATTCGGTCGAGCAAAAATTCTGGATGGCAGCTTCGTCGCCGGGTTCCTGATGGCCAAACTGATCGCACGGAAAGCCCAGCACGGTCAGCCCCGCTGCGTGGTAATCACGGTACAGCGTCTCCAGCCCCGCATACTGCGGCGTGAACCCGCATTTCGACGCGACATTCACCACTAACAGTACCTGGCCGCGAAATGCCTCCAGCGCTTGTTCCTTGCCCTGGATGTCTGTCGCAGAAAAATCGTAGATTGTGCTCATGGCGGCCTCTCGTCGTTCGGTTTCGAACGAGACCCTGGAGACCGCGTGACATGGGCCTCTTGATGGGTCTCTCGGCTCAGTGTAGCGCGCTACGGGCAGGCGTCATACGGACAGCCATTCCGGATTGACATGCAGCATTGCATGCGGACACACCGGACACCGCCGATTTGTCCTTGCCGCGCCCGCGGTTTCAGCAGGTTTTTCGACCGAGCCCGCCTATGATGGAGGGTATAGCATTCACACGGAATTCGTACGGAGCCCACAACATGGACGATTTAGTAAAAAGACTCGAAGCCATGCTGGCCAAAGGCCAAAACAATGCCATGTTGCGTTTGTCGTTAGGCAAGGCCTATACCGAACAGGAACAGTTCGATGTCGCGGCACCGCATCTGCGCGCAGCCTTGGAACTGGATCCGCAATATTCCGTCGCCTGGAAGTGGCTGGGCAAAGCATTGCAAGGGCAGGGCGATCTCGCAGGCGCAAGACAGGCATGGGAGAGCGGCATCGCGGCTGCGCAAGCGCGCGGCGATCAGCAGATCATCAAGGAATTACAGGTATTTATCAAACGTCTGGATCGCGCCAGCCAAATGTAAAAGCAACAAGGAGATGTGTCTCGAACCCGGCCAAGGCCCGCGCGGCTATTGACGCCTGTGGGGGCTCGGTTCTGTAATCGAAGACATGGACGAGAGAGATAGAGGTCAACGCTGAGATGGGCAAACCGATAGATTTACGATCCCCGTATACCAATGGACCGGATCGCCACAGCAAAACGGCGCGCGATGCATTGCAATCGCTATGGCGTAGTCTGAACATGCCTGACGAGGCCATGGACGTCATTGAACTGACGGGCGCGGAACCGGTGTTTCCCTCGTCGTTTGCGGTAGGCACTGCGGCGCAGGCCAGTATGGCTGCCGCGGCGCTGGCTGCGGCAGAGATCTGGCATCTGCGGGGCGGCACGCGGCAACGCGTCTCGATCAACATGCTGCACGCGGCCCAGGAATGCCGCAGCTATTTCACGCTCGACGGGGTCGAGCCTGATGTGCACGACAAAATCACCGGGGTGTATCGCTGTGGCGATGGGGGCTGGGTGCGTATTCACGCCAATTTCGCTCATCACCGGGATGGTGCTTTGGCATTACTGGGGTGCCCGACGGGCCCCGAGACCAGCCGTGACATGGTCGAGCGGGCGCTTTCCACACGCAGCGCGTTGGACTTCGAGCAACAGGCGGCCGAGGCAGGGCTGGTGGTGACAGCCATGCGCACTTTCGACGAATGGGACCGCCATCCGCAGGGCCTGGCGATCGCTGGCCAGCCGGTGCTGACCGTGACACGCATGGGTGAGGCCGATCCGCGCCCCTTGCCCAAGTATTCTCAGGAAGCGCGCCCGCTGAAGGACATACGCGTGCTGGACTTGACGCGCATCATTGCCGGCCCGGTGTGCGGCCGGGCGCTGGCGGCGTACGGGGCCGATGTCATGCTGGTCAATTCGCCTCATCTGCCCAATATCGAGACGATTGCGGAAACCAGCCGCGGCAAACTGTCCGTACATGCGGATCTGGAAACCGCGGACGGACGCATCGCCTTGGCCAATCTGCTGCGCAGTGCTCACATCTTCGTGCAGGGATATCGCCCGGGGGCGCTGCAGTCCGTGGGATTCGGCCCGCAAGACGTGGCGCGCATACGGCCGGGCATCGTGTATGTCTCGCTGTCGGCGTACGGCGACAGCGGGCCCTGGGCGCAGCGCCGCGGGTTCGACTCACTGGTGCAGACCGCGACGGGCTTTAATCACGCCGAGGCGCAGGCAGCCGGGATCGACCGTCCGAAGCCATTGCCTATGCAGATTCTCGACCATGCGTCGGGTTATTTGATGGCGTTTGGCGCGCAGGTGGCTCTGGCGCGTCAGGCGACCGAAGGGGGCAGCTGGCATGTGCGCGTGTCATTGGCGCAGACGGCGCGCTGGTTGCGTTCATTGGGTCGTGTTGCAGATGGGCTGCAGTGCCCGATGCCTCCAATAGCGAGCTATCTGGAGACGACGCCCTCAGGGTTTGGCCAACTGACTGCCGTGCGTCATGCCGCGCAGTTTTCATTGACCCCTGCGCGTTGGACGAGACCCTCTGTTCCGCCAGGGACGAACCCGACGGTCTGGCCGTTTAATTAATTAGGAACTCGCATGTCTACGACCATTTATCACAACCCCCGCTGCGGTACGTCGCGCAACGTCCTGCAGATGATCCGTGACGCGGGTATCGAGCCCACGATTATTGAGTATCTCAAATCACCGCCATCGCGCCAGACGCTGGCCGGGCTGATCCAACAATCGGGATTGAGCGTGCGCGAGGCCGTGCGGGCCAAAGAGTCTCTCTACGAAGAGCTCGGTCTGGACGCAGCCGATGTGACCGACGACGAGTTGCTGGATGCGATGATTGAGAATCCCATCCTGATCAATCGTCCATTCGTCGTGACCGAGCATGGTGCGCGTCTCTGCCGCCCCGCCGAATTGGTCAAGGAAATTCTGCCGTAAGGCTATTTTTTCGAGGTCTGCAGCGGATGACTGGCGCGCCAGTCCCGCAGTGCCTGCAGGGTGTTGGCCACATGCCGGTCCGGACTCATGTCGGTATAGGCATAGCCGATCTTATGGTCCGGCAAAACCACGTATGACACCCGTTTCGCATAATCAGGCCGGCGGTCATGGACGGCATCGTAGGCTTTCATGATGGCCTGATTCTCATCGGCAGCGACCGCGAACTTGCCGCGGCACTCGCTGACCGAGAATTTTTTTAGCGTATCGATATCGTCGGCCGAGACGCCGATCACGCTGGCGCCCAGGGCCTTGTAGTCGTCGATGGCCTCGGCAAAATTGCGCGCCTCGATCGTGCATCCCTGGGTGAAGGCCGCAGGATAAAAGTACAGCACGACAGGGCCTTGCTTGAGCGCCTCAGCCAGTTTGAACGTGAAGACTTCGCCGCCCAAGGACGCCGGCGCCGAAAAATCGGGCGCCGCAGCACCGACCGGTAATTCGGCATGAGCCAATAACGGGTTGGCCAAGACCGCAGCCATGGTCAGCGAAATCAAAGCACGTTTCAGCATAAGTCGCTCAAGTCTCAGGTCGTATCTCAGTTCCAGCGGCCGCCGGAGCCGCCCAGACTGAAGCGACCCGCACCCATGAAGGCGATAGCCAATGCGCCAAACAGGAACATGCCCTGCAATTCCAGCGCCCAGCCGCCTTGCGCGTTCAGGCTGCTGAGTTGCCCGGTATGCGCCAGCAGGATCGCAACAATCATGTTGACGAACACCAGCAGGCCGCCCAGACGGCTATAGAACCCGAGGATGATCAACAGAGGGCCGACGACCTCGCCCAGATAAGCGGCGTAGGCGAGGAAACCCGGCAGCCCATGCGAGCTCAACATGCCGGAGATGCCTCCCACGCCGCTGGAGAGTTTCATGATGCCGTGCATTAGCACCAGAATGCCTAAGCTGAGGCGTAAAACGAGCTTGCCGGTGTCATCAGATTTGATCATTTGGATTCTCTTTGATTTGTAGGTGTACACCCGTTAATAAATAAATGCCCCGCAAAATCTATTCATTGAAAACGGCTGGTGCGCTCATTATTGCAAATCTTTGGTGAATGACAAGGTAGAACCCGATACAGGATGTGCCGCGTCCGCAGAGAGCGCTTGCGCCGCGCTGAGGGAGTTCCTTACCTGGACCAACTCGGCAGCGACGGCCACGGCAATTTCCGCCGGTGTACGGCTGCCGATAGGCAGCCCCACAGGGCCGCGCAAACGGGCGATGTGATCGTCGGTCAGGTCAAACTGACGCAGGCGCTCGCGCCGTTTCGCCTGGTTTGGCCGTGATCCCAACGCGCCTACATAAAAGGCAGGCGATTTCAATGCCTCCAGCAACGCCATATCATCCAGTTTCGGATCATGCGTCAGCGCCACGATGGCGGTGCGGGCATCGACGCCTATTTCCAGCACGGCATCGTCAGGCATGGTGGTCAGCAGCGTAGCTTGCGGCATGTCCCATCCGCCATAGATTTCCTCGCGCGGATCACAGACCAGCACGCGAAAATCCAGCATCGTGGCGATGTGGCACAGCGCGCGTGCTGTCTGATTGGCGCCGATGATCAACAAACGCCATTGCGGCCCATAGACCGCGCGCAGGATCCGCCCGTCAAAATCCGGGCCGTCAGAGGGATTGGCCGGCGCCAGCGTGCAGGCGCCTGTCTGCAAGTCAAGCGTACGCGCAACCAGCCGCTGTTCGGTGATATCCGTCAACACGGCGTCGAGCCACTCGGGCGTTCGCAGAGGCTCCACGACCAGGCGCAGCGTGCCACCGCAGGGCAGCCCGAAACGCGCTGCCTCATCGCCCGTCACGCCATAGGTAATGCGGTCGGGCCGGTCCGGCAGCGTGCCTGCCTGAGCGCGAGCGATCAAATCGTCTTCGACGCAACCGCCGGAGACCGATCCCACCATGCGGCCGTCAGCGCGCAACGCCATGAGCGCGCCCGCCTGGCGGGGCGCGGAGCCCCATGTTTGGGCGACCGTTGCCAAATGCACGGCATGGCCTTCCCGAATCCATTCGCGCGCCTGGCGCAGCACATCCATATCCAGCGAGTTCATCGGAAATGAGTCTTGTGTGAAGGTTACTGAAGCGTTGATCAGAGACGGCGCTTATGCCGGGTTCATCAAATCTGCAGGGACATCGACATCACGCAAAATACCTGCGTCATCGCACTCGATTTCGAGTGCGCCGTGACGCACCAATAATGCCCGGGCGCCCGTGTCACCCCCGAGTCCGGCCAACTCGGGCAAGAACTGCGTACCGAATATAACAGGGTGCCCGCGTTGGCCCCGGTACACCGGCACGACAATACGGTCGCGAGCGGCGTACGCCAACAATCGCTGCAGCGTGCCGGCCCGCAGCCAGGGCATATCGGCTAACGCAACCACACAGGCCGTCGCTTGCAGTGCCGTGTCTGCTCCATCCGTCTGGCCAGCCGGCCGTTGAATGAGGTGACGGGCTGCCGCCGCCAGCGAAATCCCCATGCCGCGCGGGCTGTCCGGCACATTCACGATCTGGCAGCCAACGTCGGATAGCATCGCCGATAAAGAGGCCGGCTGTTCGGTAACGATCGCTATCGTATCGGGCAGCGTCGTCAGCAGCGTCTGCGCACTGGCCTGCACGACATGGCGGCCATCGGGCAATCTGGCCAGGAGCTTGTGCGCCTCATGACCTGTGGCATCCAGCAAGGCAGCCCGATAACGCATGCCTTCGCCTGCAGCCAACAGGATGCCGATATAGTGAGGCGCCGCAGCCGTCGCAGACTCCATTCCCGTCGCCGTGTAGTCAATGATCGGCAAAGCTTAGGCCTGAGGGCTTGCCGCGTCAATCGGCGCGGNCGCCCGTGAGCGGCCAGCCTGGGACCCTCGAATCCGTTTCGGTGTCAAGGTTGCCGCACAAACAGCGCATCGGGGATGTCGTCAATCTCCGACAGGGTCAGTGCTCCGCTGGTCGTCTGATCCGCGCCGGGTACAAAGTTCATCGCCGCATCCTGCAGCATGGGAATTCGGAATGTGTCGCCTTGCCAGTGCTGCATGGCGCGGGGCGCGGAGGCGCCGGCCACCATGAGCAGGCCGTTGCCTTCCTGCCGAATCACGATGTCTCCGTAATAGGGATGCGTATACCGGCCCACATAGCGTTTGGCATCGATGACCTGGTCCGAGCCGGCCGGCGGTGTGCCGTGCAGACGGCCTGGACGATCCAGCAATTGTGCCAATGCCTCATGCCATTTATCCCGCAGATCGGGCCAGATATCCTGATCCGGCCGGTCGCCGAACAGCAAGGTCATCAATTTATATTCCAGCGCATCCGGTACACCCATCGGCGGGGTGTTGGTCAATATCACGATACCCAGGCCTTGCGCGGGCAAAAAAGAGACGCGCGTATTGATGCCTTCCTCGAAGGCGCCGTTATGCTCCAGCACTTTGCGGCCATTATCGTTGCGGACTTCCAGCCCCAGACCGTAATGCAGCGAGGGGAACGCGGGGTTGATGATGGTTTGCGCCGTCTGAGTCTCGTGCATGGCGTCTTCGGAGACAATCTGTTTACCGTCCAACTGACCGGCATTCATCTCGAACGCGACAAAGCGCAGCATGTCGTTCAGCGTGGAATACACGCCTCCTGCAGGCGCCTCTGCATTGTGCGAGTTGACCTCGGTGGCCACCGCCTTGCCGTTGACGAGTTCGTGGGCTGCAGAGCGGTTTTCCACACCCAGAAACTCTTCGTGCGTGACGACGGTGTGATTCATCCCCAGGGGCTTGATGATCCGGCTGCGCACCAGGTCTTCCCACGACATGCCTGCGGCCTGTGCGGCGACTTCGCCTGCCAGGGTGAGATTCCAATTGGAGTAGGCATACTGTGTACGAAAAGGCGTGACCGGCGGCAAATGACGCAGCCGTTTGAACACCTCGGCACGCGGATAACTGAAAATCACCTCCAGATCGTCACCGTAGAACGACGCATAGCCCGTGCGTTGCGACAGCAGATCGCGCAGCGTCATTTCGCTGGTCACATAGGGATCCTGAAAACGGATGCCGCTGACCAGATCAGACACCTTGCTATCCCATTGCACGGCGTCGTCGCCCACCAGCGCCGCGACCGAGGCCCCGGCAAACACCTTGGAAACCGACGCCAAGGGAAACAACGTATCGGCGTCCACCGGTTTGCCGCTGCGGACATCGCGCACGCCATAGCCGCGCGCCAGCACGGGCTTGCCGTCCACAATGATGCCGACTGCCATACCCGGCAAACCACTGCGCGCCAGCAGATCGTTGGCGTAGGCTTCAAACGCGGGCAGGGCGCGCGCGACCTGCTCCGTAGTCAACTTCCTGCCGGCCGTGGCCTCGCTGGTGTCCAGGTTGTAAGCGTAGGCGGCGCCCACGCCGGCGACTGCCATGACCGCGGCAATCGTGGCGGATATCACACTGTGCCGATAGCACGGGAATAGCTGTTTCATACGAATCCCTATTCGGTTGTCCTGCAACGTAGTGCCTGTTTTTCGAGGTCGAGCGTCAAGCTGACTCGCTCTCTATTGCCATCCCGTCTGATAGATCAATCGCAGCAATGCCTGATTGAACGCCACGCCTTGCTCCTGCTGACGCAAGAATCCAGCTTGCACGATCAACCCAAAATCCGTTTGATAGGCCGCCGTGGCCGACCAGCCCCAATCGTTGTTGTCGACAAAGCCCTGGTCGGCCAAACTCCCTTGGATGGCGTTCAGATCACGGCGCGCCGCGGTGAGCGTGTAAAGCATCTGGCCGTGGCTGAGGCTGGCTGAAAGGACGGTATCGGTGGCGGCTGCCTGGCGTCCCATATAGCCGCGTAGATACACGGCTTCGGCAAACAATCGCAGTCCCCATGTCTCGGACAGTGGCGTGTCGTAGTTGACGGTGACCGACATACCGGTTTCGCCGCGTTCATCGGCCTCGCCGTCGCCGCGCGCCATTCGGCCTACCGCGATACCGCCGCGCAAGCCGGGCAGGCCGGGGATATCCGAAATGTCATAGGCGATCCCGCCGGACTGCAATCCATGGGTATTGCCGGGTCCGCCGTCCTCCAACTGCGGGAGGGCGGGATAGTCTTTTGTCCAGGTATGGCCAAAAATCGTGTTATCCCGCTTGAACACAATAGAGGTCCAGGTGTGGCGCGCCGAGTCCGCGTTTTTCCACGACCATCGCGCACCCAGGCCCAACGAGCCGGGATAGCTGTAGTCCCCGGAAAACCCGCTATAGATGCCGTCGACTGTCTGCCAGGCCTCGCCATAGCCCACCTCGAATTTCCCTGCAAACAGCGTGGTGTGACCGGCGTCGTAGGTCACGAACAGATTGCGCAGCTGCCCGTCCAGTTGTTCAAAGGCGCGATCTTCGGGCGCGGTAGCAAACGAGCGGAATTCCGCCAATCCCGATATCGCGAGTGTGGGCGTCAGTTTTGCAACGATGGCGCCCTGCATAAAGGGATCCACCGTGTTCCACGACGACGGCAGGCCCGAGCCCTCAGGGCCTTTGACATCATAGAAATGGGCGTTTTCGATGTAGCCGATGAACTGGCCGGAGACGTGCGGATAGGTTTCGTGCGGTGCGATTGCCGGATCGACCGCCGGGTCCAGGATGATCTCTGACTGGGATGCCCGCGCTGCGCTCGGCACGATAGCGTGACCCGCCAGCATCGTAAAGATGACTGCGCCAGAGACGAACTGCCATCTTCGGAGTGCCAGCATGGGTGGAGGCTAATCAAAAGAAACAAAAAGTGTTGCGATATTAGCAAAAACTTCATTAAAGCAAAACATTGCCATCTTTTTCGGCCGGTCCGACGGCGGCAAAACCGAATATCCAGCGCACGTCCGGCCTGATTCAAAAAGGCTTTGAAAACGCGTGATCGCCGCCCTGGGATAGGGGCGCATGCGGCATGCGACTTGCTGACGGGCAAACAGGCGCCACGCTCTCGCGGCGCCGCAGCGGAATATGTGCCGCGCACATCAGGAGATAAGCATGATGAATCGCTTTATACACAGTGGTCTGGCCGTCGTATTGACCTTGGGCATGATGGGTGTCAGCGCCGCACAGGCGCCCACCACACCGCAGCCTAGCCAACCCGTCACCAAGCTGGACAGCACCGATCGGCAATTTTTGAATGATGCCGCTCACTCTGGCGCGTTGGAGATCCAGGCCAGCAAACTCGCGCTGGAAAAGGGGCGTCACGCCGACGTCAAGGCCTTTGCGCAAAAGATGATCGACGAGCATACCAAGGTCGCTCAGAAATTGGCAGAGTTGGCCAAGAGCAAAGGATATGAAATCCCCAGTGACCCCTCGCTGATGCAAAAGGCCAGGCTCAAGGCGTTGGACGTACGTGACGACAGCTTTGACGAAGCCTATGCAAAAGAGATCGGTGTGTCGGCCCACGAGGATGCCGTCAAACTGTTTGAAAAAGCTTCGACGGACGCCCAGGACCCCGACGTCAAACAGTTCGCCATAGAAACGCTGCCCAGCTTGAAGCATCATCTCGAGGATGCCCGCAAGCTGCAGCAAACTGTCGCGCCGGCCAAGCAGTAGGCGATATGCCTGCGGCCGTCCCGTCACGGTGGTAGAAACGCATGCTGACGCGTGAGAAAAACGCACTCGTTGTGGTGTCTCCGCATCTGGACGATGGGGTGTTCAGTTGCGGAGATCTCTTGGCCCGCAGTCGGCTGAGTACCGTCATTACGGTGTGTACGGGACTGCCGGAGAATCCCGCGCGCTTGACCTCATGGGATCAGCGCTGCGGATTTCCGACCGCGCGGGCCGCGTTGAAAAGGCGTCTGGAGGAAAACCGCGAAGCGCTGAGGCTGCTGGGCAGCGAGGGTGTGGAGCTGGGTCTGCCGGATAGTCAATACGTGCACAACTGGCAGCCCTTTATTCCGCTGCTGCGTGAGTCACTGAAGAATGCGCTCGCGCGCCTGCATCCACGTCAGGTGGTGATGCCGTTGGGACTGTTTCACGATGATCACATCCGGGTGTCGGACATATTGCTGTCGTTGTTGTATCTGTTTCCAGGAGCGGTCTGGATGGCATATGAGGATGTGCCTTATCGTGCACGCCCCGATGCCGTGCCGCAACGGCTGTCTGTGATCCGCCAGCGGGGAATAGAGACATCGCCGGTAATCACGCCGTGCCGTTCGGACCGGAAATCCCGCGCCGTGTGGGCGTATGGCAGCCAGTTGCGAGGCTTTGGCGCCTGTCCGGACGATCTGGCGCGGCCCGAGGGCTATTGGCGTTTGACGCCATCGGGAGATGGAGAATGACCGCCTCCGGCCAGGCTGTCGAACCCCGCGTGTCGATCGTACTGCTGACCTATAACCGCCAAGACGAAGTATGCGCAACGCTTGCGCGCTTGAAGGAACTATCCACGGCAACCGGCCCGCCGCCCATTATCGTGGTGGACAACGCCAGTACCGACGGCACCGCGCAGCGCATCGCCGACGAATATCCCGAGGTCCAGTTGATCGTGTCGCAGACCAATCTGGGCGCGGCTGGCCGCAACCTGGGCGTGCAGTACGTGCGTACGCCGTACGTTGCCTTTAGCGACGACGACACCGCGTGGGCGCCAACGGCGCTGGACACCGCGACCGAGATTCTGGATGCGCATCCGCTCATCGCCGTACTCAATGCGCAGATTCTGGTCGGCAATGAGGCTCGGATCGACCCGGCATGCGATGTCATGGCCGCCAGCCCTCTGGCTGAGGTGGACGATGTCGGCCCGGAACTGATCGGATTCATGGCAGGCGCCTGCGTCATGCGGACTGCGTCGTTTCGCGACGCGGGCGGCTATTGGCCGCCTCTGTTCATCGGCGGCGAAGAAACCCTGTTGGCCTTGGACATTCTGGAAAGGGGCCAGTGCATCGTCTACGCGCCAAGCGTCGTGACGCATCACTGGCCGTCTTCGTTGCGGGATAATGTGCGGCGGCGTCGGTTGATGACGCGTAATAGCATCTGGACAGCATGGCTGCGGCTGCCGTTGCCCATGGCCATACGCTGCAGCATCGAGGAATTCAAGAACACGCCATCACTATCCTCCAGGCTGCAACTGCTGGCAGACGTATTGAAAGGGGCCGTCGTGATATGGCGTGATCGGCGGTGCGTGAATGCCTCTGTTTGTGCACGGGTCGAACGGGTATCGCGATCGCGTACTGCCGGGCTCAAAGGACCGGTGCACAGCCTATGAACGACAAGACAGATGAATTCGTAGGCATATCGGATCAGGACGTCACGGCCGACAGCTTTGCACGCAAAGAGGTCACGCGTACGATCTTGCACGCGTTGTGGAAGCATCGGGGCAGAACCGGGGCTGCGATCGCACTGCTGGTCGCGGCCAAATTGCTGATGGTGCTGGTCCCGTTTCTGTTGAAGTCCATCGTGGACAGGCTCAGCGAACCCGGGTTGCTGGTTTTGCCTGTGTTCTTGCTATTGGGCTACGCGTTGATCCGGTTTGGCGGCAGCCTGTTTACCGAATTGCGCGATGTGGTGTTCGTCCGGGTGGCGCAGCGTGCCGTAGCCGATTTCACCTTGAGAGTATTCGATCACCTGCAGCGTTTAGGCGCGCGATTCCACGGCACGCGGCAGACCGGCAAGCTCGCGCGCGACGTGGAAAGAGGCACTGCCGGCATAGGATTTCTGCTCGGTACTGCGCTCTTTACGCTGCTGCCGACGCTAGTTGAAATGGTCTCCGTTGTGTTGATTCTGGTCATGGGCTATAGCGCGTGGTTTGCGCTGGTCATGGCCGCGACGTTCTCGGCCTACTTTGTTTATACCGTGATCATGGTGCGTAAACGGATGGTCTACCAGCGCCATATGAATGATCTGGACTCACGCGCCGGTGGCCGGATTGTTGATAGCCTCTTGAATTACGAGGCGGTCAAACTCAACGCGAACGAGGGGCTGGAGTCCCGCCGGTTGAGCCATGTGCTGGGATCATGGGTCGATGTGGGGATACGCAACCAAACCTCTCTGTCGCGCTTGCATGTGGGCCAGAGCGCCATTATCGCCTGCGGTGTGGCGACCGTCATGTTGCTGGCGGGCGAGCAGGTCGTGGACGCGCGGATGACGGTGGGCGATCTGGTATTGGTCAACGCGTACATCATCCAGATCTGCCTGCCCTTGAATACACTGGGCTTGATCTTTCGCCAAGCCAAAGAGGCTTTCGTGAATGCCGAGCGAGTCTGCGATCTGTTGCGCAAGCCCACGGAAACGGGCGACGACGCAACACTGCCGGATCTGGATCCCGGCATGGGAGAAATTCGATTTGAGAAAATCAATTTCGGCTACGAGGCCGGGCGCCAGATCTTGTGGGATATCGATCTGACAGTTCCCGCGGGAACGACGCTGGCGGTGGTAGGCGGCAGCGGATCGGGAAAGTCCACATTGGCACGCCTGCTGTTCCGTTTTTATGATCCCAGCGAGGGCAGCGTTCGCGTCAATGGCCACGACCTGCGCACCGTCAACGTACGCAGTATTCGCAAAGCCCTGGGCATCGTGCCGCAGGATACGGTGTTGTTTAACGAGACCATCGCCTACAACATCGCCTACAGTCAGCCCGGTGCGACGCGCGATCAGATCGTGCAGGCGGCGCGTGGCGCTCGGGTGCATGAGTTCATCGAGAGCTTGCCGAGTGGCTACGAGACGCCGGTCGGCGAACGTGGCATCAAACTGTCCGGCGGCGAACGTCAACGCATCGCCATCGCCAGAGCCATCCTCAAGAATCCCTCCATCATGGTTTTTGACGAGGCGACATCGGCGCTGGACACGCGCACCGAGCGTGCGATTCAGGCCGAGCTGGAACGCCTTTCACACGGCCGTACCACGCTGATCATCGCGCATCGCCTATCGACGATTGTGCACGCGGACAACATTGTGGTGCTGGATCGAGGTCGCGTTATCGAACAGGGCCAGCACGAGGACTTGTTGGCGCAACAGGGCATGTACGCGCAAATGTGGGCGCTGCAGCGTCAACAGTCCGAGCTGGAGCAAGCCCAGGACCGCCAGACCCGCCAGCCCGTGAATCTGGTGGCGGTTGTGGCAGGGGTATTGGATGCAATACGGGAGGTCGCGTTAGAGCGCGGCGTGAACCTGTATACCCTCATCGGCAACGAGGCCGCACGGATCAGTGGCGATCCCAGTACCTTGCAGCAGTTGGTATGGGATCTGTGCTTGCATGCGATCGCGGTTACCCCACCTGGAGGACGCATCGAAATACGGTTGCAACGTAATGGTCCCATGGCGCATCTGGCAGTGACCGATGGACGCTCGGACCTCGTGTCCTCGACGGGACAGGAGGGTTCCGATGCGCTGCGTCGAGCGGCGGCCTTGGACCCGGCTCAGCTGGCAGCACAGGTCCAGCGGCAAGGCGGTGTCTTTCATAGCGCGGCAGCCGATGTGGGCGGGGTGACGTTCTCGGCAGATTTTCCGATTCGGGCTGTCGAGCCCACAGTGACACGGCGGGATGCGCAGCGTGCCGATGTGCAGAATGTGTCAGTAATGGTGGTAGACGACCAAGACGAGGCGCGCGAGATGATCGCCGAGGTGCTGAAGGATAACGGTGCACGTGTGACCGAATATGCCGACGGCGAGCAGGCATTGGCCGCGTTCAAGACCATGTCCGCGGATCAATGGCCCGACGTGCTGATCTGCGATCTGTCACTGGGCGAGGTGGACGGCTACGAGGTCATTGCCAGGATTCGAGCCATGGAGGCTGAGCGAGGCGCCGCGCTGGCGCATCGCTTGCCTGCTATTGCGTTATCGGGTTTTGCAGAGCCCGAATACCGATTGCGTACCTTGCTGGCCGGCTTCCAGATCCATCTGGCCAAACCGGTCAATACACAGGAGTTGCTGGCGACGGTGGGGGCATTGCTGCCCGCTGCGCCGGCAAAGGCGAGCGGCGGCCAGGATAAAGGCTGACTGCGGCGCAATCACGGGATTTCTCAACATTGATCGTCTCGCGGCACTTCTTACGCCTGCCGGTAAGAAGTGCCGCATCGCGCCGGTTTCCCTGTTGCACCGGCATACATCGCCGTATGCGCGCCTTTACGGCACAGCACTTGCTTCAAACACGACACCGGCGTGCGTCACCCGTCGAGCGCTGGCTAGAAAACGGAGCTTCATTATGAGAAAGATTGCCCTCATCAGCGAGCATGCGTCACCGCTCGCGCTGGCAGGCGGCGTCGATAGCGGCGGACAGAACATCTATGTGGCGCAGGTCGCCCGTCAATTGGCGCGCGCCGGGATTCAAGTCGACGTTTTCACGCGCAAGGACGACCCCCTACAGGCAACAGAACAGGAATGGATGGACGGTGTCAATATCGTGCATGTTCCGGCAGGGCCGGCGAGTTATCTGCCAAAGGAACAAATGCTGCCGTATATGGACGAATTCAGCGCCTTTCTGCAACGGTACTTCGCACAGCAGCGTCGCGGCTACGATGTCATTCACGCCAATTTTTTCATGTCAGCGTTGGCGGCACTGCCCGTATCGCAACGGTTCGGTGTGCCGATGGTGGTGACCTTTCATGCACTGGGCAAAGTGCGCCGTCGCTATCAACAGGAAGCAGACCGTTTTCCTGATAGCCGATTTGACATCGAAGATGAAATCGTCCGGCACGCCGACTGCATCATTGCGGAATGTCCGCAAGACCGGCGCGACTTGATGGAGCTGTACGAGGCCGATCCCACGCATATCGACATCGTGCCCTGCGGCTACGATGCCAGCGAAATGAAACCGCAACCCAAAGCTGCCGCGCGCGCCGCACTCGGCTGGGATGACACGACCTTCACCTTGCTGCAATTGGGACGCATGGTGCCGCGCAAAGGTGTCGACAACGTGATTCGAGCGCTGGGGCGATTACGCCACCGCTACGGCATCGAGGCCAGACTGCTCGTGGTCGGCGGAAATTCGGAAGACGCGAGCGAAACTGCCACCCCTGAAATCGGACGGTTGCGCGGCATCGCAGAACAAGAGGGCGTCGCGCCTTTGGTGCAATTTACGGGCCGCCGCCATCGCGATCAGCTGGCAACGTACTACAGCGCCAGCGACGTGTTTGTGACAACACCGTGGTACGAGCCGTTCGGTATCACACCGGTCGAGGCCATGGCATGCGGCCGGCCCGTGATCGGTGCCGATACCGGGGGCATACGCACAACCGTCGTAAATGGAAAAACCGGATTTCTGGTTCCCCCTAAAAATCCCGACAAGCTGGCCGAAAGGCTGGCGCAGCTGGCATCGAATTCCGAACTATGCGAACGGATGGGCGAGGCGGGTCGATTGCGTGCAAGACGGCTTTATACATGGCAACGCGTGGGACAGGATCTGCTGTCCGTCTATGAACGCCTCGAGGCAGGCAGGGCAGGCCGGACTCGTCATGCCGTTCAGATTGCGGCGTAAAGGAGCGAAATGATGCATGAATTCGAGACACTGAAAGATCGAGTGATTCTGGTGACAGGCGGCGGCAGCGGCCTGGGCGAGGCATTGTGTCGGATGCTCGCGGCCGAGGGCGCCCGTGTTGCGGTGGCAGACATCGACGAACAACGCGCCATGAAACTGGCCGGGCAGCTGAAGGAAACCGGGGCCCAGGCCATGGCCTGCGGCATGGATGTCGGCGTGGTGGTGGATGTACGCGACGGGCTGGATGCCGTGGTCAGCCAGTTCGGCAAGCTGGACGCCATCGTCAATAGCGCGGGCGTGGACGTGACGGCGCCGATCGACACGCTGGATACCGATGTGTGGGAAAGAGTCCTGCGCACCAACCTGACGGGCCCATTCTTGATGGCGAAAATGGGAAAGGACCGTTTGAGTCCTGGCGGACACATTGTGAATATTGCGTCCACGGCCGCCCGCCGAGCCTGGCCCAATGCCAGCGCCTATCATGCCAGCAAATGGGGGCTGATGGGCCTGTCGCATGCCTTGCATGCAGAGCTGCGCGGCGCGGGCCTGAAAGTCAGCGCCGTCATCGCGGGCGGCATGCGTACGCCGTTTTTGCTGGATCGATTTCCGGACATTGACGTGGGGACCTTGCAGGATCCCGCCAACGTCGCACGTGCCGTACGCTTTATCTTGACCCAGCCGCCGGAAACCGTCGTGCCCGAAGTGATGGTGTTGCCGATGAAGGAAACATCATGGCCCTGAGGCCGGCGGTGTTCCTGGATAAAGACGGCACGGTGCTCGTCGACGAACCTTATAACGTCGATCCAGATCGCATGAGTTATGCGCCGGGAGCCGCGCAGGCCTTGTCGTGCCTCGCTGCCGCCCATCTACCCCTGGTTGTGATCAGCAACCAGGCGGGAATCGCCCGAGGATATTTTTCCCCCGACGCCTTGATTCCGGTGAAGCATAGATTGGCCGAGATGTTTCGTGCGGCGGGTGCTCGGCTCGACGGATTTTACTGGTGCCCGCATGATCCGACGGGCATATCGCCGGATTACGCCATCGAGTGCGAGTGCCGCAAGCCTCAGCCCGGTTTGCTGTTACGGGCTGCACGGGAACTGGGCCTGGATCTGCAAGCGTCGTGGTTCATCGGCGACATTCTCGACGACGTGCAGGCCGGTCATCTGGCAGGGTGCCGCAGTGTCTTGCTGGACGTGGGCCACGAAACGGAATGGCGCATGACACCGGAACGCGAGCCCGATCGATGCGCCGCGGATCTTTACGAGGCAGCTCGCCTGGTATTGAACGCCATGACCAATGATGCTGCGGCACGAGGGAGTTGAGCATGGTGTGGGATTGGGCTGCGAAACGGCATGTTTTATGTGTGCGCCTGGACAATATGGGCGATGTGCTGATGTGCAGCCCGGCGATGCGAGCGTTGCGCGAATCCGGCGCATCTCGTATATCGTTGCTGGCTTCCGCTGCCGGCGCTCAAGTGGCGCCCTATATTCCCGAGATCGACACGGTGCTGGCCTATGACCCCGCGTGGGTCAAAAACGATTCGTCAGGACTGGACGACGATATCAACATGATAGGTAGGCTGCGGGCTTTGCGGCCGGATGCCGCGGTGATTTTTACCTCTTTCAGCCAGAGCGCCTTGCCCGCGGCGCTGATGTGCCATCTGGCCGGCATACCGAGCGTCCTGGCCCATTGCCGCGAAAATCCGTATCGCTTGTTATCGGATTGGGTGCGCGACACCGAACCTCAAAGCGGCATTCGTCACGAGGTTCAGCGTCAACTCGATCTCGTTGCACACGTCGGCGCGCATAGCGACGATACGCGGTTGTCATTTCGTGTCGGTGCTGGCGACCTGCTTTCGCTCAAGCACAAACTGGTGCATCTGGGCGTGAGCGAAACGGAGGGATGGATTTGCGTGCACGCAGGCGCTACCGCCGCCTCGCGCCGTTATCCGCCGGCATTGATGATCCAGGCTTTGGTCGGCCTGCGAGGAGAAGGGCGCCGTATGCTGCTATTGGGCGGCCACGAGGATCCGGCGTTATCCCAGGCATTGGCCGATCACCGCGCGCTATTGCCGGGTTTGCTTGATCTGTCCGGTCAACTGACCTTGGGTGAATTGGGGGCCGCGTTGGCGGGAGCCGCAGTGATGATCTGCAATAACAGCGGCCCTGCGCATATTGCGGCTGCCTTGCAGACTCCCATCGTGGACCTCTATGCCCTGACCAATCCACAACACACGCCGTGGCAAACCGCCGCGCGCGTCATTTATCACGATGTGCCATGCAAGTACTGCTATCGCAGTGTGTGCGAGCAGGGCCATCACGCTTGTCTCGCCGGTGTGGATCCACGCCGTGTCACGGCCGCGGCACGGGAGTTGCTGCAGCATGGACGCGACGACAGCGTCGTTTCTCGTCACGCGGAGGATGTTTCATGCTTACCCTAGGAATCAATGCGGCTTATCATGATTGCGCCGCGGCACTGGTGCGTGACGGCCAGGTGTTGGCCGCCGCGGAAGAAGAGCGCTTTACCCGGATAAAGCATGGCAAACGGCCCGTGCCGTTTACGGCGTGGCAGTTGCCGTATCACGCGATCGACTATTGTTTGACGCAGGCCGGCGCTCATCTGGGACAGGTAGATCATATTGCTTACGCCTACGACCCAATGCTGCTGATGCCGGCGGGTAATGTCGAGCCGAATGTCGTGCTGCCGCTCGAGCCATCGAAGGCGGGCTTCGGACCGAACGGCGAGTCGCCTTGGGATCCATTGTTCATCTCGTATCTGGTCAATGCCCCGCGGCAATTGCTTGATGGTGTCCCGCATCATCTCAGGTCGCCGAGGATGGACGGCCTGACGCTGGACCACATTAAAGACCGCTGGGTCAATCTGGATCATCATCTGTCGCACGAAGCGAGTGCGTTTCTGGCCGCGCCCTTTGACGAGGCTGCGGTGCTGACCATGGACGGTCGAGGCGAACGCACGACGACGAGTTTCGGCCATTTCTCCCGAGGTGAATACCACCGTATCAAACAGATCGATCTGCCGCATTCGCTGGGCCTGTTGTACGAGGAAGTCACCCGGTACCTGGGTTTTCTGCATTCTTCCGACGAATACAAGGTGATGGCCCTGGCATCGTTCGGGAAACCGACGTATCGCAAGGAGTTTCGCGAGATTCTGAGTCTCGAAGATCAGGGCGGCTATGCCTTGCATCCCGCAAAGTTGGCTGAGCGATTCGGTCCGCCACGCCATCGCGGCGAGCCATTTGATGAACGGCACAAGGACATTGCCAGTTCCTTGCAGTATGTGTTGGAAGAAACTGCACTGCACATGACGCATTGGCTGCGCAAGCAAACCGGGTCTTCGCGGCTATGCATGGCTGGTGGTGTGGCGCTGAACTGCGTGATGAACGCGCGTATCGCGCGTGATGGGGAATTCGATCAAGTCTGGGTGCAGCCTGCGGCGGGCGACGCGGGGACGGCGTTAGGCGCGGCACTATACGTGGACTACCAGCGTCGGGGCGGGCCGCGTGAATGGGCCATGGAACATGCCTACCTGGGGCCAGAGTATACGGATGAGGAAATCGAGCGGTTCCTCTATCAATCGAGATTGGCATTTCGCAAGCTGGACGATGTCGCAGAGGAGGCCGCAGAACTGCTGGCCCAGGAGAAAATCCTGGGATGGTTTCAGGGGCGGATGGAATTCGGCCCTCGCGCGTTGGGTGCGAGATCGATTCTGGCCTCGCCCCTGGACAGCGCGATGCAAGCGCGTTTGAACGGTCTGAAGGACCGCGAGGACTTCAGGCCTGTCGCGCCGGTGGTGATGGAGGATCGCGCGACCGCCTGGTTCGACGGCCGTGGCGCCGCGTCAATCTGCGCGCCGTTCATGTTGTTCGTCTATGACGTACTGCCGCATCGTGCAAAGCAGATCCCCGCTGTCAGGCATATCGACGGCACCGCACGCGTACAAACCGTGCGGCGCGACCAGAACGCGCGTTATTACGATCTGCTGGCCGCGTTCGAAAAGCGGACCGGTGTGCCTGTGCTGGTGAACACCTCGTTCAATACGCGAGGCGAACCTGTGGTGTGCACGCCTCGCGACGCACTGGAGAGTTTCTGGACGTCGCCGCTGGATGCATTGGTGATCGGATCTTATCTCGTTGAGAAACCGCGATGAGCGCAACGATTGCACCTACCATTCTGGTGTCGGTCATTGTGCCGACATATCACCGTCCGGATTTGCTGGAGCGTTGTGTGAAGGCACTGGCCAGTCAGCATTTCCCCCGTGATAGTTATGAAATCATCGTCTGCGACGACGCATGCAGCGATGTGACCCGTCAGCAGGTCGGCCAATGGCAGCGTGCACAGCAGGGGATGCCCTCGATACGCTATCTGGCTGTGGTAGGAACAAGAGGTCCTGCCGGCGCGCGCAATATGGGGTGGCGCAACGCTCGCGGCACCATCATTGCATTTACAGACGATGACACGATTCCCGCGCCGGATTGGCTGGGGCAGGGCGTGCAGGCGATGACGGCGAGCGTCGCCGCCGTGACAGGCGTCACGGAGATGCCGTTGCCCGATCCCCCGAGCGACTACGAGCGTGATGCGGCGGGGTTGACTCGCTCGGCTTTTATTACCGCGAATTGTTTTGTCCGCCGCTCGGCGCTGGAGGCCGTCGGAGGCTTTGACACACGCTATACCATGGCCTGGCGAGAAGACTCCGATCTGCATTTCGCGCTCTTGGACCGGGGGTTCTCGGTTCAGTCTGCGCCTTTGGCCCGCGTGTTGCATCCGGTGCGGTCGTTTCGCTTTGCGGCGGGCATAGGGATGCAGAAAAAAGTGATGTTCGATATGTTGTTGCGGCGGAAATATCCGTTTCTCTATCGCAAGCATATTCGCGATCGGTTGCCGAGTTTTTACCTGTATGTCACCGCGGCGTTTCTCACGGGTGTTGTCTTGATGATCGTCGGGCACTATCCATTGGCGGCCGTAGCCGCAACCATATGGTTGATGCTGACGATCATATTTTTTGTGCGCCGCCTCAGGGGCACGCGACACTCACTGCGGGCCGTCGCGGACTTGATGATCACCTCCATCTGTATTCCGCTACTGTCCATCGCATGGCGGGTGGTCGGCTTGATTCGATTTCAAAGGGCGGCGGTATGACGGCGGTACTCGACCCCCAGCATCCCCCGCATCGCATCATCGTTTTCCGTGCGCTGCAATTGGGCGACATGTTGTGCGCCGTTCCTGCATTCAGAGCATTGCGGCAGGCCTTTCCACGGGCGCAGATCGTCTTGGCAGGACTGCCCGGGGCACGGGAGTTCGTCGACAGGTTTCATACCTATGTAGACGAGTTGACGACATTCCCTGGAAATCCGGCCTTTCCGGAACAGGAGCCTGACGAGGCAGCGTTGCCCGCGTTCTTTGACCGGATACGAGCGTGGCAGCCCGATGTCGCGTTGCAACTGCATGGCAGTGGGCGTCAGTCCAACGATATCGTGCGTCAGTTCGGCGCGCAGCAGTGGGCCGGCTTTGTGCCAGATAGCCATGAACAAGTGTCCGGCGCGCGCCTGGTCTGGCCGGACCATCTGCCAGAGGTCCTGCGATATCTGGCGCTATTGCGTTTTGCGGGCCTGGAAAACGCGCACGATGAACATCTGGAGTTCCCGTGTTCGCATACGGACGAACGCGATGCAGCGCAGTTGATGCGTCGATGGGATCTGGATCCTCGTAGACTGGTGATCATCCATGTGGGAGCTCGCCTTGCGTCGCGCCGTTGGCCATTAGCGCGTTTCGCGGACATCGCGCGAGACCTGCATCAGGAGGGCTGGCAAGTCGCATTGACCGGAACCTCGACCGAACGGACGATGACTGCCGAGCTGCAACGGCTGGCCCAGATCCCACTAGCCGATCTGGCGGGGCTGACCAACTTGGGGAGTCTGGCGGCGCTGGTGCGGGCAAGCCGCTTGCTGGTCTGCAACGACACGGGGATATCCCATATTGCGGCCGCCATGCAGACAGCCAGTGTCGTGGTGGCCTGCGGCAGCGATACGCGCCGTTGGGCGCCACTCAATCGCGAACGCCATCGTGTGCTGTCCGCAGACCTGCCGTGCCGCCCCTGTGCGTACCAGACGTGTCCGATCGGACACCCGTGTGCACTGCAGGTGACCGTGCCGCAGGTGTTGGGCGCGGCGCGGGATCAACTCTATGCGTGCGAGAGGGTGACATGATTGCTTCCCCTCGAGAACCGGCGCGTCGTTTGCGCATTTTGACGTGGCATGTCCATGGCAATTATCTCTACGCATTGCATCATGTTCCTCACGATTTCGTGGTGCCGGGCCTGGATCACCCCGTGCCGGGCTATGGCGCGCTGGGCAACCGAATCCCGTGGGGCAATAATCTCACTCAGGTGCCGGCGGAACAATTGCGGCACATGCAATTCGACTGCATCCTGTATCAGGCCCGGCAGAATCTCGAAGACGCTCGCCTGCTACTGACAGATCAACAGCGCGCGCTGCCCAGTGTGTATCTGGAACACAATCCCCCTGAACCGCATCCCACGGACACGCAGCATCCGTTTCAACAACCACGTGGCTTGATCGTCCACGTCACGCCTTTTAATGCAGTGATGTGGAACAGTACGGGCATGCCCGTCAGGATTGTGGAGCATGCAGTACCCGATCCGCAGGTCTCGTACGACGGCAGCCTGGCGCGAGGAATTGTCGTCGTCAATCACTTGGCTCGTCGCGGGCGTCGTATAGGCCGGGATATTTTTGAGCACATGCGTTTGCATACCCCGCTGGAATTGATCGGTATGGACGCCGAGGCATTGGGTGGTTTGGGTGAAGTCCCCAACCTGGAAGTCGCTGCGCATGTGGCTCGCTATCGCTATTTCTTCAGTCCGATCCGTTACGCCAGTCTGGGGCTCTCGCTAGTGGAGGCCATGTTATGCGGTCTTCCCGTCGTAGGGTATGCGACGACAGAATTACCCACCGTAATCACCAACGGAAAAGAAGGCTACGTCGATACGCGGCTGGAACGATTGATCGAGGTAGCTCGTGAGCTGATCGTCGATCCTGAATTGGCTCGTACGTGGGGCAGGGCAGCTCGGGAAAAAGCGCTGCAGCGATTTGGCATGGAGCGCTATATCGCCGACTGGCTCAACGTATTCGACACCGTGATGGAGCACTCATGAAAAACGATATGGCAGAGACAGGCCGAGCTTTAGTGGCAGGCGGTGCGGGCTTCTTGGGCTCTCATCTATGCACGCGGTTGCTGATCGATGGATGGGAGGTCATCTGCGTGGACAATTTCCAGACGGGGCGTGCGGGCAATCTGGCGGCACTGGCCGACCATCCCCGTTTTACGGTATTGCGTCACGATGTGGTCGAACCCTTGGGCGATCTGGGCGTGACGCGCATTTATAACCTGGCGTGTCCCGCTTCGCCGGCGCAGTATCAGGCCGATCCGATAAAGACGCTGCGGACGTGCTTGCTCGGGGCCATGCAGTTGCTGGAACTCGGGCGGCGTACGGGTGCACGGGTCTTGCAAGCCTCTACCAGCGAGGTATACGGCGATCCGCTGCAGCATCCACAGCGCGAGGGCTATTGGGGGCATGTGAACCCGGTTGGCCCACGGGCATGCTATGACGAAGGAAAACGTTGCGCCGAAACCCTGTTTATGGAATACGAACACCGAGAGGGCGTAGAGATCAGGATCGCACGGATCTTTAATACCTATGGCCCAAAGATGTCGCCGAACGATGGGCGGGTGGTCTCCAATTTCATTAGCCAGGCATTGGCGGGCAAGCCGCTCACCATCTACGGTGATGGCACCCAGACGCGATCGCTCTGTTATGTCGATGATTTGATTGATGGCCTGGTGCGTCTGATGGAAAGTCCGGCAGAGATCTCGCAGCCCGTCAATCTGGGCAATCCCGTGGAGCTCTCGATGCTGGATATCGCAGATCTCGTGCTGGCATCAACCGGGGCACAAGTGCCGCTTACGCATCAGGATCTGCCAGTCGATGATCCGGCGCATCGGTGCCCCGATATTTCTTTGGCGCAACGCTGCCTGGGTTGGAACCCCACCGTAAGCCCTGCCGAGGGTATTGCTCGCACGGTAGCCTATTTTTCCGCCGAAGCTCAAAAAGCGTCGGTTCGCCGCCGTTCTTTGGCCAACGCCTGACCGGCTGTGTTCAGGCCGCGTCGGGCCGATAGCCGACTAATGAATAAAGGGCCTCGCGGATGCAGAGTTCCTCGACATCAGCTGGACGGCCATGTGACGAGATGCATCGCCGAGGCAGTCCGCACGCAATGAACGCCCCCGCTTGTGCATCTGGTGTCTGCGGCAGGCCTCCCACGATCGCAGATGTAACGAGCCGGAGTCGTATCCTAGATTTTTGTT
This sequence comes from Bordetella muralis, assembly GCF_965139205.1. Lineage (GTDB taxonomy): Bacteria > Pseudomonadota > Gammaproteobacteria > Burkholderiales > Burkholderiaceae_B > Bordetella_A > Bordetella_A muralis. The sequence goes on from NZ_CBCSIU010000002.1 coordinate 213,315, forward strand.
GCAACGCAACAGGATTTCGATACAGAATAAGGCCTCTTGCCTCGATACACTGCCTGTGTCAGCTGGACGAAGGGCTTTTCCTTGCGCCTATGGTTGGGGCGGGGTGCTCATTAGCCAGTCTGACTCAGGAGAAAAAATGGAACATTCCATCCTAGTTCAGCAGCCGAGCCTTTCGTCACCGGACGCCGTTTCGCCCAGTGACGCCGTTGTGCCTGCCATCGTTCCTACCGCAGAGCAGTTGCCGTCTGCAGACCGGGCGCTGGTGCTGCGGATGTTGAACGAGGCCTTGTCTCTAGAGGTCATGTGCGCGCAACGTTGCCAGAGCCAAGCCATTTTGGCCCGTGGCCTGGATGCGCCCGAGGTTGCTGATGACCTGGAGCGTCACGCCACGGACGCACACAACCATGCCCAACGCCTGCTGCAACGCATCGCCCAGCTGGACGGCGGTTCGCTGGCCTCGACCGAACATCTGGCACATGTCAGTCAATCCGAATATGTAGAGGGCGTCACGCTCATCGATATGCTCAACGAGAACCTGGCCACCGAGCGGATGGCGGTTGCAGGCTATCGCGAGATGGTGGACTACCTGGGTGAAAAAGATCCCGTGACGCGGCAGTTGCTCGAAGACATCATGGCAATGGAGGCGGCCCAGGTCCACGAATTGGCACGGCAGCTGGACCAGAGATAATGCCGGAAAACGGCGGCCACCCGCCGTCGCCGAGACTACCGACGCGGCTCCGCATGCAGCCACGGTTTATTCAGATGCAATGCGTTCGTCTTGTAGACGTGTTCCAATCGGCAGACACGTTTAACTTTCAATTGCCTGAATATCCATGACCGCTCCTTTTCTGCTCGCTGACTGCAAGGCCATCGCTTTCGACCTGGACGGCACGTTGCTCGATACGATGCACGATATCCGCGAATCCGTCAGTGTGGCGCTGCGCGAGTGCGGCCACGGCGCATTGCCCGACAATTACCTCATGCCGAATCTGCACGGGGCGTTCCCGGCAGTGCTGGTGGCCGTCATGCAGGACCGTAACGTACCGTTATCCGATCTGGATGCGGTGATAAAGGCCTATACCAAGCATTACGCGTACTTGGCACACCGCAATTCGCAACCGTATCCCGGTGTGATGGACTTTCTGGGCGATTGCCAATCCCGAGGGGTAAAACTGGCGATCTGCACCAATAAACTGCACGCGTCGGCGCTCAAGGCGCTGGAACAAAAGGGATTGACGCCATATTTCTCGGTGGTGTTGGGCAGCGACTCGGTCAGCCGCCCCAAACCGGACGCCGAGCCTTTGCTGAAAGCCTTTGCTGCCATGGGTGTGCCGCCGGAGCAGGGCGCGTATATCGGCGATACCCACGTGGACGCGATGAGTGCCCACCACGCCGGGGTGCCGTTTGTGTGGTTCCGGGCAGGTTATGGCGGCGAATTGGTGCATGAGCATCCTCAGGCGCTGGCTTTTGATGATTATGCTGAGTTGCTGGGTCTGCCAGAGCAGGTTTGATCAAGACGCTATCGTTCGCTGTTATTGCGATCCGGAATATCGTTCGCTGAAGGGTGCTTGAAAAAAGGGGCAGATGGCGTCACGTACGCCGTCTACAAATAGGAATAATTCTTGGTATTATTCCTGCACAAATTTGTCGACGATTGTCTGCCTCCCGTGCATTGGCTTCATTGTGGGTCATGGGTACGAGCCGGCAGGAGCAATCCCATCATGCCCACGTCTACCGTCCAAGCCCTCTATCAAAACAATCACGACTGGCTTTTCCAGTGGCTGCGCCGCCGGCTGGATTGTCGCGACGACGCCGCGGATCTCGCGCACGATACCTTTGTGAGGGTGCTGCGCAAGTCGGACGAGCTGCCAGGCCTGCGCGAGCCCAGGGCGTACCTGACGACGATCGCCAGAGGGCTGCTGACCGATCATTGGCGCCGCCGGTCGCTCGAACAGGCCTGGATCGAGGCGATTGCCGCGCTGCCGTCGGACGTCGACGTATCCCCCGAATCGTTGCTGTCAATGCAGCAGACGCTGCAACAGTTGGATGACCTGCTGTCGGGGTTGGCTCCTCGGGCGAGGGAGGTTTTTGTCCTGTCGCAGGTAGAGGGGCTGACATACGCCCAGATCGCCGCCCGCACGCATCTGAGCGAGCGCACCGTCAAGCGCTACATGACTCAAGGTTTTGAGTTGTGTCTCACGTTGATGGCTTGAGCCGCGATGTCCATGTCTCAGATTTCGCCAGCACCAGACAGCGCCGTCATTCGAGAGGCGGCGCGTTGGCTCGCGCATCTGCATTCGGGCGACGCCTGTCCCGAGGACCACGCCGCCTTGCAGCATTGGCGGCAAGCGCGGCCGGAGCATGAACTAGCGTGGCAACGCGCCGAACGCCTGAGCCAGCAGTTCGGTGCGGTGCTGCCGTCGGTCGGGGTGCCGGTATTGACGCGCCAGACTCGCAACAACAGGCGCGCCGTGATCAAGGCGCTCGGCATATTGGGGGTCGCCGTGCCCGCCGCATGGCTGAGTTACCGCCACATGCCCGGGCTGCGCGGTCCGAACGATTACCGCACGGCCGTCGGAGAGCATCGCCAGGTCGTGCTGAGCGACGGCAGCACGGTCCAGCTCAATACGGCGACCCACGTCGACGTCCGTTATTCCGGGCAGGCCCGGCTCGTGCAGTTGGCGCGCGGTGAAATCTATATCCAGACTGCGCCTGATGCGCACGGCCTGACTCGTCCGTTCCTGATCGAAACAGGGCAGGGACGGTTGCGTGCATTGGGCACACGGTTTGTCGTCAGAGCGCTGGATGACAATACTGATACAACCCTGCTGTCCGTGCTGGAGCATCGCGTCGAAATCACCCTGGGATCGAACGGCGCGACACGTATTGTCAACGCGGGCGAGTCGGTCGCCTTCAGAGCGAACGCATTTATGCCGGCGCAGCGGATACCGCAGACGGCCGGCGCAGCAGCTGAGAGACCGCCTGCCTGGACGCGGGGGGCCCTCGAGGCCGACAACATGCGCCTGGATGCATTCATGGCGGAATTGGCGCGGTACCGGCCAGGCATCATCCGCGTCGATCCCGACGTCGCAGGTCTGCGGGTGTCGGGCATATTCCAGTTGAACGACACCGATCACATCTTGGCGGTCGTCGGACAAACGTTACCGATCCGGATCGTGCCGCGCACACGTTATTGGGTCACGGTGACGGCCGACAGGGTTTGATGCACGGATACTTGGCGTCGTTTTCTTTTGATTACATTTTTTCTGGGTATTGATGGCCCTTTTTCAGTAGTTCATCCGGCATGCAGAGGATTGACGACCTGTTTGTGAAAGGATTGAACTGTGGCATCGGTATCCCCAACCGCGAAACAACCCATCGCGCTATCGCGTCGTTTTCATCATCGCATGGCGCCGATTGCGATGTCGGTGCTGGCCGCTTGCGCGGCCATCGGCGCGATGACATATGCGCCGGCTGGTCTGGCGCAAACGTTGGCGCCTGCCACGGCGCAAACCTATGACATTTCAGGTGGGCCGCTGGCACAAGTACTGTCCGATTTCGCGCGAACAAGCGGGATCACGTTGTCTTTCCGTCCGGAGGACACCGCGCGATTCCAAAGCAAAGGACTTCAAGGCAACTATGGCGTTGCGCAGGGGCTTTCCATGCTGCTGGACGGTACCGGCTTGCGGGCGGTCGCTCAGCCCGGCGAGGGCTACGTCATACGCAGCACAAAGTCCGTCTCCAGTCCGTCTGCCGACACACAGGACCTCGGCGGCGGCACGTCAAGCGTGGCTGCAAGCTCGGCCGGCTCCTCCAGCGATGCCGCGACTTTCGAGGCGATCCAGGTGAGCGGTGATTGGCTTGGAACCGGCTTGGAAAACAGTGTGCAGACATTCGGCGGCGCACGTACCTTGTTAAAGCGCGAGGAAATCGCCGACAGCGGTGCGACCAATATTGCGGATGTGCTGCGGCGCGTGCCAGGCGTGCAAATCAGCGGCAGTACGAGCGCAACCGGCAGCTCGGTAGGCTTGCATGTGGGGATACGGGGCTTGAATCCTCGCAACTCGTTTCGGACGACGATGCTGATCGACAGCATCCCGCTGGCGATGGCGCCCTATGGCCAACCCAATCTGGTGATGTCGCCGACGAGCCTGGGGAATATCGAGTCCATCGACGTGGTGCGCGGCGGCGGTGCGGTGCGCTACGGCCCGCAGAACGTGGGTGGCGTGATCAACTTCAAAACGCGCTCCATTCCCCACAAAGAGGGCCTGACGGCCGATGCCTCGGCACGATACAACGTCTTTAGCCACGGCGGCACCAACACGCAATACACCGCGTTTCTCGGCACGCAGATGGATAACGGCCTTGGCGTTGCCGTGTTGTATTCCGGCATGGACGGCCAGCAATGGCGCGATGCCAGCCATGATCGCTATAACGACGTCGCGTTGAAATGGCGATATGAGATATCGCCGACCTCTGAGGTATACGGAAAAATCGCCCATTACGACGTGAAGTCCATGACGCCGGGCGGTTTGACCAAGGCGGAGTACGAGGATGATCCTTTCCAGAACACGCATACGACCGACTATTGGAAAGGCAAGCGCGATCAAATCGACATCGGTTATCTGAATACGATTTCGGATACGCAGGAATTCGAAGCGCGCGTCTATCACTACGACAGTTCGCGCCAGAGTTCGCTGATCAACGAGGCCCAGAACCGCAACGACTTTCAACCTCGCAATAACCAGGTATTGGGCATCGAGCCTCGCTATACGCAGCGTATCGAATGGGGGCCGACCACGCATGACGTGACGGTGGGCTACCGCTACATCCACGAGACCGGCCAGGACAAACGCTATTCCCGTTCCTTGAGCGACGGGGCCAAGAGCAGTACGGTGACGTTCGACAACAGCACGCACGCCAATTCGTTCTATTTGGATGACCGCATCGCGTATGAAAACTGGCGAGTGACGCCCGGACTGCGCTATGAACGGATCCGCAGCGAGCGTCAACCCAACGGCACGAGTAACGATTCGCCGTACAAAGTACGCAACAACAAATTCCTGCCGTCGTTGAACATCGCCTATCTGGTCAACGATGAGTTGACGCTTTATACGAGTTACAGCACCTCGTTCGGCGCCGTACAGTACACGCAGCTGAATTCCATGTCCGAAACCAATCCTCTGAAACCGGAGGTGGCCAAGACGCTGGAGGCCGGGGTCCGCTGGAATGCCGAGCAAGTCCATACCGAACTGACCGTGTTTCATCTGAAATTCGATAACCAGATCCTGTCGATTCCTGGCACGAACCCGGCAGTATTCCGCAACCTCGGCGCAACCACGCATGATGGCGTGGAGTTCGCCGTCGACTATGATTTCGACAAAGCCGGGCCGCTCGCGGGTTTGAATCTGTATGCCAACTACACCTATACACGAGCCATTCAGAAATCCGGCGAGGACGAGGGTAACGACGTGCCGTTTTATTCGCGCCACACGGGGACGGTGGGCGGGCGTTATACCCGCAACAACTGGGCGTTCAACTTGTTTACCACCGCGCAAAGCAGCCAGTATTCCGATACGGCCAATACCGGGCCTGAATCTGCGGGCGCCAGGAACGGCCGCGTGCCGGGATTCAGCGTGTGGAATGCACAGCTCGACTACAAGATCCCGCAATGGCAGGGCAGCTCGGTAGCGGTCGGTGTCAATAATCTGTTCGATCGCCGCTACTACACTCGCAACACAGACATCAACGGCGGCCGTATGGTCGGTGCGCCGCGCATGTTCTATGTGCAGGCCCGGCTGGCGTATTGATCGTATGCATCTTCAAACAGGCCCGCTTAGCCACCATGCGATCCTTGCATAGCTTATGGTTGAAATGCCATCGCTGGGCCGCTCTTTTTTTAGGGTGGATACTGATTCTGTCCGGTGTGACCGGATCGTTGCTGGTTGCGGCGCGGCCGATTGATCGCTGGTTGCATCCCGAGTTCTTTGTCGCAGGTCCGTCCACGGTGCAGACGCCTGCATCCTGGGAGTCGTTACGCGAGCGCTTGACGCGGGAGTTCGGGGCAAAGGCGTCTTTCACGTTCCGCCCGCCACGTGAGGCATCGGAAACGTTGCAGATCCTCGTGCGGGGAGCATGGAGAGGCACGTTGTACTTGCATCCTGCCACGGGCGCGGAGCAAGGCCGCCGAGGCGATAGCGAAGGCTTTCTCTCGGTGTTGTACAGCCTGCATAGTGCGCTGTTGATGCAGCAAACGGGCAAGGCCGTGCTGGCGTGCGCGGCGCTGATATATCTGGCGCTGTGTATGTCCGGCATCGTGTTGTGGTGGCCCCGCAAATGGCCGCCATCATTTCGCATGGTAATGAACAAGGGATTATTGAGAGCCTTGTTCGACGTCCATCGCACAGGCGGTGCGATCGTGGCGCTGGTTGTGCTGATCAGCATCGCGACGGGAGCCTACATGGCTTGGCGACCGATAGGGGGATGGATTACATGGATCAGCGGTGCGCCGGTTACCGCCATGCCGGTGCTGCCGCCCGGAAACGGCCCGCTATTGTCTCTCGATGCCTTGGCGCAGCGCGCTCGCGATGCCTTCCCTGAAGGCACCATAGGCTATTTCCTATACAACCCGCGTACGGATCGGCCGCTGGCCGTGCGCATGCGCGTGCCCGACGATCCACATCCCAACGGCCGGTCTACGGTATGGCTGGACCCGCGCGATGGCGCCGTATTGGCCAAACATCGATGGAACGAACTGGATCCGGGCGCCCGCATCAATTCTGTCGTCTATCCCTTGCACACGGGCGAGCTTGGCGGCGCACCCGGAGAGATCGGTGTGGCGCTGTCGGGCCTGGCGCTGGGCGTACTGGGAACAAGCGGTATCTGGCTGTGGTGGCGCCGCCGCTCAATACGGCAGCGCTCCAATTCGATATAGATCCGTTGCGCCAACTCAATCCAACGGCTGGCCAAATCCCGCCAGGATCATCGCAATCACCCGATCGATCTGCTTTTGATCCAACTCATAGACAGGCGTATCGGGTAACGCCTGGCCGGGCTCCTTTGCCAATAATTCAAACCGGCGCGAAACGGGATCCAGATTGGCCAGCATGTGAATCGCAGAGCCACGGGCAAACTCATAATGCCAGATCACGGCTTCCCGATTGAGTTTGGGAAATGCCTTGGCAATGGCATCCACAAAACGGCGCGCCACATGTTGGTTGATGTCAAAGGTGTGATAGCCGGTGCGCGCGTCGATGCGCATCTGGAATACGCTGCGCACATACAGGCTGCCGCCGTCGGCCGAGCGTGACGTCGTCAAAATCGGTTCGATCAGCGCGCACAGGATATCCCGGGGATTCACTGGCTGCCCCGCGGCCTGCTGCTCCAGCGCGTCGAGCCGCGCGATACGGGCGCGATTGACGTCGCCCGTGATTTCCCGGTGGGCCAGATCGACCAGCCCGTCTTTCGATTGAAAGTAATAGTTCACCGCGGCGCCATTGGCNCCCGACGCGGAGGTGATGTCGCGCACGGTCGTGCCGTTGGGTCCTTTCCGTGCCACCAGCTCTTTGGCTGCGGCCAGGATGGCTTGACGCTTAGGGCTGTTGCGGCTGTCCGTGTCTTCGAATTCTTGCATGATGTCCAGATCCGGGGGCTGCTCCCCAATTCAGCGTACTCGGGTTTTCACGGAGGAAAAACGTCTTGCGCCGGGGGATGCTCGACATGATAATTCAAACATAAATTTGAAACAGATGTTTTATACAAATATATGAGCTTGAATTGTCTTTCCCCAGATGAGCCGGCCGCCTGGTCTATCGCCCAGGCGAGCAGCTTGTTGTCCAGCGGGCAGTTACGGGCCACGGATCTGCTGCAATCCGTCCTGGCCCGCATCGACGAGGTTGATGGGGTCATTTACTCCTATCTGCGCCATGACCGGGAGGCGGCGCTGGCGGCGGCCGAGGCAGCTGCCGTGCGGGCCAGCCAGGGGCGGCGTATCGGCCCATTGGACGGGATTCCGTTTGCCGTCAAAGACAATATCTACACCAACGGGTTGGCAACGACTGGCGGATCGAGGGTGCCTCAACGTCACGATCCTGCTTTGCACGCGACCCTCGTCGCCCGGCTGCAATCGGCTGGCGCCGTCTTGGTCGGCAAGCTGAACACATGGGAATACGGGACGGGGACGGGCGCCGTGCATTTCGATCTGGAGACGCCTCCCGCTCGCAACCCCTGGGATCCGCGCCATTTCACGGGCGGATCGTCCAGCGGCTCCGGCGCTGCCGTTGCCGCAGGTACCGCTTGTTTCGCGATAGGCACCGACACGGGCGGGTCGGTGCGATTGCCCGCCGCCGCGTGTGGCGTTGTGGGGTTGAAGCCGACCTTTGGCCGTATCAGCCGTCATGGCGTGATGCCGAATTGCTGGAGTTTTGATGGTCCCGGTCCGTTGACACTGACCGTCGAGGATGCCTGCCTCGTCTATGAGACGATCGCGGGACATGATGCCGCCGATCCATCCAGTCTGGCCTGCGGCGTGCAACCGTTATTGCCTGCGTTGAACGACGGTGTGGCCGGCCTGCGAGTGGGAGTCGTGCGCCGCCTGGATCCCGCAGATAGTGTGGAGCCCGCCATCGACGAGGCGTTGAATCAAGCCTGCAGCGTGTTGCGCGACGAAGGTGCGCAGGTGCGCGACATCCAACTGCCGCTGGCGCCCGCGGACTTTCGGGCGATTGCATTGCCCATCAATCGCAGCGAAAGCTTTTCGATTCACGAACAAGACTATCTGGAACATCGCTCGCTGATGGGGCGAGCCCTGCGTGAAAAGCTGGAAATCGGCATGTACATCCGCGCAGCGGATTATCTCGCGGCGTTGCGCCAACGGCGCGAGCTGGTGGCGCGTATGGACGCGTTATTCAGCGACGTGGATGTGCTGTTGCTGCCCATGACGGATCGAGCTGCGCCTGCGTTGACGGACGAACAGGCCGTGATTGACTTCACCGCGCGTTCGGCAGGCAGTCCGTTTTCGTTGACGGGGCATCCCGCCGTGTCCGTGCCTGCAGGCTTTAATCCTGGCGGCTTGCCGCTGGCTGTTCAACTGGCCGCAGGATTCCTGCAAGAGGCGCGCTTGATGCGGACGGCGCGCGTGTTGGAACGCCACTTTACCCCGCAGCCCCGGCGCGCGCAGGTGGGATCCCGATCCACTTCCTTGGCCCCCAACCTGGCAGCCTGATTATGTCTACATCGGAACTCGAACTTGACGCATTGAAGTCGGCCGTGCGCCTTATCTGGCAGGAATGCGGCCAGACGCCACCTGAAGGCGGCGAACTGTCACGTGCTGCGGCAAACCTGCGCCATGCGTTGGCAGCGGGGCGCGGCATCCCGAGAGTGGCGGATAAAACCGTTCAACCCATGACTGGCCGCCGCCACGATATTGAATCGCAGGCACTTGCCGGCCAGAAATAAAGGCCATCCGTTCAAACGAAACCGCGTGTTCTGCGGCCGGAAGAACACGCCCTCATGTCCCCGGCACGATAACGATTCAAGAGGAAAAATCATGCAGTGCATTCACCACGTTCTGTATCACGCACTTGATGACGCGTCAGGCTCTGCGGGTCACAAAGCTTCGTTCGTATTCTGAGAGGGCCACAATCATGAAGCTTTCGACGCTTTTGCGGCGTGCCGCTTTGATTCCGTTGTGTCTGGGCATGATGGCCGCGCCCGTCGCCATGGCAACGACCTATCCGAACCAACCGGTCAATTTGATTGTAGGTTTTCCGGCTGGGGGGCCGACGGACCTGATCGCGCGCTTGATTGCCCAGCAGTTGGGATCGGACCTGGGCGAGAAATTCATCGTTGAAAACAAGGGTGGCGCTGGCGGCAATATCGGTACCAAGGCCGCCGCCCGCGCCAAGCCCGACGGCTATACGGGATTGGTGGCCAGCCTGAACCTGACCATCAATCCCTGGATGACTGAGGGACTGGACGTAGACAGCCGCAAGGACCTGATGCCGGTACGCACCGTGGCGATTGCGCCAACGGTATTGGTGGTGCGTGACGACTTTCCGGCAAAAAATTTCAGCGAGTTTGTCGAGGCCGTGCGCCAGGCGCCAAACCAATACAACTCTGCAGCGCAAGGCGCATCGCCATTGCTCGCCGTCGAGCTGTTCACGCAGTTGACGAACACGCAAATCACGCCCGTACCGTACAAGGGTGCGGCAGCTGCGATGGTGGATTTGATTGCCGGGCACGTGGATATGTCGTTTGCGACATTGGGATCCGTCCTGCCGCATATCAAGAGTGGCAAGGTGCGTGTATTGGCGGTGGCATCGCCGGAACGCTATCCGTTATTGCCGGATACGCCGACTTTTGCCGAGTCGGGCATGCCTGATTTCCGTTTTGATTCCTGGACGGGTCTGTTGATGCCGGCAGGTACGCCTCAGGCGGTCATCGACACCTTGAAGGCTTCATTGGACAAGCTGGTGATATCCGATGATTTCAAGCAGCAGGTCCTGGAAATGGGGATGATGCCCGTGCTGCAAGATACGCCGGCAGATTTCGCAAAGACTATTGATCGAGAGCTGGTGCTGTACGAGAAACTGGCGGCCTCAGCGCGCAAGAAAGTCGAGAAATAGCGGGTGGATTGTTGATTGTCTCACTCGGTACAGGTACATAATTCAGTATCGTGCCGAGTCCAACCGGCAATCCGCACGGAACAAAGCAAAAGCGCTGGCCGAACATGTCGGCCAGCGCTTTTGCCTGATGACGAGCAATGCCTACGAACCGAACTTCGCCACTAACGCATCGTGGATATAGTCCAATGATTCGACGTCCGCGAATTTCATGTCCAGGTCGAACAGATTCGCCTTGTGCGCTTGCGGGCTGCGATCGCCGCACGCTTCTTCTACGAGGATGACGCGAAAATTGTGCGAGAAAGCGTCCACGGCCGATGCCCGCACACAACCCGAGGTGGAAATCCCCACCATGATCACGGTATCGATTTCGTCATAGCGTAGAAAATCTGCCAGCATGGTGCCAAAAAAGCCCGATGGCTTGTTTTTCATGACAACGCGATCGCCTGGCCGCGGCCCATATGCCTCGGGCCATTCATCGGCCCTCGGGTCGGCAACGAACTGCACATCGTCTGGCTTGGCCAATTTCCAATTCCACGCGCCGCGATAAGAGGGCAAGGAACGATCATCGCGACGGGTGTAGTAAATCGGCAGACCCAACTGGCGGAATAGGGCGGTGATGCGTTCCAGCGCAGACATCAGTTCCGGCATGGCCGCACCGCAGAACGAATAAGCGGGATCCACGAACATATGCGTGGTATCGATATTCACGAGCGCCGGGCGCTTGCCTATCCCGAGGCGATTGGCGAATCCTCCTTTACGATAGGTTTCCAACTCGGCGTCCGGCACGTAACCGCGCCATTTTTCCAGCTTGTCCATCCATTACTCCTAATTGCTGTGTTTACGGTATTGCCTGGGCGTAGATCGCCGCGGTGCGCATCACTGTTGCGTGATGTTGTTCTTACGAATGACTTCGCCCCATTTTTCGGTTTCCGATTGCACCAGAGCGCGGAATTCTTCCGGCGTGCCTCCGCCAGGACGGCCCGCCATGCCGCGGATGCGTTTATCGATCTCGGGATCTTTGAGTATCTCGTTGACCGTGGCATTCAGGCGCTGCACCACTTCGGGCGGCGTGCCGGCCGGCACAAAGATGCCATTCCAGGACAACACCTCGAAATCGGGATAGCCGGCCTCGGCCATCGTCGGCACGTCAGGCAGATCGGGCATGCGTTGTTTGTCGGCTACCGCCAGCGGCCTGATGCTGCCGTCCTGCATGCTTGGTAACGCAGACAATGCGGTCTTGAAACCCGTCTGGACGTGTCCCGCAATGACGTCGGTCAAGGCTGGCGCTGCCCCTTTGTACGGCACGTGCAATAGATCGGTTCCCGTGCGCAGCTTGAACAGTTCGCCTGCCAGATGAGGAGAACTGCCAGAGCCCGTCGAGGCATAGCTCAACGCACCCGGCTTTTGTTTCGCGAGCGCTACCAACTCATCCACGGTTTTTACCGGCAGCTTGGAGGTGACGACGAGCACACTGGGCGAGGACATGAACTGCACGACGGGAATGAAGTCTTTGTTCACGTCATGATGGATGTTCTTCAGCAGACTGGCGTTGATGGCGTTGGCGATCGTTCCCAACAGCAGCGTATAGCCGTCGGCAGGCGCTTTGACGACCTCTTCCGTGGCGATGTTTCCGTTGACGCCAGGCTGGTTCTTGATGATGACCGGCTGCTTCAGCGCCGTCTGCATGTGGCCGGCAATCAGGCGAGTGATCACGTCGCTGGCCCCGCCTGGCGGGTATCCGACGACGAATGTAATGGGTTTGCTGGGATAGGAGTCCGCGTGGACGGCGGACGCGGCCGACAGCATGGTGATACTCATCGCAGCGAGAGCCACGCGTTTGAACAGAACAGTCATGTTTTCCCCTTGTACGGATTGTTCCGTGCCGGTATGGCGCTGGTGTGCGACCAGCTCGCCGTCCGGCTCTTGAAAACTGCTGCCGATCATTCTAGGGATGAGGCGAGCCAGCCTCCAGCGAGGATTTCACACTTGCAAATGAGGAAAATCGAACGCCGTGCGAGTCGTTATAGCCAGCGATTGCGGCCCGCTGCGACATTGGCGGCGCGAACCACCGCATCTTTTATGACCGACAGCACGCGGTCAGAGGTCTCGCCACGGCGGGTCACGAGCGAAAAATGCATCCGTGGGGCGTGCTCACCCAGCCGCACCTCGCGTATCGGATAACCAACAAAGGCGCGACGATCGGGCCAGGCCAGGATCGATACCCCGAGTCCTGCCGAAACCATGGCGAGAATGGCATGCGTGGAATCCATTTCCAGCGTCCCGCGGGCCGTGTTGCCCGTCGCCGCCAAGTATCGATCGATCGCCACAGCAATATTGGATCCCCGCCCATACCGGATCAGATCATGGGCCTGCAAGAGGGCGGAAGCGTTGTCCTGCGCCACGTCCTTAGGGGCGACCAGCACCATTTCTTCTTGCAAGAGCGGATACCAATCCAGCCGCTTGTTGCGTTCATCATCGGCAAACGCCACGATGGCTGCATCGATTGTGCCTTCTTTCAGGCCGTTCAACAGGTCATGACTCGTATCCCGGACGGGCCTGACCGTGAGGCGCGGGCTGTGCTCGCGCAGATATCGCATGGCCTCAGGCAGGATATGCGCTTGCATGCTTTCAATCGCGCCCAGCGAAACGCAGCCTTCGATAACGGAGGACCCGCGGCGCCGCAATGATTCCATTTGCTCCATTGTGCCGCTGATCAGGCCTGCGACTTCATGCGCCAGGGCGGTGGGCTTGATCGTCGATGCGCTGCGATCAAACAACGGCTGTCCATAGTATTCCTCGAGCCGCTTCATCTGCAGGCTCACCGTACTGGGCGACAGATTGATCTCTAGCGCCGCACGGGCAAAACTGCCGTACTTGATGACAGCATTCAAGGTAGCGAAGAAGGCCAGATTCATCCGTTGCTCCGAGAAAGCCCTGCGTTGATGCAGAACAGGAGAGGGCGCAGCCCTGCGACTGCAGGACGGCTATCCGCCGAGTGCTGCGGTCAAGGTCTTGGCCGCACGTCGCAACACGGGAATGTGAGTCTTGCGAAAACGATGCGCCGGCATGGTCAGTGTCAAGGCACCGGCGAGTTCTCCACCTGGGTAGAACACTGGTGCGGATATTCCAGCCAGGTCACTAGAGCGATCGCTGACCGGCAGGCTCATGTAGCCATCCTGTCGAATGCGCTCGTAGTGAGCGCCCGGCGCACCGGAAAACGCCTGTAACACGTGTCCGCCTGTGCCTTTGTCCAGCGGCAGCAGATCACCCGCCCGGCTTTGATCCGATAACGGTTGAGGCGAATTGACACGATAGAGCAGCAGACGCTGATCGCCCTGACGCACATGAAAGGACGCGCTTTCCAGCGTTTGTTCAACCAGCGAACGCAGGGTGGGCAGCACCACGTCTTGCAGGCTGAACGAGGCGGCGTACACGCGATGCAGCTGTGCGGTAGCCGGCCCCAGCGTATAGCGGGCATCGGCATGACGCTGGACAAACCCGGCATGGATGAGGGACGCCAAGAGTCGTAGAACCGTGCTGGGCACCAGTCCCACCCGGTCGCTGAGCTCACGCAATGTCAGCCCTGTGTCTTCTGCTCGAAATGCGGTCAGAACGGCCAAGGCACGATCAACCGCAGCCACGCCGCCTTCGGCGACTTGAGCAGGATCGGGTTCGCGGACGGGGTAGCGTGGCATGGCGTAGCGATGCCCGTCCTTGACAATCAAGGGACGGAAATCATATTCTATTTAAAAGAAATTAATTCTATTAGATAAAATTCAATAATTCAAGCGGTATTAACGGCATTACCTATTTCCGACGATTTTCATCCTTTTATCCCTGGAGCATTCACCCTCATGCCTGATCCTCACGACTATCCCTTGGGCCTGCGTCAACCGACCGGACGTAACGCCGCGCTGCGGCAGCAAATCTCTGCGCCAGAGGTATTGGTGGCCCCGGGAGCTTACGATTGCGTCGGGGCGCGTTTGATCGAGCAGGCAGGCTTTCAGGCGCTGTATCTCACGGGCTCGGGCATGTCCATGTCAGCACTCGGCGCGCCCGATGTGGGCCTGATGTCCTTTTCCGAGGTCCTGGATCGCGCAGCGCGCGTGGCGGATGTGGTGTCCATTCCGGTGATTGTCGATGCGGACACGGGTTACGGTGGACCATTGAACGTGATCCGTACCGTACGTGCTTTCGAACGAGCGGGTATCTCGGGCATACAGATCGAGGATCAATCCTGGCCCAAAAAATGCGGGCACGAAGGAGGGCGTAATCTCGTTTCGACACAGGAAATGGTCGGGCGCATCAAAGCCGCCGTCGATGCCCGTATCGACCCTGATGTCGCCATCATCGCCCGTACCGACGCACGCAGCGACCATGGCCTGCAGGCCGCGCTGGATCGTGCGGCACGCTACGTAGAGGCCGGCGCTGATGTCATCTTTGTCGAGAGCCCGGAAAACGAACAGGAGCTGGCCGAGGTCGCCCGCAGCGTCAGCGCACCCGTATTGGCTAATATGGTGGAAGGCGGGCGCACGCCTATCGTGCCTGCGGCGCGCTTGCGCGAGCTGGGTTTTGCCATGGCAATCTATCCCAATGCCATTACGCGTTGTTTTACGTATGCAGGGACAGAGATGTTACGGGGCTTGGCCGCCACGGGTACAACGGCAGGTTCGGCCGAGCGAATGCTGTCGCATCGGCAATTGTGGTCGCTATTCGAATACGAGAAATGGACAGCGACGGAAGAACGGCTGAAGGTTCAGGTCGAGGCCTGAAGCGACGGCGCGGCCTAGGGCCTGTTAACACTAATTGTGCGCATCTCGTGTTCGATCAACGCGGCCTGCGGGCCGTGGAGCCCACAGCATCGCAAGTGAGGCGCGTCCTGTCCAAGGCCGATGGCGCGGCGCACCGCCGCGATGGAGTCGGAGCTGTAACGATCAGTGCGAGGTCTTAGCGTGCACCAGGAAGCGCAGCTCGTCTATCAACCCGAACCGCTGGTGCTTGTGAAGCACGCAGGTGACGATGCGTTCTTCTTCTCTGATCGGCACGGCGACCACGTCCGTGCGGCGCAGCGTGGCGACGTGGCCGGCTTTGGCCAGATCCACACCCATGCCGGCGGCGATACCGAACGAGGAGAATGAATGCGAACTGCTAAGGCCGCACCTTGGCAGAGATGCCGCCAAACGTGCCCAACGCGACGCCAGCCACGATCAGCCCGGTTGCAAGCAAGAGAATCGCGTCGGGCCGTTCGCCCAGCAAGACGCTGGAACCCAGCAACCCCACCACCGGCACGCCAAGCAACGCCATCGACGTGACGGAAGCTGGCAAGCCACGGTTCACGGTGTTCATGGCCCAGTACGCCAGCACCGTGCCGATCAGGCTGCTGTAGCCCAATAGCGCTACCAACTCCATGGACCATGGGATGGGTGGCGTGCCCTCGATGAAGAAGGCGAGCGCAAGTTGCGTGACTCCAGCGAGCAGCGTCTGCCACGGCAGCAACTGAAAGGGTGGCGTGATCCATCGATGTGCGCGCCCATAGACGATGCAGGCCGCCCAACATGCAGCGGCCAGCAGGATCAACCCGTGTCCCAGCAGCACGTCGTTGTTCGTCCAGTCGACGGCCGCGGGCTGCAACAGCACCACCAGCCCCGCCACACCCAGGAACAGACCTGCCCCGCGCCGAACGGTAAACGCCTCGCCCAGAAAGATGCGCGCGGCAGGCAGTACCCACAGCGGCGTGGTGTACGCCAAGACCACCGAGCGGCCCGCAGGCAGGTACTGCAGGCCGATGCTCGCCAGAACCGAGAAGGCCACCATGTGCAGCAACCCCACGCTCAGGATCACCGGCACATCACCTCTCACCGGGATGGTCAGCCGGCCTGAAGCCAAGCAAAGCGCCCAGAGCGCAACGCACGCAGGCACCATGCGCAACGCCGTCGCCCAGATCGGCGGCAAGTAGTGCAACACGGCTTTGCCAACGGTCCAGTTGATGCCCCAGGCGCCAATCACGACGGCGAGAAGCAGGATGGCGGTGCGACGGGGCAAGGCGTTGGCAGGCATGACGAAGGAGATGGAAAGGGGTTCGGCAGGGACACAAGATAAGCCGATTTCCCTCGCGCCGGTAGCGATCCTTCTCTACACTGGGTGTAAATTAGTTTCATGCCATGGATATTCATCAGCTACCTCCCCTGACTGCCATCAAGGCCTTTACAGCTGCCGCGCAGGCAGGCAGCGTCGTTGCCGCAGCGGACAAACTCAACGTCACGCACAGCGCCGTGAGTCACCAGATTCGTCTCATCGAATCGTGGCTTGGCTGTAAGTTATTTGATCGCCATGCGTCGGGGGTCACGCTGACCGAGGCCGGCAAGCGGCTGTTCGCGTCGACAGCGAAGGCGTTGGACGACATGAGCAGGGTATGCGTCGAAATTCGTGGACAGCGACCCTCCACTGCCTTGACCCTCGCGTGCCCTGGCAGCTTCATGATGCAGTGGCTGATTCCTCGACTCGACAGCCTCGAAGCGCAGCATCCGGATATCGCGCTGAACCTGCAGGTAGGCACTGACGTGGGCCGGTTGCGTGCGGGGCATGTCGATGCGCTGATCTATTGCGGCCGGGATACCCATTCCAGGGATGTGAACGAGCAGCTTCTTGCCGACAACGATATCGGGCCGATCTGCACTCCCGCGCAAGCGACCACGCTGGCAGCGCCGCAAACCCTGATGTCGACTCCCTTGCTGGCTACCAACTCCTATCCTGCCGCGTGGGATATCTGGGCGAAAGCCAGTGACCTCGACGTCGCACAACTGAAGCCCCAGCGCTCTTTCGGCCAGCTAATCTACATGATCCAGGCCACCATTGCGGGATTGGGGGTCGGCATTGCTCCGTCCGTGCTGGTGCAGGAAGAAATCGAACAGGGGCGCATCGCCGCACCGTTGGGGTTCGTGAGCAGCGGCGATCGCATCTCGCTGTGCGTGCTCAAGCGACGCGCCCAGGAGCCGGCGATCCTGTCGCTGGGTGCCTGGCTAGCAGGTCTCCTCGTGGTGCGAAAGGATGCGCTCCTGTCGCCGTCCAGTTCGCTGAGACAGGCGGAACGCCACGGATTGAAAGCACGGGTCGCGAAGCGAAGTTCCAAGCATCCCGTCGGATGAGCCTCATTCCTTCACTGTGCCTTGTCGCTGCGCGACGTGTTGACATGGTTCAGGAGCGGATCTCTTCCGCTAGAGTCTGTTAACACATACGAAGTCCGTCAGCGATCAGCGCGAAGCTGATGAAGCCAAGGAACATCACGTCGAGCTTTTCGAAGCGCGAGAAGATGCGGCGGAAACCTTTGAGCCTGCGGAACTGGCGCTCGACTTCGTTGCGGCGCTTGTACATCTCGCGGTCGTACTCCCACGGTTCGACCCTGGTCTTCAATGGCGGAACAACTGGGATGAAGCCCAGGTCGAGCGCCAGTTGCCTGGTCTCGTTGCCCTCGTAGGCGCGATCCATCAGCAAATGAAGCGGCCGGTTCGGCGCGCTCAACCGGCCGAGCAGCGCCCGGCCCTCGGGAGCGTCGTGCGCTTGCCCGGGCGACAACGAGAACGTTATAGCCGTGCGAGCATCCGCGGCAACCATATGAATCTTGGTATTCCATCCGCCTCGGGACTTTCCGATGGCTTGCAGACCGTTTTTTTTAGCGCCCCGGTTCCATCCGGATGCACCTTGATGCTGGTGCTGTCCAGCGACACGGCTTCGATCTTGATGCGCACAACCTGTGACTGTTGCAGTTCCTCGAACACCCGGTCCATGACGCCGGACTTGGACCAACGGTTCATCCGCGTGTAGATGGTGTGCCAGTTACCGAACCGCTTGGGCAGGCCGCGCCACTTGCAGCCGTGCTCTGCGACGTACAGGATCGCATTCAACACGTCCAGATTGGACAGGCTGACGTTGCCCCGCTGGGTGGGCAGGCAATGCTCGATCTGGGCGAATTGCGAAGGCGTGATCTCCATGCATGGACTTTCTCGCAGCACACATCGTCGTGTCAAATAGTGTTAACACGCCCTAGTCGACTACTTGTTGATTGTCGAACCGGAGTCTTCCGTGTATTGAGCTTATCCGCATACGTGTGCAGGGACAAGGAACTGAGGCTGCAGTTTCGTTTGAGCCGCTGGTTCTTCGTATTTCCTGTATGACGCCTTGCCTGGGCGTTGTTTCATTCCGCCTGTAGTTGTCGTAATACCAGGATGGAGTGTTGCAAGGTGTCTTCTTTTTCGAAACTCCCGCGCTTGTTGAACCTGCGCACTCGGCCGTCTGAGGGATCTGCGGCGACCGACGCCTCACGAGAGAGGCCAGATCCACCAGAGACACCACCAGGACAACGCCGCGGCGACATCCCGTTACAGGCTCGTCGGCAGGCAACGGCCCAGGGGGCCAAGCAAGCCGAGCGTGCCGATGGGCCAAAGCAGGGGGGACAAGAAAAAGCTGCCCCGCGGGATTCCTCCAGCAAGGCATCCTGGCTCCGCCGCAAATTGGGTGACACGAGGGTTGAAATCATGACGCCCGCGGGAGGGAAGTCTTTTCGTCCCCTGCAGGGACAGGCCCGTGTCCCTGCGTTTACCAAGGCGTCCGGCGAATCCCAACCCTCCACAGGAGATGACGTGGCGATCAAGCCGCGCAATGCAGGCCTCGGGGGCAAAGACGCGTATGTGCGCCGGGCTTTGACGGCGCGCACCGCGGCGCCCGGAAATGCCCCTGCAGGTGGGCCCTGTATCTTCTTGGATCGAACGGCATTGCCCGGATACCTCGCAAGCCAGTTTCCTGAGACACGATCCACGTCGCAAGACCATGCTTTAGTGTCCGACTTGATGCATCTGGGTGCGCCGGCGCGCGCGCCGGAGATCCAGCGGGCGGTGTTGGTGGCGCAGGCCTTGCAAGCCGCGGACATCCAGGACATGGATGAGGCGAAGAATGTGCTGGATGTGTTGAAGAATCTGGACTTCGACAAGTTAAGCATGTCCGGACAGGGCGCGCGGGGCGATGCGTCGTTGTCCGACTATTCGAAAGCCTGGCGCGCTGCATACACCTTATCGCGTACCTCGACCGGCTACGAGGCACTATTGCATATGCAGACCCAAGCAGCGATGGCGCAAGGAACGATCGCGGGCACTGCTCAGCCGAGCGCGGATTCGCTCCCGACCTCCAAGCCGGCTGCGCAGCGCATGATGCTGCAGGCGCTCGATCATCTGAATCAGACTTATCCACGTGCGCGAGCCGGGGCATCACGGCCCGCGGCGGTACTGGAGCGGGCGAAAGAGGGAGCGAAAGTCTCTCCCACGCTGGCGTTGGCTGCCTACGAGGCGGCCTTGCTTGTCTCACGAGGTGGCAAGGATGCGCTGAGCGCTCGGCAAAAAGGCGATTATTTTGCCTGGCGGCAGAATTTCCGCGACGACAGCCCCGGCTCGGCTCTGGCCATGACGCGCAACCGCTTGCACAAGTTCATGGGCAAGACTATGCCCCGAGCGGGTGAAAACCGCCTCAAGACGTTTGTTCCACGTCTGTTTGGCACGCATCGCTCTCCCATGTCGGCCTTGCGTGGCGGAACCCAAGACATCACGCAGCGCACGATCGCCCAGATGGACAAGCTGGAACATGAATTGCATGATGCGTCGGCCGCATTGCTGACGCACTTGCAGCCAGGGATGATTCTGGGCAATCCAGAACCCGAAAAAGCCTTGGTGGAGTTGGCCGCAATCCATGTGTGGATTGAGCAAGGCGGCTTTGCCAAAGACACGCCCAATCGTAAAGAACGCAGCAAGATCAAGGACAAGGCCGTGGCGTTGCGCGACCAACTGTTGCGCGAGCAAGCGAATCACCGCGTACGTATCCCGATCGGCCTTCTGAGCACGGCGCGCTCATGGACCAGCGCCAGCCACCTCCATGCTTCGTTTTCTGGATTGCGAAAGCAAAGCTGGGATGCCGATTCGGTCGCCGCGTGGGTTCAGGGACGCGGACCGGAGGATGGAGAGCTCGGCAATGCGTTGAACACCTGGAGCAATACCTTTAAGACCTATCAGACAACGAGGCTGCCAGCGCCAGAGGCAGATCAAGTGCACGATAGGTTCTTGCAGGTTGTAGACAATTTCCCGCCAGGTGGCAGATTGCGTCTTTTTGACGGAAACGAATTCGGCGGCAGCACGCGAGGTTTGTCGGCCAACCTAAGCGGCTTGACAAGCGCTTTGTCAGGTATCCCGCTGGGGCCGCGTCTGGATTTGCGTGCCGAGCGTCGGCGCGATGCGGTGTTCGAGTTGGGGCGCGGTATCGCCGGAACTGAATTTTTCTTCGGCACGTCGAATACGGTTTCCCACCAGGAAGGGGCTGGCCTCCTTGTCGGTTATGGCCTGGGAGTAGGAGATAGTCTGGGCGTGCGGGCCGGGGCTAATATTGACGCGGTGTTTTATGGCCATCAGCAAGCCAACATTCGCGGTGTTTCGATCCGAGTGCCGCGGCGTCTCAAGGAAGATGGAACTGGCTACAACGATGCCGGTTTGCATAAGAAACAACTCCAGGTTGCCGAGTATCTGCGCAGCGCCGCCGCGCCAACAGGCGACAAGCGCAGCTCTGCGGATACGTGGAACCAGTTGGCCTCCCATTTCTTTGAAGAGCCGGATATTTCCATCGGCTGGACCGAGGCCGTGGATCGTAACAGGCGGCACGGCGGTTCCGCCGATGTAGGGGCAGGCGTAACGTTTCCGATGGCATCATTAAATGCCATGGCGACGCCGCTGGGAGTGCAAGGCGAGTGGGTCAATCGTCAACGCGATGCAAAGGACTCCGGGGGCAGATACCAGTACGAGCAGCATCGTTTCGGCCAGGGATGGAAGATGTCTGGCAATGCTGGCGTCAGATTTGGCACGTTAGGGCAGATTGACGCGGATTCGCAAGGCCGTCATGCCACGGTTCGTACTCAGGCGGTGGGCCTAGGCGTGACATTGCCGCTGCTTGACCGAAGGGGCGAGGCTAAATTCAATCTTGTACGGGACGATGGCCGGCTGATACACCGCGCTTGCATCATGGACTGCGAGTACACGTCGCTGAACGCCTTTCGGGATTCGTTGAAGCAAAATCAAGACGAATGGGTACGCTTTTTTGCGATTGGCGAGTTGTCGAAAGAGCAAGGACAACCCAGTGCGCAGGCACGAGTCGCCGCCACGACGCGCGGCCTCGCAGAGCTCGAGAAGGTCAGGGCCAGAATTGACTCAGCCGAGGCCAGGAATCAAGTCTATTTTCTACGGCATCGCCTGCGTGAAGCGGTGGCCAAGCAGATCGATGTCATGGAGGCTCAGATCGCCCAAAAAGGCGCGGGCGCGAGCGACGAGGACCGCGCCGCGGTTGACGCTGCCATTACATCACTGCTGACAACGCCCGAGTCGTGGATGCCTGTCGACCTGAAACTCAAATACGTGGTCAGCAATGGCGGCCCGAAGCGTCTCGGCATACGCGCCGCACTGCATCTGAACACCATCACCGAGGTGGTAGGCGAGCATGACGGCGTTAACGCGAAAATAGGGTTCAAGGCCCTGGATGCCATTGACCATGGCGACTATGAGGAGGGGTTGTACAACAAGGGTCTGCCTCCTTCTCAGACGCGGCCAGAGGCAAGAGCCTAACCCACAATTGTTTGACATTCATTCACCCATGGCGGTCTGCCGCCGCTAGAAAGGGTCCACTGTACATTTCAGCACAGGAGGTTATATGGCATTGCCGATCAAAGGGGCGAGTTCCTTTATATCCAATGTGGCCAGGCAGGCGAGTCAGGTCGCCACCAAAGCCACCCAGGGAGCGAAGCAGTTGATGGGGCAGACGTCTGCAACTCCCGCGTCGCAGTCTGTTCCAGGGTTGCAGCGTAGGCCAGCTATGCGCGCGAAGGGGAGCCCTCTAGCGCCTCGCCACGCGAGTCTTGAAAAAATGGCCGCAGCGCGTCAGGAAATGGCTGCAGCCACTCAAGAAATGAAAAGCTTGAGCAGCGATCTCGCCTCGATGAAGGCGAAGCTTCAGGGTCTTGACAACGCAAAGCCAGCTGGCGATGCCGAGGCGAAGGCCCCGCATGATGCTGCTGGTGGGCTCGCCGGAAAGGATTTTCAAGATCCTGTCATGAAGCAGATGGCAGATCAACAACAAAAAATGCAGGAAACGAATATGCAGATGGCGATGCTGCAGCAACAAGCCTCAACACAGAACATGATTACGTCATCCCAGACAGAGATGGTCAACTCGTCAATCCACACTGCCCAGAGCATGATAGCGGCGGCCGTGAAAACCGCTAACGAGGGTGCCGACGATATTAAAAGCTCGGCCTGATATCAACGGCTGGTGCAATTTTCTCCGGCATGAAAGGTCACTTTTATTGACCGGCGGATATCAGTCCATGTCCATCATGCGCTTCATTTCCTGCAGTAATCCCGTGGGTACCAGCAGATGCTGGATCTGCGGGATGATCGTGCTGATGAGCAATGCCAGCATCAGGAGCGTGACAGCCCCTTTGACGGGTTGACTCAGATTTGAAAGACCCAGTTGACCCGCTGCCCGGTTGAGCAGGCCGAAGCTGAATTCAATCAAAATCAATACCAGCAGTACCGGCGCGCCAAATTTCACGATGCCCGTCATCAGGCCGTTAATCTGACTGAGTACGAACGGGCTGCTGGCATTGCCGAGTTGAGGCAAGTTGGAGAACAAGGGCCATAACTGGTACGACTGGAAAACGACGCCTAGAAAGAAAAGCATCCCGCCCGTGGTGTAGAAGATCACAGTTACCAGATGCAGCAAAAATTGCGAAATAGGCGTACTTTGCTCGCCGCTCAACGGGTTCTTGGTCTGGACATCGTTATAGCCCGTCAGCATATCGAGCAGGGCGCCCACACTGGACGCGATCCAAAATACCTGGGCGCTGGCAAAGCCGATCAACAACCCAATGACAGCCTCTTTTATCGCCAGGACGGCCAGATCCAGTATCGCCAGCGTCTGCATTGCCTCAACTGGGGTGCCCACGGCCACGAAAATGGATAGCAAGCCGACCAGGCTATTGCGCAAATAGCCGGTAAGAAAAGTGTCGCCCAACGGCGGAAAGATATAAAACGCGGTCAGAAAACGTAGGCTGGCCAGCACGCACAAGGTGAAAAAACCTTGTATTGTGGGTAGATACGTGGCTAGCAGCGCAATGAGCTGATTAGATGATTCGTTCATGCCGGATCTTCCGCCGCGTCTTGCCGGCGCCCGGCGATCAGGCGCGCCACCGCGGCTTCGCCTGCGTCTTCTTCCTCGATTTCCATATGGAGCGCCGCCTGATCGCGCAGCATTTCCTTTATGCGTTCATCGAAGTAGTCAATGCGCTGATCGTTGCGCATGACCTCCCGTTTCGCGACAAGCACTGCCTCTTCCAATGGAGGAACACGATTCTGCGCGTTGTCTGCCATCTGCCGAGCTTGCTGGGCCGTGTGTTGCAACGTTTCATTGCGCAACGCCATGGCGCGTTGAGCCATTAGCGTGAAAGCGTCGTGAACCAGCGTTTGCAATTCTTGTTCGCCTTGCAAATAGACCTCTTGGCATTGTTGCGCTCGTGCGGCCGCCTCGGTTGCCGCCTGCCGGGCCTGATCCAGCTGTTGCGTCGCCTCTGCCAGTGCCTCCTGCAAGGCCTGAGCGCGTCGGCGACGGACTGCTACCAGAGCGCGTAAAGCGCGCAGACGCGGGCTCATTGGGCGATCTCCTCCAATTGGAGCAGGATCTCATCGAATCCTTCGAGACCGGTTCGCGATTGGTTCAAAAAGGCGCGTATGGCGTCGATGTTTGCAATGGCGGCATCGGCCGCCGGATCGCTGCCTTCGCGGTAATCACCCACTTGAAGCAGGATTTCAACCTCGTCATACTTGGCAAGCATATTGCGAAAACGATTGGCGGCTTCGACATGATGTTCGGGCACCACCAGCGTCATCACCCGCGACAGACTGGCCAGGACATCGATGGCCGGATATTGGTTTTTGGCGGCTATTTTGCGTGACAGGATCATGTGGCCGTCCAGAATGCCGCGCACTTCTTCGGCAATCGGGTCACCGCCGCTGTCGTCTTCAGCCAGCACGGTGTAAAGCGCAGTGATGGAGCCTGTGCTTCCCATGCCGCTACGCTCCAGCAGACGAGGCAGCTCGGCAAATACAGAGGGGGGAAAGCCGCGCCGTGCTGGCGGCTCGCCAGCCGCCAGGCCAATCTCGCGCAGGGCCCGTCCGAAGCGGGTCAGCGAATCCATCATCAGCAGCACACGCTGGCCCTGGTCGCGAAAATATTCAGCGATCGCCGTGGCGATATGAGCCGCTTTGGCACGCTCGATACTGGAGCGGTCCGAGGTCGCGCATACGACTACCGACCGGGCCATGCCGTCCTCGCCCAATATTTGCTCGATGAATTCGCGCACTTCACGGCCGCGTTCACCAATAAGTGCGATGACACTGATGTCGCATTGCGCGCCACGCGCCAACATCCCCATCAAGGTACTTTTGCCTACGCCTGCGGGCGCGAAGATGCCCATGCGCTGACCCTCGCCCAGTGTCATCAGGCCATCGATGATTTTTACGCCGGTGGGCAAGGGCTTTTCGATCATGGCGCGCTGCATGGGGTCGGGTGGGTCGGCATAAGCCGGCCGCGTTTCGCCGCATTCCAGGGGCCCCATTCCGTCAATCGGATCACCCAGGCCATTCAACACGCGGCCCAATAGCGCCGGTCCCACGGGCACAGATAGGGGTTTGCCGGTGGCGCGCACTTGTGTGTGCTCATTGATGCCCGACAGGGTTCCAAAGGGAGAGAGTATGGTGCCTTGTTTTCCGAATCCGACAACCTCGGCACGTTGAAGCAACTCGCCATTCGGGCTCAATAGTTCACAGACTTCACCTATATGGGGATCTATGCCGCGGGCCTTGACTAGGGTGCCGATAATTTCGTAGACCCGTCCTGTACGGACAATGGTCTGTTCCTGATTGAATTCTCGCTCCAGCGCGTGCGCGAAACGCTGGAAGGTACCGTCGACAATATCGTTCATGGCTTAGGGTCCATCTGCTGGCAATGCGTTGGTGGCGTCATTTTCTTCCCTCAACATGTCCAGCGCAGCCCGATGCACGGCCTGCCGAAGCGCCGTGATCTGCGTATCCAGGCTGGCATCGACGACACCCTCGTCGGACTCGAAACGACAGGTTCCGGTGGGCACTGCGTTGCTGGCAATGATTTCGATGCTCAGGCCCTGGCTCATCTGGGGCAGCACGGAGGCGACAGCGCGCTCTGCCTGTTCCCGCTCAGCCTCGTGTACGTACATGGTCAGTAGCGGCACATCTTTGACCAACTTGGAAATGGTGCGCAGGCTGCGCCGAAACAGGCTGCTGCGGTCTTCTTCATCCACCAGGCGCGTTACCGCCGCCGAGACCAGCTGTGATAGCCGTTCGCTCTGCCTTTCCAGCACGCGCTTGTGGTTCGCCGCAATTTCCAGCGCCTGGCTGGCCCAGCGTGCCGCGGCTTCCTGCATGCCACGGTCTAACCCCGCCTGGTAGGCGCTGTCCAATTGACGCTGAGCCTGGTCCAGCATCTGATCGGCCTCGGTCTGGGCTGCCTCGCGGATCTGGCTAGCCTGCAGCTCAGCCTCGGCGACCAGCCGTTCGTGGGTTTCCTGGGCTTCGCGCAGGATCTGCTCGGTGTGCGTCAGCCGCGCGAAATCGTCTGCGGGCAGGATGCCATCGCCGATATCGACAGCGATCGAGTCATGGAGTCGCCAAACAGCCATTCGTGTTCCGGGAAAAGGGCAGGGATGTCGTCCAGCATGAGACGTATCCCTTCGTGGACTTGAATGTGGGTATCGGGGGCATCGGCTGGCGGTATTGCCAGACTCAGCCAATCCAGGAGGTCCTGGCTATGCCATCCGGTGATGTTATCCACCCAGTGGCGGGCGCCCAGGAGAATCAATCCCTGGGAGCGAATTTCATCAAGGCTCAACGGCCCTCGATGAGCTTGCGGCAAAGATGGGCAAGCCAATAGGCGGGCATAAGCGGATTGTCCTATGCGCTCGACCAGAGCGCCGCGTTGGGGATTGGCAATACACAGACGCACGCGGTCGCGCTGGGTCCATAGCGCGGCAACCGCCAGCATGCGGTGAATTTCCGCTTTCGGCAGCAGAACAATGCGATGCGCCAGTACCGAGAATGCACCAGGGTCGGGCCAATTCAGCCGGTAGACCTGCCGCAACATGCGTGAAAGCATGGTGGTTTCCAGTCTGGCCATCTCCAGGCCCAGCTCTAACCGGGCCCGCTCCAGCCAGCTGGAATCCATGTGTTCAACGAGGTGCGCGGATTTGTGGCGGATTGCCTGCAGCAAGGCACGCAAGGGGTCCCGCATTCCGTCCATGGGGCGTTTGCCTCAAGCGTGTTCAGTATCCGGCAATGCCGCAGGCGCCGGAACAGGTCTGGGGGAGTCGATTTGCGGCGGTTGACGCCGGGAGCGGAAACGACGCCAGCCATAATAGCCACCCGCGCCACCAAGTCCCAACAAGAGAATAGCCGCCAGGATGACCGTGGATAAAGGCCAACTGCTGGATTGCACAGGGAACTGCGTCGCGGGCGCCGCTGCGGACTGCACCATCGTGACATTGACGTTTTCGTACGACAGGCCTTCGACGCTGCGCATCACGAAATTCTTGATAATGGGTACTAACGTAGAAACATCTGTGCCGTCGCGATATTTGATAAACACAGAGGCGCTTGACGGGCGCGTATCCGTGGCCAGCGGGTCGTTATTGGGCAGCACGACATGCACGCGCGCAATGATGACCCCGTCTATCTTGGACAGCGTACGTTCCAGTTCCTGCGAGGTACCGTAAATGAAGCGGACCCGCTCTTCGATAGGGGTCGAGATCAAGCCGTCTTTCTTGAACATGTCTCCCAATGTCTCGTAGCCGGGTTCAGGCAGTCCATTGGCACGCAGAATAGCCAGCGCCCGCCCCATGTCGCTGCTGTCTACCGACACGGTCCACGTCTTGGCATCCGGACTGCTCTTTTGGGCGTCTACCTGCGCCTGCAGCAGTACCTCCAGCATGGCATTGGCAGCTGACTCCGACAGTTGGTTGTAGATAGGCTCTTTGCATCCCGTCAGAAACAGCGCCAACAGTCCTACCCACAGCCAGCGTGGCAGGAAAAGGAATCTTCCAGTCGTACGCATAAAAACTCGCTACTCGTTCTTCAAAAGGGTTTGCAGACTTTTGTTGCTGCTTTTGGTCATGCCCGAGGACAGCGAAATTTTCATGTGCGCGATGGATGCATCCATGGTCAATTTGGCGAAGGCTTCGAAGTGCGCCGCCGGAGACATGGAGTGGCCATGTTCCAGGACGTTGACCATGTTGTTCTGCATCGCCTGGAACTCCTCCTGCTGCGCTTTGACGGCGTGCGAGACCCGGTCAAGCAGATTCGACTCTCCCGCTGACTCACTTTTGCTGCTTTTCATGAGTTCGCCGAACTTTTGGCTCAGTTCGGGAGAAACCTCAGGGGTGATGTGTTTCTTGGTCATATCGACGGCTGACTTTCCCAGCGCGTCAACAGGTGAAACAGGAGGAATGAGTGGCATGGTTCAACGTTCCTAGGTTCAGCAAACCAGGCCAGGCACGTGGTGATGCCGGGCAACCGGTTCGGATGCGTCTTCTTTGGAAAGTCCGCGCAAGGGCTGTCCCGACCTTTTGGCAAGGGTGTCGATAATCCCACGCGAGATGGCGTTGCTGTCAGGCAAGGCCAACGCTTCTTCGGCGCAGGTTTCCCACATGCCGTCTTGCTGGATATACATGCACAAGGCCAGCATGGCCTTGATCATGGCGTTGTCCGGATTCTTCGTCTCGACCCGGTCCAGCAGCGAACGGGCCTCGGCATAATCGCGTGATACCAGCATGTTGCGCGCCTGTGCCACGGCAATTTCCGGCCTGTCGGGGGCCGCAGCGGCCATGACGGCCAGTATCTTGGCCGTGTCATCAGTAGCGCCGTATTTGTCCGATAGCAGATGTATGGCTGCGATGACGCGCATGCAGTCCTTGGGCAGGGAAGGGGGTGCCATGGTTTGGCTCCTATATTGTTTGGCTTTCTGGCATGAGTGCGAGACAGAAACGCTGACCAGCGAATTCCTTCAAGCGGCGCAGTCTCCGCGGACCGGCGACTGCGCCAGGGAGCGCGTGAAACTCAGCCCGCGGCTTCCTTGATCGCATCTGCGCCGGCGTTCGCAGCCTTGGTCTGCGCCGACATCATTTGCTGGGCCATGTGGATGGTCGACATGGCTTGTTGCGCCTGCATGGCGATGCCGTTTTGCTGAGCTGCAGCGTCGGTCGTCATTGCCGCCATGGAGGCTTGTGAAGCGATGCTCTTGTTGATCGATTCGCTCAGATTGCCTAAGACGTTGTCGGTCGAGTTGTTCATTGAAGTACCGGCGGTTTTTTCCGCAGTACGGCCTACCGCAGCTGTCGATGCAGCATTTGTGATACCAGACGTAGCGGTGGAGGCTATGCCGCCTACCGCGCTCAGAGGATTAATCATAGAAACTCCTAATACGAAGAGAACAAAGCGTCAGTCGTGTAATTCCCGTATGTCCTGGATCTGGACGTCGGACAGACTGACATGTCCGGGGAGACAATGCAGGACTTAGAGCGTAAGCTCCCGTCCATGAAGCGCATGCCAGGCCGAGACAATGCTGCGAGTCGAGGCAGAAAACGCGTCGGCAAGCAAGCCGGCGAACTGACCCTGTTCAAAATCCGTTTGACGAGCCCGTTCGCCGCGCATATGCAACTCCGCGTTGGAAAAGTAGTGGTGCAGAGCGCGCGCTTTATCACCATTGACATCCTGGCGCAGGGTCTCTTCCAGGTTGTCGATGGCGGTACTCAGCGTTTTGTCGGGAAGCGGAAAATTCAGGCTCATGGAGCATCTCCAGGTTGGGAGGGCAGTCGCGTGTCGGCGTTCTGCCCAGGCAAGTCATGATCGGTTTGATCGGGGCCATTGGTATCGCGGCCGTTGTTGCTCAACACAATGTACTTAGACCCGTCCATGCCTTCGACGATATTGACGCCGTCTTGGGTGCTCCATACGGAACGGCTAGCAGGCAGGGGCGTTTTCTTGGTCGCGGAATTTTCGAGGCGGGTGTCGACGCGTTGGACAAATGGGCCCAGATCCGCTGCCACACGCGCCACGGCGGCCCGGACTTTATCGGGATGCTCGACCGTGGCCGAGAATTCGAATATCCCTTGGCCCTGATAATGAACCCTCGCGTCGCTGATCCCTACGCTGTTGGCGATGGCCTGGGCGACCTCGGTGGCGACGGTAATTTGCTCCTTCAGCCGCAGATGCGGCGGCTGGTGCGCAATCGCGTCGGCGACACGGGCGGCCTGCGCGGGATCGTCGACCATGCCGCGCACCGTCAGCACGTCATCGTTGACGCTCACATGCAGGCGATGCGGCGCTACCTCGTCCAGCACGCGCTGTAATAGCGGACGCTGTTGCGCTGCCGTTACCGGGGCTGGTCGCTGGGCGTTGGTGCCAGTGGACATCAACCAGCCGGACGAGACGAGTGCAAGCATGATCAGGCCTCCCAGCGAAAGGCGCCAATGCGTGATCCACGAAGTACGCCGGACCGCGCGCCACACCGCAAAAACACCGCCGCGGGCGATCGCGTCCTCGACGCTTTTCTGTACCGCGAAGAGCGCCGTCGCATCCGGCCACGACTCGTAGGCCGACCCCACGCAGAGGGCGACGTCCAGGAACTCGACAGGCTGATAATCATGCAAGTCGAGATGCTTTTCCGGCGCCTCGTCCCAGTGCAGCGTGACGGATCCTTCGGCCTGCACATCCATGACCAGCGCCGCGAAACGCCAGTCGCTGATCGAGATATCTGCATCATGCGCTCCGCTCAATGAATAACGACCCGGCATCAAATCTAACGAGGCACCGGCATGTGTGCCGGACAGGATGCGAAGTTGTTTCATGTATGGCGAAGCAGACATGAATCAATACCCTTGTACGAGGCAACGAGGCGACACCATCAAATCCTGGGCGCGGCAGATCACACGTAAGCTGCCGTCATTGGGATGCGTCGTGGCGACCTGGGGCTGGCGGTTCTCACCCACCTTGATGATTTTCGGTGTGAGCATGAAGAGGCGGACTTCATGCGAACTTGAGCCTCGTTTGGTACGGAACAATGCGCCCAACAAAGGGACCCGGGCAATCCAGGGCAATCCGCTGTAGTCGTCTGATGTCTGGTCTACGGAAATGCCGCCAATGAGCAGGCTTTCGCCTTCACGCATGGTGGCGTCGGTGTTGATCTCGGTTTGTCTGACAATTGGAATATCGTCGACAGTCTGGTTCTCAAATCCGCCATCCTGAATCGAAAGGGAGAGACGCACTTCATTGTGCGAGTTATAGGCAACGATCTGTGGAATCACGGAAAGTTGCGTGCCCGTTTGTATTTGGTACAAACTGGTATCCAGATTGCCCGCTACCCGCACGGATGCTGTCCGCTGGTGTTTCATGACTGCGGGGTGATTCACGACACCGACGACCTGCGGCCGAGCCACGATACGGGCGCGCCCGACGCCTTCCAATGCCTGGATCTCATTCAGGAATTGATGGGATGCTCCGCCTATCAGCGTGCTGACGTTGTAGCTTGAGTCGGTCTGACCCAATGAACCGCCCGAGCTGCCATTACCCGTCGAAGCAGAGAAGCGCGTCGTACCATTCTCGCTATACTGCCAATTCACGCCCAGGCGATTGAAATCACTGGCGCTGATATCGATGATGGTGGCTTCGATTTCCACCAGATTCTGGGCCTTGTCGAGCTCCTTCACCAACCGTCTGTACTCAGGCATCCGGTCTGGGAGCCCGCGCACAATAATAGAGTTGGTCGACTTCTCTGCCTGGAAAAAGGGGCGATCGGCGTCGAAATTCTCTACTGGCACGCTTGACTGCAGCGCCGTGGCCTCGTGGCCTCCGTGTGCATCCCGGGCGCGATTGTGCTCGGTGGCAGCGGGTTCCGGCGATACCTGCATGCCATAGTTGTATTGCAGGGATTTCATGCGCCCTGCAATTTCCTTCGAGAAAGAGTCATGACTTGGCGCATCGCTGTCTTCGCTATCGTCTTTGTTGCCGAACAGGCGGTTCAGCGTACGGGCCAGGCCGGGAATGGTGGCATTGCCAAATGTTCGGTCTGCGGCAACGGCATAACGCAGTTTGATGACAGCAATCGAGGTTCCCAGGCGGTCATGGTTGTCTCGCTCGAGCTCTTGCAGCACGGTCGTCACCAATTGAATATGGCGCGGAGGCCCGTAGGCAAGCAAGGTCTGCGTCTTATCGTCAAAACGCAAGGGAAAGCGCGGATCGCCAAGCCCCAGCGACCGCAACATTTGACCGACCTGTGTTCGCGTATAACCGCGCATGCGAAAGACCTTGCTTTCCATGGCGCTGGACGGATAGAAAAAGATCGTCGTCCCGTCGTAATACCAGATAATGCCGTAGGCTTTTGATATAGCAGTTAGAAACTCTTGGGGCGCTGTATCGAATTTGGCGCTGACGGTGCCGGTGACTCCTGCATCCACCACGATGGGGATATTTTCGGTCGACGCAAAATCCCGCAACACGTCGCCCAGCGGCTTATCGTTGGCTTGATAAACGAAACGGGCGTTGTGAAAGAGCGGAGCCGCTTCGGCCGAAGGGCTGGATACGATGCCAACCGCAAATATCATGGCAAGGCATAGCGAGGCAGTCTTTCTAAGGTAGGTAGAGCAGCGGCTCAGGTGCATTGCGTTTCGGCGATGATCAGTAGGGTTAAGTGATTCGCGCAGAATAGAAGGCCGGAATTGGACG
Organism: Bordetella muralis; assembly: GCF_965139205.1. Taxonomy (GTDB): domain Bacteria; phylum Pseudomonadota; class Gammaproteobacteria; order Burkholderiales; family Burkholderiaceae_B; genus Bordetella_A; species Bordetella_A muralis. The sequence continues at coordinate 245,821 of NZ_CBCSIU010000002.1, forward strand.
CACAGTGACGAGACGAAGTGGCTGACCTCGCAACGAAATTCTGTAGGGTTCGGCCGGCAGACATGCCGCGTCACACGGCAATAGGTTCGCATCTTCTGACAATGTTTCGGCTATGCCGTTTGGTCAGATGCTGTTGTGCGTGAATATTCGTCGCAGTGATTGTGCTTGCCACGCGCAGCTGAATCCAAACGGCGCACACCGATTCGTGCGCTCAGCCTTGTCTTAATCTGGAGAGTGACGATGAACGTTTCGGGAATAGCCAATCCCATGGCCATGTTGAGTACGATCGGCTCCGTGGGTGGATCGCAGGGAACGCAGGGCGCCAGCGGCATGAATCTGCAGTCCGCCTCGGGCGCGATCGCAGGCCACATGCGTGAAACCGGCAAAGATGCCGTCGATATGAATGACTTATATAAGATGGCCTCGGACAGCAGCTTGCCCGAGACGGTTCGCGATGCCGCGAAGTTCATGCTGCAGAATCCCGATCAATATTCCCAGCTGGAAACCCATGACGTGGCTGGCGTGGATGGCAAGTCGGGTGTCGGGAACTTTGATGCGGCCGCACAGGGTTTAATTGGTGGCAGTGGCGGTAACGGCATAGGCCAACAGTCTGGCATGGGTATGGGCCAGCCGCAGGGTGTGGGCGGCTTTGGCAGCCCGAGCGGATTCGGCTCAGGCATCGATCAAGGTCAGGGAATGACGCCACAGTCTGCCGCAGGTGCGCTTGCTGGCTATATGAACCAGCACGACATTTCCAGCATGGATCCCAATGAACTGTACAAATTGGCCATGAATAAGGATGGCAATGTGCCGCCGATGGTGCAGGAGGCAGCCAGGACTATGCTGGCCAATCCGGAAGCGCTGCAAAACATGGCCGGTGCAGATGGCAAGCTCGGCGCCGAGGAGGCGGGCAACGCCGCACAAGGTTTGGCGGGCAACTCCGTCACTGGCGCCGATAATAAGCTGAACCACGAGGAGTTCGCTGAAGGATCAGGCGTCGGTGAGCAATTGGCGGGAAAGGGCTGGTTTGGTGACGCCTTGGCTGGGATGATGATCCGTGATCTCAACAACAATCCGGACAAGATGCAGAATTTCGTGGATCGCAACGCCACCACGAATTCGGTCACGACCCAGAATTCATAATCTGACACGCCACCTTGTGGCAAGAAACACCCCGGGGTACGGGATACCTGACCGATACCGTGGGGTGTTTTGCATTCTGCCGCAGACATTGCACACAAGTAATGTCATCTGCGGAAAAATGCTTTAGCCGGCTTTTTTCGCAGCACGAAGATGCATTTCGCATCTGCGCAGAGTAGCGTGTACGCCGATCGTTATTGTTGTGGCTCGTTGGTGATTGCGAGTGTCTTCAATGTCCACAATAGTAGCCTTGGCGCAAACACGGGGTTTGCATCGCATGGAAAGCAGGCTGGCCCGCATGGGGTTGGCCGTGTGCATGGCGCTGCTGGGCGCATGCAGTACGCAAACGCCGCTGGCGCCGATCGATGCGCATATCTTGAAAACGCCATTCGATGCGCAATTCGCCTCGAGTCAGATGCAACCCGGCTCCTCTCGAGTTGATGGCCAAGCATCGGCACGTGCGCCAAATGGAACGATGGTCAGTTGCGCGGGAGCCCCTGCGGTTCTGGTGCCGGTGACGGAATACGCTACCGAACGGTTCAATGCCATTTACGGCAGTGCGCCAGGCCAAGGCCAGGTGCGCAGACTGGCGGGCAAGGTAGCGGCTGAGAAACCGACCCAGTTCTACCCCGATCTGCCGGAGTACAAGACTTTCTCTCGAGACACCTTGTGCGACGCCTCCGGTCGCTTTGAATTCCTCGACGTTAAACGGGGCCTGTACTACTTGTTCACCATGGTGGTGTGGCAAGAGTCCCCCTTCGACGGCATGCTGTATGCAACACAGCTGAACGTGCATGACGATGGTCGTGTCCCTGTCGTCTTCGGTGAATACGATTGAGGTCATTCGTTTCCTGGACGTCGAGATCTTTGTACGAGACATACGATGTACACGGAACTATTTTCCTTCATTGCCGTTGCCGTTGCCGAGGATGAAGCATCCCTGCAGGTGGCGGGGCTGGTGGCAAGCGGCCGCTTCCGCGATGCCGTGGCTATTGCCGAAGAAATGCTGGATGATCGCATACGTGTCATCACGGGTCCGGATGCCCAGGCCGGGCTGCTGGCCCGTCTGGCAGGAGATCTCATGCTGGCGCTGGGGCGCCTGGAGGACGCGGAGGAAACGTATCGCATCGCGGTCAAACATGCGGGTGAGCGCCGAGGCGCGGTACGCATTGCATCATGCCGCAGCTCAGGCTTTCTCAATCTGTATCAGCAACGATTTTCCAACGCGATGGCGTGCTTTGAACGCATCGAGGCCGATGATGCCGCCACGGTCCATGATCGTGTCGAGGCCATCTGCGCGCTGAGTATGATATGGCTCTCCCTCGGAGATAGCAGCGCGGCGCAGGTCATGCTCAGGCGTGCAGAAGCACAGGTGGAAAATGTCCAGGACGCGACACTGCGCGGACTGGTGGCGTTGATGCATATCGAACGCCAGGTTCGCAGCGAAGTGCGTAGCCATGAATTGTTGGACGATCATATCCTTTGGCATGACGAGAGCAGAGAGATTTCGGAAACGCCTCCCACGCCGCTAAAAATGTGTCCCGGTCACCCTTGGCTGGCGCTGCGTTGCACATATTTGATGAACTTGCGCGCTTATATTCGAGGCGATGTATCGGTACAGGACAACCTGTCGGCCTACTTGAGCGATCTGGATAAATCGGGCTGCCACACGTTGGAGTCACAGTCGCGGCTGGATTGCGCCTTGGCCGGATTGGCGCAACGGCAGGTGCCTTTCGTCAGGCAGGTACTGGAGCCCCTGAGCCGCAATCGAGAGCGGCGCCGTTTACGTGGGTGGAATCTGGAACTGCTTTATTGCCGCGCCAAGATGGAGATACTTTCGGGCCGTTATGACGCGGCCATCGTGCATTACCAGAAATATGCGCGGGCTTCGATGGAAATCTCGCGCCATATATCTCGTTCGGACCATCGAAACGATTCTGCCATGGACCCGGCCACCGATGATGTGCTGGTGCGCCTGCCGGCGAAGTATCGCCGTGCGTATCGCTATATGTGCGACAACCTGGATAGCGCTGGCCTGAGTGTGCGTGAGATCGCCGAACAGATCGGCGTAACAGAGCGTGCCTTGCAGTCTGCGTTCAAGACCTATCTGGGCATGACGCCAGGCGAGGTATTGCAACGTTGCCGGATGGAGCGGATACGCGCCGACTTGCTGCGCGATGACGCCACCGGCACCAGCGTGCTGGCTACCGCGGCGCGTTGGGGCATACGCAATCGCTCAACGCTAATGACGTCCTATAGGAAGTTCTTCCAGGAGACGCCCACACAGACAATAGCCCGCAAGGAGAGCGCGGTTGAGAAAACCTCGGTGGCATAAGGTTGCTGTCCTTTTTGCTGGCTGCATTGGTGTTCTCGTGTTGGCGCCAACCGTGTCCGCCCAGGGCGTGTTGACGCTCGCTCCTGAGCCTCCCGCGGGCCGCACGCAGTCGCGGGGCATGCTGGTGGTGGAAGCCGCCGACCTTCACGCTGTCCAGACCGTCGGTGGCGGCGCCTTGGTATTGGCAGTTCCAGCGCCGGGCAAGGCAAGCCGAGTGGCCGGAAATGGCGCGGTATACGACGCCTTGATCCAGCGCGCGGCCGAACGTTATGGGATGGATGCCGACCTTTTGCATGCGGTCATCAGGGTTGAATCGAACTACGATCCCCAGGCCATTTCCCCCAAGGGGGCAATCGGCCTGATGCAGATCATGCCTGCCACAGGCATGGATCTCGGTTTCTCGAATCCTCAACACGATTTGTTGATCCCCGCCAACAATATTGACGCAGGGGCCAGGCAATTGGCGTGGTTGATGCGGCGCTTTGACGGTGATCTGCAATTGGCGCTGGCAGCCTATAACGCCGGGGCGGGCGCAGTTTCGCGCTACAAAGGGGCGCTGCCCAATTATCCGGAAACGCGAAAATATGTCAGCTCGGTATTGGCGTGGTACCAAGGCAGCGATGCAGGCTCAGCGCAGCTCGAGGCGAGATAGTCTCGCTTTTAAGTACGGCTTTTCGTGCGTCCGGAGCACCTGGACGGCAGGGCGGCCTAAGCTGAATGTTGAATCCTTGCCAGGCAATTTTTTCCATGTCCGAGAAGACTGAAGAGCCAACACCGCATAAATTGCGGGAAGCGCGTAAAGAAGGGCAAGTGGCGCGCAGCCAGGACCTGGCCATGGTCGGCTCGATGGGGGCAGGACTGTTGGCGCTGCTGGTCTCAGGCGGCCATATTGCCGAGCGTCTGCGCGCGGCATTCTCGGCAGCGTTAAAGCCTGCGGGCGACTTGTCCGGAGAAAACGCGGATGTGGTGCTGTACAACGCCATACTGGATATGCTGTGGCAAAGTGCGGTGGCCTTGCTTCCAGTCGTCGCCGCCGCCTCGCTCGGAGCCGTCATTGCCGTAGCCATGCAAGTGGGCTTGCAGATCACGCCCAAGGCCATGCTGCCCAAGTTCGAACAAGTCAATCCCGCTCAGGGCCTGAAACGCGTGTTCTCGATGCGTTCGCTGCTTCAATTATTGATGATGGTGATCAAGGCGTTGGTTGTGGGCATGGTGGTCTACCAATTCATCACCAGTGTGCTTCCCTTGGTGTCGGGTGCTATTTATCAATCGCCGGTCAGCGTAGGCATCATCGGATGGGAGGTGATCATCAAGATGTTGTTGTTCGTGCTGGGCGCGTTCTTGTTGCTGGCAGCAGTCGACTATCTCATTCAACGCAAACTGTTCATAAAGGGCCAGCGTATGTCCAAGGATGAGGTCAAGCGGGAATTCAAAGGCCAGGAAGGCGACCCGGAGATCAAGGGAAAACGCCGCGAGTTGGGCATGGAGCTGGCTCAGTCCGACTCAGGCCGATCGGTTGCTCAGTCCAACGTGCTTGTCGTCAATCCCACGCACTATGCCGTGGGGATACGCTATCGTGAAGACGAGGCGGGTGTTCCCGTGGTGTTGGTCAAGGGGGTGGATGAGGCCGCGCTGTACTTGCGCGGACTCGCGACCCAGATGGGGGTGCCCATATTTGAAAACCCGCCTCTGGCGCGCGCTTTACATGAGGTGCCCGTTGATCACGCTGTACCGGAGCGTTTGTTCGAAGCCGTTGCGCTCGTCTTGAAATGGGTCGACGAGATCGGTCAGAATCCGGCGCAACCGGAGAACGCGGCATGAGTACAAGTGCGAAGCCCGGTGGTATGAGGTCAGTAAAGTTCAAACTGGGCGGTGACGCTGCACTGATCGCTCTTCTGGTGGCAACGTTATCGCTGTTCATTCTGCCGCTGCCCACGTTCCTCATCGATATCCTGATCGGCATGAACCTCGCCATCAGTGTTCTGCTGCTGATGGTGACGATGTATATTCCGTCTGCGGTGTCGTTGACGTCGTTTCCGTCTTTATTGTTGTTCACCACGATTTTTCGTCTTTCGTTGAACATTGCTTCGACAAAGGCGATCTTGTTGCACGCCGATGCAGGGCACATCATTTCCGCCTTCGGTAACCTGGTGGTGGGCGGCAATCTGATTGTCGGGTTCGTGGTATTCCTGATTATCACTGTGGTTCAGTTCATCGTTATCGCGAAGGGCTCGGAGCGCGTTGCGGAGGTTGGCGCCCGCTTTACATTGGATGCCATGCCAGGCAAGCAGATGAGTATTGACGCCGACCTGCGAGCGGGGCACCTGAGCGCGGATCAGGCAAGAAAACGACGTGGACTGCTGGCCCTGGAGAGCCAGTTGCACGGTGGCATGGATGGCGCGATGAAGTTTGTCAAAGGCGACGCCATCGCTGGCCTCATCATTACCCTCATCAATCTCGTGGCTGGTATTGCGCTGGGCGTGACCTATCACGGCATGTCCGCTGGTGAGTCGGCCAATCTCTTCGCCGTACTGTCCATCGGCGACGCCATGGTTTCCCAGGTGCCGTCCCTGCTGATTTGCGTAGCCGCGGGGGTGATGATCACGCGGGTGGCCGAAGAGGACGAGCAAAGGCGCTCCTTGGGCGACGATATTGTTGTCCAGCTCACGCGAAGCTGGCGCGCACTTTATGCCGCCGCGTTGTTCCTGATCGGTTTTGCGCTGGTTCCAGGTTTTCCCTGGTATGTATTCCTGATTCTGGCCGCGGTGTTGGTGGTGTCTGCGCGCCATCTGCAGTTGCGCCAAAGACGCGGCGATGCCGATGGGGAAGATCCATTCAAAGGGTTCCGCAGAGATGGTGACAGCAAGCGCTCGGAAAAACCGGTCATTGAATCTCAGGCTGCCGCCTTTACTGCGCCATTGGCGGTAGCGGTGTCTCAATCCCTGTCACAGTCGCTACGCATCGAGATGCTCAATACGTCGTTCGATAGGGAGCGGAAGACCTTGCAGGAAAGCCTCGGGCTACCTTTCCCGGGCATCCGCCTATGGTGGCGCGATACCCTGGATGACCTGGATTATGAGGTATTGCTGCACGATGTCCCCTATAGTCGGGGACGTCTGTCTCAGCTCGAGGGCGAGCACCAGCAAACGCATGAGGAGGAAATCGCTCGCCATGCCATTCGGGCCTTGCATGACCAGGCACACCAGTTCCTGGGCATACAAGAAGTGCAGTGGATGCTGGAGCGTGTCGCCAAGGAGTATCCCGGACTGGTGGTAGAAATCCAGAAAGTCATTACCCCCCAGCGAATCGCCGAAGTACTCAGGCGCCTTCTGGAAGAGCATGTTCCCATTCGCAATATGCGCGCCATATGCGAAAGTTTGGTGGTATGGGGGCCGAAAGAGAAAGATCCGTTAATGCTCACGGAATATGTGCGCGGAGATCTGGGCCGATATCTTGGCTATCGGGCTACCGAGGGCACGGGGGAAGTGTCCGCGGTGTTGCTGGAGCCCTCCATCGAGAAACTCATCCGTGAAGCCATCAAGCCCACGCCAGCGGGGAATTATCTGGCGCTGGCGCCGGAATATGTCCTGGCCATCGCAGAGCGGGTGCACAACCTCGTGGGCGAGAAACCCCAAGCCAGAGTCATCATGCTGACCTCGATGGACATCCGGCGATACGTACGCAGGATTGTCGAGCAACAGGTTCGCTGGTTGGCGGTCTATTCGTTCCAGGAGTTGGGTGACCAGGTCAAGGTCGTGCCTTTGGGGCATGTCACGCTGTGAACCAGGAGCTTTCATGAGCCATCGTACGCATCCCGTCCCTTATCGTTCACTGACCGTACATCGCACACCACAAGACAAACCCGCAGCGCCACAGCCCGCGGCATCGCGCTTTGCGCAGTTGCTGGAGCAAAGCGGCAGGTCCGGCGACGCTGAGGACTGGCTGACGGAGAACGGCGGCGAGGCGGCCGGAAACGGCGAGGGCGGGATTTCCGGGAAAGTGAAGGATCCATCTGACGCGTCCAATTCGCAATCGGACGGGCAGCAGGGAGAAAGTGAGCAGGATGACGGCGGCGCGTCGCAACAGGAACAAGCATCGTATCAATACGAACGCATGGCGGAATTCAAGCGCCAGACCTTGTCCGCGCTATCCAGAGCGGCATTGACCGAACGGTCGGCCCCCGCCGCGGCAATGGCAGCACCGGTCGCAGCGGTGCCCGCCAGCATCAAGGCCATCGCTGAGACCGTGTCGCGATTCTGCAGGGATTCGGCCATGCATGGAGAAGGCTGGCAGATTCGCCTGCCTCTACGAAATGACATTTTGGCCGATACGGTATTGGAAATGGGGATTTCGGCGCAGTGTCTGCGCCTTCGCTTCCTGTCTTCGGAGCAGTCGTCACAGCGTTTAATTTACACGCATCAGCAGTCCTTGCGCGAACTGCTGGGGACAGCGCTGGAAGACCGCTACGAGATCGCCATCGAGCTGGACTGGACGGCTTCTTGAATGTGTTTCCCATGGATACGAGTCTGCCCTCCGTTTCGTTGAACCTGGCGCCGCTGTTGTCGCATTGCAAACCAGCCATGGTGCAGAGCGGAAAGCTTTTTCACGATGCTCGCCTGTATGGACTGTGGCAAGACATCATCGCGGCGTCAGGAATGCAATGCACATTGACGCCGCTGGCGGATCGCGTAAAGCCAGTCGCGTTCCATGGTATCTATCGCGTGGACTGTGTTTGTGATCAGGGAGACATCGTCCTGGCGCTGGCTTGCGACGATGTAGTGTTCGGCGCGTTGGCGCAGCAACAAAGCGACGATCCCTTGCACATCATGGCGCTGGAAGTCGTGTTTGCTGATGTCGCGCGCGCGATGGGACAGCATGCCTTGTCCGGCTTTCGGATACGGTCGCTACAAATTCTACCTGCCGAGATGATGCCGGGCGCAGGATGGTATGCGTTACGCGAATCAACGAGGGAATTGGCGCGGCTCGCCTTGCTGGAAATAGCGCCTGATGTTCTTGGCGCCTTACTCGAAAAAAGGGCCTTGCAGCCTGAATTCAAGTTTTTACGATCGATGCTCCAGGTGCCGCTGATGGTGATACTGCATCAACGAAGCATGAGCTTGGACGCATTGCGCAGGTTGTCCGTGGGCGATGTGGTCTTGCTCGGGGAGCAGGTATCGCCGGATGCACCGTTCCCGGCGCGAATACATGCCCAGGGGGTAGGGCGAGCGCTCATGGCGTCAGCCTCTATTGCCTCGGACCAGATCACATTGATGGGAGCGTTCAGCACGATGGAAGATGAAGAGATCATGGCCGCCGCCGATGGTCAGCCGCCAGATTATGCACCCGGGACTAGTATTGATGCGCTGGACATACCCGTGCATTTCGAAATCGAGACCATCTCGATTTCCTTGTCCGAGCTCGAGTCCATACAACCCGGCTACGTTATTGAGTTGGGTTCGCCCTTGACGCAGGCCCGCTTGCGCCTGGTGGCGTGTGGAACGGTAATTGGCGACGCGGAATTGGTCGCGGTGGGCAGCCGACTCGGCGCCCGCATTGTACGCATGGTACCTGGCAATGACGCAGACAACCTCGCTCGGTGATCTCTTTCCGCTCCTGGTCCTGGTCCTTGCGGTTGGCCTGCTGCCGTTCGTGGCCGTCATGGTGACCTCCTATACCAAGATCGTGGTCGTGCTGGGTTTGCTGAGAAACGCGTTGGGGGTGCAGCAAGTTCCTCCCACCATGGTGTTGAACGGCATTGCGATCATTATTTCGATCTACATCATGGCACCCGTGGGCATGGCGGCTTATGACAAGGTCACAGCTGATGGGCTGGAAACCAACAGCGTCGAGCAGATGACACAAATCGCCAAAGCACTGGCCGATCCGGTACGCGATTTTCTGGAGAAGCACGCGCAGCTGCGCGAACGTGAGTTCTTCGTCAAATCCGCGTCAGCCGTCTGGCCACCGGAGCGAGCCCAGGGGGTACGATCGGATGACCTCATCATCCTGGCGCCGGCCTTTACTCTGACGGAGTTGACCGAGGCGTTTCGCACGGGATTTCTGGTTTACCTGGCCTTTATCGTGGTGGACCTGGTCGTTGCCAACATCTTGCTTGCAATGGGCTTGTCACAGGTCACGCCCACGCAGATCTCAATCCCGCTGAAACTGCTGCTATTCGTCGTGCTGGACGGGTGGTCCGTGCTGGTGCACGGTCTGGTGCTGGGGTACCGATGATGATACGAAAGGGCCGTTGACGTGGATTACGACACGATTTTGCAACTCAGCATGCAGGCCATGTTGCTCTGCTTGAAAGTCTCACTTCCTGTAGTCGCAGTCGCTGCGCTGGTAGGGTTGCTGATTTCCTTCCTGCAGGCGATTACTTCACTTCAGGATCAAACCATTTCTCAGAGCATCAAGCTCGTCGCGGTCGTTGTCGTGCTGCTGGTGTCCGCGCCATGGGGAGCATCGGCGCTGATGGGCTTTGCACGCCAAGCGATGACCGCAGCGGTGCAATGAAACCTCGACGACCAACAGGCACAAGGAGAAAATGACATGGCGCTATCACGCATACACGGCATGCATCCCGGACATATGGTGCAGGGCACGTCGAATCCCGCCGCCCATGCTGCGCACACCGGCCATTCCGTAGTACCTATCGCGGCCGCGCATCAAAACGAACATGCGACATCCAATTTCCGCGGTGAACGCAGCATCATGACCCGAAATGGCATGTTTCCCCTGAAGGGGATGGGAAAGGGCGCCAAGGGGGTAAAAGACAGCGGAAAAGGCGGAAAGGCACGGCGGATGCGTGGCAAGCACGGGCCGGCGCACGATCAACTGGAGGCAGCGGTCTCCGAGGAAACCCAAGTCAGTATCGAACAGGCCATGACGATGGACATGGAGTCCAACAGCGAACAAAGGCAGGATCAAGGAGGCCGTCGACACGACACTAGCGTAGGGCACAAGGGCGACGTATCCAGCCAGCGTGACAACCGAGCCGTTCCTGTACCCGCGGCGCTGCGTTATGTCAGGTCGATTTGCGAATTGACAGCAGCTTGGCGCGAAGGGGACAAAACGGGCGCGGCCTTATTAAAGGCCATGCAGGATCTATTGTCCGGTGCTTCGCAGAATGCCATGCCGGCGCTCGATAGCGGCGGTTTGCGGCGTGTACGCTCGCACTTGTACGCGCGCGCCAAACCTTCGGCCAACCCCGCGCTCAATCAATTGTTGCCCTTACTGCTGCTGAATCTGCAACGGCCACGCCCGCCTGAGCAGCGCCAAACGGCGCACGTGCGCCTCTCTTTACTGTTGCGCGATGGGGGACCACGATGAGCGAGGACGATCAAGCAGCAGTTGCAGCGTCCGATGAGCAAGAATTCGAAGAGGTCTACACATCTCAAGGTTACGATCGATACTGCGAGCTGGTGGGACAGCTGTGCGAAATCGCTGACATTCCGGATGCTCAGAACGTCATTGCACGCAAGCATCTGGAAATGCATGGATTCGACATCGTCGTTGAGCATATGGAAGAAGACGTCGACGCGATGTATCTACAGTTTGACTTCGGCGCGACCACGCAGGGCCGGACGCTTCGGATCTTCAGGTTGATGCTGGAATCAAATTATCTGATCTATGCGCAGGATCAAGCACAGCTCGGCTTGGATCCGGACAACGGCACTGTGCGTTTGATTGTGCGTGTTCCGATGACCGACGACATCGACGGCGCCTGGCTGTCGGAAACGGTGGAGCACTATGTTGAGCACGGCCGATATTGGCGAGAAAATCTGCTGGTAGCGCCCGAAGAGTTGTTCGAGGCGATTTCCGCAGGAGACTATCTCTGGCTGAAAATGTAGATGATTTTGCAATGTGATGGGATAGGCCATCACATTGCACCGCGCCAGGATCTTTCAGTTGATCCGAAGGCGTGTCTCTGATGGAGATTCCTTGTATACCTTGCGATAGCTGTTTGCCAGCGTGGAGCGGTGTCGTACGCCCCATTTGCTGGCCACGGCCAAGACATTGCCGCTGGCATCCTGTGTCAATAGATCCTGGTGTATGCGCTCCATGCGCAGTCGACGGATCAGCTCCATGGGGGTCATGCCCAGGCTGCTACGAAATGTCAGTTGCAGGGTGCGTTCTGTTACGCCGATCTGAGCCGCGACTTCCCTAACGGATAGATCGGGTTGTTGCAGGTTATCGACGATATAGCTGTAGGCGCGACGATACTTGCCGATAAGGCGGGAGGTGATGTCATCCGACATGGCCGACGGGACGGCGACACCGCTATGGGGAGCGACAGCAGCCGCGTCCGAGTCTGCTGCCCGTGCATGTTTCATCGCCAGCAGCGTATATCGTGTGTATGTCTCGGAGAATTCATGCCAACGGCCTTGCTTGCGCTTTAACGCGGCCAGAATGTACAGATAGTCCAGGTGCCAGTATGACGCACGGTCAAATGCCGACGCCTGTTCGACGTTTTCCAGTGTTTGTTCGCTGCGATTTGTCATGCCTGTGCACAGGGTGGCCATTGCTATGGTGAGCCGACGCGTGCGCAGGTATTTCAGCGAACGGTCACCCGTTCCTGTCGTGAGGGAGAGGGTGATATCGTCAGGTTCGCTGGTATGCCCCTGCATGAAATCTTCGACCCGACGAAAAAACTGTATGCATCCGTTGAGCAGCGAACAGCTGGTGATTGTCCCAGACGTATCCTCGGGGGCCAGCAGGTCTGGTGGCACGCGATGATCCATACTCCCCGATTGCCAAAAAACGTGGTCGGCCATGGCGGGATCAGTGCGCAAACGAAATAGCAATATCAGTTCGCGCTTCATTACCTGAACGAGCTCCTCGCTCAGGCGATTTCTGCGCCGCTGGGCTATGCCCTGCGCCACACCTAAATGTTCCCAGGCTGTCGTCAGGTTGCCAATGCAATAGGCCAGCATGGCCAGGGCGATGCGAGCCTCAAAAAGCTCGCCGTCACTGGTGTTTTCATGTTCGGCCAAGCGTTTGAACCCTTTGATTGCCGGATGGTAGCGATGCCTGGAGAAAGCCTGCCATGCGGCGTTGCGGCTGGACTTGCGTCGATAGCGCTCCCGGTCGTCATAAATATGCTTGAGCGCATGCCGATAGGATTGCTCTGCTTCTTCCGAGCGGCCAAGCACCATCAGTATGTCAGCATAGGCTTGGTAGAGGTCATAATTATTCGCCTCGGGATGGATGGCTTCGACAGCAGTGGCCAGCGATTTTTCCAATGCCTTGATGTCGCCATTACGCATCATGTCAATGTAGTGGGACGGCAGATCTTCAAGCGTGCTTAAAGACGCGACGATGAAATAGAGATCAGAATGCATGGGCTTCCCGTAATGTTGGCTGCAATTGGTCCCCACGACCCACGATATTTTTGTTGAACATATTTATGTTTTTGTTCAACATCATGGAGTCGCTGTCCAAGAGAACACCTGAGTCAGGAAGTTATTCCCTTACGCTTAAGAAAACTTTCGTGATTTACGTGTCGTAAGATTTGACATGCTTATGTTTCGATAACTGCGCGTGCTTGGCATGCTGAGCCAGCAGGCTTACGAGGTACTGAACCAGATGCGCCGGGAGCGCGGGGGTGGTTTGAGCCTTAAAAGCCTGCCTGTACGTGCTGTCGCACACGTCCAGCATTTTCAGTACCTCGGCTCCCTTGGGGTCCGCCAACAACTGTGTATGCAGTTCGTTGAATGTGGCGTCGTCAAGGTGACCCTCTAGATAGGCAGTCAACAAGTCCTGGTCGATTTTCATGAATTATAGGGGCCCCCCTCCCTCCAGAAAGAACCGCTATTTGGTTGGTACGTCTTTGCGTGACCTCCAGCCACTCTAAGCGCATTGCCGTTGTCAGGTATGCGGTTATCCGAAACAACGGACAGCATCACGCAAGGTCTTCTACGGCCGGGCAGCAAGCGGGCCATGTCCTTTGCTTCGTGCATGCGCCTTGCACTAGCGGTGCTGTGGTCCGGGGGTCGCAATGCTGTATTCGTTTGCTCATACATTCTTGCGCTATCCAGTCATGTTCGGGTGTGCAGATATGCGAAGTTCCTCCGTTATACAGATATATCCGAATGGCATTCTGTTGTTCTATATGGTTAAGTTTCCTTAATAATTGTTGGATGGTGCGGGCGCTTCTACAAGTTTCTGTCATGCCTGGTGCTCATACTCCAACAAGCTTGGCAAATAGTTGCAAGCACACCATGAAATGTAGGGAGTCGATATGCCAAGCGCTGAAAAAGGGGATGGCGTTAAACATCAACCCCAGGTAGGACACAGGGGAAGTACGACACGGTCGCGGCAAAAAGCGTGCACGCTGAGGCACGTTCCTGATGCCTGCCAAGTCATGCCGCAGCCGCCGTTTCGCGCTGAACTGGTTTTATGTAATGAGGAAGGCATAGCGAGCCTCTTGCCGGCCCTGTTGCCCCGTTTGTGGAAGTTCGCTTTACGCCTTACGGGTAGCCATCTCGATGCGGAAGAATTGGTGCAATGTACCTGTGTGCGAGCGCTGGAATATGCCCATCAATGGGAGCTCGGATCATCGGCGTTGAGCTGGGCGTTCTCCATCATGCACTCCACTTGGCTCAATGAGGTGCGAGCTCGCAGGCTTTACAACCGCGTTCATATCGCTTGGGAGGATGATCTGCTGCAACGTATTCCCGATCCCGCTGCGGCTAATCAGGAAACGAGGCGTATGTGTGCAGATATCCTGACGGCCGTATCGCGTTTGCCGGAGCCTCAACGCGATGCCATCGTTGTCATTTGTGCGGAAGGGATGAGCTACCGCGAGGCAGCCCAAATACTTGGGGTACCGATTGGCACCGTCATGAGCAGGGTGTCCAGGGCTCGTGCATCCGTGGCGGCCATGCTGCTGGGAGAGTCCGCCACGGACAATAATGAGCCCGTTGCCGTCTAGCTAAGCACTTTCATGTTGTTCTCTTTGCTGCTGGGACGTGGATGCTGCAGCTGGCCTGACGGCAGGCGTAATAAGTCCCTGGGTGGGGCGGGGAGGACCGCTTCCCCAATCGCCTTCTCCTTCGCCTACATCTCTCTGATAGGCTTCCCTTCTGTCTCTGAGCATGGGATCGTTCTGTATGCGGTCGAAATTTCCATGTGAAATCGCGTCGGAGATCCCGGCGAACTTTTTCGCGTCATACTTTGCCAACTCGTCGAAGATGACGTAGAACGGAGACAGTATCTTGGTATTGATGACGTAAGCCATTTCGCCATGCGCCTTGATGCCAGGAGCGAGCGTGTCCGAGCCGTACAGAAAGCGCTTTCGATGCTTTTGCAGCAAGAACAGCCAGTTATTGTGTTTGTCTGACTCGTTTCCAAGGTTCGAGGCCATTTCAAGGAACGCCTCTCGCGCCTGCGGTATCGCGAATTCCCTTTCCACTGTCTTTTGGAACTGCGCAAGCACTTCCAGGTGAAGCCTGGCGACGTTGTTTGCCTCCTCTCGTCGATCGGAAATATCCTGGCGCAGGCCCAGCGTCAAGTCGTCCCGGCTGATGTCATCCGTCTTGTCGGATGCGCCGCCCAGTTTGGCGAACGAGCGATAGGTTTTCAGCAAGTCTTGCAAGCCCTCGGTGATTCCTGGGGCAGACTTGTCCACACCTCGATGATTGATCAGGTCGTAGGTGTTTTCGTACATATGGTGGGCGACATAATCCCACGATAAATCGATATTCAGTTCAAAAAGTTTCTTTTCATTGTGCAAGTCACCCGCAAGATCACGGCGGTCCAGCAAGGTATCTATCTCCTTGGCGACACCCGCCGGCTCTTTCTTGGTGACGCTTTGACCAAGAGCGTGCGCATAGATCAGCGACATTTTCCGAGGGGGAACATTTTCATTTCCCCGCTTCAGTAATAGCGGATCCGACACATTCTCTTGGGCGATTTTGACCAAATCGTTGATGGCATCCGTGACCCGGGAATAGTTGCTCCATTTGTCACGTCTGGTCTCGCCCAAATCCATATGCAGGAGGAAAGCGAGGCCGGCGTTCATGGCCGCCGTGAGGGTCTTCAAATCCGTGGCGCGAGGGATCTGGCCCAGTAAGCGAGGTGTGAGTTTGCCCACGCCTTCCTTGTATAGCGTCGTTTCTCCCATGACGGAGATCGGCACACCCGCGTTGGCAAAAGCTTTGGTCAAATGCCTGATCTCGCGCTTGGCGGAGTTGGCATCCGTTGGATCCGGGCCTGTGGTCGTGGGACGAATCGAACCTGCCGGATTTTCCGCCAGGTGTCTTAACACAGCATCTTCCTCAACTGCCAACGTAAGAACGCGTGTGCGGGTCTCGTGATCCAGTTGCAGCCACTGTTGTGCCAGGCTGTAGTCACGGTTCATGTAGTCCATCAGCCGTCGCACCACAGAGTAGTATTTTTTCTCACTCGAGGAATTGGGAAGCTGGTGCGGAATCGCGGCGTTGAGCTGTTCCGTAACGCCGTTGGCCAGATTGAACAGATGTTGACGCGCCATGCTGGTAATGACGCCGTTGTAGTTGGTCAAGTGGGCGTGTACGTCTTTTTGTTCGTGCAAGGGCACGCCACGTATCGGCAACTCTACCACTATGCTCGATGCGGTCATCCGCTCTTCATAGTCGGCCAGGTTGGCCTTCTTGTGTTCTTCCAGGTCTTTCTGCAGGTTATGGATAAGATCGCCGGCAAGCTGAGAGACGTTTCCATCTTTAGCCGCGTTCAGGTGCCCCAACGCGGTTTTCACAAACTCATTGCTCAGCAATTTCTGGAAAGATTGCAATTGATCGGCATTGGCCAGACGTGTATTTTCTGCGTCAGAAGGTTTGAAATCTTTGTCGGCAATGCGTTGCAGGACTTCGTCGCGCAAGGTATCCAGAGGAATTTGTCCGTTTCTCAGGTTATTCAGGAAATTCGATCTGGCATCTCTGAGGGCCGCTTTGTCGTCTTTTGCTTTGTCAATGCGCTCAAGATGATCTGCAAGTGATCGTACCTGAAGCAGCGACGCATCATGCGAGTCGGTGTTGCCGGATGCCGGCGGCCCGTCAGGATGCGCCTGGTTGAGCGTAGCCTGCAGCAGCATTAACTTGACCGCGGTCGGCGCACGTGCCGTTTTTTCCAGATCGCCCTTGAACTTTTTGGCGAGCAATTCGCTAATAGCGTCGTTGATGCTGGTTATCGTGCTGGTTTGGCCAGGATGAGCTCGAGAGAGTTCGTCCAGCCGTCGGGCGCTATTTAATACTTCTTGATGGATGCCGGTAACGCCGAGAATCTTCTCCAGCTTGGCGTACGCGTCGTTTGGAGAGCCCCCTGAGACTTTGTTGAAACTGACCAAAATGTCGGCGGCGCGATCCGCGATTTCGAGACGATCGGTTTTTCGTACCGCAGCAAGTAATGGAAAAACTTTCGCTACGATGTCCGGGATACGATGGTCAGGAAAGTCGCTCAGATCTCCTGTGTTGCTTTGCGTCTGGTTGAGTTGTATCAATGCCTGCCGCAACTTCGATTGTGTCGCACGCAAGTATTCGGCGATGGAACTCACCTCCGGATACAACGCCCCGTTTCCTTTTTCCAGATAGTTGGTCTGTGCAATGGCCGCCGAGTCGGCCGCATTAGTGAGACTGCTAGAGATATCGCGTATTGCGGCGCTGGCAATGGGATTCCCAGGATTCTGGCGCGGGTGCGATAGTCCCTCGATTTCCTCGCCGAGTTTGTACAAGTGATCCTTGAGCCTCGCGATGTCGTCTATGTCGCCTTGCCGGAAAGATTCGCCGGTCAAGACGCGTACGTAAGCCTCATGGCGCTGGCGCTCGGGGTCGCCTGCCGGGGCATTTTCCAGATCAACGTTGGCTTGATCCAGAAGCATGCGAACATTGGATTTTGACGTTTCCCGTATGGTGTTGATCAGAACATTATTTTCGGGGATCTTGAAGTTCGGCATATGCCGAGCTGGGTCAAAGGCCAGGCGGACTGCCACAGCCTGTGCTATGGCGATCATTGTCAGCAGGGCGCCATACCCTCCCAGTATTTGCTTAGCGGTGTTTCCCAACGCGTCACCGGCGTTATGAGCGGGATGCTCTGTCGCGGATTGGACAGCAAAAAACAGGGGCAACGCACCGATGATGGCACCTATCAGTGATGGCACATTCTCCAGCAACTTCATGGGCAACGTGGTGCGGTCTCGTCGGGCAATATGTTTTTGGGCATAAAGGCCGTTGCCAAGCGTACGAGTGTGCTCTGTTTCCGGAAGGTCTCGCGCGCTCATATTGTTGAGCTTTTGCGTGACATGTGCGCCAATCACAGCGGTAGCCTGCGTACCGATGGCCATAGTGCCAGCGCCAACGGCGCCACGGGCAAGCCGGCCCAGGGCACTGTTGACCAGTTCAGGATTCCGTGCCGCGAGCGCGAGTCCGCCTGCCGAATAGAATGTGAGGCCAAGCGCTGTCATCGCCAACTGATTGGCGATACGGTGATAGGGGCCGTCTTTTCCCAGCCGCAGAGAAATGTCGGCGCCTCCAAGCTTGCGAGACATCCATGGTTGTACATCGTTAAGCCCAGTCTTGCTGGCGACCGTGCCGATAACCGTAATGAGATTCTGTGTAAGCGAGGAGGCCCCCGCTTTGCCTGCCAACAGCGCGACTACGGCGGGCAGCGTGAAGTTCGTGATGCTGCCTATGAACTGGGCCGCGGCATTGGCGCCGAATATTCTCAGGCTTGGATCGACGGCATGGGCGCCTCCGGGTGCGCATTTCATGCGTATGTCCACGCTCGCCTCATGGAGCCAGTTGGCCAGGGAGTTCGCGAGATGGTCTTCTACTGCTCTTTCGCCTGGAAACGCGCGATATTGACGCTCTGCCTTCTGCAGCTCACTAAAAGCCTTTTTCGCCCGGTCGCTCAAGCCGTCGGGGGGCTTGGCCAAGTTCATGTGCTGGAGTTCAATATCTGCGCCACCATGGCCTGGCGCTCGTGGATTGGAGGCGAGCGTGGTGTTTGCGCTGGTTGCGCGCAGTGGTCTCGTACGAGATGGCAGTTCAGCTAACTGCCCCATGCGTTGTTGCGCAGGGGCAAGTTCTGGCGGCGTTTGAGAGGAAGAGGGGCGTACCTCGCGCGTTTCTCTTCCTGTGGTCGTATTGGTGACTGGCTTTTTTGGCGGGGTGTTGCTCGAAGACGCTCGCATGATGACTTCCCCTTTTCTGAGTAACGAGTGAGAACTGAGAACTTAAGTTCTATGCAATAAAACTGTCATGTCTGGTGCGAATATTGATTTTCATACACGAAGTTTTCCCTGATTCTTCCTCTATGCAATGACACGCCGCGACATGAATTGCTCGAATCAGGGATGTTCATTTCCAGCTTTGTGCAAGCGGCAAGCGTGTCAGTCAACGGTTGCGATCAAGGCACCAGCGGCCACGCTTTCGCCGATTTCGACATGACGCGTCAACGTGCCATCGCGGTGAGCGAGTACCTGCATTTCCATTTTCATGGCCTCCATCACGGCGATGAGTTCGCCTTGCTTGACCTGGGCGCCGTCCTCGGCCTTCCAGGACTGAATCGTGCCTGCCAGGGGAGCCGTCACAGATTGCGCCGAATCAGCCGAGGCGCCCAGCGCAGACGCTTCGTCGACGAGTTCGGTGCTTGACGACAGGCCACGAAGCAATCCCGGCGGCAGACCTAACGTCACATACCGACCGTCAATTTCCAGGGCCATGCGCTGCAAGCGTGTAGTGTCGGGCGCAGCAGGGCGCACAGCGGCTTGCAGGTCGTTGTTAAAGTCGGTTTCTATCCAGCGGGTGTGGATGTTGAAGCCGTGGGGCCCTCCCACGAAATCCGGATGTGCCAGGACCGCGCGATGGAATGGTACGACGGTGGCTAGGCCTTCGATACGGAACTCTTTCAGGGCGCGGCGGGCGCGTGCAATGGCTTGGTCGCGCGTTGCACCGGTCACGATGAGCTTGGCCATCAGCGAGTCGAACGTGCCTGGTATCGTTGAATCCGTGGCCACGCCGGTATCCAGGCGCACGCCGGGGCCACTAGGCGGATCAAAGCGAGTAATGCGCCCGGGAGACGGTAGAAAACCCCGGCCCACATCCTCGGCATTGATACGAAATTCGATGGCATGGCAACGAGGAGCAGGCGTGGCCGCGATGTCCAGGGGCAGGCCATCGGCAATGCGCAACTGCGCTACCACCAGGTCCAGGCCATAGGTTTCCTCCGTGACAGGGTGTTCGACCTGCAGCCGCGTATTGACTTCCAGGAAAGACACGGCGCCCGACGCGCTTAGCAAGAACTCGACCGTGCCAGCCCCGACATAACCCGCGTGCGCGCAGATGTTGCGCGCGGCGTCGTGGATCTGCTGAGACTGTGCGTCGGTGAGGAAAGGGGCAGGGGCTTCTTCCACCAGTTTTTGATTGCGTCGCTGTAACGAGCAGTCGCGTGTGCCGAGCACCACGACATTGCCGTGTTGATCGGCCAAGACCTGTGCCTCAACGTGGCGCGGCCGGTCAAGATACTGTTCGACGAAACACTCGCCCCGACCAAAGGCAGTGACGGCTTCCCGGACTGCCGAGTCGTAAAGATCCGCCACTTCCTCCATGTGCCAGGCTACCTTGAGCCCTCGGCCACCGCCACCGAAAGCCGCTTTGATCGCAATAGGCAAACCGTATTCACGCGCAAAGGCCAACACTTCCTCGGCGCCGCCAACCGGTTCGGCTGTGCCTGCGACCAGGGGCGCGCCGACTTCCATAGCGATTTTTCGAGCTTGTACTTTGTCGCCCAAGCGCTCGATCGTGTCGGGCGAGGGGCCAATCCAGACCAGTCCGGCGTCGATGACCGCGCGTGCAAAGGTCGCGTTTTCCGAGAGAAAACCATAACCCGGATGGACGGCGTCGGCACCGCTGCGGCGCGCGATAGCCAGGAGCTTGTCAATGTTCAGATAGGTGTCGGCAGGGCGCTCGCCCTGCAAACCATAGGCCTCGTCGGCCATACGTACATGCAATGCCTCGACATCGGCATCGGCATATACGGCAACGGACTGCACGCCATAGTCAGTGCAGGCGCGGATGATACGTACGGCGATTTCGCCGCGATTGGCAATCAGGACTTTCTTCATGATAGGGATACGGGTTCGGGTAGTTGCGACGAGATTTGCATGACGGGCATCTCGATCGGCACAAATTCGGAGATCGGGTTGAAACGAACGCGCGCGCCAATGGGAATCTGGCCTAGCAGATCCAGATGCCAGGGGGCTACCGATCCGATGACCGGATAGCCACCGGTCAGGGGATGATCGGTCAAGAACACCACGGGTTGGCCACTAGGCGGCACCTGGATCGAGCCTCTGCGCGTCCCCTCACTGGCAAGCTCGGCATGATTGGAGCGTTGCAGGACGTGTGCGCCGTTCAGGCGGATGCCGACACGGTTGGATTCGGGTGTGACCGTCCACGCCTGCTCGTGAAGCAACGAGACGGCCCGTTTATCACACCAGTCGGTGCGCGGGCCGAGCACGATATCAAGTATGACCTCGGTGTCCGAGCGGGGGAGGTCGGGCACAGGAGCTTCGGGCATGCCAACGATGGCTCCCTGCCGAGGTGCAGGAATGGCGATCAGGTCGCCCGCAGACAAGGGGGCCGGGCCGATGCGGGCCAGCGTATCGGTGGCCCGGCTGCCCAGCACCGGCGCCACATCAAAACCACCGCGTACAGCGAGGTAATACCGGATGCCTGCGCATGGCTGGCCCAGCGTGAGCGTATCGCCATCGTTCAGGGCAATCGCCTGGTGGCTAGGCACAGTCCAGCTTGCGGCGTTCGTGGTACGCAGTGTCAATTCGCCTTTGGCACCGGTGACGGCCACGACGCACGCACCGTGAGCACGCACCTGCAGTCCTCCGTAGACAGTTTCGATGCAGGCGTCTCCGGCCAAATTGCCCACGAGCCGATTGGCCGCGCGCAATGCCGCCCGGTCCACCGCGCCCGACATGGCCACGCCTTGACGGGCCTGTCCCGCACGACCAAGGTCCTGGAACAACGACTGGAGTCCAGGCGCCACGATCTCCAGCGCGGGCAGACTCGCTGGCTGTGCCACGGGTCTCGGCAAAACGGAGCTCGGCAGAGGTGTACGGACGGAGGCAGGACCGGCATCGACAAATCGCACGCGATAGCCGGGTTGTAGCAGGGCGGGCGTTTCACGTGAGATATCCCACATCGGCGTGTCGGTCATGCCCAGTATCTGCCAACCTCCCGGGCTGGCCTGGGGATATATACCGCTGAAGGTGCCGGCCAGCGCCACCGCGCCGGCCGGGATGCGTGTGCGCGGAGTCTGACGGCGCGGCACGTCCAACCTGGGATCTCCGCCGCTGAGGTAGGCAAAGCCCGGCGCGAAACCGGTGAATGCCACGGTGTAAATGCGGCCGGTGTGCAGACGCACGATTTCCTCGGGCGAGAGGCCCAGCATGCGCGCGACGTCCTGCAGGTCTTCGCCGTTGTAGTGCACGGGGATTTCGATGAGTTTGCCGTTGCGCGCCACCGTAGTGGTGATGTCGCGCGTGGCGACGTCGGCTCTTAATGTCCTGGCCGAAACAATTTCCGGATGAAAGACGATGAGTACGGTACGCGCAGCAGGGACGAGCTCGGTGACGCCAGGAATGGGGCGGGTTTGCAATGCATCAAACAGCGCCAGCGTTTGCTCGAGGCTGTCGAGCTCTACGAGCAGTGCATTAGTATTGACTGGTAGAAAGCGCATGGGGCCTCCTGTGCGACGTAGGCAGCTGCTGATGAGATGAGGATTCGGCGCCGGCGAATGCCTGGATGCGCACGCCAGCTTGCTCCAGGGCAAGCCGCACGGCGCGTGCCATTTCGATGGCGCCGGGGCTGTCTCCGTGTACGCAGATCGAATCGGCTTGCAGGCGTGTCAAACTGCCATCTGACGTTTCGACCACGCCATCTTCTACGAGGCGCAGCATCCGGCGAGCTACCAAGGCCGGATCATGCAGCACGGCGCCCGGTTCGCGGCGCGAAACCAGCGTGCCTTGCGGCGTATAGGCGCGGTCGGCAAAGGCCTCTGCGATGACACGCACACCACGGTCGCGCGCCTGCGCCACGAGCGGCGAACCAGCCAACCCGACCAGGTATAGCGACGGGTCGATCTCCAGTATGGCCGTGATAACGTCATTGCCTTGGCGTGAGTCGTGCGCAATGGTGTTGTACAGCGCTCCGTGGGGTTTGACGTAGGTGACTCGCGTACCGGCGGCCCTTGCCAGCCCCTGGAGCGCGCCGATCTGGTAGATGACATCGGCCACCAGGTCGGCGCTGGAGATATCCATGTTGCGGCGTCCAAAACCGGCCAGATCGGGGTAGGCCACGTGGGCCCCGACCGCCACGCCATGAGTGTGCGCCGCCTTGAGGGTTGCGAGGATGCCCGCCGCATCGCCAGCATGGAAACCGCAAGCCACGTTTGCACTGGAGACGATTCGCAGCATGGCTGTGTCATCACCCATTTTCCAGGCGCCCAGGCTTTCTCCGAGGTCGCTATTCAGGTCTATCTGTGTCATGTGCTCTCGCATCCTCAATGCAGCGATAGGAAGGAGAAGATGGGGCCGATGGACTTGTAGCCCATGAACCAGGTCAGCAGGCAGCACACTGTGCCCAACACCAGCAGGATACGGGGATAGGTGTGACCGCCCATCAAATCGCGACGCGTCCAACCGGCGATCATGAAAATGGTGAGTCCCAACGGCAGAATCAGGCCATTGAAGCCGCCGGCAAACACCAACAACGCCGCGGGCGCGGTGCCCAGCAACGCAAAGATCACCAGCGAAATTGAAATGAAAATCACCGTAGCGCGATTACGGCCGGACTCGCCTATTTTGCTGTTGAAGACGGTAATGAAGGACATGGATGTGTAGGCCGCCCCTACGATGCTCGATAGGGCGGCAGCCCATAAGATGAGCCCGAAGACACGCAGGCCGAATTCGCCGGAGGCAGCCTGGAACGCCTGGGCGGCCGGGTTGGCAGCCTGGCTGGAGAGGTCGAGAACCACACCGCTGGCGACTACGCCCAGAATGGCGAGGAACAGCACGTAGCGCATGATGCCGGTGACAAGAATGCCGTTGAAGGCGCCACGCGTGATGGCGTCGACGTGCTCAGGGCCGGTCAGGCCTTTGTCCAACAGGCGATGTGCCCCGGAATAAGTGATATAGCCGCCTACCGTGCCTCCCACGATGGTGGTGATAGTGGCGAAGTCGATATGGTCTGGCAGTACGGTCTGGCGTAGCGCCTCGCCCACGGGGGGCTGGGAGGCAAACATGACAAACACCGTCATCAGGATCATGACGATGCCCAGGACGATGAGGCTGCGGTCCATGGCCACGCCGGCTCGGCGCGACAGAAAGAGGCTGACAGCCAGCACGGCACTGATGACACCTCCCCATTTCACGTCCAGACCCAGCAGGGCGTTCAAACCCAATCCGGCGCCTGCGATGTTGCCGACGTTGAATACCAGCCCGCCGAAGATCACCAGGGCGGCCAGCAGGTAGCCACTGCCCGGAATCACTGCATTGGCAACGTCTGACGCGCGTCTGCGGGTGAGGGCCACGATGCGCCAGATATTCAGTTGAACGATGAAGTCGATCACGACAGACGCCAGGATGCCGAAAGCGAAGGCCGCGCCCATGGTGGCAGTGAATGTGGCCGTTTGCGTGATGAAACCAGGGCCAATTGCCGAGGTGGCCATCAGGAAAATTGCGCCCAGCAGCGAAGAGCGCCGCTTGTTGGCGAATTCGCGCGCGGGCGCGGCAAGCGTATCGGTGTGACTCATGATCACTCCCCTTAATGGATTGGATTGGACGATCATGTAGATCAATAGTTACATTATTGTTCTACAAAACAGGCTGAATAGTAGGTTGATACAGTTTCGATCGAATATCGGTAATTGCCCTAGGTCAGGGCAGAAATTGCGACAATGGGAACGTCCGAGACCGGGTTCCGATACACTCGGCCTACTTTCTTGCTATGTTTCGCGCGCTGCGCCAACCCTACTTATGCGCCATTCCGACGCTCATCAAAGCCTCACTGACAAAGTCACCGAGCAAATTCGTTCTCGGCTCATCAATGGCGAGTTCGTGCCAGGCCAGCGGTTATCCGAGGCGGCTTTGACTCAGGTCCTGGATGTGTCGCGCAACACACTCCGTGAAGCTTTTCGCATTCTGACCAAGGAAGGATTGCTGACCCATTTGCCCAATTGTGGTGTGTCGGTCGCCGTGCCCACCATGGCGTCCATCATCGACATCTACCGCGTCCGCCGTATCATCGAATGCCAGGCACTGGCGCAAGCGTATCCACGTCATCCTGCACGGCAACGGATACGCCAAGCCGTGGAAGAGGCGCTGCGATGCCGCGCGCAGCAAGATTGGCAAGGCGTAGGCACGGCCAACATGGCGTTTCATAAGGCGATCGTCGAGTTGGCCGACAGCGAGCGATTGAACGATATGTTCTCGCATTTGTTGGTCGAGTTGCGGCTGGTGTTTGGGCTGTTGCAAGACCCGGAGTTTCTGCATGCGCCTTATGCAGAAATGAACGAGCAGATCCTGCTGCAGACGGAGGCGGGCGAATTCCGTCAAGCCGCTGATGCGCTCAACGATTACCTTGTGCAGTCCGAACGCATCGTGTTGGCGGGCTATGCACGCCGGCTGGGTGGTAACGCCCACTGAATAAGAAAAGAAGTTCGGGTGGAAGTCACCCGCTTCGGATTACCGAGCGAAAGCGTGGCGTTGGGGACGATAAAGTGCGCAAATGAATCCCATCCGCCCAAACCAACGTCCTGGTGTATTTCCCTCTACGTCATCGCAGCCGCCCGCAGAGGGCTCGAGGAGCGGGGTGAACCCCGGCCGCACTGCGTCAGACTTCTCACCTGGGGCAGGAAGAGGGGGCAGACATGCGGCGGCGTCTCTATCCCAGAATCTGGGGCCCCGAAATGCTGCTGTGTCACGGTTAGGGGGCATGGGCAGTTCCGTCGCGGGCACTCATGCGAGCTTTCAGCCGGCGGGGCAGCTAAGCGCCAGGTCCAGTATGCAGGGGTTGACCCTCGCGAGTCCGGGCCGGTTGACTCTTTTTCCCAGGCAGCCCACGTTTTTGGGTGCCTCAACGTCAGGCGTGCCGTCTGGGCCTGATTTTCAGGCTGCGACGGTACACGCGGCTTTTCAACACCAGCCAGGCGATACAGCGGCCGACAGGGTAACGATAGGAAACCGCCAGTTCGTTTCCGCGCCGCTTTCGCCACTGCGCTTTGCCAGACGCCTGGTATCGCCTGTGGGCCAGGGGCCGCAGCGATTTGCGCTAAGTGGGCCGCCGAGTTCGGAGGCGACTCGGGCGATCCTGGCCGACAGCCAAGGCAACCGGGCCTTTGCGCAGGAAAGATTGGCGGACATCAATGCGCTGATGCTGGGCAAATTTCCGTTTACCCTCGAACTGTTGCAGCAACAAAGTGCTGCGACTGCCGAGCATCTAAGGCGCACCGATCCGCATGGTTCTGACCTGAAGTACGCAGTAGATAACTATCGCAGCTGTGGCGACCACATCTTGATGAGCGCAATCATATGCGGGCACAAAACGCTACGCGATTTTTTGCATGCGTCCATGCCGGGCCAGTACCCGACCGATGACGATGAAAAAGTACAGCAATGGTGCGAAGAATTTCTACTGCGTTATGTCAGTAGTGCCGGAGTCGAGTACACGCCGCAAGACGTCATGGCGCGGTTTGAAAATGACGATGAGCTGCAACGGGAGGCGCGCTTGCTGGATAAGTTCCTCAAAGCAGGACCTCCTATTGCCGACGCATGCGTGATGAAAGGTATCGGAGCAATTAGCGACGGTGAGACCGCCGCCATGAGTACTCGGGTCGCGGGCCGCGATTACGTCAGGGCATTTCTGTCAGGACAACCGATAATGTACGACGGGTTTCTGAGCACGGCTTTCGACCCCAAAGCGGCGGCGGATTTTGCGGGAGGAGACCCCTCCACACGCCCTGTTTACGCGATTGACTTTGCTGATAGGAGCGGGCGCTCGGAAGCTTTGCGGCGCCACGCACTGGCGGATTTAAGCAACCCCACGATCGAAGATCAAGCGGCGTCCATCATGTTGGCGATCCGTACGCGGCAGGCACGTGGCGCCGTACTTGATAGCAGCGCAGCTCCGGGTATTGCGGATGAGACGGAACTGTTGCTGGCGTCCGGGCACGTGTTGGCCCCGGTAATGGCGATTCGCTGCGAGAAGGGCTATGTGCTGCTGGCGGACGCTTATCATCGCGACTTTGTCCAATAAGATGATGGGCAGCGACGATTTCGCCTACCTGCTGCAGCGTTGCTCCGGCGCGGATCCGAGGAATGGATGGCGACCGCAGAACGGCTGACAGTTCAGAGCGTGGCCTGAAACAAGGGCGCGGCCAGGCTTACCAGCGCCTGCGCCAATTGCGCGCGCACGTTCGCACGGGTCCACATAATGCCGACCTGCCGCTCCAGCCGCGGTGCAGGCAGGGGCCAGCGCGTGATCGCCATATCGGGCGGCCCGCCGACATTCCAGTCGGGCAATATGGAAATACCCAGCCCCTCGGCCACGAGCCTGCCTATCGATTCAATGCCGTCGAGTTCAAAACGCACACGTGGGCGTACGCCGTGGTGCCGCAGATAATCATCGGCCAGTTTGCCGCCGACGACTTGGCGGTCGTATCGAATGAAAGGCTCGGCCGCCAGCGTCTTGATCGGATCTCGCACACGCATCTCTGCAGGCGTCACCAAGGTCAAAGGCTCATTACGCAGTCCGTGCCAGGCACAACTTTTGGGCAGATCGAACAAGGGGTGCACCATGACGGCCGCGTCCAGATGGCCATCGAGCACCCGTCGATACAGCACCGTGGTGGGCGCAGGTTCGATATAGATCTCAATGTGAGGATGGGCCTGCACCCACTGCTTGAGCACGCCGGGCAGGATGTGCGTCAAGCCCGTCGGCGTGGCTCCCAGACGTAACGGGCCCGCCGGCAAATTGGTTTCCGAGGCGGCAGAGCGCAGATCCCGGACTTCGCTCAATACCGTATGCGCGCGCTGCAGGATGCGGTTGCCGGCCAGCGTGGGCTTGACCGTACGTCCGGCGCGTACGATCAATTGACTGCCTACGTCGGCCTCCAGCGCCTTGATCCGCTGTGCGACCGATGCTGGCGTCAGATCCAGCCGGCGGGCGGCACCGGCGATCGATCCGGTTTCCACCACATAAATGAAGCTCTGCAGGAATCGTGTGTCCATGGGCGCCAGACGCTATCGCAGCGACTAAAAAGATGGATTTTATAACTTCACAAAATGCCAGAACATTATTTTTCTTTTTCTTTCACCGGTCCAGAATACATCCATACACTTTCTTCTGTATGCCCACTCTGAGGAGCCCCACGTGCCCAAGATTCTTTCCGTCGACGTTTGCGCCGCCGCCGTCCCGCTGGACAAAGTCACTTCGTTTTCCACCCGTACCGTCAGCACGCGCTATTACGGCCTGGTCAAAGTGCGTTCGACAGACGGTGTCGAGGGCATCGGATTCTGCTATGTCGGCAGCGCCGCGGGCGAGTTGTTCGTCAACGCCGTCGAGCAACTGCTCGCGCCGGTTCTGATCGGCCAGGACTCCCACGCGGTCGAACGCCTGTGGCAGAACATGTACCAGGAATCCCTGCTGCAGGGGCGTGCCGGCACCGTGATGCGTGCCATCAGTGCGTTGGATACGGCACTATGGGATTTGAACGCGCGCACTGCGCAATTGCCGCTGCATCGATTCCTGGGCGCATACGAGTTGGACTCGGTGCCGGCCTATGCCAGCGGCGGTTATTACCTCGACGGCAAGACCCCGCAAATGCTGGGCGAGGAAATGGCCAGCTATGTGGCCAAGGGCTTTAACGCCGTGAAAATGAAATCCGGCCGTCTATCGCCTGCCGAAGAAGAAGCCCGCTTGCGCGCCGCGCGCGAGGCAGTGGGGCCGGATGTCGAAATCATGATGGACATGAACAATGCCTGGGTAGATACCACGCAGGCGATGCAGTACGTGCGCCGTTTCGAACAATACAACCCGTATTTCATCGAGGAGCCGTTTTCGCCCGACGACGTAGACAGCCATGCAAAACTGGCCACGCTCACCAACATCCCCGTGGCGACGGCCGAGATCGGCTATGGCCGTTGGTATCACAAGGAATTGCTGGACAAGAACGCCGCGGCGATCTTGCAGCATGATGCGGCCGTCTGCGGCGGCATTACCGAATGGCGGCGCATCTCGGCGACGGCCGCGAGCTACGGCGTCATCGTATGCCCCCATTGGTTCCACGATCTGCATGCCCCGCTGGTCGCCGCCACACCCAACGCGCGGTACGTCGAGTTTTTCTGGGACGATCAGGTGCTGAATTTCCGCAAATTGGTGGATCGTCAGCTCGAACACAAAAATGGCCGGGTACTGTTGCGGCAAGACCCGGGTCTGGGCTTTGATTTCGATGAGTCCATGGTCGAGCGCTATGGGCAATGGCGCACCGTGCGTTGACGCGTTCACAACTGACTTTCCGATGGAGCCCGCTCGATCATGCCTGCATTGATTCCTGATACGCCGCGTTTGCGTGGCGTGCTTTCTCCCGTACTGACACCGTTCAATCCTGATTACACACCGTCGGCGCCGCGCTTTGTGGCGCATTGCAGGAACCTGCTGGAGCAGGGCGTGGGTCTGGCGATATTCGGCACCAACTCGGAGGCAAACTCGCTAAGCGTTGCCGAAAAACGAGCGTTGCTTGATGCCTTGTTAGAAGCAGGGTTGCCCGCCGGCCGCATGATGCCTGGCACCGGCGCATGCGCGTTACCCGACGCGATCGAGCTGACTCGGCATGCGGTCTCAGCGGGATGTGCCGGGGTACTGATGCTGCCGCCGTTCTACTACAAAGGCGTCAGCGACGAAGGACTATATCGAGCCTTCGCACAGGTGATCGATGAAGTCGCCGACGAGAACCTGCGCGTGTATCTGTATCACATCCCGCCCGTCGCGCAGGTCGGTATCAGTATGGGGTTGATCGAGCGCTTGCTGAAGGCCTATCCCAAGAATATCGCCGGCATCAAAGACAGTTCCGGCGACTGGAGCAACACCGAAGCCATGCTCAAGACGTTCCAACCGCAAGGATTCGACGTGTTTGCAGGCAGCGAGACATTCCTGCTGCGTACGCTGCGAGGCGGCGGTGTCGGTTGCATCACCGCCACGGGCAACGTCAATCCGGGCCCCATCGCCGAGCTGTATCGAGAATGGCAAAGCGACAACGCCGACGCGTTGCAGGCCGGCCTGGATGCCGTCCGTAATGTGTTCCAGAAATTCCCCATGATCCCCGCGATGAAGGCCGCCATTGCGCAACGAGCGGGTGACGAGGGTTGGGCCACGGTCAGACCGCCGCTCGTCGAGTTGACGGCCGCGCAACGCGTGTCGCTAGAGGACGGCCTGGCGTCTGTGAATTTTGAAATCCCGGGCGTGCAGACACTGGCATTACCCAAGTAGCGCATCTATCAGAAAAGCAATATGTCTACGCATCACCCCTGAGGCCGGAGGACGACGCCGGCATCCTGAACACCAACCCGGAACGAGATCCGGGAGGAGACACCCATGAATCGCAGAACCTTCGTGGCCGCCGGGCTGACCGGCGTTGCCAGTGCAGTCGCATGTGCATTCGGTATCACCCCGCGTTCCGTCCGAGCCTCGGTAGACACCTGGCCCAGTAAACAGATCAACTACGTGATTGCTTTCGCGCCCGGCAGCAACAGCGATGTGCTGGGCCGCATCATGGCGCAAAAACTGGGCGAAGCGCTCAAGGACAATGTCGTGGTGGAAAATCGCGCCGGCGCGACCGGAATGATCGGGTCGGCCTATGTAGCCAAGGCACCGCCTGATGGCTATACATTATTGGGCGCCAGCATTGCGACCCATGCGATCAACCCCAGCTTGTTCAAGGACATGCAATACGATCCCGTTGCATCGTTTCAGCCGATCACGATCATCGGCATGAATGCGAATACGTTGGTCGTATCCAACGAAAGCCGATTCAAATCGGTCCAGGACATCATCGACGCCGCGCGCGAAAAACCCGGCACGATCTCGTATGCGTCTTCCGGGATCGGTACGACACAACATCTGTCGGGTGTCTTGCTGGAGCAGATAGCGGGCATCAAGCTGGTGCACGCGCCATATTCGGGGCGCTCGGCCATCCCGGACGTGATCGGGCAACAGGTCGACTTCATGTTCGAGGGACCGACGGTCGTACCGCAGGTCAAAGGCGGGCGCCTGCGCGCGTTGGCCGTGACCTCGCCGCAGCGCCTGAAAAGCCTGCCCGAGGTGCCCACGATGCAAGAGGCGGGCGTCAAAGACTACGAGGTACAAGCCTGGCAAGCGATCTTTGCGCCGGCCGGCACGCCGCGGCCCATCGTGGACAAGCTGTATCAAGCACTCGCGCAGATCATCCATTCACCCGATATGCAGGCGCGCCTGGAGGGAATGGGCGTCATACCGTCTGCGATGTCACCAGATGATTTCGCGGTTTTCCAGAAAAAGGAAATCGCGAAATGGGGCGATCTGGTGAAGTCCACCGGGACGAAGGTGGAATAGCGACAGCGTTGATGCTGCACGATACGTCGCCCGCTGATGTCCCATTGGCTGGGCAGGTCAGCGGGCGGACGATGATTTGTCGATGCGCGCCAGATCGAGGGCTTTAGGCTTTCAGCGCTGCAGCAACAGCATCCTGCAGTGAGCCCGTGGGCCGGCCGATCAGTTTCGAGAGTTGCCTGCCATCGTCGTATAGCGCGCCGTGAGACACCCCCACATCCCAAGACGCGATGGCGGCCGCGAGTCCGTCGGGCAGACCCGCGCCCTTGAGCGCGGCAGCGTAGTCCGCTTCCGGGATGTCCCGATAGGGAATGTCCTTGCCTGTCTGCCTGGAGACCTCCGCGGCCAGTTGGGTCAATGTGTACGACGTGTCGCCCGCGAGCTCATACACTTTCCCATCATGCTCCGCACCCGTCAGCACTGCCACGGCGGCATCCGCGTAGTCAACTCTGGGCGCGGACGAGATTTTGCCGTCCTTTGCGCTGCCAAAAAGCGCGCCGTGGGCGAGGGCAGGGGGAATAGCACCAGTGTAATTTTCGGTGTACCAGCCGTTGCGCAGGATGGTGTACACCAGACCAGATTGCTTCAAGAGCGCTTCGGTCTGGGCATGCTCTGGCGCGAGGCTCAATGGTGATGTATCGGCGCGCAAAAGGCTGGTATAGACGATCCGCCTCACGCCCGATTGTTTGGCTGCGTCAATGACATTGGCGTGTTGTGCTGTGCGATGCCCGATATCGTTGCCCGAGATCAGCAGCAGGGTGTCTATCCCGTGCAACGCGGCCTCCAGTGTGGCGGGCTGCGTATAGTCGGCGGCGCGGACCGTGATGCCCAAATCGGCGGCTTTTTCGGGGCTGCGCACCAAACCTACGATATCTCCAGGATTGATTTTTTCTTTCAGCTTCTGAACAACGAGACGGCCTAGCTGGCCTGTAGCGCCAGTGATTGCGATGGTCATGGTGCGACTCCAAGAGATGTGCGGTGAACACACTATAGGGGCAATACTTATTTTTAGTAAGTACGTACAAAAATGTTAGTTAAGGGACTACACTCATTGTGTTGTTGTGAGCTCATCACCTGAATGTCTAAGCCCCGTTCCTCCAAATCCCCCGTTGCGGAATCGCTTTCGGCCAAACTGCGTCGCGGCGACGTGATGGCCGCGGGCTGTCCATCGCGCCCGATTCTCAAGCATCTGACGAGCCGCTGGGGCGTACTCGTATTGATTGCTCTCCAATCGGGGACCCTGCGATTCAGCGATCTGCGCCGCCAGATCGGCGGCGTGAGCGAGCGCATGCTGGCCCAGACACTGCAATGGCTCGAAGCCGACGGAATGGTGAATCGGCGCGCTTTCAATACCGTGCCTCCCCATGTGGAGTATTCATTGACGCCGATCGGCGTCGAGGCGGCGGAAAAAGTGCGAGACTTGGTGGACTGGCTGGAGCTCAGCCTGCCACGGATCCTCGATAAGGCCTCTTCGGTAGATTGAATGCAACGCGAGCGACAGCGGCGCCATGTTGGTTCTTTGTTTGTTCCTGGGTAAGTGTTTCGGCCCCTGCCGGTTTTGCACCCGATACCATCTGGAAGTAACCTAAACAACGATTTCATCGTCTCAAGTCTTTTCCATGTCCACTATCAAAAACTCCCAGATCTCAGACCTCAATGCCTTTGACGCCGAATTGCGAACGCTGCGGCATCATATTCACCAGCATCCGGAACTGGCTTTCAACGAGCAGGCGACGGCATCACTGGTGGCGGAAAAACTGAAAGAATGGGGTTACGAGGTCACCACGGGCGTGGGCAAAACCGGCGTAGTGGGATCCTTGCGATCGGGTTCCAGCACTCGCAGTATCGGTATCCGCGCCGACATGGACGCCTTGCCTATCCTCGAGGAAACTGGCCTCCCGTACGCCAGTCAACACAACGGCGTCATGCATGCCTGTGGTCACGATGGCCATACGACCATGCTGCTGGGCGCAGCGAAACATCTTGCGCAGACCCGCCGTTTCGACGGCACCGTGCATCTCATTTTCCAGCCGGCAGAAGAGCGTGGTTTTGACAGCGGCGCAACCGCTATGCTCGACGATGGTCTGTTTGAGCGCTTCCCTTGCGACTATGTTTTTGCGATTCATAATCACCCGGGTATGCCGCAGGGGCAGATGCTGTTTCGCGAAGGCCCCTTCATGGCAGCCGGCGACCGGGTATTCATCAAGGTAAAGGGAGTAGGGGGACACGCTGCCCGGCCGCACCAAGCGGCAGATCCTTTGGTCGCCGCGGCGCACATTGTGGTCGCATTGCAGACCGTTGTTTCCCGCAATGTCGATCCCGACGAGGCGGCAGTCGTCACCGTGGGCCGGCTGCAAGCCGGCCAGGCGCTCAATGTCATTCCGGACTCGGCCGAAATAGGCATCAGCGTCCGGTCATTCAGTACGGACGTGCGTGCGCTACTGAAGAAACGCATCATCGAGATCGTGCAATCTACGGCCATCGCGCAAGGCGTCACGGCGGACATCGATTATGTCGAAGGCTACCCGGTATTAGTGAATGATGCCGCTGCGAACGATCTCGCGATCGAGGTGGCACGTATGGTGTTGCCCGCTGACCAGGTCGTGCCTCAAACCAAGCGATTGATGGGCAGCGAGGATTTCGCCTACATGCTGCAGCGTTGTCCTGGTGCGCTTGTGCGGCTGGGTAACGGCCCTGCGACTGACGGCCGCGGCTTGCATAACCCGAAATACGATTTCAACGACAACAACTTGGTCATCGGTGCGGCGTATTGGAGCCGTCTGGTGGAAACCTATTTGCGAATCGATGCTGACGCGACGTGATGGCGTATCGGCGAAAGCGCGACTCGTCGGATAGACGCAGAGCTTGAGGTTTACCGGACAGGTCTACGTTAGCGACTAACGTAGACCGCGCGGATTCGCGCACACGAGACGCGGAGCTATCGTTCAACGGAATCGCAGGTTCTCGCGCGTCAATTGCGACACTGACGTGCAGCCCATGAGCTTCATATCGCGCTCGAGCTCGGTGCGCAGTTGACCCAGCGCACGCTCGACTCCCGGTTGCCCGGCCGCTGCGAGAGGGTAGAGATAGAATCTGCCAATACCCACGGCCTTGGCGCCTAACGACAACGCCTTCAGCACGTGCGTACCGCGCTGTATGCCGCCGTCCATCATCACGTCGATCCGGTCGCCGACTGCATCGACAATCTCGGCCAGCTGATCAAAGCCCGAACGTGATCCATCCAATTGACGTCCACCGTGGTTGGACAGAATGATGCCCGTGCAGCCGATGTCCACCGCACGCTTGGCGTCCTCGACGGACATGACGCCCTTCAGGCAAAACTGACCGCCCCAGAGCTTCACCATCTGGGCCACGTCATCCCAGGTCATCGCCGGGTCCAGCATTTCGGTGAAATATCGCCCGATAGACATCGCGCCGCCGCTCATGTCCACATGCTCGTCGAGCTGAGGCAGCCGAAAACGCTCGTGCGTCAGGTAGTTCAGTGCCCAGGCCGGCTTCACAGCGAACTGCGTCAAACCAGCCAGGTTCAACTTGAATGGAATCGAAAAACCCGTGCGCAAATCACGTTCGCGGTTGCCGCCCGTGATGCTATCGACCGTCAACATCATGACGTTGACGCCCGCGTCCTTCGCTCGCTGCATCATCGCCTGATTCAGGCCACGGTCTTTATGAAAGTAAAACTGGTAGACCTGCGGGCCGCTATAGCTTTTGCGTATCTGCTCCAGGCTGACCGTACCCAGCGAGGACACGCCAAACATCGTGCCGAATTTCGACGCTGCGGCCGCGACCGCGTTTTCCCCATCGTGGTGAAACAGGCGCTGCAGCGCAGTAGGGGAGCAATACACCGGCATTGCCAGTTTCTGTCCCATCACCGTGACCGAGAGGTCTACGTCCGTTACGCCGCGCAACACATTGGGCACGAGATCGCATTGCTCGAAGCTCGCTGCATTGCGCCGCAATGTGACTTCGTCGTCCGCCGCGCCATCGATGTAATTGAAAATCGGCCCAGGCAGACGACGTTTTGCAAGCTCACGAAAATCGTGAAAATTGTGGCAATTTTGCAGGCGCATGGCGTTTGAGGTCTCCTCTCGATGGGGTTATTTTTGAATCAGGATAGAGAGAGTCCTATCCTCAGACGGCGCCCTTGCGTATCCGGCCCAGGAACCGGTCAATCCGCCCGATTGCCTCGGTCAGGTCGTCGGCGTTCGGCAGGAACACCATCCGGAAATGGTCATGGTTGGCCCAATTAAAGCCGGTGCCTTGGACCACTAAGACACGTTCCTCGTCCAACAGGCTATACGCAAATTGCTGATCGTCTTGTATCGGGTAAACCGCCGGATCCAGCCGCGGGAACAGATACAGCGCGCCTTTGGGCTTCATCACGCTGACACCGGGAATCTGGGTGAGCAGATCATAGGCCAAATCGCGTTGCCGGCGCAGTCTGCCGGAGGGACCGACCAGTTCATTGATGCTCTGGTATCCGCCCAGCGCCGTCTGAATGGCGAGTTGGCCCGGGGTGTTCGAACACAGGCGCAACGAGGCCAGCATATTCAGCCCCTCGATATAGCCTTGCGCCGGCCGTTTGTCCCCCGAGACCACCATCCAGCCCGCACGGTACCCGCAGGAACGATAGTTCTTGGACAGGCCGTTGAAGGTCAAAATCAACACGTCGTCCGCCAGCGACGCCATGCTGACGTGGGCCAGATCGTCGTAAATCGTCTTGTCGTAGATCTCGTCCGACAGGATGACGAGATTGTGTTCGCGCGCCACCTGGATGATGTCCAGCAGTACCTCGCGGGAATACAGCGCCCCGGTGGGATTGTTGGGGTTGATCACGACGATGCCGCGGGTGCGAGGCGTGATCTTGGCGCGAATGTCAGCGATATCGGGCATCCAATCCGAACTCTCGTCGCACAGATAATGCACCGGGCGCCCTCCGGACAGACCCGTCACCGCCGTGTACAACGGAAAATCCGGGGATGGGATGAGCAGTTCATCGCCATCGTTCAACAGCGCATTGATGCTCATCGAGATCAGTTCCGATGCGCCATTACCCAGATAAACGTCATTGACGTCGACGCCGTGCACGCCCTTGCTCTGCATATAGTGCACGACTGCCTTGCGCGGCGCGAACAATCCCTTGCTATCGGTATAGCCGGCGAAATCGGCCACGTTGCGGATGATGTCTTGAATGATTTCGTCCGGGGGTTGTATCCCGAACGCGGCGACATTACCGATATTCAGCTTGATAATACGTTGCCCGGCTTCTTCCATTTCCCGGGCGCGATCCAGGACCGGACCGCGTATGTCGTACGCAACATTGTTCAGCTTGACGGATTTATCGATGGTTTTCACGCGCAAATTTCCAGAGAGAGGCTCGCGCGCAATAATAAACCATCGCCTGGCAGGGTTCGTCTCCGTCTTACCTCCGGTACGCGACGAACTTCAGCCACGGAGCCGCGTGGAAAACGCCCATCAGCAAATACATCAGGCCCATTCCGCTGATAGGCGAGGCAGGATCGCCGCCCAGGCAGGTCATCGGCTGTGCGTCGCCGCCCAGCAGAAACGTCAGCGCCGCCATGGCTGCGAAGGTCGGGGCAGCGGCCAGGTGTAACCAACGGGCCATCCGCAGGGCGGCCCCACGCGCCTCCAGTGCAGGAGGCGCATCCGGCCATTCGCTTTGACTGAGCGGGCTCATGTTCTTGCCTCACTGGTGAGATCGGCGTGGCAACACGCCGATTTGGCGGTATCGAGCAGCTCCCCGACCGTGCCGGCGGACGCCGCGGTTTGCGCCGGCTCCGTTTGATAGCGATCGTGGTGGCGCACCCACTCCATCTTGTTCTCCACCTCTCGTTCATCGCGTCCCTTGGGCGTGATATCCAGCAGGTTATACGTGCCCATCATGATCTCTACGCCACGCGTATAGCAGGAGTACGTATGGAAAACTTCGCCTGCGTCGCTTTTCAGAAAGACACTGATTCCCGGCCATTCCTCGTACGCATAGGGCCAATCGCCATAGTTGTACTGCAGCGTTCCCCGCGCGACGTCTTCCGGCGGGAAGCTCACGCCGAAATCGTAATTGAACTGGCTGCCATGGGATGAGACCCAGTTAAATTTCCATCCCATCCGTCGACGAAAACGCTCGATATCCGCCAGCGGGGCGCGCGAAATCGCGATAAACGTCACATCACGCTGCGCCAGATGGGTCGTCATCCCGTCGGTATGGTCGGCCATGTAGGAACAACTCTGGCAGCCTTGTTCCCATCCGGGCGCGAACATAAAGTGTTGGACAATCAACTGATGACGGCCGTCAAATAGATCGATCAGCCTGCGGGGGCCTTTATTGGTATTGAACACGTACTCTTTCTCGACACGAACCCAGGGCAGGGCACGGCGCTCTGCCGCCAACTGATCGCGTAACCGCGTCAGTTCTTTTTCGCGCCGCAGCAAGGCTTTACGTTCGGCAATCCAGTCCTCTCGGGAAACGATGCGGTGATCGCCTGCGTTGACTTTGGCACTGTCGGTCTGGGGGACTGTGGTCTCGTTCATGGCTTGATTCCTCGTTGGCTAATTGACAAACTGCGCTGCATCATCGACCTGTCAGGGCAGGGGTGGATACCATGGTCGCACCAGGCCTCGACATCATGGGAGTGACAAATGTGACGGGAATCCAATGGACGCTTTGATTCGGGCGGCGGCGCAAGCCCTGGCCAGGGGCGATGTCCTTGACGCCCTGAACCAC
The DNA here is from genome assembly GCF_965139205.1 of Bordetella muralis. Lineage (GTDB taxonomy): Bacteria > Pseudomonadota > Gammaproteobacteria > Burkholderiales > Burkholderiaceae_B > Bordetella_A > Bordetella_A muralis. Next base: position 283,691 of record NZ_CBCSIU010000002.1, read on the forward strand.
GTCGCGCTACGTGAAGAGCCGGCAGCGCTGGCGCTGCGTGGCATCGCCATGGCGCAGTTGGGTGATTTCAGCCGCGCAAAGGCGCTGCTCAAGCGTGCCGCGAAGGCATTCGGCCAGACAGACCAGGTCGCCCGTGCACGCTGCATCGTCGCCGAGGCCGAGATCGCCCTGGTCTCACGCAACCTGAACTGGCCCGTCCCAGCCCTGGATGCTGCGTATACGGTGCTGCAAACGTCTGGCGATCTCATGAACGCCGCCCATGCGCGCAATCTGGCGGCCCGCCGGCTGTTATTGACCGGCAGGGTGGACGAGGCGGCGCAGGCCCTTTCCAATGTGGATCCCGGCAGGTTGGCGCCCGCGTTGCGAGCGGCAGTGGAGCTGACGCTAGCAGGCATCGCCGTCCGCCGCCTGGACACGGCTGCCGCGCGCTCGGCGTTTATCCAGGCCGCCGACGCCGCGCGGCAGGCAGATATTCCTGCGTTGACAGCAGAGGTCCAGCAGGCAGCAGGTATTCTCGACCAGCCGGTTGCATGCGCTATCACCTGCGGCGTAAAGCGTCTCGTCTTGCTCGATGAGGTCGAGTCGTTACTGACATCCGGGGCGCTCGTCATCGACGCATGCCGCGGCCTGGTACGCGGCCCCAACGCGATCGTGCGGCTGGCGAAGCGGCCGGTCTTGTTCACCTTGGCCCGCTGCCTGGGCGAAGCCTCGCCGGGCGACGTTGCCCGAGAAACTCTGCTGCTGCGGGCGTTTCGGGCCAAACACATTGACGAATCGCATCGGGCGCGCCTACGCGTGGAAATAGGGCGTCTGCGCGTGGCGCTGGAGGGGATAGCCAAACTTGGGGCGACCAAACGCGGCTTCGTGCTGACGCCTTGCGATGAGCAGCCCGTTGTGGTGTTGGTGCCCCTTGTTGACGAACGAAACACGGCGATTCTGGCGCTGCTCGCCGACGGCGAGGCGTGGTCGAGTTCGGCTCTGGCCATCGCGCTCGGCATGAGCGCGCGCACCGTTCAACGGGCGCTGGAACCGCTGTGCGCAGCAGGCAAAGTGCAGGCCTACGGTGCTGGGAGGGCACGTCGCTGGACGGTTGCTTCGGTGCCAGGATTCCCGACAGCCTTGTTACTCCCGGACTTGTTACACGATAAGTAGACTATCTTGGTCAGAACCTAATCAACCAGCGTGCCTCATGTGGCAGTTGCTACTTGAGCGGGCGGAACCCGGAGCAACAGATGAAACATTCCAAAGCCGAAATTATCCGCGAATACGGCCCATTCGAGGGCGCAGGCGAAGTCCATGGCGTGACCTACGATGGGCAACTCGTCTGGTTCGCCTCGGGAGACAAACTCAACGCATTCGATCCCGACACAGGCGCGATGGTGCGCCAGATTGATGTCCAGGGCGATGCCGGAACGGCGTTCGACGGCAAGCACCTCTTTCAGATCACCGGCGAACACATCCGGAAAATCGACGTGGCGACCGGCCGCGTACTCACCACGATCCCGGCACCCGGGGATTCAGGCAATAACTCCGGGCTGGCCTGGGCAGAGGGCACGCTCTGGGTTGGCCAGTATCGTGACCGGAAAATCTATCAGATTGATCCGGATACCGGGAAAATCCTGCGAACCATTGAATCCAATCGTGTCGTGACCGGCGTGACGTGGATGCACGGCCAGCTCTGGCACGGGACGTGGGAAGGCGAAGAAAGCGACCTGAGAAGGATCGACCCGGAAACAGGTGAGATCATCGAAACGATAGAGATGCCGGTCGGCACCGGTGTATCGGGTTTAGAGGCAGGCAGCGACGGCCGCTTCTTTTGCGGCGGTGGCGGCAGCGGCAAGCTGCGCGTCGTTCATCGCCCGAAATGATCGGCGGGGTCGGGACGCGCTATACGTACAGGGCGCCGAACCAATGTAGAGACTCATCAACATTATCCCGTTTGCTCGAATAATGTTTTTGTTTTTGACTAGTTTATCCGCAATTGACGGCCTTATATAGTGGCTCCACCTGCCATTACTTTAAGGAATTTGTCAGATGAGCACCCGCGACGTTGTTATTCCGGCCGAACGCCACGCCCTGTACGAACTACACCGATATTCCCCCGCAATCCGAGCCAATGGCCTGTTGTTCGTGTCTGGCCAGGTCGGTAGCCGGCTCGATGGCTCTCCCGAGCCGGATCTTGATGACCAGATTCGTCTGGCGTTCAAAAATCTCAATGCCATTCTCGCCGAGGCCGGATGCACTTTCGACGATGTGATCGATGTGACGGTGTTCATGGTGGACCCGCAGACGCATTTCGAACGGGCCTGGGCTGTGGTCGCGGAGTTCTGGGGCAAAGCGCCATATCCGACTGCGACGGCTGTCGGCGTTACCTGGTTGGCCGGTTTTCAGTTCGAAATCAAAGTGATCGCCAAGCTGCCTGAGGCTGCAGCGGCCTGAACGCGCGCGCACCCGCCAGCAGTCGGTGGGTGCAAAAACCGTGCGTCACGTTGCCAGGCCAATACGCGACATCGTTGCGTTGAACTCTCGAAGGCCGAAGCTCAGCCGCGATCCATTGTTTCCATACACACAACTCTGAAGTGTCAGGCGGATGGCTTCTGCTCGTGCGCAAGTCTGACTAATCTTCGTGAACGCAGTCCGGGAAGTAAACAGCCTGGGCTGATACCCAAGTTTTTCCCATCATTCACGAGGAGTATCACCATGAAAATCGCACTGACCGGCTTGATCGTTTTTTCCGCCTTGATCGGCACCGCCAACGCTGACGGTGGCAATAGCGAGCCACTGACCCAGCTCGCGGCAAACGAGGCGAGCTTCGGCGAAGCGCCGTCCCCGTTGCCTGAACCCATTGTCAACACCAAGACCCGCGCAGACGTTCGCGCCGAATTGGCAGCCGCTCGTGCCGCTGGCCAGATCAGCGATGGCGAAGCCCCATATCCGGTGCCCGCAGCGATCGCCAGCAACAAGAGCCGTGCCGAAGTCCGCAGCGAATTGGCCGACGCCAAGGCGCAAGGGCTGATCACGTACGGCGAACAGGAATACCCCGTTGCACAACACGGTTGATGGATGTTTTGTGTAGAAAGCCTATGCAGTCTGATCGATATATGGGGCACGGATCCCGGTGGATCCTCCCATGCCGCCAGCCCTGAGTCGATCAATTAATAAACGAAGCAACACACGCAGCGCAGCCTCCACGCCGGCCACAGGTAATGCCGTTATCGCTTTGCCTGCGCCTCGGGGTTTTGTGCACGCGCTAGAAAATGCCGGACAAGGGCAGGGGAGTTGTGCTCCAGCCACTGCGCCATGGCGCGTTCTTCCAGCAGGATCCTTTCGCAGATTTCGGCGGTTTCCACATCGCCCACGAACGCGGCAGCTTCTTTCAGCTGGCTATACGCAGCGATTTCAAGGTTTTCAAAAGCAAAGCTGAACAGACTGCCTTTCACTACTTCATCGGACGCAAAGACGCCGGAGAATCCCTGAAAAGTCGCCATCGCCTTGGCGGTCAGGTCCTTGAGCATCGAGGTATCGCCGCCGCGCCGCTCGATGCAACTGCGCACCAGACGCTGTTGTTCGCGCGTTTCTTCGATGTGGCGTTGAATACGTTGATGCAGGTCAGGGTAGTTTTCGATACGCGAGGCCATGCTCTTGAGCATCGTTTCGGCCTGTTCTTCCATGGCGTGCGCATCCCTCAGCCAGTCCATGAGGTGCTCGCTTGCCTTTGAGTCATTTCGTTCCATAGCAATCTCCAGATCAGGCCATCATGAATGTGGTCTGCGCAAGCTCCTCAGCATCCGGCGTTCCCGAGCAGACACGAATTCTGACGTTTCAAGCGCGGCGTAAATCGGTGGTGTATCTGCGCTGATGCACTGCCTGAAGCATGTTTGGGTATGGCGCTTGCGATCAAACAGGGTTTCAAGAGTCCGTCGTCAACAGGAGCATTCAATGAGCCCTCATCAACCCGAAGGTCAAACCGAACATCTAGGTGAAAAATTGCAGGAGCTTCGTCGGAAAAAGCCATTGGAAAAGCCCAACACCGACCCCTATAGCGACTCCGGCTATCCTGCTGGTGGCGAGCGCACTCGGTCCGGCAGAGACGCCTATGAAAAACCGACGCGCGGAAAAGACGACTAACTGAAACACGGTGGCAAAAAAGACTGCGCTATAGTCTTTTACATGCCGGCTGGCGCCGACTCATTGCCAGTTGATGGATAGTGAAGCACAACGTCAAAAGGGTGTCGTCATGTCTCACCGCATCATCGCAGCCAGCACTCTATGCGCGGCTGTCTCTGTCTTCATCGCCATGCCCCAGGCGCTCGCTCATCACGGCTGGTCATGGGCCGACGCCGAGCAAATCAAGCTTACTGGCACGGTCAAGCAAGTGCAGGTCGCGCCGCCGCATCCTTGGCTGGATGTCGAAACTCAGGATGGTCTATGGCGCGTAGAGCTGGGCAATCCCAACCAGACCAGCCGCGCCGGATTTGATGAATCATCCGCCAAACCGGGCGATACGATTACCGCAACGGGCAACCGCGCGCAGGACCATGCGGAAAAACGCATGAAGGCCGTGCAAATCACCGTAGGCGGCAAAACCTACGATATCTATCCGGACCGCATTAAAAAATAATGCTGGACTGGATAGCTGGCTGGCCTCTGGCCGGTATGCTGCGGCGTTCCGGCACCGCTTATTTGCTGGTCAACGCGGGGCATATCGCGTCGATTGGCCTGCTGTTTGGCGCTATCGCGGCGCTGGACTTGCGCTTGTTAGGAGCCGCACGTACCTTGCCACTGGCTACGGCAGGACCTTATCTGTCGCGCTTGGCAGCTGCGGGACTCATAGCAGCGCTGTTAACAGGAGTGTGCCTGTTCGCCGTCAATCCTCAGGACTATCTGGATAATTCCGCGTTTCTCGCCAAACTGGGATTGCTGGCCTTGGGGATCCTGAATGCTCTGTGGCTGCATTATGGGGGCCCATGGAGCCGGGCCTTGCAAAGCGAGTCGACACCAGCCAGAGTGAAACTGCACGCGGCTGTGTCGCTGTTTCTCTGGTTGGGCGCCATCATTGCGGGACGTTGGATTGGTTTTTTGTAGTTCGCTGGGTAATTAACCACGACCCATACGAAAACCAGTCGAAAGGGACATGGCGGCGATTTTCATCCGGTCGAGACGAGGTCTGCTTGATACCCATCCAATAACCGCATAATGTATATTATGTAAAGTAATGGATTTGGGGAACTTTGCGTAAATCAGTATCCACTTTCCGCAAAGCCCTCTTTCTTCAACTTTAGACTCCAAACGGTCTCTGCTGCTGTCACGCCCTTTGATGGTGACGTCGGGACTGCCGGTTCTGGTCAGCTCGATGTTGGCGTCCTTCGAACGATTGAGGTCGCGGGGACAACCAGCACGACATAGCGGCCCCACTCTACCGAACGATCCGAGCAATTCCCGTCACCTCAATATTCATCTCCGGGACCACCAGGCCCGCAACTATAACGGTCGCCCGGTTAGGATAAGGCGGCCGAAAATACAGCCTGTAGATCTCATCTACGACTGCTACGTCGGCTCGGTCTGTCAGGAATATCTGCAGCTGAACATAGTCGTCCATGCTGCCGCCTGCCGCCTTGGCAGCTGACTGAAAATGTTGAAACGTTAAATGAGCCTGGTCGGCTGTTGATCCTTGTAAAATGCGGCCATCAGCCAGTACCGGACCGTGGGTGGTGAACAGGAACTCTCCCGAAGATATTGCCCAGGCGAAGGGCTGAGAGGGTTCAGGCAACCCCATGTCTATCTGATTCTTCAATGAATGCCATCCTTTATCGAAAGAGCCATCTCACAGGCGCGGATTAATGGTCGGCGCCAGCCTCCAGTTGCGTGCGAACCTGCCACAGTTCTGGGAAAAGCACGATATCCAGCCCTCTTCGCAGATAGGAAACTCCGTCCGTGCCGCCGGTTCCCCGCTTCATACCTATAACGCGTTCGACGGTGCTGACGTGATTAACGCGCCATCGGCGGAACTGGTCCTCGAAATCAATCAACTGCTCTGCGAGCAAATAGAGCTGCCAATAGCTGTCGGGTGCGTCATAGACCGTTTTCCAGGCCCTCAGCACAGTCTCGTTTGGGGGCCTGCGCTCGCTCCACGACTCTCGCTCCCCATTTAGTCCTATCTCGAACCCGCTCCGTGCCAACAGACGGATACTCTCATCATAAAGACTGGGCTCATTCAGGATTTCCCGAAGCCGGGTGCTTGCGTACCGGTCGTTGGTATACGGGCTCAGCCGTGCCAGATCGCGGTTACCGGCTAAAAACTCCAACGCGCGGTATTGCCAGGATTGGAATCCCGACGACTGCCCAAGCGCGCCACGGAAACGTAGAAATTCGCTCGGAGTCATGGTTCGCAGCACGTCCCAAGCGTCATTAAGCTGCTCAAACACCCGCGAAACTCGCAATAGCCTCTTGCAGGCCAGTCCGACATGGTTTTGGCCAATGGCGGCAATTACGGAAGAAAGTTCATGGATGATCAACTTCATCCAAAGCTCAGTTGTCTGGTGTTGAATAATAAACAGCATTTCGTCGGGGGACTCCGACAGCGGCTTCTGTGCAGCCAGCAATCGTTCCAGGTCGAGATAGCCAGAGTAGGACATGCGGTTCGACAAGTCCGAATCCGGAACCTCTTTAGACGAAGTCTCACACTCCTGCACTGTCGCAGTATTCATGAAGTCTTCTCTTCAAAAAGTTATGGGGGTTATCAGCGTTCTAGACTAGCTCTGCGCTACATCCGGAGGGGGTGAAAATCCGGCACGCACTTTAGCCTATCGCGACCGCCAGTAACCTGGACAGCCGAGTGACACCTTCCCAGATCTGGCTCTCATCTACAGTGGCAAAACTCAGTCGGCAAGCATTGGAATTGCCGCCATCGACGCAAGCCAGGTTGCCTGGAAGCACCGCCACCCCGATATCTTGTGCACATCTCTCAAACAGAGTGACTGCGCCGGCCGTTCTAGGTACTCGCAACCAGGTAAAAATGCCGCCATCTGGACTCGTCCACGTGACGCCATCAGGCATCATCTCCGCCAACGCATTGGTCATTGACGAACACCGTTTTGCGTAGGCCATACGCAGGTTATGCAGATGATCCTCATAACCGTCACACAAGCATTCGTGCACAATCATCTGGTTCATCTGGCTAGTGTTGATATTCGAGACGGCCTTGAGTCCGACAAATGCAGGACACAAATCAGGAGGAAGACAAGCCCAGCCAACACGTGCGCCTGGTGCGATTGTTTTCGAGAAAGTGCCCACGTATATCACGGCCGCCTTGTGCGGTCCGTCGGCCTCCTGGGACAGTTGCAACAAGGTGGGCTGTAGGCTTCCGTCGAAACTCAACTGGCTGTAGGCGCCGTCTTCTAGGATAAGCACACCATGTTCGGCGCAGATATCGACCAATTCCCGCCTCTGCTCAGTTGACAGGCTGACTCCAGTCGGATTTTGAAAGTCAGGATTGATATAAAGGAATTTCGGTCTTTGACTGACGGCGCGGAGCATAGCTTCCATGTCCAGCATGCCGTTTTCAAATGGAATACTCAACATCCGTGGATGGTAAAGCTTGAAGGTCTCTAGGGCCGCGAAAAATGTGGGCGACACTACAGCAATAGCATCGCCTTTATTGATCAACATTTTGGCGGTGAGGTCCAACGCCTCTAGACCGCCATTCGTTATCACAATACTTTCGGGAGGGGTGGCCGCCCCTTGAGCGGTCATGAACGTCGCCAGCCATTGTCTCAGCGGTTCATAACCCCCGCTAGCTCCGTATTGAAGGGCACCTGTTGCCATCGATCGGTCTTCAAGGATTCGACGACTGGCCCGAGCAACCTTCTCGAACGCGAACAGTGTTGGATCCGGCACGCCTCCGGCGAAGGAAATCACATCAGGCCGTGCCGCAAGCGACAAAAAGGCTGGCGGAGGAGCCAGGGTTCGCGCCCCAGCGGAAATATAGTCGGTCAGCATCATACCCCTACCTATCACACGGGCAAAACGCTCACGTTTTGCTCTGCAGAAACTCGGAAGATCGTCTTTGCTGCGACTATAAATTCTCAATATAACTGTATTGTGAAACGGTGGGCTGACTGCGGGCGGGCGGGGAAACAAATTGTCTGTTTCCAGCTTCGCGAGAAAAAACTGAGTGAATGTGGAACAATAGCCCGTTTTTTAACCAAACCAGAGAGATTTCCATGGGCAACAAAATCGTTACGGAAGCCGACCGCAAGCGCACTCCCGCTCCCGCCGCTCCCAAGGGCGTGACCTTTAAGAGACAAGGCGGCGGCCAGCGTAGCAGCCTGGAGCGTGGCTCGCATACCCACCACAAGAAAAACGCCGGCAAGCGCCCGCACTCGGGTTAATTTCCGACAGCAGTTCGCCAATGGCATTCTTCAGCCCGCCAACGGCGGCGCTGAACCAGCCTGACTGGTGTTAGGCCCATCGTACTGACCTGGCCTAACACCGAACCAAGTTTCTACCGATCGTCCCTTGCGTCATCTATTTTCGACGCAAGACCCTGTTTGCACCTCCCGCTTCGCGGGTCGTGAGTTCTACCGCGACCCCACTCAATTCGAGATAGGCAACGCCCCTCTCGAAGACCTCTTCAAACAAGTGCCACGATGGTTTTTCCCGACGGCCGCGAGGTAGGCAACGATCTGCCCGCTACGGTTCGGCACTAACACCTTCACGAAAGCGTCGCCCGACGCTCCTCGAGCGAACCGTACGACGCTTATGAGTAAAAACCCCATCTAGGTTTTTTCGTTTCCGAGAATTATCGTATCGGAGAATTATCGAATCAGAGAAATCCAACAAAAGCACCCTCCTCGCAAACCCAAGCCTCCGACCTCCTTCCATGACCGCCGCGCATCTCTACGACTTTGCTATCATCGGTGCCGGCATTGCCGGTGCATCCGCCGCCTACCGCCTGGCCCCGCACGCCAGCGTAGTCGTACTGGAACGCGAGTCCCAACCGGGCTACCACTCGACTGGCCGCTCGGCAGCCATGTTCATGGAAACCTACGGCACCCCGCACATCCAGGCGCTAACCCGCGCCAGCCGTGCCTTTTATCAATCCCCACCGCAACATTTCACCGAACACCCTATCCTGTCCCCGCGCGGCGTACTGTACCTGGCCACGCACCATCAGAAAGACCTACTGCAGCAAACGTACGACGCCTATCGCCAATACTCCGATAACGTCGAACTGATCAGCGCCGGTGACGCCCAGGCGCGCGTCCCCTGCCTCAGATCCGAAACCTTGTACGGCGCCGTCGCCGAGCCAGATGCCCGGGACATCGACGTCCACGCGCTGCACCAAGGTTTCCTGCGCGGTATGCGCGACGCTGGCGCCCACCTGGCCAACAACGCGGAATTGACCCGGGCCAAACCAGAAAACGGCATCTGGATCCTTACGTTGGCCAACGACGAACAGATCCGTGCCCGCCACATCGTCAACGCCGCCGGCGCTTGGGCCGACCACGTCGCTGCCCTCTGCGGCGCCAAACCCCTGGGCCTGCAACCCTGCCGCCGTACCGCATTCACCTTTGCCGGACCGGAAAACATGGCGTTTGCCGACTGGCCAGCCGTCGTGGGCGTGGACGAAAGCTACTACTTCAAACCCGACGCCGGCCAACTGCTGGGGTCGCCAGCCAACGCCGACCCCGTCGACGCTCATGATGTCGTGCCCGAAGAGCTGGACGTCGCCACCGGCATCTATCGCATCGAAGAAGCCACCACGCTGACCATCCGCCGCCCCAAGCACACCTGGGCTGGTCTGCGCTCGTTCGTGCGCGACGGCGATTTCGCCGTGGGCTGGGACAACGCCACCCCCGGCTTCTTCTGGCTGGCAGCCCAGGGCGGGTATGGCATCCAGACCGCTGGCGCCACGTCGGAACTAGCCAGCGCCCTGCTGCTGCGCCGGCCCGTACCGGCTGAACTGCGCGAGCACGGCGTAGACGCCGCGCTGGCCGACCCCAACCGTTTGCGTTAAACCCGACAAGGAAGATCTTCGCATGATTGCCATCACCCGCTATCCCAGTTCGTTGCCGCTGCCCTTTTCCCGCGCTACCCAGGCAGGCGGCTTCCTGTTCTTGTCGGGCCAGATCCCGATGGATGCCGAAGGCCAAGTTGTCAAAGGCGACATCCGCGCACAGACCACCGCCGCGCTGGACCGCATCGAAGAAACCCTGGCGCTGGCCGGTGCAACACTGAAAAACGTCGTGCGCGCCACCGTCTGGCTGACGGACCTGGCGCTGTTCGCCGACTTCAACGAGGTCTATCGCGCACGCTTTGGTGGCGACTTCCCGTCACGGTCCACCGTTCAGGCTCAACTGGCCATGGGCGTGGATGTAGAAATCGAAATCCAAGCGTATCTCGGTTAGGCACGGAGCCCCATCATGAAGATCTTCTCGGCGTCACTGGCTACTGAAACCAACACGTTTTCGCCTATCCCCACCGGGATGGCCGCCTACAAAGCGCGTGGTTTCTATCCGGCCGGCACACACCCCGACCGCATGCAGCTGTTCTCAGGACCGTTGTGGGCCGCGCGTCAACGCGCGCAAGGCCGGGACTGGACTCTGATCGAAGGACTGACCGCGGGCGCCACACCTGCCGGCACCACCACGCGGGTTGCCTATGAGACGCTGCGCGACCAGGTGCTGGACGACTTGCGCAACGCCGGCCCCGTCGACATCGCATTGTTCGGCCTGCATGGCGCCATGGTGGCCGATGGCTACGACGATTGCGAAGGCGACTTGGTATCGCGCGCTCGCGCCATCGTCGGTCCGGACACCGTGATTGGCGTGGAACTGGATCCCCATTGCCACATGACAAAGCTAAAAACGGAATCCGCCGACTTTGTGGTGTGTTTCAAGGAATACCCGCACACCGACATCTTGGATCGCGCCTACGACCTGGTCGACTTGTGCGTGGCCAAAGCCGAAAAACGCATCAAGCCCACGCTGGCCGTGTACGACTGCAACATGATCTCGATCATGCACACCAGTCGTGAACCCATGCGTGGGTTCGTCGACAAACTGCTGGCGATGGAAGGCCACGACGGCATTCTGTCGATCTCGATCGCGCACGGCTTTCCCTGGGGCGACGTGCCCGACATGGGCAGCAAAGTGCTGGTGTATACCGACGATAACGCCGCTCAGGCCGCGGAACTGGCCGAGAAACTGGGTCAGGAAATCATCGGTTTTCGCGACGAACTGGCGCCCGTGTATCCGGCGCCTGACGCGGCCCTGGACCAAGCGTTGGCGCACGGCGACTTTCCTGTCGTGCTAGCGGATTCCGCCGATAATGCAGGCGGCGGTGCACCCAGCGATTCGAACTTTATCCTGCAACGCATCCTGGAGCGCGGCGTGACTGGTGTGGCCATCGGCCCGTACTGGGATCCCGTCGCGGTGTCGCTGTGCTTTGAAGCAGGCGTCGGGGCGCAAATGAACCTGCGCGTGGGCGGTAAAGTCGCGCCGGTATCCGGCGATCCGCTAGACCTGTCCTGTCGTGTCGTGGCGTTGGCGCGCCAGGCTGAAATGACAGGCCTGGCCGGCACGCCCGCGCAACTGGGCGACGTCGCCGTCGTCGAAACGCAAGGCGTGACGCTGGTCATCACCACCGTGCGTAACCAAGCCATGGGCACTGACTTGTTCACCCAGTTCGGCCTGGACCTGTCAGCGCTGAAACTAATCGTCGTGAAAAGCTCGCAGCATTTCTACGCGTCTTTTTCCAAGATTGCCAAAAAAGTCATCTACGTCGAAACACCGGGTGCGATTACCCAGGACTACAAATCATTGCCCTATTTCAAAGCGCGCCGCGACATCTGGCCGCTAGCGTCCTGACCTACGCATCACAAGCAACGCAACTCGCAACACAAAGAAGCACACGCCGGCATGTGCGGCATCACGGGCATCGCCGGCACGATTCAACAAATCATCGATCATGGGGATTGCAATGCTGTTGAAAATGAACAAATTGTGCGCCGCCGCCCTGGTCGCGATCGGCCTGACCGGGGCCACGATCGCAACCACAACCGTCTCGCACGCTGCCACGCCCGCCAAGACGGTGCGCATGGTCCCGCACGCTGACCTGAAAACGCTCGATCCGCTGTTCAATACCGCCTATATCACCCGCAACCACGGGTACATGGTGTTCGACACGCTGTTCGCGCAAGACAGCAAGGGCGTTCCACAGCCGGAAATGGTGGACACTTACACCAAATCCGATGACGGCAAGACCTGGACCTTTACACTGCGCCCCGGCCTGAGGTTCAGCGACGGCACCCCGGTCACTGCGGCTGACTGCGTCGCTTCGATCCTACGCTGGGGCAAGAAAGACACCATGGGCCAGGCGTTGTTCCGCGCTGGCGCCGAACTGACCGCCGATAACGACACGACTTTTACGCTAACCATTACCCAGCCGTTCGGCCTGGTGTTGGACGCTCTGTCCAAGCCGTCCGGCCTGCCCTTGTTCGTCATGCCCAAGCGGCTGGCCGATACCGATCCCAGCGTGGCGGTTACCGAAATGGTGGGTTCGGGTCCGTTCCTGTTCAAGCGTGACGAATGGGTGCCCGGCAACAAGGTCGTGTACGTCAAGAACCCCGACTACGTGCCACGCAAGGAACCCGCCGACGGACTGGCTGGCGGCAAGGTCGTCAACGTGGATCGTGTCGAATGGGTCTACATTCCCGACGGCAACACCGCGACCGCAGCGCTGATGAACGGCGAAGTCGACATGATCGAACAAGTCCAGCCCGACTTTGTCCCGGTGCTGGAATCGAATCCCGACATCAAGGTCAACCCCATGGTGGCCTCGCAAGGGATGGTCGTGCCCAACTCGTTGTTCCCGCCGTTCAATGATCCGCGCGCGCGCCAGGCCTTGTTCTACCTCGTCAACCAAAAGGAAATGATCACGGCCATCGGCTATCCGGAAGGGTTCCGCGTCGACTATTGCGCCACGCTTTTCATCTGCGGATCGCCGCTGGCCACCGACGCGGGCGCTGCGCCGTACGCCAAGCAGGACATCGCCCGGGCCAAGCAACTGTTCCAGGAAGCGGGCTACAAGGGGGAAAAAATCGTGTTGCTGCATCCCACCGACAACGTCACCGGCCCCGCCGTGATGGTGCTGGCGCAGAACCTGAAGAAAGCTGGCGTGAACGTGGACATGCAATCCATGGATTGGGCATCGGTCGCCGCTCGCCGCCTGAAAAAAGACGCACCGGACAAGGGAGGCTGGAACATATTCCTGACCTGGGGCGGTTATTTCGACGCCAGCACGCCGTTGACCAATCCCTGGATCGCCGCGGCCTGCGGCAACAGCCTGCCCGGTTGGCCCTGCGATAAGCAATTGGACGAATTGCGCACCCAATGGACCCAGGAACCCGATGCGGCCAAGCGCAAGGAGCTGGTCGCCAGGATCCAGGAACGTGCGTTCCAGGCAGCGCCGTACGTGCCTTGGGGCGATTTCAAGCCCATCTCGGCGACGCGTGGTCTGTCGCACACAGAACTGTTCAAGACGGGCGTCACAGTGATGTGGAACCTGCAAAAGCCTTGACGCCCCCGAGCTCCAGCCTTGCCTACGCGTGCGCCGTCAGCGGTCTCACGACCGTCAGGGCGTGCGCGCGGAGAATCACGTGAAATTCATCTTGCGCCGCATCGCGGCTGTCATTCCCGTCATGGCTGTGGTCGCGGTCGTGGTGTTTCTGCTTATTCACCTATCGCCCGGCGACCCTGCCGCGGTCATCGCAGGTGACAACGCCACCGCCGAAGACGTGGCCAAGATTCGCCAGAACCTGGGCCTGGATAAACCCTTGCTACAGCAATTCGGTATCTGGGTGGCCAACATTGCTACCGGCGACCTGGGGACGTCGATCTCCACTCAGATGCCGGTGTCGACCCTGATCGCCCAACGCATGGGGCCTACGCTGTCGATCGCGTTGTTTACCATGCTGTTTGCAGTCGCGTTGGCGATTCCGCTGGGTGTACTGGCCGCCTGGAACGCCGGTCGCTGGATAGACCGGTTCGCCATGGTGCTGTCGGTCTGTTCATTTTCGGTACCAGTGTTCCTGATCGGCTACAGCCTGGTCTATGGCTTTTCCATCAAACTACGCTGGCTGCCCGTGCAGGGCTATCGGCCCATGGCGGACGGCCTGCTGCTGTATTTCCGGCACCTGGTCCTGCCCTGCCTGTCGCTGGGGCTGGTGTACATGGCGCTGCTGACCCGCATGACTCGCGCCACCATGTTGGAAGCCCTGTCCGAAGACTACATACGCACCGCGCGCGCCAAGGGGCTGGCCACCATGCCCATTGTCTGGCATGCGCTCAAGAACGCCGCCAACCCCATCGTGACCACCATAGGTGTCGGCGTGGCCCTGTTGATCGGTGGCGTCGTCGTCACCGAAACAGTGTTCGCCATTCCGGGCCTGGGCCGCTTAACGATCGATTCCGTCCTGCGCCACGACTACCCCGTCATCCAGGGCGTGCTGCTCGTGGCGTCCGGCATCTACGTATTGATCAATCTACTGGTCGACCTGAGCTACCGCCTGTTCGATCCCCGTATCCGCTATTGAAGACCGGACGATCATGACGACCGCATCCTTACCGCTGAAGCCAGCCGCCAGACCCCCCCGTGTCCGTATGTGGCGCTCAGTACGCCGACATCGTATTTTGTACTTGGGCGGGCTGGTGCTGATCCTGCTGGCGCTGATCGCGCTGTTCGCACCGCTGTTGACCAGCGTAGATCCGCTGGACATCAACCCCGCCGCCCGTATGAAACCGCCGTCCGCGGATCATTTCTTCGGCACCGACGCGTTGGGCCGCGATGTGTATGCCCGCACCATCTGGGGCACGCGCGTGTCGCTGGTCGTAGGGATTGCAGTCGCCGTTGCGTCCACCGTGCTGGGCACCTTGCTTGGCATGATGGCTGGCTATTTTCGGCGTATTGACGCTTTCATCATGCGCATCATGGACGGCCTGATGGCCATTCCCGGGGTGTTGCTGGCTATTGCGTTGATGGCCACGCTGAAAGGCGGCCTGGGCACCGTGATGATCGCCATCATCGTGCCCGAGGTACCGCGCGTGGTGCGCCTGGTGCGCGCGCTGGTATTGACCATACGCGAACAACCCTATATCGAGGCCGCGGTGTCGGTGGGCACCCGTGTGCCGGCCATCCTGCTGCGCCACATCTTGCCGAATCTGTTCGCGCCGCTGATGGTGCAGGCCACGTTCATTGCCGCTTCGGCCATTTTGACGGAAGCCGTGCTCAGCTTTCTGGGCGTAGGCATACCACCGCAGATTCCCAGCTGGGGCAACATCATGGCCGAAGGCCGCAATTTCGTGGCCATTGCGTTTCACATCATTCTGTATCCGGGCCTGTTCCTGGGCATGACGGTGTTGGCGATCAACCTGGTGGGCGATGGCCTGCGCGACATGCTGGACCCACGTCTAGCCAAGAAACTCTAGGAACTGCCATGACCGACACGACTCAACCGGTACTGCGCGTGCGCGACCTGCGCACCTGTTTCGATGGCGACGACACCACGGTCGTCGCCGTCAATGGCCTGTCGTTCGATTTGCGGCCCGGCGAAACGCTGGGCCTGGTCGGCGAATCGGGCTGTGGCAAAAGCGTGACGTCGCTTTCCATCATGCGGTTGTTGCGCGCGCCAGGTCGCATTGCCGGCGGCCAGATTGAATTCGAAGGCACGGATCTGCTGGCCTTGCCGGAAAAAAGCATGCGCGAGTTGCGCGGCAACCGCATTTCGATGATATTCCAGGAACCCATGACGTCGCTGAACCCGGTGTTCACCGTGGGCAAGCAGATCGCGGAATCCATCATGCTGCACCAAGGCAAGTCCAAGCGCCAGGCCTATGCCCAGGCCGAATCGCTGCTGGAACTGGTGCAGATCTCGGACCCGGCGCGCCGCGTGCGCGAATACCCGTTCCAGTTATCGGGGGGCATGCGCCAGCGCGCAATGATCGCCATGGCGTTGGCGTGCGAGCCCCGCGTGCTGATAGCCGATGAACCCACGACGGCGCTGGACGTAACCATCCAGGCCCAGATCCTGCATTTGCTGCGCGACATCCAGCGACGACTGGGCACGGCCATCGTATTGATCACGCACGACCTGGGCGTGGTCGCACAAATGTGCCAGCGGGTCATCGTCATGTACGCGGGCCGCAAGGTCGAAGAAGGCAGCGTCGACGACGTGCTGGACCGTCCACAGCATCCATACACGCGGGCGCTGATCCGCTCCCTGCCCGCGTTCGTCGACGGCCAGGATCATACGGCTCGGCTGCAGGAACTGCCTGGCATCGTGCCCGTGATCACGCCGCAATCGCAAGGTTGCGCGTTCGCCGAGCGATGTCCCGAAGCGCAAGCCCGCTGCACCACCGACGAACCGTCCGCCGTGGATGCGGGAGACCGGCACCGGTCGTGGTGCTGGGCTCGTGTCTGCAGCGCCCCGGTGCCGGCGAAAGCCGCCGCTCCCCTGCCCGCCTGAGACCACAGCAACTGGACATTCCCATGGACACGCCTATCTTGCCCGCCGTCTCGCCGTTGCTGGACGTGATCAATCTGAAAAAACATTACCAAGTCGCTGGCCGCGACGGCAACCGCACGCTGCGGGCCGTCGACGGCATCTCATTGAAGGTCGCTCGTGGTGAAACGCTAAGCCTGGTCGGAGAATCCGGCTGCGGCAAATCCACCACCGGCAAATGCCTGATCCGGCTGAGCGACCCGACCGAGGGCCGCATCCTGCTGGAAGGCAAGGATCTGGCACACATGAACAGCAACGAATTGCGCGCCATGCGCAAACGCATGCAATTCATATTCCAGGATCCGTTTTCGTCGATGAATCCACGCATGCGGGTGCGCGACATCGTGGGCGAACCCCTGCGCAATTTTGGGTATAGCCGCGCCGATATTCGCGAACGCGTGGCGGCGCTGCTGGCGCGCGTCAGTCTGCGATCCGACGCGGCCGACAAATATCCGCATGAATTCTCGGGCGGTCAGCGCCAGCGTATCGTGATCGCCCGCGCGCTGGCGCTGGACCCCACGCTGATCGTCTGCGATGAACCGGTGTCCGCGCTAGATGTTTCCGTGCAGGCGCAGGTGATCAACCTGCTGATGGACCTGCAGCGCGACCTGGGCTTGACCTATGTGTTTATTTCGCATGACCTGAGCGTGGTGCGGCACATCAGCCACCGCGTGGCCGTCATGTACCTGGGCAAGATTGTGGAAACAGCCAGCCGCGACGTGCTGTTCAAGAACCCCGCGCATCCCTACACTCGCGCGCTGTTGGCGTCGGTGCCGTCAGCCAGGGCTGGAGAACGCGGACCCGTGCAGATCCTGAAGGGCGAAATTCCCAGCCCGCTGTCGCCGCCATCCGGCTGTGCGTTCCGCACGCGCTGCCCTATGGCGCAGGAACGCTGCGCGCAAGAAACGCCAGCGCCGCGCCAACTGTCGGACGGCCACGAGGTCGCCTGTCATTTTGCCTAGGTCACCGCGACTTTCGACCCAGGGCGTCAACGCCTGGGTTTTCCGTCGCACCCATCGTCTGCTTCATAGACCCGCTTGTTCCTGGAGTTAGCCATGCCTGATCCGAACGACCTTCCCTATGACCTTATCCTGGCCGGCGGTACTGTCATCGACGGTACCAACGGTCCGCGCCGCGTTGCCGACATAGGCGTACGCGGCGATCGCATCGTCGCCATCGCGGATCTGTCTAACCAGGCAGCCGTCAAACGCGTCGACGCCACTGGCAAGATCGTGGCGCCCGGATTCATCGATTCGCACACGCACGACGACAACTACCTGTTGGCACGTCGCGACATGACGGCCAAGGTATCCCAAGGTGTGACCACCGTGATCACCGGTAACTGCGGTATCAGCCTGGCGCCGCTGAAACACGCCACTCCCCCACCCCCGCTAGACCTGCTGGACGTGGGCGGGTCCTATAGATTCACCACGTTTGCCGATTACCTGGGCGCGCTGCGCGACACCCCTGCGTCGGTCAATGCCGCCTGCATGGTGGGCCACTCCACGCTGCGCGCTGCGATCATGCCGGCGCTGGACCGCAATGCCACTGCGGCCGAGATCGACGCGATGCAGGCGTTGGCCGAAGAAGCAATGAGTGCCGGCGCGATCGGTATTTCCACCGGCACGTTCTATCCGCCCGCAGCCCACGCCACGACCGAAGAATTGATCGAGGTCTGCCGTCCGCTGACGACCTACCAAGGCGTCTACGCCACGCACATGCGCGACGAAGGCGACCGCATCGTCGACGCCCTGGAAGAAACCTTCCGGATAGGCCGCGAATTGGACGTGCCCGTGGTGATCTCGCACCACAAGGTCATGGGTCGGCAAAACTTTGGCCGTTCGCCCGAAACACTGGCTATTATCGAAGCCGCGATGGCGCGCCAACCGATTTCACTGGACGCCTACCCGTATGTCGCTGGGTCCAGCATGCTGAAAAAAGACTTGGGCGTGCTGGCCAGCCGCACCACGATCACCTGGTGTAAGCCCTTTCCGGAACTGGCCGGGCGCGACCTGGGCGACATCGCCACTGAACGCGGGAAATCCAAAGCTGACGTGATCGACGAGATCTCGCCGGCTGGAGCCGTCTACTACATGATGGACGAGCCCGATGTACAGCGGATCCTGGCGTTCCCGCCCACCATGATCGGATCCGACGGCCTGCCGCACGACGAACGCCCGCATCCTCGCTTGTGGGGCACGTTTCCCCGTGTCCTAGGACATTATTCCCGTGACCTGGGACTGTTTCCGCTGGAAACCGCAGTCTGGAAAATGACGGGTCTGACCGCCGCGAAGTTCGGTCTGGCCGGACGCGGACAAATCCTGCCCGGTGCCTATGCGGACCTGGTGGTGTTCGACGCCGATAGTATTGCCGACGTAGCCAACTTCGAACACCCCACCGAACGCGCCGCCGGTATCGAACACGTATTCGTGAATGGCCAGGCCGTGTGGGCCGGCCAGGAACACACAGGCAATCACCCCGGCCACGTGCTGGAAAGGACCGTTTGATCATGGTCACCTCCTCAACCGCACGAAAACTGCACCTGGCGGTTGCGCAACTAGGCCCAGTGCAACGGGCCGACAGCCGCAAGCAAGTGGTCCTGCGCCTGCTGGAACTGCTGAAAGACGCCGCCAGCCGCGGCGCCGCCTGGGTCACGTTCCCCGAACTGGCGCTGACCACGTTCTTTCCGCGATGGGACATGGACGACTCGGCCGAAATCCGTGCGTTTTTCGAAACCGAGATGCCCGGACCGGAAACTCGCCCATTGTTCGACGCTGCCCGCGAACTGAGCGTAGGCTTTTACTTGGGCTATGCGGAACTGGACGGCGACAGACAGTTCAACACCAGCATCCTGGTAGGCCGCGACGGCACCATCCTGGGCAAATACCGCAAGATCCATATCCCAGGCGACGCCGCCACCGTATCGGGCGCAGCGCTACAGCATCTGGAAAAGAAGTACTTCGCAGTTGGAGACCTGGGTTTTCCGGTATGGGAAACCCCCGACGCAAAGATCGGCATGTGCATCTGCAACGACCGCCGATGGCCAGAGACGTTCCGTGTCATGGGCCTGCAGGGCGTGGACGTGGTCATGAACGGCTACAACACTCCCTCGGGCTATGTGCAATGGAATGAACCGATCCATCTGCGCATGCACCACCACCTGCTGTCTCTGCAATCGGCCGCTTACCAGAACGCCTGCTGGATTGCATCGGCGGCCAAGGCCGGCGTGGAAGAAGGCAGCCCAATGATAGGTGGCTCGGCCATCGTGGCGCCCACAGGCGAGGTGATGGTACGCACATTCTCGGAAGACGACGAGGTCATCAACTTTGTCTGCGATCTGTCGGTCTGCGAATACTACCGGGCGAATATCTTCAATTTCGCTGCGCACCGCCGGCCCGAGCACTATGGCCTGATCCTGGAACGCACCGGCGCGGGTGCTCCTTTGGCCAGACCCTAGGCAATCGTACAGGCCTTACAATCGCCAGCAGCTCCGGCGGTGCATCTTGCGCCGCCGGCCTCATCCTGATCCCGATCACACCATGGCCCCAGTTCCGAAACCTGCCACGCCCGATATCCTAGGCAAAGAAGAAATGGGGGCTCGCCTGCGCGCCGAGCGCAAGGTTCGGAAAATGACGCTGCAGGCCTTGTCGGCAGCGTCCGGGATCGCGGTGTCCACGCTGTCCAAAGCCGAACTGGGCCAGATCGCGCTATCGTACGAAAAATTCGCAGCCGTGGCGCGTGCCCTGGAAATCGACATGACGCGTTTGTTCCGACGCGACGACGCCGCGCCGGTCATGGAAACGCCTACCTTCGTCAAAAGCTCGGTCTACGACGCGCTGGACTACGTAACTGAAAACTATCACTACCGCTTGCTGCTAGGCGAATACCCCCACAAGAAAATGACGCCCATGCTGGCCATCATCGAATCGCGCGAACGCAGCGAATTCGAAGACTACGTGCGGCACGCGGGCCAGGAATTCGTGATCGTGCTTAGCGGCAAAGTGCGGATCCAGTTCGAAAATGGCGAAAGCGTGATGCTTAGCCGATTCGAATCTGCGTACTTCGACAGCCAGATGGGCCACATCTACCTAAGCATGAGCAGCAAGCCCGCCCACGTGCTGGCCGTGTGCACCGATATCGACGATATTCCGGCTGCAGCGCGCGAACGCGAGGGTATTCGCTGGAGAAAACGCGTTGAATCGGCTTGACGGCCTGCTGCGCGCAAACCTAACCTCGCGCCCCTGCTTTTACCGTAACGTCGAAAAGTACTGCGCCGGGGGCTGCCCCAGAGCCTTCTTGAACATCGTAATAAAAGCCGTGACCGAGTCGTAGCCGAGATTCCCTGCAACCTGCTGCACGCTCGTTCCGGCAGCCAACTGACGCAAGGCAACGATGAGGCGAAGCTACTTGCTACCCACTATCTGAAAACGACAGCAAGGACTTCAGCGAAGCGGCGTGGCCCTATCACCTCACTTTTTAATAGCGTGCGCGTAGCAAGGCAGTCAGCTCAGCCTGACGGTACAGGTCCAAGACAGACCTGACGTACTTGCTCGTCTCGGGATAATTGGACAGCGCCTGGTTCCGCGTCACGGCCCCTATGCCGGCGTTGTAGGCCGCTAGCGCCAGACTCAGGTCGCCGTCGAACTGATCTTTCAGCCATGCCAGATATCGGGCTCCCGCGTCGATGTTGTTGGCCGGAATCAATAAATCCCGGCGCGGATTGGCGAAACCCAGCTCCACACCCGTGGCAGGCATGATCTGCATCAAACCCGTAGCGCCTTTAGGCGACACCGCGTGTGGGTTGTAATTGGACTCCACTTTGATCACCGCGTGCAGCAAATCGGGGTCCATACCGTAACGCCATGCGGCCTCTCGGATCACGGGATCGTAGAGCTGGACCGGGTCGTGGATCGCTTGCGATGGGGGTTGCCGACGCGCTGTTTTAGTGGTTTTAGCGGCTTTAGTGGTTTGGGCCACTGTGGACGCCGGATATGACAACACCAGCTCACCGCCATGCAGGTTGATCTCGGCAACGACAATGCCGTTTTCGATGATCTGCATGGCAGGCGGTGCGGATGCACGGTGCTTGTTGGCCGTTTTTGTTTTCGCCTTGACTTTCCCTGTTTGGGCCCATGTCGTCGGCGGCAATACCAGCAAGATCAAGCTGGCGAGGAAAAGCCTGGCGGTATTGCGCCATGATTTCCTTTTCAATGTGCCCTCCCCGGCCGGTGTCATGTGAATACAGTTTTGCGCCACGAGCGCGTACCGCCCCTGCGTCGGGAGCCGATGCTACGACAGAAATGTGACAGTTATTTGATCGAGCCGGTTTGCATTGATCCGTGCCCATGACACGGATCAATGCCTAGCGACCGTGAGTGTCTCTAGCTTTCAACGTTTGGACTTTTTAGAACAACTTGCGCCAGTCGTCTTCTTTGTCCTCTCGGGTGTTTACCTCGATCAGAATGTCCTCCGGAGTACGGCAGAAAAAGCGCGATCCGCGGGAGTTGTTGAAGACTTCGGTCTCCATTTTGACGCCGTCTTCGTTAAAGACACGATATAGCTCGTGCACTTGATCCAGCGTTGCGACCTCGAAGCCAAAATGGAAATTGCCCGGCCACTGGACCGGACTCGAGGTGTGGTCCAGCACGATGTCCATGCCATCGCGCTTGAGCAGGATGGCGTCGCCGGCGGCAACAATCTCGCATCCAAAATACTTTTGAAAGAAGACGGCGGTGGCCATCGGGTCTGTCGTCGGAAAGCTGAGATGATTCAACAGACCCTTGCACTGGACTGGAAAGGAATTATCAGTAAGGTTCATGATTTAAGTCTTGATGAGTGAGTTGCTTTTGAAGCCGCATCAGACCGACAGAATCTTGCTGCTCCCCTGCTTTGCGTGGGTATGCCGTATAGGACATAGACGCGCGAAAGCGGCCTACGGCGATGAAAATCACCAAAAGCGCCAATGAAATCGGGGGAAATGTTCGGGTCCGGCTGGAGCCCGGGCAAATGAAAAATGCTGTCATCGAAACGGCGTCAGGTTAACCGAGAACTGTCCAGCTGGACTCCTCTCGGAAAAGGACGCGTTGGATGACGGTAACGCTTACGGCTGCTTGATTGCCAAGCAGCCCGGGCAGTATACGCAGTTCAACGATTGATGGTCAACTGCGAGCTGCAGCCGCTGAGCGATCACGACCGTCGAACCACGTACGTCAAACTGCCAGGCAGCACCTCATCAACCTCGATCGTCAGATCGCGGATGACAATGGTCTTTTGATCAACAGGAAACTCGATGGTCTGGCCGCTTTCGGGAAAATCCAGGTCCTCGGCTGAAAAGCCTCGGATCTCGAACTGCATATTTCCGTCTTCGATGCCCAGGAAGCAGACGTCGTAGATGATGCCGACTGCCCGGGGATCGTAGTCCTGCGGCTGCGGGATCTCGATGCTTTTGCTGTAATCGCGCGGCGGCACGATCGGCTCGCCGGAGAGCACATACTGCGGCTGCCCAAAGGTGTCGGTACCTGGCGCCGGACGACCCATTGACGAGAGCGTCTGTGCGACTTGAGCACCTGCAGCCTCCTGCGCACGGCTCTGGGATGGGGCGCCTATCAGGAGGGCACCGATACTGAACAGACCCGCGCATACCGCGAATCTCGACATCAGGGGGAACTTGGGTTTGTGGGTAGCCGACATCGTCAAAGAAAAATCACAGAGCGTCTGAGGTGAATAGGGAACACTGACCGTGCCGTAGTGTATTTGAATTTTCTATCTTTGCAGCGCGGCGCAGCGCCCTATTCCCTACCCTGCTAGGAGCCTATCGCCAGCACCTCGTCTCTCGACATCAAGGTGGCATATTTTTGCTCCATATCGAACAGGTTTGCCTCGTGCGGCGCAATCGCCCGGTCCCCGACGCAGTCAGTGACCACCACAGGCCGAAAGCCGTATTGCATGGCATCGACCACACTGGCCCGCACGCAGCCACTGGTGACCGCACCGGCCACCAGCAGGGTTTGCACACCATGGAACGATAGCCACGCCGCGAGTCCCGTACCAAAGAACGCCGACGGCACGTTCTTGCGCACCACAAGTTCCCCCGGTATCGGTGTCAGCTCCGGCACGATGGCGCTATTGGGCTCGTGCTCCTTCAGGCCAAGCATGCCAGGCACTTTCAGGGAGAAAACATTGGCGTCGGCACCATCATCGGCGTAGACAATACGCGAATGCGCCACCGGCCATTGACGTGATCGAGCCGCATCCAGCAATGCCACGGTGCGATCGATGGCGGGGCGAATATTGCCTCCGCCAAAAACGGCTGGATCGGCGAATCCGTTGACAAAATCGACAATCAACAGGCCATACGGCGCCTTGGGCGCCATGGCTGTGCCAAAGCTTTGGCGGCTGTAGGTCTCGACATCATGATCCCGTGTCATTGCGGCTCTCCCGACGCCGGGGGAAACAAGACTTTGCCGTGTTCGACGACGATGCGGTCGTCCAGACGGACCGTGCATCCACGCAAAGGGATATCGATATGGCAGGCCGTGGTGCGATTGCCGCCGGCCTCGTTATTGGGCCCTAATGAAAACAAGAAATTCCCCTCGA
Organism: Bordetella muralis; assembly: GCF_965139205.1. Lineage (GTDB taxonomy): Bacteria > Pseudomonadota > Gammaproteobacteria > Burkholderiales > Burkholderiaceae_B > Bordetella_A > Bordetella_A muralis. The sequence goes on from NZ_CBCSIU010000002.1 coordinate 307,848, forward strand.
ATGCACGGGCGTCCATGCCAATAGAGGCTTCGCGGTCATAGAGCGATAGCGTGCTCCAATGTGCGCGTGGTTGCAGTCCCCAGCCTATATGCGAGATCGCATAGCCTTCTGGATCATTAAAGGAAGCCATGTAGCTGTTCAGCAGCTCGGCGTCGACACCGCCCTCAATCTGTGTGGCATAGCCACCGGATACGGTTATCCTGATCGCGTCATTCGCGTAGCATTTCTGCGGCAGCAGAATGTCGCCACGATCGATGACAATGACTCCCTCGGCACTGCCCTCGTCAGGCCAGGTCAGTGCAAATCCGCTAGGCCAGTGATCCCACCTGCCAGGTTCATCCACGTAGCCGTACTCACTGATCGCGGGAAACTCCCCCAGCGCGAAGCGAACGTCGGTCCCCGCTGGTGAGGTCACATGCATGGTCTTGGCAGCGTCTATGCACGCAGATGCCTCTTTGACGCGTTCGCGGTCCGCTGGCGTAGGCACCATGCGCACGAGGATTTCGGGCGGCTCCACGGCCAATAGAATCTTGGTGCCGCTTTTGAGTATCTCGTGCTGTTCGGGTGAAAACAGCAGCGTCATCAGATCGAGCACGATATCACTGGCCTTTAGCGCGGCGATGGCGGCCTGGTTGCCCGTCAGGGGTGTCGTTCCCAGGTACGCGAGCGGGTCGCGGCTGAGTGCCTTGTCGCCATTTACCGGCGGCAAGTCCAGGCGATTGACGATGGCCCCCATCGACTGGGCCGCGATCAGCGCCGTCGAAAGGGTCTGGGCGTGTGTGGTTGCCCCTGTCAGGATGGTCACGGTTTGTCCCGGCTGCAGTTGGGACAGCGTCAACACCTGCTGCCAGGCGTTGACCATTGCGTAATCACTTACCGGCATCATGTCACCTCAACGTGGATTCGGGCCCGGCAGGGCCACACCAAGAAACGTGCCGAATGCGGCATAAAAACCCTCTTCGTTATCCCACGGAATCATGTGGCCGGCATCTCGCACACGAATATGTAAGAGCTTCGGCACCAAGTCCCGCAGTTCGTTGACATCGTCATCACGCACCACGTCTCCCCGTTCGGCGGTGATAAGCAAGGCCGGTATTTTCAGATGGGCCAGGTCGGCATGAATGTCGTCCATATGAAAACCATCAAAGCTCGCCAGAATGGCGCGCTCGTCACACGTATGCAGCCATTGCGCCCGCAACTGCCGCTGTTCTTCCGTCCAACTCGGGCAAAATACGGACATGTCCGCCGCGCTCATTCCTGCGCGCGCCTGTGCCATGGATCCGACATACCAGGGCAACTGAGCAGGATACGGGCGACGCCCGGGGCCAGATACGGGAGGATCCACCATCACGAGACGATGAAGTGCCGGAGATTGACTGCGTGCGGCACGAATGCCGATGCGTGCTCCCATGGAATGCCCCACGATGCTGTATCGTTCAAAGCCCAGCGCTTGCGCAAAGGCCAGGACATCCGCTGCCTGTGCATCCAGGCTGTAATCCAGAGAAGCATCGGCCTGCGACAATCCCCTGCCCCGCACATCCAGGACGTAGGTATCGAACACCGAGCCGAAACGCTCGGCCACAAATCCCCATGTCACCGCCGGACTGGTAATCCCGGGAATGATAATGACGGGATCTCCTCCCGGTTTCGCCCCGCCGTAACGCAAATAATGCTGTCGTATGCCATTGGCATGCACATGGCCGCCGTATTGATAGGTGCTCATATGGAATCCTTGCTGAGAAAATCCGCCTCGAGATCGATCAGAGTTTGAATAGTCTCTCGGCGTTGCCATGGCACACCAATGCGCGTGTGGCCTCATCGAGTGGCGCGGTTTCGATGAACTCGGCGGCGATCGCGCTGGACTCGTAGGGATAGTCCACCGAGAACATGACGGCTTCGGCGCCCATTTCGGCAATGGCGGCCACCAGCGTCGGATGCGAGCAGACGCCCGAGGTCGTGATCAAAATGTTGGACCCGAAATAGGCCGATGGCGCCTGCTCGAGCGTGACACCATGGGGGTACACCGCAAACCGGCTATCGAAGCGCCAGCGCAGAAACGGCAGTCCCTCTCCCATGTGCCCCAGAATCAACCGCACGCCGGGAAATCGATCGAACACTCCCCCAAACAGCAGACGCAGCGCATGCGTACCTGTCTCGACGCCCCACCCCCATGTCGCGCGCTCGATCACGGGATGGCCGCCATAGGCATGGGGCATCACGTACGCGTCGGCGGGATGCAAGTAGATCGGAGCCTGTAGCGCTTGCACGCGTTCCCAAAATACGTCGTACTCGCGTCCATCGTAATAGGTGCCATTCGTGTGGCCGTTGATCAAGGCACCTTTGAAGCCATAGTCGCGCACCGTGCGTTCGAGCTCGTCCGCAGCGACTCTGGGATCATGCATGGGGATGACGGCAAAGCCGCCGTATCGACGGCTGTTTTTGGCGATGCGCTCGGCCAGGAAGTCATTATTTTCCCTTGCTCGTCGCAACGCCGTCGCGGGATCCAGTTCGGCCTGAACTCCTGGCCCCGTTTGCGACAGAATGACATAGTCAATGCCATTCTCATCCATATCCGCGAGCCGCAGCTCATCGAAGTCGGCGAGACGGCGCCCGGTCTCTGCATAGGTGGCGGCGTCGATATGTTGCGCGAATACTTTGGAGTATTCCTGAAATCCCGGGGCGGTGTAATGTTCTTCAAATGCAATCTTTCGCATGGCGCTGTTTCCTGGTGATTAAATGCTGGACGGCACACCGTCGACTAACTCTGGCCGAAAGTATTCAGCACACTGATGAACGGTTTAAAAAAATTCTACTTGCCGAAAGGATTGCTCATGTTGGTGCCGTAATTGCTTTCAAAGCCTCCCCCTTGCATCTCTATTCGCACATTGGAAGAATCGATTTCTTTCACGCCATCACGGTAGTGCGTCACTAACGAGGGAATACACAGAACGATGGCCACCATGAGCAACTGAATGGCGATAAACGGCAAGGAACCCCAATAGATCTGGCCAGTGGTGACCTTTGGAATCATGGCGCCAGTCACTCTGTCTGGATAATCCTCGCGCGGCGCAACTGATCGCAGGTAGAACAAGGCCAGGCCAAATGGCGGGTGCATGAATGAGGTTTGCATGTTCAGCGCCAGCAGCACACCAAACCAGATCAGGTCGATACCCAGCTTGTCCGCCACCGGCCCCAGCAAGGGCACGATAATGAAGGCCAGCTCGAAAAAATCCAGGAAAAACGCGGCGACGAACACGAATGCCATGACAAAAATCAGGAAGCCGGTTTCGCCTCCTGGTACGGATACCAGCAGATGTTCTACCCAAAGATCGCCATTCACAGCGCGAAACGTGAGACCGAACACCGTGGAACCGATCAGGATGAATAGTGCGAAACACGTCAGCCGGGCGCTGGAGTCCATTGCCTGTTTGAGCAGAGGCAAGCTCAGCCGACGCTTGAACAGGGCCATGACGATTGCCCCCAACGCACCCATCGCTCCGCCTTCTGTAGGGGTGGCCAGCCCGATAAATATCGTGCCCAACACCAGAAAGATGAGCGCGAGCGGGGGGATCAATGCAAACGTGACGCGCTCGGCGATTGTTGAGAGCCATCCCAGACGCAATACCCGGTTGAGCGATGCCAGCAGAAAGGCAACGGAGCCCCAGCAGAGGATGGCGATCACGCCCGTCTCATCAATCGGCGCGTTGGGGTCAATGACATTCACTGTCAGGACATAGGCGCAGAGGCTCGAGAGCAGCATCAGCACCACCAACGAACGGATCCCCGATGATCCATTGGCCTGCCCGAAATCTCTCGCGGCGGCCGGCATGGCTGGTCCCGCGGCAGGTCGAATCCAGGTGAGAACGAGGGCGTAGGTCAGGTACGCGACGATCATCAGTATGCCTGGCAAGATCGCGCCACGATACATGTCTCCCACGGAACGGCCCAGCTGGTCGGCCAGGATGATCAAGGTCAAGGAGGGAGGAATAATCTGTGACAGCGTGCCGGAGGCTGCGATCACCCCGGTGGCCAGTCTGCGGTCATAGCCATACCGCAGCATGATGGGCAAGGAAATAAGCCCCATCGAGATGATGGATGCCGACACGACCCCCGTCGTTGCCGACAGGACGGCGCCCACTGCTACTACTGCCACCGCCAGACCGCCACGCACCGGACCAAATAGCTGCCCTACGGTTTCCAGCAACTCCTCTGCCATGCCGGACCGCTCCAGAACCAGGCCCATGAACGTAAAGAACGGCAAGGCCAGCAAGGTATCGTTGGATACCACGCCAAATACGCGTTGCGGCAACGCCTGGAAAAGCGACGGCGAAAGCAGGCCAAGTTCCATGCCAATGACGCCGAACAGGATGCCATTCGCCATCAATGCGAACGCGACCGGGAACCCTGTCAAGAGCAGAAAAATCAGGGTGGCGAACATAATCGGCGCCATGTTGCCGATGAAGAATTCCATGTCAGTCTGCCTTTTTTGCCGAGTTCGTTTCGCGTTCGCGCGGATCGCCGCACAGGCCTTTCAGAAACCCTACGCACTTGATGAGGTGCGACAGGGCCGCCACGATCAACAATGTGAAACCGACGGGCACCAGCAATTTCGCGGGCCAGCGGATCAGGCCGCCTGAATTGGAAGACATCTCGCCGCTGACATATGATTCCCAGAACATGGGCCACGCTAGCCACATGATCAGACCGCAACCGGGCAACAGAAAAAACAGTACGCCAGCGATTTCCATGCGTACCTGCGCCCGGCGCGAGAATCGCTGAGCGATGATATCGACGCGCACGTGATCGTTGCGCAGCAATGCATACCCGGCCGTCAGCAGGAACAGTGCGCCGAACATATACCACTGGATTTCCAGCCACGCATTCGAGCTGGTATGAAAAAGCTTGCGCCCGACGGCGTTGGCCGTGCTGATCAGCACCATGGCCAGGATAAGCCAAGCCACAATGCGGCCTACAAAAATGCTTATTGCGTCTATGGCATGGGATACCCTAAGCAAGGCTTGCATTGGCAGTCTCTTGATGTGGATAACGTGCGGTTGATGGGAAAGCGTTACACCATACGTACCGGGCTATCGCCGGCGTCGCTGGAACAGGCGCAGAATGCGATCTTTGAGTACACCGAAGAACAGCACCACTGGATTCAAGGCTTTGACCGGCTCGTCTGCCGAGCTCGGGTTTTCGATGCGTCGCGTCACGTTACGCCCAAATTCGGCGATCATGCGGCGCACGAAATCCTGAACCAGGCCTGAACGCGAGAACTGTGCCAATGGGCCCTGCAGCGAATAGTCCATATCAATCTCGACTCGCGTGCCCTGCCCTTCGGCCAGTATCCGATACTGGATGTCGCCCTGCGCGCGCGACTGGCTGACGGTATCGCGCCCCGTGCCATGCAACACGGCGAACCGCTTTTCGTTGTCGAGCTCGAGTTGCGCGGTCCCCTGGAACGCGGCCTGCATCGGACCGAACTTGATGGCGATATGGCCCTGGACTTCATTGCCCTGTTGAGAGGTTATCTGCGCACCGGGCAAGCAACCCGCCACCATGGGGAGATCCACCATGAATGACCAGACCCGCTCGGGCGGAAAAGGTACGGTGAACTCACCATTGATATGCTGTCCTTTTCCTTTGCTGTCGCCCCTGCCGGGTGAGGCAGGCGCCGAGGGCTGTGCCTGTTTCACAGCGCTGTCCATAGGCTCGACGGGATCGAAAACTGGCATCGTCTTTTCATGAGCGATGGGAATGATCGCTGGCGTGGATAGCCCGGCACGCAACGCCGTAACCGCGGGATCGGGCAGCTCGCGCAACTCGTCGAGGACTGACTGTATTGCCGCGACTATCCCCATATACCCGGTGCAACGGCACAGATTGCCGGCGAGCTCGATACGGATCCGCTTTTCGTCCGCATCCGGCAGGCGCAGCACGATGTCGCGGGCCGTGGCCAGCATACCTGGCGTGCAAAAGCCGCACTGCAGCGCGTGATGGGCCCGAAAAGCCAGACGCAAACGCTGCATGACGGGGTCATCGTCGTAGCCTTCGACCGTGGTGATGTTGCGCGACTCGCAGGCGACAGAGAACGTTATGCAGGATCTGACCGGCTTTCCATCGAGCAGTACCGTACAGGCCCCGCACACACCGTGCTCGCACCCAAGGTGTGTACCGGTGAGATGCTCTTTGTCGCGCAGATAATCCGCCAGATGCATCCGAGCGGGAACGTCATGGCACACTTGTTGGCCATTGACTGTCATGGAAACTCTATTCATCGCGCAATCTCGCTCGCCTTGCGTTCAAAGGAGGGTTCCGCCACGGGCAACGCGTCGTTGAGCGCTTGATCCAGGCAGCGGGTCACCGCGGTTTCGTAAAGGTGGCGCTCGACGCCGTCTTTCTCGGGCAGCGCTTGTTCCACCGCCGAACGTATCGACGATGCCGTGACGGCTGATCTGCCTGTTTTTGCACAGGCATGTGCCAATGCCATCAACGAGCGAGGCGTAGCGTCAATGGCGCCCAGGACGATTCGGGCGGTACGACTGGCGGGGTCAAACCACGCCACGCAACTGGCTTCGGCAAACTCCCCGGTCTTTCTGCAGAATTTGTAGTAGCCAAATCGAGATTCGGCGCTAAAGGCAGGAACATCGACGGCGACGATGAGTTCGCCTTCTTGGAGTGAGGTCGTGTATGCGCCCGCCATGAATTGCTGAACGCTCTCGTGGCGTACTGCTTGCCGTGGCCCGGCGATTTCTATCCTGGCGTCCAGTCCGGCACAGACGACGACCCAGTCGGCCGCGGGGTCGGCGTGAGCGAGGCTGCCACCTAGCGTCCCGCGATTGCGGACTGCACGATAGGCAATGCGCTGCGCGACGTGTTGCATCGGATGGCCTCGAAGGCATTCGTGCACGCCATCCTCGATTTCGGCATGCGTCACCGCCGCGCCCACACGCAGTCGAGCGCCGCGGCGCTCGACCTGGCGCATTTCCGCGACACGAGAGATATCCACCACGGCGGGAGGACGCGCCAAACGCAGGTTCAACATGGGGCCCAGGGATTGGCTGCCCGCCATGGGTTTGGCGCCTCGCAGGCCGGCGAGCGCGTCGTTCAGCGTCACCGGACATGCGTAATCAAAACGTGCTGCCTTCATGATTGAGCCTCCACCTCGGCTTGCACCGTCGCAAGCGTTGCCGGGTGCCTCGCGGTTGCGCTATTCGCGCCTGCCAAGGCGTGCCGTAATCTCGCGGGAGTCAATGGCGTGCGGTTGACTACCGGCGCATTCAACCGCCGAAGCACGTCGTTTACCGCGTTGTAGATCACAGCGGGCGGCGCAATGGCTCCCCCCTCCCCCATGCCTTTGGCACCAAACTCGGTATGCGGCGACGGGGTTTCAAAATGATCGATGCGAATATGCGGTACCTCTGTGGCGCCAGGCATGACATAGTCGGCAAAGGTCGACGCCAAGGGTTGCGCATTTTCGTCGTAGGGAGTTTCCTCGTAGAGGGCCGTTCCCAAGCCCTGTGCGATGCCCCCAAAGGTCTGCCCCTCGACCACCATGGGATTCACCATGGTGCCGCAGTCTTCGACCACGACATAGTCCAGAATCTCGACCTCGCCCGTACCGGGATCCACCGCGACCACGGCGGCATGGGTGGCGTAGGTGAACGCGCCACTGTCGACCTTGGGCTTGTACCCCACGGTGGTCTCCAGGCCGCCGACGTGGGCGTCCGCTGGCAGGGTTTGGGGATTGATATACCAAGCTTGGGCGACGTCACGAATCCCGACCGAATTGCTACCTGCCCATACCGCACCAGCGCGCAATTCGGCAGTGGAAAGCTCGGCTTTCAACAGGTGTGCGCCGATATGCAGAATGCGTGGCGCCAGCTCTTTACACGCTTGAGAGACCGCGCCGCCCGACATCACCAGGGAGCGCGATGCATAGGTCCCCGTAGAGAATGGCGTTTGGCCCGTATCGCCGTGTATGACCCTGATGTTCTCGACATTGACGCCTAGAATCTCGTGGGCGATCTGAGCAAACGTTGTTTCCATTCCCTGTCCATGGGAATGCACGCCCACGCGTATCTCCAGGCCGCCATCTGGGGTGACTTTGACGCCGGCTTGGTCGTAGCCCGGTATCACTGGCGTTCCCCACGCCGCAAACACCGAGGTGCCGTGGGCGGACTGCTCGGTGTAGGTCGCCACGCCGAGGCCGATCAAACGTCCGTCCCGTTCCGCATGCGCTTGACGCGCGCGTATCGCGGGCGCATCAATCATTTCCAGCGCGCGGCGCAGGCTGGCGGGATAGTCGCCGCTGTCGAAATGTTTGTTCGCGACGTTGACATAGGGCATTTGCTCTGGCTTGACCAGATTCAGCAGCCTGACGTCCCAGGGTTCGCGGCCGACCTCGGATGCGATCGCGTCCATCATCAACTCGATGGCAAAGCACACGCCGGTGCGCGCCACCCCACGGTATGGGACAAAACCGGGTTTGTTTGTCGCCACGCACTGCGTCAGGCAACGGTATCGCTGAAAATCGTACGGACCGGGGAGATTGCCCGTTGCTTGGCCTGGCTCCAGGCCGATCGTGAACGGCCAGACCGAATAGGCACCGCCGTCGATCACGATGTGCGCATCGAGTGCCAGCAGCCGTCCGTCGCGGTCGGCGTAGGCCGTCATGTCGTAGTAATGCTCTCGCGTGTTGGCGCCGGCGATGAGATGCTCCCGACGGTCCTCGAGGTACCGAAACGGCCGTTTATAGGTCTTTGCCAGCCATGCAATACAGACCTCTTCTTGCTGCAGCACGCATTTGTATCCGAAGGCGCCGCCCACATCCGGGGATATGACCCGAATCTTGGTCTGGTCCATCTCCAGGCATTCAGCCAGCCCCGTACGTATCATGTGTGGAACTTGGGTCGCGCTGATCACAACCAGTTGATCATCGCGATGGTCCCAATAGGCCAGCACGGCCTTGCCTTCCATGGGCACCATGCACTGACGCGCCAGCTCGACCCGCCGTCGCACGACCACTGGCGCATCGAACGCCGCCACGTCGAAATCCCGATCCGCCTTCAAGGTGACGAACACGTTGTCGTGCCATTCCTCATGAACGAGGTGGTCCGTAGCCGCGAGCGCCGATTCCGTATTGGCGTAGACAGGCAGCTCGCCATAGTCGACATTGAGCTCCTCGATCAGGTCTTCGGCCTCCGCGCGAGAGGCGGCAATCGCCATGGCGATGGGTTCACCGACGAATCGCACTTTGCCGCTGGCCAGCGGTGGCTGCGCGGAACGCTGGTAGGTGGGCAGCGTCGAATCCGCGACGATATCCCGTACCTGCATATGCTCGCGGGTGAACGCCTTCCCCGCGAGCGATTCCGGCAGGTGGATCCGGTCCAGGCTGGCATGAGCGAGGGGGCTGCGAAGAAACGCGACTTCGCACAGACCAGGCATGGACATGTCTCCAACAAACTGGCCTTTGCCCATGAGGTGGCGAATGTCCTCCTTGCGAGGGACGCGCGCGCCGACACCTTGCGGTGCCGCACTGTTCGAGGCGGGAGGCTTTTCGTGCATAAATACCTCAGGAAATCGGCGGCTGCTCGCCGCCGGATGGTTCAACGGCGGGTCACTGCCTGGAATGTGTAGTTATCGAGCGCGCTCTCGGCCACGCGGAACCAACTCGCCTCGTCGCGCTGGAACTCGGCCCATTGCGGATAAAGCGCGGCGAAATCGGGGTTGGACGCGCCCAACTCTTTCCAGAGTTCTTGCGAGGCCTTATAGGCGGCATCCATGACGTCGCGGGGAAAGAACGACAGCTTTGCGCCGCCGGCGATTAGCGATTTCAAGGCGCCGGGGTTGCTGGCATCGTATTTTGCGAGCATTTTCATGGTCTGCTCCGAGCTGGCGCACTCGAATGCCGCTTTGAAAAGCGGAGGCAATGCATTCCAGGCCTCGGCATTGACCATGGTGGTGATCGAGGCACTGCCCTCGAACCAGCCCGGCGAGTAATAGTATGGCGCGACCTTGTTGAGGCCGAGCTTCAGGTCATCATAAGGGCCGATCCATTCGGCGGCGTCGATCGTGCCTTTCTCCAGCGAGGGATAGATGTCGCCGGGGGGGATCTGTTGAGGGATGGCACCCAGTTTCGAGAGCACCATCCCTCCAATGCCGCCGATACGCATTTTGAGTCCTTTGAGATCCTCCACCGTTTTTATCTCGCGGCGGAACCATCCCCCCATCTGCACACCCACGTTGCCACAGACGTGATTGACGATGTTGTATTTCTTGTAGAGCGCGCGCAGTTTTTCGAGACCGCCGCCGTAGTGGATCCACGCGTTATGTTGACGCGCACTCAATCCGAACGATAGACCTGTGTCGAAAGCCAATGCCGTGTTCTTTCCAATATGAAAGGTGGCGAGGACGTGGTTGCACTCCACGGTGCCATTGCTGACGGCGTCCATGTTCTGCGCCGGGGGCACGAGCTCCCCGGCGGGAAAGGCGCGGATTTCAAATTTGCCGTCGGTTAACTCGGCGACGCGTTTGGTGAGCGCCTCAGCCGACCCGTACATGGCATCGAGGCTTTTGGGCCAACTGGTGGACATGCGCCAGCGGACGGTGGCAGAACTTTGCGCCACTGCTGGCGCTGCTACGGCCACTGCACCGATACCCGCGGCGTGGGTCAAGAAACGACGACGTTGCATAGCTGGTTCCCTTGTTTTGAATGGCCGTATTCGGCCCTTTGCTGTGGAGTATCCGGCGCGCTGCGCAGAGACCGTGCCACCGGATCATGACACGACCAAACCAAAACTCAAGCTGATTTATAATCAGTATGCTGACTATTTATCAGTTCAGTCAATAGGTTTTTTTCCTGATCTTATACGCGCACTTTCCAATAATTCTATGCACTGTAATTTCCGTAAATAACCCCATATATATGCACTAATGAACCGATTAATGCGCTGAGCGACAAGGCAATCAGGGCATTCCCCAATGCATGAAAAATGTGTGATCGAGAACTGGATCAAAAAAATTTTCACTGCTAGAATTTATTCAGTGTGCTGATCATTTTCAAAGGAAAATCATGGATTGGACTCGCATTGCTTCGGTGCAGGAGATCGACGACGACAGCGCCATATCAATCACGGCAGGCCAGGTTCAGTTGGCGTTATACAAATGCGACGGCGAGCTCTTTCTTTCCGACGGCATCTGTACGCACGGCCACGCCATGTTGGCCGAGGGGTATGTGGAGGACGGCTGTGTCGAGTGTCCGCTGCACCAAGCCCAGTTCGATTTGAGTACGGGCATTCCCCGGTGCGGGCCCGCCACGGTGCCTATCCGGGTTTACCCGGTTCGCGTCGAGGACGGCTCCGTCTATGCCCAACTGGATACCTGAACCATGTCCACGCCGAAAACCATTCTGATCATTGGTGCCGGCCAGGCAGGCGCGGTCGCGGCACGCACGCTGCGCGATCTGGGTTATGACGGGCGCATCACGATAATCGGCAATGAAGCTCATCTGCCATACGAGCGCCCTCCTCTGTCCAAAGCCGCATTGGAGCAAGACGTCGATCTCGCCATAGGCAGGGTGTATCCCGCGGAGTTTTATTCGGAACAGAACATCGAAGTGATCACCGGAGTCAGTGCTCAATTGCTTGATGCCCAACGACGCGAGGTCGGCCTGTCAGATGGCAGAACGTTGACATACGACGCCTGTTTGCTGGCCACCGGAGGACGAGCCAAGCACCTACCCATGTTGCCGCGCTCAGCGACCGTGCACACCCTGCGTACCCTGAACGACGCAATGACCTTGGGTTCGGCTCTGAGGCCCGGTATGCGATTGGTGGTGATCGGCGGTGGTTTTCTCGGTTTGGAGGCCGGCTGGAGCGCCAAGCAGCGCGGCGCCAACGTGACGGTGCTCGAAGGCGGACCGGCATTATTGGGCCGGGTGTTGCCCCCTCAGGTCAGCCATTGGCTATCACAGCGCGCCCGAGCAATGGGGCTGGACGTACGTCTGGGCGTTGCGGTGACCAGCGCGCTCGCGGACGCCTCTGCTGATGGGAAGATGGCGATCACGCTAGGCGACGACAGTGTCATCGATGCTGATCATGTGCTGGTCTCGATCGGCCTGACGCCAGACACCGCACTCGCCCATGCCGCGAATCTATCGATCTGCGCCGAGACCGGCGGCGTGCTGGTGGACAGGCATTGCCGGACTTCGAACGAGTACGTTTGGGCAGCCGGTGACTGCGCCAGCCAGTATCAGGCTCCGGGCGACACCCCTGTGCGAATTGAGTCGTGGCAGAACGCGAACACCCAAGCGGCCATCGCCGCGGCTGCCATCCTGAATGCGGCTAGGCCCGCGGTCCCCTACCCTTGGTTCTGGACTGATCAGTTGGGCTGCAATATCCAGATATTGGGCGCCCCATCCCCCGACCTCGAATATGTCGTGCGCGGCGACGCCGCGCCGAACGAGTCCGTTCCCAAATGCTTGTATCTTGGATTGCGTGATGGCGTCCCGGTACATGGCGTAGCGATCAATGCGGGAGGCGACTTGCGGGTGTTGCGTCCGCTGTTCGAGCAATCGGTTCGCATTCCCGCAGAGGTCTTTGCGGACATGGCCACCGGCTTAAAACCATTCGTTAAATCGTGCATGGCACAACCAGCCTGACGGCGCACATCATTCAGGAGCTTTATCCATGTATCAATCACAAACCGTGATCGGCATTACGCCCGCTCGAAAAGATCCTCCGCTAGCCGACTGCGTGTGGCCAGAGGACGCGTTGCATTATGTGCCTGACTGGGTCTATACCAGCCAGGCCGTCTACGAGCTCGAACAGGACCGGATCTTTCGCGGAAAAACGTGGAATTTCGTGGGCCTGGAGGCCGAGGTGCCCGAGCCTGGCAGTTATAAGCGGTCTTATGTAGGCGCCGTTCCCGTGGTGGTGTCACGCGCGGAAGACGGCAGCCTGCATGTCTTTGAAAATCGCTGCGCGCATCGTGGTGCAGAGTTTTGCCGGCATGGACAAGGCAAAACCGCCGAGTTTATCTGCCCTTATCATCAATGGTCCTATGACCTGAAGGGCAATTTGCAGGGCGTCCCCTTCAAGCGCGGGGTCAACAAGGCGGGCGGCATGCCGCGCGATTTTCGCAATGACGAGCATGGCCTGCGCAAGCTGAACGTGACCACACGTCATGGCGTGATCTTTGCATCCTATTCACACGACGTTGAGCCGCTGGAGGACTACCTCACGCCCGAGATGCTCATGGATTTCGACGCGGTATTTCCAGGGCGTCCGCTGAAAATACTGGGCTATTACCGCAACGAGCTGCCCTGCAACTGGAAGATGTATCACGAAAACCTGAAGGATCCTTATCACGCCACGCTGCTGCATTCATTTCTGGTCGTGTTCGGGCTGCTGGTGGCGGGAAATAAATCGGCGATGACGGTCGATACTGTCCATGGACGCCATGGCACGATGGCATCGGCCAAGAGCGAGGACAAGTACGCGACAGTGAGTGAGGAAAACAAGAAAGAGATGCGCTCTTTCCATGATGGCCTGCGCCTGCGCGATGATCGGTTTCTGGAGTACATCAAGGAATTCGACTCGCCCTGGTCGGTGACGATGCAAACCATTTGGCCGAACCTGATCGTGCAACGGGAGATGAACACCCTCGGCGTGCGTCACATTATTCCCAATGGCCCTAACAGCATGATCATGCAATGGACCATGTTCGGCTATGAGGACGACACCGACGAGATGCAGCGCCATCGCCTGCGCCAAGGCAATCTGATGGGGCCGGCGGGTTTTCTGGGCCTGGAAGACAACGAAGCCATGAAGTTCGTTCAAGAAGGCGTACGCCGTTCCAGCACGGATCTCAACGTGCTCAAGCTGGAGAGCGGCAAGGTGGGAACCTCCGACTCGCTGATTTCCGAGGCCGCCATTCGCGCCATGTATCAGTACTACCGCCAAGTCATGGAATTTTGAAGAGCCCGACGACATGAACGAAAAGAACACTTACGTGCCTAGCCGTTTAGCCATTGAGAAAGCGGTATTGCTGAAGGCCGAAATAGAACTGTTCCATGCAGAATATTGTGCAGCACTAGATGGCGGCGATGTAGAGCGATGGCCTGATTTTTTTACGGCCGACGCGCTCTATCGAATCACCTCTCGTGAAAATGCGGAATTGAATCTGCCCGTTGGTCTGGTCTACGCCGAGGGCCGTGACATGATGCATGACCGTGCCATAGCGATTTCCCGTACTCAAATGTTCGCACCCCGTTATTTGCTGCACATTGTCAGCAATGTACGTGTGATCGATGACACGGACAGCGAGGTTGAGGCGCACGCCACCTTTCTATTGATGCAGACGCTCGTGGAAGGCCCCACGACGGTACACCTGGCCGGCAGCTATCACGACGTGTTTGTCCGGGAGCACGGCCGTTTGCTGCTAAAACGACGCGACGTCATTTACGATACCAACATTCTGGCGAATGATCTGGTCCATCCTGTATAAAATCTCAGTCTTCCCTCGCCGCTGGCGGGGATTGGAAACTCGGTCGCATGACACTATCAAAGAAGCAGACTCCCGTTACCCGAAAATCAGCCTCCCCAAAGGCATCCAGCACGAATGAGGCTGCGGACGTGGCCCGCGAGGTACTGTGGGAACGGCCCGGGTTCCTCGTACGGCGTTTGAACCAGATCCACTACGCCATGTTCTTTGAGGAATGTCATGCTCACAACATCACACCGGTCCAGTACGGCATCCTGACCGCCTTGTCGCTCGTGCCGTGGATGGATCAGACAGAGATAGGCATGGACGTGGGGCTGGACCGCACGACCACGGCAGATGTGGTCAAACGGCTGCAAGAACGCGGCCTGATCGAACGCCGCACCAATCCCGCAGACAAACGCTCACGCCAGGCCAAACTGACCAAAGAAGGCGCCAGTGTGGTCGAGGAGCTCCATGCTGGCATGGCGCGCGCCCAGGAGCGTCTGCTGGAACCACTGACCGCGCGCAGCCGAGAGGTGTTCATGCGTTTGCTCGCTACGCTGGTAGAGGGCAACAACCAGTATGGCCGCACGGTACTGCGCGGTTTCTGAGGGTCGCCGACGGGCAGGCCACCGAGATACTGCTACCCTCTCGTACACCATATATCGTTTTTTTGTTTGCAGGAGTCACTATGAAAGCAGAAAAAGTCGCATTGATCATTGCAGGCGGCAGCGGCATGGGCGCGGCTGCAGCCCGGCGTCTGGCCGCGGACGGTTTCAAGGTCGGGATTCTGTCGTCGTCCGGCAAGGGCGAGGCACTGGCCCAGGAACTGGGCGGCATCGGCGTCACAGGCAGCAATCAGTCCAACGACGATCTGCGCCGCCTGGTCGATGCGGCTGTCGCGAAATGGGATCGGATCGACGTGCTGGTCAATAGTGCCGGGCACGGACCGCGTGCGCAGATTCTGGAGATCAGCGACGATGACTGGCACAAGGGGATGGACACCTATCTGATGAACGTGATCCGCCCGACTCGTCTGGTGACCCCTGTCATGCAGAAACAGAAAGGCGGCGCAATCATCAATATTTCCACCGCGTGGGCGTTCGAGCCCAGCGATATGTTTCCGACGTCGGCAGTGTTCCGCGCCGGGTTGGCGGCGTTCAGCAAGATTTTTGCCGATACGTATGCCCAGGACAATATCCGCATCAACAACGTCTTGCCTGGATGGATCGACAGTCTGCCGCAACGGGATGAGCGTCGTGACAACGTGCCAATGAAGCGTTACGGCACAAGTGACGAAATTGCCGCCACGGTAGCCTTTCTGGCGAGCGAAGGTGCGGCGTACATCACCGGGCAGAATATTCGGGTCGATGGCGGATTGACCCGGTCTGTATGACGAAGGGATGAGCGCCCTCGCCCACGTTTTTACGGCAGCGAGGGCCCCATCCAGGCACGGGGCTTGCAGCGACTTCCGGTTTTCACAGGGAGGTCGCGATGCGTAAATTGAATTTGAAACCGTTGGCTGAGCAGGTGCTCGTCATCACTGGCGGCAGCAGCGGTATTGGGGCGGCCACGGGCCGCGCCGCTGCCCGGGCAGGCGCTCGGGTCGTCCTGGCCGGCCGCGATGCGGCTGAATTGGACAAGGTAGCGGAATCGATCCGAACTGACGGCGGCCAGGTTACTACCGTAACGATGGACGTGGGGATCGAGGAAGATCATCACAGATTGCTGCAGGCAGCGCTGGAAGCCTATGGTTCGGTCGATACGTGGGTGAACAACGCCGGCGTGTCTATTTTCGGGCCATTGCAAAGCGTACCGATTGAAGATCAGCGCAAGCTCTTCGAGACGGACTACTGGGGCGTGGTGTATGGGTCGCTCACGGCCGTACCCTATTTACGAGAGCGAGGCGGCGCACTGATCAACGTGGGCAGCGAAGTCTCCGATCGGGCAATTCCCATGCAAGGCGCATATTCGGCCGCCAAGCATGCCGTGAAAGGGTTTACCGATGCCTTGCGCATGGAGCTGATGCAAGAAAACTTGCCAGTGAGCGTGACGCTGATCAAGCCCGGATCTATCGATACGGACTACACACGCCGCGCGCGCAACTATATGGACGTCGAGCCCGTCTTGCCGCCTCCGATTTATTCGCCGGAAGCGGTGGCGCAGGCCATTCTGTATGCGGCCCACAAACCGCAGCGGGATCTGTATGTCGGCTCGGCCGCCAAGATCATGTCCTCGCTGGGCCATCGTGCACCGGGCTTGATGGACGCGCTGGGGGGGTGGCTGACGCGGCATCAACGCAGCGACGTGCCAGCCACCGAGGGCGGCGACGGGTTATACGAGCCTGGCGTCCGCGCAGCCACGCCATCGCCTTCGAAGGTTCGGCGCCACAGCTATTACACGGAAGTCAACACACGTGGTAAAGGGATGTTCTGGCTGGGGACGGGTGCGGTGCTGTTGGTCGGCACCGTACTCGCCCGACGTCGCCACTAGGCCCGGGCTGCATCTGCGGCGCTGGGACTGGTGACGCCTAGCGCCTGCTCGAGCAGCGCCCCAAGATCGCGCATGCCCTGGACGGCATCCCCCGCGAACCAGACGGCGGCGCAGCGTCTGCCGCGCGCACGTAATTCTGCCAGGTCGGCCTGTGCCTGGGCGGCTTGGCACCTGCCCAATTCGTTGGCGTTGCAAGCCTGGCGGCCGATGAATAGATACGCGCCGCCTGCGGGGCCACCCTTGTGCAGTTGACCGCTGGCATGAAGATAACGTGGTCCAAATCCCGCGGTGGCGGCTGTGCCGAACAGGTCCCTCAGACGGCCTTGCCAATACGAGAGCCACGCGCGGTTGCGCGAATTGCACGGAACATAGGCCAGCAACGCGAAATAGCGTGCAGCCTGCGTCTGCAGCCATTCGCCCAGATCCTGCTTATCGCCGGTGTCAACGATCAGGCTGCCGTAACGTTGCCCGTTTGCCGGCGTCACAGGGGCGCCGAGCAATTGACGGGTGCGCGATTTGCTGGCCTCTACGTCCGGTTGGTCAAAGGGGTTGACCTGGAGGATGGAGCCTGCCAAGGCGGTGGCAAACTGCCAGCGATAGAATTCCTGTGCCAAGGCGGCACCCTCGCCGATTTCCACATCGATGACGGCCTGGCCGGCTGCTCGCAAGGCGTCCCGCTGCCGCTCCATCGTGCTGCCGTGACGCAGTATGACGAACAGGCGGTCTGACGAATAACGGTCCGCCTGCCCTATCGGCTCTTGATTGACGGGGATAAGTCCACCGCCAAACTTTCCTGTCGATTCAGCTAACAGTTGCTCAATCCACTCACCGAGACCCTCGAGTTCGGGCTCGGCCCAGATAGTGACCTTGTCGCGGTGAGCCAGGGCCGCTTCGCCTAATGTCGCCCCTAACAAGGCGGCGGGATTGTTGTTCAGCGGAACCCGTGGACCGCAGTGATTACGCAGCAGCTTGGCGTGGCGTAGAAAGTCTATCGGATCGTGGCCCATGAGAACCAGCGGCACCAGGCCAAAGGGCGAAAGCACCGAGTAGCGTCCCCCTACCGTGCGATCGCCGGTAAAAATGGCGGCATACCCTTGTTGCTCTGCGAGCGCCTGCAACGGCGAGCCGGGATCGGTAATGGCGCAGAAGTGCCGGCCGGCATGGGCGCCGATTCTGTCTCGCGCAATCTTATAGAAGTGTTGCGCGAGCAGTGTCGATTCCATCGTGGTGCCTGACTTGCTGGCGACGATGTGCAGGCAGTTTTCCGGTGCAACGCGGCGCTGCAGCGCTGCCACTTGATCCGGATCGGTCGAGTCCAGCACATGCAGCCGTAGACCGCCAGCCGCGCTGCCCAAGGCATTTTGCAGGACATGAGCCCCCAACGCGGCTCCGCCCATGCCCATGAGGATAGCGTTGACGCAGCCGTTGTCTCGCAGCCATGCGCAT
Organism: Bordetella muralis; assembly: GCF_965139205.1. Classification (GTDB taxonomy): domain Bacteria; phylum Pseudomonadota; class Gammaproteobacteria; order Burkholderiales; family Burkholderiaceae_B; genus Bordetella_A; species Bordetella_A muralis. Next base: position 326,271 of record NZ_CBCSIU010000002.1, read on the forward strand.
TGACCCAGATAGCGGCGTATCACGGATTCCTGGCGCGACGGGTCGACCCATCCCATCCAATGGCTCTCGTCAGTATCGGTCCATAGTTTGGCGTCGCCTGCCCATAATCGAGATACCCAGCGCTGCGCTCGCATGGCCTGCAAACGCTCGGTAATGCGTCGTCCCAGTTCCGCAGGTAAATACACGTGTTGACGATTGATCGTTGCCGGGTAGGTATGGCGCAGAACGGACGTCGATTGCGCGGCCGAGTACTGGGAGAGCGATTCGAGCATGGGAATGTCCCTGAGGGATGATGAAGTGGGAGAGACACTGCAAGTCGCGTACCCAAGCAGGAACGAGGCTTGCTGCAGCGCACGCATGAATATTGCCCCTGCCCTCCTTCCCTATTCGAACTGCGTGAGCTGCTGCCGAAGGACTATCACATGACGGAAATCGAGAACGTTGCCAACTATCTGCGCCGTCGCAGCCTGACGCTGGCGACCGCTGAAAGCTGCACGGCCGGCCTGATTGCGGCTCAACTGGCCGAGGTGCCGGGTGCGGGCGGCTTGCTGGAATGTGCGTTCGTGGTCTATTCACCTGCTGCCAAACGTAGTTGTCTGGGGGTTTCCGACGAGATCCTGCGTCAATACAACCTGACCAGCACGGAAGTCTCGTGCGCCATGGCGAAAGGCGCCGCCGAACGTTGCAGCGCATCGGTGATCATCGCCAATACCGGTGTGGCCGATGATGGCGGCGAAGGTGTCGAGGCCGGGACGCAATGCTATGCCTGGTTGCTACGCACGCCCGGCATTCCAACCAGGATTTATACCGAAACACGTCAGTTTTCCGGCAGCCGCAACGAGGTGAGGCAGATGGCCGCCGAGTATGCGCTGCAGCGCATTCAGCACTATCACGCGCAATGGTTGGCATCTCGAGAGCGCGGAAACGACGATGATTAGTTTGCCTGACTTATATGCAGAGTACGGCGCGATATGGGGCGCCTGGTTTGGAACGCTGGCACTGGCCGCTGTGTTGTTCATAGGTTTTGTCTCGGTATTGAATGTCGTGAGACGTCAAGCGACATCCCGTATGGCCGAGGGCACTCATCCTTACGCATCGGCATTGCTGGCGGTGGTCACACGCACCAATCGGCTGATTATCGCGTTGCTCGCGCTGATGATCGGCATGCGCCTGACTCAAGCGGTATTTCCTTGGCAAAGCTGGGTTTCCGATCATCTCTGGTTCGTGTTGTTGGCGTTACAACTGGCTTTGTGGCTGGACGTTGCCTGCCGCAGCGTGCTGACCATCGTGGGTGAGCGGCTGCGCGCCGGGCGCGTGACCATCACGCTGCTTTCGTTCCTGGTGCGCACGGTAGTGTGGGTGGTGACGTTGCTGGCCATCCTGGACAATTTGGGGGTGAATATTACGGCCCTCGTGACCAGCCTGGGGATAGGCGGCGTCGCCGTGGCGCTGGCGGTGCAAACCATACTGAGCGACCTGTTCGCATCCATTTCGATCGGGCTGGACAAGCCTTTCGAGGTCGGCGACTTTATTGTGTTTGGCTCGGTGGCCGGGTCCATCGAACATATCGGGTTGAAGACGACGCGCATCCGCAGTCTGGGTGGAGAGCAGATCGTCTGTTCGAATACAGAACTGCTGAAGCAGACCATTCAAAACTACAAACGGATGGAGCAGCGGCGGATCATTTTCACCTTACGCGTGCCTTATGACACGCCAGCCGACACGCTGCTCGAACTGCCGGCCGACATCAAGGCGCAGATCGAAGCGCAGGCAGCAACGCGTTTTGACCGGGCTCACGTAGCCAGATTCGGCGACTACGGCCTGGAAATCGAAGCGGTCTATTACGTATTGAGCGCCGATTACAACCGGTATATGGACATTCAACAGGCGATCAACCTAGGGATTGTGCGCGCTTTCGCGGCGCGCGACGTGACCTTGCGTCCCCAGGAACGCACCCTGCACCTGCGTGAGGATGCGGTTCAAAGCGGGGAGATCTAGCCAGGCACGTTACTTGCTCCTGAAGGAGGAAAAGGGCCACAACAAGGAGCCAATATGTCGAGCACAGTACTGATTGTCGCTGGGGAAGCGTATCCGCTGGTAAAGACAGGAGGGTTGGCCGATGCTGTATCGGGCCTGGCCCAGGCGTTGAACCAATCGGGTGCTCAGGTACGGATATTGTTGCCGGCCTACCGAGGCGTGTTGGACAAGGTCCGTATCGACGCCAGTTGGCCAATTGATGGTTTGCCCGGCGGCCCTGCCCGGCTGGTCTCTGGACACTGCCGTTCTACGGGGTTGGCCTGCCTGCTATTGGACAATCCGGTGCTGTTTGACCGGCCCGGATGTTATATCGACGAGTCTGGCCACGACTATGCAGACAACGCATGCCGCTTTGCCGCGCTCGCGCATGCGGCCGCTGCGGTGGCGGCCGGGTTGCCGGGCCTGGAGCGGCCCGCCATCGTACACGCCCACGACTGGCATGCGGCGCTGACGCCGTTACTCATCAAAGGTGCAGGCCTGCGATCGGTAAAAACGGTACTCACTATCCATAATCTGGCATTCCAGGGGGCATTCGATCCTGGTGAAGTGCAACATCTCGGCCTGCCGCCCAATGTGCGCGAAGCCGCCGGGCTCTATGCCTGGGGCCGACTGAATTTTCTGCAAGCCGGCATTCTGCATGCCGATCGCGTGACCACTGTCAGCCACACTTATGCGCGCGAAATTCTCTCGCCCGAGCGCGGCTGCGGACTGGACGGCGCGCTACGTTTTCGAGGAGACGCGCTGGTAGCGTTGCCTAACGGCATTGACGATGAGTTGTGGAATCCGGCGACCAACGTGCATCTGCAGCCTAATGGGTTCAGTGTCAATAATCTGGGGAATAAAACCCGCTGGAAAGAACATGTCCAGCGCGCATTTGGCCTCGCGCAGGATCCAGGCGCGTTGTTGACGGTGTCGTGTTGCCGCCTGACCGAACAGAAGATGGCAGATCTCACGGCCGATACCTTGGCGGATGCGCTCGCCGCCCATCCGCGGCTGCAATTCGCTTTGCTCGGCAAAGGGGAGCAACGATTCGAAGAGGCGTTCAGGCAGATCGCGGCAAAACATCCCGGACGTTGCGGGGTGCATATTGGCTATGACGAGGCAGTCGCTCATCGCTTGCTGGCGGGTGCGGACGTGCTGTGGCACCCCAGCCGCTTTGAGCCGTTCGGATTGACTCCGCTTTACGCGATGCGTTATGGCACGCTGCCCATCGTGACCGCGGTGGGCGGGCTGGCAGACTCGGTTCGCGATCCGGGCGCGCATGCGGGGGAAGCTGCCATGATGCATGCTAACGGCCTGATGCTGGATAGTCAGGACGCGAGCGGTGTGATGGCGGCTCTGGCGCGTGCGGCGCACCTGAAGGCGCATGACGCTGTGTGGCGAGCGATGCAACGCAACGCCATGACGGGGGCCCATGGATGGTCGCATGCGGTTCAGAATTATCTGGACGTGTTTGCCACGCTGACCGGTAGACGCATGCCCGTCGCGCAGCGGCGTGCCGAACGTATACGGCTGAACAAGGCGACACGGGCGCAATCGGCCGTGTCGGCGTAAAACGAGGATGGTGTTGGCTTACTCCCCTGCCCTGCGGCTATTGCGCACGACGCAATGCGGGCGCGACGCGCTCGCGCCATGGGTGCGCGCAGGCGTCAATGCTGTTCTGCTGCCCGCGCCTTGGCGCGGAGCTGGCGTGCAGAACGTTCCGTACGATGCCGACTTGGCCGCCGACGGCAAGGAGCCGGTCCTTGATGCCATTGCGCGCTACGCCGAGTCTGCACACGCGATGGGCCTGACGTGCTATGTCGACGTGATACTGGATCGCGTTGCCCAGGATGCCGTGGCAACGACGGCGCGTGCCGACTGGCTCGCGGTGGACCAGAATCTGCCGGAGCTCGATCCACGACAGCCCCTGGATGCCTTGTCGTCGCGTCAGGTGCGAGGCGATGACGAGGATTTCCTGCGTTGTTGGAGCGAACGTCTGGGCCAATGGCTGAATGCGGGAGTCGACGGCTACTATATTCAACGGCCTCAGGGCCTGCCGCCGGCGATCTGGGCAGATTTGTTAGGCGGTCTGCGTCAGAGGCATCCCGAAGCGCGCTACATCGCCGCGACACAGGGCATGACACCGCACGATCTACAGCAACGCACACATACCGGTTTCGATTGGACGGTGAATTCGCTGCCGTGGTGGGATGGCCGTGACGACTGGCTGGCACAGGAAGACGCCCGCCTGCGCGCCCTGGCGCCTGTACTGGCGCCGTTGGACGCCCGGTCAGACGCCCGCTCGGCCTGGCTGGCTGCGTTTTGCGGCGACGGATTGCTGGTGGATGCGCGCGATGGCGATGGGCCCTCGAGCGACGTGATCGCGGCGCTGCAATGGCATGCTGGAGGCGCACTCTCGGGTCCGTTGACGATCATCGGTGGACAGGCCGGCAGAGCAACGTTGCTGCTGCGCCAGACGCAAGACGATACGACGGTGGGGTTGGCCGTCACGCCACAAGGCGAGTCGTCCAGCCGCATCGATCTGCCACCGTTGGCCGGCGTCTTGCCCACAGGTCCATTGACCGAGCAGGATGTGCCGCCGGCGCTGCACCCTCGCCATGGCGTTGTCGGCGAGAGCGGTTGTTCCCTGCTGGCCTGGCAACCATCCACAGAGGTGACATCAGACGCACGCGCGCCGGCCGACGAACGGCAGCCGCAGGCGCCAAGGCTGGCGATCGAGTCAGTACAGCCGGCACTGGAGCCTGATCGCCTGCCTGTCAAATGCATTGCTCACGAACAAGTGACTGTTCAAGCCACGCTGATCATGGACGGTCACGAGGAACTGGCTGCCGATTTGTGCTGGCGGGCGTGTGACGAACGTCATTGGCATCGTGTGCCCATGCGTCTGCTCGGCAACGACCGGTGGGAAGCAGCGTTTGCACCGCAACGGATTGGCGCCCATGAGTATCGGGTGCAGGCCTGGCAAGATGTGTGGGCAGGCTACTGCCATGAATGGCGCAGCAAGCACACTGCAGGACAGTCTCTGCATATGCCTTTGCGCGAGGGTGCGCAATGGCTGACGCGTACGATTGCCAAGGCCGAACGTGACAATGCCCCGTCTGGCATTCGTACCGGACTAAAACGTGCGCTGAAAACGCTGAAGCAGGTTTTTGATGGCGGCGTGACCTTGGACCGTGCTTTACAGCAGCTCTGCGATCCCCTGCTGGCGGCAGCGATACGAGAGACGGCGCAGCGGCCGCATGCGCGCGCCAGCACCGTCTATCCGCTGTGGGTGGATCGCAATCGTGCCCGCCATGCAGCGTGGTATGAGCTGTTTCCACGCTCCCAGGCCGCGAGCGGCCATGGCTGCTTTGACGACGTCATCGACCGGTTGCCGGATATCCGTGAGATGGGCTTTGACGTGTTGTATCTGCCCCCGATTCATCCCATAGGTCAACGCAACCGCAAGGGCCGCAACAACAGTTTGAAGGCAGACCCTGACGATGTCGGCAGTCCTTATGCCATTGGCTCGGCCGCAGGTGGACACGATGCCGTGGCGCCAGAACTCGGTACGTTGGACGATTTCGATCGCCTGCTGGCGGCCACACACGCCGAGGGCATGGAAATGGCGCTGGATTTCGCTATCCAATGCTCGCCCGATCATCCATGGCTCAAATCCCACCCGAACTGGTTTTCGTGGCTGGCCGACGGCAGTCTGCGTTACGCCGAGAATCCACCGAAGAAATACGAAGACATCGTCAATGTCGCGTTCTACGAGAATACGCCGCCGTGGCGCCGTAAATCGCCCGTGTGGCGGGCGTTACGTGACATTGTGCTGTTCTGGGCGCAACGTGGCGTACGCATATTCCGCGTGGATAACCCCCATACGAAACCCCTGCCGTTCTGGCAGTGGTTGATCACCGAAGTCCGTGCCAAATACCCCGACACCTTGTTTCTGTCAGAGGCATTCACCCGGCCAGCGATGATGTACCGGCTCGCCAAGATCGGATTCACGCAGTCGTACACTTATTTCACGTGGCGTAACCACCGGCAGGAATTGGCGGAGTATTTCACTGAGCTGTCGAGCGAGCCGGTAGCCAGTTTTTTCCGGCCACATTTCTTTGTCAACACACCGGACATCAATCCGTACTACTTGCAATCGCATGGCCGTCCGGGTTTCCTGGCGCGGGCCGCGCTCGCTGCGACGGGATCGGGTCTATGGGGCGTCTATAGCGGATTCGAACTGTGTGAATCGGCCGCGTTGCCTGGACGCGAGGAATATCTCGACTCCGAAAAGTACGAACTACGCCCTCGCGACTGGCACATGCCTGGCAACATCCGCTCGGAAATCGCACAGCTCAATGCCATCCGCCGCGCTAACCCTGCCCTGCAAACGCATCGCGGTTTCCAGCCCCTGAATGCGGGGCCTGACACAGTGATGGCCTATATCAAGCGGGCATCTGGCGGCGCCAATGTGATCCTGGTCATCATCAATCTCGACCCTCAAAACACCACAGAGGCCGAAGTACGGCTGCCCGAGCCTGTCGCGCATGCCGACGATCTATTAACGGGCGTGCACAGCGCCTGGCATGACAGCGTTGCGCGAGTCAGGCTCACACCCGAAGCCCCCTACTCTATCTGGAGATTACCGGCCGACCCCTGCAGGAGCGCAACATGACTCAGCCCCCAAGCGAAGATCTGCTCTGGTTCAAGGACGCCGTCGTGTATCAGTTGCATGTGAAGTCGTTCTTTGACTCGAACGACGACGGCGTGGGCGATCTGCCTGGTCTTTTGGCGAAGCTCGATTATGTGGCGAGCCTGGGCGTGACCGCGATCTGGCTGTTGCCGTTCTATCCGTCGCCGCGCCGCGATGACGGATATGACATCGCTGACTATCGGACAGTCCATCCCGACTACGGCACGGTCAGCGATCTGCGCCGCTTGATTCGCGCGGCACATGAACGTGGCCTGCGAGTGATTACCGAGCTGGTCGTCAACCATACGTCAGATCAACATCCCTGGTTCCAACGCGCCAGGCGCGCCAAGCCTGGTTCGGCTGCACGAAACTATTATGTGTGGTCCGACTCGGATCGAGATTATGCCGACACCCGCATCATCTTTTGCGATACCGAGACATCGAACTGGAGCTGGGACCCCGTCGCACAGGCCTATTACTGGCATCGTTTCTACAGCCATCAACCCGACCTGAATTACGACAACCCGCGCGTACTGCGCGAGGTCATCAGCGTGATGCGCTACTGGCTCGATATGGGGGTGGACGGACTACGCCTGGATGCAGTGCCCTATCTGGTGGAACGTGAAGGGACCAATAATGAAAATCTGCCGGAGACCCATGCAGTGCTCAAACAAATACGGGCTGTCATCGAGCGCGAGTATCCTGGACGCATGTTGCTGGCCGAAGCCAATCAATGGCCGGAGGATGCGCAGGAATACTTTGGCCAGGGCGACGAATGCCACATGTCTTTTCATTTCCCGCTGATGCCGCGCATGTATATGGCCATCGCGCAGGAAGATCGATTTCCCATCATCGATATCATGCGCCAGACGCCGGACATCCCGGAAAACTGCCAATGGGCCATCTTTCTGCGCAATCACGATGAGTTGACGCTGGAAATGGTGACGAGCCGGGAACGGGACTATTTGTGGAAGGTCTACGCGGCGGACACACGCGCCCGCATCAATCTGGGCATTCGCCGCCGGTTGGCGCCGCTGCTTGAACGCGATCGTCGCCGGGTTGAGTTGATGAACAGCCTGTTGCTGTCCATGCCCGGTACGCCCGTGCTGTATTACGGTGACGAACTCGGAATGGGCGACAACATTCATTTGGGCGATCGCGATGGTGTACGTACGCCGATGCAATGGTCCGCGGACCGTAATGGCGGGTTCTCGCGCGCTGATCCGGAACGGTTGCAGTTGCCTCCGATCATGAGCCCGCTGTATGGCTACGAGGCCGTTAACGTGGAGGCACAGCAGCGCGACCCCCACTCGCTGTTGAACTGGACACGCCGCATGCTGGCGCAACGCCGCCAGACCCAGGCGTTCGGTCGCGGCACGCTGCGCTTTCTCTCGCCTGGCAATCGCAGAATATTGGCCTATCTGCGCGAATGGCAGGACACGAGCATCCTGTGTGTGGCCAATCTGTCGGCCGCCGCGCAACCGGTCGAATTGCCCTTGCAGGCATACGCCGGCACGGTGCCGGTCGAGCTGTTAGGCGGCTCGGCGTTTCCGGCGATCGGAGAACTGCCTTATCTGTTGACGTTGCCGCCCTTTGGTTTCTATTGGTTCGAGTTGAGCCGCGATGCCAGTGTCCCGGCCTGGCATGCTCAGGCGCCAGAACAGATGACCGAACTGATCACCCTGGTGCTGAAGCCGCGCGGCGATCTGGCCCTGACCGATGGCGCACGGCGCGCATTTGAGAACGAGGTCTTGCCCGAGTATCTGGCGCGTCAGCGATGGTACCCAGGTAGCGCGGCACGCGACCTGAGCGTGAGTGCGGTCTTGCCGCTGCCGGGCCACGAGGGGCAGTACTACTGGTTGGCAGTTCATCATGCGGCCGGCAAGCCTGATCTGCAGCTGCCGCTCGCACTGGTGTGGGATGACTCGATCGATGTCAGCTATCCAGCCGCCCGGTTGCGGCGTGGCGCCGTCACAGGCTACCTGGCTGACGCTTTTCTGCAGGAGGCTTTCGTGCGGGCATTAGTCGATGGATTGCGTCAAGGTGCCGGCGACGGTGGGCCGCTGGTTTTCCATGCAGAGCCCACAGTTGCGGAGTTGGCCGGCGCAGAGACTCCTACCGTTCGGTGGTTGAACGTTGAACAAAGCAACAGTTCTGCGATCGTGGACGAACAGGTGATGGTCAAGGTGCTGCGCGCACCGCCTGAAGGCCCTTCCCTCGAGGCAGAAATGGGACGCAGGCTGGCCGCCGGGGGCTTTCACAATATGCCGGCACTGCTGGGTACGCTGCAGTGCCAGCGCGATGGCAAGAACACGACGCTGGCGCTATTTCATCGTTACGTGCCTAATGAGGGCGACGCGTGGACATGGACGCTCGATTATCTGCGGCGCGTACTGGATGCGGCCTTGGTCGCTGACGAAGACGCCAATGCCTTCGAAGAGCACTTGGCCGGATATAACGCGTTCGTTCGTGTCATCGGACAACGCCTGGCGCAGATGCATGCCGCCTTGCACGAGACCGGCGATCGCCCGGGTGACGGCGATGAAACGGCAATGCGAGTACTGACACAGTTGCGGATGGCGCTGGACGTGATTCAGCGCCACCATGCCAGTCTGCCTCCTGCGCTGCAATCCAGCGGCCAATGGCTGGCTGAACATGCGCCGCGCCTCGAAGCATGCATTCGGGAACTGGCGGCGATTGAACATGGCGTGCCTTGTCAATCGGTGCATGGGGATTTTCATCTGGGCCAGGTGCTCGTTGTGCAGACCGACGCGTATCTGATCGATTTCGAAGGCGAACCGCTGCGCGATGCAGAACAACGCCAGGCGGCGAGCACGGTGTATAAGGATCTGGCAGGCATGCTGCGGTCCTTTGACTACGCCGCGAGCGTGGCGGCGCGCGCCACCGCGTTGGCGCCCCTATCGCCCGAGGGCCCGGGCGCTCCGCCGGCAGACGCGTTGGCCGGCACGGTGTCCAGCCATCACGATGTGCTGCTGGGACGCTTCCGTGCCTTGGCGGCAACGGCGTTTTTGGATGGCTATCGCGAATCGCGATCAGATGGCGCGGCACTGCCGCCCGATCAGGAACAATCGCTGTTGGCGCTGGCGCAACTCGAGAAGGCGGCATATGAAGTGTGTTACGAGGCGGCGCATCGCCCCGACTGGTTGCCGGTGCCGCTGGCGGCGCTGGCTGAACTGGGACGTGAGCTGCTGCTCTCCGCTGCCCTGCGCAAAGAAGGCCCTGTGGAGGATGCCCGATGAGTAATGACCGTCTTTCCGACACTGACCGCCGCGCATTGCTGGAGGGTTCACACAGTGATCCGTTTTCCGTGCTCGGCCCGCATGGAGATATCCTGCGGGTACTGATGCCAGGTGCGGTAAGCGTGCAGGCTCAGTTGGCTGACGGTGAAACGATAGATCTGTCCGGACAGGACGGTTTGTTCCACGCCCGCGTGCCCGGCCTGCGATCACGCGGGCCGCTAGGCTACCGGTTACGCGTGCGCTGGCCGGACAGCGAAGAAGAGCTATTCGACCCTTATGCCTTTGATTCGTGCTTGTCGGATGCAACGCTGGCGGCGTTTTCACAGAGCGACTGGCGCGCAGTGTTCGACATGTTACCCAGGCTGGACGAATGCCAGGGTGTCCGCGGACTGCGTTGCAGTGTATGGGCACCGAACGCCCGGCGTGTATCGCTGGCGGGCGACTTCAATGGCTGGGACGCGCGTCGTCATGGTATGCGGTTGCGCCATCAAGCCGGTGTGTGGGAATTCTTTTTGCCGCACGCCCAGGCCGGTCAGCGCTACAAGTTCGCCGTGCTCGATCATCAGGGGCAACTACGTTGGAAAGCCGATCCGCTCGCGCAGCAAACCGAGTGTCCGCCGGATACGGCGTCTGTGATCACCGACCCGCAGCCGTATGAGTGGCAGGATGATGCCTGGATGAATGCGCGCGACGCCTCGCCGGAACAACCCGTCGCCATTTACGAAGTGCATGCGGGATCGTGGGGCAACGAGAAAGATTGGGACAGCCTGAGCGAACGTTTGCCCGCGTACGTCAGCGCCATGGGATTCACTCATGTGGAATTGATGCCGGTCGCCGAGTATCCGTTTGGCGGATCCTGGGGCTATCAACCGCTCGGGCAATTCGCGCCTACTGCGCGTTATGGGTCACCGACCGCCTTGGCGAGATTCATCGATCGCTGCCATGCCGTCGGGCTGGGCGTGATCATGGACTGGGTGCCGGCACATTTTCCCGATGATCCGCACGGACTGGCTCGTTTTGACGGCACCGCGTTGTACGAGTATGCGGACCCGCGTGAGGGCTATCACCCGGATTGGCACAGCTGCGTCTATAACCTGGGGCGAAACGAAGTCCGCGCCATGCTGTTGGCCAGCGCCCATCAGTGGCTCGACCGTTTTCACATCGATGGGCTGCGTGTCGACGCCGTGGCATCGATGCTGTATCGCGATTACAGCCGGGCGCCGGGCGAATGGCTGCCCAACCGTTATGGTGGGCGAGAGAACCTGGAGGCGATCGATTTTCTGCGGATACTCAATGACAGTGTGCATGGTCGCGAGGACGGCAGCATCACGGTAGCCGAGGAATCCACGGCATGGCCTGGCGTGACCGGCTCCACCGCGGGCGGCGGGCTGGGCTTTGACTATAAGTGGAACATGGGTTGGATGAACGACACGCTGCGGTATATGAAAGAAGATCCCCTGCATCGCCGCTATCATCATCGCGATATGACGTTCGGCCTGGTGTACGCGTACTCCGAGCATTTCATTCTGCCGCTGTCGCATGACGAAGTCGTCCATGGCAAAGGCTCGTTATTGACCAGGATGCCCGGCGATCACGAGTCACGCATCGCCAATTTGCGCGCCTATTTTGGCTATATGTGGATGCACCCCGGCAAGAAACTGCTGTTCATGGGCGGCGAGCTGGCGCAGCCGCACGAATGGCATCATGACCACGTGCTGGACTGGAACCTGCTGGACCAGCCCACGCATCGCGGCGTACAGCGGCTAGTGCGCGCATTGAATCAGTTTTACCGCAATGAGCCTGTGCTCTTCCAGGCGGATAGCGACCCGGCGGGATTCGCCTGGACAATCGGTGACGATGCCGACAATAGTGTGTTGGCCTTTGAACGCCGCAGCGGCGATGCGCCGCCATTGTTGGTGATCTGCAATCTGACGCCCGTCGCGCGTCACGGTTATCGCGTTGGCGTCTCACGCGCCGGCAACTGGCGCGAGCGGCTGAACACCAGCGACGCGGCATACGGCGGACACCTGGAGTCCGACGGCCGGAGTTGGGGAAGTGAGGATATTCCGGCTCACGGTCATTCCCATAGCCTGAGCCTCAGCTTGCCCGGCCTGACTACGCTGGTGCTCAAACCTGTCGATTGACGAGGAGATCTGCCCATCATGGATGCAACGCTCTCAGCGCCTTTGATGCCTGGATCTCCGTACCCGCTGGGCGCGACCAGTGATGGTTTAGGCATCAACTTCGCCGTTTTCTCCGCCAACGCGACGCAGATCGACCTGTGTCTGTTCGACACCAAAGCCCGCAAGGAATTGCGGCGCGTGCGATTGCCCGAATGCACCGACGAAATCTGGCACGGCTACTTGCCGGACGCGCAGCCCGGCCTGATCTATGGCTATCGGGCACACGGTCCCTATGATCCGCAGCACGGACATCGCTTTAATCCCAACAAGCTGCTGCTTGATCCCTATGCGCGCCAATTGCATGCGCCACTGCGGTGGGGAGACGCACTGTTCGGCTATCGCATGGGGCACCCTCGCGGCGACCTGACGATGGACCGGCGCGATAGTGCGCCGTTGATGCCAAAAGGCATTGTCACCGCCGACACGCCGTTCAACTGGGGCAGCTCACGTGCGCCGGCGATCAATTGGCAGGATACCGTCGTCTACGAGGTCCATCTACGCGGTGCTTCGATGCAAAGAGACGATTTGCGTGTGCCCATACGGGGGACGGCCGCCGCACTCGGCGATGCACGCTTTATCGATCATTTGCTGCGCCTGGGCATCACTACGCTCGAAATCATGCCGGTGCACGCCTTTCTGCAGGATCGATTCTTGATCGAAAAAGACCTGCGTAACTATTGGGGCTACAGTACGTTGTCATATTTCGCGCCCGAGCCAGCCTATACGCCCCAAGGCGCCAACGAGCTGCGCCAAGCCGTGCGGCGTCTGCATGCGGCCGGGATTCAAGTCTGGCTCGATGTGGTCTACAACCATACATGCGAAGGCAATGAGTGGGGACCCACCCTGTCCTGGCGCGGCCTGGACAATGCGAGCTACTACCGGCTTATTCCCGGTGAGGAACGCCACTATATCAACGATACCGGCTGCGGCAATACCCTGAATCTGTCGCATCCGCGTGTGCTGCAGATGGTGATGGATTCGTTGCGCTACTGGGCTGAGTCATATGGCATCGACGGGTTCCGTTTTGACCTGGGCGTGACGCTGGGCCGGGAAGGCACCGGGTTTGATCCTGGATCTGGATTCTTTGATGCCATTCTGCAGGATCCTTTGCTGGCGCGTTGCAAGCTGATTTCCGAGCCATGGGATATCGGCCCCGATGGTTATCAACTGGGCAATCATCCGCCAGGCTTTGCAGAGTGGAACGGGGTGTTCCGCGATACGTCGCGACGCTACTGGCGCGGCGACGAAGGCCAGCGCGGCGCGATGATGGACGCGCTCACCGGCTCGCGCCCGCTATTCGACCGCCGTCATCGCAGGCCTTGGGCCAGTGTGAATTTCATCACTTCGCATGACGGATTCACGCTGGCAGACCTGGTCAGCTATGCGGAACGGCATAACGAGGCGAATGGAGAAGACGGCCAGGATGGTCATCCGGACAATCTCAGCCATAACTGGGGAGCCGAGGGACCTACGGATGAGCCGGAGATCCGTGAAACCCGATTGCGCGTGACCCGCGCATTATTGACGACGCTGCTATGTGCCGACGGCACGCCGATGATTTTGGCAGGCGATGATTTCGGTAATAGCCAGGCCGGTAACAACAATGCCTATTGCCAGGATAATCCGCTGTCGTGGTTGGACTGGACGCAGGCAGACAGCGCAGAGGGACGCGAGCTCAGCCAATTCGTTTCACGCCTGACGGCCTTGCGCCGGGCTCATCCGAGCCTGCGTACCGAGCGTTACGGCGATCCTGGCCAGGAGTTGGCGCCAGCCTTGCAACGCATCGGCTGGTTCGAGCCCAGCGGTGAGCCGTTGGCACAACCGGACGATGGGGCCGGATTGGCACTGCGTCGATGCGCGGCACGCGCCGACGGCACGCTGGACATCACGTTGCTGATGTTGAACCCTACCGCCGAGCCGCTGGCCTTTACGCTGCCCGCGCCCGATCTGGCCTGGACGCAAGAGCTGGATACCTCGACGTTGCCGACTGCCGGCGGGCCGCCAGAAGGCGAGGTGCTGGTCCAGGGGCACAGCGCCGTGCTGCTGTCTGCCACCCATCCAGGAGGCGGAGCATGAGCCCATACTATGGCGCCAATGTGCAGTCTGACGGCAGCACAGTATTCAGACTCTGGGCTCCTACAGCGGAGACTGGCCTGCGTCTGGAAATCTCAGGCCGCGCATCGGTTGATCTGCGGCCAGCACCGGATGGGCTGGTAGAACATCGTGTACCTGACTGCCCTCCCGGCACGCGCTACCGTTACCGGCTGGCCGATGGCACCCCTATTCCGGACCCCGCATCGCGCCTGCAGGCTGGCGATGTGCACGACTGCAGCATTGTGATGGGACAGGACGAGTATGCGTGGCATTACCCATCCTGGCAGCCGCCGCCATGGGAGCGCACCGTTCTGTACGAAGTCCACGCAGGACTGGCCGGCGGCTACAACGGCCTGCGCGAACGGCTCCCCGAATTAGCTGCGCTGGGGATTACCGCTATTGAATTGATGCCGATATCCGACTTTCCCGGCCCGCGGAATTGGGGCTATGACGGTGTTCTGCCGTACGCGCCCGACACCGCGTACGGCACGCCCGCAGAGCTGAAATGCCTGATCGATTGCGCACATGGACTAGGGCTGGCCGTGATGCTGGACGTGGTCTATAACCACTTTGGTCCGGATGGCAACTATCTGCCTCGGCTCGCGCAGCCCTTTTTTCGCGAGGACGTGGCCACGCCCTGGGGCGACGCGATCGACTTTCGCCGCCCGGAAGTCAGGCGTTTTTTCGAGGATAGCGCCTGTTATTGGCTGGATGAATATCGCTTTGATGGCCTGCGATTGGACGCTGTGCATGCCATCGAGGACGAGGACTGGCTGCTGGAGCTACCGCAGCGACTGCGGCAGCGCCTCGCACCACGCCGCATCTATCTCGTGATCGAGGACGATAAAAATAGATCCCGGCTGTTGCGCGCCGGCTTTGATGCCCAGTGGAACGACGACGGCCATCATGTCTTGCATCACCTGCTGACTGGCGAGACGGCGAGCTATTACAGCGATTACGCCGACGCCCCTGCCCGCATGCTGAGCCGCTGTCTGGCACAAGGCTGGCAATATCAGGGCCAGGCGTCACGGTTTCGAAACGGTGAACGCCGTGGTGAGCCCAGCGGCGATTTGCCCCCCTCCTCTTTCGTCTGGTTCCTGCAGAATCATGATCAAACGGGCAACCGCGCATTGGGCGAGCGCTTGAACCAATTGTGCGACGAGCAGGCTTTGCGGGCCGCGATTGCGCTGCAACTCTTGTCGCCGGGCGTGCCGATGATTTTCATGGGCGAAGAAATCGGGTCGAACGCACCCTTTCTTTACTTCACCAGCCACACTGACGAAGCGCTGGCCGACGCCGTACGGCAAGGGCGCCAGCGTGAATTCGAGGCACTGGCGGCCGTTGCCGATCTGCCTGATCCGAACTCGCCTGACACGTATCTGCGTAGCCGCCCCTGGCAGGAGAACGGTGGCGCACCAGCATGGAAAGGCTATTACAAGCACCTGCTCGATTTACGCCAACGCCATCTGGCGTTCCGCCTCGCGGACGCATGTAGCGAACCAGGCATGGTCCTCGGCCCTGCTGCCGTTCAAGCGCAATGGCGGCTGGGCGATGGCGCTCGGCTGACCGTGTGCAGCAACCTGGGATCAGAACCATGTGGCTTGCGCCATCCTCTCTCCGCCACCCATCGCCAGTCGTTGCGCTATGAGAGTATCGATGGCGGTTTGGCCCGCGCCGCCGCCGGCGAGCTGCCTGCCCGCTGCACACTCTGTGTGCTGGAGGAGCCCCAATGAGCGATGCTGTCGCGCCCGACCTGTCTGCGCTAGCCCGTCGCTGCGGGCTGCAAGAGCATTGGATAGATGCCCATCGACAGGCCCGACGTGTCGGGCCTGAGCAACTGCGCCGGCTGCTTCATGCGCTGGGGGTGCAGTGCGAGAATGCCGACGATGTGGCGGCCGCTCACGCGGCCCTGGACGCGACGCAACCACACGCGCCAGCCCTGCTCGTCGAGCGGACCGGCCATGTCCTGCCTTTGCCGCAGTGGCGCGAGGGTCCGGCCGATCTGGTGTCCGAAGAAGACAATAGCGCACATGCGGTGAACCTTGAGTCGCATGCACAGGGAGCGCAGCTGCGGTTGCCCGTCAAACCGGGCTACTACGAGCTGCGGCAGGCTGGGCAAGCGGCGCAGCGGCTGGCCATCACCCCTCGCGCCCCCGATATGGCCGCCTTGCTCGGACGCGCTCAGCCACGTAGCTGGGGCGTCATGGCACAAGTCTATAGCCTGCGCGAAGCGCATTTCGACCCCGTACATCGCACCTGGGGGCATGGCGATCTGGCGACCGTCGCGAATCTGGCGCAACGCCTGGGCGACGCAGGCGCGGATGTTTTGGCCTTGAATCCGCTGCATGCCATGTTCAGTGCCGATCCCGCTGCATGCAGTCCCTATTCTCCGTCCAGCCGTCTGTTTCTCAATGTGCTCTACGCTGCCCCTGCCCAGGTGCTGGGCGAGGCCGCCGTGCGGCATGCCTTGGACTCATTGCCCCCCATCGATTGGGCGGCATTGGACCAAGGCGCCCAGATCAACTGGCCGCGCGCCGCAGAGGTCCGGCTGCAGTTGCTGCGCCGCCTGCACGACCAATTTGTGATGATGGCCCCCTCGCTGCAGCGAGACTATAGGTCTTTCTGCGAGCGACAAGGCCAGCCCCTGCGGGATCATGCCATTTTCGAGACCCTGCACGCCGCGCATATTGCCGCGCCGGGTCGAATACAGACTTGGACGGCATGGGACAAAACATGGCGTGATCCACGATCTCGCCACGTACAGGATTTCGCCGCTCATCACGCCAAAGAGGTCGATTTCCATTGCTTTGCCCAATGGCTGGCAACGGCGAGTCTGGCTCGGGCTCAGGCCACCGCCCGCCAGGCGGGAATGGGAGTCGGCTTGTTGAGCGACCTGGCGGTAGGCGTCAGCCCGGCAGGCAGCCAGGTCTGGAGCGATCCCGATAGTTTTCTGCATGGCGTATCGATTGGTGCACCGCCGGATGTCCATCAGCCACGCGGTCAATCCTGGGCGCTGGCGGCTTTGTCGCCGTCCGCCTTGCAACGCCGCGGCTATGACGCCTTTCTCGGCGTACTGCGAGCAGCATTGGCCCATACCGGCGGTACGCGCATAGATCATATTCTCGGTATGGAGCGCCTATGGTTAGTGTCCGAGAACGGGGACCCGGCCGATGGCGCCTATCTGCGCCTGCCCGCCGACGCCTTGCTCGGCCTGATCGCGCTGGAGGCCTGGCGCCATCGCGGTCTGGTGATCGGCGAAAATCTCGGCACTGTACCTGCCGGCTTTGATGACCGGCTGCGTGATCATGGTATTGGCGGGATGAATGTGCTGTGGTTCATGCGAGACCCAGAATCAGAGTCAGATCCCGCGCCATTCATGCCCCCGGCACAGTGGCCGAGCGATGCTGCTGCGCTGACGACCACGCATGATTTACCGACCCTGATGGGATGGTGGCATGGTACGGACATCCACCAGCGGCAGGACGCCGACCGGTTGAGCAAAGAAAAGACCGCAACACAGCTGCTGCAGGAACGCCAGGCAGACAAGCTCGCGCTATGGAGCCATCTGGGTGATGGCGGCTCGTTGCCGGCCAGTGCTCCCCTGCCCGCGATGCTTGGCTTTGTCGCGAGTGCGCCTTGTGCGCTGGCGCTGGCCTCGCTGGAAGATATCGCCGGGTTGGATGAGAGCCCCAACGTACCAGGCACCACAGTCGAGTTTCCCAACTGGCGGCGGCGATTGCCGGGCAATACGATTACCGCGATGGACTCGCCTCCGTGGCGCGATCGGCTGCAGGCCCTGCGTCAGACCCGGGAACGTCCATGACGCGCCGCGCGGCTTTACGTCAGCAACTCGATGCCGGTTCCACGGCGGCAGATCGCGCGCGGACGGACGCGCCCGCTCATCCCAGGGAAAGCGCAACGCCTGCAGGCTTGATCTACTACGACGGCAACGAACCCGGATTACGGCGCCAGCGCGGCAAAGACGGCGAATTCCGATATTACGATGTCGATGGCCATCTGATTCGCGATGAAGCGACCTTGGCGCGAATCCGAGCGCTGGCGATACCGCCGGCTTACGAAGAAGTATGGATTTGTCCGTCGCCCGTGGGGCATCTGCAAGCCACAGGTCGCGACGCACGTGGGCGTAAACAATACCGCTATCACGCGGAATGGACTGCCGAGCGCAATGCCGGAAAATTCCAGCAGCTGGCGCTTTTCGGGGCTTCCCTGCCGAAAATTCGCCGGCAGGTCGAGGCGGATCTGGCTCGTCCCGGCCTGCCGCCAGAACGTGTACTGGCGTTGATCGTGACCTTGCTCGAGCGGACCCTCATCCGTATCGGTTCAGACGAGTACGCGCGTGAAAACCGGTCGTATGGATTGACTACCTTGTCGCGGCGCCACACGACAGTGGCGGGCAGCCAAATACGCTTGGCCTTTACCGGCAAAAGCGGCGTCGTGCACGATGTGACCCTGCGTGACCGGCGATTGGCCCGCCTGATACGGCGCTGCATGGAAATTCCAGGCCAGCGTCTATTTCAGTACCAAGACGAATCGGGCGTGCGCCATGCCGTTGATTCCAGTATGGTGAATGACTACCTGCGCGCGGCGGGCGCAGGCGATTTCACCACCAAGCACTATCGGACATGGGCGGCGTCGGTCTTGGCCTATGAGCTGCTGCGTAACGATCCGTCGGCCTCAGCGCCCGATGTGATCAAGGCCGTAGCGCGCACATTGGCCAACACCCCGGCCGTCTGCCGTAACTGTTATGTGCATCCTGCGGTGATCCAGGCACACGAGGCGTCCGCCTTGATCAGCAACGGACCCGCACCGCGTTCGCCCAAGGGGTTGAGCCCGGCGGAGCGGCGTTTCCTGGCGTTCTTGCGAGATCAAGACACCTCAACATCGTCGTAGGAATGGCGCTTGCGGCACCGTGTTTTTCCAACCCGCCGGAGCTCCATCATGACGACACCTGCCACCTCTCGAGACCCCTACGGGCCCAGCGATTCGTCGGACTCAGCCAATGATCGGCCCGCGGAGCCTGCCGACAGCGATGCCGCAGGTACCGGCGAACGCGCTTCGGCCGAACCGCCGACTATCCAGGATGACATAGCGCGCGATATAGATACCGACCAAGAGGTCAATGCCGATGAGGCTGGCCTGTCGCGAGCCCCGGTTGATCCCGAGCGCAACGGGGGCCTGCCTCCCGCGTCTGGTCACTCGCTCGGCGGCGAGGAGGAAGATTGATTTCTTCGAATGCGTGAATCGGGACATGCAGCGCTGAGCGTGGCGGTACGTTTCAGCGTTTGCTGTTCCGGGCTTGGCACCGTTTGCGTCGCCATGTATCGGCGCTCTACCAGGGCACCATTGCCACCAATACCGCGAACACGACAGCGATTGCGGTGAGAGCGAGCAGACGTTTTGTCTTTGGACCCATGAAATTCTCCAATCCATTCTCAGGTTTCTGCCGCGGTTTGCCGCGCAGAACACAGGCGCTTTGAAAGCAATCAACGTAGTGTTCCGATACCGGCTCCACGCCATCTATCAGCGCAAGTGCTGTGCCTGGCGTGATCGCTACAACGGAGGTCGCGGCGGCATGAATATTGCGGAATGGATATCTACTGTGACTCATTTTCTGTCGGTGATTCGTGCCTGTTCGCTTACCCCAAGCTTGGATTCAATCATGCTCTCGTATCCTCACCTATGCCGCCTCCGGTCACACGGCCGTGACGCGCGACGGCGTTCGTCTGCCGCTACAGAACATCGCTGCGGTATTGTTGGCCTACGCCTGGATGACGTGGCAAGGCTATCCCGAAATCGCATGGGGTGCATTTTCTGCGCTGTTCGTCGTGCGCGCGAGCGTAGAAGGTACCGTGAGCGAAGCGGCAGCGCGACTCATGGGCGCATTCATTGGGGTGGCGCTGGGCGTTTCACTCGTCCTCATATCGCGCAGTACATCGATGTCGCCGCTCGGAGGCATTCTGATCGGCGTCGGCATCGGGGCCTACTTGTCGGCGCGTTGGAACACGCTCAGCTACAGCCTGGTCACGGTCACTATTCTCACCGTGGCGCCAGACAACGATATCCTCAGCGGCGCCTATAACAAGTCCATGGCGATTGTCATCGGTTCGCTGTCCGGTGTCGCGGCGTCCGCCGCCGTGCTGCCCTTGTCGGCCCATCTCAGTATGCGATCCAATCTGGCGAAGTCGATCGAGATATATGGAGACCTGCTTGTCGATTGGGCGGCCGCCATGAACGAGGGGCGGCTGCGGCCAGATGTGAGTGACAGGCCTGCAATGGAGCACGCACGTTGGCGCGCCAACGATATGGCGTATCAATCGCACGCATTTCCCATGTCTTTCTGGAAGCGCCATACGGCGCACCCGCTGATCAATGACCTCGAGGGATTATGGCGCACGGTTCCGCTGATGAAGCGCGTGGGCGGGCTTACGCTATCCGAGAATATCTGTCGACGCTTGGGGCCGGCGCTAGACCAGCTGGCTGCTGCGGCAAATGAACAAATCGCTGGATTGGCCCGCGCCGTGCGCGACCGCGAGGCCGAACCTCCCGCCTGTCATACCAGCGAGCCCTTCAACCGTCTGAATCGGATCGTGGAAAGCGCAATGCGAGAGAACGCTTTCGATGCCGCGGAACTGGAAGCCGTCGAGCTGATCCGCTGGGTTTGGCATGAAGTGGCGCTGGAGTTGGACAGGTTATGCAACTGCATAAAGGCAGCAGACAAGGATGCATAGGCATGCCTCATGGCACACCCAGTCCCTACTCAAAATCCCCTGCCCCCAATAGCACACGGCCGTCCGTGGGGGTTGAGCGAACGCGGTGAGTCGCCTCTCGTACTGCATCGGCCCCACGCTCAAAGGCTTGTAAAAGTTCGACCGCGTTGTCGTCGATCGCGCCGAATTTTCGACGCAATACGTCTCCCGATATCTCGAACTGCCGCGTGACGCCAGAGATCTCCATATTGAATATCACTGCATCGCCTTGCGCCTTCGCACCGGTAGCTTTTGTGAATTTCATCGTGAACGCTCCTTATATCGTGTTGCCTTGCCCGTATCCCTATCGTGACGGATCGAAACCGAGCGCCTTCATCGCCCGGGCGATGCCTTGCGGCGCATAGTCAGCCCAGGGATCATTTCCCACGTCCAGCCGTTCATGGACGGTGGCGATCGTCCATTGCGCCGAGCTTTTCAGCGTGTTCAGTTCGTCCCACCTCACAGGCACCGAAATCGGCAGTCCCGGCCTGCCTCGCGCGGACCACGCCGCCACGGTCGTGCTGCCAAAGCCGTTTCGCAGATAGTCCGCAAAGATCTTTCCTACCCGATTGCGCGGGCCGCTCTTGGCGACGAATAGCTGGGGTATCGTGCGGGCCAGATGGCGCACGATCGCCGCCGAGAAATCCTTTACCGTGTCCCAGTCATACTGCCTGCGAATCGGTACGACAATGTGCAGGCCCTTTCCTCCGCTGGTTTTCAACCAGCTTTGCAGACCCAGTTCGTGCAGCAGCACACGGACCAATTCTGCGCCCTGCTGCACGCCTTTCCATGACATTCCTTCTCCTGGATCCAGGTCCAGTACCATGCGATCCGGTTTCGAAATTGCGGTTTTAATCGCGTTCCAGGTGTGAAACTCGACGACGTTCAATTGCGCCGCCGCCAGAATGCCCTCGGCCTTGGCGATCTCCATCAGCGGAGGATGTCCGGGTTGCAAGCGCTCGGAAAGCATTGTCACGCCCGTAATGGCAGCATCGGAGTGCTTCTGAAAAAATTGCTCTCCCTGTATGCCTGCCGGCATCCTCATGAACGACACAGGCCGCCGCTGCAGATGCTCCATCATCAAAGGCGCCACCAGTGCGTAATATCGCGCCAGGTCCAGTTTTGTCAGGCCGGACGAGGAGTCGATTACCCGTTCAGGGTGCGACAGTTTCAGCGCTTTGGCAGAGGGAACATCGCTCCGCCCCCGCCTGGGACGTCGTCCATCCGGTTTGTTGGCGACTTGCTCTGCCGGTACGGGTTTTTCTCGCACGATTTCTTCAGCCGGCTTGTCCGTACGTAATCCCTTGAACGTTGCATGGCGCACATGACCGCCCTGGGTCCATTGGGCAAACGATACTTCGCAGACCAGCTTAGGCTGCACCCAGCGGATATCTCTGCCCCCCGGAGGACGTCCGTCCGTAATGGCGGAGGTTGACTGTTCGATACGCTCGAGTTTCTGATGCAGCTCGCGCAATAGATGATCGTCGAAACCGGTTCCGACCTTGCCGGCATACCGCAAGCCTCCATCACGGCCGTGGACAGCCAGCAATAGCGCACCGAATCCCGCACGCCCTCCCTTTGGCAGGGTAAAGCCTACGATCACGAACTCCTGCCGCCGCCCGCATTTGACCTTGATCCAATCGTCCGACCGCCGTGAGACATAAGGCGCCGACGGCCGCTTGCCAATCACGCCTTCGAGACCGAGCTTGCACGCCGAGGCGACCAGGTCCGAAATCGGCTTCTCAAAAGCCTCGCTGAATCGCAGATGAGAGCCCTTCTTTGATTTGCTCATCAACTGATGCAGCAACTGACGGCGCAGCGTGAGCGGCTCGCTGCCGATATCGCGGCCTGCGATATAAGGCAGGTCAAATGCATAGAAGACGATGTCCTTTGTCCGCTCCGTGTCAAAGGCGTTCTGCAGCGATTGAAAACTGGGAATGCCCTCGCTGGAAAGCACAACGATTTCACCATCCACCCATGCGTTGCCAAAACCCGTATCGTGCTGCAGTTCGCTGAACTCGCGCACCAGGTGCGGCATTTTGGCGCTCCAGTCATGCCCGTTGCGGGTGAATAGCTTTACCTCTGTACCGTCTATCCTGGCCAGAATCCGGTATCCATCGAATTTCATCTCATACAGCCAATCCTGCGCACCGCGTGGCACGGCGTCCACCAGCGTGGCCAATTGCGGTTTCATCTGTGCCGGGAACCTCGCTGCCTTTCCGGGCAAGGTGGTTTCTCCAGACGGCGCGGAGCCATTACTTTTGGATTTCCGCTTGCCCGATGACGCCGCGGCCGGTTTCTTGTCACGCAACGGCACCACACTGTCCGGCATCTCGTCTACCACGCTGAACTCGGATTCGGATTGGGCGTACTCATCTTTTTCTTTGATCAATAGCCACGGAGGCTGCCGCTCGGACGCTTTGCTCTTGAATCGCACGAGCGCCCAGCGGCCTTGCATTTTCTTGCCCTCGAGTGCGAACTTCAGGTGTCCTGACTGATACCCTCGCCGAGGATCCCCGATCGGGCTCCAATGCCCCTCATCCCAGATGATGACCTTGCCCGCACCATACTGGCCTTTCGGTATGGTTCCCTCGAATTGGTTGTACGCCATGGGGTGATCCTCGACTTGCACCGCCATCCGCTTTACCGATGGATCAAAAGAAGGTCCTTTGGGAACCGCCCAGCTTTTCATTGTTCCATTGAGTTCCAGCCGGAAATCGTAGTGCAGACGGCTTGCCCAATGCTTCTGAATAACGAATACCAGCCCATCGCCGTTGGGATCTCCGCCACCTGATGGCTCCGGCGTCACCGAGAAATTTCGTTTCTCACGATACTTTTTCAGACTATCCGCCATGATCAGGCTGCCTTTCGCGCCGGTTTGGCGCGTTTTCCAGCCGTCGCAGTTTTACGTGCCGATGCTTTCTTTGCCGGGGATTTGCGGGCTGGTTTTTTTGCCCCGCCAGAGGCGGCCTTGCTGCGCGATGTTTTGGTTGACCCGCCCCGCCCCAGACTGCGTTGCAGCAACTCGGTCAAGTCAATGACATTATCTGCATAGGCGGGCGCCTCCTCTTGCGGCTCGATGACGGTCTCCGTTTTGCCAGCCTTCACCTTCTGCTGCACCAGATGCATGATGGCCGACTTGAACTCATCCTGGTATTGCTCCGGATCCCACTCCTCGGACATCTCGTCGACCAGCATTTTCGCCATCTTCAGTTCGGATGCACTGGGCGACATGCTTTTGTCTCCGGTCTTTGGCAGATCCAGGCCGTCCAGCGATTTCACCTCGTCGCCCCAGCGCATCAGGTTCAACACCAGCGCGTCCCCGGATGGGATCAGCGCCGCCAGATGCTGTTTTGTCTGGATGACCACCTTGGCGATGCCGATCTTTCCGGTCTTGACCAATGTGTCGCGCAACAGCGCATACACCTTATGCCCTTTGTTGATAGGCGCGATGTAGTACGGACGCTCCAGAAAGACGAATGACACCTCCTCCGCTCGGACAAACTGCTGAATTTCTATGGTCTGCGTTGTGCGCGGATAGGCTTCGGAGATTTCGTCAGGCGAGACGATGACGTACTGACCGTCCTCGTATTCGACGCCTTTCACGATATCTTTAGATTCGATTTCTTTTCCGGTTCGTTTGTTGATGCGCTTGTATCCCACCGGATCCATCGAACGCCGGTCCAGCCAGTCGAAGTCCACGCCCGATTCGGTGGTCGCCGTATGCAAGCCGACCGGAATATGGACGAGACCGAACGTGATGGCGCCTTTCCAGATGGTGCGTGTAGCCATAAGCGATTCTCCAAGGCAGTGAAACCAGTAAACTGTCTCACTCATCTACCGAGTGCCCTCAGGGCTTGCACCAAGGCCAAGCAAGTATCATGCCCACCCCGGCCAGCCCCCTGCATGTTCGTCTAAGAGCATGGGCCAAGCGTATCAAGCGAGACGGCTTGACGCTATGGTTTGCCGCCAGGCATCCGCGCACGCCCTGGTATGCCAAAGCCTTGGGCATATTTGTCGTCGCCTATGCACTCAGCCCGATAGACCTGATCCCGGATTTCATCCCTGTGCTGGGCTATCTCGACGATGTGATCTTATTGCCGGGCCTGATTTGGCTGGCAATCAAACTTTTGCCGGGCGATGTGCTGCTCGAATGCCGGGCTCAGGCAGAAGCTCGATCGAATGCAAACGAGCCCAAGCCTCGCAACTGGACCGCAGCAGTGGTCATCGTGGCAGTATGGGCCGCGCTGTCGATCGCAGCATGGCAGTGGTGGACGGTCTGAATGCAAATTCGACGATATGCCGCCCTCTCGTGTATCAGCGCCTCACTCGGCCACATTTTCCCGAGGGGAGCCGGACGGCATTAGTCTTATACAAGACCTCCCTCCAAAAATATGCAAGTCTTCTATAAGACTTTCACCACTTTTGCCTTTGTCGGGATTACAATAGGGTCTTCATGACGGCAATACCTACCCAAAGCAGTCCATAACGGGGGGATTACCGGCATGACGGGCAGACGCCTCGTGCGTCTCTCCCGTTTCACCCACCCTACGATGACATCGGCAACGGTGTCCGGCAACGCATGTCCGGATGGCGCTTGGCGCCCGGGCAAAAACGAAGACTATGGCTCTAACTCCGAAGATTATCTATACCCTCACTGACGAAGCTCCGGCGCTCGCTACCCGTTCGTTGCTGCCCATCGTTCAGTCTTTCGCTAAATCCGCTGGCATTACGGTTGAAACCCGCGATATTTCGCTGGCCGGCCGCATCATTGCCGTGTTCCCCGACTATCTGGACGATAGCCAGAAAATCGGTGACGCATTGGCCGAGCTGGGTGCGCTGGCCGTCACCCCCGACGCCAACATCATCAAATTGCCCAATATCAGCGCCTCGATGCCCCAGCTGAAAGCTGCCATCAAGGAACTGCAAGCCCAGGGCTACAAGCTGCCGGAATACCCGGACGAACCCGCCAACGACACCGAGCGTGACGTGAAAGCGCGCTACGACAAGGTCAAGGGCAGCGCCGTGAACCCCGTGCTGCGCGAGGGCAATTCGGATCGCCGCGCCCCCCTGTCGGTCAAAAACTATGCACGCAAGCACCCCCACAAGATGGGTGCCTGGGCCGCTGATTCCAAATCGCACGTCAGCCACATGGATGACGGCGATTTCTACGGCAGCGAAAAGTCGGCCACCGTGGCGACCGCCGGCGACGTCAAGATCGAGCTGACCGCCGCTGATGGCACCCAAACGGTGCTCAAGGACAAGACCCCCGTCAAGGTCGGTGAAATCATCGATGCATCGGTGCTGTCTACCGCCAAGCTGCGCAGCTTCCTGCAAGCCCAGATCGCCGACGCCAAGGCCCAGGGCGTACTGTTCTCGGTCCACCTGAAAGCCACCATGATGAAGGTCTCCGACCCCGTCATCTTTGGCCACGTGGTGTCCGTGTTCTACCGAGACGTGCTGGCTCGCCATGCCGACGCCCTGAAACAAGTCGGTTTCGATCCCAACAACGGGATCGGCGACCTGTACGCGAAGATCACCGCCCTGCCCGAGGCCCAACAGGCCGCCATCAAGGCTGACATCGACGCCGCCTACAAGGATCTGCCCGCCTTGGCCATGGTGAATTCCGATCGCGGCATCACCAACCTGCACGTGCCCAGCGACGTGATCGTCGACGCATCGATGCCGGCCATGATCCGTGATTCCGGCAAAATGTGGAACGCCGCTGGCGAACTGCAAGACGCCAAGGCTGTGATTCCGGACCGCTGCTACGCCGGTGTCTACCAAGCCGTCATCGAAGACTGCAAGGCCCGCGGCGCTTTTGATCCCGTCACCATGGGCAGCGTGCCCAACGTCGGCCTGATGGCTCAGGCTGCCGAGGAATACGGTTCGCACAACAAGACGTTCGTGATCCCCGCCGACGGTACCGTGCGCGTGACTGACGCGGCCGGCACCGTATTGCTGGAACATGCCGTTCAGGCTGGCGACCTCTGGCGCATGTGCCAGACCAAGGACGCCGCGGTGCAAGACTGGGTCAAGCTGGCCGTCACCCGCGCCCGCCTGACCAAGACGCCCGCCGTCTTCTGGCTGGACGAAAAGCGCGCCCACGACGCCCAACTGATCGTCAAGGTCAAGAAATACCTGGCCGACCACGACACCAAGGGTCTGGAACTGCATATTTTCGATCCGGTCCAAGCGACCCGTTTCTCGCTGGAACGCATCCGCGCGGGCAAGGACACCATCTCGGTGACCGGCAACGTGCTGCGTGACTACCTGACGGATCTGTTCCCGATCATGGAGCTGGGCACCAGCGCCAAGATGTTGTCCATCGTGCCGTTGATGGCCGGCGGCCAGTTGTTCGAAACCGGCGCGGGCGGCTCTGCACCGAAGCACGTGCAGCAATTCGTCGAAGAAGGCTTCCTGCGTTGGGATTCGCTGGGCGAGTTCATGGCGCTAGCCGAATCGCTGGACCACCTGGGCCGTGCCTATAACAACCCGCGCGCCAGCGTGTTGGCCCGTACCCTGGACCAGGCTACCTCGAAGTTCCTCGACAACAACAAGTCGCCCGCACGCAAGGTCGGCGGTCTGGACAACCGTGGCAGCCACTTCTACTTGGCGATGTACTGGGCTGAAGCCCTGGCCGCGCAGACCGAGGATGCCGAGTTGGCCCAGCAATTCAAGGCCCCGGCCGCCGCGTTTGGCGAGTTCGAGACCAAGATCCTGGACGAATTGAAAGCGGCTCAAGGCAAGCCCGTGGACATCGGTGGCTATTACCAGCCCAACGAAGCCAAGGCGAGCGCCGCGATGCGTCCCAGCGCCACGCTGAACAATGTGTTGGCTTCGATCGGCTGATCAGGGTGATTGAAATGGGGAGCTCACTCTCCCCGGCAAGCGGGTTGGTGACCATCCGATCCCTTTGTTGAAGCGATGTCAATGGTCTCAAGAGGCCTGAATCTGGTGCCAACCAGATTCAGGCTTTTTTATGTGTGCTTGACCGAAGAACGGCGCCGCCTACACCCAGGGGTGCTCCAACCCTTCGGCCTTCAACGCACGTTGCACGGCCGGACGCTCCAACACGCGTTGCAGATAGGGCCCCAGCGCCGGCAGATCACGCCCAGGCCGCGCATGGCCGCGCGTCCATCGGCAGAGCATCATGACATACGGGTCCAGCACGGTGTATTGCTCACCCAGAAACCACGGGCCACTGCTGCTCTTCAAATGATCGTCTAGTTGATCCAGCAGGCCTGCGATCCGTGATTCTGCATGGGCCTTGATCTGCGCGGCTGCAGCGGTGTTGCCCTCATCTACCCAGCGATCTGGATAAAAATACGAGAGCAAAGTGCTCTGCATGGTGTTGGTCAGCCACATCAGCCACTTGTAGAACTGCGCGCGTTCGGCCGTGCCCAATTCAGGTGCCAGTTTTTTGTCTGGATGCGTATCGGCCAGATGCAGGCAAATGGCCGCCGTTTCGTACAGCACCAGATCGCCATCGACCAGCACCGGAATCAAGCCGTTCGGATTGAGCTGCAGGTAGTCCGCGGATTTGTGCGCGTTGTGTGCGCGATCGACAAAGGCCAGCTCAAAGGGTTGCCCGATTTCTTCGAGCAGACAATGCGGCGTCATACTGGCATTGCCGGGGTGGTAGAAAAGTTTCATCGCGATTAATTCGTTTGTTGTCAGGGTGAGCTCATCAGGCAAGCAAGTAAGCACGCGGACCACCTTGCCTCTATGGAGGGCCAGCATAGGGCAGGTCCGTCTCGTGGTCAATGATCGGCCGAGCGCTGAGCCACCCGTAAAACGTAGGCGAGGCAGAAGGCATTACGCCCACAAAAAACTTCGTACGACGTCAACGGGATGACTCAGTCACGTTCATCGGCGCCCTTGTCACACGAAACGTCATCAGCATTACACAATTAGTTCTTAGCATGGCGGACTTTTCAACCGTTGTTGATTGTCATGCACGCTAAATCTACTTTTGCCCGCCCCTTCCCTGTCTATGCGCTACGCATGACCACGCTCGCCGTCATGATGGCCTTGTCCGCATGCGGCAGTGGCAGCGATGATGACGATGACGACGAAGTATCCCCGGGTGGCGACTATGTCATTCCCGCCGCCCCTGCCGGTCTGGGATACGCAGACACGGCACCGCTGCCCTCTGGCGTTCAATATTATGTCGATACCGCAGTGACCAACGTACGCGGCGATGCGTGCCATGCCACGATCGAAACCAATGCAGGCGTACGCGTACTGCAAGGCTTCTTGAAAGTCTGGGAACCCAGCACGCGCCTGGTTGACGCCGGCGTATCGGCTGACGCCAAAAACGGATGCACAGGTTTTGAGGCATCCGACTGGAGCGGCATTCCCAACGACACCACCGACGGCAAGGTCACCAATGCCGCCGTCCATGCCGAAAACATCGCGTTTTCAGCACGCACCACGCAAAACCGTACAGCCGCGCAGGAACTGGCCGCCTACCTCGATGACCGTCGCGGCAAGAACTACAGCGTGACCGACGGCATGGGCCCGTTGACAGACTACTGGCGCACCGCTGCACAGCAGACCTCGACATTCGCCGGCGCAATGTCGATTCCGACGGAATCCTATGTCACCAAGCAGGACGATTCGGGCAACAACACGGGTGTGGGCGGTGCTGCCAACCCCTCATTCGGCACGGTCATCTCCTTTGTGCAAAGCATGGGTGCCGACGCGTCGACCGAGCCCAGCAAGCGCTTTTATAAATACGCACGTCCGTGGCGCTGGAGCACCGATGTCATCGTCGCGCCCTCGCTGGAAACCGCCAAGAGCAGCTCGCCGGGCACCGATGGCGGCTATCCGAGCGGCCACACGGCCGAAGCCGTACGCAACGCCATTGCCATGGCGTACGTTGTGCCCGAGCGTTTCCAGGAAATGATCGCGCGCAGCATGGAGCTGGGCTACAACCGCATCATGGCGGGCATGCACTCGCCTCTGGATGTGACAGGCGGCCGCATCCTGGGCACGGCCTCGGCGGTGGCCAACATCTATAACAGCGATGCGGGCGTCCGTCAGGCAGCATT
Source organism: Bordetella muralis (assembly GCF_965139205.1). GTDB lineage: Bacteria > Pseudomonadota > Gammaproteobacteria > Burkholderiales > Burkholderiaceae_B > Bordetella_A > Bordetella_A muralis. Next base: position 356,346 of record NZ_CBCSIU010000002.1, read on the forward strand.
TACGCAGGCGCACGAGACATTGCAAGCCGCCGTTGGCGCTGCGACGGTCGAAGACTTCTACCAGTTTGCCCATTCGCAAGACGTGTCGAAAGACCGCTTTGCCGACCATGCTGCCAACGCCAGCACCTATCGGTATCGCCTGACCTGGGATTTTGAACGCACCAGCGATGCGGACAGCGAAGCCGTCGTCCCCAAAGGCGCCGAAGTCGTGTTGGAAACACGCCAACCGTACCTGACTGCTGATCAACGCCGCGTCGTGCTCAAGACCACTGCCCTGCCCGCCGGCTACCCCGTGCTGGATGACGAGGAAGGCTACGGCCGACTGAACCTGTTTGCTGCCGCCGACGGCTATGCAGCATTCAATGGCGATGTCACCGTGACCATGGATGCCAGCCAAGGCGGCTTTAACGCCATGGACAGCTGGCGCAATGACATCACAGGCGCAGGCAAACTGACCAAGGACGGCACAGGCACACTGGCCTTGACCGGCGCCAACGAATACAGTGGTGGCACGGAGATCGCGCAAGGCACGCTGCGTGCAGACTCGGCATCAGCCCTTGGCGCGGGCGCCGTGTACGTCGATGGCGGTACGTTGGAAGTCAACGCCGACGACACCGTGCAAGTGAAAGCCAGCTACACCCAACTGAGCAACGGCACGCTGTCCGTCAACCTGGGCAAGGACAACGCAGGTCAACTGACGGTGTCAGGCGTAGCCGCACTGGCGGGCACACTGCGTGTCGAGTTTGCCGAGGACTTTATCCCGGCAGTGGGCCAAACGCTGACCGTGCTGAACGCGCAGGGCCTGCATGGTCAATTCGATAACGTGAGCGTCGACGGCTACAAAGCCACCGTGACGTATGACGCAGGCACTGTTCAAGTTCACCTGGATTCAGAGGCCTGATAAGTGTAGCGACGGTGCGATGCAACACAACGGCATCGCGCCGTCGCGGTTCTTAAAGCGCGTCAGTCGCATTCCGCTACGAGAAACACCGGCATCGTTTGCCAAACAACCGCCATGGCCGACAGCAGGCATAGCGTGCTGGTCAGCTTGGCGTGAAATGCCGACTGGCCGCTGGATACGGTGCGCCGGTTCTGGCGTATCGCAACCCACGCCATGGCGCACAGCGCCAGCACGCTGGCCAGCAGAATCATCCACGAGGAGACCGGCAAGGTCATCCAGGTCACGGCCAGCCAAGACTGCGGCCGCGCGCAGCGCAGCGCGTTGAGAGTGTAGATCGACAGAAAATGCGCCAGCCATATCATAGGGCCGGAAATCAGGAACCATAGTTCGATCGAGAATCTATTGCGCATGGCCGTCTACCCCACCGCCAGCCGCGGGAAACCATGGACGATTCCCAAGCCGATTAGGCTCTGCGCCACGGCGTAATGCCACATGATCAGCGTCGAATCCAGCGTCGCACGCCGTACCACACTCAATCGCCCCGCTACACTGCGCGCAATCGTGAACGCCCCCATTATGCCGACCAGCACGGCAAACGTGCTTTGCAGGCCTGCCAAGGCAAACACCACGGCGGCGTAGGCAGAGTCCGTCGGTCGTAAACCGTGTTGCCAGTGCGTGTGTACCTCGAGTGCGCTGGCAGCCAACAGCAATATCATGCCGGCCAGCAAGCACCCTCTCAGCAGCAGCGCCCTATCCTGCCTGAGACTGCGCGCCGCGCGCATCGCCAGGGCGCTTGCCCCCACCAACAGGCATGCCGACACCGCGGGCCATAGCAGACCGGGCAGTGCTTGCACAGCAGGCCAGACATCCGCCGAGGTGAGCCACAAGAACAGGTACGCAAAGACCAATGCGCCAAAGATGCTGATGCAGACGACGATCAGCATCATCATGGCCCACCATGCATGCGACGCGCTGCCCATACATCGCATCGGTAAACGAATACCTGCCCCGATATCAATAGGCGGCACATCGGGCGCGCTATCGGCATCCCATAACCACCGCCACAGCGACGCGACAGCCACCACACCGCACGCCGCCGCAGGCACGATGGCCTTGAACGTCAACAACAGGAAAAAGCCCGCCGTGCCCAGCGCAGCCAATAACGGCGACCACCCCGGGCCAGGCAGATGCAACACGTACTCGGGCCGGGCATCCAGTGCATTAGTCACCAGCGTCGAACGCACACCGGCTGGCACGTTAGGCAGATAGTATCTGCCGGCGGCCACGTCGTCCTCGATTCCGGGTTGATCCCAGAGCGGTTCACGCGACGTCACGATGGGAATACTGCGCACCCCATAATCGGCGCTGGGCAGCCACTCCAACGTGCCGGCGTCCCACACATTGCCGGCATTCTTTTTACTGCTGGGCCGGAAATTGCGCGCCATATCCCAAAGAAACACCAACACACCCACGGCAATGAGATACGCGCCTATGGTAGACAGCATATTCAGCGACCCCCACCCTTGGCTCTCTGCATAGGTGTACACGCGACGCGGCATGCCCGCCAACCCGGTGAAATGCATCGGGAAAAAGGCCAGGTTGAACCCCCCGAACATCAACCAGAACGACCAGCGCCCCAGGCGTTCAGACAGCGGTCTGGTACTGACGAATGGCATCCAGTAATAGAACGCCGCAAACAGCGGAAAGACCATGCCGCCGAACAACACATAATGCAGATGCGCCACAATGAAATAGGTGTCATGGGCCTGCAAATCGAACGGAATGACAGCCACCATCACGCCCGTCAACCCACCCAGCACAAAAATGAAAAAGAAGCCCATGATGAACAACATGGGCGTCTTCATGGGACGCAAACGCACCGCAGCCGCAATCGTTGCGATCCAGGCGAACACCTGAATGGCAGTCGGCACAGACACCGACATGCTGGCCGCCGAGGCGAAACTCAATGACATCGGCTCGATACCGGTGGCAAACATGTGATGCACCCACAGCCCGAAACTCAGGAACGCCGTGCCGATCACGGCCATCACCACCAATCGATATCCCACCAATGGCACGCCCGTCATGGCGGGGATGATCATGGACACCATGCCCGCGGCTGGCAGAAAAATAATATAGACCTCCGGGTGGCCAAAGAACCAGAACAAATGCTGCCACAGCAAGGGGTCACCGCCACGCTCGGCGATGAAGAACGGCATATCGAATGCACGCTCCAATTCCAATAGTGCCGTGGCCACTATCACCGCCGGAAACGCAATGATGACCATCCCGCTGAACACCAGCATCACCCACGCGTAAATCGGCATCTTGTCCAGCGACATGCCAGGCGCGCGCGTGCGCAAAATCCCGATGGCCAACTCGATGGCGCCCGCGATGGCAGAGATCTCGATAAAGCCGATTCCCAACAACCACAAGTCCGCATTGACGGCGGGCGAATACTGCGTGCTGGTGAGCGGCGGATACATGAACCACCCGCCATCCGGGGCCAGACCAAAAAACAGACTGCAGAAAAACACCACTCCGCCCACGGCATAGGCCCAGTACGCATAGGCCGACAAACGGGGAAACGGCAGATCGCGCGCGCCCAGCATGTTGGGCAAGAGCATCACGGCCACCGCCTCTACGGCCGGCACTGCGAACAAGAACATCATCACCGTGCCATGCATCGTAAACAACTGGTTGTACAGCTCATGACTGATCAGCCCGCTCTCGGGAACTGCCAGTTGCGTGCGCATCAACAGCGCCAATACGCCAGCCAGTATGAAAAACAGCAATGCCGTCCCGACGTACAGCACGCCGATGTAGTTGTTGTTCACAACGGTGATTGCCTTGAGACCGCGCGGACGCCGCCAGACTTGCGCCAACAACTCCAGTTCACCCGCCGGCCGTGGAATGGGATTCGGCAATGGCGATGACGGGCCGGACACCGGATCATTTGTCGTCATTTGAGGCTTTCCAGATAGGTGGCCACGGCACGTAATTCCTCGCCCGACCATTGGTCGAATGACGGCATGGGATTACCCGGCTTGATGTGTTGACTGGCAGCGATCCATCCTGCCAGCGCTCCCACGTTGTTCGGCAGCGTTCCGGCCGCCAGCGTGGCGCGGCTGCCCACGTGCGTCAAATCCGGGCCCGAGGTTCCCGCGGCTGGTGTGCCGCGCACCGTATGGCACATCGAACAGGTCTGCATAAACAAGCGCTTGCCCGGTTGCAGCGCGCGTGCGGTCTCGATGGTAGGCCGCCGTTGCGCCGCCATCCATGCATCGAATGCCTCTGGCGCCAACGCATGGATCGAGAATCGCATCTTTGCGTGTTGCGCGCCGCAATACTCGGCGCATAGCCCTTCATAAACGCCGGGTTCACGTGCCTGCATTGTCATGCGATTGACATGGCCTGGAATCATGTCCAGCTTGCCGCCCAACTCCGGGGCCCAAAAGCTATGAATAACGTTGTCCGACTTCAACACCAATTCCACAGGCACGCCGGCGGGAATATGGATCTCGTTGGCCGTTTCAAACCAGAGCGAACCCGAATCATCCAGATAGCGGACGCGCCACCACCAGACCTCGCCGGTGACTTCGACCCGCAGCTTTGCCACCGGCCCCTGCTTCATCGCCGGCGAACTGAGCGTATAGACAAGCAACATGGTCAATACCAACACGGGAAACGCAATGCCCGCAACATGAATGAGCGCAGGCCGCGCTAGCCGACGGCGCATCTGCGACGGACCGAATACAGCCAGCGCGACCAATACAACCATCGCCGCAAAAATGATGGCGGCCCCCGTGAAAAGCACCTCATTTATTGCGGCCGTCTGCATCGCTGTTTCACTCGCCGGTTGCCCCTCGCGCGACAGCTGAGCGCGCGCGAACGACGGCCACATCGAAATGGACCAAGCAAACAACACCACGAAGCGTGCGGCACCAGGCATGTAGAGGCGACATCGGCGCATAAATGAAATTGACTGATGCAGGAGCATGCGCCGTACCCGGGCCAGGTATAAAACTTGCGCGCATACCGCCAATCAGGTTCAGGAGCCGAAGACCTTGCGCGAGACTGTCCGCTCTACCCTCGTTTTGCCAGCGATGTTCGCGCTGAGCTGCGTGGTTGCCTGTGGCGACGTTGAGCCGCCGCTCGCGCAAGACACGATCTCGGCCGGCCGATTGGACGAGGCCGACCTCGAGCAAGGCCGCCGCTTGATCGCCGAAAAAGGCTGTGTCGCCTGTCACGTCGTACCGCAGGTACGCAGTCCTGTATCCACCGTTGGCCCGCCGTTGAACAACATCAGGACTCGGGCCTACTTGAGCGGTTTGCTGCCTAACACCCCGGCAAACCTCGTGCAGTGGCTGCTAAATCCGCCCGCTATTAACCCTCGCACCGCCATGCCGAATGTCGGACTGAGCCAGGCACAAGCCGAGGACATTGCGGCATTCTTGATGTCATTGCCGTGAGCAACGAAAAAGGACCCTGGACATGAGAGGATGTATACGCATAGTTGTCCGCGCCCTCGGCGCGTTGGCTGTGTGCGCGTTCATTCTCGCCGGTTTGGTGGTCTATTTCGGCTGGTACGACGTCAGTGCGACCCGGCCGCATACGCCCCCGATTCATCGTTTGCTGGATATCGCCTTGGCACGCTCGGTCGCCGTGCGCGCCGATCAGATTCAGGTACCGCCACTCGACGCAGAAACTCGTATTCAGAATGGATTCGAACTATTTCGCGCGCACTGCGTGCAATGTCACGGCGCACCAGGGACGGCTCCGGCCCCGTACGCACTGGGCTTGAACCCTGCCCCCGCGTCATTGGTCGCCAGCGCCCGCGATCGCCCGGCGGCCGAAATCTACTGGATTGTCCGGGAAGGCATCAAAATGACCGGCATGCCGGCCTGGAAATACCGGCTGACCGATACGCAGATGTGGGACGTCGTCGCCTTCATGCGAGTACTGCCGGCCTTGTCACCTGTAGCGTATCGACAATGGGACGAAAAACCCGCACGCCTGTCACCCCGGGCAGCGTCGCAGGACCCCACGGCGACAGGCGATTCACGGATCGGCGACGTGACCGCGGGACGCCAAGCGGTGGAGCAATATCTATGCGCGACGTGCCATGTGATTCCCGACGTGGTGGGCGCCTCTCACCATGTGGGCCCGCCGTTGGCAGGCATCGCGCAACGGCCATTCATCGCTGGCGTACTGTCCAACAATCCAGAAAATATGCGGCTATGGTTGATGGCGCCCACCACGATCAAGCCTGGCACGGCGATGCCGGACTTAGGCATCAGCGGTCAGGACGCTCGTGACATTGCCGCATTCCTGACTACGCTGTCCGAGTCTCCCTAGACGGCATACCTCGGCCTTAAGGCTTGCTTCGCGCTCCCGATCCGCGGTTGCGTTGACTCTGTTGGTCCTGCCCTGTGCCGATCTGGGAGACGTGGCCTTCCTTTTTACTGCGATTCTGCGTGTCTCGATGACTGGTTTGCGCTTCGCGCGCCGTATCGTCATCGGAGGGGTTAGGCTTACTCTGTGGCTGTTTCATCGTCGATGTCCTATTGAGTTGAGACCCAGGACATGGCAAGTACCATGCCGACGATCACACGTCAGGGGCGAAGCGGGGCCTCGCACCTCTTGTGTACTTTTTACCGCCTGTACTCGGGCCTGCCTGGTGCAGATTGCCGCCCGCGACCTACGTAGCCGGCGTAGCCACGCAGCCGGCCCCGCAGACATAGCCGACATCATTCCGAAGACTTGCTTTGAACGCGCTGCTTGCTTAAGTCAGGGGGCCATTTCTTCATCGCGCCGTCCTTGCACCACCGCTTTGAACAGTGCGGCTATCGCCGCGGCAAACGCCTCGTCGAACCATGGGTTGGCGCCGCTCACTGCCACCACAATGCCATCAATGCAGACACTGCCCCACACACGGCCGTCTTTAGCCTGCAGCAAATGCGGCTTTAACGCCCAGACCTCGTGGCTGGACAGGCCTGTGCGCCAACTGATCCTTGCCTTGCCCCGCGCAAACGCCCCATAGTCCGCATCCCACTCTTCAGGGTTGCCCAGGCTTTCCTCATACAGGATCGCGTCGGCGAAATCGCAACCGCCAGGTTTGGCCAACGGGTTCATGATTACCACGTGCAAGAAACCACTCTCGCCCACGTTTGCGTCCGACAGGGCGGCATCGAGCATCGGCCGCGCCAAACGGACGGCTTGAACTGCGGCATCACGATCCCAGTAGGCAGCGAGAGGGGCAGACGGCATGACAGATTCCTTGCTCGGATATTGGGGCCAAACAGGTGAGCAAGCGTCGTTCCTGCCGTATTTCTGCTCGGTGTCATTTCGACCAATACCGAGCAAAACAGTCATGGATATCGTTTTAAACCCTATAAAACGATATCCATGACGAAAACCGGTAAATTGAAATGACCGCAGATTGCTCAGGACGGATAGCTTTGCCCGTCGCGCCCCGCGCAATATGCTCTGCCCCGCACCTCAGCTCAAGACTCCGAGTTGTTCGCAGTCTTGCGAGGCCGGCGAGTCCGTGTCGTCGTGCTGCGAGCAGTCTTACGTGCGGTTTTTTTGGGGGTGTCTGATGCGGGCGCGGCAGACTCACTCTCAGCTGGCGACGCCATGCCAGCGTCGGGAGCGATAACTTCGGCGTGCACGTTGTCCTGGGGAACTATTTCTCCCGGCTCGGTGCCCTTGCTGGCGCGACGCGTTCGGGGGCGGCTGCGCTTCGCAGCAATGGGCTCGCTCGTGCCAGGATCCTCAGGCGGCGCAGAGGCGACTGCCGCAGCGTCACCGCCACTTGGCTCGGCTGCTGCTCGCGGCTCCAGGACATCGGGATACTTCGGCTGCTCGATCAGCGGCGCGCCGGGCTCGTCCGCAGTACGTTCCTGACGACCGGCATCGACATCATTGAACACACGGTTCTGATCAGCGTGCTGAATGGGCTGCTGTGCAGTTTCCTTGCCTGCCCCTTCGGCTCGACGGCCGCCTCGAGTTCTGCGCGTTGGTTTGGCACGTGGCTCATCCTGTATAGCGGCAGGCGCGCCAGCCCCGCTGCGATACACATAGGCGCTGGAGTTTTCCTCGCGGCCGACCTCAAGAAACCCGCGCGATTGCGCCTCATCCAGCAAGTTTCCAAAGGCGCGAAAGCCATAATACGACTCGTTGAAATCGGGCCGGCGGCGTTTTAGCGCGTCTTTGAGCACGGACGCCCAGATTTTGCCGCTATCCCCGCGCTCGGCCATCAGGGCCTCGAACGTCTCGACAACCATCTCGACCGCTTGTGTCTTGCGCTGCTCCTGCTCTTCTTTCCGTTTGCGCTCTTCCTCTGGGGTACGGCGCTGACTCGAGCTGGAGGCGCCCCGATTATCTCGACGGGACTCCGCCTTGCGCTGGCCTTCTCTGGCGAGATCATCATAGAAAATGAACTCATCGCAATTGGCAACCAGCAGGTCGGACGTGGACTGCTTGACGCCCACGCCGATGACCTTCTTGTTGTTTTCCCTCAGTTTTGAAACCAACGGCGAAAAATCGGAATCCCCGCTGATAATCACAAAAGTATCAACGTGCGACTTCGTATAGCAAAAGTCCAGCGCGTCTACGACCAGGCGGATGTCGGCGGAATTTTTCCCCGACTGCCGCAGGTGCGGAATTTCGATCAACTCGAAATTGGCCTCGTGCATAGGAGATTTGAACTCCTTGTAACGCTCCCAGTCGCAATAGGCTTTCTTGACGACAATGCTGCCTTTGAGCAGCAACCGTTCCAGCACGGGGCGAATATCGAATTTCTGGTACTTCGTGTCGCGCACACCGAGCGCAACGTTTTCGAAGTCGCAGAAAAGCGCCATGCTGACGCTTTCGTTGGAATTGTTCACAAAATCTCCTGATGCACCTCATGTCAATGGCGCAGAGGTAGCCGCTATTTTGACATGCCGGCGGCATAGCCGGCGCATCATGCCGGCTCATCCGGGCCGGCGATCCGCTCGGCACGGACTTGGCTGATGCGCAAGCCATCACGCTGGGTCACCTCGAACGTCCACTCGCCCCAGCGGATGGTTTCCCCCACCTCCGGCAAGCGCTCCGCCACCCTCAATAGCGCACCGGCCAAGGTAGCGTCGGGCAACGAGGGATGCATTTCCGGACTCGCCAGCAGTAATCGTACTTCTTCAATAGGCATGGCGGCGTCCAGCAACCACGTCTCATCGGCGAGCCTCGTCGCCTGCGGGGGCTCGTCCGCGTCTTCCGGCAGGTCTCCGCCCACAGCCGCCAGCACATCCAGCGGCGTGGCCAAGCCTGCACATCCACCATGCTCGTCCACGACGATCAACATATGTTCGCGCGATTGGCGCAACACATCCAGTACCTTCAGCACCGGCGTGCTTTCGAGGATGTAATAGGGTTTGCGCGCCAGCTCAACCAGATCGATCGCGTTGGGCAACTGCAGCTTGTGCAGCAGATCCTTGAAATGGACAACGCCGATGACATTGGCCGGATCGCCGTCGCACAAAGGCATGCGCGCATGGCCAGCGGAAAATTTCTTGACGATGGCATCCACGGGATCCTTGATGTCCAGCCAGACCATCTCGCCGCGCGGCACCATGATGGACCTCACGCTGCGGGTGCCTATGCCCAACACACGCTCCACCAGTTGGCTTTCTTCCGGAGCAAAGCCGGGCTCGCCGGCACCATCGACCAGGGCAGCCACGTCCTCCACGGCATTCTGGTCCGCCGGACTCTTTCCGCCTCGCAGCAATCGCAACACAGCTTGCGCCGTACGCTGACGGCCGGTCAGATTCTGCGTGCGCCGGCTGCGGTTGCGGCGGGCCAACTGGTTGCAGGCCTCCACCACGACTGAAAAGCCAATCGCGGCATACAGATAGCCCTTGGGCACATGAAAACCCAGACCTTCGGCCACCAGGCTGAAACCGATCATCAGCAACAAGCCCAGACACAAGATCACCACCGTCGGGTGGCGATTGACGAACGCCATCAACGGACGGCTGGCCAGCATCATGACTGCCATCGCGACCACCACGGCAATCATCATGATGCTCAATTCCTGCACCATGCCAACGGCGGTAATGACAGAGTCGAGCGAGAACACCGCGTCCAGTACGACGATTTGCAGAATGACCTGCCAGAACACGGCATGCTGGACTTTCTGGCTCTCGCCGTGCGCCCTGCCCTCGACCCGTTCGTGCAGCTCCATGGTCCCCTTGAACAGCAAAAACAGGCCCCCCAGGATCAGGATCAGATCCCGGCCGGAAATCTCGGCCCCGAACGCGGTAAACAGGGGTTCGGTCAGCGTGACCACCCAGGCGATACTCGCCAGCAGGCCCAGACGCATCAGCATCGCCAGCGTCAAGCCGATGACGCGCGCGCGATTGCGCTGCTCGGGCGGCAATTTATCGGCCAGGATGGCGATAAAGACCAGGTTGTCGATACCCAGGACAACTTCCAGAATAATCAGTGTTGCCAGACCCAACCACGCAGTGGGGTCGGCCATCCAGTCAAAAAACATGCAGAGATCCTAGTAAAGGAAAAGGGCAATAGCAGTCGTCACGGCGCGATGCGGCCGCAATAGAGGACAAATCCGGGGTCAACATGCGCGAGGCCGGCCGAGCGCTGCGATGGCGCCAGGCGGGGCCAGGCCCCGGTCTCGATAGAGGTAGAGATGCACGAGCGGCCGTCGTGCTTGGCGCCATGGCCAAGCCTGTGCCTCGTGAGAGGAAAAAGACTGCGCGAGGGGCAAGGCCCTCAGAGGGAGGCGCCGCAGCTTGATCACTCGCGGCGCGGGGGTACTAGGAGGCTCGTTGCTCATAAAAGAGGACGCGCCAGTCTCGGCCTATCACAGCCGTCCAGACAGACGTCCTTTGCTGACAGAAAGCTGAATGATAATGGAAATCCGGCATTCTGGCACGCCGCCCCGAGGCTCCCTGGCCCGGCGAGCTCCGGCTCGGAGACTTCACCGGAAGCCTTGCTCTGATGGACTATTTCACCAGAGTCACAGGCACGTCTGCGAGATGAATGACTTTGTTGGCCACCGAGCCGAGCAAAATGCCTGGCAGCGCGCTCAGGCCGCGAGTGCCCATCACGATCTGGCCGCATTGCTGTGCGCGGGCGTAGTCGACGATGGTCTGTGCGGAATGACCCGCCTGGATCGCAGTGACAAATTTCACGCCGCTGTTTTCGGCAACTTTTCGGGCGACAGCCAGCGCCTTTTCGCCCTCTTCTTTGTAGTAGTCCTGGACAACGTTCTTGTCCAGGAACATCTTGGCGTGGCCGGACAACACGGGTAAAGGCGCATTTAGCAAATGCAACTCAGCATCGCCGTGCTGTCCCGCCATGGCGATGGCTGCCTGCAGAGCGCGCAACGCGGATTCTGAGCCGTCTATAGGAACGAGTATCTTGAACATGATCTGCTCCATGGAAAAGGTTGAATGAACGCGACCATTCCAGGATATCAGATCGGATATGTAAGGTATTGATCCACATCAACAATTGCAATTACTCTGCGCGCAGTTACGTTTTTGGTCTGCGTGCCCGGGTGGCAGGCTGTCGTGCAATCATCTGCTGGGTCAAGGCTGCAATCTGTGAGTCTTTCACCGTGATCTGGGCGCGCAGCTCTTGCAGCCGGCTTTCCAGGTCAGCCTGCCTTTGCAGTAGTCCTGCTTGAGCCAGCCGGGCACTTTCTCGATCCGTCTCCAGTTGCACATTCAAGCGCGCATGTTCGGCTTGGACTGCAGCCAGTGCCTCTTTCAGCTTCTGGGCTTCTTGTCTCGCGCCGGCGGCCGCCTCAGCCTGTTGTGCATTGTCACGGGCTGCGGATTTACGCTGTGCGCTCAGCTCGTCCCTGGCTTTTTTCAATGCCTGCCGCTGCTCGTCAATTTCGCTCAACCAGCGACCCTCGTGTGTAGCGTGCCGGGCCTCGGCGGCGGCCAATGCTTCCTGATGCGACGTCTGAGCCTGGTGCAATGCCTGCTGCAGCGCAGCGATCTGCTCCCGCGTACGGACCAGTTCCGCATCGAGCGCCTTGGATGCCTGTGTGGCTTCGTTGACTTGCTGTTCGGCAGCCTGCAGACGGGTCTCGGCGGCAGACGCCTGAGCGTACGCGGCTTGAGCGCTGGCTTGTAAATCCGCTTCACGGGTCTGCAGCCTCTCCCGGATCTGCTGTAACGCCGTATGGTCTATCTGAAGCGCCTCTTTTGCTTTTGCCAGCTCTGCACGCTCGCGGGTCGAGACGGCGGACCATTCATCCCGGGCAGCAGCCAACGCGGTCTCCCATACGTGATTGACGGCGCGCGTGACGGCATCGGGCACCCCATTCATTCCACTGTGGCCTGCCCCTAAGCGTTCCCCCAATCCGCGAAACCAGGTCTTCAAATGCGGTCCGACCGTATTCGGCGAACCGCGCCCTAGATGCAGGCGCACCCGCTCGATTGTCGGCTGTTCGCCCGACTGCAGCAGTGCATCTGCCGCTGCCCAGACGTCTGCCTCTTGAACGCCTATCGCCATGATGATTCTCTGAATGTCCGAATGCGGCCAGCTTGGCGCCGGCGTGGGGTTGTGGCAAATTAGAGCGGATAATTAATAGTTATCCGATCTAAAAAGCTAATTCTGTATTATTTAATACGTACTACATATTATTTATAACATATCTCATGATCTGGCGAGAAATTCAGTGAAAAACGACCGATTTAATCCCTCGCAAGCCGTCGTGCCACGCGCTCAGGATGCCGGGCCACTGCAGGACAGTCTCGGCGCCAGCGAGGCATCGATTCAATCGTTGCTGCGTGAAGGCAGTTCGGAAAACACCCTCGCCGCCTATCGATCGGCCATTCAATACTGGGCGGCGTGGCATCAATTGCGCCTGGGGTCGCCCTTTCTGTTGCCCCTGCCGGTCAATACGGTGATGCAATTCATCGCCGATCACGTTGAACACGTCACGAATCAGGGGTTGGCGTACGACTTGCCTGCAGAGGTGGACGCGGCGCTGGTAGCCGCCAAGGTCAAACGCAAGGTGGGACCTTTCAAGCTCGCGACGGTCCGCCATCGTCTCGCGGTGCTGTCGGAGGCCCACGAAACGCAGGATCTGCCCAACCCCTGCCGCAGCCGGGCCGTACAGACCTTGCTGGAACGCGTACGCAGCGCCTATGCGAAACGCGGCGAACGCCCGGCGCGCAAAGACGCCTTGACCAAAGAGCCGCTGGAACAGCTCCTGGCGACCTGCGACGACTCGTTGATCGGGTTGCGTGATCGCGCCCTGCTGCTGTTTGCGTGGGCCAGTGGCGGTCGCCGCCGCTCGGAAGTCATGCGCGCCACGATGGAAAACACCCGGCGCGTTCCCGAGGGATTTCTTTACACGTTGGGGTATTCCAAGACCAACCAGGACGGCGTCGAGCGTGCCGACAGCCACAAACCTGTCGTGGGGCGCGCAGCGGCGGCATTAGAGGCGTGGCTGACCGCCGCAGCCATTACATCCGGACCTTTGTTTCGCCGTGTCCGGCGCGGGGGCGTGATCGGCGAGGGGTTGGGCGCCGAAGCCGTGCGCAAGATCGTGCAGGCGCGTGCAGCGCTGGCCGGCCTGTCGGGAGACTACGCCGCCCACAGCCTGCGGTCAGGCTTCGTTACCGAGGCTGGCCGACAGGGACTGCCGCTCGGGGAGACCATGGCCATGACGGGGCATGCGAGCGTCGCCAGTGTGGTGAGCTATCACCGGGCCGGGGCGGCGCTCTCTGCCAAAGCGGGACGCCTGCTGGAGCGGGACTCTGACATCAACGAGGCCCCGGTCCTCGATCCGGCAGCAGACTCAATCGGCCACGATTGACCTAGGCGTCGCCTGCAACAACAACTGATGAGCGACGATTGATCTCGGCGCCATCTACAACAACAACTGTATCGCCGGCAAACTCGCATCGGCGTTGAGCAACACGACTTTCTTTTGCTGTATTCGCCATGCTCCTGACTGCCTCACCAGCGTGTGATATGCCGTCGCTGCCAGCACGCGTTGTGTATCGCCTTGCGTTTCCACATACATGAACGGCGTACGCGTGTAAAAAGTGCCGGACGATTCGTCGGCACCGATGACCGCGGGGGCCTGCAACACCCGCAGCCCTCGCACTGCCGGATGCAGCGAATGGGCGCGCGGGTTGGCATATCGCTGCACGCGCAGACGCAAGAGCAATAGGTCTTCGTACAACAAGGCAGGCGACTCGTCTGGCGGCGCAGAGTCTATCGCGCCGTCATCGCCGTCGGGAGATAACGGCATCCAATACAAACCGTCATGCGCGAACAAGGACAGCCACGCCTCGTACTGCCGCGTATCGAGCAACATCGCCTCGTGATACACAAATTGCGTCAATGCGGTATGCAAGGCTGCAGTTTCCTGTGTTGTTGGCGCAATGATCGGATTCACAATGCCCCCACCGTCAGCACCATCAGCAATAACCCGGCTCATGACGCATCCTCCATCAGTCCCAGCCACCCTCGGTGCTGATTGCGAATCACCAGCTCGTTGTTCCCGCTATCGAGCGATATGGCGCCTGCCTCGATCTCTCCGTCCCGATAGCCGCGGTGCAGGCTCAGCCATTCGTTACCCGCGCATTGCAGCCCCTGCTGCTGGCTTTCAAACAGGTGCACATCATCATGTGCAACGACCGACATGGGCGAAAACACCAGCCGCGCATAGGATGCGGCGCGTTGACGCAATCGGGCCGGCGCGTTCTTGGGGGCAAAGGCCCACACTTCGATCATCGTTTCATCCACCGATAACGGACGGATCACGCGCAACACCATCGGCGAGGCTTTCGCAGCGAGGCTGGGATAAAGCACGGTGTTCTGCGGCGAGAAACTGAGGATGCGTTCGGCCTCGTCCTTGCCGTAGCGGGATTCGAGCGAAGCCTGATAATCCGGCAACGGCGCATAACCCGTATGGATGCTGAACTTCGTACCCAGCACGCTGTGGCCATGCGGAAGCACGCGAGCGCCCATTTCCGAATAGAAACTGTAGCCGGCGCCAAATGGCAGCAATTGCTCCATCGCCAAAACGGTATCGCTGTCCTCAGGCAGGTGTTCGCTGACATGCTTGGCCGCGCTGGCTGCGGACTCGTGCGTGGAGATCGGGTGCACGGTATCGTTCACGTTCTCCAGATAGAGCTTCCAGTTGCAGCGAATGATATTGCGCAGCGGTTTGCCCAATACCTCTACCCCGCCCTCCGGCGCACGGGCGATGATGTTGTCCAGCGTGGCCAGCGCCTCGCCAAAATAGGACTCGAAATCAGGGCCTTCTTCGCTGAGGCGTACGAACACAAAGCCCTGGTAATTCATCGTCGCGCCGGGACTGGACAACCCTTTTCCCGAGGGGCAGCTGGATAGCTGCGTGCCCTCGTAGTCGTTTTTCAGGGGAACCGACAACAACGAACCATCGAGCTTATAGGTCCAGGCATGATAAGGACAACGGAGAAATTTTCCGCAATTTCCCTGACGCTCGTGCACCAGCTGGCTGCCCTTGTGTGCACACCGGTTCATCAACGAGACGACCTCCGTGGCGCTTTTGCGCAGCATGATCAGCGACTGCCCGACGATATCGATGGTGGCGTAATCGCCGACGTTCGGTATCTGGCTCTCGTGTCCCAGATAAACCCAGGCGCGTTTCCACAGGCGCTCGACTTCTGCTCGATAGAGATCGGGATCCACATACAGGTCCCGATGGACACGATCCGGCTCGATCAGGGATCGCAGCGGTGTTGTGGATGAGAACTCACGCATCGGTTGCTCCGAATAGCCCGGGTATTTGTGCCGGGAACAGAAAAGAATCCAGCCACGAGGCTGTATAACTAGTTGATAAATGTTGGCAACGGGGCGGCGGCACGGCTCCAGAACAACCGCGCCTAGGCAGCAGCACGCTGTACGGCAGGCGTTGCGTGCAAGGCACCGTCTGCATCCTGGACCGCAGGCCTCCACGCGTCAGCAGCCGAGTCTGGCGGAACGGCCGCGATCAGCGCACGGGTATAGGCGTGGCTAGGCTGCTCGAACACCTGATCGGTCGGCCCCTGCTCGACGATGCGGCCTTTGTGCAGCACCAGCACGCGCGTACAGAGATACCGCACCACGGCCAGATCGTGGGATACGAACACCAGCGCAATCCCTAGTTCTTGCTTGAGTCGCAGCAAGAGATTCAGGATCAAGGCCTGCACCGAGACATCCAGGCCGGATACGATTTCGTCGGCCACGATCATCCGTGGTGTCACACACAAGGCGCGTGCGATATTGACACGCTGTTTCTGACCGCCGGACAGCTGCGAGGGCAAACGATCCGCCGCCTCGGGAGGCAAACCCACTGAGGCCAGCAACTGTTGTGCGATCTGGTTGCGGTCATGGGACGCAGCGCCTGCGCGCAGACGGGCTTGGCGGCTGACCTCCAGGATCTGCGTGACCAGCGAGCCGACGCGACGCCGGGGATTCAATGCCGAATCGGGATTCTGAAAAACCAATTGCACATCGCGCGGATCTGCCAGGGGGATGCTCGTCCCGAGCCGCCTGTTGCCGCTGACAGAACCCGGGTATTCAATCTGCCCCGCTGTCGGCGCCACCATGCCTGCCATCAAACGCGCCAAGCTGGTTTTGCCGCTGCCGCTTTCGCCGACAATGCCGAGAAACTCGCCTTGTTCTACGTGGGCATTCAACGGTTCCAGTATCTGGATGGACCGGTTGGCCCGGAACAAGCGCGCGGCTCCTGGATAGCTGAGCGCCACCTCGCGCAATTGCACAACGGGTGAGCGGCTGCCTGGCGGTGGGCCATTACGTAGTGCCGCGAGAGCATCAGTGCCATTGGTTTCGTTCACCGGCCAGGCGGGAATATGGTCCAGGCACCGGGCAGCACGTCCCTCATCTCGTGATGACAAGGCAGGATGATGCGTGGCGCACCCGTCCTGACGTATCGGGCAACGCGAGGCAAAACGGCAGCCTTGTATCCGCGCAAAATCTTTCAGTCCGGGCATAAAATCCGGCAGGGCCTGCAGCAGCCGGGTGGATTTCCCCATGCCTGGCGCCGACTCTTTCAGACTGCGCGTATACGGATGCAATGGCGCATCCAGCACCTGCCGCGCCGCCCCCAGCTCTACAACCTCGCCCGCATACAGCACCGCAATCGAATCACACACATGCGCGGCCAAGCGCAAATCGTGCGTCACCAATACCACCGCCGTCTTGTGGCGCCGCTGCTGTTCGGCCAACACCTGCATGATCTGCGCCTGCGTAATGACATCCAACGCCGTGGTGGGTTCGTCGGCAAAGATCAATGCAGGGTCGCCGCAGAATGCCATTGCAATCAGGATGCGCTGACATTGGCCGCCCGACATCTGATGCGGATAACGTGCCAGCATGCTTTTCGCATCGCTCAATCCGACCTCGGCCAGCCGCGAGCTGGCATAGCTTTCCCGTTGCGCAGCGGGGATCCCCACATGGCGCAGATGCTCGAAAAGCTGTTGGCGCACCGTCAATGCAGGATTCAGCCCCGACAGCGGTTCCTGCGGAATAAAAGCAATTTGACGCCCCAGCAGTTCGCGGCGCTGAGCGGGCTTGATCTGATTGAGATCCTGCCCCTTGAATGTGAGCGTCCCCTGGCTGATACGAAAACCCGGGGGAATGGTGCCGGCGACCATGCGCCCGATCATGCTTTTCCCCGCGCCGGATTCCCCGACCAGCCCCAGCATCTGCCCCTCTGGGACACTGAGCGTGATATCGCGCAGCACATCGGCAGGCGCGGTATTGCCGGCATTGTCCAGCGCAACGTCCACGGTCAAGGTCAAATGGCTCAATTGCAATAAGGACATGGGCTTAATTCCTCGCACGCTGACGCGGATCCAGGGCGCGCCGCAGGCCGTCGCTGAGCAGATTGAATCCGAAGACGGTCAATACGATGCCGACTACCGGCGCAATCAATGTCCAGATGGCCTCCTGCATCGTGCTGCGCGCATCGGCAATCATGACGCCCCAGGCGACCACATCGGCAGGCACAGACAGACCGACAAAGCTCAAGATCGCTTCGACGATGATGGCGATACCGATCTGCAGGCTGAACAAGGTCAGAATCAGCGGAACGAGTCCCGGCAGCATTTCCCGCACAATCACGCGTAGATGGCCAAATCCCATCAACCGTGCAGCGGTGACGTAGTCATTGCGGCGGATTTTCAAGGCCTCGGCGCGCACGACCCGGCAAAACCGCGTCCAGTCCACCAGAATGATCGAGAGGATGACGTTCCCGACTCCGGTCCCCAAGCCCACCATCAAGATCAAGGACAGGACAACAGGCGGAAAGGACATCCATAGATCGACCAGATAGCCAATGGCGCGATCGACACGGCCACCGAAATACGCGGCAATCAGCGCCAGCACGCAGCCGGCCAGCATGGCGCCGGTAGCGGCGCACAATCCCACCCATAGTGCGATGCGGGTGCCGAAAATCAATCTCGACAATACGCAGCGCCCCAGACTGTCGGTACCCAACGGGAACTGCGCCATGCCGTCGGCCGCCCAGGCCGGGGGTAGCAACGGTGACAACAGATCTTGTTCCAGCGGATCATTGGGCGCAATGTAAGGCGCAAATATGGCGATCAGCACCAGTATCAGCACGATTGCCCCGCCGATGGCGGCCTTGGGCGAGGCACGCATTGCAGCCTTTAGCGGAGACAAACCCGTGCGCCATGGGCGCGTAGAGATAGGCAACGTCGACATCAGCTCGTTCTCAGTCGGGGATCAATGACGGCATACAGGCAATCAACGCTGGCGTTGATCAACAGAATGACGGCGCAGAACACCAGCGAAACGCCCTGGATCAAGGGCAGATCATGATTGCGAACGGCCTGCACCATCATGTTGCCCAGTCCGGGGAATGAAAAAATCATCTCGATCAGCAAGGTGCCGCCGAACAGAAAACCAAACTGCACACCAATGAGTGTCAACGTAGGCAGGAAAGCGTTACGCAACATGTGGTGCAAGATCACACGCCATTCTGGCTGGCCACGCAGACGCGCAACGGTGACGTACTGTTCATGGCTGACCTCCAGCAGACTGGCGCGCAATACGCGCACAATCAGCGGACTGAAACCCAGCGCCAATGCGGTAGCCGGCAAAATCAGATGCGACAAGGCGTCCAGCCAATTTCCAAATTGACCACGCAGCAGAAAGTCAACGAGTACAAATCCCGTCGGCCCCGCAGCGACGACATCAGAGCTGAAACGCCCTGAAAACGGCAGCACCGGCCAGTACACGCCGAACCCCAGCATCAAAAAAATGCCCCACAGAAAGCCCGGGATCGAGATCAACAGCACCAGCCCAGCGTCAGCCACCAGTTCACCGCGACGATCGTGCAGCACATACAACAACAGTCCACCCGGCACGCTGATCAGTAACGCCAGGAACAGCGCCACAAACGACAGCTCCAACGTGGCGGGCACAGTGTGTGCGATGAGCTGCGTAACAGGAACTCCGGAACTGATAGACCGGCCCAGATCGCCCTGCAATACGTGCCCCAGCCAAATGCCATACTGCACCAGCAACGATCGATCCAATCCCATCGTGTGGCGTAGCGCCTCGACCTCGGCATTCGTCGCATTTGGCGGCAACATCATACCCAGCGGATCGGCCGGCAGCAGACGCAACACGACAAACACGACGATCGACAAGGCCAGCATGGTGGGCACCGCCACCATGAGCCGGCGCATGAAATGGGACACCAACGCAGCCAGCATCACTTGCTCCAGCGGTATTCGGCGGGCAGGATGTAGGCAGTCTGGTAAACCTTGACGTCGAGGTTTTTCTTGTAGGCGATCGTTGCCACCGACTGCAGCAACGGCAGGCTCCAGGCATGTTCGGTGGACTCTCGTGCCAGGGCTTGATAGCCCTCGAAACGCTTGGCGGGATCGCTCAGGGCGGCCAGATCGTCAATCGTCTTGGCCAGCGCAGGCTCTTTCCAGGTAGAGAAACGCAGGCGCGGATCGAGGATTTTTCCCGCGAAAATCTCGGGGTCTCCCGTCGCATTGGCCCAGCTATACAGCATGACACCGGGCACTTTGGACGAATGGCTCAGCTCCAGATATTTCGCCAGCGTGATTTCCTGCAAGTCGGCTTGCACACCGATCTGCGACCACATTTGCACGATGGCCCGGGCCATTTCGTAGTCGCTCGGAAAGGCGTTGTTCGTCGAGAGGAATTGGATTTTCAGGGGCTTGTCTGGGCCGTAGCCCGCACGGGCGAGTTCTTCTTGAGCAGCCTTCTTGTCGAATTTGAACTCGTAACCCGGCACGTCGCCTGGCGATCCCGGGGTGGCCAATACCGAGATGGGCTTGGCCACGTTGCCGTAAAACGCCTTGGAAATAGCTTGTTTATTGATCGCCATGTGCAGCGCGCGACGGACATGTTCGTTCTGAAACGCCTCCACGTAGCTAGGCATCTGCAGAATGAAAATCTCGCTATAGGGATAGATCTTGGCAGTGAGGTCGGCATTTTTTGCCAAACGGTTCACTTCGCGCAACGGGATCTGCACCGACACATCTGCCCTGCCCGATTCCAGCATGGCCACGCGCGCCGACGCGTCCGGCACAAATTCGAACACCACACGCTTGATGGCGGGCTTGGGCCCCCAATACTTGTCATAGGCCTCGAGAATCACACGAGACCCACGTTCGTAGCGCACGATCTTGTACGGGCCGGCGCCAATGGGATTCGCCTGAAAACCGTCCTCGCCTACGCGCTCGATGTAGGCCTTGGGCAGGATATACGAGGTGAGGAACCCGAGGTAACTCGGCGCGGTAGGCGTCGGCGTCGTAAAGACCATCGTGGCCTCGGTCGGGCTGGCGATCTCGATGTCTTTCAATGAACCAAAGAACCCATTGATCGCGAGCTTTTTATCTTTCTTGGGTCGATCAAAAAAACTGTATTTGAAGTCCTCGGTCGTGAGCTTGCTGCCGTCATGAAAGGTCACATCGTCCCGCAGTTCAATCGTCAGCCGCGTGTTCTTGTCGTCGGCCCATTTCCAGCTCTTGACCAATGAGGGCTGCAGTTTCAGATCGCCATCGATGAACAGCGGCGAATCAAACACTGCCTTGTAAACCGACTGCCCCGCGGGAAACGTCACCGCCGTCGGATCCCAGGACGGCACGTCAACGGGATAGACGATTTTCAATTCTTCGGTCGCGGGCGCCTGGGCGTGGGCCATGCCTGCCGCAAGGCTGGCACAGGCGATGAACAAACACGATGCCAGAGACCTGGCAGACGCTCTTACCAACCTCGCGATACTCATACGGCCTCCGATGCCGGAATGATTTCGGGAGCCCCAATCTGGGCATGGAAAAGAATATATTGTTTTTGATTTAAGCACGATTAGTTGAGCTTTAAACTAATTATTTACCCTAACTTCATCTACTTATAGCCAATATAAGAGTATATTTTTAGAACAAACCGAGGTGCGACGATGGGACAATTACACGAACGATTGAAATGGGACACTGCATCCGGGCAGATCCTGGACGCCGATCGCCGCTACATCATGATGCGGGCAGATGTGCTGATGGGTCTGTTCACCGCCCTGCCCGCCGCCGACCGGCAACGCGCCCTCGAGAGCCTGCGTTCGTCGGTCCGGGACCAAGGCGGCGCGTCGGCGCGTGCTTATCGGGCCAGCGGCGCTGGCGACACTGATGCCTTCTTGCAAGTCATGGCAGAATCGGCTGCAGATCTAGGCTGGGGCGTCTGGCGTTTTGACGGGTCACCGGCAGGGACGCTGATTTTGACTGTGCACAATAGCCCGTTTGCCAGCGCCGCCGGATCGAACGAGGCTCCGGTCTGCCATGCCATTGCGGGTATGCTCGAGGCCGTGACCGCCCTCGTGTTTGGCACACCCGCAGACGTGCACGAAACACAATGTGCATGCATGGGGACGGCGTATTGCGTCTTTCAGGCACAGGTCGATTAACAACCTCTCCAGTCTGCTGCCTTTTGCGCTTTCCTGAAGGGGTTTGGCCTGATGTAAAAATGACGGTGGACATGACGACAACAACACATAGCAAAACCACGCGCAAACCCAATTTGCGCGAACGCGTCTACGGCATCGTGCGAGAACGCATCCAGATGGGACAGATCCGCCTGGAAGACCGTCTCGTTGACCATGACATCGCTTGCGAGCTGCACGTTTCGCGCATGCCGGTGCGCGAAGCCCTCATGCAATTGACCAATGAGGGCCTGCTCGAGGGCACCGCACGCGGATTTGTGCTGCGCCGTTATACGCTCGCACAAATGAACGAGATCTTTGAGATCCGCACATTGCTCGAACCACCGGCTGCTGCCTCGGCATCGCTGCATGCTCAGCCCAAAGGCCTGGCTGAAATGGGCGCGTCGTTGGAAAAGGCGCAACACGCCCACGAGACCGGAGACATCGACGAGTTCATGCGAGACAACGCGCGTTTTCGATGGGCCTGGCTGATCATGGTGCCCAATCGCCAATTAGCCGACGCCATCTCGCGCTATATCGACCACGTCCAGGTCGTGCGGCTGATGACCATGGACGACTCCGACGTGCGCGATCTCATTCTCGATGGCATGCAAGGACTGTATCAAGCATTCCTGTCCGGCGATGCGGAATTGGTGCGCACTCGCATGCTGACCCATGCCAGGGCCGCGGCGGCTTGCTATTACAACGCCTACCAATTGCGCTTAGAGCGCGGCGGCTGACAGAGCGGTTGCTTGCGATGCCTGCAGCTCTGCGGGCAGGTGTTCTTTCATGATGTCGATAAACCGGCGCAGCCTGACAGGCTGCAAACGCGACGGCGCATAAATCAGATACACGGGCAGCGGCTCGGCCGTCCATTCCGGCACGAGGTGAACGAGATGCCCCGCAACCAGATCCGGTGCCAACGCCCAGGACGAGGCTGCCCCTGCCCCCAACCCCAGCCGCATAGCCTTTGCCACCGCATACAGACCGTCCGTGGACAGCCGCGGTGTGATTTCCACCCGGACGCGCTCGCCCGTTCGGCGGTGAACCAACGTTATGTCTTCCCGGTAGAACGTATGCAACGCCACCCACGGCAGATCCGTCAGGTCGCTGGGGTGTTCGGGTACGGCACGCCCTTGCAATAACGCCGGCGCGCACGCGACCAGGCGTGGGACTTCCCCCAGCCTGATAGCGACCAGCGACGGATCCAGCACATGCCCTACCCGAATCGCGCAATCGATATTCTCGCCAATGAAGTCGGGCAAGCGATCGTGCAATAGCCATTCGACCCGCATGTCGGGATAGCGCCGCAGATAATCGGCCAACGGCTCGATGAACTGGTCTTGACCAAATGCGTGCGGCGCCACGACGCGCAACGTGCCGGCGGGTTGCTGGCTCGCGCCATGCACATCGCCTTCCAGCGTCTGCCAGGATTTCAGGAGTTCCAGCGCACGCTCGTAACAGCGCTGCCCTTCCTCGGTCAATCCCATCGCATGCGTGGAACGCTGGATCAACCGTACGCCAAAGGCCCGTTCGAGTGCCTGCAGACGGCGGCTCACGGTGGGTTGCGTCGCCCCCAATTGCGCTGCTGCCGCAGACAAGCTGCCTGCCTCGACGATACGGACGAAGGTTTCCAGCAATTGGAAACGGTCCGCCCCGAAAATGGATTCTCTCATACGTCTATCGTATAACCGTTCTGCATTTTATGCGACTACCAATACGTACCACGCAAGTCCAGAATACCGCCATGCCCTTCGAATCGGGTTATTCACACGGGAAAATCATCATGTCGGCTACCAGCCCTTCCTTTTCTTCTCCTGGCCAATCGGGCCTGTCGAGCAGTCGCGTGCTGTTGCTCGCGGCGGGCTCAGGGCTCGCTGTCGCCTCTCTGTATTACAACCAGCCTATGCTGGGAATCCTGGGGAACGACTTTGGCGCGGACGATGCCGCGCTGGGTTGGATCCCCGCCCTGACGCAATTGGGCTATGCGGTGGGTATCCTGTTATTGGCCCCGCTGGGCGACCGCTATGATCGCAAGCGCATCATGCTGGGCAAGGTCGCGGCGTTGGCCCTGGCGCTGTTGCTCGCGGGATTGGCCCCAGGCATGGGGACCTTGTTAGCGGCCAGTTTCGCCGTCGGCCTGACGGCCACGCTGGCTCAGGACATCGTTCCGGCCGCGGCCGCCCTGGCCCCGGCCGAACATCGGGGCCGTATCGTCGGTTCAGTGATGACAGGGCTGCTCTTGGGTATCTTGCTGTCGCGGGTGGTCAGCGGGCTGGTTGCCGAGCAGTTCGGCTGGCGCGTCATGTTCATGGCGGCAGCCGTCGCCATCGTCGCATTGGGCGCCGCGCTATCGCGGGGTCTACCGAGCTTTGCGCCGACGACCACCCTGCCCTACGGCGCCTTGTTGGGTTCGCTCGGCGCGTTGTGGCGGCAGTATGGCGAGCTGCGCCGCGCAGTGTTGGCACAGGGTTTATTGTCGTTGGCCTTCAGCGCGTTCTGGTCGACGCTGGCCGTCATGTTGCATGCCGCGCCTTTTCATCTCGGCGCAGGAGCGGCAGGCGCGTTCGGCCTGGCAGGAGCCGCCGGCGCTTTAGCCGCGCCATTGGCAGGACGCGCTGCGGACCGGCACGGCCCGGCCGTCGTGAGCCGCCGAGGGGCCCTGTTAACCGCGGTTTCCTTTGCGCTGATGGCCGTTGTTCCGATGTTGCCTACGCAAGCAGCATTGCTGTTGATCGCGGTGAGCACGATCGGTTTTGATCTGGGCATTCAGATGTCATTGATTGCGCATCAAAGTCTGGTCTATAGCCTGGATCCCGCTGCACGCAGCCGATTGAACGCCGTATTGATGGTCGGTATGTTCATCGGCATGGCAGCTGGCGGAGCGCTGGGCAGCGTGGCCCTCGCCCATTATGGTTGGACCGGGGTTGTCGTATTGGCGACGGTTGCCTCGTTGGGAGCGCTGGCGTTGAGACTGAAACGGGCGGGCGCCTTGGCTCCTGCACAAGCGTGATCGCCGAGCCGGTCCGATAGCGGCGATGCCACGACGCCCATGCGCCGTGGCCCCGGGGGTCAGGGAACAGAACTTGCGGTATGCGGTGATGTGCCGCGATCTTGCGCCACATCACCGCTAGGAGAAATTCATGGCTGAGAAAACCCTGCAAGACTTGTTCGTGCATGAGCTATCCGATATCTACAATGCCGAAAAGCAGCTCACCAAAGCCCTGCCCAAACTGGCCCGCGCGGCCGAGGATCCCGACCTCGCCAAGGCCTTTACCAGTCACCTCGAAGAAACCCAAGGCCAGGTCGAGCGTATCGACCAGATTGTCGAGGTCCTGGGCATACGCCTCAAACGCATCAAATGCGCGGCGATGGAGGGTCTGGTCGAAGAAGGCAAAGACATCATTGAGGAACTGAAAAAAGGCCCGGTCCTGGATGCGGCCCTGATTGGCGCTGCGCAGAAAGTCGAACACTACGAGATCGCCAGCTACGGCACGCTATGCACCTTTGCCGACCAGTTGGGACACAAAGAAGCGGTGAAGCTCCTGAAAGAGACATTAGCCGAAGAAAAAGGCGCCGACGAGAAACTCAATACTCTGGCGCTGCGCCGCGCCAATGAAAAAGCCGCACAAAAAAGTGCAGCTTGAATGAGGCCGGACAATTCGACACGTCACTAAGAATCATCGATGGGACCCGGTGCATCCGGGTCCCATCGGTTTTCGGTTTCGTCGAGCCGGCGTCGGGTTCGGCTCGTAGTTGCTACTGACTACTCAAGTTCTCGCGCACGTGCTCAAGCCGAATACGTGTTCGCCTTACCGCCGCGTAGACTTCGACATCAAACACGCTGTGATGACCGCACCAACGACGGCTGCCACCGCAATGGATTCCCACGCATGGCGATGCGCGCAACGGTCGGCCGCTCGGGAAAAATGACGTATTCCGGCGCCCGCGGCATCCTGCCAATCTGACGCACGCGAGCTGGCTGCATCCCATTGGCGTTTCAAACGATCGCGTCCGGCCTCGACGTCCGCGCCACCAAATGCTGCGGTACGGCGCAGCAGCTCTTCGGTGCCGTGCACCAATCTGCTCAGGGCGCCACTGTCATGATCGAGGGTGTCGTCACTGTGATGCTGCTTATGCATATCGCCTCCTATTCCATCTGTGCACGCGCAGAATGCCGTGCCTGGCTTTATCCGCCGCAAGTCCCGTGCCGCGAATTTGCTCTCGCGCGGCACCTGCGGCTCAGCCTGCCCACCACTGTTTCAACGTGGCTCGCAACGCAGCGCCACCCGCCGGATCTTTTCGCAATGCCTGCATATACGCGCCAAACTGTTTGGCGGTAATGTGCGGCGGCATCGGCGGCACCTCGGGATCTGTCATGAGCTCCAGCACCACAGGCCGGTCTGCAGCAAAGGCGCGATCCAGCGCCGACGGGACGTCCTCGCTATCCGTCACCCGAATGCCCTCCAATCCCACGAGCTTGCCATACTCCGCATACGAGAACGGCGGCAATCGCTGCGAGTCGCGGAACCGCGGGTCGCCGCCCATGATCCGTTGCTCCCACGTAACCAGGTTCAGATCGCCGTTGTTGAGCACCAGTACGACGAAACGGGGATCTTCCCAATCGCGCCAACGATCGGCAACGGTAATCAGGGTATTGATGCCGTTCATCTGCATGGCCCCATCGCCGACCAGCGCGACAACGGGGCGTCTGGGCCAAGCCAGCTTACCCGACAACGCATAAGGCACCGCGCACCCCATGGTCGCCAAGCCGCCCGATATTGACGCCAGCATGCCGGGACGGACGTCGACATCACGCGCATACCAATTCGCCGCCGACCCCGAATCACATGTCACGATACTGTCATCAGGCAAGCGTTTCGACAGTTCCAGAAACGGCAATTGCGGGTTGATCAATTGACCTCGCGTCTGCGCTCGGGCAGTCACGACCTCGCGCCAGCGCGCGACTTCTTTCTCGATATCGTGACGCCAGTCCAGATCGGTTTTTTGCTCCAGCAACGGCAAGAGCGCGGCCAGGGTTTGTTTCGCATCCCCCGCCAGGCCGACCTCGATCGGATAACGCAGGCCTAGCGCACGCCCGTCGCGGTCAATCTGCACGCCAGCCGCCTGCCCTTCTGGCGGTAAAAATTCCGTGTAGGGAAAAGTTGTACCGACCATCAGCAAGGTATCGCAATCCTGCATCAGCCTCCAGCTGGGCACGGTGCCCAGCAGCCCGATACTGCCGGTGACATAGGGCAAGCGGTCCGAGAGCACCGCTTTGCCCAGCAGGGCCTTGGCCACGCCTGCACCGAGCCGTTCGGCGACCTGGGCGAGCTCATCCGATGCTCCCAACGCCCCGGCGCCTGCCAGGATCGCCACCTTGCGTCCGCGGTTCAATACGGACGCGGCATTGTGCAAGGCGTCCTCGCCTGGCACGTGCGAATGCGACACCGCCCCGATACCCGTATGCATCATGCCGTGCTGTTGCGGGGGATTCGGTACCGCCGGCAGATCCTGCACATCATTCGGAATCACGATGCAGGTGACCGCACGCCGCTCCAACGCGATCCGCATGGCGCGATCGACCAGATGACGCGCCTGTTCGGCTGTGCTCATCACTTGTATGAAATCGCGCGCCACGTCTTTGAACAAGGCCGCCAGATCGACTTCCTGCTGAAAGTCCCCGCCCAGACTCGATCGCGCCTGCTGGCCCACAATGGCGACAACGGGCTGGTGATCCAGTTTGGCGTCATATAAGCCATTAAGCAAATGAATAGCCCCTGGGCCCGATGTTGCCAGGCATACGCCGATCTGCCCGGTGAATTTGGCATGGGCGCACGCCATGAAGGCGGCCTCTTCCTCGTGGCGCGACTGGATGAAACGCATGGTCTGTCCCTCGCGCCCAAATGCGCCGATCAGACCATTGATGCCATCGCCCGGGTAACCGAACACGCGCTCGATGCCCCACTCTGCCAATCGCGCCAGCACAAAATCCGCTACTGTCTTTGCCATGCTTGCCCCCAATAACGCGTGAATGCGAAATAGCCTGGGCGGCGCAAGTTACATGCCTGGCGTGGCGGTCAGGGGCGAACTCGATGCGGGATCAGACTGAGCGTGATCGCTGTCCCTCGAGGTGCCTATCGGAAACGCGTGCTTGGCGCGCAGCAATAGCCGCCGCTGCTTGGCGCATGCGCTCCACCACCAGAGGAAAGCGCTGTTCAGCCAGCCGTTCAGCCATCGCCGTCACGGTGACGGCACCCAAGGCCTGGCCGTCTGTGCCGGCGATGGGAACGGCTACCGCGCTTGTGCCCGGCATCAACCCGGCTGGTTTATGCGCCAGGCCGCCCAGCGCACGCGCCTGTTCGACACTGGCGAGAACGTCATGGACGCGTTCGCCCTGCAGCTCCAGACGCGTCGCATTCTGCTGCACCAAAGACACGCTTTCCTCGGGCGCCAGGCAAGCCAGCAGCGCCACCCCGGAAACTCCCAGTCCCAAAGGACGCCGCGCGCCTACCTCGATGGACAGCACCTGAATAGGGTGATGTCCTGTATGGCGTCCAATACAGATCGAATCGTGCCCATGCCGGATGCTCAGGAACACGGTATCGCCCACTTCATCAGCGAGCTCCCGCAGATAGGGATCCGCCACCGTCAACAACGGGAACCGCCGCGTCCGTGCCAATCCCAGCAAACCGATTTCCGGTCCAATCAGATAACGCCGCGTATCAGAGTCCTGCTCAACAGCGCCTTCCTGGATCAGCGTCTTGAGCAAGCGATGCACCGTTGGCCGGTTCAATCCGGACATGCGCACCAGGTCAATCAACCTGACGCCACGTTCCTGGCCACACGCGACCAGACGCAAGATGCTTAATGCGCGGCGCACTGTCTGCGCACCGCCTGTTGAGTCTTCCGTCAAGGTTGTACTCATGTGGCATTTCTCTCAATCACCGTCTTGGCTGTCTGGCGTATCGCACGTTTAGTCACGATGGGGCCCAGCGACGCATAGTTCGGCCCACCGATACGGCAGATCGGCCGCAATTGCGTGGTGTCGATCTTGCCGTCCTGCAGCAACCCATCGCGGATATGGAACACCAACACTTCACCTACGTAGAACTCGGCTCCGGTGTCGCCATAGGGTGTTGCGCTATGGAATCGGCACTCCAGGCTGACAGGCGCCTCGGCAATACGCGGTGTCGCAATGGCCTCGCCAGGCAGGACCGACAAGCCTAGCAGCGCCGCCTCGCTCACCTCTGGCGGATGTTCCTCGGCGCTCATATGAATGGCGTCAAGCAGCGTCTCGTCGCCGATATTCACCACAAAATGGCCATGGGCAACGATGTTGTTGGCGGTGTCCTTTCGTGCGCCGGCCTTGCGCCCGATGTTCACGCCTATCATGGGCGGCGTGTTGGACACGAAGGTATAGCAACTGAAAGGCGCCAGATTGACGTGCCCATAGGCATTCAGGCTGCTGATCCACGCGATCGGTCGCGGAACCACGATGCCGCTCATGAGCCGATAAATCTGTTCGGGGTTGAGATCCGTGGCG
Organism: Bordetella muralis; assembly: GCF_965139205.1. Lineage (GTDB taxonomy): Bacteria > Pseudomonadota > Gammaproteobacteria > Burkholderiales > Burkholderiaceae_B > Bordetella_A > Bordetella_A muralis. Next base: position 385,794 of record NZ_CBCSIU010000002.1, read on the forward strand.
GAAATGCGCATAAGACGCCTCTTTTTCAGTCCGTATGTTGAACTATAAATTCCCGATATTCTCCCTGGTTTGAAGATCGTGTTCGTAATGCGGCTCCAGCAGATTTCTGATTAAGTCCAATATTCGGACTTTTTATGAATTTCTCCATTGTCGGTTCTGGCTCAAGTTTTTAGAGTTTCAACACAACAAAAACACAGCAGAAACAAACCAGGAGACCGACATGCATTTCCCTTCCGTCCTGCGTGCTTGCGCAGCGATCGCGCTCAGCGCCTACGCTTCGCTCGGCATCGCGGCATGGCCTGACAAGCCTATCAAGATCGTGGTCCCGTATCCGCCGGGCGGAAATGTAGACGTTGCCGCGCGCCTCATCGCGCCGGGATTGCAAGCCGAGTTGGGCCAGCCGTTCATCGTCGACAACAAGCCCGGTGCGGGCGGCATGATCGCCGGCGAGCAAGTTGCTCGCGCCGATCCGGATGGCTACACCTTGTTCATGGCGGCGAACGGTCCCCTGCTGTTCAGTCCGTTGATTTTCAAGCGCCAGGCTTACAAATGGGACCGTGATTTCGAACCTATCAGTTCGATCTCGTACACGCCGCTGGTATTGCAAGTGAATCCGAAATTGCCGGTGAAGACGGTGGGCGATCTGATCGCGATGGCAAAGCAGGATCCCAACAAACTCACCATGGCCTCACCCGGCGCTGGCACGACAAATCATCTGGTGAGCGAACTGCTGCAGTCGCTCACCGGCGCGCATTGGACGACGGCCCACTACAAAGGCAATGCGCCCGCCACGACCGATCTGATAGGCGGCCAAGTGGATTTCAATTTTGATCAGATTTCGGTCGCCTTGCCATACGTCAAAGAAGGCCGTCTGCGCGCCTTGGCTGTCACGACGGCTGAGCGCGTGCCGTCGATGCCGGACGTGCCCACCTTTGCCGAAGCCGGGATTTCCGGTATGGAGGCGGCGACATTCACGGGATTGCTGGCCCCGAAAGGCACGCCATCCGACATTCTGAATCGTCTCAGCGCTGCGTTGACCAAGGTTCTGGCCGATCCCGCCATCATTCAACGCTTTGACGATCTCGGCGCGCAAGCGGGCGCGAGCACGCCAGAGGCGTTCACAAAATACCTGGCCGCCGAAGATGCGCGCTGGACCCCGATCATCGAACGCGCGGGTATCACCGCGAACTAATCCTCACATCGATTTCTGGATCCCTCCATGACACGACGCAGTATCTACGCCGACGGTTTTAGCCATAAGAATCCCATTCCTGCTGCCAGCCGCATCAGCAATATGCTCTATTCAGGCAGCATCCAGGGCACCGATCCGGCCACCGGCGACTATGGCGACACGATCGAGCGCCAATGCGAATTGATGTTCGACCATGTGCGCCGCATCGTCCAAGCCGGTGGCGGCTCGCTCGCCGACATTATCAAGATGACCGTCTGGATGCGGGACCGCAGCCAACGTGCGGCATTGAACGCAGTGTGGCTGCGTGATTTTCCTGATCCACAAAACCGGCCCGCCCGTCACACGATGCAGGCCAACCTGGACGGCGACAAGCTGATCGAATGCGACTTCATTGCGGTGCTGACTGACAAAGAGGCTACACGTTGAGCTCAACATACCAGGTCTTTCATCCGTCTCCCACTGCGCCGAAGACCTCGCTGCCACGCGGCGCGTGCGATAGTCAATTCCATGTATTCGGCCCGGCCGAGCGCTATCCCGTACGCGCTGGCGCCGCCTACGAGATGCCCAGCGCCACGATCGACGTGGCACTACGTTTGCATAAATTGCTGGGCATTGAACGCGGCGTCATCGTTCAAGCCACCACGTATGGTGCCGATCATCAGGTCGTACTCGATGGCCTGGCTGCTGCCGGCCCGAATTATCGAGGCTGCGCCAACGCTGCTGTTCTGGCAGAACGCGATGATGCTTATATTGCCCAACTGCACGATGCCGGCGTACGAGGTGCACGTTTCAGCCGTCAGGGCCTGGGCATCAGCATGGCGCCTGCGGCATTCGACCGTGCTATTGCGCGCATCCGCGAACTGGGCTGGTACGCCAAGTTCCAGCCTGAACCTGATGGCATGATGGCGCAAGTCCAGCAGTTCGAAAACCTGGATATCCCCGTACTGCTGGACCACATGGGACGCGCCGATCCGACTGCCGGCGCCAACGACCCGACGTTGCGCAAGCTGCAGGAACTGCTGTCGCGCGGCAATTTCTGGGTCATGCTGTCACTCACCGAAAAACTGTCCAGAACGGGCTATCCCTGGGATGACGTGCTGCCGCTGGCTCACGCGCTCATCGCCACCAATTCTGACCGCATCGTATGGGGCAGCGACTGGCCTCACCCCGTTTCGGTCAAGGCCACTCCTGACGAGGGGCAGTTGGTGGATCAACTCGCCCGCTATGCCGGCGATGCCGCCATGCTGCAAAAAATCCTGGTCGATAATCCTGCCCGCTTATTTGGATTCAATCAATGAAACTGCTTTCGTACGAACATCAAGGACGTATCGGCTTTGGCGCATTGCGTGACGGCGAGCACATCGTGGCGCTGGATGACCTGGGCTATGACAGCCTGAAAGACGTATTGAGTGCTCGAGCCTTGCCCATACTGCAACGGCTGGCCGCTGAGCGAACCGCGAGCTTGCGCCTGAATCAGGTCCGAATATTGCCGCCCATCGTCGCGCCAGAGAAAATCATCTGTGTCGGCGTCAACTACGGCAATCGCAACGAAGAATATAAAGACGGCAGCGCGCCACCCGCCTATCCCAGCGTATTTCCGCGATTCCCGGGGTCCTTTGTCGGACATGGCCAACCGTTGCTGCGCCCGCCAGAGTCCGAGCAGCTCGATTACGAAGGAGAAATCGCGCTGATCATAGGCAAAGCAGGCCGTCGCATATCGGCCGACAATGCCTGGGATCACGTTGCCGCCTTGACCTGCCTGAACGAAGGCACCGTACGCGACTGGCTGAAACACGGCAAATTCAACGTCACCCAGGGCAAGAACTTCGACGCCAGCGGGTCAATGGGTCCCTGGATGGTGACAGCCGATGAATTCGATCCGCACGCGCCCCTCGAAGTCCGTACGCGCGTCAATGGCGAACTGCGCCAGCAAGACCGCACCGACAATCTGATGTTCCCCTTTGCCGAGTTGATTCGTTATATCTCGATCTGGACCACCCTGAAACCAGGCGACGTCATCTCTACCGGGACGCCTATCGGTGCGGGCGTGAGGTTTACTCCCCCGCGATTCCTGAAGCCCGGCGACGTGGTAGAGGTTGAAGTCTCAGGCATAGGCGTGCTGTCGAATCCGGTAGCCGACGAATTGATCTCTCATCCTTAAGGAATCCTCATGCTCAACGCAACCGATCGCGAGCGCGCCGCCACACTGCTGATAGAGGCTGAACGCAGCGGCGTCCCCTGCCAGCAGCTAGATCGCCTTTTTCCCGATATCGACATCGCGGATTCCTACGCAATCCAGAAAAGAATCATCGATGACAAGCTCAGCCGTGGCGCAGTCCTGCGGGGACATAAAATCGGCCTGACATCCAAAGCCATGCAAAGTACGGTAGGCATCAACGAGCCGGACTATGGTCATTTGCTCGACACCATGTTCTATCAAGACGGTGAAACCATTCCGACCGATACGCTAATCGTCCCCCGCGTCGAAATGGAACTGGCCTTTGTGCTGGGCAAGCCCTTGACCGGCCCGAATGTCAGCTTGTTTGACGTACTGGACGCCACGGACTATGTCGTGCCCGCCTTGGAACTCATTGACGGCCGCAGCCAGTATCCCCGCCGCATTGTCGACAACATCGCCGATAACGCAGCCTGCGCCGGGATTGTGCTGGGGGGCAGCCCTGTCAAACCCCTCGATGTCGATCTGCGTTGGGTAGCGGGGCTGCTGTTCAAAAACGGCGTCATCGAAGAGTCCGGCGTGTCCGCTGCCGTACTGGGCCATCCCGGCCTGGCCGTCGCCTGGCTCGCCAACAAATTGGCGCAACACGACACCGGCCTACAAGCTGGTCACATTGTGCTCGCCGGTTCATTCACGCGTACCGTCGCGGTCGCACGCGGTGATACGCTGCATGCCGATTACGGCCCTTTGGGCAGCATTTCCGTGCATTTCTCATAAAGGGTCGCCGACATATCGCCCCGGAGAACGTCCGGCCGTCGCGGGCGCGCCACGATGCCGGTGCGGCATTGCCATGAACCGACCAAGCCATTGCACGATGGCGCATAATAGCTGGTCCCCATCCAGCGCCGTAGCCCCGCCGTCATGCCCACCCTGCACGTGTTCCTGCTGTATCTGGCCGCCGATCTGGCGCTCAAACTCACTCCGGGCCCGGACATGGCGCTGACGCTCACTCGAGGGATGACACAAGGGTTTCGCACGGCATGGATCAGTGTGCTGGGAACCTGGTCGGCAGGCTTTGTGCAGGTGCCGCTCGTCGTGCTGGGCTTGGCGGCGATTTTTCAGGAATCTCAGACCCTGTTTGCCGCGGTCAAGATTCTGGGCGCGATTTATCTGATCTATCTAGGCATTCGTGCGTTGCGCCGCTGTGCTCGAGCCACTGCCACCAGCCTTACCGCCCAGCCCGGCAGCGCCCGGGACGCCTATTGGCAGGGGTTCATGACCAACTTGCTCAATCCAAAGGTGTTCATCTTCATGATCGCCTTTTTGCCGCAGTTTACCGATCCGGCGCGCGGCCCGGTATGGGTACAGATGCTGGTCCTGGGCGTGTTTTCCAAAATGCTGGGGCTGGTGACGGGCGCCATTTACGCCTATGGCGCCTCACGGATCCGGGGCTGGTTGACCCGCAATGCGTGGTTTATGCGCCTGCAGGATGGCCTGTTGGGCTCTGCCATGTTGGGCATTGCCGGATGGCTGATATTTAACCGGGACCCGATCAGCGCGCCGTCCCGCTAACGGAAGGACTTCGCTGAGTATGCCGGCGCCCTCGCGGCGTACTTACAATAGTATGAAGTCGACACAAACGCATCCAAAAAAAGAAATAAACGTTCGATCGACCACATCAACCTGACTCCCTGGGCATGCCGCTTGCAGTATGGCCACATCTACCAGGCTAGGGAGGCAGCATGCAATCACAGCGCGACAGTGGCAGTCGCTTCGCCCTCAGGTTGCTGACCGTCAATACGCACAAGGGGTTTACCAGTTTCAATCGCCGTTTCATGCTGCACGATCTGCGTGAGGCGTTGCGTTCCGCGGCACCCGACATTGTCTTTCTGCAAGAAGTCGTCGGGGCGCATCAGGGGCATGCCGAGCGGTTTCCCGATTGGCCGGTACTGTCGCAGTACGAATACCTGGCCGACACGCTATGGTCCGATTATGCCTATGGACGCAATGCCGTCTACCCGGACGGCCATCATGGCAATGCGATCTTGTCGCGCTATCCCATCGCTACCTATACCAACCACGATGTCAGCATTTCCGGCCCTGAGCCGCGCGGGTTGCTGCACTGCGTGTTGCGTCCGCCGGAGCTGGCGCAACCGCTACATGCGGTGTGTGTGCATCTGGGCCTGCGCGAGCGTCACCGGCAGCGCCAACTGCGTTTGCTGTGCGAGCTGGCCCAACGCCAGATTCCCACGGATGAGCCGCTGCTGATTGCGGGCGACTTCAATGATTGGCGATTGCGCGCCGACCGGATCATGGCCGGCTGCGATGCCCAAGAGGTATTTACGCGGCACTACGGCAGGCCTGCGCGCTCGTATCCCGCGGTATGCCCGATCCTGCGCCTGGACAGGATCTATGTACGGGGCGTACACACTTCGCGCCCCGAACCACAAACCTCGCGCGTGTGGGCAGGCCTATCCGACCATGTGCCGTTGACCGCAGAGATCTCGCTATGAGCACGGGCTGGCATACAGGGAATCATTTTGAACTGCTCGAGAACGGCAATGCCTTTTTCCCTGCCGTCGAGGCAGCCATCGCGCGAGCGGGCAAAGAGGTCCTGCTGGAGACATTCATTCTGTTTGACGACCCGGTGGGAAGGTCATTGCAGCAGGCGCTTATCCAGGCTGCACAACGCGGTGTCGCGGTCGTACTGACGCTGGACGGCTATGGTTCTGATCCGCTGGAGCCCGCCTTTCTTGCCGAGTTGGCCACTGCCGGGGTGCGTGTGCATATATTCGATCCCAAGCCGCGCCTGTTCGGGATGCGGTTCCATATGTTCCGGCGCCTGCATCGCAAGCTCATCGTCGTGGATAACGAGTTGGCATTCGTCGGCGGCATTAATTTTTCGGAAGACCACCTGACCGAATATGGCGACCAGGCCAAACAGGACTACGCAGTCAGCGTGCGCGGTCCGCTGTGCGGCGACATTGCTGCCTATATGCGTGCGGCAGTGCAGGCTGCGCCCGGTAGATTGCCGGTGTCAGACCCTGCCCCGGTGCCCGACGAAGACGGAACGGGCAAGCTGGTGGTACGCGACAATGCGCGGCATCAGCAGGACATCGAGCGCCTGTATCGCGCCAGCCTGCGCTCGGCCCGCGAGGACGTATTGATCGCCAATGCGTACTTCTTTCCCGGATACCGCTTGCTGCACGACCTGGCAGGCGCTGCGCGGCGCGGCGTGCGCGTACGCCTGATATTGCAGGGCGAGCCGGATATGCGTATCGCCCGGCNCNCCGCCACGATGCTGTATGACTATCTCATCGATGCCGGCGTGGAGATCTACGAGTATTGCCGCCGCCCTCTGCATGGCAAAGTCGCGTGCTTCGACCAGGACTGGAGCACCGTGGGCTCGAGCAATCTGGATCCGTTCAGCCTGGCCCTGAACCTGGAGGCCAACGTGCTCATGCGGGACCGTGCCTTGAACCGCGCATTGCGCGAGCGTCTGGAACGCCTGCTGCAAGAGGACTGCGAGCGCATACCCCGCTCGTCGATCGGCACACGCCGTCTGCGGCGGCTGTGGGCCGGGGTGGTGGTGTTCCACGTATTACGGCGTTTTCCTAACTGGGTGGGGAGCCTGCCCGCCCATAAGCCTCGCCTGCAGCGCATAGCGGCAGAACCTGCTGACTGCCAGCAGCCGGCGGGAGAATGAGGATCTCCATGGACACATTCCGAATACGTACGACAAGGCGGCGCTGGACTCGGATCAGTCCCCGGGCTCGACGTTCTCTGGGCAGGTGGCTGGCCGTGCTGGTCCTGGCGGTCGTGGCGGGCATGCTGTATTACCTGGCTCGCGACGTGGACTGGCCCGGTGTGTGGAAGGCCGTGCGCGCCCTTCCCCGGCCCACAATCGCGTTGGCGATCGCCGTCGCACTAAGCGGCTATATCGCGTATTCGCTCATGGACGTCCTGGGCCGCCGCTACATCGGTCACAAACTGCCGTTGTTCAGCGTCGCAGGGATCGCCATGCTCAGTTATGCCCTCAACCTGAACCTGGGCATGCTGCTCGGCGGCTTCGCAACGCGCTTGCGGCTTTATCTGCGCATGGGCTGCCGCAAGTCGGTGCCGACGCGCGTGGCGCTGTTCTCCGCCCTATCGAACTGGATCGGATTTGGCTGGGTGGCCGGCGCCTTCTTCGTCAGCGGCGCCGTCCCTCTGCCACAGACCATCGCCTGGGGAGAGGATGGATTGAGAGTGGTCGGCGTCGCGCTGCTGGCGCTTTCAGGTGCATATGTTCTGGCTTGTCTGAAATACCCGGGACGGACGTGGATGGTGCGCAGGTGGCGTATCGTGTTGCCCGGTGCACGGATGGCGCTCGCGCAGAGCCTCAGCGCCATACTGTCCTGGGGCCTGATGGGCCTGGTGCTTTATGTTGTGCTGCAGGGACGCGTGCCCTATGCAGCGGCATTAGGGGTGCTGTTGTATGCCAGCGTCGCGGCATTGGTGGTGCGGGTACCGGGCGGACTGGGCACCACTGAGGCCATTACCGTCGCTGCACTGGGGAAGTATCTCCCTCCCGTGGATATCCTGGGCGCGGTATTAATTTATCGGGCCGTCTATTTCCTCTTGCCTCTGGCGTTGGCATTGCTGGCGTTCGGTGTCGTCGAGGCCAAATGGTCCATCCGGCGCCGCGAATCCCGGCCGACACCGCAATGAGGCCAGGCATGGCGCTTGCTGCAGGTGCGCCATGACACACTCTTCCCGATTCTCTCCGGCCGGCGTGATGGCCTATCCCCGCGACAGCAATGCATCGCAGCATGAACTCGCCACGCAGTTATGCCTGACGCGCAAACTCGCCGAATTGCTGCAATGCCAGGTGCTGGAGCCGTACCAGGGCGATAGCGCCCGGCCTGGGGCGGCGCCTTATTACGTTCCTGATCAAACGCTGATCACCCCGGTGCACGCGCAGAAACTGGGCATCAGCGACGAAACGCGGTTTTTCGGAGGCATGGTGCCGTACGATTTCGTAGCCAGTAAAGCGATTACGCACGGTCTATGGCGCCAGCGTAGCGCGGCCCCAGAGGGCTGGTCCCACTTCCTGGCAGAGCGCCTGGGGGACGCCGTACTCAGTGGCTACACCGCGTTTTCTGCCGAGGACGCAAGACAAGCCGGCACCGCGTTACTGCGCCACGGACCGATACGTATCAAGCCCGTATACGCCAACGCCGGACGGGGCCAGCGCGTGGTCCAGGACGTTGATGAACTGGAAAGCGCCATCGCCGAAATGAAGGAAATCACGCGAGGCGTCGTACTGGAAGAGAACCTGGCTGAAGTCGAGACCTACAGCGTAGGATGGTGTCGCGTCGGCGGCTATACGTTGTCGTATGTGGGCACCCAAGGACTGACCCAGGACAATAACGGCCAGGACGTTTATGGCGGATCGATCCTGCGCTGCATCCTCGATGAGCCGGCTGCCCTCACATCGCTGGACATGACGCAGAACGAACGTCACGCCGTCAATCTGGCGATGCGCTATGACGCTGCAGTGAGCCAGGCGTACCCATCCCTGATCGCGTCCCGCCGCAATTACGACATTGCGCTCGGACAGTCCATGACCGGGACATGGCGGGCCGGAGTATTGGAACAATCGTGGCGAGCAGGAGGCGCGAGCATCGCCGAGGCATCCGCCCTACTCCATTTGGCGCATCACCCTGATTGCCGCGAAATCAGTGCCTATACGCAAGAGCGTTACGGACCCGCATCCGAGCAGCCCGACCCCGGCGATCTCGTGTTCCACGGGCAAGACAGCCAAGTGGGATGGTTGACAAAGACAGGTGGCATAGTGAGGGAAAATGATGGTGGCTCATAGCGACGCGATAGACATCAACGTCGCAGATGATGTCCTGGCGGGCACGCTGCTGACGCCCAAGAGCAAAATTCCTGGAATTCTTTTCATACACGGCTGGGGCGGCGATCAAGCCTTCGACCTGAAACGGGCAGCGGGAATAGCCGGCCTGGGTTGCGTCTGCCTGACCTTTGATCTGCGAGGCCATGCCGCGAATGAAACCCAACGCGAACACGTGTCCCGCGACGATAACCTGCACGACGTCATGGCGGCCTATGATCGTCTGGTTGCGCATCCTGCCGTGGAAACCGGTGAAATCGCCGTGGTGGGCAGCAGTTACGGCGCCTACCTGGCATCGATTCTGACCGAATTGCGCAAAGTCCGTTGGCTGGCCTTGCACGTGCCCGCGTTGTATCTCGACGATGAATGGTTCAAGCCCAAGCACCAACTGAATCGGGAAGTATTACGTGCCTATCGTAGTGATTACGTTGCGCCCGAGAGCAATCGTGCGCTGTCGGCATGCACCACATTTCCGGGCGATGTGCTGATCGTGGAATCGGAACAGGATGACTACATCCCGCACTCCACCATCATGAGTTATCGCTCGGCGTTTCGGCGCGCACATTCCATGACTCATCGGATCATCGACGGCGCCGATCATGCGTTGACGCAGAAAACTGCGCAGCGGGCGTACACATCGGTGCTGGTGAACTGGATCACGGAAATGGTCATGGGCGCACGCACCGGCACCACCCCTTCCCTGACAGGTGCGCCGTAAAGGAGAGGCGATATCAGCCGTAGATCAGTATGGAGCCGCCAATGACATTACGCGCCACTGCGCGTCTGCAATTGCATGCCGATTTTCCGTTTGATGCAGCACGCGCACAACTGGATTATTACGCCGATCTGGGCGTCAGCCACCTCTACTTGTCGCCCATCACGCAGGCTCGTCCCGGCTCAATGCATGGCTACGACGTTCTGGATCCCACCCGCGTCAGCGCCGACCTGGGTGGAGAACAGGCGCTCGAACGGCTGGTCGCTGCCGTCAAGGCACGCGGAATGGGATTGCTGCTGGATATCGTGCCGAATCACATGGCCGCCGATGCGCGCAACCCATGGTGGCGCGATGTCCTGCGGCATGGCCGCGCCAGTGCCTATGCGGATTACTTCGATATCGATTGGGAGATGCACGCAGGAAAAATCCTGCTGCCCATTCTCGGTCAGCCCTATGGTTCTGCCTTGTGCAAGGGGGATATCCAATTGGGCAAACAACACGGCGAACCGGTGGTGTTGGCCGGCGGTCAGGCCCTGCCCATATCGGGCCCGTCGGTCTTGGCTGCACTGGCCAGTTACACCGACGCACCGGATCATGCGGAACGCAAAGCCGCCCTGCATGCGCTGCTGGAACAACAATGTTATTGCCTGGCGTGGTGGCGCTCGGCAACGAACCAACTGAATTGGCGCCGCTTTTTTGATATCAACGATCTGGTGGGCCTGCGGGTCGAAGACCCTTCAGTGTTCGAGGCGGCGCACATGCTGCCTCTGGCGTTGTATCGCAAGGGCTGGATAGACGGACTGCGCATTGATCATGTAGACGGATTGGCGGAACCCGGCGCCTATTTGCGCCGGCTGCGCACGGCTATGCGGGAGGCCGATCCGGCACGTACGCCATATATCGTGGTCGAAAAAATTCTGGCTCCGCAAGAGGCGCTCGACCGGCGTTGGCCTGTCGACGGCACCACTGGCTATGATTTCATGGATGATGTGAGCGCGTTGTTGCATGCCCCGTCCGCGCGCCGCCCACTATTGGCCTGCTGGTATGGGCAGGGTGGCGATTCGACGGGATTGAAACACCAGCTGCACAACATCCGTGCGCAACTGCTGGACCGGCGTCTGGCGCATGAACGGCACGGATTACTGAAGGCATGGTCACAACTCACGTCGCATAAAGCCGAGGACCAGGCATCCTGGGATCGTGTGCTCGGTGCGTGGATGACGGCATTCCCGGTCTATCGCAGTTATGCCGAGGATGGCGGTCCATCCGCTGCGGATCGGACCCATTGGGACGAAGCCACCCGTTCTGCGCGCACCATGCTGGCCGACTCGGACAGCGCGCGCCTGGATGAATTACTGCGTAACCTCTATGCGCCCTCAGGGCCTGAGGGCCTCAGTGCGCTGAAACGGCTGCAGCAAGTCACCCCGCCGTTAGCGGCGAAATCGCTGGAAGACACTCTCCATTACCGTCAAGGCACTTTGCTATCCCGTAACGAGGTAGGCGCCTGGCCGCAGCGATTTGCGCTGGGGCCACAGGGCTTTCATGCCCGCAATCAGTGGCGCTGCCGGCATGTACCGCATTCTCTGCTGGCTACGGCGACCCATGATCATAAACGTGGCGAAGACACTCGGGCGCGCCTGGCCACGTTGACGGAGATGCCGTCGGAATGGGCGGAAATGGCGGCAGAGTGGCTGGCCTTGCTTCCGGCCAGCTCATTCAGCGACCCCGACCGCTACATCCTGCTGCAAGCATTGCTCGGCTCATGGCCTGCGGACTGGCCCGCCGACATCGATACGCTGGACCCATTGCTCATACGCGAATGGCTGGCGCGCATCGGCGCATGGCAGCGCAAAGCACTGTGCGAGGCGGGGCTGCACAGTTCATGGTCAGATCCCGACGAGCATTATGAAGCTGCCGCGCAGGCTTGCATCGATATCCTGGACCCAAGCGGCCATGATCGCCAGCCACTGCGCAAGCTGGCAGCCTTGGCGCAATCGCTGATCGAACCGGGGCATATCAATAGCCTGGCTCAAGCCTTGCTACGCAATACGTGCCCCGGTGTGCCAGACCTGTACCAGGGCACCGAGCTGTGGGATTACAGCCTGGTCGATCCGGATAACCGCCGGCCCGTCGATTACGCGCGTCGCCGTTTTCTGCTGTCCTCCGGAATCATCGCGCGGCCTGAGTCAAAACACTGGCGCAATGGGGCGGTCAAGCAGTCGTTGATCTATGCAGCCCTGCAACTACGAGCGCAGCAGCCGACTCTGTTCGCAGGGTCCTATCGGCCGTTATGTGCAAACGGCCCTCGCGCCGCCCATGTCGTGGCGTTTCTGCGCGGCACGGGCCGGCGAACGGCATTGGTCGCCGTACCGCGATTGTGCGCGCGTCGTATTGCGGGTTATGCGAGAGATGAAGCCGAGGCCGCCAGACAATTCTGGCAAGGTACGACATTACGCGTGCCCTCGTTGGCGGGCCTCGTTTGGAAAGACATGCTGAGCCAGCGTGAACTTCCTTTGAGCACAACAGGCGAAATCGCCCTGGATACGCTATTTCAGGACTGGCCTGTTGCGCTCTGCGCCAGCACGGACTAGCCGGGCCTGCTACAGCCGGCCCGTCAACAGCATGACGATAAGGACGATCAATAGAATGCCCAAGATGCCGCTGGGAAAGTATCCCCAACTGCGGCTATGGGGCCACGCAGGAAAGGCGCCCACCAACAAAAGAATCAGCACAATCAGCAGAATGGTCGACATGACGGCAGTCCTCCTCCGAATTTGCGTCAGGAGCCCCCCTTGGGCCCGTACGGTTTCGTACAGCAATTTGCGTACCCGCCCGTAGCCGGGAATACAAATTGCGAGGCTTTGAGCTTCTGCCGCGCCCCGCCTGGGCGCCCGATAGCCAAGGAGAAACAGATGCCGAACCGTTCTCGCGATCAAGACGCCGACGCCACTGCCCGCCGCCAACGCGAACTGCAACGCGACCAAGATCAACGCGATGCCAAGTCGTCCAAGTCATCCAAGTCGAGCAGCCCGGCCCAGACCGGCGAACGCCGTCAGCCCGAGCCGCCTCAGCCCGCCCAGCATCAGCAGAAACCGGGCCGGGAATCCGATCTGGATCCCGCACCCCGGTATTCCGCACCGGGATATCGAGGCAGCGAAAAGCTCGAGGGTAAAGTCGCGCTGATTACCGGTGCAGACTCCGGTATCGGGCGCGCTGTTGCCGTCCTGTATGCTCGCGAAGGGGCAGACATTGCCGTAGCCTATCTGAACGAAGACGATGACGCCGCCCAGACCAAAAAAGCCGTCGAGGCCGAAGGCGGCCGATGCATCACCATCAGTGGCGATGTGCGCGATCCGGAGTTCTGCCAACAAGCCGTCAATAAAACCGTCCGCGCCTTTGGGCATCTGGACATTCTCGTCAACAACGCAGCCTTTCAGGAACACGCCGAATCGCTGGAGGATATTTCGGACGAGCGCCTGGACGAAACCCTGCGCACCAATATCTACGGCTATTTCTATATGGCCCGAGCTGCGTTGCCTCATCTGCCCGAAGGCGGTTGCATCATCAATACCGGATCGGTTACCGGCCTGCGCGGTAGTCCCCAATTGTTGGACTATTCGGCGACCAAGGGCGCGATCCATTCATTCACCCGCGCGCTCGCAGCCAATCTGGTCAGCCGTGGTATTCGCGTCAATGCGGTCGCGCCTGGGCCCGTCTGGACGCCGTTGAACCCTGCCGACCGGGCAGCGCAGGATGTTCGAAAATTCGGCGAACAGACACAAATGGGCCGTGCCGCTCAGCCGGAGGAGCTGTCGCCCGCGTACGTCTTTCTGGCAGCGCCGTGCTGCTCGAGCTATATCACGGGGATCGTGCTGCCCATAACAGGGACCGCGGGCGATTAGGCGTCGCAGAAGATATGTGTTCTGGAGACGGCAAGTTAACACCAGCGGGAATACGTGTTACTCAGTGACCCAGCCGCCGCCACCCGAGCATCCGCCGGGCTGATGATATCAGCCCGGCTCTTCATGGTTGCCTGCGCCTGGCTCCCGTCGCCGATACTGGCGCGCCAGCCACGCCCCCGTGAAGGCCCAAGCCAATGCAATCATCGCGCCCAAAAGCAGCGCCAAAGACGGCTGGTCCGCTATCAAGTCCACCCCGCGTTTCACCCAGCCACTCACTGCATCGCCGCCGCGATACACCACTGTGTCGTTGAAATTTTTGGCCTTGTATTTCTGTTCCGAAGGCAGCACCGTATAAAGCATCTCGCGGCCTGGGCGCACCAGGGCGTACTCACCGGCACGGCGCACCACCATCACCACGACAAACACGGCAAACACCGGCGACCACGCCAACCACAAAAAGCCCGCTACCAACAACAGCGGCACGCCCGTCAGCAACACTTGCACACCTAGCCGCTGCGCAATCCGGCCCGTGAAAAATACCTGCGTCAGGATGGCCAGGCCCTGCACCACCGCGTCAATCAATCCAAAGACCTGCGTCTGGCGTGTGCGGTCCGGAAAATGTTCGGCCACCATGCGCGCTTGTTCGAAATACATAAAGGTGTTGACGCTGGCCAAGAGCGTCACAAACAAGGCAATGCCCAGCAAATAGCGCGAGCACAATACCTCCGTCACGCCGGCAAAGGGGTTGCCGCCTAGCGGGCGATGACGCTCGATCCGATCATCGGCATCCTCTGCCACGTCGGGATACCGGTCACGCCAACGATGCAGCCACGCCGCGCAGCCTGCGCTGGCGGTCAGAAGCGCGGACGCCAATACCAGCAAACCGCTATGACTCAAGGGCTCGACCAGCAACGCGCCCAGCAATGGCCCTGCGAGTCCGCCCAGACTCGCGCCGCCCGCCATCAACGCGAACAAGCGGCGTGCCTGTTCGCCGGCAAACACGTCGGCCAGCACGCTCCAGGCGAGTGAAATCGCCATCAGGTTGAACACCGACAACCAGATATAGAACACGCGCCCGGTCCATACGATGTCGGCCTGCAGCCACCACACTACGGCAAACGCCAGCAGGTTCACGACAAAAAACCCATATACCCAGGACAGAATATGCCGCCGTGGCGCACGCGAAGCTACCCAACCGAACAGCGGCATGGCGATCAACGTGACCACAAATGTTCCGGTGAACAACCACTGCAGGTTGTCGACACCGCCAGCCACGCCCATGGTCTCGCGCACAGGCCTGAGCATGAAATACGCGCAGAACAACAGAAAAAACATGCCCACGCCTGCGGCCACCGCAGCGCCCTCTCCGTCGCGCAGGTTCAGCAGGCGAATCAGACTCGCTTTTATGGGCATAGGCCTGGATGTCACGTCACGCGCTATCAGGCGAACATCGACTGCAACGATCGACGTTGTTCTGCCGTCAATGGCGGCCCATATCCTGCCTTCAGGTTATCGCTCTGCCGATCGGGCCGGCTGGTTGCCGGGATCACCGCGGTCACGGCGGGCGGACTGATCGCAAATCTCAAAAAGGCCTGTGCCCATGATGTGATGCCCGCCTCTGCCGTCCAACCAGGCAGCGCCTTGCCAGCCACCTCGCGAAACAATCGGCCATCCTCAAAGGCACGATTGATCAATACGGCGATGCCGAGGTCTTGCGCCATGGGAAATAAGCGCTTTTCCGCACCCGTCGCGATTACCGAATAATTGATCTGCAGAAAATCGGGCTTGGCGGCCTGCACGGCGTCCGCCAACTCATCGTGCGCTCCCTCATAATAGTGAGTCAGGCCTGAATAGCGGACGGCGCCTTGGGCCTTGAGCTCTTGGATCAACGCCAATTGCGTGCGCCAATCCCGCAGATTATGCACCTGCAGCAGCTCGACCTTGTCTGTTTTCAGACGCCGCAATGATTCCTGAAACTGAGCCTGTCCTGCCTCGCGGCCCGACGCACCGATCTTGGTGCAGAGAAACGCCTTGTCGCGCAGGCCGAGCCCAGCCAGCAAATCACCGATCACGGTTTCCGATTGCCCATAGCTGGGCGCCGTGTCAATCACCGAGGCCCCAGCGGCGAAGAATCGGCGCATCACCTCGCGCAGCGGTGCCCGTTCTTGTTCAGAGTCGCCGACGTTGAAGCTATCCGCCGTTCCCATTCCGATGACTGGCACAGTTTGGCCTGACGAAGGAATGCGCCGTAGGTCCATCGCGGGATCAGCCGCCAGCACCGTGCCAGGGAATTGGGTCCCGGCGCTCAATGCGGACAACCCATATAAAAAGCGGCGGCGTGTGAACATGCGGGCACTCCTTGGGACGGGCTGCGAGAGGCGTTGAACTGCTCTTATAACCGTCGCATGGCGCGCCTGCCAAGGTGCGCCGTCCGAAGCGGCGCACTGCTTTTATTCGTATTTCGTAATATTTTGATGCGAGCAGGCCCCGCGGCGTTTTGCGCGCCGGGTTATCCTTGCGCCCCAGGATGATCACCCTGCCCGCGCCAAGCGGGGCCGCGCGCATGCCCACCAAACGTACCACCATCAACACCATCACACTGACCTGCTCCGCCTGTGGCAGCAGCCAGTTCACCAAGCTCGCGACCAACGAGTATCGCTGCAATCATTGCCAGGCCGTCACATTGGTCGAGGACGATGTTGCCCAGCGGCTGGAAAAAATCCTGCGGGGCATGCAGCAGCCGCAGCCCGCGCCGGTGCAAATCAAGCCGGCTGCGATTGCGATCATTATTGCCGCGGTGGCGGCAGTCTTTCTGGTGCCGCTCGTGATGACGCTGCTGCACGATTCGAGTACGCCCGTCCCTCGTTACGAGCCCGAAAAGCCCATCGATCCTGCTCTGATCAAGCTCACCGATGTGCAGAATATCAAGACCGGCCGTGGCCGCGAACTCGTCATGCTGATGCACAATGACACGGGCCGCGACATCAACGCGCCGACCGTATCGGCGACCTTTTACCGGGATGCATTGACGCTGAGCAGCACCTCGGGCTCACCGGTCGCCAATACGCTGTTGCCGGGCGAGTATGCGCCTGTGCGCCTATCGATGCCCGATGAACCCTTCACTCGCTACGAGTTGAAAGTCCAGCGCGTGTCTCCGACCGACCGTATCAGCCGTGCCGTGGTCGCCGAAAAGGTGCAACTCGTCCTCAACGACGGCACCTATCGTCTGGTGGGGCTGGCGCGCAACATCGAGATGGGCACGGCGCGCAGCGCCAGAATTGTCGTCACGCTGTATGGCAAAGACGGCCGCATCATTGGCGTGGGTTCAGGTTATGGCGTGGCCAATGAGCTGGGGCCAAACGCCGCCACACCGTTCGATGTACGTTGCGATATGTTCAGCGACGAGAAAGTCGCGTCTTATGACTATATGGTGCAAAGTGAAGGCTAGCCGCTACACCGCCGTGCTGCTGGCCGGCATGATTCCCTCATTGGTGTTTGCACAAGCGACAGAAGTCCCGCCGACACCCAGTCCGTCCCGCATCATTCACGTCGATCCCGCCAATGTCCGGGTCATCGATCATTTGCGCCTCAGTACCGAAGAGTTGCTGGACGAGAACTTCAAGTTTTTCGACAGCTCAGTCATGGCCGTCGTCGATCCGCATCGGCTGCCCAGCGAAATCGGGCGTTCGCAGCTTTATCTGGAGTTCGTGAACACGAGCAAAGACACCATCATGGTCGATCCCAACGTGACAATGGCGTTCTTTGAGGGATCGACCGCGATCGGGTTGCGTCACGAGTGGACGATGCCCGGCACGATCTATCCTGGCGAACGTGTGCCCATGATGTTCACGGGCGAGCGCTTTAACAAGATCACGGAAATCAAGGCAGACTGGCAGCCGGCCAAACCCGCCGCCCTGCCCGGTCCGCGCCCCAAGCTGAAAGTCACCATCGAGAAAACCGACGCGGGCATTGGCGGCGGCACCTTGAATTTCACGTACCGTTATCAGTACAAGTATGTGACGGTGTTCGGCCGTGTGCTCAATGAGTCGTCAAGCAACGTCGACGAAATCCGCGTATGGGTCAGCCTGTACGATGCCAAAGATCATCTGACGGGCGCGCGCTATGAGCAACTGCGCGTGCCGACGCTCAAGCCCGGCGAAAGCGTGCCGTTTCAATTCGACGTCAAACAGCACGGCGCCAATTTTGCACGCGTCGCGGTCGTCTATGATGCCGAGGCGCAGTAGTCGCCGCCGACGGGCGTCCTCATGCGTCGCTTGGCGTCGGGATACCAGCATCGCCACCGCGGCTCAGCAGGCTCTGAAGTTCGCTCCACACACGTAACGTGTAAGTTTGACCGGGTGCATCGCACTGCGGACACAGAACCTGCTGCATCGTGTTCTAGCTGGTGAGTTTCTTGAGCACCTCGGCTTTGGCCGAGTCGTAGTCCGCAATGGTGATCAGTCCTTTGTCCAGCAGATCTTTCAGTTGCTGCAGGCGTTGGACAGGGTCCGCGCCGGCAGACCCAGCCGCCGCAGCGGCTGCTGCGCCAGCGCCGGGCACGAGCCCTTGCGCCATGGTCTGCCCCAATGCCGCGCCAGCGGCCAGGCCAGCACCGATACCGGCGATTCCACCTTCGTTCTGCGCGGCCATCGGAATGGAACTGGCGGTCTGGTATTGGGTGTACTTGCCCAGATCGCCCGTTATCCCGATCGAAATCCGCGTATCCAAGGCCTTTTGCAGTTCCTCGGGCAAAGACACGTTTTCGACGGTGAAGTTATCGAGCTTGATGCCATACCGATCGAACACCGGGCCGAGCGCCTCGGCGATTTTTTGCGACATCAGGCCCTGGTTGGCCGCAATATCCAAAAAGGCGACGTTCGATCCGCCCAGCGCCGTCGTCATGGCCGCCACCACCATATTGCGCAGTTGCTGTTCCAGATCGTCAACGGTAAAGACATCGCGCGTACCGCTGATCTCGCGATAGAACTTGGCCGGATCGGAGATCAGATACGAATACACCCCAAAGGCGCGCAGCCGCACCATGCCGAATTCGCTGTCGCGTATCGTCACGGGTTGCGTAGTGCCCCAGCGCCGTCCCAGTTGCAACCGGGTGCTGAAGAAAATCACATCCGACTTGAACGGCGACTCAAAGAGCTTGTCCCAATTTTTCAGGTACGTCAGCACCGGCAGCGTCTGCGTGGTCAGCTTGTACATACCGGGGCCGAACACGTCCGCGATCTGGCCTTCGTTGACGAACACCGCCATCTGCGATTCGCGTACGGTCAGGCTGGCCCCATATTGGATTTCAAAATCCTGCATGGGATGACGCCAGGCGAGTACGCCATCGGTGTCCTCATTCCATTGCAGGATGTCGATAAATTGTTTGCGGATAAATGAACCGAAACCCATACGAGGCTCCTCCCTTTTCCTGGTTGGTGCGCAGTATATAGCGCGATTGAATATATTGCGCCCGCCTCTGCTCGGGCTCACGAGTGGTTGACGCAACCAGGACACCTGCCCACGCCACGACGGCATGTAGAGAACACCGAAAGCATGTCAAACAACAGCGCCGTAATTTGAATATGCCTGATTAAAAAATGACGAATTGATCGTTTGCCCCGTAGAGGTGTTTACCTAGAATCTGCGGCTCACCCATCGTTTCCAGGCACGATTCATGTCCCTCGGTACTGCCACCTCGCCGCCCTCTGTACACGCTGACACCTCGGTACGCAGCGCCGCGCGAACCCGTCCTCTCAACAAGACGGCGCGCGCCGGCATCATCAATCCGGCCAACTACTTTCTGCTCTCCTGGCTAGTTCCGGTGTTGCTCGTCATAGTCTGGGAAACAGCTACCCAAGCGGGCCTCATCCGCTCTCAGGTCCTCCCGCCTCCCAGCTCGATACTGATCACCGCATGGGACCTGCTGCGTTCCGGGGAATTGTTCCGGCACCTGGGGGCCTCCCTGTTGCGGGCCCTCGCAGGCTTTCTCATCGGCGGCACGGCCGGATTCGGATTCGGCGTGCTGACAGGTTTCTCCCGCGTGGCGCATGCGCTGCTGGACCGCCCCATCCAGATGATCCGCGC
This sequence comes from Bordetella muralis, assembly GCF_965139205.1. Classification (GTDB taxonomy): domain Bacteria; phylum Pseudomonadota; class Gammaproteobacteria; order Burkholderiales; family Burkholderiaceae_B; genus Bordetella_A; species Bordetella_A muralis. The sequence goes on from NZ_CBCSIU010000002.1 coordinate 405,762, forward strand.
CATTCCCTTCCTGGCCCTGCTGCCGCTGGTCATCGTGTGGTTCGGAGTGGACGAGACAGGCAAGATCTTCCTGGTCTCGCTGGCCGTATTTTTTCCTCTCTACGTAAATACCGTCCTCGGCATCCGCCAGATTGACCCCAAGCTGCTGGAAGTGTCCCAGGTCACGGGCCTGTCGCGGCTGGACACTGTGCGCCGCATCATCCTGCCCGGTGCGATGCCCTCAGTGCTGACCGGCGTGCGCTACTCGCTGGCCACGGCCTGGCTGGCGCTGGTCATCGCCGAAACACTGGCCACCACTTCGGGGATAGGCTTTCTGGCGATGGATGCCAGGGAATTTCTGCAGACCAACGTCATCGTGTTGACCATCATCATCTACGCCCTCATCGGCGTCGTCGCCGACGGTCTGGCTCGGATGCTGGAACGCCGCTTGTTGTCCTGGCATCCCAACTTCACGGACAAGGGGTGAACCATGGATACCCTCATTCCCGCTTCCGAACTCGCTGTCGAAGTGCATGGCCTGCGGCGCAACTACGGCGAACGCACCGTCATCGAAGACCTCAGCCTCACCATACGCAAAGGCGAGTTTGTTGCCCTGCTCGGCGAAAGCGGCTGCGGCAAGACCACGCTGTTGCGCGCGCTGGCCGACCTGGATGCGCCCGATGCCGGCACCATCCACGCCCGCGGCTCAGCCGCCGTGGTCTTCCAGGAGCACCGCTTGCTGCCCTGGGCCAGCGTGCTCGATAACGTCATGCTCGGACGGCCGTCCGATTCCGTGCCTCAGGCGCGCGCCGCCCTGGCCGAGGTCGGCCTGGCTGGCCGCGAGGACGACTGGCCGCGCAACCTGTCGGGCGGCCAGGCGCAGCGAGTGGCGCTGGCCCGAGCCTTGGTCCGAGAGCCCGGCCTGCTGCTCCTGGACGAGCCTTTCGCCGCGCTCGATGCGCTGACCCGCATCAAGATGCACGTACTGGTAAGAGAACTCGTGGCGCGCCATCGCCCCGGCGTCCTTATCGTGACTCACGATGTCGACGAGGCTATTGCCATCGCCGACCGCATCCTGGTCATGCGCGACGGCCGCATTGCCAGCGAGCACGTCACCAGCAGCCAAAACGATTTCACACAGTTGCGCCACGGCCTGCTCACCAAGCTGGGTGTGGCCGACGATCTGATCCGCCGGTAGCCTTCGACCCCAAAAAACAGGAGCTGCATTTCATGCCCGTTCTTAATACCCCTCTGACCCGCCGCGGCCTGCTGAAAATGGGCGCCGCAACGCTGGCCTCAGGATTGATTGTCCCTACGCGAGGCCTGGCCGCCCAGGGTACCCGCGATACGGATACTGTGCGCCTGGGCTATGGCCGCGGCGGAATCCCGCTGGTCGCGCGCGAACGCGGCGAATTGGAAAAACGCCTGAAGGAACGAGATATCAAAGTCGAATGGATAGGTCCGTTCGCCAACCACGCTCCCTCGCTGCAGGCAGTCGTGGGCGGCAGCGCCGATTTCGGCTTCTGGGGTTCCACCACGCCCGCGTTGGCGGCCATATTGGCCGGCTCGCCCCTGGTGTTCACCTCCTTCAATGTGTACTCGCCCCGCTCGACCGCCATCATCGTCAAGACAGACAGCGGCATCAACCACGTGCGTGACCTGGCCGGCAAGCGCGTGGCGGTCAACAGGGCTGGGCTCGGCGAGTTCCTGGTCGTCGCCGCGCTGGAGAAATTCAACGTGCCGCGCGAGAAGGTGCAGTTCGTCTACCTGAATCCGCCCGACGCGGGCCCCGCGTTCGCCCAGGGCAAGGTCGACGCCTGGTCCATGTGGTCGCCCGGCGTGGACATCTCGCGGGAACAGAACGGCGCCAAGGACATTTTCTTCGAGGGGACCGACCTGGACTTTCTGATCGATTACAGCTCGCTGGTCGTGACTCGCGACTTCGCCACGCGCAATGCCGCCTTGGTGCGCGCCGTGCAGGACGCCTATTACATCGAGGGCCAGTGGATCTCCGAGCATCCTGTCGAAGCCGAGATCATTGCCCAACGCGAAGGCAAGTACAACGACGCCGTGCGCGACAAGCTGGTCAGCTACGCCCGCAAAAACAAGTTCTACGAGCCGGATGACGATGACTTCATCACCGAGTTCCAGCGGGCCGCCGATTGGCTGGCCTCGCACGGCATCATCAAGTCCAACATCAAGGTCGCTGACCACAGTATCAAGGTTTGAATCCACCATGTCTGCAAATCCGATACGGCTGGGCGTCAACGTACTGGCCTCTGGCCGCCACGACGCCGCCTGGAAGACCCTGCCCGACGCTGCGGCCCTGTCCACCGACATCGACCACTTCACGGCCATCGCCAAGTCCGCCGAACGGGCTCTGATAGACGCTATCTTCCTGGCCGACGGCCCGGGCGGCCTGGTGACGGAAAGCCACACCCGCCCCTGGCGTGCCTTGGACCCGTCCATCCTCGTCGCGGCACTCTCACAGCATACGCAGTATGTAGGCCTGGTCGCCACCACAACCTCGCTGTTCGGCCATCCTCATACCATCGCCCGGCAGATCGCGTCCATCGATCACATCAGCCGGGGCCGCGCAGCGTGGAACATCATCACCTCGCAAAACCCGCCGTCGCTCGGCGCCTTCGGCGTCGACAAAGGCTGGGATCAGGCCGAACGCTACGAGCGCGCCCGCGAATTCGTCGAGATCGTCACAAGCCTGTGGAGCAGTTTGCCGATACAGGCCATCGAGGCCGACGCGGCCTCACACGTCTACCTGAACCCGGCCAGACTGCGCCCCATCGATTTCCGCGGCCGTCATTTCGCGTCACGCGGCGTGTTGTCGGTGCCGGAAAGCCCGCAAGGCCGTCCGGTGATCTTTCAGGCCGGCCAATCTGCCGACTCCAAGGCCTTTGGCGCGCGCTACGCCGACGCGCTGTTTACGGGCCAGCGGGTGCTGGCCAGCGCGCAAGCGTTCTATGCCGAGACCAAGCGCCTGGCGGCTTCTTTCGGCCGCGATCCCGGCCAGTTGCTCATCATGCCGGGCCTGTTTCCCATCCTGGGCTCCACCGACGATGAGGCGCTGCGCCACAAGCGGGCGCTGGACGACTTGCTGAACACCGAGGCGCTACGCGCCGAATTGGCCCGCCACCTGGCATTGGAGCCTGCAGACCTCGCCGATCTTGACGCGCCGTTGCCGCACGCCAAGATAGATGCGAATGAATCCATCGTACCCATCGCCTCGCGCTGGCACCGCAACGAGATGCTCAAGGAAGCCCGCACCAACGGCTGGAACATCCGCGAACTGATGTTCTCCAACATCACGGGCGGGCATCGCGTCTACACGGGCACGCCCGACGGCTTTGCACGCAACATCATCGAATGGGTGGATGGACGGGGCGCCGACGGATTCAATCTCAACATTGACGTGCAGCCCGCCGGCCTGGATCTGATCGCGGACCATGTGATTCCCGTCCTGCAGCGCGCGGGGCGCTATCGCCACGAGTACGAGACCCGCACGCTGCGCGGCCATCTGGGTCTGGAGCCCTTTCGTCCCGGCGCCGTCGAGCGCCTCAGTGCCTGACGGGAGCCATACCATGCAGCATGAATTCGCCATAGAGACGTCAGGCTACGCTTGGAGCGCCATCACGCACGCGCTGGGATTCGAGNCGTTGTTCGAATCGATTGCCAACGAAGCGCCGCAGCGCGACGTCGAGCGGCGGCTTCCCCGGGATCGCGTCGCCGAACTCAAGGCCGCTGGCTTAGGCAGGCTGCGCCTGTCGCGCGAACAAGGCGGCGCTGGACTGGCGCTGCCTGATCTTTTCCAGCTCGCACGCGACCTGTCCTATGCCGACTCCAATATCGCGCACGCTTTCCGCAATCACTTCTTCGCGGTAGAAGAAGCCCTGCGCGCGCCCTGCGAGCCCTTGTACGCGCGGCTGCTGCGCGAAGCCGCCGAAGGCCGCACATTCGGTCTAGGCTTCGGCAATGCCCCGCCCAAACGCGCTGGCGAAGCACCGTCAGACGTTACCGGACGCCTGGAATGGCGTGCCGCGCAGGGCTTTTATGTGGGTAGCGGCATCAAACCCTATTCCACCGGCAACCTCTATGCCGACTGGCTCCTCGGCCCTGCCCGCGAAAGCCGCGAGGAGGAACTGGTGCAGTACCTCGCCTCGACCAGCGCTCCGGGCGTGGACTTGGACGACGACTGGCCCGGGTTTGGCCAGAAGCTCACGGGCTCGGGCAACACGCGATTCGCCGAGGTACACATCCAGGCCGGCGATATCTATCCCACACCCGCCCGGGCAGCGCACAACGGCACCTGGCGCTATACCTTCCACCAGGTGTACCTGACCAACGCCATCGCCGGCATCGCCCGCCGCATCGCGCGCGACAGTGTCCAGCTCATCCACGAACGGCGGCGCAACTTCTATCATGGCCAGGCCGACATGCCGCGTGACGAAGCCGTGCTTCAGGCGCAGCTTGGCCGCATCGCTGCACACGCCGGCGCACTGGAAGCTGTCATAGAACGCGCGATACTGGCGCTTGCAGCCGCTTTCGACGCCTACGGCAGCGCGCAGGCCGATGCACTGGCCCTGGCTGCGACGCTCAAGGCGACCGAAGCCAAGATCGTCGCCGACGACATCGCGCCGCAACTGGCAGGCTGGCTGATAGACCTGGGTTCAGGTTCGGTCGTCACCACTGAGGGCGCGCTGGACCGGCACTGGCGCAACATCAAAGTCATTTCGTCCCACAACCCGCGCCTGTACAAAGAGCGTTTTCTCGGTGATCACCTGCTCAACGGCGTCCTGCCGCCTACCGGGGCGTTCTTCTGATCCTCGCCACGCCTCAAACCAACATCTACAACTCCAACACAATGCGCCCGCCATTCCGAGCCCGAGAGCAACAGCTCATCATCTTGCCGTTCCCTTCGCGCTCAGCCCGAGTCAGCACGACATCCCGATGATCAATATCCCCGGCCAACACCCGCACTTCACACGACCCGCATAGTCCTTCTTCGCAATCGCTTTGTACATCGATATTGGCCGCCCGCAACGCAGTCAACAGCGTCTGATCCGCCGGTACAGTGACCACCAAGCCAGAGTCTTTGAGCTCCGCCTCGAACGTCTGCTCTTTCGACGGATCCAACGACCCCAGCGTGGAATGAAAATGCTCCACCCGCAGCGTATCCTCCGGCCAATGCGCACAAGCCGATGTCAAAGCCTCCAACATGCGCTCCGGACCGCACGCATACACCTGCGTCCCCGCCGCAGGCTGCGCCAGCAATGCCGTGAAATCATTCCGCGTGCCCTCCTCCGAGACATACACACGCAAACGCTCACCATGCAATTGCTGCAGCTGCGCCAACAACGCCATTCCGTCACGCGAGCGCCCGCTGTAATGCAGTTCGTAGTCGATGCCCAGATCGCGCGCACGGCGGGCCATCGCGCTGATCGGTGTAATGCCTATGCCACCCGCGATAAAGACCGCCCGAGGCGTCGTTTCATCCAATCGGAAATGACTGCGCGGACCACGGATACGCAACCGCGTGCCCGGTCTCGCATACTCATGCACCCAGGCGGATCCACCGCGGCTCTCTGTTTCTCGCAATACCGCGATCTGCAGCCGCCCAGTTTCCGCGGGGTCGCTGCACAGTGAATATTGACGCGACATCCCCGTATCGCCGCATTCCACATCAATGTGCGCACCAGGAGTCCAACGCGGCAACGCCTTTCCATCAGGCGAGGCCAAGGTCAGCATCACGATATTTTCAGCGACCGCATCGGCACGCTCTACCATCACCGGCCGCGTCACCGCATGCGTAGACGGCTCACCAATACGCACCGCCTGACGACGCGACAGAATCTCGGGTTGCGCACGCTCTGGATTCTGACGAGGATCCCATTCCACCCACACATGCTCCGGCCCACGGAACGACGTATTCGGCACATACGTAAATGCCTGATCGGCCAAACGCATGTGAGGCAGACGGCGCGTGAATTCCTCGAGGAAAATCTGCATCTCCATGCGGGCCAGATTCTTGCCCATGCATTGATGCGAACCATAGCCAAAGGTCAATTGATCGCTGGCATTCTCACGCCGGATATCAAACAGATCCGCATCGGCAAAATGGCGCTCGTCATGATTCGCTGACGAACTGACAATCAATAATTTCGATCCTGCCGGGATTGGCGTTCCCGCGATATTCGTATCGCGCGTGACCAACCGTCGCCATGCCGCCACCGAACCGTTATGACGCAGGCATTCCTCTACCGCGTTGGGAATCAGCGAGGGATCTTCGCAGATATCACGCCAGGCGTCCGGATGCTGCAACAGCAATTTGATGGCGTTAGCCGACGCATTGGCCGTCGTCTCATGTGCAGCAACGATGCCAGCCATCATCATGGAATGCAGATAAGAGTCCGTCACCACATCGGGATAGTCTTTTTGTTTGCGTATCCCGTATTGCATCCAGCCCGGCTGGTTAGGGTCTTGACGCATCTTGTCCAGGATTTTTCCGGCCAACTGCCAGAAATTTCCCACGGCGTGGGCGACCGCAACTTGCTCCTCTGGTTTGGGCCGGCCCCACGTATTGACCGTGTGCGCAATGGAATACTGACGCAGCAGATCCATGTCCTCCTCGGGCACGCCGAGGAAATGCAGCGCCACCGTCAAGGGGACTTCCCACAGCATCTGATCGACGAGATCCGCGCGACCGTCATTGATGAATCGGTCCACATACTCGCGCGTCAGACGGCGCACCATCGGCTCGTGATGCTTGAGCGCCTCTGGCGTGAAAGGCTCCATCAACGCGCGACGCCGCGGCATGTGCGCCGGCTCGTCCTCGTTGACCAAGGTACGGTTCATGGCGTAGCCGTAGGATTCCAGCACCGCATTCGCCTCGGGCCCTGTCGGCGTGATTTTCTCAAGCGCAATCGATGGACTGAACGTCATGTTGTCACGAAAGATCGCCTTGATATCTTCGTAGCGCGTTACGACCCAATAGCCGAGCTTTGGGCTATAAAACACCGGTTCCTGCTCGCGCGCCCAGCGGACATAGTCCGGCGGGTCCTGCTGATAAGCGTCACCGAACGGATCGAACTCCGCGGCGCGAGGGCTCACGTGTACGGGACAGCCGGAAGGAGCGGCGTTAGTCATCTGATGCACTGGACAGCCTGCGCCAGCTGCCGGGCTCGGGTTCTGAGCGTGCGTCGCACCCAACACCTCAACGGGCCCGGATCGCTGTCCGTCGACCTGGGTTTGTCCTTGACTAAAACGTGATGACATAACGTCGTTCCTGTAATGCGGTAACGCGCGAGAGGCGATTAATCCAGTTTGATATTCAGATCGCGAATCAGCTTGTGCCAGCGAACGCGCTCGTCTTTCAGCAGCGCGGCATATTCCGCGGGGGTGTCACCCACCGGCTCGATGCCGAAGTCCACGAGCTTCTGGCGAATCGTGGGATCCTTGATCGTCTCCACCAGATCATGATTCAGCTTGTCGATGATGGGCTTCGGCGTTGCAGCCGGGACGACGATGCCTACCTGAGCGGCCGCCTCGACATTCTTGTAGCCCAGCTCGGCAAACGTCGGCACATCAGGCAGCTGAGGCAAACGTGTGGGGTTCGCCACGGCGAGCGCGCGGACCTTGCCGCCCTTGATGAACCCGGCCCCGGCAGCCAGATCGACCATCATGACGGGCACTTGCCCGCCCGCAACATCCGCCAGCGAGGGCGCGGCACCCCGATACGGTACGTGTACGAGATTCACTCCGGTTTCCACCTTGAGCAATTCCATCGCCAAATGATGCGGACTGCCGGCGCCGGCCGACCCGTAATCCATGCCCTTGGCACTGGCTTTGACCTCCGCGATGAAACCCTTTACGTCCGTGGCCTTCAGCGCGGGGCCGGCGACCAGAATCATCGGGAATTTCCCTAGCAGCGTCACGGGCGCCAGGTCTTTCTCAGGGTCATAGGACAGCTTTGCGTACAACGCCGGATTGAAAACCAGCGTGCCATTGTCGGCCGACAACATGGTGTAGCCATCCGGCGCCGAACGCGCCGTTTCCGAAGCGCCGATCGCCGTATTCCCGCCGGGCTTGTTGTCCACCACAATGGTTTGCCCCAGCCGCGGCGACAGGCCCTGGCTGATCGTACGCGCCAGGAAATCCGAGCCACCGCCGGCGGCATACGGCACGATCCAGCGAATCGGCTTGGACGGATAGTCGTCGGCTAGCGCGGGGGCTGCCGCCGTCATCGTGAGGAGGGAGCAGGCGAACGCGCGAGTAAAGCGGCCAAAGGGCATGATTGTCTCCGTGGTGTTGTGGCTGCAAAGCGTAGCTTATTTTGCGTAAATTCTATACGCTATGCGTAAATCGTCAATACGGGATAACCTATCATCGGGTCATCTCCCCCCTAATGCCCACTATGAACCCTCCATCCGCTACCCCCGCCTCTACCCGCCCTCGCGAACGCCGCCAGCGAGTCCAGGCTGCCGAGACCGGTACCGCCATTCTCAAAGCGTTAGGTAGCCTGGGCGGACGCGCGAGCCTGACATTGATCGCCTCGCATATCGACGAAAGCCCTGCCAAAGTGCATCGTTATCTCGTGAGCCTCGTGGAAGGCGGTCTAGTAAACCAGGACACTTCTACCCAGCAATATTTCCTGGGCCTGGAAACATTGTTGTTGGGATTGGCGGCGATGCGGCAGGCGGACCCTATCCGCATGGCGGAGTCCTCGCTGATACGGTTGCGCGAGGAGCTCGAGGTCACCTGCTTTGTCGCAGTGATGGGCAACAAAGGACCCACCATCGTTCGATTTGAAGAGCCCGGCCTGCCCGTGACCGTCAATGTGCGGGTAGGCTCGGTGCTGCCCATACTCTGGTCGGCCACCGGCCGCGCGTTGCTGGCTGCGTTGAATGAGCGCGAAGTATCTGCAATGGCTCGGTCGGAATTACGGGCCGCCACACCCGCGCAGCGTGCGCTGCTGGACGCCCATGAGCCTATCGAGGTGCTGTGCCAATCCGTGCGGGATGCCGGCTGCGCTTCCGTACGCGATACCAATCTGCCGGGCATCAGCGCGGTCGCCGCGCCGCTCTACGACTATACGGGCCGCCCTCGAGCGGTATTGACGGCGCTAGGCGCATCCGGCGGATTCGACCCTTCGCCGGAAGGCGTAGTAGGTCAAGCGGTACGCCGGGAAGCCCAGGCCATCAGTCATTTGCTAGGCTACAGGGCAAATTCCTGACCTGGGCGGAAATGGGGTGTGCGCGAGCCGCCCGCTCGCGGCGGGCGACCGTGACGCATAGAGGCTCAGCGTGAGCCACCCGAGGAGGGATAGGCCGGGCTCGGGGTGTTGGTGTTGTTGTCCGGCATCGTGGCAGGCGCCGGGGGTGGCGCAGAGTTCTGATAACCCGGACGGTCGTAGGTGCTGTCACCGTCGTGATGACGATGGCTGCAGCCCCCCAGTACCAGACCGGCGGCAATGATGGGCAAGGCAAACATTCTCAGCTTCATGATGACCTCCTGTTGTATAGGAATCGTCTTACCCGCATGTTGCGTACCTGCGTCCGATCACAACAGATCTTCGATACGCACCGGCAGATCGCGCACCCGCACGCCCGTGGCATGGTAGACCGCATTCGTGATGGCGGCAGCCGTCCCTGCCAAGCCTATTTCGCCTATGCCGCGAGCGCCCACCTCGTTCCAGATGAGATCGGGATAATCCAGAAAACTCACGTCTAGTTGCGGCGCATCGGCGTGCGTTGCCATGATGTAGTCGGCGAGATTGCTGTTGATGGGCGCACCCGAACGCGTGTCGTAATGCGTCTGCTCGAACATGGCCATCCCTATGCCCATCACGATGGCGCCTTCGATCTGGTTGCGGCCGGTGCGGGGGTTCAGTACGCGGCCGCCATCGATGACCGTCACGACACGCACCACGCGCAGGCGCGCCGTAGCAGGATGCCAGGCGACCTCTACAAAATGCGCCCCGTATGAATTGATCGAGTACTGTTTCTTCAATGATTTGCCGCTGCCGCCATGACCGTCGCCCGTCACGCTGGCCACGCCAGCCTTCGTCAACACCTGAGCCAGCGGCACGCCAGCGTCGGCCTTGTCATCGGCAACGCAGATACGGCCATCCCGCATCGCGAGGCTCTGCTCCGATTGCCCGGCATAAGGGCCATCCTTGCCTACCGCCAGACGACAGGCTGCCCTCACCGCTTTGCGCGAGGCCTCGAGTGCAGCTGGCACAATCGACGCCGTCGCGGCCGACCCGCCTGATACGGGTCCCGGCGGAAATCGCGTATCGCCCAGACCAATCTGGATACGATCCAGCGCCAAGCCCGTTTCTGCGCTCACCAATTGCGCCAGAATCGTGTATGTGCCTGTGCCGATGTCCTGTGTCGCGCAGACCAACCGGGCCGAGCCGTCGGCGTGCAAACTGACGCGGGCATCGGTCGGCATGCGCAAACCGGGCCATGAGCACGCGGCCACGCCCCAGCCCAATACCTCGTCGCCGCGGCGCATGGCACCTACCGCAGGTTGGCGGTGTTGCCAGCCGAAGCGCTCGGCGCCCTGCTCCAGGCATTCGCGCAGGTGTCTCGACGAAAACGGCATACCCGTGCCTTCGTCATGCTGCGGTTCGTTGCGCAGCCTTAACGCTACCGGGTCCATCTGCAACGCCACGGCCAATTCATCCATGGCCGACTCCAGCGCATACATCCCGGGCACCGCCCCAGGCCCTCGCATCGACGTTGGCGCGCCCACGTGCCGTCGCGCCAGCCCCCAGCACACTTTCAGATTGGGCGTGCTGTACATACGTGGTGTTGCCTGGCCACACTGTTCCCGGTAATCATCCAGCATGGATGCCTGACTCAGATAGTGATGCTGCAGCGACACCAATCTGCCGTCTGGTGTCGCGCCCAGCCTCATGTGCTGGTGCGTGTAGGGACGATGCCCCGCGCTGTGGAACGTCATGGCGCGGCTGATGACCACCTTGACGGGGCGGCCCAGTAAACGTGCGGCGGCGGCGGCCAACACGGAGTGCGGCCACGGCCACAGCTTGCCACCAAATCCCGAGCCGAGGTAATGCGAGATCACCCGTACGTTTTCTTTTCCAGTACCCAGCATCTGAGCCACCACCTCACGATGGTTCACGACGCCCTGCGTAGACTCGTACAACGTATAGGCCTGCCCATCGAACGCAGCAACGCAGGCATGCAGCTCCATCGAATTGTGGGTCTCGACCGGTGTGCTGTATATCGTCTCGATCTGCACGTCCGCGCTCGCATAGGCGGCCGCCGCATCGCCTCGTTCGCTTTCAACGGTGAGAGAGGCCTCCCGGTCTGCGCGAGACTGCTCATCCCGCGTTTCAGGGATGTCTCGGGGCGGTGAGACGTGCGGTGTGCTGGCCTCATAAGCCACATCAACCACATTGGCAGCGGCCTGCGCCTGCTCCGGGGTGTCGGCCACAACCAGCGCCACATATTGGCCATAGTAGCGAACGATCTGGTCGTCCAGCGGAGGACGAGCCTCGTCGATGTTGCCACTGGCGGCGCGATAGAGCGGCGGCCGGTTGCCATGGTGAATGACTATGTGCACCCCCGGCATCGCCTCTGCCGCCCCCGTATCCAATCCGGTAATGCGGCCATGCGCGATGGTGGCGCACACCGGCACGGCGTGCAGCATATCCGGCAGCATGAAATCGGCGGCGTAGCGCGCTGCGCCGCTGACTTTGAACGGACCATCGATGCGGACGCTGGGCTGTCCGATGACATCAGGATGAGCAAGCATTGATTGAACCATCAGGTGCGTCCTTATTGCAGCGGCAGAGCCGTGGACAGAGCGTGGATCAGGCAACGGCGCGCGAGCTCGATCTTGAACCCGTTCTCACTTTGCGCGACCGCACCCTGCAAGGCCGACTGGGCGGCTTTTTCATACAGTGCGGCACTGGGAGCACGGCCCGCGAGTTCCGTCTCAGCCGATGGGCAGCGCCATGGCCTCGTGCCTACACCACCCAACGCAATACTCGCAGCCAGGATGTGTGCATCGCGCACCTGCAGCACCACGGCAGCCGACACCAGCGCAAACTCATACGACGCGCGGTCGCGCAGTTTCACATAGCACGAACGCTCGCTTGCCGCGCTGGCGGGCAGAGTCACATGCGTGATCAGCTCATTGGGGTCCAGTACCGTCTCATGTTGCGGCGTGTCGCCGGGCAGCAGGTAGAAATCGCGCAGTGCGATATCACGCCTGCCATCCGGGCCCTGCACATGCACCGTGGCGTCCAGCGCCATCAACGCCACATTCATGTCCGATGGATTGCTGGCAATGCAATGTTCGCTGGTACCCAGAATCGCCAGATTGCGATTATGCCCGCCGATGGCATCGCAGCCGCTACCCGGATCGCGCTTGTTGCACCGGGCCGCTCGATCACGAAAATAAACGCAGCGCGTACGCTGCAGCAGGTTTCCGCTGGTGGTAGCCATGTTGCGCAACTGCGCCGACGCACCCGAGAGCAGTGCCTGCGACAGAACGGGATAATGGGTCGCGATGCGCTCGTCGCGCGCCAGGTCGGCATTGCGCACCAGCGCACCAATGCGGGTGCGTCCGTCGGGCAATACCTCGATGTCGTTCAGACCCAAACCGTTGATGTCGATGATATGCGCCGGGGTCTCGACATCGAGTTTCATCAAGTCCACCAGGGTCGTGCCGCCTGCCAGAAACCGGGGCGGCGGGCCGGCCCCTTGCGTGCTGAACAGGCGCAGCGCGGCATCGATATCGGTGGCGCGCGTGTATTGGAACTGGTGCATGCGTCTACCCTTTCCCGCGTACGTCTTGAATCGCTGCAACGATGTTGGCATACGCCCCGCAGCGGCAAATGTTGCCGCTCATCAGTTCTCGTACCTCGCTGTCGCTGTCTCCGCATGGTTCATGCAACAACGCGGCTGCCGACATGATTTGCCCGGCAGTACAGTAGCCGCACTGATAGCCGTCATGCTCGACGAATGCGGCCTGCAAGGGATGCAGCGACTCGGCGCTGCCCAGGCCCTCAATGGTGGTGACGTCCTTGCCGTGCAGGGTCACCGCCAACACCAGACAGGCGTTGACCCGTCTGCCGTCGACATGCACCGTACAGGCGCCACATTGGCCATGGTCGCAGCCTTTCTTGGTGCCAGTCAGGTGAAGGGATTCGCGCAAGGTGTCCAGCAACGTCGCGCGAGGGTCCAGCGTCAACGCATGGCTCACGCCGTTAACGCGTAATGCGGTCGATATGCCGTGCTGCGACACTTGATGCCGGATCGGCGACTCCGCAGGCGGGAGATCCACGTCCGGCTCGTCTGTTTCAGGATTCTGTGGCGGCTGAGTGGGCGGCTCGCGGGGCGGATCCGTAGGTGGCTCATGCGGCGGCGTGATCGGCGGTTCCCCGGGCGGCGTATCAGGAGGGCCATCAGGCGGGATTTCTGGTGGGTTGTCCGGCGGGATTTCTGGCGGGATCGTCGGCCGGCCGGGATTCGGGTGCGGGGGCTGCGGAACGTGCATGCTCAGATTCACTGCATTCTCCTGAAAAGCAAAGACGCCCGACCGGCGTACGCAAGCCGCATGCCAGGCCATCGCCCTGCCCCTGCTCACCGCCTGAACGCGCCGTTGCAACGCGATTTTTGTTCAGGCCCGAAACTTGCTCTCTGCATATACCTACATACGGAAAGAGAAGAATATGCAGCCCGACTGGACGACCATGTTTTCGCTCTCGATGTCGCCGCTGGAGATCATCATCCGCGGCAGCATGATGTACTGGTTCATCTTTCTACTGCTCAGAATGGCGGGTAGACGAGACGTAGGCTCGGTGGGAATCGCAGACATGCTGGTATTGGTCTTGATCGCCGATGCTGCGCAGAACGGCATGGCGGGCCAATACGAGTCCATTACCGATGGCATGATCCTGGTCGCCACCATCATCGGTTGGACCGTCGCCATTGACCGCCTTGCCTACTACGTCAAACCCATTGGGCGGCTCCTCACCGCGGATCGTGTCTGCCTCGTCCAGGACGGCCAGATCCGCACGCGCAATCTGCGCAAAGAATTCATCACCAAAGACGAACTACTGAGCGAGCTGCGCCAGCAAGGCGTCGACGATGTCAACGAGGTACACCGCGCCTATATCGAAGCCGACGGCAACATCAGCGTAATCAAGCGAACCTGAGCAAACCCTACGTCCCATCTCTGACTCTCTGGACCATGTCATGACCAGCCTCTCTATGCAAAGCAACACGCCAGAGCGTATCGGCCACGTCACGCTTACCCATCCGGACCGCGTCGTGCTGCGCCCACCCAAGACCACCAAATCCGACCTGGCTCATTACTACGAAGCTATCGCCCCTCACATGCTCGAGCACCTGAAAGGCCGCCGCATCGCCATGCTGCGGTGTCCAGATGGCGCTGACGAAGATTGTTTTTTTCAGAAGCACTTGACAGGCGACCTGCCCTCCGGCCTCACGCGGGATGCAGGGCACCTGCAGATACAGTCCACGGAGGGCCTGCTGGCTCTGGTGCAGTTGGGCGTCATCGAGTTTCACACCTGGGGCGCCCATGCCCCCCAGCATGACAACCCTGACCGCGTCACGATCGATCTGGACCCAGGGCCGGACATATCCTGGCGTGGCCTGGTCGAAGCCACGCAACTGGCCCACGGGCTCATGACCGAAGTCGGTCTTGCTCCCTTTTTAAAGACTACAGGCGGCCGAGGACTACACCTCGTCGCCCCCATCCGCGCCACCCGTTCCTGGGAGACCGTCAGAATCCTCGCCCACCATCTCGCACAGCGACTGGCGAATGCCATGCCCGACCGCTTCACCGCCAACATGGCCAAAGACCAGCGGCACGGCCGGATATTTGTCGACTACCTGCGAAATGGCAACGGAGCAACCGCCATCTGCGCTTACTCCGTGCGGGCCCGGCCTGAGGCGCCGGTCTCGATGCCCCTGCCTTGGGCGGCATTGGACTTTCACAACGACTTGCGAGCTGCGGCGTTCAACGTACGCAATGCGCTGGACCATGTGCAAACCCATGAAGATCCTTGGCATGACTATGCCGCTCGCCGCACGGTACTGACGCAACGTATGCTGGATCGATTGGGCCTCTGATCAGCGAGCCGCAGGCTCTGGTTCCGGCGGAACCAGCGGATCGAAATCCTGCCATTTACCGTTTTCCCAACGGCCATTTGCACGCTCAACATCCTGACCGCCCGACTCGCGCAACAGACGCGCGACTTCGGTTTCCTTGTCAGAGGACACGGTCACTGCCAGCAGGACGCCTGCGGCACGCACTGGCGGATGTTCCTCGACGACAGACACCCCGCCATTTCGCCGTATCCGGCGCTTGCGTACGCGGCCGATCGCCACCATCGCGCCGATCAAGGCGCCCACATAGGCACCCACCCCGCCGGCCGCAATGACAATCAGACTGGAGTACTCAAAATTGCGCACCGCCAGCATCGTCAGCACCGCACCGAGCAAGCCCAATATGGAAGCCCCAAACAGCACCCCGATCACCCCGCCTGTCGCGTCAGGATCCTCGCGGCGGTCCCCGCCGACAGGAAAGCGATCATGCGAGCCCGCCGAGTTCACGTAGAACGTGTGGACCTGATCCCCTGCGAACCCGTGCCGTTCCAGGTGTTCGGCGGCGACGCCTGCCTGGTCAAACGTTTGATATCGCGCTGCGACAATCAATGACATGAGGCATTCTCCTTGCGCCGCGGCTGCCGTTCGCTGCCCTGCCGTGTGCCTGGATAGCGGCCCCCTTCTTCGTATTGCGGCCCATGACGATTGGGGCCTTTATGAGGCTCGGGCTCGGGACGCTCGCCACGAGGCCGGCCGTAGTCGGGCTCCTCGGCGCCCCATCGACCGGACTCTCGCGTGTGCTTTTGCCGCCCGCGATCCGCTTCGGCTTGGTTGTCAGACGGCTCGCTGCGTCGATGCTGATTTGACATGACCTTGCTCCCATTTTGACAATGGGTGCGCAAGCATCATGCCTGCAGCATGACACTAGTGGCCAGATTTTCCATAGTCCTCTTGCGCGGGGTTGCCACCCGGTATCACGTGGCCCGCCTGAGCGTACTCTTCGAGCTTGTTGTAGAGAGTCTTGGGACTGATGCCAAGCACGGCCGCCGTTTGTTTCCTGACCCCCTGGCAACGTTCCAGAGTCGCCAGAATCAATTGACGATCGGCCTCGGCCAATGTCGCCCCTACAGGCACTCGCATCAATCCCTGAAGTTTGGCAGCGCCCAGGGGGCCAGTCTGCCGTATCAAGGTGTCACCAGTCACTTCGTCGCCGTCGGCGAGGATAAAAGCCCGGCGTACGAAATTCCTCAGCTCGCGCACGTTGCCAGGCCAAGTGTGGCTCTGAATGGCTTGGCGTGCCTGCGCGCTAAAGGTCCTGTTCGTACCGTGTTCGGCATTCAACGCCGCGAGAAACTGATCGGCCAGCATCAGAACATCGTCACCGCGTTCGCGCAATGCGGGCAGATCCACGGGAAAGACGTTCAACCGGAAATACAGGTCCTCGCGGAATTTTCCATCCTGCACAGCCTGTTCGGGATTGCGGTTGGTCGCCGCAATCACCCGTACATCGCATGATATTTGCTGGTGCGATCCCACCCGCACGAAAGATCCCGATTCGAGCACACGCAGCAATTTGACTTGCATTTCCAGGGGCATTTCCGTGACCTCGTCCAAGAACAAGGTCCCGCCATCGGCTTGTTCGAAATAGCCCTTGTGCATGCGGTCAGCGCCGGTGAAGCTGCCGCGCTCATGGCCGAATAATTCGCTTTCAATGAGATTCGGCGCAATAGCACCGCAGTTCACCACCACAAACGGCTTTTGGCTGCGTGGGCTCAACTGATGCAGCGCATGCGCGGCCAGCTCCTTGCCCGTGCCGCTCTCGCCGACCAGCAGCGTGGTCACCTCGCTGGGTGCAGCGCGGGATATCTGGTCAAAGAGCCGCGTCATCGGCTCGGAGTTTCCTAGCATCTTGCCCAGACGGCCCGGGGCTTTAACGGGCTGGCTCGAATTTTCCGCGTTGCCAAAACCGTTGGCCACACGATTCAGGATACGCAACAGGCGATCCATTTCGATGGGCTTGACCAGATAATCGGTTGCTCCCAGGCGCAAGGCCTCGATGGCGGAATCCATCGTGCCGTGACCGCTGATCACCACGACCTCTACGTGGCCAATGGGAACCCGTTCAAAGAGATCCATACCGCTGCCTTCAGACAGCCGTACGTCCAACAGCAATAAATCGGGAACATGTCGTTCCCATTCGATTACGGCGCGCTTGATCGTGCTGGCTTGTGAAACCGTATAACCGCTGTCCTTGCCGATTTCAGCCAACGTGTCGCGCACAGCATCATCGTCATCAACGATTAAGAGATGAGGCATACCTATTCCAGGGATAAGGTTTCATGAGCTTGATTTTGCAGCATAACGCTTCCAACATCCGACAAACGTAAACATCAGATACGATTCAATAAAGATTTCAAAATTTCTCTTGTTACTACTCGCTATGGTCGTGAAAAAGTGCGAACGGCTCCAGGGTTTACGGCGACTGCCGGGTCATGGGAACGCTCGTGGCCTGCGTAATATTTACCGGTACGTGTAAACACGACCAGAAGATTCGCCCAGCCGGTGCCCCTGTGCGCTCTATATCAGTACGGTCACCGGCTGGTTGGCACGGAAATTGCATGAGTGTGGAGATAAGGCAGCACTGCTTGCCCCCACAAGTCACACCCTTATGAGGAGAGTTCCAGTGCCTTACGTCGCGTCAGAACTGCGTCTACGCCAGCAGACTACCTTGGCCCCCAGGATGCAGCAATCCGTGCAACTACTTCAGTTGTCCGCGCTGGAATTCAGCGTCGCGATTCAGAACGCCCTGAATACCAATCCTTTTCTCGAGGAAGAGGATCTGCAGAGCACTGGCGCCCCGCCATCGCCCATGGACTCCGACCCGCTCCCTGCCACCAACGAGCACGTGCCGTCAGAAGAACCGTATCACGACAAGGAAGAGGCATTCACCGCTCCGTCCGCATATTCAGGCGACTATCCGACCAAACGAAAGTCTCTATCCGATAGCGCTGATCACGACCTTTCACATTGGGTTGCCGCGCCGCCGTCATTGCAAAGCCGAATGCGCGAAGCACTATGTGCTCATCCATTGTCCGAGCGTGACCGGTTGCTGGCCGAATACATCATCGACGCCCTGGACGGCGACGGCTATCTGCGCTCCCCGCTGGAATCCTTGGCCGCACAAGGAGACTTCGAACCTGTCCCCGATCCCGCCGAATGGGCAGCCGCGCTGCATCTGGTACAGCAGTTGCAGGCCCCCGGCCTGGCGGCGCGCGACTTGAGCGAATGCCTGTCATTGCAGCTGCAGGCCGAGCCGAACCAGGACGATGAATTGACGGCACTGGCCTTGACTATCGTCCGTACTCACCTCGATACCCTGGCCCGCAATGACTGGAACGCCTTGCTGCATAAAACCGGCAGCTCGCCAGCACAATTGCGCCAGGCCTGCGAGCGCATCCGAGCGCTGGACCCTAAACCCGGACGGCGTTTTGACCAGGAAGCCCCGGTTTATGTCGTCCCGGATGTCATCGTGCGTAAACAACAAGGGCAATGGCACGTATATCCCAATCGGGACGCCATGCCGCGCGCACGGCTGGATCGTGTTTACGCAGATTTGTTTCGCCGCGTACGCCATGACGAGCGTGGTCCCTTGGCCCAGGAACTGCAAGAAGCGCGCTGGCTCGTGCGCAACGTCGAGCAGCGCTACACCACCATTCAGCGCGTGGCCGAAGCCATCGTTCGACGCCAGCAGCGTTTTTTCGAATATGGCGAAGTGGCACTTCGGCCGCTGCTGCTGCGGGAAATCGCGGACGTGCTCGAGATCCATGAATCCACGGTCTCGCGCGCTACGGCCAATAAATACATGGTCACGCCACGCGGCCTGTACGAGTTCCGGCACTTCTTCTCACGCGAGCTGGCAACCGCCACCGGCGGCTCTTGCTCGGCGGCAGCGGTACAGGCGTTGATTCGTGAATGGATTGCAAACGAGGACTCGAGCGACCCGCTGTCCGACGTCACCCTGACGCAGCGACTGGCCGAGGACGGCATCGTTGTCGCGCGGCGCACCGTGTCCAAATACCGTGCCCAACTGAAGCTGCCCGCCGCGGAATTACGGCGTCGGTACTAGAGCATCAAGATGCGGCGCACGCGCTCGAGCAGCGCCTCGAGCCTGAAGGGTTTCACAATCAGCTCCATCCCCGTATCCAGGAATCCCTGAGCGGCAGCGGCATTTTGCGCATAGCCCGTCATGAACAGCACCTTGATATCCGGGTGTACCTGACGCGCCGCGTCAGCCAACTCCCGGCCATTCAACCCCGGCAGCCCCACATCGGTCAGCAGTAAATCGATGTGCTTCGTTTGGCCCATCAGGTCACGGCCCTCGAGACCGTCCGATGCGACCAATACCTCCAGGCGCAACTGCGCCAACGCTTCAGAGACCATTTGACGGACAGCGGCATCGTCCTCTACCAGGGCCACCACCGCCGGTGGCACACTGTCATCGACAGGAACAGGGACAGTACCCGTCTCGGCCTCGACCGGCGGCATCGCCCCCGTATAGCGGGGCAGATACAGCCGCACGCTCGTGCCTTGCCCCACGCTGCTGTCCAGCGCCACAAAGCCTCCCGCCTGCTGCGCAAAACCATAGATCATGGACAGGCCCAACCCACTGCCCTCGCCCAGCGCTTTGGTCGTAAAGAAAGGCTCAAAGGCACGATTCTTGATGTCGTCGGACATGCCACAGCCCGTATCCGACACGCAAATTTCGACGAAATCGCCTGGCGCCAATTCGGCGTTCTGCAATAACGACGCCTTATCCAACACCCTGTTGGTCGCCTGTAACGCCAACCGCCCGCCCTCGGGCATCGAGTCGCGCGCGTTGATCACCATGTTGAGCAGCGCGTTCTCGAGCTGATTGGCGTCGCAGCACACTGGCCACGAGACGGGATCCGTATGCAGGATCAACTGCACGCGTTCGCCGATATAGCGTCGAAACAAATCCTCCATCGATTGCAGCACGCGTACAGGACATAGCGGAACGGGCGCTATAGGCTGCCGGCGGGCGAACGCCAACAGCCGCTGTGTCAACCGCGCGGCACGCTCCGTCGACTCGCTCGCCGTATCGATAAAGCGCTCCGCCGCTTCGAGATTGCCGGCAGCCAACTTGCGGCGTATCAGATAGAGCGCGCCGGAGATGCTTTGCAGCATGTTGTTGAAGTCATGGGCGATGCCACCCGTCAACTGTCCGACGGCCTCCATTTTTTGCGACTGCCGCAACGCGTCTTCGGCATGACGCAAGGCCTCGGCCTGGACGCGCAGATCGGTATCGTCCCGCCCCGCCATATAGAGGTCGCCCTCTGATCGGGAAATCGTCCACGTGATCCAGCTGTAGCTGCCGGAACTGTGCTTCATCCGATTTTCCAGATGTCGGGCCTCGCGCGCGCCGTTTGCGGTCGGCATGAGGACTTGCGCCGTCGCTGCGTAATCGTCCGGGTGTACTAAATCAGCCAGGGGCATGGTCAAAAACTGCTCGGGTGTCCAGCCCAAAATGTCCCGCACGGCAGGGTTGACGCTGATATAGCGTCCTTCCTCGTTGACGACCGCCAACAGCTCAGGAGACAAACGCCAGATCCGATCCCGTTCGGCAATGGCCAACTCCACCCGCTTTTCCAGCTCTCTGTCGTACTGCGATCGTTCGATAGCCAGTGCTGCCGTGCGCGTCACCAAGGCGATCGCATCGATATCCTGCGGCGACGGCAGACGTGTCGTGGCGTAATAATTCGAGAACACCCCTAACAACTGACCGTCCGTCCCTTTGATGGGCGTGGACCAGCAGGCGCGTATCCCTTGCTGCACGGCAAACTCGCGCCAGTCGGACCAGTTGGGGTCGGTCATCACATCGTTGGCATAGACCGCCGTCCCGAAATAGGCGGCCGCGCCCCATGACGCCATATGCGGGCCGATCGGCACGCCATTGACGGCCTGCCGGTAACTCTCGGAAAAACTGGGAGCGGCCCCATGGACCAGATGTTTACCCGACTCATCAACGAACGCGATGGCGGTACGCAGCGCCACACTGGATTGCGCCTCGACAGCATGCAGTACATACAACAACACATCCGCCAGGGGCACCCCGGCGGCGATACGCTGCAACATCACGCGTTCGTCCTCCAGGCGGGCGAGCGTGTCTGTCCAGGGATTGCGCACTCGATTCTTGTTACTTAGCATCTCGCATCACGCTACTGCGTTTCCCGCCACAAAGCAAGTTTCAATGCGACTTCGGTTTGGCCGGCACCTTGACTCCTGCTTTGCGTGCCTTGGACAAACCGATAGCAACGGCCTGTTTGTTCGATTTCGCTGGCCCTTTGTGCTTGCGCTTGGCTTCGATCTCCGCTTCGACGAAATGACCTGCCTGAGTTGAGGGGGATTTTCCGGCCTTGCGGTCGGCCTCGGCCTGTTTTTTCGCGGTTCGATCGGGCATGGCAACCTCCTGTTTGCGGATCGGATGGCGAGCGGTGCGAGCTGATATCGCCCGCCCAGTCATTTTCAAATACATGCCGCAAATCTCGTGCCTGAGACACCATTGGAGGTTCTCCGCTTGCGGCCTGCCCTATCCGTTCGCGCATGCGTTACCCCAATCACGCAGCGCATCAGGCGCTTTGAGATAATTTCAGCGCTGATCTAGAATTCCCCCGAACCTGCCGGCTGCCCGTACGGCCCGACGCTCTCCCATCTGCCGTCAACGAGCCTGTCCACAAAGACTCAAGGACGTGCCAATAAACCGATCTTTCAATGACTCTCAATACCGCTACGCCTGCCGCGCTGATCGCACTGGATTGGGGCACATCTTCGCTACGTGCCTATCTGCTTGACCACGCTGGCCGCACGCTATGCGTACGTCCGCTGCCCTGGGGCATCATGCGCTTGCCCCAGGCCCAGCCCGGCCAGGCGTCCTCTGCAGGTTTCGAGATCGCTTTCGACGAAGCCTGCGGCGACTGGCTGCGCGAGCAGCCCGGCCTGCCTGTGATCGCGTGCGGCATGGTGGGCAGTGCGCAAGGCTGGCGCGAGGCCACCTATCTCGACGTGCCAGTGGAGCTATCGGGCGTTGCACAACTGATGACGAAAATCGAACGCGCCGGTCAGCCAACGATTCATATCGTGCCCGGCCTGATCCAACGCGGCGAGTTGCCCAACGTCATGCGCGGCGAGGAAACTCAGATTGCGGGTATCCTGGCTACGCGTCCTTCCGATGACGCCGATCTATTGATCGGCCTGCCCGGCACGCACTCCAAATGGGTGCGCGTGCGCGATGGACAGGTGAGCCATTTTGATACCTACATGACCGGCGAGGTCTATGCTGCGTTGCGCGATCACACTATTCTGGGCCGTACTATGAACAGCGATGCCCCCGCGGATGCGCAGGGCTTTGCCCGCGGCCTGGCAGTAGCCAACCGCCCCGAGGGCCGCGCGGGCCTGCTATCGACATTATTCAGCACGCGTGCATTGGGACTGACAGGCCAGCTCGATGGCAATGCGCAAGCCGACTATCTGTCCGGCCTGTTGATCGGCTACGAGGTAGCGAGCGTCCTGGTGTCGCATCGTGCCCAGGGGGCCTTGCCTCATATTGTATTGTGCGGGCAGGATGATCTCTGTCAACGATACGTTCAGGCGTTGCGCCTGTATGGCGCCGACGAGCCCGAATTGGCGCCTCACGCCACCGAGCGCGGCCTGTGGCATCTGGCTCAGGCTGCGGGTTTGGTTCCTGCCGTGGCCAACTGACATTCCAATCTCCCAGGAAAGCTATCCATGTCTCTCTCCGTGTTCGACAACGCCTTGTCCCAATGTCCATTGATTGCCATCCTGCGCGGCATCCAACCGGCCGAGGCGCTCGCTGCGGGCCAGGTGCTCTATGAGGCGGGGTTCAGATTGATCGAGGTCCCGCTGAATTCCCCCGCCCCGCTCGATAGCATCCGTGCCCTGCGCGATGGTTTGCCAGACGATTGCGTCGTAGGAGCAGGCACCGTGATGTCCCCCCAGTCCTGCATCGACGTCGCCTATGCAGGCGGCCAGGTCATCGTGATGCCACACAGCGATCCCGAAGTCATCCGAGCCGCCAAGGCTGCGGACATGGCCTGCTGCCCGGGCGNGGCCACGCCCACCGAGGCCTTTGCTGCCCTGGCAGCGGGCGCAGACGTACTGAAGATGTTTCCCGCCGAGCAACTGGGAGTGAACGTACTCAAAGCATGGCGGGCGGTCATGCCTGCCAGTATCCGGCTCGTGCCGGTCGGCGGTATCACGACGCAGAATATGACACCTTTTGTTCAGGCTGGCGCGAGCGGTTTCGGTTTGGGATCAGCGCTGTACAAGCCCGGCAAACCCGTCTCCGATATCGCGCGGGATGCGCAGGCTTTTGTCGAGGCTTACAGGCAGGCATGCCATCCATAGAGTCAAGGTCAATGGCATCGAACCGCCACGCCGTCGACCTGCATTGTGCCGATGACGCATCCTCCCGCGCCTGCCAATCGACCAACACGCCGCAGCGCGGCGTCTTCAACGCCGCAACAAACGCTTGATCCCTGAAACTACCCCGACGATCACCGCACCGGCCACCACGCCGAACACGGCATTCAACACGGTGGACACTGTGGCTTGCACCCAAGCGGTCGAAGAGGCCAGGTGACTTAGCTGTTCGATCGCGTGATGCACTGGCGCAATGCCGTGCGTCAGGATCGCGCCGCCCACCATGAACATGGCGGCGGTACCGACCACGGATAGCGTTTTCATCAAATACGGCGCAGCGCGCACAATCACATTACCTGTGCCTCGTGCCAGCGCGGACGATTTGCTGCGCAGGTGCAAGCCCAGGTCATCCAGGCGGACGATCCCCGCGACCAGCCCATAGACGCCCACCGTCATTGCCAGCGCGATCGTCGTCACCACGATCGCCTGACGCACAAAATCCGCCCCAGCCACGGCACCCAAGGTAATCGCGATGATTTCGGCCGACAGAATAAAGTCAGTGCGGACCGCGCCTTTGATTTTTTCACGCTCGAACGCCACCATATCGACACGCTCGTCCTGCAAGGCGTGGGCGCGGGCTTCGTGATTGCCTGCGGGTGTGCTGTCATGCGGCAAAAACCGATGAATCAGCTTTTCGGCGCCTTCGAAGCAGAGAAACGCCCCGCCCACCATCAGCAATGGCGTCACCGCCCACGGCGCAAAAGCGCTGATGAGCAACGCCGCCGGCACCAGAATGCATTTATTGCGCAGCGATCCCTTGAACACGGCCCAGACGACGGGCAACTCGCGATTGACCGACACGCCGGTGACCTGCTGCGCGTTGAGCGCCAGATCATCGCCCAGTACACCCGCCGTTTTCTTGGCGGCGACCTTGGTCATGACAGAGACGTCGTCCAGGATCGTGGCGATGTCATCGAACAAGGCAAAAAAGCTGCTTCCGGCCATCCAGGCCTCCAGAACTGACGCAGAAGCGTCGAGTTTACAAGCAATCTGTTACGCCTGGCCGGGATGATGGCGGGCGGGATTCCAGCCGAGCCGGTTGTACAAGTGATAACGGGCAATGCCCAGGTATTCGTGCAACGCGACATCTGCCAAGGTGAAGTTGTAAGACAGTGGCAGCGCGGACGTAATCGCATGCAGATAGTCCGCGCGTACCGGCGTTGCCGAGACGCCGAAATGCGCGAAATACAGTTCGCTGCGCCGCATGTGAATCGCCGACGACACCAGCACGACGCGATCGACCTGTTCGCGCTGCAGCAACGCGCTGGAGAACTGCGCGTTCTGCCAGGTATTCATGCTTTCGGGTTCAAGCAGCACGTCAGCCTGATCTATGCCGAGATGTACAAAGACGTCGCGATAGGCGGCTGCCTCGGACGTCCCGGTCCGGGCTGCATCCCCGCCGCTGACGACGATTTTGCAATAGACAGCAGACTTTTTGCAGTCGCGGTAGCGTTCTGCGGCGACAACGATACGTGGATAAGAAAACACGCCCGGCTCGACCCGGCCTGCTACACGCTCGGTGCCGGCGCCCAGCAGCACAATGGCGTTACGCGCGCCCCAGGCCACGGGCGGCGAGGTTTCATAATCCGACTGCAGTTTGCCTAGCAACCAGGCCGACATCGGCCCGCAACCCACAGCCAGAAAACCCATCGCTGCAACAGCGTAGAACGTCCGGCTGGCGCGGCGCCATGACAACGCCGCGCAGCCTATCGCCAACACCATGATCACGACAAAAATCGCGAGTGTCATGTACGTGTCGATCCATCAGGCAATCGCCAGGCGGATTTCAGGCAGGCCCTGAAATTGGCCAACAATCGTACCGGGGGTTTTGGGTGCATACATTCCGGTATAGGTGCCACATGTGATCAACGTCCCGGCAGGCACCCCCACCCCACGGCGTGCCGCGTGATTCACCAGCCAGGGCAATAATCGGCGCGGGTCGCCAGCCGGGTTGCCGGTTGTCTCTGGCGCGACATTGCGGCCATCGTGCGTCCAGGTCAACGAAGGTTTCTCGAAAGGATAGCTGGCGTCGTAAGGCACGGCCTCGCCCACGACCAGGCCGCCGTGGCTTTGCAAGTCTGCCAGCATGGCCAGTTTGTCGACCGGCCAGCCGGCGTAGCGGCTGGAGACGATCTCGATCGTCGTCACGGTGTGGCTGATGGCCCCTAGTACCTCGGCATCGCCATAGACCTGTTCACCGGCGGCAAAGTCACGATTAAAACGGAATGCCAACTCGAGTTCCAGCACCAGAACGCCATAGGCGTTGCGTTGAATCGCGGCGGGTGCCTGCTGCACTCCCGCCTGGGGCAATGGCGCTGCCTGCATGGGGCCATCCACCGATTTCGATCCGACCTTCCATGCCGCAATCGGAGACCCCAGCGACGCAATGATCCGATCCTGTACCGCATAGGATTGCGACTCCTCGCCCGGCGTCATCGACGCATCCAGCGTCACCTGAGTGCGGTTGCCAGGCCACGCCTGAGTCAGTTGTGCGGCCAGTGCTTGAACAGCGGACGTGCTATCAGACATCAACATTCCTTATTTAAAAAGCGCTTGAAACCAGGCCTCACGCAGCCCATGGTACGTGAAGGATGGCAGACCGGGAGAACACGTGTATTTGTCCTGATAAAACCGGACAAGCCTTAACGAAGAGTACACTTCATTGTCTAGGGTTTTCTCCAAGTCCACAACGTGCCATGCGATACCTGCAACCGTCCTCGCCCCTGGCACCGGATCCAGCCATCAAATAGCTAACACCTCAAGGCAGACTATGGAATTCGTCATCCCCAGCAGCACCAATCTCACGTTGTTTATCAGCGCAGCGATAGTACTCCTGCTTATCCCCGGCCCGGCCGTGCTGTACATCATTGCGCAATCGATCGAGCAAGGCAAAAAGGCTGGCCTGGTCTCGGATCTAGGGATCCACACCGCCACGCTGGTGCACGTCATCGCTGCGGCGCTCGGCCTGTCCGCGTTGCTGGCCTCGTCTGCGTTGGCGTTCGATATCGTCAAATACGCTGGCGCGGCCTACCTGATCTGGCTGGGACTGAAGAAAATCTGTACGCGCCCCGCGGTGGCCAGTGCCGATGTCCCGGTCGTGAAGCGGCACTATCGCAAGCTCTATCGCGATGGTTTCATTATCAATCTGCTCAACCCAAAAACTGCGCTGTTCTTTCTGGCATTCTTGCCGCAATTCGTCGAAGTCAGCCGCGGACACGTCGCCTCGCAGATTCTCTTTCTGGGCGCCGTATTCATCATCATCGGTTTTATCAGCGACGCCTGCTATGCCATCGCCGCCGGTGCGGCAGGCCAATGGCTGCGCACCAGCCGCACCTATCTGAAACTGGATCGCTACCTGGGCGGCGCGATGCTGATCGGACTCGGCATCGCGGCCGCCTTTGCCGGCAATCACAAGACGGTGACGAAGTAGTCTGTTTGCGGTTCACAAGGTCATCCCGCCATCCGTCAAACTTATGGCTTCTGAACCGCCTTTACGGCATCGCCGATTGCCTGGGCAACGGCATCGGGATGCGAGACCATCGACACATGACTGGACTGCAGCTTGGTCACATGCGCACCGATGCGCTTGGCCATATCCAATTGCTGGCCTGGATCGATCATGTGGTCCTGTGTGCTCACGACAAACCAGCTCGGCCGCGTCTGCCACGCTGCCTGCGTCACCGGCTCGTCGAACGCCGCCCCACGGATCAGGCCCTGAGTCGCCGCAATCAGTTGTGCTTCGGCTGCGGGTACATCCTGTGCAAAATCTGACTTCACAACGGCGGCCGGCAGATAGAGATAGCCGTCCTTGGTCGCTGCGAGCTTGCCGATGCCTGGAGGAACGGGGTAGTTCTTGCCCAATGCGGCCGTGCTCTGCCCTGGCTCTGGCGCGAATGCCGCCACATACACCAGGCCCTTTACTTTTGGATCTACGCCAGCCTGGGTAATGACCGTCCCTGCCCAGGAATGTCCGACCAGCACAACATCACCGTCGACACGATCAATCGCACGCTGGGTCGCTGCCACATCATCGGCCAAGGAACTCAGCGGGTTCTGCACCGCAATGACCGGAATACCCGCCTTGTTCAAGCGGCTGATCACCTGATTCCAACTCGAACCATCTGCAAATGCGCCATGCACAAGAATGGCCGTCGGTGTACCCGCTGCCTGTGCTGCACCGCCGCCCATCACAGCAGCCATCGCCAACAACGACCCAGCCAGCCCTTTGCTCAATCCGTCCATGTTTCCTTACTCCGCGATTCGTCAATGAAAGTTGTCTTTAGGTAGCCCCATCGGGCTCAGTGCTACTAGACAACCTTGACGTATCCCGCGCGTGTCAGGATCGTTGTGCCGCACGTGGTCATGTGTCGGCACGGAGGATAGATACAGTGCGATACGGTAAGCGCCGTATGGATCAGAAATGCGTCATACGCTGGCCGGACACCGACGTGCCCTGATGCACGCCCATCATCGCGCGCGACAGGCGGCTGGCTGCGGCCAGCACGGTTTCCTTGTGGCCGTTCATGGCTTCTTCGGTCAGGCGGGATAGCGGTCCTGATATGCAGATCGCCCCCAGCAAGGTCCAATTGGACGTATAAACCGGCGCCGAGATGCTGGATACCTCCGCGTCGCGCTCGCCCAGCGACATCATATAGCCGGCACGCCGTATCGACTCGTACGGCTCGCCCGCCTCGCCCGAAAAGGCCAGAATCACGCGGCCGGGACTACCCAGATTCAAGGGCAACGCTGCCCCTACCCGCACGTGGTGGCGGATAGATCGTGGCCCCTCGACCCGCACTACACAGATACGCTGGTTACCCTCGCGCACATAAAACGTGGCGCTCTCGCCGGTGGCGCTGGATAACTCGCGCAGCACAGGCTCGACGACGTCGTGCACATTGAACGTGGCCTGATAGCAGGCGCCCAGCCACCCCGCGGCGCGCGCC
This sequence comes from Bordetella muralis, assembly GCF_965139205.1. Taxonomy (GTDB): domain Bacteria; phylum Pseudomonadota; class Gammaproteobacteria; order Burkholderiales; family Burkholderiaceae_B; genus Bordetella_A; species Bordetella_A muralis. The sequence continues at coordinate 434,323 of NZ_CBCSIU010000002.1, forward strand.
AATCGCCACGTGCCATCCACGCGTTGCGCCAGATAGTCGTCCATCGCCAGCGTCCGGGCCAATCGCAACACCGTCGAACGGTGATAGCCCGTACGGCGGCTGAGCTCAGCCAAAGACAAATGGGAATCGTCGACGCCGAAAGCGCCCAGGATGCGCATCGCGCGCCGGACTGCGACGACGCCGTCGCCAGCGTCGGAATTATCTTCCGAATCGGGTTTGGAGTATTTCATTTGATAGAACGTGTCTCACCAGACAAGACGTCATTGTAATGTGCGAAACACATCAGCACAATGCACTCACCAAAAACCAGATCCATACCGGAGACAGAATGAAAGTCCTACCTCGTGTACTCGCCGGCATCGCTCTCGCCTGCGCCCTGGCCCCAGCCATCGCTCAGGACTTCCCGACCAAACCCATCCGCCTGATTGTGCCGTTCCCCCCGGGCGGCGGCACCGACACCCTGGCGCGCGAAGTCGCTAATAAGGTCGCCAAGGATACGGGCTGGACCATTGTCACGGAAAACCGCCCCGGCTCCGGCGGCAATATCGGCGTAGATGCCGTGGCCAAGTCTGCCCCGGATGGCTATACCCTGGTCCTGGGGCAGACCAGCAATCTGACGATCAACCCGACGCTGTATGCCAAACTGCCCTACGATCCTGAAAAGGATTTGGCGCCGATCGGGCTGATCGCCAGCGCGCCGCTGGTGCTGGCCATTCCCGCGCAATCGCCCTACAAAACGCTGGCCGACGTCGTGAAAGCCGCTAAAGCGAAACCGTCAGCGCTCAACTACGGCTCGTCCGGCAACGGCACCGTCAGCCACCTGGCCACGGTCAAACTGCAACAGGCCACTGGCGCGACATTCACGCACATTCCCTATAAAGGGGCGGCACAAGGAATCAATGACCTGATCGGCGGCCAAATCGAGATGTACATGTCGTCTGTGCCGACCCTGATCGGCCACATCCGCAACGGCAAAATGCGCGGTCTGGTGGTGACGTCTTTGCAGCGTACGCCAGATCTGCCGGATGTACCCAGCGTCGCCGAATCCGGCTTCAAGGATTTCGAGGCCATCACCTGGTTCGGTATCGCAGGCCCGGCTGGCATCCCGCAAGACATCGTCAACAAACTCAATACCGCATTCAATGCGGCGCTCAAGACCGACGATCTGCAGAAGAAATACCGGGAACAAGGTGCAGACGTACTGACCAGCACGCCGGCGGAATTCGGCAAATTGATCCATGACGATCGCCTGCGTTGGGCCGATATCGTCAAGGCTTCCGGCGCGCGGGTGGAATAAGGACCGAAGCGGATCAAGACAGACGCTCATGACATCGTCGAGTTTCCAACGACCTGATATTTCCTGAACGATGGCTGCCCTCGCCTATACATCGGGAACGGCTCACCCCGTATCCCCAGTCCCCCTGCACGCCTGTGATTGCCATATCCATGTCTATGACGCGCAGTTTCCGGCTGTGCCTGGGGCGACTTTGTTGCCGCCCGATGCATCGGTTGTGCAGTATCGGGCGCTGCAGGCTCGTTTGGGAACATCGCGCGCCGTCCTCGTCACGCCGTCTACTTACGGCACGGACAATCGCAGCATGCTGGCCGGCCTGGCAGCGATGGGAGATCAGGCACGCGGCGTCGCGGTGATCGACGGTAATGAAAGCGATACCGCTTTGCAGGCATTGCATCAAGCGGGCGTTCGGGGCATTCGCTTGAATCTCTCGCGAGGTGTCGTGGGCCATGTCGATCAGATTGCGCCGATTGCCTGGCGCATTGCGCAATGGGGATGGCATCTGCAGCTGTTGATGCCTCCCGATCAACTGACCCAACAGGCAGAAAACCTGACGCGACTGCCGGTTCAGATCGTCTTTGATCACATGGCCAGGCTGCAACCTGGCCAGGCCTTTAATCATCCCGCTCATGCCCTGGTGCTGCGGTTGCTGCGCGAAGGCCGCGCATGGGTAAAGCTGTCCGGCGGCTATATCGTCAGCAACAGCGGACGCACCGATGACCCTGCCATCGACGCTCTGGCGCGTAGCTATATCCAGACTGCGCCGGATCGCGTGCTGTGGGGCAGTGATTGGCCGCATGCCACTGCCTCCGCAGGACTGCATCCGATGCCGGATGACGCACAGCAGATAGATCGCGTGGCCCATTGGGCGCAGGACAACGAGGTATTCGAACAAATCCTCGTGCGCAATCCAGAACAGCTTTATGGCTTCACGAGCCACACCCCCCTCCCATCACTTGCCAATCTACAGGAGACATCGTGAACATGGACCTTACACCTATTCAGTTCAGCCGCCGCCGATTCCTCGCCGGTGCCACCTTGCTCGCCGCAGGCGCTGCGCAGACCAGCCGCGCGGCGGCATGGCCTGATGGCAAAGCGATCAACTGGGTCGTGCCGTACCCCGCGGGCGGCAGCACCGATGTATTGGGACGCGCCATTGCCCAACAACTGAACACGCTGCTCAAGACCACCGTTATCGTCGACAACCGCCCCGGCGCCACCGGCACGATCGGTGCCGCCCGCGTGGCCCGCGCCGAGCCCGACGGCTTGACCGTATTGGGCACGTCGATCGGCCCGCAAGCCGTTGCCCCTCACATGATGGGCAAGCTGACTTACGACCCGGTCGAGGATTTTGCTGCCGTTATCACCGTCGGCACCATTCCGCACGTGCTGGTGGTCGGCAAGCATCAACCCTATACCTCGGTACGAGCTCTGATCGACGCCGCCCGCGCCAAACCTGACAGCATTGCCTACGCCTCGGGTGGCACCGGGACCGTGCTGCACGTCCAAGGCGAATTGCTGCAGCAGAAAACAGGCACCCGCTTTATTCATGTGCCCTACAAAGGCGACACGCCAGCACTACAGGACACCTTGGGCGAACAAGTTCAATTCATGTTCGCTCCTATCGCGGCTGCCCTGCCCCATATACAAAGCGGCAACCTGCGCGCCCTCGCAGTCACGTCTGCACAGCGGCTGAAAACGCTGACCGATATCCCGACCATGAGCGAATCCGGCTTCGATGATTTTGTCGTCGAGCAATGGCAGGCCGTGTTTGCGCCGGCCGAAACCCCAGCGCCAGTCATCCAGCAACTGAACACGGCCATCGCCAGCGCATTGCAGACGCCCGCGTTAACGGAACTGGCCGACAAACTCGGCATCACGCTGGTGGGCGGCAGCCCCGACGCGCTCGACAAAATGCGTCGCGCCGACTACGTCAAGTGGGGTCAAGTCATCCGCGATGCCAGCATCACCGCCTGACCCCACCGTATTTCATCTCGCTATTTCTTCTGATCGAACCCACAGGACACCATCATGAGCAACCCCGACATCATCAAAGATTTTCCCCGCGTTGGCGCCGACATCGTCCGCCGCGCCGCTGAACTGCAACCCGCCATTCTGGCCGACGTCGCCGGCCGCCGTGGCGCCTTGCATGGCCGTATCCGTCCACTGCATTCGAGCATGAAATTTGCGGGAACCGCGTTCACGGTGGAAGTCCGCCCAGGCGACAACCTGATGATCCACGCCGCCATGTCTCTGGCCAAACCGGGTGACGTGCTGGTCATCGATGGCAAAGGCGACCTGAGCTCGGCCCTGATGGGCACCATCATGATGACCGCTTGCAAACAGCTCGGCCTGGCGGGTGTGGTGATAGACGGCGCGGCGCGCGACAGCCTGGAAATCATTGAAATGGACTACCCGGTCTTTGCCGCCGGCACCAATCCCAACGGTCCCACCAAGAACGTCGGCGGCCGCATCGGCCATCCCGTCAGCGTCGGCGGCGTGACGGTGCATCCTGGCGATTTCATTATTGGCGACAACGATGGCGTGGTCGTCGTCGAACGCGACAAGATCGAAGGCCTCTTGCCTGCCGCTGAAAAGAAAGTGCAAGACGAGGCGGCCCGCGTCGCCGCCATTAAAACGGGCGACACCGCCGCGAAATGGCTGAGCTCGGCACTGCGCAATGCCGGCGTGCTGAAAGAAGGGGAAACGCTGTGAATGCTGCTACGCTCGATTCCCCGCAGGACGGTCTCGCTTCGGCCCCACCCTCCCAACCTGCAATCCTGATCACTGGCGCAGACCTGGCGGACGAAGCATTAGCATTGCTGACTGGCTACCGCGTCGTCTACGCTGGCAAGACCCCCAGCGAACAAGACATTGTGAACCTGTGCCGTGATCACAACCCTGTCGCCATCATCGTGCGATATGGAAAAGTCGGTGCGCCCGCGATGGACGCGGCTCCCGCGCTGCGCGTGATCTCCAAACATGGCAGTGGCACCGACACGATCGACAAAGCCGCTGCTCAAGCGCGCGACATCGAGGTCGTTGCCGCCGTTGGGGCCAATGCCACTGCCGTCGCCGAACAAGCATTGGCCCTGCTGCTGGCCTGCGCCAAATCCGTCGTCGAACTCAATGCCCGCATGCACGCGGGTCATTGGGACAAGGCGACACATAAAAGCCTGGAGCTCGGCGGTAAAACATTGGGCCTGGTCGGTTTGGGCGCCATCGGCTTGCGTACTGCCAAGATGGCTGCCGCACTGGACATGCGTGTCATCGGTTTTGACCCCTATGCCAAAGCGCTGCCCGATTACATTCAATCCGTCGACCTGGATACCCTGTGGCGCGAATCCGATGTGATCTCGCTGCACTGCCCGCTCACCGCCGACAATCGCGGACTGATCAATGCGCAAACGCTAGCCCAATGCAAACGCGGTGTGATCATCGTCAATACGGCACGCGGCGGCCTGATCGATGAGGCGGCCTTGCTGGACGCCGTGCGTAGCGGCCATGTACAAATGGCGGCGTTGGATAGCTTTGCCGTGGAACCCATGGTGGCCGATCATCCCTTTCAGGGCGAGAAGAACATCCTTCTGAGTCCCCACATCGGCGGTGTCACCAGTGCGGCATACGTCAACATGGGCGTGGCAGCGGCGAAAAATCTGCTGGCCGTGTTGGCACAGACAAGCGTATCGACACAATAGACGAAGACACAACGATGTCTGAAAAACGTTGAAAAATCCCGCCAGCCTGCTATCGCGGCGACTGCGTTGAACCATCACACAGTCACCGCGAGGCGGCGGCAATCGACAGGAGACAAACCATGAAACACCCGACGCTCGCGTACGGCACCGCACTTGCGCTCGCCTTCAGTACCGCCTATGGCGCGTATCCAGACCATCCCGTTCGGCTCGTTGTCGGATTCTCGGCCGGAGGCCCCACCGACGTGGTAGCCCGTGCCTTTGCCGACCAAGCCACGCGTACGCTGGGCCAGACCTTCATCGTCGAAAACAAACCAGGCGCCAACACCACATTGGCCGCCAAAGCCGTCGCCAGCGCCAAACCCGATGGCTATACCCTGCTGTTGGGCGCCACGAATCACACCATGATCCCCGCGCTGTACAGCGAAAAAATCGGTTTCGACGCGCTGAAATCCTTTGCGCCTGTCTGCACGTTGGCCATCAGCCCCACCATATTGGTAGTCGGGCCGTCCATGCCCGTCAAGACGTTAGGAGAATTCCTGCAGCAGCTCAAAGCCGAACCCGGCATGCGCACCTATGCCACGCCGGGTACAGGCAGCTCCGGACATTTCGCCAGCGCGCAGTTCCTGAAGCTGACCGGCACCTCGATGAACCACATCCCATACAAGGGTGCGGCACAGGCAGTCACCGACCTGCTGGGCGGGCAAGTCGATAGCTCGTTCGCCACACTGGGATCGGTATTGCCGCAATTGCAGGCCGGAAAACTGCATGCCATCGCGGTCGCCTCGCCAACCCGCTCGTCATTCTTGCCAGACGTGCCTACGTTCGCGGAGGCAGGTGTCAAGAACTACAGCGCCGATGCGTGGTATGGATTGCTCGCCCCAGCGGGTACGCCCGCAGAGGTCTTGGCGACGCTCGAAAAAGTCGCCACTGAATTTTCCAAATCCTCTGATTCTGCAGGAAAATTGCAATCGCTAGGCATGCAGGCGCACAATACTTGTGAGGAAAAGTTCGGCACGCAGCTGAGTCAAGAGGTCGATAACTACACCGACATGGCGCGCGAACTGGGATTGAAATCCGAGTAATACGGCCGCGTTCCCCTTCCCTGAAAAACCAGATCTTCCCGGAGCCCACGATGTTTCTGCTTTCCCCGCCTGACGTAATCAGCTTCGATGTATTCAGCACCATGCCGCCAGCGCTGCGAAAGCCCGAACGCAGCGCGTGGGCGGACGCCAATCGTGGGGGTGCCGTGTCGGATTCATTTTTAGAAGGCCCGGTGTTCGACGATGCGGGCAATCTATACATTACCGACATTCCATGGGGTCGGGTTTTTCGTATTGATCCGGCGGGACAATGGACCTTGATCGCCGAGTACGACGGTGAACCCAATGGCATGAAGTGGTTGAACGCCACGACGCTGCTGATCACGGACTACAAAAATGGCCTGATGCAGCTGGATATCAATACCGGCAACGTCAGCCCGTTTCTGGAGCGGCGCAATAGCGAGCGGTTTCGCGGCGTCAACGATCTGATTTTCGACAGCGCGGGCAATCTGTATTTCACCGACCAAGGCCAAAGCGGTTTACACGATCCCAACGGACGGCTGTATCGCTTGCGGCCGAATGGCCAGCTGGATCTGATGTTGGCTAACGTGCCCAGTCCGAATGGAGTAGCGCTTTCGCCGGATGAAAAAGTCCTTTACCTGGCGGTGACACGCGGCAATTGCGTCTGGCGGGTACCGCTTTTGCCCGATGGCAGCGTGTCCAAAGTCAGCCAGTTCTTTACGTCGTACGGTCCCAGCGGCCCGGACGGATTGGCGGTCGATCAGTCGGGCAACCTGGTCGTGGCGAACCCTGGGCTGGGTTATGTCTGGCTGTTGAACGATCGGGCCGAGCCCATCAAAGTCTGGCGCAGCGATAACGGCACGTCGACCACGAATATCGCGTTTGGCGGACCTGATCGCCAGACCTTGTATTGCACGGAATCCACGACTGGGACGATCCTGCGTGCGCGAGCCCTTCAGGCAGGATTGACACTAGCACGGCCGCAATAGACAAATTCGCGGCCGGCCTCGTGGGCGTTACAGCATCTGGCCTAAAAACGCCCGAGCCCGCTCTTGCTTGGGCGCGCGGAAAAATTCCTCGGCCGGGGCTTCTTCGACGATGCGACCGTTGTCCATGAAGATCACGCGATGTGCGGCCTCGCGCGCAAAGCCCATTTCATGCGTCACGACCAGCATGGTCATGTGCTCGTCGGCCAATTGCTTCATCGTGCGCAAGACTTCACCGGTGAGTTCGGGATCCAGTGCAGAGGTCGGTTCGTCGAACAGCATGATGTCCGGCTCCATCGCCAAAGCCCGTGCAATCGCCACCCGCTGTTTCTGCCCGCCGGACAGGCGGGCCGGATAGTTATCGCGCTTGTTCAAGAGCCCCACTTTGCGCAACAGGTCTTCGGCCTTGGCAATGGCCTGGTCCCGAGGGACACGCTGTACGGTGATCGGGGCTTCGATGATATTTTCCAGCACCGTCTTATGGGGGAACAGATTGAACGATTGAAACACCATCCCCATTTTGCGGCAGATGCGGCGAACCTCCGCGTCGCGCACATAGTGACTCGCGCCGTCGGCAGAGGCAGCGGCAAGCGTCTCACCTTCGATTTCGATGCTGCCCTGATCGATGGTCTCCAGGTGAATCAGGCAACGCAAGAAGGTGCTCTTGCCCGAGCCCGACGGGCCGATCACGGCGACCACCTCGCCCTTGCGCAATGTCAGCGATACCTGATCCAGCACGCGCACACCACTAAATGATTTGCCCACTTGATGGGCGGCAATCATGACGGGGCGCGGATCAGCGCTGCCGTTGAACGTCATATCAGTGGCCAAAGTTTCACTCGCGGTTGCTGCATTATTGATCGTACTTGGCATAGCGTTTTTCCATGTACTGGAACAACCAGGTCAACAACAGCGTCATGATCAAATAAAACGCGGCCGCCACCAGAAACGGCGTCGTCGTGAAATCGCGCTGCACGATACCGCGCGCCGTGCGCAGAATGTCGTTAAGCGCCAGCACATAAATCAGCGAGGTGTCCTTGACCAGCGTGATGGTCTCGTTGCTCATGGGCGGCAACACGCGCTGCACCATCTGCGGCAGCACGATGCGGCGCAGCGTCTGCAAATACGTCATGCCCAGGACTTTGCTGCCCTCGTACTGGCCACGATCCACGGACTGGATACCGGCACGGAAGATCTCGGCAAAATACGCGGCGTAGTTCAGTGCAAAAGCGACGATCGCCGCCGGAAAATCAGGCAGCCGCACGCCGATGACCGGCACGAAAGGTAATGCAAAATAGATGAACAACATCTGCAGCATCAGCGGCGTACCCCGCATCAGCCAGATATAGGCGTTCACCAACTGGCTCAATACCCGCCAGTGCGAGATGCGCGCCAGCGCCAGCAGCAGCCCCAAGGGCACTGCCAGCGCGAACGTCACGAAAAACAAGGTCAGGGTCGTTTTTGCGCCCTGCGCCATCGGCCCCAGCAGGGAAATGATGTAATCCATGCGGTGCTCTCGTCAGCCTGCCACTTGCGGCGGGCTTATTTGATGATGTCGGCGCCGAACCATTGCTGGGCAATGCGGGCAGCGGAGCCGTCTTTTTTCATGGCGGTCAGGGTTTCATCGAGCTTGGCGAGCAGCTCGGTGTCTTCCTTGCGCAGGCCGACGCCGTAGTCTTCGGTACCGAAGTTTTCCTCGAGGACGCGATACTGCCCTTCGCGCTTGCTGGCCAGATAACGGCCTACGACCTCGTCCACCACCACGGCATCCAGACGGCCTGCCGACAGGTCCATCAACGCGGTGACGTTATCGCCGAACAGCTTCACTTGTTTCAGGCTGGAGGCCACGGGGACGTCTTTCTTGATGGCGTCCACGGCGCTGCTGCCGTCTTGTGCACCGACGACGTGGCCGGCCAGATCGGCCTTGGTCTGGATGGGCGAGGCTTGCGCGACCAGGATGATCTGGTGGTTAGCCATGTACGGGGCGGTGAAAGCGATGTTCTTTTTGCGCTCTTCGGTGATGGTCAGGCCATTCCACAACGCATCGACCCGTTTGCCGTTGAGTTCGGCTTCCTTGGCGCTCCAGTCGATGGGCTTGAACTCGACCTCGATGCCCATGCGCTTGGCTGCCTCGCGAGCCATATCGATGTCAAAACCCACCAATTCGTTCTTGTCGTCACGGAAACCCATGGGCGGGAAATTGTCGTCCAGGCCGACGATGACCTTTTTCGCAGCAGCCGGGGCGGCCGCTTGGGGTGCCGGTTCGTCTTTTTGGCCGCAGGCCGCGAGCAACGACGTAGCGCAGACCAGGAGAGCAGCGGTCAGTTTTTTCATGGTGGAGTCAGGCGCCTAAAAAGCGCTAAGCAATAAAATTGGACAGGGCCAAGCAAAGGCCGAATCGATGATTATAGCCAGTCTGACTCACGCCTGAAGCCACCCTGCCCCGTCCCCTGCCCAGCGAGGTTCGTGCCTATGGCAGGTACGTTCAGGGCCACCGACCCACGCGGCAGGTGGCCCCGCTCCGGATCAGGTGCGCCCGGGACGCGGGATGTGGCTCATCAACGTCTGCGTAACTCCACCATCCTGACCATCTTGATGGTTGCTGCGGCGAGCTTGTCGATGATTTCACGCGGCGTTCCCTTGGGCGCATGCAGGTTGCTTACTGAGGCTAACGCCACAGTTCGAGAGCCAATGCAACACTGGCCCTCAGAGCAGGCTATGACATCGGGCGCGTCATGAGCAATCCAAATTTTGAGACGCCAACGATACGGTTGATCGTCATCGATAATTACTCCAGAAATTTGCAGAACTGTTCTACGTTCTTTGCATAGATGCAACGCGATTGATATCCCGTTCCAATGCAGACAGGCGCTCCATGATTCGCCGAAAATCCAGGCTCTCGCCATAGAACATCTGCGCATCCAGCATAGTCTGGTAGTCTCGTTCCAGCGCCCTCATCAACACGCCATCGGGAATCAGTCGCAAACCGCCAGCCTGACACAGGCCATAGTGGCTGAATCCACTGCGATAGAAGGTTTCCTTGATATTCAGCACGTCGGCTAGCAATTTAGTATCAGCCAAAGCCTTCTGACCCACCTCATGGTCGGCCAAACGCGCCAGGTCGTACCAATGTCGCGACAAGCGCTCGATAGCTTGATAGACCTTGGACAGAGACGTTCCGCCCTTGAACGCCATGGGCTTGCGATTCGGCAGCGCGAACAATATCCTCAGCACTTGGCACAGCCAGATGTCCTTCTCCAGAATCTCGGCGCGTCGACCCAGCAACGGTGCTACACCATGCAGCAGTTCAGCCTGCTCGACCGACGATAAATCGAAGTAGTGAGCAACAGACTCAGACACGAGCAGGCTCGCCGCGCTCGTAGCTGATGAGGGCTTGCACCATCCAGCCGGGCATCAAGGCCTTGGCCTGGCTCAAGGCTTCGAACTCGTCAGCGGGCAGCTTATTTGCGATCTGCCTGAAGGTGTTTGGTGTGACTTGGTCTCGTCCCAGATACCAAAGGGCCGACAGCGCCTGTCCTGCTGGCCGGCCAGCCAATGCGAGCTTGCGCGGAGCCACATGTTGCAGCCTGACAATCAGCTTGCCCAGCCGAATCTGGTGCGAAGAGCCCGTGGTGTGAAAAACGGCCTGTGCTGGCATCTGTGTAGACAGCCCCAAGCGCCGTGCGGCTTCTGCCCCGTGTATCTGGATCGTTGCCCCTTCGGCCTGAGCAACCGTTCGCGCCACCTGCTCTGGAGCGGGCATGGATTTGATACCGAACTGTCCAGTCTTGGGTACGACGTACAAACCATGGCCTATGCGTTCGATACTACCCGTCTTCGTCAGCCGCATCAGCGTCTGATCAATGGCGGCGCGCGACCCTAGGCCCGCAAACAAGGCGGGCGTAAAGGGCTCCCCCCTGAGATGCGAGGCGATGCGTTCACGGATGGCTCGAGAAGTACTCATGATTGCTAGTCAGAATTTTTGTTAGATATTTTAGTGAAAAATCTAACAAAATACGAATTAGTATCCGTGACGACTGCCCGATGGCAGCACAGCCCCGCGGACGATGCTGAGGCATCGGTCGACTGCGCCGTCAGAACGGGCGTTATCGCCCGCTCTGGTGCTAGATGGAATCGGATACGGTAGGCACGTTGAGGTTGCATGCCCGAGATACTATTCGGTCCAAATCAAATTACTGGCTAAATACACAGCAATCAATGCAAATCGGACCGATCCTGCCAGCATCCATAGGCCACTTCCCACTCGCTATGAATGGCCGAAGCGTGCCGGAGCGCTATCGAATAAAGCCGTACGAGCGGCAGCCAACAATCTCAACCATCAACCGCCGCCAGTATCCTGCCGAACAGGCCATCCGCGTACGCCGAATTCAGCCAGCGCACAATCACGACCATGCGGCGCTCCGGTTCTACCCAGGTGAACGAGCTGCCTGCTCCGACGCCAAAGAAGCTCGATGCCGGCACGCTGGGGAACATCTTTTGCCCATCGTTCAACCAGATCAGATAGCCGTAATACGGCGCCAATTCGCTGGGTGTGCGCATGGCGCGCAGCCATTCCTGCGAAATCACCTGCTTTCCATCCCAGGCGCGGCCGTCATTCAAGAGCATCTGACCGATCAAGGCCTGATCCTCGCTGCTGATCGACATCCCGCCGCCCCAATGCGATCCACCGGGCACCGACGGCATCAACACGCCATCGATGTTCACCCAGGCATTGTCATAGCACACCCAATTCCAGGTCTCGCTCGCTCCGATGGGACGCATCACCGCCTCGCGGAATACTTCCGGCAGCGGCTTGCGGAACAGATGCAGCAATGCGTACGACAATTGATTGATACGGACGTCGTTATATTCCCAATACGTGCCCGGCGTTTGCAACGGACGCGGGTCGCCTTTCTTGCCATTGGGCGGCGCACCAAACGTCACGGCGCGATAACGATCTGCCTGATCCGACACACCAAAACGTTCGCCTTCCCATTCGCTGGTCTGCTGCAGCAAATGACGCCAGGTGATCAGCGCGTTATTGCCCTCGTCGAATCCGATCCCCGGCACCCGGGCGCGCACCGGCTCGTCGACATCCGGCAACAGCCCGCGGTCGTGCGCCACACCCGCCACCAGCGCCAGATACATCTTGGCCACGCTGAACGTCAGGTCGGCACGGTGCGGCTCGCCCCAGGATGCCACGGTCTTGCCATCGACCACGACCAGCCCTGTCACGGGGCCACGATCATGCACCGGCCCGAGCAAGCGGTTCCAAGGCGGAGGATCCTGCTGATGCACGCCAAAGACACCATCGACCGAGCGGTCCCAAGTGGTTTCGTGGTCTTGCGCAAACTGAATCGCCTGCTGCATCAATGCGTCTTGCATGGAGCCCCCCAATTGTCGTTAACGAATAGCCAGTGACCGCGCTGCCTGATCGCTTTTGAGCGAAGCGCATACGGGCCCAAGCCCGCCAAAATGGTATACCACCAGCAAATTACCTGTTTCAAATCATACGCAACGCCTCCGCACGCCGCAACGGCCATCCGGATGCACCCTATCATCGATTACCCGTACGCCCTTGTTTTACCGTGATATTGCAGGGTAATCCCCCATAATGAGGCGTGGATTACGTGCTTTATAGTGAATGAAGGATCAAATCCATTTGGTATACAAGTGAGCAGCGACCCCCCTACGCTTTCGGATAGCGCAGTGTCCCATGCCCCGTCCGCCAGGCGTCCGCCACGGGCCCCGGGCAATGGTGGCACGCTGCCCGCCAGCGTCGCGGAACGCTTGCGCGAACGCATCATCGAGGGGGAATTTCCCCCAGGATCCCGCTTGAACGAACGCACGTTGGGCGAGTTGCTCGGCGTATCACGCACACCGTTACGAGAGGCGCTGCGGCTTCTGGCCTTTGACGGATTGGTACGCATCGAGCCTAATCGGGGCGCACAAGTCGTCGAGCTGTCGGAAACCGATGTGCGCGAGACGTTTGAGGTCATCAGCGGGATCGAGACCCTCGCCTGTCACTATGCTTGTGAACGCGCAACCGACCAGGAGATCGCCGAAATCCGCGCGCTGACTTTTGAAATGATGGCCAGCCATGCTCGCCGCGATTTGCCCACGTACTACCGCTGCAATCGCGAAATCCATGCGCGCATTCACCAGGCTGCGCACAACACGCTGCTGACGCGCTTGTACGAGACCCAAAACATCCGCATCCAGAACCTGCGGTTCGTGTGTAACGAAAACCACGAGAACTGGGACCGTTCCATGCGCCAGCATATCGACCTCGCCGAGGCGCTGGCCGCCCGCGATACCCCACGGCTGACCGAGATCATGCGCATGCACTTGCGGTGCAAATACGAGGCCGCGCTGAAGTATCTGGCACAACGTACGCCCAGCCAGGGGCCACCGAATCACCCGCAGTATTCCGCTTAACCGATTACGCTCGACAGGAGCCCATCATGGAACATCGCGTTAGATTGGCTGCACCGCTGCATTTGGATCGCCCTGAACACCGCCATCAGGCGCTGCCGCGCCTCAAGGCGCTGGCCGCGGCGCTGCTCTTTGCCGGCACCGCGCTGAGCATGTCGCCTGCGCTGGCCAACAAGCAGAACGACACGCTGCGCATGGCCTATGACCAAGCCCCGGAAAGCGTTGATCCCTATTACAACAACGTCCGTATCGGCGTCATCATCGCGGCCAACGTCTGGGACACCCTGCTCTACCGCGATCCGCTGACCAACGAATACAAGGGGCAACTGGCGAAAAGCTGGAAACAGATCGACGACAAAACACTGGAATTCGAACTGCGCGAGGGAATCAAGTTTCACAACGGCGAGGAATTCGACGCCGATTCAGTCGTCTACACGCTCAATTTCGTCGCGGATCCGAAAAACAAGGCGACGACGCAGCAAAACGTGCGCTGGATCGACAAAGTAGAAAAGATCGATAAATACAAGGTGCGCCTCACGACCAAAGAACCGTTCCCCGGCGCCAAAGAATATCTGTCGACCACCGTCGCCATCCACCCCGCGAAATACTATGCTGAAGTCGGCCCGCAAGGGATGAACGCCAAGCCCGTGGGCACCGGCCCGTACAAGGTCGTCGAATACATACCAGGCAAATCCATCACGCTGGAGGCCAACAAGGACTATTTCAAAGACTCACCCAAGGCCCAGCCCAAGATTGGCAAGGTCGTCATCCGATTCATACCGGATCGCCAGACGCAGATGGCAGAGGTGATTTCCGGCGGCGAAGATTTCATCATGCACGTGCCCAAGGACCAGGCCGAACAACTGAAATCCATGCCGCAACTGCAAGTGAAAAGCGGCAACACCATGCGGATCGCATTCATGCAAATGAACATCCGCGACGAAACGCCCGCCCCGCAACTCAAAGACGAGCGCGTGCGCAAAGCCATCTTGCACGCCATTGATCGCGAAGCCATCATCAAGAACATCGTCGGCGAGGGCTCGGAGCTGCTCAACACCATCTGCACGCCCTCGCAAGTCGGCTGCACCGACGAAGGCGCACCCGTCTACAAATATGACCCGGCACTGGCCAAAAAACTGCTGGCCGAGGCCGGGTATCCCAATGGCTTTGACATTGATATCGTCGCCTATCGCGAACGCAATCAGACCGAAGCCATCATCAACTATCTGCAAGCTGTCGGTATCCGCGCCAAACTGAATTTCCTGCAATACGCCGCGATGCGCGACATGATCCGCGCAGGCAAAGCCTCGCTGACGCATCAGACCTGGGGCTCGAACCTGGTCAACGACGTGTCGGCCTCGACGCCGGTGTACTTTGCGTTCGGCAATGACGACGTGACGCGTGACCCCAAGGTTCGCGAATTACTGGACAAAGGCGATGTGACGATCGACAGCGCTGCCCGTAATGCGGCCTATAAAGAAGCCCTCACCATGATTGCGGAACACGCCTACGCCGTGCCGCTCTGGTCGCTGCCGGTGTACTACGTCGCCAGCCAGGACGTGGAGTTCAAAGCCTATCCTGACGAGCTGGTCCGTTTCTGGGACATGAGCTGGAAATAACCCTGACAACCGCCACGGGGACGTGGCGGTGCGCGGAGCCTTTCAATGCTTGCATTCATCATCCGGCGGCTGGGTCTGGCGGTGATGGTCGCCCTGACCGTCTCCGTCCTGGCATTCATGCTGCTGCATCTGTCGGGAGACCCCGCCGTCGCGCTCGCAGGCGAAGGTGCGCGCCAGGCGGACATCGACATGGTACGTAAAGCCTACGGGCTGGATCGTCCCGTCGTCGTGCAGTACGCCGATTGGCTATGGCACATTCTGCAGGGCCAGTTCGGCACCTCGGTGTATTTCAAGACGGCTGCCGGACCGCTGATCCTGTCCAAGCTGCAAACAACCCTGATGCTGGGCCTGAGCGCGTTGGCGGTGGCCTTGCTGATTTCCATTCCGCTGGGCGTGATTGCAGCGCTCTACAAGGGTGGCATTGCCGATCGCATCTGCCTGGCCGTGGCGGTGCTGGGCCAGGCGTTGCCGAATTTCTTTTTCGCGCTGCTGCTCATCATGCTGTTTTCGATATCGCTGCGCATACTGCCGGTATCGGGCAGCGGAACCTGGCAGCACTTCGTGATGCCCGCCATCGCGCTGGGCTATTACGTCGCACCCGCGTTCATGCGGCTGATACGTGCGGGCATGATCGAAGTCCTGGCTGCCGACTACATCCGCACCGCCCGGGCCAAGGGCTTGCCCGCCGGCAAGGTCATTTTTAAACACGCCTTGCGTAACGCCATCGTGCCCGTGGTGGCGCTGGCGGCCGTGCAGCTCGGCTACCTGCTAGGTGGTTCGGTAGTGATCGAAACGGTTTTCGCTCTGGATGGCCTGGGCTATCTGGCCTATCAAAGCATCACGTTCAAGGACTATCCCGTCATGCAATTGATCGTGCTGTTGCTATCCGTACTGTATGTGCTGCTGACATTGGCAGCGGATATTGCCAACGCGTGGCTGGACCCGCGCATCCGGGTGTCGTAGACCATGACTGTACCGACCTCTCCGATTACGGCCAACGCGCCCGTACCGAACGTGACTGCACCTGCGGGCAGTCTGACCTGGCGGCGTTTGCGGCAGAACAAGGCGCTGTTGGTAGGCGGCGGCATCTTGCTGTTGATCGTCTTGATCGCGATCTTCGCGCCCTGGATAGCGCCGCATGACCCCTATTTTCAGGACCTGGCCTATCGCACCGCGCCACCTGTCTGGTATGAGAAAGGCACTTGGCTGCATCCGCTGGGCACAGACCAATTGGGCCGAGATTATTTGTCGCGCCTTTTTTACGGAGCGAGGATTTCGTTATTGATCGGAATCAGCGTTGCGCTTATCTCCGGGTTGATCGGCACTGCGTTAGGCATGGCCGCGGGATATTTTGGCGGCCGCGTGGATATGTTTGTGTCGTTTCTCGTGACGACGCGCCTGTCGATGCCTGTCATTCTGGTAGCCCTGGCCACCGTCGCCATCGTGGGCGGCTCGCTCTGGGTCGTGATTCTGGTGCTGGGTTTTTTGAAATGGGATCGCTTTGCCGTCGTGATGCGCAGCGCCACACAACAGGTACGCTCGCTCGAATACGTCGCTGCTGCCCAATCTGCTGGCGCCTCGACCTGGCGCATCGTTCGTGGCGAGGTGCTGCCGAACGTGGTGCCGCATCTGATCGTGATCGCCACGCTGGAGGCCGCCAGCGCCATTCTGCTGGAGGCGGCCCTGTCATTCCTGGGACTGGGCGTGCAACCGCCGCTGCCCTCATGGGGCCTGATGATTTCCGAGGCCAAGGCCTATATGTTCTTTTCGTTCTGGCTGATCGCCATACCCGGCAGTGCGCTGGCGCTGCTGATTTTCGCCATCAACCTGGCAGGCGACGGCCTGCACCAGTGGCTCACGCCAGAGGACAAGGCCTGACGCAATGACCGACTCCGATATCGTATTAGACGTACAGAACCTGCGCGTGGACATCGATACGCCACGCGGCCAGCTGCATGCAGTGCGCGACATTTCATTCCAGGTGCGGCGTGGCGAGACGTTGTGCCTGGTGGGCGAATCAGGCTGCGGTAAATCCATGACCTCGCTGGCCGTCATGGGCCTGTTGCCCAGGGCCGCGAAACGCAGCACGTCGCGCCTGGCGGTCCTGGGAGAAGACCTGTCTCGCGCCAGCCGCCGGCGCGTCAATGCCTTGCGCGGCAACAAGATGGCCATGATTTTCCAGGAGCCCATGACCGCCTTGAATCCGGCCTATACCATCGGCGACCAACTCACCGAACACTATCGCCACCATCGGCACGCCAGCGCGGACCAGGCGCGAGACCGTGCTGTCGAGTTGTTGGAAAAGGTCGGCATCGCCTCGGCCGCGCAACGGTTGGGACAGTATCCGCACCAGTTGTCTGGGGGCTTGCGTCAGCGCGTCATGATCGCCATGGCATTGATGTGCGGGCCTGAACTCTTGATCGCCGACGAGCCCAGCACGGCGCTGGACGTGACCATCCAGGCGCAGATCCTGCGTCTACTCGCCGATTTGCAGGCGGAACTGGGCATCGCCATGGTGCTCATCACGCATGATCTCGGTGTGGTGGCCCGCATCGCGCGCCAGGTGGCCGTGATGTACGCGGGCCAGATCGTCGAGCAAGGCCCCGTATCCGAGCTGTTTCAGGCACCGCGCCATCCGTATACCGAGGGACTATTGGCCTGTATTCCGGTGCCGGGACGCACCCCGCCCGGCACGCCGTTGGGCACGATTCCCGGCGTCGTGCCGGCCTTGGTCGGTGATCTGCACGGCTGTGCGTTTCATGATCGATGCCGCTATGCGCAGCCCGTTTGCCAGCAGACCGTTCCCGTTCACGAAGCCCCAGGCCGGCAGTGGCGCTGCATTCGCACGGAGGCGCACGCATGAGCCCACTGATCCAAGCGCAAAACGTCAGCCGCAGCTTTACCGTAAAAAGCGGCATGTTCCAACCCCGCCGCACGCTGCATGCGGTCAATGGCGTGGATTTACAGGTAGAGCGCGGCGGCGTGCTGGGCATCGTCGGCGAATCTGGTTGCGGCAAATCCACCCTGGCGCGGCTGATGCTCGGTCTCATTCCGACAACCAGCGGCAGCGTCAGCATCGAAGGGCGGGACATACGCAGCATGTCGCGGCGCGATCTCGCACGGCGCGTTCAACCCGTGTTTCAAGACCCCTATTCGTCGCTGAACCCGCGCCGCAGCATCGCGTCCATCGTGTCGCTGCCACTGGAGGTGCACGGCATCGCCAACCCGCGTCAACACAAAGCCATCGAGATGCTGGAACGCGTAGGCCTGCCCGCCCGGCTGGCTAACAATACGCCCGGGCAGCTTTCTGGCGGCCAACGCCAGCGCGTAGCGATTGCGCGCGCCCTAGTGATGAATCCTGAAATCGTCATCTGTGACGAGCCGACCTCGGCGTTGGACGTGTCGGTACAGGCACAGATCATGAACCTGCTGATGACGCTGCGTCAGGAATTCAACCTGACCTATGTGTTCATCAGCCATAACCTGGCCGTCGTCGAACACATTGCCACGCACGTCGCCGTCATGTATCTGGGCCGCGTGGTCGAATCCGCCCCTGCCGCCGAGCTGTTTCATGAACCGCGCCATCCTTATACGCAAGCCCTGCTCGCCTCGGTGCTCACGCCCGAACCGGGGCTGGGCATACCGGATATGGGGCTCGGACTGTCTTTCCCCGATCCGATCAATCCGCCCGCCGGCTGTCCGTTTCATCCGCGCTGCAAGCATGCGATGCCACAGTGCAAGCAGCAACGGCCCGCGCTGCAAACACAAGGTCAGTCGGTCGTTGCTTGTCACCTTTATCCGTCGTATTCGCGACAAGAAACTGCCGCTGCTTGAGGACTCAATGCGCGGCGCTGCAACCTCTTTCAAGGAAAATCATCGTGAGCCGTGAACAAGCCATCGCCAACGCTGAACAGTGTTTTGATTCAGGCGCCTTTCGTGCCGTTCTGAGCCGTCGTGTGAGCATTCCCACGGAGAGCCAGAACCCTGATCGCGCCGAGGCATTGGCAAGCTATCTCTCCACCGAGATGCAACCCGCCTTTGAGGCAATGGGCTTTCGCTGCGAGACCTTGACTCATGCCAAGGCCCGCGCCCCATTTTTATATGCGGAGCGTATCGAAGACCCTGCCTTGCCCACCGTATTGGGCTACGGCCACGGTGATGTGATCCGCGGGCTCGAGCCCGAATGGCACGACGGCCTTTCGCCCTGGGCATTGACCGAGCGAGACGGGCGCTGGTATGGACGAGGCATCGCCGACAACAAGGGCCAGCACAGCATCAACATGGAGGCGCTGCGTCTCGTACTGGAAACGCGAGGCAAGCTGGGCTTTAACGTCAAATACCTGATAGAGATGGGCGAGGAAACCGGGTCTCCGGGGCTGCGCGAGCTATGCGAGCAGCACAAGGATCGTTTCAACGCCGATCTGCTCATCGCATCGGATGGTCCACGCCTGAGTCCGCAGCGCCCCACCGTATTTCTCGGCGCGCGCGGCAGCCTGAATATCGATCTGAGCATCGAGGCACGCGCAGGCGGCCATCACTCAGGCAACTGGGGTGGATTGATATCGAACCCGGGGATCCAGCTTGCACACGCCATTGCCAGCATTTCATCTCCCACGGGGCAGATTCGTATCCCCGAATGGGTGCCTGCGGAATTGCCGGCCTCCGTACGGCGCGCGCTGGCGGATTGCGAGGTTGACGGCGGATCGGATGGCCCTGTCATCGAGCCTGAATGGGGAGAGCCCGGCCTCTCGCCCGCCGAACGCGTATTCGGCTGGTGCTCGTTCGAAGTCCTGGCATACAAGACCGGCAATCCGGAAACCCCCGTCAACGCGATCCCGCCACGCGCCTGGGCGCGATGCCAATTACGTTTCGTCGTCGGTGTCGATCCCGATAATTTATTGCCTGCTTTACGCCGCCATTTGGATCGCCAGGGCTTTCCGATGGTGAAGATACAAACCACGCGCGAAACCATGTTCAAGGCGACACGCATCGACCCAGAGGATCCCTGGGTCCACTGGGCCGTGTCTTCGCTCGAAAAAACCAGCGGCAAAAAAACCGCCATCCTGCCGAACTTGGGCGGGTCGCTGCCTAACGATATTTTTACCGACGTGCTCGGCTTGAAGACGGTGTGGGTCCCGCATTCGTATCCGGGATGCTCGCAGCATGCACCCAACGAGCATTTGCCGCCGGAGTTGTTACGCGAAGCATTGACGTTGATGACGGGACTGTATTGGGACCTGGGCTCAGGCAATACGCCGAAATGACATTTCCCGGATAGCGCTGCTATCCGGGAAAGCCGGCCGATTAACGCGAGAGCATGAACGCTCTGCTCTCCACGTTTACCGGCCCTCAATCCCAACAACGCTCACATCACGTCGGCTTCTTGCTCTCAGAGACCTCTGGTGCCTGGCCGGCATCGACCACTTTAGACGCCGCAGCATCCCCAGCGACCTCGTCGTCCGCCTCAGTCGTACGCTCCAACTCATTACCCAACACGTCTTCCGACGCCTCGCCCTGCTCCTTGGATAACTGGCGGCGCGTGTGCCCTGCTGCGCGCGCATTGTGCGTATTCACAGCCCGCTCGGTCTGCATGAATACATTGGCCGGCGGGGCGTAGCCATTCTTGTCCTGGCCAAAGTACAGCACGGTGTGCGGGTACGGCAGCTCGATACCGGCGGCATTGAAGTGTTTCTTGACCAGGCGGTTGTAGCCGCGCTGCACCGCCCACTGCATGCCCGGCGTGGTCTTGATCAGCACGCGGATGGTCGCGCCCTTTTCGTTCAGCGCCGTCACACCCGGGATACTGACGTCTTCCAGCACCTCGGGGGCCAGCAGCTCGTCCTGCATCAGTTCATCAAACGCCTGGCGCAGATGCTGTATCGCGTCGTCCACGCTTTCCCGATGCGAAATCGTGTATTCGCCCAAGTGATACGAGAAATCGCGCATATGGTTGGACACCACATCCACGGACGAAAACGGAATCAAATGGTAGCCGCCGTCCAGTGTACGAATGCCCACCGAGCGGATCGTGATCTTTTCCACCGTTCCGAAAATCCCCGCGACCTGAACCACGTCGTTCTGGTTCATGCCGTTTTCAAGCTGGATAAAAATCCCCGTGATGATGTCTTGTACGAGCTTTTGCGAGCCAAAGCCGATCGCCAGACCGACCACCCCTGCACCCGCAATCAACGGACCAATATCGACGCCGATCTGCGAGAGCACCACCATCACCGTCATGGTGATAATCACAATCAGCGTGGCATTGCGAAACAACGACAACAAGGTGCGCTCGCGCGCGGTGGGCAGGCTGCGGCCCTCATGCGTGCTGAGCCGGTGTTCGATGATGCTGGCGATCAGGGTCCAGACGACGGCCGCGACCAGCAACACAATAGCCACATGGACGACAACGCCAATGGCCTTCGCTCCCGCAGCCGACGAAATCCACCTGGACAAGTCAAATACTCTCCAGGCGTCCAACACAAACAAGGCCACCACAATGCGTACCAACACACCAACGCCACGCAACCCCGCAGGCACATAGGCGTTCACGCGCGCTTCCAGCATGGGCAGCTTGCGCCGCACATCTTCGGGCAGACGGATGCGCTGCGCCAGCATGGTAGCCAGCAACATGATCACCAGCGACCCCACCACCAGCGCCACGACAGACTGCACCGTCGCGTGCATCATGAATGGCAAGGCCTCTTGCGTGTCAACCTGGCTGACCACCAGCAACACCGTGAAATACCCGATCGCCAGGAAATGCCAGCTGCGCGCCAAGAGGCGCAGCGCCGTACCAAATGAACGGATCGATGCGCGTTCGGCACGCTGCTTCAGATGGTCGCGCAACAAGGCGCGGTTACGCCAAATGATACGTACCGCATAGATATAGGCCATCACCATGATGACCAGGCCCAGCAGTTCGCCCAATGCGGGCGACAACAGAGACTGCGCCAATGGCTCGACCAGCAGCAGACCGTAGCCCACGACCGCGGCGATATGTCCCAAGCGGACATTCCAATACTGGGCCGTCTCGTCAGCCATCGTGAAAAGGCGCAGTGTGGGATAGCGCGTTGCGAATATCCCGCGGATCACTGCTCGCGTGATGCCGACCGCCACAAAAGCATTCACGAACAATGATTGTGCCGTGGTCACGGATCCGTAAGGCTTCTCTGCATACATTGCCGTGGCATAGCCTGCCATCCCGGCCAGCAACACAATAGCCAGATCGATAAGTAAAGCACCGACAATCGCCCCTGTCCGCCGGGCAAACATTGCCCTGGCTGCCGATCTCAGCGGCCCTGTGGCCGACAAGAACGGATGCGCGGCCCATTTGTCTATCCGGGCGTAGGCAAAGGCCGCAATCGCTCGCAATACGCCAAACACGATCAACGTTGCCGCCGCGACAATGGCAAGCCTCACCAGCGTCGAGATCAACCGCTCACGCCGCTCCGGGGCCATCCCCTGGTTTTGCACCACCGCCGTCAATTCATCTACGGCCGTCTGTGCATTCGTGCCCATCGTCGCCAGGAAATCCTGCGCGCCAGTCGCAATACGCGTCGGCAGCGAAGGCGGCGCCGCAGCTGGATCCGTGCCAGACGCAGGCTGCGACGGCGCTGCCGCCTGCGCCCTCAGCTGTTCGATCAGCTTATCGCGCGTGGCAGGATCATCGAGCAAGTCCGCCAATTTGGCAGGCGTCAACGCCTCAGCCGGCGCCGCTTCGGCGGCGGGCTTGTCGGCAGCGGACGACAAGCCGGGAATTGCAACGGCTGCCTGCGCCCCTTGACTGAGGAACAGCGCACATAACACCGCCATGACGCAGCATATTTGCACTACCCATGGTATGGCCCACCGCGCGCGCGACAGCGCCGGATTGACATTCATACCGAGGGAATGGGCGGTGCGGGTCTGCAAAGCCACGTGACGGCCTCCTTGACGAGACGGTGTGCAGCCACTCAAGCGCAGGCCGCGACAACGCAACGCCCCATTTCAGGGGCGCCGCCATCATGATATAGGCCATCCAGGCGGTCCGACAACCGCCGCGGTCAAGGTCCGTGGGGACCGCGATAGTAAATCGTCGCTGAAATCCGCCGCGCCTTAATCGAACGTGCCGCCCTATTTTCCTTCTGCCTTACAGTTTCGCCACCGACACTTCGGTAGCCTTGACGAACGCCAGCACTTCGGTACCGACCTGCAGATCCAGTTCCTTGACCGAACGTGTCGTGATCACCGACGTGACGATACCCGAGGGGGTATCGACGTCAACCTCGGACAGCACCGGACCGAGAATGATTTCCTTGATACGGCCGCGAAATTGATTACGGGCGTTGATGGATTGAATGCTCATGAGACTGCTCCTGTATAAAAATATCCGGCTCTAGACTGCCAACCGCAAATGGCCAATGGAAATGACTTGAGCCAGCGGACGGGTATCTACCGGGGTGGGATCTTTTTTGTTCAATACTGCGTCGAGCACACGTGCCTCCAGCGCGGCAAATGCAGGACTCGTGCGTAGCCGGGGCCGCGGCAACGCCACACGCTGGTCGAGGATCACATTGCCCTCATCAATCACGATGACCCGGTCAGCCAAGGCGATCGCTTCGTTCACATCGTGCGTCACCAGTACAGCCGTAAAACCATCGCGCAGCCAGAGATCCTCGATCAACTGCTGCATTTCCAGACGCGTCAACGCGTCCAATGCACCGAGTGGCTCGTCCAATAACAACAGGCCCGGCCGATGCAGCAGTGCCCGCGCAAGCGCCACACGTTGCTTTTGGCCTCCGGACAAGGCGGCTGGCCATTCGCCACCCCGTTCGCCCAACCCGACTTGTCTCAGCACAGACGCCGCCTCGCCACGTTGACGGATGGGCGTACCGATGGCGACGTTGTCCAGAATCGATTTCCACGGCAACAGCCGAGGATCTTGGAACATCATCCGCACGCGGTCATCGGCCCCGTCTTGCACCTCGCCGTCAAAGCGAATCGCAGTGCTGCCGCCTCGCTGCCCTGTGGCGGGCGTAGCGGTCTCCAGACCGGCCAGCAACCGCAGCAGCGTGCTTTTGCCGCAACCGCTGCGTCCCACGATGGCGGCGAACTCGCCCGGCGCGAATTCGATATTCAGCCCCTTCAGGACGTGACGCTCGCCGTAATACTTGTTCAGCCCGCGCAGCGTGACATGCACGGGTGGCTGGGCCGCTGGCGGCTCAGTGTCATAAGTCTCGCGCACGAACGGCTGCACCGCGAACTCATTCAATTCCCAGTCATACGGACTCAAGTGCATGCTCGGCTCCGAAAAATACGTGTGATCTCAGGTCGGCCGATAAGCCGGGTTCCAACGCAACAATCGCGTTTCCAGGCCCCGCGCACACCAGTCCGCCACCTTGCCCAACAGCGCATACAGCAAGATACCCAGCAGCACGACGTCAGTCTGCAGGAACTCTCGCGCATTCATCGTCATATAGCCGATCCCCGACTGCGCAGAGATTGTTTCCGTCACGATCAGGATTACCCACACCAGCCCCAAAGCGAAACGCAGTCCTACCAGGATGGACGGTAAAGCCCCCGGCAGTATTACGTCGCGATACAGTGCCCATCCGGACAGCCCATAAGAACGTCCCATCTCGATCAACGCCGGATCCACCGAACGGATGCCATGAAAGGTATTCAGGTACACGGGAAAGAACACGCCCAGTGACAGCAGGGAGAGCTTCGCCGCCTCATCGATACCGAACCACAGAATCACCAGTGGAATCAAGGCCAGCACCGGTATATTGCGGATCATCTGCAGCGTTGTATCCAGCAAGGTCTCGGCTACACGCGAGGCGCCGTTCAACAGTCCCAAGGCCAATCCCAGTCCGCCCCCGAGCAACAACCCCCACAGCGCGCGCAGCGCGCTGATGCGCAGGTGTTCCCACAACTCGCCCGAGACGGCCAATTCCCATCCTGCTTTAGCCACCGACCATGGCGCGGGCAATACCCGTGAGGACAGCCACCCCAATTGTGCAGACCCCTGCCACACAATCAGAATCAACAGTGGCACCAGCCATGGCAGCGCACGGCGACGCCATGCTGACGAGGACAGGAACGACGACGAACTCATGCAGGCACCGTCTGTTTGTTGCCGCGCCCCGGCACAATCTCTGTCGCCATCACTTCGCCAAACGGCCCGCTCAGCAGCCCGCGTGAGGGTTGTGCCACTGCCTTACTTGGCAACAGGGGAAACACCAGCTCCGCAAACCGATACGATTCCTCCAGGTGGGGATAGCCGGACAGGATAAAGGTCTCGATGCCCAGTTCGGCATATTCGCGCATGCGGGCGGCTACCGTTTCCGGACTGCCTACCAATGCGGTTCCCGCACCGCCGCGCACCAGTCCCACGCCTGCCCAGAGATTGGGCGAGATTTCAAGATGCGAGCGGCCGCCTTTTTCGTCGTGCAATTGCCCGCCATGCAGTGCCGCCATGCGGCGCTGCCCTTCGGAATCCATGCGTTGAAACGCGGCCTGCGCGGCAGCTACCGTGTCCTGGTCCAAATGCTGGATCAAGGCATCTGCAGCGGCCCACGCCTCTTCATCCGTTTCACGCACGATCACATGCAGACGAATGCCGAACTTCAGCGTGCGGCCATGCCGGGCAGCGCGACGGCGCATGTCTTCGATCTTGGCAGCCACCGCCTGGGGCGGCTCTCCCCAGGTCAGATAGACATCGAGCTGCTCGGCCGCCAACTCGTGTGCGGCCTCTGACGAGCCGCCGAAATACAGCGGCGGATATGGCTGTTGCACAGGCGGGTAAATGACTTTGCCGCCCTTTGAGACCAAATGATCGCCAGTGTAGTCATACGCCTGACCGTGATGACTGGCCTCAAGAATGCCGCGCCAAATTTTCAGAAAATCCGACGTCACGGCATAACGCTCGTCATGACTGACGAACACACCATCGCCCTCCAGTTCCGAGGGGTCGCCGCCAGTAACCACATTGACCAACAGACGGCCACCCGACATGCGATCAAAAGTTGTCGCCATGCGTGCGGCAAACTGCGGTGAACTGACACCAGGCCGTATCGCCACCAGGAATTTCAGCCGGCGCGTTGCATCGATCAAGCTCGACGCCACCACCCATGCATCTTCGCAAGACCTGCCTGTCGGCAACAAGACCCCGTCATAGCCCAGCGTATCGGCCGCTACGGCGATCTGGCGGAAATAGTCATGACTCGCCGCGCGTGCGCCTTGCGTAGTGCCCAAGTAACGAGAATCGCCATGGGTAGGGATAAACCAGAAAACGTTCATCAGCAAATGGCCTTCATAGATCTATGAGTTAACGTAGCTCGGCTGGCGCGGCCTGCTGCACGTCCAGCTTGCGAGGAATCAGCTTCAGCGCGTAGAACGCGTCGGCGATCTGCTGTTGATGCTGCAAAACCTCGCGCGTCACTGGCGTTACACCGTAGGCCAGGCGTTGCGCCGCGAGCTCTACCACCGGCCGTTCCAGGCCCAATACCGGCTGCAAGAGATCGACTGATTCCTTGGGGTGATCCTTGGCCCACAAATCGCCTTTGCGGATTTCCTCCAGCACGGTTTTAACCACGTCGGGATGCTTATCCAAGTAATCGCGGGACGCGAGAAAGAATTGATAGTTGTTGACTACGCCAGTTCCATCGGCCAATACACGTGCGCCCAACTGTTTCTCCGCTGCGGCCTGGAATGGATCCCAGATGACCCAGGCATCGACCGCACCGCGCTCGAACGCGGCCCGGGCATCGGCCGGCGTCAGGTACGTGACGTTGACGTCCTGGTATGGCACTCCGGCTTTTTCCAATTGCTTGACGAGCAGATAGTGCACATTGGAACCCTTGTTCAAGGCGACTTTCTTGCCTTTGAGATCAGCCACCGATCGGATCGGCGAGTCCTTCTGCACGAGAATGGCCTCGCTCGTCGGAGCCGCCGGCTCGTTGCCGACGTAGATCAACGGTGCTTGCGCCGCCTGCGCAAAAATCGGAGGCGCCTCGCCCACAGTGCCAAAATCAATGGAGCCGACATTCAGGCCCTCGAGCAATTGCGGCCCTGCGGGAAACTCCACCCATTTCACGGCTATGCCCTGTTCACCCAGCTTTTTATCGAGCGAGCCCAGCGCCTTCAGAATGGTCAGGGTGCCATATTTCTGAAAACCAATACGCAAGGTCTTTGCATCCTGCGCCGATGCCGTCGCGCAGGCCAGCATGGCGGCGCTCAATGCCATCACACTCGCGACGGCAAGCCGGGAGAAACGAAACCAACTCAGGAAAGGCAAATGCATCCTGCGCATGGAGATGCTCCTATGTATCAGTCGTTGTGCAGATCGTTATTGCGTGAGGCATTCGGGCGCTGGCTGCATCACAAGCCCCCGCCCTCTCTCAAACACTGAACCTGGCGTTCAATGCCAGATAACCGAGGTCATAACCCTGCGATAACGGCGCCGTCGATACGTGCTTGGCCAAGCGATCGACTGCGGTATCCAGCCGTTCGCGCACGTCATCATCGATCGCGACGTATCCCTGTTGCACCGTCACCTGCCGGTCTGTCGCATAAACGCCAGCCAGAATATGGCGTGCACCCAAGGCCGACAGCACGGGTTTCAAGCTGTATTCCAACGCCAGCAGATGCGCGGTGCTGCCTCCGGTGGCTATCGGCAGCACGATTTTGTCTGCCAGCGCCTTTTCATCCAGCAGATCCAGGATCGCTTTCAGTCCGCCGGCAAACGAGGCCTTATAGACCGGTGTGGAGATCAATAATGCTTGCGCGGCATTGACGCGTTTGCGCAAAGCACTGGCGGCCGATCCGCTGTAGTTGCCCTCGATCAAATCAACGGCAGGCAGATCGCGCAGCCCTAGCTCATCGCTGGCCAAACCGCGCGCTGCCAATCGCTCTGCGGCGTAACGTAACAAGGCCGATGAACGCGAGTTCTGTGAGGGACTGCCGGCCAACGTCAGAATCGTCATGATGGGGACTACCGCTCCGTCTGTATATAACCAGGAATGCGGTCATTCTGGCCTCGTCATGTCAATCTGGAAAATACTTAGTCGATATGTCGTTATGCGTTGTCCATACAGGCTGCCCGCCCCGATCCGGGCCGAGCACAAGGCGCAAAGGTATACTTGAACGTCATTTTTCCCGGCCCGATTGCTCTCACGAATTCCCGCTGTGTCATTGCGTATTCCTCCTCTGAACCCGCTACGGGTTTTCGAAGTCGTTGCCCGGTTGCAAAACCTCACCCTGGCGGCGCAAGAGCTGCACGTCTCGCAATCGGCGGTCAGCCGGCAACTGGCGACGCTGGAGAGTTATCTCGGTGTAGAACTGTTCCGCCGCGAGCATCGAGGCGTGACGCTCACGCGGGCCGGGGCAGCCTACGCCAAGCGTGTCGCACCCGCCTTCGCGGAAATCGCCGCCGCCACGGATGGCCTGCTGCAAAACATGTCGCATCGGGTGCTACGGGTCAGGACGTACACGACATTTACGGCAAAGTGGCTGATCCCGCGGTTAGAGGATTTTCACGCCCGCCATCCCAACATCGAAGTGATCGTGAGCAACGGCGTATCCGAGGTGGACTTCGATCGTGACGCCGCGGACGTGGCGATCCAGTTCGGCCTCGGAGGCTGGCCCAGGGTCAAGGAAGACGTTCTCTTTACCGATGAAATAGAGCCGGTATGCTCGCCCGAGTACTTGGAAAAGAATATGTCCCGGCATGGAAAGCTGGAAGACTTGGTCAAGGGACGCCTTCTGGTCTCCAAATACCGCAAGACCGACTGGACCGACTGGCTGCAAGCCAACGGGCTGTCTGCAGCGGCCGCGAACTCAGAGCGGATGGGGTTCAGCACATCGATCCTGACCTGGCAGGCTGCGCTGGATGGTTTGGGCATCGCGATAGGCCAAAGTGCCTTGTTGCAGACAGAATTCAACAAAGGGCTGCTGGTGCGACCTTTTCGCCGGCCGCTGCAGCGCTCGATGTCGTATTACCTGCTACGCCCGCAGGAACAACGCTTCTCGCGCCGCGTGTCCGTGTTTCGCGATTGGCTGCTCGAGACCGCTGCACGCGAGCGCGAAGCCTTGGCCAACGGCCCGAAAGACCCCCCAAGCCTAGGATAAACGTCCGCTCACCGCCGCTGGCGGCGTGAACCAGCGTATCAACAGTGCGTTGATGTCATCGGCCTGTTCAAACTGCACCCAATGGCCCGAGTCGGCGATGACGTGCCACTCTCTCGATGGATGCCCCTGCGCCAGCATGTGGCCGACGTCGGCGGGTACCGCGGTGACATCGTCCTCACCCCAGGCCATGAGTATCGGTTTGTCGAAATCCGCCAGCACATCCTGCAACGACGATCTGCGCGAAATGGACTTGCTGCGAAAGCGGGTCTTTTCGCAAGAGCGTGCGTGAATCTGCAGCGCCAGGGCGCTCACGGCATGCCGGGACGACAGCATGAACGCTTGCAGGTTTTGCGCATACGCCTCCTCCCGCTCCTTTCCCGTAACGGCCCTCCAGTCTGCCAAGGGGCCCCTGTCTCGACGAGGCCCACCGTGGCCAGCGCTACCCAATAGAGCCAGGCGCTGCAAGCCCGGCAGACGAGGCGCCAACGCGCCCGCGATGGCGCCTCCAAATGAAAACCCCGTCAGGTACAGGGGCGCCGTCCCGACCAATCGGGCCATGCCTTGCTTCAAGGTGTCCAACAGGCGTTCGACCCTATCCGGGTCGTACGGCGGCATCTCAAAATCCTCGGAATCGCCAAAGCCCGGCATGTCCGGGATCAGCACGCGGAAATGCCGCGCCAAGACGTCGATGTTCTTGGCCCAATGCATCCACGAGCCGTGTCCGCCATGAATCAGGACCAAGGCAGGCCCCCTGCCCCATTCCCGCCACACCATTCGACACCCCTGCACATCGAACGCATGACGGATGGCGCTGGCGTCCAGACGATCCAACGCAGCGTCGGCCGCTGCGATATCAGCTGAAGAAAATTCCTGCATTACCGATCTTGTTGACCTCGGTTCATCGTTTGTCTAGGCAACTCGCCCCTTTCGGGATCGAAAAAGGCGCGCACAGTAACGCTGCGCGCCGGGCAACGGCCTCCATCACGCGCGCATAATCAACGCATCCACGGCCATCACGCCTTTGCCTTCGGGCATCACCATCAGCGGATTGACCTCCGCCTCGCGCACAGGCAGATCGGGCGTGACCGCGAGTTTGGACAGGTTCGAAATCGCGACGGCCAACGCGTCCAAATCCCCCTTTTCCTTGCCGCGCAGGCCAGAGACCGTTTTCAACATCTTGACCTCTTCGATCATTTCCTTGGCCGTTTGCACGGAGACCGGGGCCAGACGAATGCTGCGATCGCGCATGACCTCTGCCCAGATACCGCCAGCGGCCAGCATGATGATGGGGCCGGCATCCACGTCCACGCGATAACCGACGAGCACTTCGGTCAGTCCCTTGCGCATCGGCTGCACCAGCACGTCCCGGCAGTCGACGCCGGGAGCCTTCTCGCGCAGATTCTGCTGCAAGGTGGCAAAGGCGCTCGCCAGTTCCTCGGCATTCTTGATGCCCAGCACCACGCCGCCCACTTCGGTTTTATGCGGGATGTGCGCGGAGCAGACCTTGGCTACGACAGGATAATCAAATGGCAAACGGTCGGGCGGGTTGCCCAAAGGATAAGTCGCTGCCGGCGCATGCGGCACATTCAGTTTATCCAGCAACTCATAGGCATCGGCCTCGCTGATCGCCGAGGCGGGCTGCTCGTGATCGAGTTTGACCGTCGCGAACGGTCCTGGCGAACGGCGTGCAAGCACCGAAGCAATGGCATCGGCGCAGGCCTCGGGCGAGCGAAAACACGGAATCCGGGCCGTCGTGAGCTGCGCCAATGCGTTGGGCGCATCGGGCACCAGCATGGCGAGCAAAGGTTTCTCATGGTCCGCGCTATCGATGATAGGCTTGACGGCCAGGTCGGGCTGAAAACGCGCCGACGACCCCACGACGGCGACCACCATGTCAAACTCCGGCGCCTCCAGCATGATGTCCAAGGCCTTTTTCATGACCTCGTATTTGGTCCCGGCCAAGGTGAGATCCACGACTCGCCCCGCGCTGCCGGGCATGCCGGCAGCCTGCAGCTGCGCGACCGTCGCTGCGGACGCAGGCTCTACGATCACGTTGCGCACACCGAGCTGATCGACCACCATGGCGGCGCCGCCGCCGGTTGTCGTCACTACCCCGACGCGCTTGGCCTGCTTGCCCACCAAAGGTAATTTCCGGGCCAAGGGAAACACCTCGAACAGCGTCTCCAGCATTTCCACGCGAACCACGCCCAGGTCCTTCAGGAAGGCATCCGCGATATCGTCTTCGCCGGCCAGAGCGCCGGTATGCGTCGCCGCCATTTCCGCCGCAGCGCTCGACCGGCCGAGCTTGTACGCGACCACGGGCTTGCCGCGTTTTGCCGCCTCGCGAGTAAACGCCTGGATGGCATGGCCATGACGCAAGCTTTCCAGAAACAGCACATACCCCTGGATGGCGGGATCGTCCAACGTCGCCATGCAGATTTCACCGACGCTGAGATCGACCTCGCTGCCTACCGATACCAAGCCCGCAAAGCCCACGCCACGCGCCTTTCCGCGAGACACCAGAGCGCCGATCATGCTGCCGCTATGCGATGCCACAAAGACATTGCCACGCGGCACGTCGGGTTCGGCAAACGCTGCGTTCGCCGTCAGGACCAGGCCGTTACCGGGATTGACGACACCCAGGCTGCTGGGCCCCAGAATGCGCAAGCCGCTCTTTTGGCTGATCTCGCGCAGCGCGGCCTCACGCTCGACACCGTCGGGCCCCGACTCTGAAAATCCAGCCGCCAGGATAGTAACGAGCTTGACGCCCAGGTCCGCGCACTCCTGCACGGCCGGTACTACCGTATCGGTGGGAGACAAAATAAAGACATGCTCGGGCACCTCTGGCAGCGCAGCCAGGCTAGGCCACGCTTTTTCCCCCTGCACCTCGGCACGCTTTGGATTGATCGGATAGATATTGCCTTGAAAGCCGGATCGGCGCAGAAACTGCAGCGGACGCCCGCCCGTCTTTTTGACGTCGTCGGAAGCACCAACGAGTGCAATGCTCTTGGGATACAGCAATGCCTGACAGACGGAGGATGCAGGGGTATTGATCGATGACATAGCCTTTACTTGTCCAGCTTTACGTTTTTGAATTGTTCGTTCCAGTATGCGTCCTCGGCGATCAATTCGGCCTTGAACTCCTCAGGGCTATTGCCAATCAGCATCGCACCTTGCGGCCCCAAGACGTCAGAGAACGCCTTGGTCTTTACCGCTTTTTCGAGGACGGCGGCAAGCTTGTTCACGATGGGTTTGGGTGTCCCGGCAGGCGCCAATAGTGCATTCCAAGAATCAGATTTCATTTCAGGAATACCGAGTTCGGCGAAGGTCGGCACATCAGGCAATTCCGGCAGACGCTTCGGGCCGGCGATTGCCAACGGATGCACAGTGCCAGCCACCAGTGCCGGCATTGCGCCCGTGGCCGTCATGAACGCGACGTCGATGTTCCCCGCGATCAAGTCGTTCATGGCGCCAGCGCCGCCACCGTATGGAATATGGGCCATCTCGATCCCGGTCAATGCCTGCAATTTCAGCATCGCCATGTGCTGCGTGCCACCGGCGCCCGTCGAACCGTAGTTGAGCTTGCCTGGCTCTTGCTTTGCCAGTGCTTCGAACGCTTTGTAGTCCTTGACCGACAGCTTGTTGGTCGCGGCCAGCACACCCGGCGCGGAGGATATCTTTGAAATGGGTTCGAAACTCTCGACGGGATCGAATTTTTGCATCGGGTAGGTGAACTTGTTCATGACCAGGGGTGAGGCCGCGAACAGTAATGTATAACCATCCGGCTTGGCCGAGGCTACCGACTCCGATGCAATATTGCTCGTGGCGCCGGGTCTGTTCTCTACGACAAAAGCGCCCTTGAGTTCATCCTGCAAGGCCTTTGCCACCAAGCGAGCCACCACGTCGGTCGGGCCGCCAGGTTGGAATCCAACCACGATTTTCACCGCTCGATTGGGATAGACATCGTCTTCGGCACGTACGGTGCCAGCCCAGCTCATCATGCCTACAGTCGCCAAGGTGGCGCAAATCAAACTACGCATACTGTCTCCTTCCACTCTTTTGATGTTCAGGCTTTGGGCTTGGGCGGACGCTGGGAGAACGATTTCCCGAACACGCCTTCCGCGATGCGGTTTTTGAGCATCTCGATAGAGCCCCCTGCGATCATCCAGCCGCGAATGCGGCGTACGCAGTACTCGACCAAGGCCTCCTGGCTAAAGCCCATCCCGCCCATGACCTGCAATGCCTCGTTGGCCGCGAACCAGCCCGCTTCGTTGCAGGCCAGTTTGGCCATGGCAGTGCTTTGTGCAGACGGCAACCCGTGCTCGCCCTCCAAGGCCGCGCGATACAAGAGCAATTGCGCCTGTTCCAAACGCATCCACATGTCCGCGAATTTCCATTGCAATCCCTGGAATTCACACAGTTCGCGGCCAAACTGTTTGCGTGTGAGCGCGTGCTCGCGCGCGATATTGAACGCGTGACGGCCTAGCGCCAGAGATCGAGAAGCGTTACCCAAGCGTTCCACGTTGAAACCCGAGATCTGTTTCTTGAACCCGCCAGGCCCCAGGAGCACGTTCCTGGCCGGGATACGCGCGTCCTCAAAGTACAGCTGCGACCACTGTTCACCGTTCATGAACGAGGCCGGTTTACCCACCGTAAAACCCGGCGTGCCACGTTCGACCAGCACCGAGCCAATGCCATCGAGGCCGGGGCCAAAGCGCACATAGACCAGGAACAATTCGGCTTCCGGACTGTGCGTAGAGAAAATCTTGCTGCCGTTGATCAGGTAATCGTCGCCATCCTGACGCGCGGAAGTCTTCAACTCCGTCACGGCCGAGCCCGCGTCCGGCTCGGTCATTCCCAGCGAAATCAGTTTGCGCCCCCCTAACAGGTCGGGAAGAAACCGTTCTTTCTGCTCGGGGGTGGCGTATTCAACAAAGGTCCGGATGGGGCCGAAATTGCCGGCCTGTACGATGTCGGCGCTCTTGGGGCAGACCAGCGCGACCTCCTGGATCGCCAATACCGCATGCATCAGCGAGCCGCCCTGGCCACCATCCTCCTCCGGGAACGCGATGCCCAGCAACCCCTGCTCTGCCAACATCTGAGCGGTTTCCCACGGGTATTCCGGCGAATGCGCGCGCTCCAGCGCGCCTGCGGCCAGGCGATCCTGGGCAAAACGCCGTACCGAGTCGGCAAAAGCCCGATGTTCCTCGTTTAATTCAAAATCCATCTCTTACTCCTGCGGTGGATGTGTCGATGGATGAATCATCGCCGGCCTGGCCCGTCGAGAAAACTTCGTATTGCGCCCATTGCCATGACAAAAAGTCATTGCAAAGGTGGCGTTGATATGATCAAAGCGCATGACAACGCGCAAAATAAACAGTGGTGAAATCGCGCCGCTGGATAGACCATATCGTCTACTGCCGCACACTCAGGAAAGCAATGACTGCACTAGAAATCTTTGCCGCCTTTGGCGCCAGCCTGCGCAACGAGAACCTGACCGAGGATGTTTTGCACCACGCCAAACGCGCGGTCGTGGATTGGTACGCCTCTCTGCTGCCCGGTGCGGTGCTCCCGCCCGCGACCCTGTTGGAACAAGCGTACGCAGAAGACATCGGACGGGGACCGTCCCGCCTCGCGCTAGGCCAGTCCGCCACCTCTCGCGCCGCGGCGCTCATCAACGGCACCGCAGCGCATACCGCCGAAGTCGACGACATTTTCAAAGACGCGATCTACCACCCTGGCGCACCGACCATTGCCGCCGCGCTGGCCGCGGCGCAGGAGATGGGCGCCAGCGGCCGCGATTTTCTCCGTGCCGTGGTCGTGGGTTACGAGGTTTCCACACGCATTGGCGCAGCACTGGGACGGACTCACTACAAGTTCTGGCACAACACGGGAACAGTCGGGACCTTTGGCGCCGCGGCTGCGGCCAGCAGCCTGTATGGCCTGGAATCCCGGCAGTTCACCCACGCGCTGGCCACCGCCGCCACCTTTGCCAGCGGACTGCAACAGGCGTTCCGAATGGACTCCATGTCCAAGCCGCTGCATTCAGGCCGTGCTGCCGAAGGCGGCCTGGCTGCCGCTCAGATGGCGCGTGCCGGGGTCACTGGCTCGCTGGACGTGCTCGACGGGGCCGCAGGCCTGGGGCACGCCATGAGCAACGGCCCGGACTGGCAGCCTTTCCTGGCAACGCTGGGCGAGACCTTCAATATCACGCGCATGACCTTTAAGAATCATGCGTGTTGCGGCCATACGTTCTCGCCCATCGACGCCGCGTTAGTCTTGAAAGACCGGCTTCGGGCCGCGCCGGATGACATTGAGCAGATCGACGTGCACACCTATGCCCCGGCATTGGACGTAGCCGGTAACCCCGCCCCTCAAACCGCGGCCGAGGCGCGTTTCAGCATTCCCTTTGTTGTTGCCTCTGCCGTGCTGTATGGCAGCGTGCGGCTGGCGGCCTTTGACGATGCACGTCTGAAAGACCCTGCCCTGCGCCAGCTGATGTCGCGAATCCGCCTGCATGTGGAGCCCACGCTCGATGGCCTGTTTCCGGGCCAGCGTGCCGCGCGGGTCGATATGCGCCTGACCAACGGTACGCAGGACGCCTATCTGCAGCCTCACCGTAAAGGCGATCCGGAACTGCCGCTGAGCGATGCGGATCTGAGCGGCAAGTTCAATGAATTGGTGGCGCCCGTCCTCGGACAGGAACGTGCCAGCGAGCTATTGCGCAAGCTGTGGTCGCTGGAACAGGCCGCTCGGCTCGACCTCGAGGCAGCGCTGCGCTAAATGACTGTGGGAGGCTCAGCTTTGCAGCTGGCCTCCCACAGTGGCTAACACACTAGATGATGTGATCAGCTCTCTTGGCTGCTGACTTGCGGCGCCGCGCTATTGGCTTTTTTACGAGCCGCGAACATGCGGCCCAGGCCCACCACCAGCAACGCACCGATGACTTCTGCCGCGACCTTGACCGTGCCGGAGACTTCGCCGAACTGCTCGACCACAACCACGTCCGTCACCAGCATGCCACCCGCGATCCAGCCCAGCAAGGCCGCGCCGAACGTGACGACCAGCGGATAACGGTCGATCAGCTTCAGCACCAGCGTGCTGCCCCAGATGATGATGGGTACGCTCACCACCAGGCCAAAGATCACCAGACCGATCTGATGCGCCGGATCAGCCATTTGGGCCGCGCCTGCAATCGCGATCACGTTGTCCAGGCTCATCACGAAGTCAGCCACGATGATGGTCTTGACTGCGGCCCACACCGAGACGCCACCCTTGATATTGCCATGGGCGTCTTCCTCGGGGATCAACAGTTTGACACCCACCCACAACAGCAGCAGCGCGCCGATGATCTTCAGGTAAGGAATCGTCAACAGGGTCAACGCAAACGCGATCAGCACTACCCGCAGGCCGATAGCCCCGGCGGTGCCCCACAAAATACCCTGCATGCGCTGTTTCGGCGGCAGGTTGCGGCAGGCCAGTGCGATAACCACGGCATTGTCGCCACCCAGGAGGATGTCGATAAGAATGATCTGAAACACTGCGGCCCAGCTAAGGGTCTGCAAAAACTCGAGCATGCAATCTCCGTGTTGGTATGAATCGTCAAAGCGTTGTTTTAGCATTTCTTACAGCAACCTGAACATAACCTGACCGCATTTCTTACAAAAAACTTAAATTTTCGTAACTTGTATGATCGGTATTCCGTCATTTACCCTGTTCGGAACACACTACCGTTCTGTCACCATTTTTGCCGTCTGGCCGTCCTCGGCAAAAGCATCAGGGCTTTTTGTTAAGTGAAATCGTTGATGAATACCGGGAAAGACACTGTAGGCATGATCGGCGTCGGCCTCATGGGCCACGGCATTGCCAGCAATATCGTCAAACATGGCTACCCCTTGGTCCTGTTGGATCACCCCGGCAACCAGCCGGTTGACGGACTCCTGGCCGCAGGTGCGGCCAAAGTCGCCAGCCCGGCGCAGGTCGCCCGGCAGTCCAATGTCGTCATCCTGTGCGTCACTGGCACGCCGCAGATCGAAGACGTCTTGTTCAGTCCCGATGGCCTGCTGCAGGGATTGCGGCCTGGCACCATCGTGATCGATTGCTCGACGGCCATTCCCTCCTCGACGGTGCGCATTGCTCAGGCAGTCAACGAAGCCGGCGGCCTGTTTCTGGACGCCCCCATGACGCGCACGCCCAAAGAGGCAGCCGAGGGCCGCCTGAATCTGCTCGTAGGGGGTGACAGAGCCCTGTTCGACCGCTGCCTGCCGCTGCTGCGTTGCTATGCCGAGAACATCAGCTATGTCGGCCCGACCGGATCCGGCCACCGCATGAAACTGATCCATAACTATGTCTCGCTCGGGTGCGCCGCGGTCATCGCCGAGGCGGCTGCCTGCGCCCAACGCGCCGGCATCGAGGCCCCCGTATTGGTGGATATCCTCGCCAAAGGCGGCGGCGGTGGCGTAGCGTTGGAACGCCTGCGCCCGTTTATCGAATCCGGCGACGATTCGGGCCTGCGGTTTTCCTTGTCCAACGCACACAAGGACCTGGGTTATTACACCAC
The DNA here is from genome assembly GCF_965139205.1 of Bordetella muralis. Taxonomy (GTDB): domain Bacteria; phylum Pseudomonadota; class Gammaproteobacteria; order Burkholderiales; family Burkholderiaceae_B; genus Bordetella_A; species Bordetella_A muralis. The sequence continues at coordinate 472,085 of NZ_CBCSIU010000002.1, forward strand.
CATGGCCGGCGAAGCCGGCGCTGCCCATGGCGCCGCCGACGCGATCGAGCAGCTATTCAAACAGGGTGCACAAAACACGCCGCCGCAGACCACGCTGCCTCATCTGGTGGCGCTGCTTGCGGAGGATAAGCCGTAAACCGCAAAACGATCTGCAATCCGCGGCCATCATCGCGGCCCTGCCCTAGTCCATTGTGATGATGTTCGTGTGTTACGGCATCTTTAAAGGGCTGAACGACGAGATGGTCATCAACCAGAGCCGCAGCCTGCCCACCGCGTCCTTGATCGCCTCGCAAGGCGGTCTGTCGTTGCGGCAAGCGAAAACCCGGCTTGCGCCGGCCGGAACCCCAACTGCCGGCAGGGGCATCCGGTAACGACAGGCTCGCCTGCGGCACAATGGCGATCTTCCGATTGTTGTCCTCAATGGATCGAGCGCCATGAATCGCTTTGTGAAATTATCGTTGGCCAGCCTCTTTAGCGTATTGCTGCTGGGTAACGCCGCGCAGGCGGCTCAAGACAGGCCGCTGCGCATCGGTGTGATTCCCAGCGTCGCAAACCAGGCAACAGAGATCGCGATTGCCGAGGCAGCGCGACAAGGCCTGCAGGTCAAATTGGTCGAATTCAGCGATTGGGTCATGCCGAATACCGGCGTTGCCGAGGGCGCGCTGGACGCCAATTTCTTTCAGCACGCGCCGTTCCTGCAATTGTTCAACCAGAGCCGCGGCACAAAACTGACGCCGATCGCCTATGGGTATTCGACCACGATCGGCCTGTTTTCAAAGAAACTAAAGCGCGGCGACCCTATTCCTCAAGGCGCAAAGATCGCCATCCCGAATGACCCGGTCAACACGGGCCGGGCGCTGCTGCTATTGCAATCGATGGGCCTGATCAGCTTGCGTCCCGGTACGGATCACCAAGCCTCGTTGCAGGATATCGTCGCGAACCCCAAGCAATTGGACTTGATTCAAGTCGAGGGCTCGCAATCCGCACGCACGTTTGATGACGTGACCGCCTCGGTCACCTACACCACGTTTGCCAAGCATGCCGGTATCGACGAAAAAGACGGCTTGGCATTCGACAATACTGATGCAGACAACGTGCGCCGCTATGCCATTCGCTGGGTGACCACGCCTGAGCATGCCCAAGATCCGCGACTGCTGCAGTTCATCAAGATCTATCAGCAATCGCCCGAGGTAAAAGCCAAGCTGCGCCAGTTGTATGGCGATTTGATTGATTTTCCGTGGTAGCCAATCACGGATGCGTGCAGAGCCATGTCAGCCCGGCTCTGCGCGCCTCGTCGCGTCAACGATCAGTTCAATGGGCTCGGCCTCAGGGGACCATGCAGCCGCATGCGCAGCCGGCTACGCAGGCAGCGCCAACAGTTCGCCCATACGCACCGGCCCGCGTACCGACGGCGTATCCGTCCAACGCACGCGATTGGGGCCGAACAGCACGATCACGGTAGAACCCAGCAGGAAACGGCCCATCTCCGCCCCTTTCGCCAATTGAATCGGCGCACGAGCCGACTCGCCATAGCGCACTGTGCGCACTTTGCGTTTATGGGGCGTCACCAATCCGGCCCAGACGGTTTCGATCGACGCGACAATCATCGCGCCCACCAGCACCAGGGCCATCGGGCCATATTCCGTGTCGAACAAACAGACCACACGCTCATTGCGAGCAAACAACTCCGGCACATGGCCGGCAGTCAATGGATTGACCGAGAACAAACGCCCCGGCACATGCACCATCTCGCGCAAGGTGCCATCGCACGGCATATGCACGCGATGATAATCGCGCGGCGACAGATACACAGTCGCGAAATCGCCACCCATGAATTCCGCCGCGCGGGCCGAATCGTCGCCCAGTAACGCGGTCAGACTATAGGAATGTCCCTTGGCCTGAAAAATACGGCCATGCTCAATACGCCCCAACTGACTGATCGCCCCATCGGCCGGACACAGAATGCTGTGCGGCTCGGCGTCCAACGGGCGGGCGTCGGGCTTTAACGCGCGCGTAAAGAACTGATTGAACGTGTCGTAGGCCAGCGGATCCTCGATCAGCGCCTCGGTCATATCCACCCCATAGCGACGCACGAAACGCGAGATCATCCAGTTTTTGACCGCAGGCGTGCGGCAATCGGAGGCCAACCCCATCAGACGCGACACCAAATGGTGCGGCGCAGCGTATTGGCTAGCGAGGAAGATCTGGTCTTTGAAGTGCATGGAATCCGGTGAAAACAACGTGGTGCGGCCGTAGAGGCGGCTTCGGGCTACGGATGTTACTTGTTATAGACGTGTAGCGCCAGTGATGAGGATCGATTGGTTTCCCCTGCTTTGACTTCAGCAGATAATAAACGTCAACGCAATCGTGGCAACTGCTGACGCGCTATGCGAATGCTGCAGGGGAATCCCGTCATTCTGCATAGGGTGTAGATCGCAACATCATGTCGTTCGTTGCCCCCACACTACGAGGCTCGCTCTGTGCTGATATCCAATCCGCCCCCTGCCGTCCGTGCACTGACATTGATCGGCGTGCCCACCGACGTCGGCGCAGGCTCACGCGGCGCCTCCATGGGGCCAGAGGCACTGCGTGTCGCGGGGCTTGGTCCTGCTTTACAGGCATTGGGATACGACGTGGAAGACGCCGGCAATCTGATTGGCCCTGCAAATCCCATGCTGCCGCCGGACAATGGCTACCGCCACCTGACTGAAGTCATCGCGTGGAATCAAACCCTGCATGACGCGGTATATGCCGAACTGCAACGCAGTCGATTGCCCATCACGTTAGGCGGCGATCACTGCCTCGGCATGGGCTCTATCAGTGCGGTCGCCCGGCACTGCCACCACGCAGGCAAACCGCTGCGCGTGTTGTGGCTGGACGCGCATACCGACTTCAACACCCAAGCGCTGACTCCCTCGGGCAATCTACATGGCATGCCCGTGGCGTGCCTGTGCGGCCAAGGTCCAGAGCCATTAACGACACTCGCCGGCCAGACTCCTGCGCTGCACCCAGAATGGATCCGCCAAATCGGCATACGCAGCGTAGACGAGGGAGAGAAAAACCTGATCGCCGAGGCCGGCATCGAAGTCTATGACATGCGCACCATCGACGAAATCGGCATGCGGTCAGTCATGGAAGCCGCCTTGGCCGACCTCACGCCCCACACCCATTTGCATGTCAGCTTCGACGTAGATTTTCTGGATCCCGAAATCGCGCCTGCTGTCGCCACCAGCATTCCCGGCGGACCCACCTATCGCGAAGCGCAACTGTGCATGGAGATGATTGCCGACACTGGGTGCCTGGGATCGCTGGACATTGTCGAGCTCAACCCCGCGCTGGACATACGCAACAAAACCGCGATGCTGGCAACCGAGCTGGTACAGAGCCTGTTTGGCAAATCCACGCTGATCCGGCGCCCAGCACATTCGCGTGGATAATGCCTCCGCGTCGCCCCGCAAATAACGCCAGCCTGCCGCCATGCAAAGATGGTGGCGCAACTACCAGCTTGAGCGGCGCATCCCCGTGGATAATGCAGGTCTATTGCTTCTTCGCTTGATCCAAAGGACATACCCATGACCGAACGCCAACTCATCATCCTGGCCGCCCTGAACATGATCGCCGCCGTCGGCGCAGGTGCATTTGGCGCACATGGCCTCAAACAAATGATCAGTGCCGACCTGCTGGCCGTCTGGCAGACCGGAGTCCTGTATCACCTGATCCATGCACTAGGCCTGTTCGTGGTCGCCTTGCTAGGCGCCCATTATGGCTCCAGCCTGTTTTCAACAGCAGGCATCATCATGTTCGCCGGCATCGTCCTATTCAGTGGCAGCCTATATCTGCTGGCGCTCACCGGTGCCCGCTGGCTGGGCCCCATTACGCCCATAGGCGGCGTAGCCTTCCTGGCCGCGTGGGCCTTGGTAGCGTGGGCAGCGTGGCGTTCGTAGCCGTTGAAACAATGGGCGGCATTGCCCCCGCCGGCGACTTCGACATCAACCTCGATGTAGTGTGGGACACGGTGCAGACAGCACTCCCGCAACTAGTGCAGAAACTGTCAGCCCTGCAACTAGGGCCGGACACCGGCCGCCGGCGCCACCCGCAATAGCTTGCCATCGCCTGCATCCGTCAACACATACAGGTAGCCATCCGGCCCCTGCCGCACATCACGAATGCGAGCGCTCAGATCCTGCAGCAGGCGTTCCTCGCTGACGATTTTTCCGTCTTTGAACTGCAGGCGGATCAGTGCCTGCGCCCCCAATGCACCGATGAACAGCGAATTCTTCCACGCGGGGAAACGATCCGCCGTATAGAACGCCATGCCGCTGATCGCGGGTGATTTCTTCCACCAATACAGCGGCCCCTGTCCGCCGTCTAGCGTTTTGCCCTTGGCTTCGGGAATCGCGAATCCCGAATAATTAATCCCATACGTCGCCAAGGGCCAGCCGTAGTTTTGACCGGGCTTGATGATATTGATCTCATCACCGCCCCGCGGGCCATGCTCGTGTTCCCACAACTCGCCGGTCCAGGGGTTCAGCGCCATCCCCTGCGGATTGCGCATTCCATACGTCCAGATCTCGGGGCGCACATTGGCGCGGCCCACAAACGGATTGTCCTCGGGAATCGAGCCGTCGGCCGCAATCCGCACGATCTTGCCCTGCAGCTTGTCGAGATCTTGCGCCGTGGGACGCTGATTGTTCTCGCCCAGAGCGATAAACAAAAGCCCGTCGCGGTCAAACACCAAGCGGCCGCCGAAATGCTGCCCTGTAGAAAGCTTCGGCTGTTGCCGGAAAATAACCTGAAAATCCTCCAGGCCGCGCGCATCCTTGGCCAGACGGCCACGCCCGACAGCCGTACCCGCCTTGCCATCCTCGCCCGCTTCGGCATAGGACAAATACACCAAACGATCATTGCCAAAATCGGGCGACAGCACCACATCCAGCAGACCACCCTGCCCCGACGCATACACCTTGGGAATTCCCTGCAAGGGCTCGGACAACTCCCCCTGCGCAGTCACAACACGCAACCGGCCGGCGCGCTCAGTCACCAGCATGCCGCCGTCAGGCAAAAACGCCAGCCCCCACGGATGCTCCAGGCCCTCGGCCACAGTCGTCACCTGAGCCTTGCTCTCGGTAAAAGCTGGGGCTTCGATGGATACCTGAGTCTGTGCTTGCGCCTGCGACACAGCGGGCACACTCGCCCAGGACATTGCGGCCAACCAGGCAGCAGCCAGCGTAGCGGGCTTTGCGCGCCGCAACCCAGCAGCACGCATGGCAGTTTTGGGGGCGAAACGGGAGTACGAATCCGGCATAGGATCTCTCGATGAATCAACTGGAGGGAGGATGTCAGACTGGCGTACCATACCAAGCACGAATGGCAATTTGAATATGCCCTATCGTTCTAAAGGAGAACAGCACGCCATGAAACTGTACTACATGCCCGGCGCCTGCTCGCTGGCTGCCCACATCGTCCTCGAATGGATCGGCAAGCCCTACGAGACCCAAGCCATCGCGCGCGACGCATTGAAACAACCCGAATTCCTGAGCATCAACCCCATGGGCGCCGTCCCCGTCCTCACCGACGGCGGCTACACGCTGACCCAGAATGCCTCCATCCTGGAATACCTGGCCGAACAAGCCCCGCAGCTCAACCTGCTGGGCGACGGCACCGCCCAATCCCGCGCAGAAGCCCGCCGCTGGCTCGGATTCATCAACTCCGACCTGCACCGCACCTTCTCGCTGGTCTTCGGCCCGCAGCGCTTCGTCGCCAGCGAAGCCGCACAAAAAGAGCTCAGCACCTCCGCCGCTGCCATCCTGCGTAACCTGTTCACCATCCTGAACACCCAACTCGCAGACAAGCCCTACCTGGCAGGCAAGGCCCCCACCATCGCCGACCCCTACCTATACGTCGTCCTGCGCTGGGCCAAAGCCAAAAACATCGACCTGTCAGGTCTGAACAACCTGACAGAATTCTCGAGCCGCATGGACGCCGACAAAGGCGTACAAGCCGCGCTAAAAGCCGAAGGTCTGTAAACGAAGACGCGATCGTCGCTGGGCAGTTTGAGCGAAGCGACCTGCCGTATTGCCATTACTGTAAGTGCCTGCCGCGNGCCCGAATGGCGTGCCGGCCCGCTGAGGCCGCCGAGGAGATCGCGTCAGACAGGGTAGTCGCCTGGCCATGTTCGAGAGAAGCGACCTGCCGCATTGCCATTACTCTAAGTGCCTGCCGCGTGCCCGAATGGCGTGCCGGCCCGCTGAGGCCGCCGAGGAGATCGCGTCAGGCGGGGGGTAGTCGGCTGGGCATGTTTGAGCGCAGCGTAGCGGAGCGAGTTTGCCC
>NZ_CBCSIU010000003.1:111-395211 GCF_965139205.1 Bordetella muralis
CACCTCGTCCGCGCCTTCGCGCTCCCTTCGACNTCCGCTCCACTCGGCTTTGAGGCGCCCTCACGGCCCGATTGCCTCGGCTCGACGTCCAATAAGCACAGCCACCCTCACTCCACCTAACCCTCTAACGCCCCCCCCGGGCGACAACTCCCCTCAGGGCCGTTTACCGAACTCCTCCGAATCCGCACGCCAGCGCAGGGCCTGTTCACTCAACGAGAATCCCAACCCAGTCCGATCCGACACATACATGCGTCCGTCTTTCAACTGCATCTGCTCGTTGAACATCGGCCCCAACCATTCGAAATGCTCCAACCACGGCTCAATCGGATATGCGGCGGCCAAATGCAGATGGATTTCCATCGCGAAATGCGGCGCTAGTTTGCGGCCTTTGAAGGCACCCAGCGACATGATCTCCAGGAACGGCGTGATACCACCCACCCGAGGCGCATCGGGCTGAATGAAATCACTACCCTCGGTCATGATCAGTTGGGCGTGTTCACCAGCGCTGGTCAACATTTCTCCCGTGGCAATCGCCGTATCAAAGCGGTCCGCCAACAAAGCGTGCCCTTCGAAGTCATACGCGTCCAGCGGCTCTTCGATCCAGGTCAAATCGAATTGCTCCAACGCACGGCAGGCGCGCGTGGCCTTTTGACGATCCCATTGTTGATTGGCATCGACCATCAGAGGGAATTCATTCCCCAACAGTTTGCGGACCTCGCCGACACGATGAATATCGATGGACAGATCAGGCTGGCCGACTTTCAACTTGATCCCGCCGATACCGCTTTCCCGGGAAATCTGCACGTTCTTCAACACCTGATCCAGAGGCGTATGCAGATAGCCACCCGACGTGTTGTAGCACTGTACCGAATCACGATGAGCGCCCAGCAACTTGGCCAACGGCAGTCCCGCGCGTTTAGCCTTGAGATCCCACAACGCGATATCAAACGGCGCAATCGCCTGGGTCGTCAAGCCGCTGCGCCCCATAGAGGCTCCAGCCCAGAGCAGTTTGGTAAACAGGCGCGGAATATCGCTGGGATCTTCACCGAGCAGATTCGGCGCGATCTCCTTGGCATGCGCGTACATCCCCGGACCACCCGCGCGCTTCGAATAACCGAACCCGATCCCTTCGTGCCCATCACGCGTGCGAATCTCGGCAAAGATAAAGGCGATTTCCGTCAACGGCTTTTGACGGCCGGTCAGGACCTTTGCGTCACTGACGGGCGTATCCAATGGCAGATAGATCAGCGATACCTTGATCCACTCAATGCGATCACCACTTTCGGCAGCAGTGCGCACATTCGCGTCGGCCTTGGCGTAAGAAACAATATTCGATTCAACAGCTTTCATGATGGGTGTTCCAATATCGGGATTAACGAGCGTCCACTCAATTCAATTTGATGCCTGCTTTCTGTACCACCTGCGCCCAACGGGCAATCTCGCTGTCGACAAAGCGAGTGAAATCCTCGGATTTCGAGGTAACCACGACAAACCCGGCCACCTCCAGTTTTTGACGTACCGCCGGATCTGCGAATCCCTTGATCATGGCGGTTTCCAGTTTCTTCACGATAGCAGGCGGCGTGCCTTTCGGAGCAGACAAGCCCGTCCACGAAACCGCGCTGAAGCCGGGATACCCTGATTCGGCGACCGTCGGCACATCGGGATAAAGCGGGTTACGTTGCTCGCTGGTCACCGCCAGGGCGCGCAGCTTGCCTGCCTGGACATGAGGCAACACCACGTCCTGATTGGTGAACATCCCGTTGATCTGATTGGCCAGCACATCATTCAATGCGGGAGCGCTGCCTTTATACGGAATCCCTACCATGTCCAGGCCGGCAACCTGTTTCAGATACTCGGTCGTCACATGCCCCGACGAGGCGTTGACCTGGCCAAAATTGAATTTTCCGGGATTCGCCTTGACCCATGCGACAAATTCGCCAAACGTCTTGGCTGGAAACGACGGATTGACCACCAGCACATTGGGGCCCGCCGCCAACTGAGAAATATGGACAAAGTCCTTTGCGGAATCATACGGCGGCTTGGGACTGAAGCCGTGAATGATGGCATTGCTACCGATGCCAGATAACAACAAGGTATAGCCATCAGGCTTGGCGCGTGCCGCCTGATCAGTGCCGATAGCACCGCCCGCGCCACCCTTGTTCTCTACCACGAATGGCTTTCCAAGCTGCCGTCCCAATACATCTGCCATCAAACGTCCCATCAGATCACTGGTACCGCCTGCAGGAAACGGCACAATGATCGTGACAGGACGAGACGGATAGTCATCATTCTGTCCAAACGCCGTGGCAGGAATGCTCGCCACACTGGCGAGCAGGCCGAGCGCAATCAACAGAGTTCTACGATTCATCGTGGTCTCCTTTTTCGGCCGATCGCCGTAGTTTTATGTAGAATTTGAAAGCGCTTTCATTTTGACGGCTGGCGGAAATTTCGCAATCCCGATTTCTGCCTGCTGCCGTCAACAGTCCCATAATTTGGAAATTTCACCAACCATGCCGCGCCCGCCCTCCGCCAAAGCCCGCATGAGCGACGTTGCCTATGCTGCTGGCGTCTCGCTGGTAACCGTATCTCGTGCCATCAATACGCCAGACTTGGTTGCCCCCGATACCTTGGCAGCGGTCAAGGCAGCTGTCGATAGATTGGGGTATGTCCCTAACCTGACGGCTGGCAGCCTCGCGTCCAATCGTTCACGTATCGTCGCGGCTATCGTGCCGACCATCTCTAATCTGGTTTTCTCTGAAACCATCGAAGCGCTGGCCCAAACGCTGACACGGGACGGGTACCAACTGTTATTGGGTCAAAGCGGCTACTGCCCGGATACAGAAGGCGCCCTGATCGACGCTTTTCTGGGACGTCGCGTCGATGGCATCGTCCTTACAGGCACAAACCATTCGGCGTCGCTGCGCATCAAACTACGCCGCGCCGGTATTCCCGTCGTACAAACCTGGGACTTGCCTGGCGAGCAGGGAGCCAAAGCGATCGACATGCTTGTCGGCTTTTCAAACAGAGACGCAGGGGCTGCCGCAGCGGAGCATTTACTGCACCGGGGACATCGTACGCTGGCCTTTATCGGTGCTGACGAGCCCCGGGCTCGCGAACGCCTGGCAGGTTTCGCGTCAGCAACGCGCCGCAAGGTCGAAGCAGAGTTGATTGCTCCCCCGGTGCAGGTAGACGCTGCCGCCGACAGCCTGCACCGTCTGATGGCACGCCGTCCTGAGATTACGGCGATCTTCTGCAACAACGACCTGCTCGCAACCGGCGTGCTGTTTGCCTGCCAGCAACGCGGCTGGACCGTGCCGGGGAAGCTGGCCGTGATGGGTTTTGGTGATCTGCCTATTGCACGTGCAGCCCACCCCACCCTCAGTACACTGCGTATTGACCGGGCAGCAATAGGGGCACAAGCTGGCCGTTTACTGCTGGAACGCCTGACTCAGGGTCGCAAGAGCGGCAAACCCTGCAACATCGGCTTCGAAGTCATTCAGCGAGCCAGCACATGACTGAGCTGCACGCGCTGTGGGCAGAATTTGCAGGAGAATGGACTTTTGTAATCTCAAGTCCTGCAATTCTCACGCTCGAAAAAACGTCTAGAGCCGCATGGATACTAAAGAGAAGAGATTATTCAGGATCGATTATTTATTGGAGTCAACAATGATCAGTGAACAAGATCGCAAATACCTTCGACGTTGTATCGAGCTGGCAAAGGCAGCGCTGGCTGCAGGCGACCAACCCTTTGGATCATTGCTGGTCTCAGCGAGGGGCGAAGTATTGTTTGAAGACCATAACCGCGTTTCGGGCGGCGATGCTACCCGGCACCCGGAGTTTGAAATAGCACGCTGGGCAGCACAAAACTTGCGCCCCGAAGAGCGGGCACAAGCAACGGTTTACACATCGGGCGAGCACTGTGCCATGTGCGCCGCAGCGCACGGCTGGGTCGGACTCGGCCGAATCGTCTATGCCAGTTCTTCAGCGCAACTGCGCACCTGGCTATCCGCGCTAGGCGTCCCATCGTCGCGGGTATATGCGTTGCCAATCAACGAGGTCATCGCAGATACGGTTGTCGATGGGCCGGATGATGGACTTGCCGAAGAGGTTCATCAACTTCAGGTTCGATACTACGCTACAGCCAACGGACGATAGTTGGATAGCAAGGATTAAGCAGTGACCGGGCTCGGCAACAGCCCTGGCCTGCCTGCGCAATGGATACTCACGTTAATACGCCGCGTCCACTACACTTGGCACATTAATGATCCCGGGCCCGACGGCTACTCTCAGGTGGCTGTCAGTCCAATACTCCATTGCCATCACGATCCACTATGCCATCCCCAAAGCCCGCACTGATTATCTTCAACCCGGTCTCGGAAGCCCATCGCGAACAGATCGCCGAACACTTCGAGGTGCTGTACGCCCCTACGCCTGAGCTGGCTGCGGAAACCATCGCGGCAGCGGCTGATCGCATCGAAGTCGCACTGAGCATAGGCTCAATCGGGCTCACCGCTGCACAAATCGATGCCTTGCCCAGACTGAAGCTGGCGCACGCATTGGGCGTGGGCTACGAAAAAATCGACGTGGCCCATGCCAAACAGCGCGGCATTTCCACCTCGAATGGCGCAGGCACCAATGACACCTGTGTTGCGGACCATACGATGGCGCTGATACTGTCCATGATTCGCAACGTGCCTCAATTGGATCAACTCACCCGCAAGGGTTTCTGGCGCACGGAAATCCCATGGCCGCTTCATGTATCGGGCAAAAAACTGGGCATTCTGGGTCTCGGTGCCATCGGCGAAAAAATCGCCAAACGAGCCCAAGCCTTCGACATGGCAATCGGCTACCACAATCGCCGGCAGCGCGCAGATGGTGCACACACGTATTTCCCGTCGCTCAGTGCACTCGCCGAATGGGCAGATATTCTCGTCGTCGCCACCCCAGGCGGGCCTGACACGCAGCATCTCGTTAACGCGGATATCCTCAACCAACTCGGCAGCGAAGGATATTTGGTCAACATTGCCCGCGGCAGCGTGGTCGATACTGCCGCGCTAGAACATGCGCTGCGTCACGACCTCATCAAAGGCGCGGCCTTGGACGTCTACGAAGACGAGCCCCATGTCCCGTCCTCGCTATTCGACCTGACCAATTTGGTATTGACGCCCCACGTGGCCGGCTGGTCGCCCGAAGCCATCCAGCTCACTGTCGATAAGTTCCTGGAAAATGCGCGCCGCCTGTATGCGGGAGAGCCATTGCTGACTCCCATCTAATATCGTGCTGACACGCACCAAATAAGCAATGGGGCGGGTCCGGACGAAACGAGCAACGCGGCAGTCGGACGCGCAGGCGGCCGNCCGACTCCGTGAAGCGCCAACACGGTCACCGCCCCGCTTCGTCGTCCAACAGAACTCATGCCCCGCAATGCCCGTTATAAAACAGCATTGTTCAGGCTGAACTTAATAGTGCACCACGCTACGAATCGACTTGCCTTCGTGCATCAAATCAAACGCACTGTTGATCTCGTCCAGCTCCATGGTGTGCGTGACAAACGGCGCGAGCTCGATCTTGCCCGACATCGCGTCTTCGACCATGCCCGGCAATTGCGTGCGGCCCTTCACGCCACCAAAAGCTGTGCCTAGCCAACGGCGCCCCGTCACCAACTGGAACGGACGCGTCGAGATTTCCTGGCCGGCGCCAGCCACTCCGATCACGACCGACTGGCCCCAGCCACGGTGCGCACACTCGAGCGCAGCGCGCATGACATTGACGTTGCCGATACATTCGAACGAGTGGTCCACGCCCCAACCGGTCATGCCCACAATGACTTCCTGGATAGGCTTGTCAAAGTCCTTGGGGTTCAGGCAATCCGTCGCGCCGAAGACCTTCGCCAGACCGAATTTGTCGGGGTTCGTATCAACCGCGATAATGCGGCCTGCCTTGGCCTGACGTGCTCCCTGGATCACGGCCAGTCCGATACCGCCCAGGCCAAACACCGCAACGGAATCACCCTCTTGAACCTTGGCGGTGTTATGCACCGCGCCAATACCCGTCGTCACACCGCAACCCAGCAGACAAACATGTTCCGGGTTGGCATTCGGATTGATCTTGGCCAAAGACACCTCGGCCACCACGGTGTATTCGCTGAACGTCGAACAGCCCATGTAGTGATATACAGGCTGGCCGTTGTAGGAAAAACGCGTCGTACCATCAGGCATCACGCCTTTGCCCTGCGTGGCGCGCACGGCCACACACAAATTGGTCTTGCCCGATTTGCAGAACAGGCATTCGCCGCATTCAGCGGTGTAGAGCGGAATGACGTGATCGCCCGGCTTGACGCTGGTGACGCCCTCGCCAACCTCGACCACGATACCGGCGCCTTCGTGGCCCAGAACGACGGGGAACAAACCCTCGGGATCCTCACCGGACAACGTAAAAGCATCGGTGTGACACACACCAGTATGCGTAATCTTGATGAGCACTTCTCCTTTACGGGGAGGTTCGACATCGAGCTCGACGATCTGCAGGGGCTGGCCTGCGGCAAAGGCGACGGCGGCACGTGATTTCATGGAAAAGCTCCGTAAAGAAAAAAGGCAAACAGCATCAGCCGCGCTGACACATTGATTATTTCAGGTAAGTACGAACCAGAGTCAAGAGCTCTTGTACGCGTTGATCATATTGCGCGCCGGATTCGGACGGCTGGCTAAAGCCCTCTCGAATGTGCGACTCCAGCACTTCTGACATCAGTCCATTGATCGCCCCGCGAATCGCGGCGATCTGTTGCAGTACGGGGCCGCAATCTGCGCCCGCCTCCAGTGCCCGCTCCAGGGCATCGCACTGGCCACGGACACGGCGCACCCGCGCGAGCACGCGCTTTTTTTCATCAGGAGAGTGCGGCATGGCGTCAACGGGATCTGAAAATATACTAGGAGGGAGTATATTGGACATGCACTCAATGACGCAAGCCGAGCCCTTTTAGGGTGTCCCATGACTCCCTCCTGGCGCGCAACCGCCGCAAACGTTGTAACGGCCCATCAGCCCCCCTGCCGGCGTCCTCAATCGTGCCGGCGCCGCAGTACAATTCCCCCGTTTTTCAGGCCGTGTGAGCCAGCAGACTACGCACGCCGGGCCGATCACCCGGTGTCAGTACCCCTCCGCGAAGCGCACCTCCCTTATTTCCCGCTACGCCCCCTCTCCCGTGTGGGCCAAGTGTTTTACTCAGTCGCTTCTTACGAGGACATCATGTCGCGGCAGTTGCTGGCCCTGGTGCTGGCTCCCATTTTGGGTTTGTTTGTTGTCTGTATCGGCAACGCGTTTATTTCCTCATTGACCACGTTACAACTGGACGCCGCCGGCGCTTCAGCCACGGTCATCGGGATCATTTCTTCTTCTTATTTTGTGGGCCTGACGATCGGGGCGATTTTTCACGACCGTTTGATCCTGCGTATTGGTCATATCCGCGCCTATAGCGGATTTGTGTCGCTGATTGCCGTGACCGTGCTGCTGCAAGGCTTGATCTTTGACCACACCGCATGGTTTGTCCTGCGCATGATCAACGGCTGGGCCAGCGTAGGCGTTTTTCTGGTAGTTGAAAGCTGGCTGTTGCTCGCCGGTGACCCGAAAATCCGGGGCCGATTGCTGGCGATCTACATGATTACTTTCTACGGCGCCAGCATGCTGGGGCAATTGGAGCTCGGCACCATCACGCAATGGGGAGAGATGGCGCCCTACATGGTGGCAGGCATGCTGGCCGCATTGTCGGTACTGCCCATGGTCATGATTCCCCGCGTATCCCCGCTGGTTGAACGCGCCGAACCGCTGTCTCCTCGACAGCTGTTGCGTCTGACCCCGACCGGCGTGATGGGCTGCTTTGGTTCGGGGGTCGCGATTGCGGCGATCTACACCTTGCTGCCTTTATATCTGCAACGCATCGGTCTCAACGTCGACGAGGTCGGCAAGATGATGAGTATCGTCATCCTGGGTGCGATGCTGTTGCAATACCCGGTGGGCCGCTGGTCCGACCTGAGAGACCGTCAGGTCACGCTCATCGTGCTCAGCGCATCGTGCGCCGTGCTGTCGTTGGCCGTTCTGTTGCTGCCCGACTCGTCCTCGCTGTTGATGATTCTGCTGTTCCTGCTGGGCGGCGGCGTATTTGCTATTTATCCCGTGGCAGTCAGCCATGCTGCGGATCGAGCACCGGCGGACGCATTGGTCCGCATGATTCAAGGGCTGTTATTGATCAATTCCCTCGGTTCCGCGATCAGTCCGCTGCTGATCTCGCCGGTGATGACCAAAATGGGAGCAGCAGGCCTGTTCTGGGTTTTCCTGATGCTCAATCTCGCACTGACGGCCTACTTTCTACTGCGCCGCAAGACGCGCCCTGCCCCCGCGCCCATTGCACCCTTTACAGCGGCAGCCCAGATGTCACCCGTGGGCGTGGAAATGCGGGTAACCGACGATCTCGTGCAGGGTGCGCTGGACCACGAAATGGTCGAAACGCTGGAAAAAGTAACACAGCCAGCTGGATAGGCAATCACGCAACGCAGACGCACCCGCTGGCCTCATCGCTGCGAGTGCCCTTGCAACCGAACCGTTATGCTCGATAGCGCAACGCCTCAATCACCAGCGACAACGCTGGTGAAACCTGGCGTCGATTGGCATAGTAAATGTGATACCCAGGAAAAGATGGCCACCAGTCTTGCAGCACCGGCACCAGTCGGCCCTGTTCGATATGAGGCTGCACCAGATCGTACGGCACATAGGTCAGCCCCATGCCATCCAAGGCCGCCTGGAGCATTAAAAACGTGTTGTTGAACACTGTCTGCCCGGTCACCCGCACATTGATCGCGCGGCCGTCTTTTTCGAGATCCCACGCATAGAGGCCGCCATGCGTAGGCAAGCGTAGGTTGATGCAACGATGCTGCGTCAGATCATCAGGAATAGTCGGCAGCGACCTGCCGGTCAGATATGCCGGCGACGCAGCGATAGCCATGCGCAACGCAGGCGCAATGCATACAGCGACCATGTCCTTATCGATGCGATCCCCCACGCGAACCCCTGCGTCAAAGCGGCCTGCCGCGATATCGGTCAAGGCATAGTCCACGCTGAATTCGATATTGATATCGGGATACTGCTGCAACACCGGCAGCAAACGCGGCCACAGCACCGTCACAATCGCGTGATCATGAGCGGTAATACGCACTGTGCCTGCAGGCTTTTCCCGCATGACACTCAGCGACTCGATTTCCTGGTCGATCTCAGCAAGGCGCGGACCGATCGTACTCAATAGACGCGTCCCCGCCTCGGTCGTCGATACGCTGCGCGTTGTGCGCGATAACAATCGAACACCGAGCCTGGCTTCCAACGCAGACATGGCGTGGCTCAGCGCCGACCTGGACAGGCCGAGCTGCGCCGCCGCGCGCGTAAAGCTGCGCTCGCGGGCCACGACCAAAAATGCTCGCAGGTCATTGAGATTCTCTTTTGCCATTGGTGAATTTTTTGCACTAGAGCATGCTGATATTACCGTCTTCTCATCTAATGAGTCAGCCCATAAAGTTACCTGGAGGCCGCTGCGCCACACAACGCGCACGGCAAATTCTCGCAACGGTCCTGGCCGACGGACGCGCTATTCAGCCTTGCCGCTTGCCAGTAACCGTCAGCCTACAGGAACACACTCATGGCATCCCCATTTCTAAAATTCGCCTGCTGCGCCTTCCATCTGCAAACCGCGATGATAGGCGCCGCCGAGGCTGCCTCTCCCAGCAACGCCCAGCAAATCACACGCGCTGGCGATCAAGCGTCTGTTGCCGGGCCAGAAACCTTCTTTACCGGACAGGCACGTATTGACCCGGTCTGGCCCGCTCGCGAGACCATCAACGCCTCAGGCGGGCTCGTCACTTTTGAGCCCGGCTCTCGATCGGCATGGCACACCCATCCTGCCGGACAACAGCTCGTCGTGGTATCCGGTGTGGGACTCAGTCAGGAATGGGGCAAGCCGGTTCAAGTTATTCGCCCCGGCGATGTGATCTGGTGCCCCCCAGGCGTCAAACATTGGCATGGCGCCGCGCCCGACACGGCCATGACCCACTTGGCTGTAACCGGCACCGTAGACGGCAAAAACGTAGACTGGATGGAGAAAGTTACTGATGAACAATACAGCTCCCGCTAAACAACGCAGTGCCGCTGTCATTGCCAGCGTACTGGCCATGGCCCTCCAAAGCGCAGTCGCCGCAAGCGAGATCGAGGCTACGACAACTCAGGCCAAACCCATGGCTCATACAACGCACGAATCTGGTGTATCCCAAACGTTGACCGCTCGCCAAC
Source organism: Bordetella muralis (assembly GCF_965139205.1). Classification (GTDB taxonomy): domain Bacteria; phylum Pseudomonadota; class Gammaproteobacteria; order Burkholderiales; family Burkholderiaceae_B; genus Bordetella_A; species Bordetella_A muralis. The sequence goes on from NZ_CBCSIU010000003.1 coordinate 10,435, forward strand.
AGGCCATCGTGCCAATCGCGGCGTTCGCTGCAACCGGCGACCTGCCTGAACTGAACAACGCGTTAAACCAAGGATTAGATGCCGGCCTGACGATCAGCGACAACAAGGAAATTCTCTCGCAGCTCTATGCCTACGCAGGATTTCCGCGCAGCCTCAATGCTCTGAATGAACTGATGAGAGTGTTGCAGGCGCGCAAACAACGCGGGATGACCGACGAGATAGGACAAGAGCCCAGCAAGGCGATTCCAACGGGCAAGGCCTTGTTAGAGGCGGGCACCGCCAATCAAACCAAATTGTCGGGCGCACCGGTCAAAAGCGCACTATTTGATTTCGCCCCGGCAGTCGATGAATACCTCAAAACCCATTTATTCGGCGATATCTTTGAGCGCGACAATCTGGATTGGCGAGACCGCGAACTGGCCACTGTCGCCATGCTATCGGCAATGCCCGGCGTCGAACCGCAACTGCAGGCACATATCCGCATCAGCATGAATGTCGGCCTGACGGCAGGACAATTACAGCAGCTAGCCCAGGTGTTGACCGATCGCGTAGGCACCCACAGCGGTCAGCGCGCTCAAGAGGCGTTGAAGCAACATCTGTCGCGCGGAGGATAGCGCTGCACCGGNAGCCGGCGATCGCNGGCNGCCGCGGTAACATCGAATAAGCAGCGCGATTTAAGCGGCCAGTGTCGCCGTATCAATCACAAAGCGATACTTCACGTCACCCTTGAGCATGCGCTCATAGGCCTCGTTGATCTCGTCGGCACGGATCAGTTCGATATCCGCCACAATTCCATGCTCGGCGCAGAAATCCAGCATCTCTTGCGTTTCGGGAATGCCGCCAATCATCGAGCCGGCAATCGAGCGGCGCTTCGTAATGAAGTTAAATACATTGGGCGACGGGTGCGGCGTGGCGGGCGCGCCTACCAGCGTCATCGTGCCGTCACGCTTTAGCAGCGCCAAGAATGCATCCAGATCGTGCGGAGCGGCGACGGTATTCAAGATGAAATCAAAGCTCTGGGCATGGGCAGCCATTTCTCCGGGATTGCGTGATACGACGACCTCATCAGCACCCAACGCTTTTGCGGCTTCGCGTTTGGAGTCCGACGTCGTGAACGCCACTACATGCGCACCCATTGCATGGGCGAGTTTGATACCCATATGTCCGAGCCCGCCAATCCCGACGACGCCGACTTTCTTGCCTGGACCTGCTTCCCAATGACGCAGCGGGGAATACGTCGTAATACCGGCGCACAGCAAGGGCGCTACCGCCGCCAACTGATCCTCGGCATGCCGGATGCGCAAGGCGAATCGCTCATGCACCACAATTTTTTGCGAATACCCGCCCAATGTCCAGCCGGGCTCATCCTTGGTCGGCGCGTTATAGGTACCGACCATGCCATCGCAATAGTTCTCAAAACCCGCTTCGCAATCCGCGCAGTGCTTGCAGCTATCCACAATACAGCCGACGCCGACCAGATCGCCGATCTTGAAATCCGAGACATGTGCGCCGACCGCCGACACACGTCCTACTATTTCGTGACCGGGCACACAAGGAAACTGCGTCCCCTCCCATTCTGCACGTACCTGGTGCAAATCGGAGTGGCAAACACCGCAGAAAGCAATATCGATCTGCACATCATGCGCGCCCGGTGTACGGCGAGTGATTTGCAAGGACTCGAGAGGTTTATCGGCCGCATGGGCGCCATAGGCATGAACAAGCATGTGAATTCCTTTATGCATCAAGTTACATGAGCATTTTCCAGGTATCGTCAGCGAATCGATAGCGTATTTCGCTGGATTTCTTGCCCAATTCTCCGAGAAACACGCGTTACGGGTAGCAAGGCACATGCCACACGCAGTAAAGTTGCGGCAGGAGATCTCCACCGATATAGCATCCACATCCCACACAGTAACCCTGCCCGCGTCACTGCAACAAGCCATGACGCATATGATCTGCGCTCGCGTCCATCAGGAGGGCGACTACGAAACCGCCATTGCCAATCTCGGCCTTTTTCGACGCGACAATCCTGCCCCCCCGTGTGTCTGCGTGGTCGAACCCTGCATCGTTCTGGTGACCCAGGGCGCAAAGCAGATGTGGATTGGAGGAAAGGCCTATCCGTATGATTGTTCGCGTATTTTGATTACTTCTTTGGACCTGCCCGCGACATCAGAGGTATTGGCCGCCAGTCCCGCCACCCCCTGTGTCGGCCTGGCGATGAAACTCGACCTGCGCATCCTGGCCGAGCTGATCGCTCAAGGCAACCTGCCTCCCTCCCGAGATCGCGCGGTCGGCGCCGGCGCAGGCATCGGAGATGTCACTCCCATGATCCTGGACGCCTTCTGCCGTCTGGTGAAACTGCTCGACGAACCCGACTCCATCCCGGTTCTCGCGCCATTGATACAGCGAGAAATTCACTACCGGCTGCTAAAAAGCGACCAGACGGCCAGGCTGCGTCAGATCGCCTCTGTAGACAGTCAGGGCAACCGCATCGCCAAGGCGATCGAATGGCTGAAACATAACTATGCGCAATTGCTGCGCGTGGACGATCTGGCCGCACGTGCGCAAATGAGCAGCGCAACGTTTCACCATCACTTCCGTCAACTCACCTCGATGAGCCCTCTGCAATACCAAAAATGGCTTCGGTTAAACGAGGCGAAACGCCTGATGTTGAACGAACACCTGGACGCAGCCAGTGCGGCATTCAAAGTCGGCTACGAAAGCCCTTCTCAGTTCAGCAGGGAATACAGCCGGCTATTCGGGGCACCGCCCAAGCGCGATATCAGCGAATTACGGCAGCAGGCCAAGGCCGCTTGAGGCGTGCAGCACAGGCAGCACTCCCCTGCCTGATACCCGCGGCCAGCCATCCCGGACGGATTTGTAACGGGACAAACAATCTGCAAACCGGCCGTTTTCCGGGCGTTCTCCTTATACAATTTCCAGGTGGGTTTTTGACATAGAACGCTAGCAGTAGTTAACTCGTATATTCACATGGCCGCGAGACGGCCGTCGTTTTCTCCGGCAGTCATTTCCCGATAGGGCCTCATGGTCTTTCTCGGGATCCGAATACCGGTCAAGTCGATCACAACATTCCCTTTGGAGCATTCATGAGCAGTTATCCCGACACTCTCCTGTTGATAGACAACGAATGGCGCGAAGCCAAAGGAAATAAGCGCATTGACGTGGTCAACCCGGCGACCGGCGCCAAGATCGGCCAGGTCGCCAACGCGTCGCGCGAGGACTTGGACGACGCGCTGGCCGCCACGCAACGTGGATTCGAGACCTGGCGCGAGATGTCTGCCCATGAGCGTTGCAGCATCATGCGCCGCGCCGCCGTGCTGGTGCGCGAGCGCGCTGACGACATCGCCCGTCTGCTGACCCAGGAACAAGGCAAACCGCTGGGCGAAGCCCGTGTCGAAGTGTTGGCCGGATCGGAAATCATCGATTGGTTCGCCAACGAAGCCTTGCGCGTCTACGGCCGTATCATCCCGGCTCGTAACACCGCCGCCCAGCAAATGGTGCTCAAAGAGCCCGTGGGCCCGGTCGCCGCATTCACGCCCTGGAACTTCCCCGTCAACCAGATCGTGCGCAAACTGGGCGCTGCCCTGGCATCGGGTTGCTCGTTCCTGGTCAAAGCCCCCGAGGAAACCCCTGCCTCGCCGGCCGCGCTGTTGAACTGCTTTGTCGACGCCGGCATCCCCAAGGGCGTGATCGGCCTGGTATTCGGCTCGCCGGCCGAGATTTCCAGCTACCTGATCCCGCACCCGATCATCCGTAAAGTGACCTTCACCGGCTCCACCCCGGTAGGCAAACAATTGGCCGCGCTGGCTGGCCAGCACATGAAGCGCGTCACCATGGAATTGGGTGGCCACGCCCCGGTGATCGTGGCCGAAGACGCCGACGTCGAATTGGCAGTCAAGGCTTCTGGCGGCGCCAAATTCCGCAATGCCGGCCAGGTCTGCATCTCGCCGACCCGCTTCCTGGTGCACTCTGCCGTCAAGGCCGACTTTGAAAAGGCCTTTGTGGCCCACGCCGAAAAGCTCAAATTGGGTGATGGCTTGACCGAAGGCACGACCCTGGGCCCGCTGGCCAACGACCGCCGCCTGGCGGCCATGGACAAGATCGTCAGCAATGCCCGCGAAAAAGGCGCACGCGTTGCCACCGGTGGCGAGCGCGTCGGCACGGCAGGCAACTTCTTTGCCCCGACGATTCTGTCCGACGTGCCGCTGGATGCCGACGTCTTTAACGAAGAACCGTTTGGCCCCATTGCCGCGATCCGCAGCTTTGAGACCCTGGACGAAGCCATCCGCGAAGCCAACCGCTTGCCCTATGGCCTGGCCGCCTACGCCTACACGCGCTCGTTCAAGTCGGTCACCGAGCTGTCGCGCCGCCTCGAAGTCGGCATGGTCTGGATCAACCAAGCCGCTTCGCCGTCGGCCGAGCTGCCCTTTGGCGGCGTCAAGGACTCTGGCTATGGTTCCGAGGGCGGTCCCGAGGCCCTGGAAGCCTATCTGGTAACCAAGGCGGTTTCCGTAGTCGGCGTCTAAGACCCCTCGCTAGTGCCTGACAACAAACCGCCCGCCGATCATCGTTGATCGGCGGGCGGTTTGCTTGTAGCGGAACAGAAATTTACTGTTGCATCACGCGGATCTCGTCCACGTCGAACTCGATGCCTTTGCGATCACGATCAAGCTCACCGTGCAACTCGACCATGGTCTTGTCGTCGATCTTCACACCGACGGGAAAATCGTCGTCATCGATATCAACACGAATACGGCCCGTGCCATCATCAAACGTATAGTGGTCGTCGCCATCGTGCGATACGATGCGGCCACGCAGAATGGCGTTCTGGTCGTCGCGCCCGGTTTCGATCAGCGCCTTGACCGATGTGACGGCAATAGAAGACGGTCCCGTATACCCCTGTTGCGCGGCAGCGGGGGCAGAACTCGGGCCCGAGTATCCCTGGGCACTCACGCCGCCAGCCACCAAAGCACCCGCCAGCGCAGCACTCGCCAACAGAGTCCGACTCAACGACGTAGGACGAAAAGATAGATTCATGACATGACTCCTTGCGCGACATGCGCTGTTGTTGAACACAGCTCCATTAGATACGCTGAAGATTAAGCGAATCTGAGCCTCTGCATACGGCTCGACTATCAACACACAACGCACAAATACCCGCGGATCCTTAATGCGAGCGGTCGACAGGCAACGCCAGCGTCACGCCCAGTCCTCGTCCCTGCAGGCCCGGGCCGAATTGCAGATCAGCACGGTGCAATTCTGCGATCCTGGCCACTATCGACAGGCCCAAGCCACTGCCCTGCACGCCACTGCCCAATACGCGAAAAAACCGTTGCGTCAGCCGCTGCCTGTCGGCCTCTGCGACACCATTACCGTCATCACGGACCGCCAGCATCACAACGTCACCCAGGCGTTCGACGGTGATCTCGACTTTGCCGCCAACCCGCCCATAACTGATGCCGTTATGCACGAGGTTACGCAGCGCGGTAAGCAGCCCATCACGATTGCCTCTGAACGTAGCAACGCGGCAATCGACCGATATCGTGACGTTCCTGGATGCCGCATACGGGGCGCAGGCCTTCACAACTTCGTTCAATAACGCCGACGCCTGAATATCATCGGCCACCAACGCATCGGCAGACTCCGGATCCAGGCGGGCAAGCTGCAACAGGTTTTCCACCAAGGCTGTACTGCGAGCAACGTCCTCGCGCAAACGCTGCAAATCTCCTGCAACGGCATCGACGCCCGCTGTCTGAACGCGACGCTGCATCACTTGAATCCGCGATGCCAAAGCAGCCAGCGGCGTGCGTAGTTCGTGAGCAGCATCGGCGGTAAAGCGACGCTCGCTTTCCAGGGCTTGACCGAGACGCCCCAATAATTGATTCAAGGCGGCGACCACGGTACGTACCTCGAACGCCTTGCCGTCATAATTCAAAGGAGAAAGATCGGTAGGGGATTTTGCTGCCATGGCACCCGCCATGCGCTCCAGTGGCGCCACCAGGCGACGGATCAACCACCAATTCACCAACCCCAACAGTAACCACAGCCCTACCAACGGCCAGGCCAATGACTCCAGCATATCGACGATGAGGTCGGTTCGATCCTCCCACTCCTGGCCGATCTGCACGGAAAAACCCAAGGAGTCGTGCTTACGCACATATACACGCCATCGCTCGCCAGACACTCTGACATCATAAAACCGGTCATCACGCCGGCGCGGATCGACAAAGGGGCGCTTGGGCGCATCCTCGCCCCGGCGGATCACGGCCCCCTCGGGTGAGATGATCTGGTAATCCAGGCGCAGCGTGGGTTGCGTCTCATCATCGCGGCCGCGTGCAGGCATTCCCGCTGCCGAGATACCCTCGCCCAGCGCCAACACCAGCCTGGCGCCTTCTTCGAGGGTATCGTCGAATGTGTCACTCACCTCTTTCCACGCCAACATCAACACAATGACAGTGCTGACCACACCCACAGCAATGCTCGACCCCAACGTGGTCGAAATCAGTCTGCGGCGCAGCGAATAGCCACGGGGGGCTTCGGAACGAGGGATTTTGCTGGTGCGACGCCAACGCATATCAGTCCGCCAACCGATAGCCTTGGCGGCGAATCGTCTTGATCAACTCTGCCGACAGTTTGCGGCGCAGGTTATAGATATGCACTTCGATGGTGTTGCTTTCCACCTCGTCGCCCCAGCCGTACAGAGACTCCTCGAGTTGCGCGCGCGACACGACATGCCCCGGGCGGCGCAGCAAGGCATGCAAAATGGCAAACTCGTGTGCCGTCAACTCGACAGGGCGATCGTGGAACGTAACCTGTTTGGCCGCAACATCCATCGTCAATTCGCCATGGCGCAAACCGGTCTCGGGACGTCCGTCGTGCCGCCGTATTGCCGCTCGGATCCTCGCCGACAATTCCTCCAGATCAAAGGGTTTGACCAGATAATCGTCCGCGCCGAGATCCAGCCCCTCTATGCGATCCCGCACAGCGTCGCGAGCGGTGATCATGATGACAGGTATCGTTTCGCGGCGTGTCCGCAATGCACGTAACAATGCATCGCCAGTCAGACCTGGCAAGCCACGGTCCAGCAACAGGCATTGATACTCATGCGTGCTCAGCGCGGTTTGCGCGAGATCGCCACGGGTGACCCGGTCGACCGTGTAGCCGTCCAGCGTCAGCCATGACTCGATGGACTCGCCCAATGAAATGTCGTCTTCGGCCAATAAGATTCGCATTCGTCGACTATACGCCAGGACATTAAGCGAATCTTAAATTGAATTGACGGGTTCAACCTCGTCGTCCAACTACCCACTCACCAACCGGAGCAGTGTGATCTCCGACGGGGCGCCCAGCCGCTTGGGCGGCCCCCAGTAGCCCGTGCCACGGCTGGTATAGACCCACATGTCCCGGACACGATGCAAACCGGCGACAAAGGGCTGCTGAAAACGCACGAATAGATTCCAGGGGAAAAACTGTCCGCCGTGCGTATGGCCCGACAACTGCAAGGCATAACCCGCCTGGGCAGCCGCGGTGGCGCTGCGAGGTTGATGCGCCAGAAGCACGCGAATAGCCTCGCTGGGCGAGCCCGCTACGGCTTTGGCCGGGTTGCTCGCCTGCTCGGGATCAAAGGCTCCCGCGCTGTAGTCAGTGACACCCGCCACGACGAGGGGCGTTTCCCGATGCCATATCACGACATGCTCGTTCATCAAAACCTGCAGCCCCAAACGGCGGAACTCTGCCACCCAGGGGCCGACGCCCGAGTAATACTCGTGGTTCCCGGTCACCAGGAATGTGCCGTGCCGGGCAGCCAATCGGCCTAGCGGCCGTGTGTGCGCAGATAACTGCGCCACAGGGCCATCGACCACGTCCCCTGTCACGGCGATCAAGTCAGGCTCCAGCGCATTGACCGCCTGCACGATGTGCTCGACATAACCGTGCTTGATGGTCGGTCCTACATGAATATCACTGATCTGAGCGATGGTGAAACCCTGCAGCGCTGGAGGCAAATTCGCAATCGGCACATCGACTGGCCGCACGCGGGCCAAGCGCCGGGCATTAATGGCCCCTACCAGGGTGGCGGCCAATGCCACCATGAGAACCGTCACAGCGCTATCGAACTTGATCTGCGTGACGGGCAACGTCATCGTTGCAAGGTCGCCGCCAACAAATACGATCGCCAACGCGACGTCCCGCAGCAATGTGCACACGAACGTAGAGGAAAACAGGCCCATCAGAACGAGCCCGACTCCGGCGACCCAATCGGCCCAGGGGCGCGCCGCAAAAGGCCGGATAACGAGAGACAACGGCATCATGACGCAGGATGCCACCAGCATGCCTACGCCTACCCATTGCCACCCGCCAGTCAGATGCAGGTCAGGTATCAGGCGCAGCCCGACGTAGACATGAGCAACGGCGACGATGCCGACAAGGCGCAGCAGGAATAAAACTCTGGGCATGACTGGATACGCGCTTGTCAGTTCGTCGTGATATTGCGCTCCTTGATCAGCTGACTCCAACGCTGACGCTCGGTCTGCTCAAAGGCGGCGAGGTCCTTGCCTGTGAGAGTGCCTGCCTTCGCACCCAAGCTGGACAATTGTTCCTTTACTGCAGGCGTGGCGAGCGCCCGGGTTGCCGCATCAATCAGTGTGGCCTGCACCGCGTCAGGCGTGCCAGCTGGCGCATACAGCGCAAACCAGGCCGTCACATCAAATCCCTTGAGGCCGGACTCCGCAACAGTCGGTACATCAGGCAAAGAAGGCGATCGCTGCGCCGAGGTCACAGCCAAAGCACGAACGCGCGAACCATCCTTTAGCTGGCTGATCGTACTGGGTAGATTGTCCATCAGCACATCGATCTGCCCACCGATCAGCGCGGGCATCGATCCCGAAACACCCTTGAACGGCACATGCAGCATATCGATTGCTGCCGCCTGCTCAAGGTAGGCCCCGGTCAGATGCACAGAAGACCCGACCCCAGGTGAGGCATAAGACAGAGGCTTATCCTTGCGTTGCTTGGCGCTGGCAACCAGATCCTGCACCGTCTTCAACTCAGAATCCTGCCGCACCGCAATGACATTGGGTGCCGTAAAGACCATCGCCAGAGAATCGAAGTCCTTGGCCGGGTCATACGGCATATCGCTGTAAAGGAACTGATTGATTGTCTGCGTACCGATGGTGCCCATGGCAATGGTGTAGCCATCAGGATTCGCACGCTTGAGCATCCCCATCCCGATATTGCCTCCGGCTCCGGCGCGGTTATCGACCACGATGGACTGCTTGAGAAACGGCCCCATTGCCTGGGCAATCGTGCGTGCCGCGAGGTCGGTTGTTCCACCGGCAGGGTACGGCACGATCAACGTGATCGGCCTGTCAGGATAGGTATCTGCATGCGCAGTCGAAACCATGCTGCCAATAGTTACGGCACCCAGGACTTGGTACAGCTGAATCAGCTTCATTGCGATCGATCTCCATCCATTGAGGCATAGTGAAAGTGCCCGTGCCTCACCGAGCCATGCGCGGGAAAACTGCCCTGCTCTTTAAGGCAACTCCTTACACCATCAGTTCAATCAGGAACGGCGCCTGCTTGCCAAAGCTGCTCTTCATCAGGTCTGCACACTGTTCCAGCGTGGTAGCCCGCGCGGCCTCGACACCCATCGCATTCGCGAGGCCAACCCAATTCAGCGAGGGATTGCCCAGGTCCAGCATGCTCATCGCGGTTTCGCCAGGAGTCGCGCCGACGTTTTTATATTCACCGATCAGGATGTTGTACTTGCTGTTGTTCAAAATGATCGTGGTGCATGGCAGTTGCTCGCGCGCCTGTGTCCAGAGCGATTGGAGGGAATACATCGCCGAGCCATCTGCCTGCAGACTGATGACGCGCCGCTGTTTCTGCGCGCCAATAGCCGCCCCGGTTGCGACGGGCAAGCCATCACCAATCGCGCCGCCCGCCAAATGCAGCCAATCGTTCGCCGGCGCTGCATGGGTAAATTTATAAAAGCCACGTCCGAAAGACACACTCTCGTCCGACACAATGGCGTTATCAGGCATCACTGCCGCCACCGTCTGCGCCAGCCCTTCGGGCGTGGGCAATCCCGTCGCCACCTCTGGACGCGGGCCCGGATCGGGAATATCGGCCTCGGGAGCATCCAGCACAGACACCAGCGACCGCAAAGCTTTCACCGGATCCTGATCCGGCCGCGACAACACTTGAATTTGTGCGTCCGGCGCATACTGCGTCGAGGGCATTCCAGGATAGCCAAAAAAGCCGACCGGCGCCTTGGCGTTCACCAGAATGATGTGCTTGAATCGCTCGAGCGCTTTGATAGCGGCCTCCATGACATAAGGCGTGCGCTCAAGCGGCAAACGCCCCCGGCCTCGCGCCACGTGTGCCGTGACAAAGTCCGCCATCAACGTAGCCCCCGTGGCCTGCGCGACACGCCAGAGCGGGCCCTGGGCCTCGCTCAACGCCGCGGGCCCTCCGACCAGGATCAGCGTATCCCGACCATATGAACGCAGTGTCCTCGCAGCGTTCTCGATCGCATTGCTGTCCACCTCAGGTGACGCGGGCACGGTCAATGGAGCGCCGACCACGCCGCCGTCATTCCACGACACGTCCGCAGGGAGAATCAATGTAGCGATCTGCCCTGGAAACACTTGAGCTGCGGCGATAGCCTCTGACGCATCACGGCCGAGATGCTCGCTTTGCACGCTCGTGCGGACCCATTGAGAGACCGTTTGCGCCATGCCGGCCGTATCCGCTGTCAGCGGCGCATCAAAGGGACGATGGAAGGTCGCCTGGTCGCCGACAATATTCACGATACCGCTGCGAGCACGGCGTGCGTTATGCAGATTACCCATGCCATTGGCCAGGCCCGGGCCGCAATGCAACAGCGTGCATGCTGGCTTGCGAGCGATGCGGAAATAGCCGTCCGCCATGCCCGTCACGACGTTTTCCTGCAGACCCAGCACGCATTTCATGCCTGGGACTTGGTCCAGGGCCGCGACAAAGTGCATTTCGCTTGTCCCTGGATTGGCAAAACAAGTGTCTATACCCGAAGCCAACAACGTCCTGACCAGACTTTCAGCACCATTCATGCAAAATCTCCATCATGTTTTATCGCTAAACGCGTCGATTCTCTCGAGATAAGCGGCGACGTAGGGCCATTAAACCATGCTGATCTGGATGTCGGGTCAACCGTGGGCCTATGGCTCGTTCAGTCCCTGGTATATCGAGTCACTGCCCGATAATCCTTATTCGGCCCGGAAACACGTATATCCGTCTCGTATGAATCCGGCAGACTCAAGCGATACACCACCGAATAGATATCTGCACCGCAATAATGCTTGTCCACGGCAGTCAATACCCCCGTAGCCCCGCCGCTGAAAGCCAACTCGACAAAGGTCTTTCCATCGTCAGGCCCATCATTGAACAGAATCACCAGAGACTCGTCTTGCGCGAGAAACTTGTAGCGCCGCGTACACCGGACGGCTTGACCGTTATGCAGCGTCAACACCCCTTCTTCATGATAGAGCAGGACGTGATTCTCTACGCGGGAAAACGTCGCGCTGCCTCGCATCGTTGCGCGCTCTTGCTCGATACTGCGACTGAGTTGCCAGTGCCCTTCGAATTGATCCAATAACAGGGAAACATCCATAACGCCCGTCTGCCGACTATCAAAACCCGTATAGATTAGCCGGATTATGGACGAGAATCTGGTCTCTCACGGCTTGCGACGGGCACCAGCTATCCAGCAAGGCCAGCAAAGACCGGTCATCTGGACGTTGAAGCTGGCCGGGATGGGGCCAGTTGCTCGCCCATAGACAACGCTCTGGATAATGGCGGACCAGCGTTTCCGCCAACAAGCCTACGTCACGATACTCCGGCGCCCCCGTACGCGATGTCTCGTACATGGCAGAGAGTTTGACCCAGACATTGCCAGTATCCAGCAGCCGTCTCAATGCAGCAAAGGCGGGGTCCTGAGGAGTCACAGGTTCCAGGAATTTTCCGACATGATCGATCACGATGCGGCAAGGCTGTCTGGCGATCAAGGCCTCGTAATCAGGAAGCGTGCGGCCATCCAGTTGCAGATTGATATTCCATCCCAACGGGGCAATGCGTTGCGCGATCGGCGACAAGTCGTCCCACGTCATGATGTTGCCGCTGTTGGGCACCATCTGGAAACGCACGCCCACCACGCCGGCTTGCGCCAACAGTGCGAGCGCCTCGTCAGTCACGTCTGCAGGCATGGAAATGATGGCGCGCGCCGATCCTGCAGCGGCCTTCAGCGCGTCGAGCGTGCAGCGGTTGTCAAACCCGTAGCCCATGGCCTGCACAATCACGCAGCGACCGATACCGAGTTTTTCCCGCAAAACCAGATAATCGGCCCAACTGGCCCGGGGAGGGGAAACCGGAGACTGCTGCGGCAAGGGATAGGCATCCAAGTCATAGATATGCTGGTGACAATCACAACCTTCGACAGGCACCGGCCAACGCGTGTGGATCATGGCAGCCTCCTGTGTGATCAAGCCTGCGGCAACGCCAGGCCAAAACGGTCACGGGCTCGGCTGGCATGAGCCGCGTTGACGCTGGGCTCGGGAAGCCGACCAGCAATCAATGCCTGCACTTGCCGCACCGAATCCATTGCCTGGTGTTCCGATGCTTGCGGCGTCAGTCCCCCCACATGCGGTGTGGCGAGGACCTTGGGATGCGAGGCTAACCTTAGAGGAGGCATTTGATCTTTGGAGGACCCCACGTCCAGGGCACACCCTGCGATCAGGCCCTCATCCAAAGCCTGCAGCACGTCATGCTCATTGACCAATTCCGCTCGCGACGCGTTGATAAAGTAGGCAGAGCGTCGCATCAGTTGAAAGCGGGATAGATTAATTAGATTGGCCGTTTCCGCTGTTGCAGGCGCCAGGCACGCGACAAAATCCGCCTGCGCCAGCAGATCCTCGAGCGAACGTGGCTGCACGCCGGACTCGGAATCAACAACGGCGTACGGATCATTAACGAGAACATTCATGCCGAAGCCGCTGGCCAGCCTGGCCAAATACTGGCCGATCGTCCCGTAGCCGATGATACCTAGCGTCGCGCCGCGCAGCTCGCGTCCCATCAACGGCACAGGCTCACGGCCAGCGCGGTACGCCGTCGCCGCGGCGTCGATATGGCGCGCCATGCTGATCATGACGCCAATGATCCATTCAGCCACTGACGGACCAAAACCCGGCGTGGCACGAGTCACCAGAATACCGAGGCGGTTCGCGCAGTCGAGATCGATATTCCGGATGTCCACGGCGACCCGGCACACTGCGGCCAGGTTGGGCAACGCCTGCATCAACTCGGCATCGATCGCCGGTACGCGAAAGCTCACCAAAATATCGCAATCGCGGGCCTGCCGGGCAACATCGTCTCTAGTCGTCTCGGTATCGCTGTCGTGAAACCTCACATCGCCCAAGGCCGTCAGCAATTGAAAGGCGCGATCGCCGTAGTAATGGCGCAGCGCGGCGCGGTTATGCGTGAGAAAAATCCGAGTCATGATCAATCGGATGAAATGTTGGGTTGAAAAGGCTTTCCGGGCTCAGACACGGATTGGCGCTCGACCAGACGCGGAGGAAAACTGAATTCTCGCGGAGGTGTCCCGGGCTCATTTACACGCGCGATGGCTTGCTCGACCATGGTTTCCGCGACCTCCTGGACTGGCGTTGCAACGGTGGTCAGCGGGGGCCACACGTATTCCGAGACTGTCACATTGTCCATCCCCACTACCGACACATCCTCGGGAATGGACAGGCCGCAATGACGCAGCCCCGCCATCACGCCAATCGCGGTCATGTCATTGACTGCCACGATACCGGTCGGCCGCGGCGTCATTGCGGCGATTTGCTGTGCAGCCTCAAAGCCCAGCTGTCCCAGCTCGTTATCCCCGAATCTCGAACCGCCATCGATATCGATAACCTGGGCAGAATATTCTGGGCCGGCCTCGCCCACAGCGCCCAAGAAGCCTTCGATTTTTTCTCTGCGGCTGATCGTCGCCCCTTTGGGCTTAACGAAAGCGATGCGTTTGTGGCCGTGCGCGATCAAATGATTCGCGGCCAGCCGGCCTGCCAGGCGATTGTCGGGTAATACATGATCATGCTTGGCCGGTTTTGACGGATCTATGCCCAAGTCGTAGCTGACGACAGCCAGCCCCTTGTCGATCGCAGCCTCAATATGCCGCTCATCATTCAGTGAAGAAATAACAATGACGGCACGGATCCCCAGTCCAATGAGGTCGTCCAACATCTTGGACTCGAGCTGCTTGTCACGATAGGTGTTGCACACCAACACGCGGTAGTTGTGCTTGGCCTGCGCCACTTGTTCGATGGCGACCGCCAATTGACCGAACGACGGATTGGACGTCGTAGGAACGAGCAAACCCAGAATGGGAATATGCCCGGTCTTCAGATGCCGGGCGATTTGATTCGGACGATATCCCAGCTTTTCGATCGCCTGTTCAATACGGGCAAATGTGTCCTGCCTCATCCGTTCGGCGCGGCCATTGAGCACATTGGACACCGAGCTGACCGAGACGTTGGCTAACCGGGCGACATCCTGAATCGTTGCCATCAGGCTCCTCGCTTTGCTGATCAAGTAAATCGTTATAGTAAATCGTTTTATTCACTATATCACGCACGCCGCACATAGTTCTATTTAGGCATTCATTAGAGATACTGCGGGGAATTTTAGATATAAGGGTAAAGCCTAATATGTGATGACTGTCGATAAAAATCCGGCCGTGATATGTTATTAGTAAAACGATCTACTAAATCGATATACCTAATTTTTAACAAGATCGAATCAACCACAGGAGGAGGCACCATGAAGAGCCCCACGTCGCTGCGTTTCCGAGCAAAACCTCTGTTCGCCGCCCTGCTTTCCACAATGATCGTGGCTGTTGCGCCGGCCGCACATGCCCAGGCCAAGAAAGAGTGGAAAATCTCCCACTCCGCCCACGGCGATGTCACGTCCGAGCATCACTTGGTCGCGTGGGTATTCCAGAGCTACCTGGCAGACCATTCCGACACCTTGTCCGCCCGCATCTACCCCACCAGCGCGCTGGGCGACGAGCGTGCGGTTTTCGAGGCGATGCAACTGGGTGCCGGCGCGTCCTGCGCCGTCGCAGGTACAGCCATCCTTAATAACTTCTCCAAACGCGTAGGCGTGATCGATCTGCCATTTCTCTGGAAAGACTACGATCACATGAATCGCGCGCTCGATGGCAAAGTCGGCGACGAAATTGCAGCCGATCTCGAAAAGTCCGGATTCAAGGTGCTGGCCTGGACCACAAACTGGGGGTCCCGCAATGTGGTCACCGCGAAGAAGACCATCAACAAGCCCGAAGACCTCAAGGGCCTGAAAATACGCACCATCCAGAGCCCTGTGTATGTCGAAACGATCAATGCCATGGGCGCGAATGCCACTCCCATGTCATTTGGCGAGGTCTACACCGCCATGCAAACCGGCGTACTCGACGGCTTCGAACACGGCTCTGCAGTCGTAGTCACCAACAAGCTCTACGAAGTCGCCAAAAATATCGCCATCACCAACCATTTCCTGGGCCCGGCTGTGTTCGCCTGCTCCATGAACGAATGGAATCAGCTGACCGATGCCCAGAAGAAAGTCGTGATGGAGGGCGCCAAACTGGCCAGCGATATCAACCGTTCGCTCGCCCCCATCCGGGAGAAAGAAGCGTTGGACTTCCTGCGCAGCAAGGGCGTCACCATCACCACCGTGGACACCACGGCATTCCGTGAGAAAGCCACGGCACTGCAAGACAAGATCGCTGCAGATATAGGCGGCACCGAGCTGCTCGCCGAAATTCGCGCCGCTCAGTAACGCTTGCTACGGTTCGCGCGGGCATAGACGGTCCGCTATTCCCGCGCGTATTCACAGGCACCTGTCCGACTCCGTTCTGTCACTCCGGAAAGCCGATGCGCTACATCAACAAGTTTGTCGAGGCCCTGATCACCCTGCTATTCACGGCCATCGTCATCGTTGGCACACTGCAGGTCTTTAACCGCTTTGTCCTGAATATCTCGCTCAGCTGGAGCGAGGAGTTTCAGAAATTCGCGTTCGTATGGCTGGTCTTTTTAGCCATTCCTGTCGCCTATAACCGCGCAGCGCACCTGCGGGTCGATACCTTCTTTGAACGATTCCCCGCCCCCATGCAACGCTTCATGCAATGGATCATCGATCTATTGTGGATCGGACTAGGCGTGTCATTGGTCACATACACCTGGCGATTGATGCAAGTCACGAAATATCAACTCAGCCCGGGCCTGGGCGTCAGCATGTCGCTGGTGTACGCGGGGATGGTCATTGGCGGCGCGTATCTCGTTCTGTGTGTGCTAACAAACATGGCCGTTCGCATCAAAGCAGAGGGACGCCCATCATGACATTGATCATCATCTTTGCAGCCATGTTGGTGCTGGTGTTCTTCGGCATCCCCATCCTGCTGTCCATTGCGTCGGTCAGTCTGGCCGGCGCCATGGTGATACCCGGACTCGTGCCGGCCCTGGTACCGCAAAAGGCGTTCGCCATGCTGGACTCGTTCAGTCTGCTGGCGCTGCCCTACTTTATCCTGGCGGGCGCCATCATGACGCGCGGCGGCCTGAGCGGAGGACTCATTGAGTTCTCGCAAGCGCTGGTCGGGCACATCCGCGGCAGCCTGGGACATACGGCGGTTCTGTCGTGCACGGCGATGGCCAACATTTCCGGATCCTCCACAGCAGAGGCGGCAGCGGTAGGTTCGGTGACGATCCCCGCCATGAAGGAACGAGGCTACAAACCCGGCCTGGCCGCGGCAATCGTCGCTGCAGCAGCGACCATCGGCCCCATTATTCCCCCTAGCATGACCATGATTGTCTATGGTTCGATCACGGGGGTATCTATCGGCGGCTTGTTCATGGCAGGTGTGATTCCAGGCCTGATGATCGCCGCGCTGCTGATGGCGGTGATTTATGCCCTGTCGTACCTGCCCTCGAATGCCGCACTGCGCGCCACGCAACCGCGCTCATCGCTGAAGCAGATTTACCGGGAGACCCTGCGCGTCTGGCCAGCCCTGATGGCACCCGTCGTGATCATGGGCGGCATTCTCAGCGGCATATTCACCGCCACTGAGGCTGGCGTCGTGGCATGTGTATACAGCCTGATCGTGAGCAAGGTCTGGTACCGAAAACTGCAATGGAAGGATCTCCCCGGCGTTCTCGTTGATGCCGCCGTCACGACAGCCATGGTGGGCGGCGTACTCGGCATGGCAGGCGTGCTCGGTTGGCTGTTGAACTATCTGGATTTCAACGATACTGTCCTGGCTGCATTAAAGGGAGTGACCGACAGCTCGCTGTTGATGCTTGCCCTGCTCGTGGTCATCATGCTGGTCTTGACGATGATCCTCGATGGTCTGGCGGTCGTCGTTGTCATGGTGCCCACGATTGTCTATGTAGGCAGCGCCTTTCACATCGATCCGCTGCAGTTGGGAATCATCATGGTCATGATCACGCAGATCGGCGGCCTGACGCCGCCTGTCGCGATCTTGCTGTTCATCACCACCAGTATCGCCAAGATCCCATTCGCGCAGGGCGTTCAGGCTATCTGGCCATTCCTCGCTGTCGTGGTCCTGGTCATGATATCGATCATGCTATTCCCAGAAATCGTCACGTGGCTGCCCAACAAGGTCATCGACGGGGGTTAAACCCCCACCGACGCCGGGCTGACTCAAGCTCGAGTCAGCCCCATCATGCTGAACATACCTTTGGCCAACGGGCTATCGGCTATCCCGCACTCAAGCACAAGATCAAAATGGTTCAAACCAGGGACACGCAGGTATTCCCCTGGGTACCCCAATGCACGCCATTGGGCCAGATAGTCCATACTCTGACGCTTGAACTCCTCCGTCTCGTTATCCCCATAGGAAACAATGACAGGGCAGCCATATGCAGGCTCATACTGAGCCGGACTGTTGCGCGCCGCGTCGGCTGCGGATAGATGCATCCACTCGTTAATGTGCGTATGCGGAATCGGCGTCAGGTCGTATAGCCCGGACAACAAGAGCGCCCCTTTGGTCAGATCATCTGGCACGCCCACGTCAGCCTGCCAGCCACTGGCCAGCACCATCCCGCATAGATGTCCGCCAGCCGAACTGCCGCCGATATAGATGCGCTCAGGATCACCGCCGAATTCTTCGATGTTGCGATACACCCAGGCCATGGCGCGCCGGCATTGGTCCACGATGAGGTCAAGGCTTGCACCAGGAGCCAATGAATAATTCAGCGCCACATAGACCGCCCCCGCTTTGGTATAGGCGGGCGCCATGCTGCTGGACTCATTCTTGGACAAGGCTCGCCAGTAGCCGCCGTGTATGTACACAAAGACCGGTGCCGGACCCATAATCGAGCCGTCAGCCGGCGGGAATATGTCCATGGTCTCGTCCGGATGGTCTCCGAACGAGACGTCCAAGGAACAAGGCAACGTCGCCCGTGCCGCCCGGCTCTGGTCGGCGTACTGCTGCATGAGAGACTGGAACAACGCCAGCGGCACCGTATTGCGGGCGTTGTACTGCACGTCCAGTTCAGCCTGATCGAAATCGCGATAAAGCTTGCTGCTCATCGACGCTCCATCCCGGTGGGAATACGGAGTCGCAGTGATATGCAGTGCATCAGTCGCACCCCCATCCTACGCAGTCCAGACTACCTGCGTTGCCAGCGCGCACTCGCGCATCACGGTTAATGCGCGTTGCGTCGTATCCACCCCCATCACAAATGGATTCGGACCGCCCGATTTCATCTGCGCCAACTTGACGTCCGCCAAATCAAAACCCGCATGGTTCGAGATGAAGACGTCGATGTTCTCCTTGCCGGCCAGCTCACGCACACGAGCCGTCGCATCGAGATAAGCCTGCAAACGCTCCATGCGGTTGGGCTGCTTGCCAAAATTGAACGACGTGCCGCCCCACAATAAAGCACGGTGCGTCTTGCCGTTGTCCTTGACATCGAATGCCAGCGAAATGGTGCCCATCGTATGTCCCGGCGTCAGCACCACGTCCACGGTGGTATCACCCAAGGTCAGCTTCGCACCATCGTCCACTGCGACCTCACGTTTCGGAGGCTTGCCCCAGCTGGGTATATCGAACTCCAGCTTGGTTTCCATCATGTCCCAATCGGCCTTGCTGGCGACGATCTTGGATTGATATTTCTGCGCAAAATAATCTGCGCCGCCGTAATGATCGCCGTGGCCGTGCGTGATCACGACCATTTTGATTTGCGCGGGGTCCAGCCCCAGCTTGCGCATGCCTGCATCGATCACATGTTCAGCGTCATCGGCGTTGTTCATGGCGTCGATCAGGATAATGCCCTCTGACGTCGGGATGGCCCAGGCACTGACCCATTTGCCGCCCACGAAATAGAGATTGTCGAACGCCTTGCCTGGCGGCGGCGCAGGCAGCGCCATCAGTTCCTCTATCGAGGGAGACTTCTTTCCAGAGACAGGTTGCGCGACTTCCGCCAGTTTCAGATACTGCTTCAGATCGTCGCCGGCCGCAGCGCGCGCNGCGGCCAGATGGCGTTGGACCTCTGCGGACTCAGCCTGAGCGGGAGTGATCTTCAATGCATAGGCTGCGCAGCAGACGCACCCCGCAGCGAGAAAGTAGCGCCGGCTGGGCGATACCTCCAGGCTATCGTTATTGCCGTTCATCCATCTTCTGAAAAGCCTCATCCTCGCCTCCGTTGTGGGTATTACATAATTCTATCGATCTACAACTCCGTTGCCACCGTTCTATGCATCCAGAACGTGAATTTGAATTTATCCGCAGGATATGTACTGACCGTAATCAAGAATTTTTGCTTGGCCTGGTCCAGATATTGACGCGTAATTTCCAACCCCGGAGTATGCGCCTCTGCCTGCAAATGCGGCGCCATTTCCTCTGAAATGGAAGTCGCGCCGATCTGCTGCTTCAGATCCTGGACAGCACGGCCGGAATGCTTTTCGATCAGGTTGCAAATCAAGCCCGTTCCGTCCTGGATCAAGTGCACGATATCGTGGCCCTCTTTGGGATCCAGATACGCATCGGTCCAGCAAATTGGTACCTTGGGCTCGTTCTTTTCTGAACGCAGCATCTGCACTTTTAACCAATGCTGACCCGGTTTGCACTCCAAAGCAGCCGCCAGGTTCTCATCGGCAACAATGTCGGCAATACCCAGGATATGCCGCTCCGTGTAGCTGGCATAGTTCACCAGATCCTCGATGCTATGCAGGGATTTGGTATAGCTGTTGCTGGTCTCGGTGGACTGCACCACCGTGCCCGCGCGCCGTTTGCGAGAGATCAGGCCCAACCCCTCGACAATGTTCAACGCCGACCGCACGGTCGTGCGGCTGACCTGAAATTGCTCACCCAACTCGACTTCACTGGGCAGGCGGTCACCCACCACGTATTTACCGTCGGTAATCTGCTTTACCAGCAGGTTTGCAAGCTCGGTGTAGCGGACTTCCATAGTGTTCTGAGAATAGGTGCGGCGTGTTGCAACAGGGTCGGACAGGCCGGCGCACAGGACCGATCCAGGGGCAGCCCATTGTACAGATCC
Source organism: Bordetella muralis (assembly GCF_965139205.1). Classification (GTDB taxonomy): domain Bacteria; phylum Pseudomonadota; class Gammaproteobacteria; order Burkholderiales; family Burkholderiaceae_B; genus Bordetella_A; species Bordetella_A muralis. Next base: position 31,065 of record NZ_CBCSIU010000003.1, read on the forward strand.
AGTCCTATGCCCTTCCCCTGGCAACGAGGCCCGTCCCGCAAGCGTTGACCATTCCAAAAAATTTTGCCTACAATTAGTACGTACTATTAATTAGTACCTACTAATAATCCTAAATCGAGGAGACATCGTGTTCAAGAAAATCCTGTCGGCCGCGCTGAGCGCCTGTGCCCTGCATGCCAGCCCTGCCCTGGCGGCCTACCCGGACAAGCCCGTCACCATCGTCGTCCCGTTCCCCGGCGGGCAGACTGGCGACATCATCGCCAGGACGATTGGCGAGCAATTGGCCAAGAAACTGGGTCAACCCTTTATCGTCGAGAACCGCCCGGGCGCCGGGGGAACGCTAGGCACCGGCTATGCCGCCCGCGCCAACCCTGACGGCTACACCTTGCTCTTGACCAGTACCGGCCCATTTGCCATTGCGCCGTCGCTGTATTCCAAGCTGGCCTATCAGCCCCTGCAGGATTTCGAGGCGGTCGCAGACATCGCTGCCACGCCGCAGATCCTGGCCACTTATGCAGCCTCGGGCATCAAGTCGATCAAAGACCTGATCACCCGGGCCAAGAAAGAAGACCTGTCGTTCGCCTCTGCCGGCAATGGCTCCACCCAACACCTGACGATGGAAGTCTTCAACAAGGAGACCGGCCTCAAAATGACGCACATCCCGTTCAAGGGCAGCGCAGAGGCGCAAACCCAGGTCATCAGCGGCCTGATCCCGGTGACGTCCGACTCTCTGCCCGCCATCCTGCCCCAGATCAAGGCAAACAAACTGAGGGCCCTGGCAGTCGTGGACACCGAGCGCAGCGCCTTTTTGCCGGACGTTCCGACCTTGAACGAACAAGGATATCCAACGGTCAGCACCCTGGCTTTTTTTGGCTTGATGGCGCCCAAGGGCACGCCCAAGCCGATCGTGGATCAGTTGAACACCACGGTCAATCAGATTCTGCAGACCCCCGAGGTTCAAGCCAGATTCCAGACCTTGGCACTCACACCGGCCAAGCGGAAATCGGCACCCGAATTTGCCGCGTACCTGACGTCCGAAGTCGGCAAATACAAAAAAATCGTGGACGACGCGGACGCCAAGATTGACTGACGCCGCCTCGACCATACCGGCTCGACATTACGCGCGGCTGTCGCCGCGCTCCTGATTCCCCATGGAGTCTGCATTGAAAATCACGCGCATCATCGAAGCTCCCATCGCGCTACGCAGCAATATTTCCAACGCGTACGTGAACTTCTCGCAACATACCGTCTCTTTGCTCGCCGTCGTCACAGACAAGACGCTCAACGGCAAACCGCTGATCGGACTGTCGTTCAACTCGATCGGCCGTTACGCGCAAAGCGACATCATCAATACACGCATGGCCCCTCGGCTGTTGCAGGCCGCTCCGGATGATCTGCTGACCGAATGCGGATCGCGCATCAGCCCCGAAAAAGTGCTGGCCTGCTCGTTAAAAAACGAAAAACCCGGTGGACATGGTGATAGAGCCATGGCCGCCAGCGCCCTGGAAATGGCCATCTGGGATCTGAACGCGAAACTGAATGACGAACCAGTCAGCGCCACCATCGCCCGTCAGTTCGGCAGGCCCGGACGTGACGACCAGGTAGCGGTCTACGCGGCAGGCGGCTACTACTATGACGGCGAAGCCACCACAAAGCTCATCGACGAGCTGAAGCACTATCAGCAAATGGGCTTCACTCGGTACAAAATAAAAATCGGCGGTGCCGATCTGGCATCCGACCTCCAACGCATTGACGCCGCGCTCACTGTGGCGGGCGCAGCGTCCAATCTCGCCGTCGACGCCAACGGACGATTCGACCTGCAAACAGCGCTCGAATATGGACGCGCCCTCGAACCCTATGGACTGATGTGGTTCGAAGAGGCGGGGGACCCCTTGGATCTGGAACTCAATGCAGCCCTGTCCGAAGCCTACAGCGGCGCGCTGGCGACAGGCGAAAACCTGTTCTCACACCAAGACGTCAAGAATCTGGCGTTGTTTGGCGGGTGCCGGCCTGGCATAGATGTTTTCCAGATGGATCCAGGCTTGAGCTACGGCATGACCGAATACCACCGCATGCTTGGCGTGTTGGAGGGCCGTGGATTTAACCGGCGCCAATGCTACCCGCACAGTGGCCAATTGCTGGGCCTGCATGCCGTATCCGGCTTTGGCTTGGGTGGCTCGGAGGCCTACCCGGGCATTTTCCAACCCCTGGGCGGTTTTTGCGACGACAGCCGTTTTACCGACGGATTCGTTCGTGTTCCCGACCATCCTGGATTTGGATTTGAGTACAAAAACGCGCTGCTGCAAGCGTTCCAGCGGCTGCTCGCCTGACCATTCATAGAGACCGCCCATGCGACAACTAGACACTGATCTGATCACGCAATGCATAGCCGACTTGTGTGTTGATGCCACACATAATCTACCTGACGATGTTGTGCAAGGCTTTCACCGCGCAGCACAGAACGAAATCTCGCCTCTGGGGAAATCGGTGCTGCTCAAGCTCATCGAAAACGACAAAATTGCGCGCGATAACCAGGTCCCCTATTGCCACGATACGGGCTTGACGATTGTGTACGTGGAAATTGGCCAAGAGGTGTACCTGACTGGCGCCCCTTATCAAGAGGCCGTACACGAGGGCGTTCGCCAGGGTTACGCCAAGGGCTATATGCGCAAATCGGTGGTGGGAGACCCCTTGCTGCGGGTGAACACCAATGACAATACGCCTGCCGTGATCCATACGGAAATCGTGCCGGGATCCCAAGTCCGCATCACCGTCCTGCCCAAAGGCGGCGGAAGCGAGAACTGGAGCACGATGAAGTTCCTCTTGCCAGGAGAAGGCGCTGCCGGGGTAAAACGTTTTGTTCTGGATGCGATCAACGCAGCCGGAGGCAGCGCCTGTCCGCCGCTAACCGTCGGGGTCGGCCTCGGAGGCAGCTTCGACAAAGTCACCGAGATCGCAAAAAAAGCCATTCTGCGCGACATTGGCGAGCATCATCCCGACGCCCACATCGCTCAACTGGAACGCGAACTCCTGGAAGACATCAATAAAACGGGCATAGGGCCACAAGGCTACGGAGGGTCCAGCACCGCTTTGTGGGTGGCAGTAGAAACGTATGCCTGCCATATCACGGCACTGCCCGTCGCGGTCAACATTCAGTGCCATGCATCGCGCCGCAAAACCGCTGTCATCTAGGGGAAAAGCATGACCACATATCGATTGACCACGCCGTTGACGGATGATGCCATCAAGCAGTTGACCGTCGGCGATGAAGTGCTGCTCAGCGGCGTCATCTACATGGCACGCGATGCGGCACACAAACGCCTGATCGATCTGCTGCGCGAGAGTAAGCCCTTGCCTGTGGATCTGCGCGGGCAAACGGTGTTCTATGGTGGCCCAGGCCCGACAAAGCCGGGCCATGTCATTGGTGTGGTAGCACCTACGTCCGCTTACCGTATGGACCCTTATGCCACGGTGCTCTTCGATTACGGCGTCAAAGCGGCGATCGGAAAAGGCAATCGGGGTACCGACATACGGCAATCCTGTCAGGATAATTGCGCCGTAGGTTTTTCGGCTATCGGGGGAATATCGGCCACGCTGTTTGCGTGCATCAAAAGCGCGACCGTCGTCGCCTACGAAGATTTGAAAACGGAAGCCATCCAACGACTGGAAATCGAGAACTTTCCGCTCTTGGTCACGAACGACGCACACGGCCGGGACCTTTACGAAGAAGAAGTCCAAAAATACCGGTCCCAGCTGAACGCGGCGACGTAGAGACGGCCTCCTGCGGTGCTCCCTGCCAAAGGCCGGGCTGACAATCAAAGATCGCAGTCCAGCCTATACTTGCCCACATCGAGCAACAAGGAATACTGATGAGCACTGTACCCCCTACCCTGCGTGTTGGCATCGCCGGTTTTGGATCGATAGGCAAATCGATCGCGAAAAAAATCGATGCCGGCATCCCCGGCCTGCAACTGAGCGCCCTTGGTGTTCGTGATGTCGACAAAGCACGCAGCGCATACACCTTTGCCACACCCCCTGTTTACACCGACATAGATCATCTGGTGGAGCATTGCGACGTGGTGGTCGAGTGCGCGCCGGCTGCGTTGTTGCCTCGCATCGCCGAGCCGGTACTCAAGGCAGGGAAAAAGCTGCTGGTACTGAGTTCCGGGGCACTGCTGTTGAACGAGCAGCTTATCGAGGTCGCGCGCGAACACGGCGGGCAGATTATCGTAGCCACCGGGGCACTGCTCGGCCTGGACGCCGTGACCGCGGCGGCCGAAGGCAAGATCAACGAAGTGCGAATGGTCAGCCGCAAGCCGCCGATCGGGTTCTCCGGGGCGCCGTATGTCGTTCAAAACAATATCGATCTGGACGCGATCAAGGAGCCCACGCGCATTTACACCGGCACGGCACGCGAAGCCGCGACCGGATTTCCCGCCAACCTGAACGTCGCCGTGTCCCTGTCGCTCGCTGGCGTAGGGCCAGACCGCACAATCCTCGAGATCTGGGCCGATCCGACGATATCCCGCAATATCCACCGTATCGAAGTGGACTCGGATGACGCCAAGCTGAGCATGGAAATCCAGAACGTGCCCAGCGAGAATCCCAAGACCGGCCGGATTACGGCATTGTCCGCCATAGCAGCGCTGCGCAAGCTCGTAGCGCCATTACGTATCGGCACCTGACGTGCCCGCATACTCACCCAGCGACCCTGGGCGAATACTGGAAATCATCATGCTATCGCACCATCATTGCATGATGACTTCCGGGACCCGCGCCGCGCCTTCTGCAGCCAAAGGATAGAAGCAGGCAACCGATCTATCCTTGCTTGTTTCACAGGTCAGCAGCGGAATCTGCCGATGGCAGTCATCCTGCGCCCGCGAGCATCGAGGATGAAATGTGCACCCCGATGGCAGATTCGTCGGCGCGGGAATTTCCCCTACGATCCGAGACAACGCAATGCGTGCGCCGGGGTCCGGTACCGGCGATGAGTCGCGCAGAATACGGCTATAGGGATGCAACGGCGCATCCAACACCTGCTGCGTCGGCCCCTGCTCGATAATCCGGCCCAGATACATCACGCAGACCGTATCGCAAAAATGCCGTATTACGCCCAGATCATGGGACACGAACACGAAAGACAATCCACGCTCGCGCTTTAAGCGATCCAGCAATTGCAGAATCTGCGCCTGCACCGAGACATCCAACGCCGATACAGGCTCATCCGCCACGATCAGTTCCGGATCCAGCACCAGTGCCCGCGCGATACCGATACGTTGACGCTGGCCACCCGAAAACTCGTGCGGATAGCGGTCCAAGGCGCTCAGGGGCAAACCCACCTCTTGAATCGTGCTTTGGACCTTTGCCTCGATCTCGCGGGCGGAACCCAGACTATGCACGATCAATGGCTCTGACAAGGTCTGACGCACGGTACGTCGCGGATTCAACGAGGCGTAGGGATCCTGGAACACGATTTGAATACGTTGACGCAATGCCCGCATCTGCGATGCGCTGGCCTGCCTCAGGTCTTGTCCATCGAATACGATGCTGCCCTCGTCGGGCTCGATCAGACGCAACAGGGTGCGAGCCACCGTCGATTTTCCGCAGCCAGATTCTCCGACCAGGCCCAGCGACTGCCCCCGCGCCACACTGAACGACACATCGTTCACCGCACGCACGACGGTCTTTTTCCCGCCGAGAAAGCCGCCGCCGCTCTCAAAACGCTTGACCAGGTTACGGACTTGCAGAATGTCAGTCATATAGGCCTCTTGTTCGATTCGACGCGCACGACACAACGGACCTGATGATCCTGGCCGATAGGCTCCAGCGTGGGCGCTTGCGCCTCACACCGTGCCTCTCGCAGCGGACAACGAGACGCATAGGCACAACCCCGCGGCATGGCAGTGATTGCCGGCACGCTGCCCGGGATGGGCTCCAGTACCGCGGTATCCAGGTCCACACGAGGCATCGCCCGCAACAAGGCCTCGGTATACGGATGCGTCGGCCGCGCAAACAAGGTATTCACATCCGCGGTTTCCACTACCTCGCCGGCATACATCACGGCGACGCGATCCGCGATCTGGGCCACCACGCCCAGGTTGTGCGTGATAAAGACAACGGCCATGCCGTGCGCTTCTTTCAACTCCGACAACAGACTCAAAATCTGCGCCTGTATGGTGACGTCCAACGCTGTCGTTGGCTCATCAGCCAGCAGCACCTTGGGCTTACAGGCCAGCGCCATGGCAATCATCACACGTTGACGCATGCCGCCCGAGAACTGATGGGGATAGTCGCCAAACCGGCTCGCTGCGGCGGGTATTTTGACCTCTTCCAAGGCCTCTAGCGCCAGCGCGCGGGCCTCGCGCCATGACAAATGGCGATGCTGGCGAATCGCTTCGGCAATCTGGTCACCCACCGTCATCGTCGGGTTCAGCGAGGTCATCGGCTCTTGGAAGATCATGGCGATCGCATCGCCACGCAGCGCCGCCATCTGTTTTTCCGGTATCGACGCGAGGTCACGGCCCTCTAGCAGTATCTGGCCGCCGCCATGGCGCGACCCTGCCTCTGGCAACAGGCGCAGCACGGATAACGCGGTCACGCTTTTTCCGCTACCAGACTCCCCCACCACAGCCAGCGTTTCGTTTTTCCGTACCGCCAGAGACACATCCCGCACAGCGGCATGCCAGGCGCCCCCTACACGGAACTCGGTACGCAAGTTGCGCAGCTCCAGGACAGCATCTTGTGTGCTCATTACCGCTCCGATCTCAGTTTGGGATCAATGGCGTCGCGCAATGCATCGCCCAACAGATTCAATGCCAATACCGTCAGCAGAATCGCAATACTGGGAAATACGGTCAGCCACCAGGCGTCCAGGATGTTTTCGAAACCCTCGCGAATCATGCTGCCCCAGGTCGCCGCAGGCGGTGGCACACCCAGGCCGATAAAGCTCAGCGACGCCTCAGTGCGAATCGCGGAAGCCATCCACAACGAACCCAACACCACCACATCCGAAATCATGTTGGGCAGGATATGCACACCCATCAAGCGCAATGGGCCATAGCCCAATGCGCGGCCGGCCTCGACAAAATCACGTTGCTTTAAAGCAATCGTGGGCGCGCGAGCTACCCGCACAAACGGCGCAATCTCGGTGATCGCAATCGCGATGATCAGGTTTTCCAGGCTCGCGCCCAGCATGGCCGCCACCATCAGGCCCAACAGCAACGTCGGAAATGACAGCAGCACATCCACCAACCCCATGATGAGTTGGTCGACCACGCCACCGACATAGCCTGCCAGAATTCCCAGCGCTGATCCGATACACATGGCGATCAAAATCGCTACGAACCCTACCAGCAGGGAAACGCGAGCACCATAAATCAAGCGCGACAACACATCACGGCCATAGCTATCGGTGCCCAGCCAGAACTCGGCGGACGGAGGCTCCAGGCGATAAGCGATGTTTTGCGACAGCGGATCGTGCGGCGCCAGCCATGGTGCGAACACGGCGGCCAGCACGATCACTAACAACAGCCCTATTCCCAGCCAGGAAAGCCGGTTCTTGCATAGGGCTTGCCACAAGGCGTTGGGCCTTGCGGCGACAGGTGCGGCGATAGCGCTCATTTGTATTTCACCCTCGGGTCCACCAACCCATACACCAGGTCAGTCAATAGATTCACCACAATCACGCACGATGCGAACACCACCATCAGCCCCTGCAGGAGTGTGTAATCACGCGCGTTCAACGCTCCCAGGATCAGTTTTCCCAAGCCAGGGCGATTGAACACGATTTCCGTCAATACGGAGTTGCCGATCAATGTGCCGAAATACAACCCCACGACCGTCACGATGGGAATCAATGCATTGCGCAGGCCATGCCGCAAAATCAATCGCATGGGCCTCACGCCCTTCGCCTTGGCTGTGCGTACGTAGTCTTCCCCCAGCACTCCCAGCATGGATGAGCGTGTCACGCGCATGACATACGCCGTCATGATCAGACCGAGGTTGAATGCGGGTAATACCAAGTTGTGCAGTTGTGTTTTCCAATCCCCGGCTACCGAGCTGCCGATGACCGGGAACCAGCGCAACTGGATCGCAAACACCAACAACATCAGAATGGCGGATACAAACGCCGGAAAGGACAGGCCGGTCAACGACAACAACCGCCCCAGATAATCTGGCCAGGCATTGCGCCGCAGTGCCGCCCAGATACCTAGCGGCAGTCCAAATACCACCCCAATCAGAATCGAGGCCAGCGTGAGCTGGATCGTCCACGGCAACACCAGGGATACCTCCTGCAAGACTGTCCTGCCGCTGGCCATCGACACGCCAAAATTGCCCGACAACATGTCTTTCAGGAAATTCAGATACTGAATATGCGTTGGTAAATCCAGACCCAAACGCGCACGCAGCGCTTGGAGTGCCTCGGCGCTGGCCTGATCGCCCAGCATTACCGCCGCAGGATCACCGGGCACGAGACGCACCAGAATGAACACCGCCGTCAACATCGCCAGCAGCGTGGGAATAGCCAGCAACAATCGCTTGGCTGCATAGCGCATCATGAGCTCTTCTCCTTGGCGAAGGCCGGCATCAAACGGCGCGCATCCAGGGCTTGAATGGGACGAGACGTCTTCCCAGTCAGTATCAGATCGGCCAACGTCGCGCCGACGACAGGCACCAGCTCGAAACCGTGGCCAGAGAATCCGAAAGCATGGAACACCCCGGGAGCATTGGGCGAGGGCCCCACCACGGGCAGCATGTCATCCGTCTTGGCCTCCAATCCTGCCCACACTCGAACGATCCGGATATCCCTCACGGAGGGAAAGAGATCAGTGGCCGAACGTGCTCCCTTGGCGAGCACCTGCATACGCGCCGTGGACGTTTCGCGGTCCAGGTCGGGGATGCCTTGCAAGCCGCCGCCTATCACCAAGGTCCCTTGATCGGATTGTTTGAACGATAACGAGCGGCCCATGATGGCCACTACCGGTTTGATGAACGGCCGCAGTCGTTCGCTGACCATCATCATCGATGACTTGGTAGCCAGCGGAATATCGTCACCCGCCATCGCTGCAACCCGTCCCGACCATGCTCCGGCGGCGTTCACAATCGCACCAGCGCTCCATTCGCGGCCGCCATCGGCCGACACGAGCCAACCCTGGCCGGTCTTTTTAAGCGCGTTTACACCACAGTGCTCGACCAATGTCACGCCTGCATCGACTGCGCTGCGTCGAAATGCGCGCAATGCGCGATGGGGATCTGCCGCGCCATCACGCCGCGTGTAGGACGCTCCGAGGCAATGATGCGACAACTCCGGCAATAAACGACGCAATTCGGCTGGACCTATCATTTCCTCGTGCGTATAGCCATCTGCGCGCAAGCCATTTACGCGAGCTTCCAGCTTGCTCAATGCACCGGCATTTTCGGCCACGCAGATTTGCCCATTGGCATGAAATCCACAGTCATCCCCTACCAGGGATTCCAGCGCATGCCACATATCCAGAGATTCCAACGACAAATCCAGCTCACCGCGGTCCCGGTTCAGCGTGCGTACGCCTGCTGCCGTGGCGCCGGAGGCATGGCGGCCTACCCAGTGTTTTTCCACCACCAATACGCGCGCGCTACGCCGTGCCAGATGCAGCGCCGCGGACAACCCGTGCAGGCCGCCTCCAATCACAATAACGTCATAGGCCTGAGTCATTCTTTTTCACCATCCAGATCCAAACTGGCGAGTTCACCCAGTGTCAGCGGTTTCAGTGGCGGACGAATACGATAGAAACCCACCTGCGCCACTGGCCGCTGCTGTTCGGCGGCCAGGATATGCGCGATGGTGTAGCCGCATTGCCGCCCCTGACATGGCCCCATTCCGGCGCGCGTAAATGACTTGATTTGATTTGGCCCCGGCTGCCCCAACGCTGCTGCGCGGCGGATGTCCCCTGCCGTCAGTTCCTCGCAACGGCAAACAATCGTATCGTCGCTCGGTGCAAAGACGCTTGCTCGCGGCGGATACATGGCGTCCAGCATAGGACGCAATCGTTGTTGGCCTGCCAATTGTTTTCGCAACGGTAGCGCCTGCTCGGCAGCCTGTTGTGCACTCAACTTTCCTGCCTGCAACGCCATCCCGATTGCAGCAAGCTCGCCGCGGGTGCAGGCGGCGTTAGCCCCCGCAATACCGGCGCCATCACCTGCGACGTACACACCGCGCTGCGAGGTTTGCCCCCACTCGTCCACATCGGGCACCAGGCACGCCTGCTGATCACTCCAATGATGCGCACAGTCGAGCGCACGCGTCATATGGATGGACGGCACGACACCCTCGTGGATCAAGACGACCTTCGCAGGGACTCGCCGCGTAGCTCCATCGTTCACGGTGTACTCGAGCGTGTCCAGCTTGCCGTCGCCCAGCGCGCGCAACGACTGCACGTTTCGGATCCGTTTGACACCGGCCTGTTTCAACTCACGCAGCCAGCTTAAACCCTTGCGGATTTCGCCAAAGCGTTGCAACACGTCCCCCAGATAAGGCATGGCACGCCGCCAGCCACCAGCAGGCGAAGTATCCAGCCACCCTGCAACACGGCCGCCTGCGCGCACTAACTGCGCCATGTACAACAACGGCAAAGGACCGCTTCCGACCACCCAGACAGGTTCCGCAGGGACCTGCTGCGAAGTTTTCAGCAGAATCTGCGCAGCCCCAACCGTCAGCACGCCGGGCAAGGTCCAGCCCGGAAATGGCGCAGGCCGTTCCTGTGCCCCTGTGGCTAGCAAAACCTGATCGGCACGTATGACTTCGGCCTGGCCTGCGCGGCTTTTATACACGTGCCAACCCGGCTCAATCTGCCAGACCTGCGTCTGAGGCTCATAATCCGCCCCCGAGGCACGAAATGCGGCAGCCAGATGCTGCCCAGCGCGATACTCGTCGCCCAGCAACGTTCCTGTCGAGGTAGCGGCCACGGTTTCTACCGCGCGCCAGATCTGTCCTCCCGGCGCAGGCTGCTCGTCCACCACCAGCACCGACAGTCCCGCCGCCCGCAAACGTATCGCCGCGCTCATGCCGGCAGGTCCCGCCCCCACGATCAACACATTCACTTCGCGTGTCATGGCAGGACACTCCGTTTTCCGAATTGACGTTCGACGCGCATACCTTCACGCACTGTCACGAGACAGGTCTGTGTAGATGCGACGCCATCCACGATAGCGAGGCAATCGAAGCACACCCCCATCATGCAATACGGCGCGCGCGGGCTTTCGTTTACCGGCGTCGTACGCGATGCTGCCGTTTGCTGGCGCAGCAATACGGCCGCTACCGTTTCACCGGACTCGGCACGGACCGGCACGCCGTCTATCGTCAAAGTCAGCGCTTGTGCGCCGGGTTCATGCAGCTTGCGAAACATCGAAGCGCTCATGGTGAAAAATTTCCAAAGAATCCGGCAACGCGCCTTCGGCCAACGCACGGGCAAACGGCCCGGCGTGGAACGACGCCAGCGTGACGCCAGAGTGACAAAGCGCGGTCCACGCGCCGGGATACTGGGTGGACTCGGCATAGACCGGTACACCATCGGGAGTCATCACACGCAGGCACGACCAGTGACGCACCCATCTCGCACCTGCCAGATCCGGCAGCACGTGCAGCGCCTTGCGGCTCATGCGCACGGCAGCATCGGTGGTCGTGCTCAGGTCATAGCCGACCTCTTCCTGGGTCACGCCTATCATTACCGTGCCTTCACCGGTCTGCCGCAGCCCACTGGCTGGTACCGGCAACAGCGGTGCGACCCGCTCGGTCACGAGCAACTGCCCTCGCTGCGGGCGCAGCGGCACATCCAGTGCCACCATCGGCCCCAACGCCACGGATCCTAGGCCGGCAGCCAGCACGACATTGGAGGCACCATATACGGCCCGGCGATCCTCTTTGCCTGCATGCACCAGGAACCCACCACCTTGCTGAGGTTGAATGTCCTGAACAGGCTGCTGACTGTGCAACTCCCCGCCACGCGAGATGAACGCTGCCTGTAACGCAGCCAGCAGACACAGTGGATTCACATGTCCGTCCATCTGGCCAAAACTCGCGCCAGAGACTTCAGCCCCCCACCGAATTGCGGGAAACAGGCGCTCGAGCCCGCCACGATCCAGCATGTCGATACAGGGTTCTGTCTCGGCGGCTTGCGCCTGCCATTGCCTCATGCGCAGCGCACGCTCATCCCATTGCGCCTGCCCCAGACAAAAATGCAAGCCACCTCGTTGTTCGTAATCCAGCGTTATGCCCGTTTCGCGCTCCAGTTCCTCCGCGAACGCGGGCCATAGCTGAGCAGCCAAGCGGGATAAACGCTGATAATGCGGATTACCGTAGCCTTTTCCCTGCACCCAGACCAGGCCGAAATTCGCTTTGGCGGCGCGCAAATCGGTGTCTGCGCCGTCCAGCATCAGCACCCGCTTCCCCTGCGCGGCCAGACCTGCGGCAATCGCAGCACCCACCATCCCTGCCCCAGCAACGATGTAGTCGTAATCCTTAACCATGGCAGTTCAGCCCTGTATTTACAGTACGATGCGCATCCGCGCGACGATAGACAGCTGAGTTGCCGCCATACGTCCCACGCCGATGCCATCGCCTATCCTGCGCACGGCGGTTTGCGCTATAAATCACCCTATAACCAAAACAGAAACGACTACTCGCCAATCCACCAAAAGTTATAGGATCGAGTTCATGCAGCAACCCTTGAATCTGAGACAAGTAGAGGCCTTCAAAGCCATCATCGAACACGGCACTGTCAGTCAGGCAGCGCTGGTGTTGAACGTATCCCAACCCGCCGTCAGCAAACTGCTGGCGCACCTGGAAGCAGATACCGGTCTGACCTTGTTCGACCGCGTACGCGGCAAGCTCGCCCCGACGCCTCAAGGCATGCAGCTCTATCACGAGGTCGATCGAGTCTTTGCCGGTTTGCGCCAGGTTGAGCAAGCTGTCGACTCCATCCGTCGCAACGAAGCGCGCAATCTGGTGGTGGGCGTGATGCCGGCGTTGTCCGGATCTTTCATACGCCGCGTCATCGAGAATTTTCTGAAGATTCATCCCGACGTGCATGTATCCGTCCAAAACCGGGCCTCGCTGTTTCTGGCAAACTGGCTGGCCACCCGCCAGATCGATGTGGCGTTGGTCGGCAGCCGCGTGGACAATCCGTATATCGAGCGAGAGACGTTGTTCCAACATCCCTTGGTCTGTGCCATGCACGTCAATCACGCATTGACGCGCAAACGCGTAATCCGTCCGCGAGATTTGAGCGGCGAGCCCTTTGTGGCCTTTGCGTCTGACAGCCAGACACATGAGCTCGTGAAAGCCGCCTTCGAACGCAGCAACGCCACCTTGAATGTGGTGTTGGACGCGACCACGGCGCCCACCGCATGCGAATTGGTCGCCGCTGGCCTGGGTGTGTCCTTGATTCATCCGCTGTTTGCCGATGGTTTGCAAAATCGCCTGGTATTGCGACGCTTTGATCCCGAAATGCAGTTCCATTTCCAGCTCTGCCGCGCACATACATCGCGCAATGCGAGCTTGACAGATACCTTTATCCAGGAAGCTCGAAACGTCGCGTCGCAAGTATCACGCGAGGTGCTAAAGGGTTAGAAAATGGGCCATTCAAGGCCCCGCTGCGCTCAAGGAGCCGACAACGTAGCCGCCTCGGTGATGGACGGCTGAAGATTCAGCGCCCCTTTCAGGTCATAGCCGTAGTTGACGCCGTCTCCCCGTGCCCATACTTGCTTTAGCCCAAAAAGCGGCACGGAGCAGACATCAGCGTGAATCTTGGCTTGCGCGTCTTTCCACAGGGCGAGCTGCTTTTGTGGATCCGGCTCGATACGGGCGGCGCGTATGTCCGCATCCCCCACCGCACAATGTCCAAAATTCGACATCGCAGCAGGAGCGCCGATAGCGGCTGCCGAATCATAGAATTCGCTCAGATACACATCTGCATTGGGGAACCGTGCCGCACCGTAAAACACCAGCGCACTCTGGTCCTTTCGACTCTTGGCCTGATAGGTCGCATGGTCTACGACCTCCATTTCCAACTTGATCCCCGCCTTGGCCAACTGCGCCTGGATAATCTCCATGATGGGCTGTTGCGCCGAGATATTCGAGACGATCGATTTGATCGCAATACCATTCGGGAAACCGGCTTCAGTCAATAGCGCCTTGGCGCGGTCCAGATCATAGGCATACGCGCCCGCGCTGCAGTCTTGGCCCAGGTACCCGTTCGGCACAACCGAACAGCCCTTTTCAGCCACGTCCTTGCCTGCATAACGCACAATCTCATCGACGTTGATGGCGGCGGCAATCGCCTGGCGTACCTTCAGATTGTCCAAAGGCTTGATACTGCGATTGATAAACAATGTGCGGAACTCCGCCGGCTCGAAAATATCGACTTTCATCCCGCGCTTGATCGATCGCTCCACCCAACGCTGTTCACGTTTGCCCTGCATCACGTCGATCTCGTTCGACGTAAAGGCCAGTTCGCGAGCACTATCCGAAGGAATCATGCGATACGTGATGCCCGCCAATTTGGGCTTGCCACGGAAATAGGCGTCATTGGCGACGAGCTTCACATACTGCTGTGTCACATGCTCGCCAAAGGCAAATGGCCCCGTGCCTATCGGCGCCTGCCCAAATTTATCGCCGAGTTTTTCTGCCGCGACCTTGCTGACGATATTGCCGCCATGGTAATCAGACACGCGTCCCAGGAATGCCGCGTCTGGGTACTTCAATGTGAATTTCACGGTGTAGTCATCGATGGCTTCGACCTTATCCAGGATCGCGAAATTCGCGGCGAAACTGGAACGCTTGGGATCTGCTGCCCTCTCAATTGAATACACCACGTCAGCGGCCTTCAGTTCCCCGTAGCCGCCATGAAACTGCACGCCTTTGCGCAGATGGAAGGTCCAGACCTTGCTGTCCGGCGAGGACTCCCATTTTTCCGCCAGATCCGGTTCCAGGGCCTTGGGATCGGCACTGCCCGGCGGAAAACGAACCAGGCCGTCGAACATCTCCGACGCTACGCCCTTATCCGCAGTCGATGTGGCACGATGGGGATCCAGTGTCGCGTTGTCGGCAGCGCCCGAGCTGATACGCAGCGTCGGACGATCTTGAGCATAAGCCGTAGATTGCAATCCCGCGCCCAAAGCAAGAAGAGCAGCGGCCAGAACAGTAAGTGCAGGACGTTTCATGGTTTCCCTTGGGGCCACGTGACGCACGCGGCGATGGTGGTTGACACATCAGCCGCGAATGGAGCGGCACGGTCGCCACCTTAGGCGCGTGCCGCTCACCCCGTCAAAGTCCTTCAACTACACCAGCTATTCCCAAAGGTTATAAGGTGGGCCTGATACTCACCCGTCTGCCAGGAAGCGATGAGCGGGGCTTATGGTTATTACTGATGCCCCAAAATTTTCGAGCCTAGGGAAAACACTAGGCGAATTACACTGGCCCACCCTTCTGCTTTACATCTTGATGTTCGCCTTCTTTGCGACCTCTGCCCATTTTTCAACCTCGGCCTTTTGGAACCGGCCCAGTTCTTCAGGCCCGGCGCCGGACACATCCATGCCCAGCCCTTGGAGTTGCTTCAACACTTCAGGCTGCTTCAACGTTTCAGCCATGGCGGAATGCAGTTTCTGAATCACGTCGTCCGGCGTCCCGGCCGGCGCAAAGACGGCTTGCCAGGACAACACCTCGAAACCTGGCAGGCCCAGCTTATCGAGCGGAGCGACATCCGGCAGCACAGGCGACGGCGTTGTCGATGTCACGCCCAATGCACGCAACCGTCCGGCCTGAATGAGAGGAACGGAAGACGTGATGTTGTCGAAAACGAGATCGATCTCACCGCTCATCAACGCCTGCAAAGAGGGCGCACTGCCCTTGTACGGCACGTGCAGCATCTTTATGCCCGTCACGTCCATGAACAGTTCGCCAGTCAAATGCTGCGAGCTGCCGACACCCGATGAACCGAAATTCAATTGGCTATCGGCTTTCTTCCCTGCGTCGATCAGATCCTGGACGGTTTTATACGGACTATCTGCTCTGACCACCAGTACGTTGGGCAAGCTGCCCGTCAGGATGACCGGCTTGAACGATTTGACAGGATCGTAGCCGATATTGGGATAGATGCTGACGTTGATGGCGTGAGAGCTGATCGTGCCTCCGACGATGTTGTAGCCGTCGGGTTTTGCCCGTGCGACCTTTGCCGTACCCAGACTTCCGCCCGTCCCTCCCAGGTTTTCCACAACGACGGGCTGACCCAGGATTTTCGCTGCGGAAACGCTGTAAATACGGCCAATAATGTCGGTCGCGCCACCCGGTGCGAACGGTACAGTATAGGTAATGGGCCGATCAGGCCACTCTGCCGCCAGCGCGGTAAAGGGCAATCCCACGGTGCCTACGGCAACGGCAGCGGCGCTGGCTTTCAACAGTGAACGACGGTGGTGGTCAATGACACGTGACATGGTTATACGCTCCTCAATATTGGATTTTCTAATTCAATGATCCAAGGCCAGTCCTGTCAGCCTGAGCCTTGGCGATGCTCTGTGGGGATCCCTCCTGCCTGCCGGCGATATCCAGCCCCTAGAGAGGCGTCCTGCGCAACAAGGTGTGGTCGATCTCGTAGGGATGATTGATCCCCAGCAAAGCCATATCACGATCGACTTCAGTGCGCAGAATGTGGATAGCATGCGCCACGCCCGCTTCGCCCGCCACGGTTGCAGCATAGTTGAACGAACGCCCATTGAAAACACAGCGGGCCCCTAGCGCCAGCGCTTTCAGGACATCTGTGCCGCGACGAATACCGCTATCCATCATCACGACGAGGCCTTCGGCCGTCTCGGCGATCTCCGGCAACACATCCAGCGGCGAGAGCGCACTGTCCAGCTGACGTCCGCCATGATTGGATACGATGATGCCGTCCGCCCCTGCCGACCGCGCGAGCTGGGCATCCTCTTTGCGCATGATCCCCTTGATGACCAAGGGACCTTTCCAGAGCTTGCGGACGACTTTGACATGCTCCCAGCATAGATGGTCGCGCGCGACGAAATCGCGCTTCACGGATGCTGACAGAATCGGTGCGCCGCGCTCGGCACGCCAATTCTCAAAATGAGGCATGCCATGGCGCGCAAGGGTCCGCAAGAATGTCCCGGCCAGCCAACGTGGATGGCTGATGCCGTCCCATGCCAAACGCGCACTGGGCCGCAGCGGCGTAGAAAAGCCATTTTTTACATAGCGCTCGGGATTCACCTGAACCGGCAAGTCTACCGTCAATACCAGGGTGCCAAAGCCCGCCGCCTCAATACGCGCCAGCAGTTCCGCGATACGCTTTTCATCTCCCGGCAGATAGGCCTGAAACCACGTACCGGGGGCCGCCTCGGCGACGTCTTCCATCCGGATGAGCGAGGCGCCGCTCATGACTGCCGGGACGCGATGCTCTCGAGCCGTCTTGGCCAGGACGATGTCCCCGCGATAGCTCCACATGGCCGCCAATCCCACGGGGCTGATCCCAAATGGGCTCGCGTATTGCTGGTCGAACAACGTGATGCCTTGCGTCCGCTTTTCTACCCCCTCCAGCACCCGCGGAGAAAACGCCCAGCGATTAAACGCCTGGCGGTTCCGGCCCATCGAGACTTCATCGTCGGCGCCATTGGCAATGTAGCTATAGAGCTGTCGAGGGAGCTTGTTGCGAGCCAGCGGCTGAAAATCATCCAGGCAGTGCACCTGCTTCAAGACGGCAGGTAGCGGCTTGGCAGCGACGGACTGTGCATCAGCCGCCGTGCTCGTGTCTTGTGGAGGAACTGCGGCTGTGTAATTCGTGGGAGCGGTCATGTTTCGGTTTTTTCTGGGAACAATCCCCTTGATGTGCCGCGATCAGGAACATCTTTTCTGACCATCGGCATCGACGATGCTATACGCGCGCGTATAGAACCGCTATGCGGATTCGGCACATCAGGTATGCACGAAATACAGCGCATAACGCCCCTAAAGCGGGATAACCTGCCGCCATCCATCGCCGCAGGCCCCGGCATTACGCCGATCCGCCCAAGGCGACTGACTTTTCTACTGACTATCGCCCATGAACACTCCAGTCCAACACGCCGGTCGCACCGCTGGCCGCGCCCTCGTTTCGTCACTCGTCGCTCACGGTGTAGAGCGGGTATTCTGCGTCCCCGGTGAAAGCTACCTGGAAGTCCTCGACGCCCTGAAAGACGTCGAAGGTCAGATCGATCTGATCGTCACGAAACACGAGGGTGCCGCGGCCAACATGGCCGAGGCCGATGGCAAGCTGACAGGCAAACCCGGCATCTGCATGGTGACGCGCGGTCCCGGCGCCACGCATGCCAGCATTGGCCTGCATATTGCTCAGCAGGACTCCACCCCGATGATCCTGTTCGTCGGTCAGATTGCCCGCAGCCATCGTGGCCGCGAAGCCTTTCAAGAAGTGGACTACCAACAGTTTTTCGGCAGCATCGCCAAGCTCGTCATCGAGATCGATGACCCGCACCGCGTTCCCGAATTGCTGGCCAAGGCATTTAACGTCGCCGTGTCCGGCCGTCCGGGCCCGGTGGTCGTGTCGCTGCCCGAAGATATGCTGACCGAGCTCACGGCAGCACCGGATTGCCAGCCGATTCAGCTGCAAACGGCCGAGGTGGGCGCGGCCACACGCGAACAGATCGCCTCCGCCTTGCAGGCTGCTCAACGCCCGCTCGTCATCATCGGCGGCAGCAACTGGCCGGCTCAAGCCTGCGAGGATCTCCGTACCTTTGCCCAGGCGTGGAATCTGCCCGTGGCCTGCTCGTTCCGCCGCCAAGACCTGCTGGACAACGAAAACAAGCAATACGTTGGCCATATGAGCCTGGGTATGAGTCCGGCGCTGAAAACCCTGGTGCAGGAATCTGATTTGATCATCGCTATCGGCACTCGTCTGGGTGATGTGCCCACCGACGGCTATACGCTGCTGGACCTGCCCACGCCGAAACAGAAACTGATTCACTTCCACCCGTCGACCGACGAAATCGGGCGCGTTTTCCGGCCAGACCTGGCGATCCAGGCTACCTCGGACGCCGCACTGCGTGCACTGGTGCAGTTGCGGACCCCGAGCCAAGCTCCATGGGGTCAACGCACCGCACAGGCGCGTGAAGCCTTTGTCGCATTCACTTCGCGTCGTGAACCGCCGCCATCGCTCAACGGCGTAGATCTCACCGAAGTCATGCTGCATCTGAACGAGGTGCTGCCAAAGGACGCCATTTTGACGAACGGAGCAGGCAACTACTCTGTCTGGCTGCATCGTTATTACCGCTATCGCACTTCCAGGACTGAGTTGGCTTCGACTTGCGGTGCAATGGGATATGGATTGCCCGCTGCCGTCGCGGCTGCGTTGCGCTTCAAGGGTCAGCGTCCGGTCGTCTGCGTCGCAGGCGACGGATGCTTCATGATGTACCCGCAGGAAATCGCAACTGCCGTCGAATTCGGCGCCCCATTGATCGTGTTGATCGTCAATAACGGCATGTATGGCACCATCCGCATGCACCAGGAACGCGAGTATCCGGGACGTGTGTCAGGCACCCGTATTCACGGCTCCGATTATGTCGGTCTGGCAACCTCGTTGGGTGCTTACGCAGAGCGTGTGCTAGACGCAGCCGACTTTCCGCAAGCGTTTGAGCGCGCACAAAAAGCCGGTGGCGTTGCCGTCCTCGAACTGGTCACCGATCCGCTGCAAATCACGCCTGACAAGCGGATCCAGGCATAGCCTGAACGTTAGGCCATTGACCGGAGCGGACCAGATCCGCGACGGTCTGCTTGATGATTTGCACGACAGTCCAATAGCTATCCACCTGAGCACGCCCGCGCGGTGTCGCCAACGCGACCGTACGGGTGGCTCTGGGATGGTCGATACGAACGGCCTTCAGCGTTCCCGCAGCCAGCTCTGCCGTGACCGCAGCCAGGGGCAAAATGGTATAGCCATGGTTTTGCTGCACCAGCCTGCGCATCAAATGCGTGGAACCATCACATTCGATGGCGATATTCGGTGGCTCACCGATATCCTGAGCCAATGCCTCCAGCCAGGTTTTCAAGCCATGTGCAGTGCTGGGCAGCACCATCGGCAGCTTGAGCAATTCCGCGCCGCTGAATTTGGTGCGTGGACTCGTCATAGATGATGAGCAAATGCAGTACAAATCTTCGCGTAGCAGTTCCTCATAGTCGATGAGCTTGGACTGCGTAGGCTGATACAACAGAGCCACATCGACCTCGCCGTCCTGCAGCATGCTGATAATGTGAGATCCCAGCCCTTCGACAAAGCGGATCGTCGAACGAGGGAACTCCGCTTTCAATGCGTGGCCAATCGCGCCAAAAGTCGTATTCGCGATCGTCGGCTGCGACGCGATAGTGATCTTGCCCGGGCCGGACGAGGCCAATTCTGCAGCCGTCCGGCGGGCGCGGGATACGGCACCAACAACCTCTTCCGCCGCCCGAAACATCGCCTGGCCCTTCTCTGTCAGGACCATTCCTCGCCCTGAGCGGTGAAATAACCTCATGCCCACGCTGTTTTCCAGACGCGTGATGTGCCGGGTCAGCGTGGATTGCTCAATACCTAAATCGGAGGCGGCACGAGACACGCTGCCAGCCTGGGCAACGACATAGAAATACTCAAGCGCGACGAGATCCATCGAAATAATTTGAAAATCAGAGGGTTATGGGCAACGCTGATGTTAATTGACATCCTCGTCAGCCCAAAGTCAGGTGCCCCCACACCGCAGACTCTCATTCGCGTTTGAGTTCTTTGGAAATATCCCAAAGATTGGGAAGGCTTGTATTGTGATATCCAGAGATGAACGGCTTGCGCTCCCCCTCCGGCGTGTAAACAGAACGGCTAACGGCGCCGATGTTCGCCCCGTAGACGTGAATGCTGATCGAAACCTGATCCTCGTAGGCGTTAGAGACCTGGTGCACATCGCCCACGGTGGGGGAAACGGCCTCGACCTGCCCTGGTTCCAACCTGACAGCATCTCCTGATTTTTCGACACCGGTTGAAGGGTCCAACACATACGGTTGCGAGTACTCGGCACCTCTCAACATGCCAATCAAGCCCCATACCGTATGGTCATGGATGGGCGTGACCTGCCCTGGTCCCCAGACGAAACTGACGACCGAGAACCGCTGCGCAGAGTCCGCGTGCAGCAAATACTGACGGTAGTAAACGGGATCAGGCTGCGCATACTCTTCAGGCAACCAATCGTCACGTGACACGAGCTCGCTCAACAATGCGCCGCCCTCGCGCAGGATCTCTGGCTCGTCAGGATGACGGGATAGCAGATCCGCAAAGCTGACTACGAAGGTACGTAAACGGGCAATGTTGGGCGTAGAAGATAGGTGGCTCATGGTGGCGTCTAAGTTATCCGGGCCGAAAAACGTTTCTATTTGGCTAAGGTCGCGTAAAGCCATCATATCGCTCGACGGGCAATAGCAGCACACCTAATGCGTTACGGCCACCACGATACAGGCGGCGCCAACCATCAACACCACCGGTATGAAGCCCAAGGGCCACGCTCGTCGATAAATAGCGCCCGTCGCCCCGGCCCCGAGCGCTGCGATGGCGCAGCCCATCATTATCCTGACGGGAGACAGCATGGACAATGCGCTACCGGTCACGTTCTGAATTGCAGCGATCCATTCCACGCTCCAATTGCCTGCATGCGCCAAGCCGACAACATTGGGCATGAGCAGGCTGTTCGACGCCGCATTGCTCGCCGTCAAGAATCCCGCTATCGCTGCCAGCACCGGGGAAAGTATCACCGCAGCAGCAGTACCGATGGTTGCCTGCAACTCATGCGCCAATATGCCCGGAATGCCCCCTGCCATCATGAAGCGCGCACAAATGACAAACAACAAGGTCACGCCGACAGTGATCTTGCCACGCTGCCACGTCATTGCCAGGACCCGGCCAACATCTCGCACCGGGGCTTTCGCCAAGGCAAAGCCCAATCCAACCAGCATCAGCCAGAACACCGGCGACAGCAGCACGGGCCAAGCCATTCCATCGGCAAAAGGCTTGATCTGCACGCGCAGCAAAGATTCGTGAAGCACAGGCAAAAAACGGCACGCCACCAAACAGGCGCACAGCACCACATAGGGAGCCGCCTCGGTCAGTTTGGCACGCAATGACTGTCCGCCATTGACAAATCCATAAAGTGCTGCGGCGCCTCCCAACACTATCAACCCGACCATGTCCGGGTCCGCGTAACGGCTGAGCGTCACCAGCCCCACCAAGATCGCCGCGATCCAGAGCGCCTCTCGAATCAGGTCTCGAGGCCGATTGGACAGCCCGAGACCACGGCACATCGACCAATAGGCACCCAGCCAGGCAATGAGGACGGGCGTCACCAATACGGCCGATCTCCATCCCAATTCCCGAGGATCGCTGATACCGGCCAGCGAAAACCCGAGCATCGTTCCGACCGCAAAAGCGCCCCAGGCGACCAGTATCTGACTGAACAGCGAGAACACGATAGCATCGTGTTTGGGAAGACCTGCACGCAACAGAATACCCAGGGAAACCACCAATCCAACCCCGAACCCTGTTGCCGTCTCTGTAAATGGGCCTATGAGAAAACAGGTGCCAAATAGCGTCAATCGCAGATCTGCCGCAGGTGCAGCCGCCTGCTGCCCGTGGACCTGAGGCGACCAGCATGTAGTGAGCAGAGAGTGAAACAACAGGCCCGCCAAGATCACACTCACAATCGGCGTGGCCAGCCAAATACCCTTTAACAGCTCAATGCCGGCAGAGGAAAACGTCGCGGCGTCTGTTGCCCGGCCTGAAAACCAATACAAGGCTGCCGACACGATGGCAGCTACCAGAGCCGCCATAGAAATAGGAACACGACGCGTCAACATCAACGCGATAGGTACCCAGAACGGAGAAAAGTACAACCAGAATTTGAGCGTCACGGATACAGTGCAGCGTTTATCCAGAGGTCGGGGACAAAAGCCCCGAAGCATAAGAACAGCAGATTACCGCATCACCAAGCCGCCATCTACAAACAGAACCTGTCCCGTCATGAACCCGCTCCAGTCCGAGGCCAGGAACAGCACCGGCCCAGCAATATCTTCCGGCCTGGCAATACGCCGCAGCGGCGTAGCCGCGATCAGCGAATCGCGGAATGACTCCTGGGTGCCGCCGCTGGAGTCCGTCGGATAAACCAAACCGGGTGCGACACAGTTCACCCGGATGCCAAAGGGGCCCAACTCAACCGCCAGATTACGGCTGAATGCCTCCAATGAGGCTTTCGCGGTGGTGTAGTCGTGATATGGGACCACCGGATTCTCGACCAGATTCGTCGAGATATTGACGATGCAACCCTGGGCCCGCTGTTTGAAATGCGGTAACGCGGCGCGACACACATTAAAGGCAGCCCCCACCGATCCATCAAATTGCGATCGATAATCCTGCCACGTCAAATCGCCGAATACCGTACGGCGGCGCGGATCGAACGCATAGTGAAGCAGCGCATTGTTGACCACCACGTCGAGCCGGCCGGCCTCCTGGACGATCGCATCGACCATGGTCTGTACCGCCTCGGCTGAGCCCACATCGGCCTGTACCGCCCACGCATCGCCGCCCAACGCCTGACATTGTGCGACCACTGCCTCAGCCGCGGTCGCGTTATTCAGATAGTTGACGACGACGGTTGCGCCTTCTCGAGCGAAGCCACGGGCGATCTCAGCGCCGATGCCTCGGCTGGCGCCTGTCACCAGCACGACTTTGCCTGCGAATTTCGGGATAGCGCTCATATCAAGACTCCGGTAACAAACTGGTGTCTACAACGCTCGCGACATCAATCGGACGCTGGATCAAGCCCAGATCGCGATAGGCGTCGGCCGCCTTTTGCAGCAGCACCAAATCAAAAGCGCCCAGCACGCGCCTGCCCCCATCCGGGCCAGCAGGTGCCATTGCTGAATCGTTACGCAATCGGATGACTTCCAGGTTGATGTCCCGGTCCGTACCGTCGATCGCTCGTTTGCCAGCCAAGGCAGCGGCCTCCTCTGGCTGCGCGATCATCCAGGCAGCACTGTCACGATAGGCTTTGAGAAACGAACGCAACAACGCTTGCTTCTGCTGATAGGTTTCTTCGCGCACGACGAATAGATCGCTGGACACGTTGATGTGATCGCGCACCTGCATTACGTTGACATCGCCCAAGCCGCGCCGTCTGCCAACCAGCAGGCCCGTGTCCGTAGCAGCAGTGGCATCGACCTGGCCCTGCAGTAGCGGCGCAAAGTTCAATACGCCCGTCACGACGATTTCCACATCGGATTCGGTCAAGCCCGCCTGGTGCAGCATCACCAACAGATTTTGCCGTGTACCGCTGGACAGGCTGTAGACGCCGATACGTTTGCCCTTCAGATCCTCTGGGCGCGTGATGTTGGCGGACTTGAGCGAGACCACGTTGAAGACATTCTGTGGATAGATGTCATAGATCGCCCGTAATTTTTCGCCTTTATCCAACGCCATGAAAAAGGACCCGGGATCGGTAAACGCCACATCCGCTTGTCCGCTCAGCATATTGCGAATGGCATCCCCCCCGCCGGTACCCGGCAGATAGACGAGTTCAATACCCTGGGCTTTGAAAAACCCCTTGTCCGGCTCCACCAACAGATTGGTAATTTCCGAGATGGGTTTGCTCCAACCTGCCAACGTGACTTTGCCGGACGCTGCTTCGTCAGCCCGCACAATCGGAGCAAAAAACGATGTAGCAGTCAGACTCGCGGCAGCGGCCAGGAAGACACGACGAGAGGGTGAAGAAAGCATGAAGAAGTCCTGAGAGATTTCAAAGATGATCGCCATAGGGGCGCAACAAACACCGCTCTATCATCAGCATGGCCTGATAGCACAACAGTCCGATGGCGGCGATGGCGGTCAGTGCGGCGAACATCAGAGGGGTATCCATCATGCCCTGCGCCGCAATAATGACCGCGCCCAGCCCACGGCTGGCGCCGATGAATTCACCGACGACGGCACCGACCAAGGCCAGCACCAACGCCACCCGCCATCCCGCCAGAATTCCCGGCAGTCCCGCCGGCAGTTTCAGACGCAACAACGTCTGCGTACGCGACGCACCCAGCATGCGGAACAGCTGCAGGCGATTCGGATCGACCTGCCGCAAACTGGTCAGCGTGTTCTCCATCAGGGGGAAAAAGCAGATCAGCGCGGTCATCACCACTGTAGGCGCGATACCAAAGCCGAACCACAACACAAACAGGGGCGCCAGCGCCAGCTTCGGCACCACCTGGCTGACGATGACATAAGGCTTGAAGACGCGATCGAGCAACGCTGATTCCGCTAACGCGATGCCCATTGCCAGCCCTGCTGCACCGCCCAGAGCCAATCCCAACAGCATTTCCGCCAGCGTCGCTCCGATGTGGGGCCATAAGTATCCCGTGGACAGCGTCGTCCACAACGTTCGCACCACTGCCGAAGGCGCAGGCAGCACGAGAGCGGAAATGCCCGCTTTTCGCACGACGAGCTCCCATGCGCCTAACAGCACAACCAGCAAGACGATAGGCAGCACACGGCGACTCAGCACCTGCCTCATTTCGCCCCTCCCGTCATCGTGTCGAATATCTGCGCGCAATACGCATTAAACGCCGCACCATGACGCATGGACTGTGTACGGGGCGCAGGCAATTCCACCGGAATATCCGCCAACAATCGCCCCTGATGCATAACGCCGATACGATCCCCCAAATACACTGCCTCGCCGATGTCATGGGTGACGAACAGCACTGTCGTCTTGCGCGACCGGCACATCCGCATCAGATCATCCTGCAGTTCGCCGCGTGTGATAGCGTCCAACGCCGCAAACGGCTCATCCAGCAAGAGCAGCGCTGGCTCAAGAATCAATGCCCGCGCCAAAGCCGTCCGGCTTTGCTGTCCACCCGACAATTGTCGAGGATAGTGCTGCGCATGCCCCGATAGTCCCAACATGGCCAACAGCTCGTGCGCTCGCGCGACATCATCGGCGAGCGGCCGGCGCTGCAGCGACACAGGTAAGAGCACATTGTCGATGACTCGCTGCCACTCCAGCAGTGTCGGTGCCTGAAACATATAGCCTAACTGCGGCCCCGGCTCGACGCGCTTGCCATCCCCTTGTTGGATGCATCCCGATTGCGGCACCAACAGACCGGCAGCGAGCTTGAGCAACGTCGTCTTGCCGCAACCGCTGCGGCCAACCAGACAATGAAAACCGCCGGCCTTCAATTGCCAGTCAATGCCGTCCACAATAGGCCGCTCGCCTGCATAGGTGTAGACCACCTGCCGCATATCAAGAAACGATCTGTCCAAAACCACGCTCATGGCTCATACGGGGCGAAGGGCTCAGCCGCCGCCTCAGCCGATTGCTCGATCTCGGTCATACGGACCAGATCAAGCAGATTAAAGCGTCCATCATGATGCCAGCCTGCCTCGGGCATACTCATCGAACCAATAGCACTGATGCGGGTCACGCCCACAGCCCCAAGCTGCTCGGCAAGGCGATAGAGTTCCTCTGGCGTGGCAGCGATACCTGCAGTCTGCAAAAACGCGCTGCGGCACCGCACGGAGAGCGCGATATCGTCCAAAGCGTCGATCGCCGCCACAACGATACTGCGCTGTAACGCAGACGGTGACAGCGGCTGAGCATCGTCCGTATAGGCAACACTCCATTGCGCCTCATGATCGCCAATCAATCCGTCCACGCTGGGCTGGGCCGAGGTATTCCACTCGATGGCCTGCCGCCATTTCGCCAGCGATACCGACTCTGCCAAATCCAACGCACGCCTCGGATAGCGGCGCTGCAGATTCGCCAATTCGCCCGCAAGATAGCCGGCAAACTCGCGTGGAGCAACCTGTCCGCCGCGCTGTACATAAAACACTTGTGGCGAATAACACCCCTGCTGGTCGTAACGCATCACGTCCCAGGCGGCACGTCGTGCGACGGCGGGCGCCTTTAACGTGTCAAGCGCAGCAGCACTGATCACCCCGAAGCCCAACTTATGCCCATGCGGCAGGAATCGTGTCGTCACAGGCAGACGGCGCTGAATTGCCTGCAATGAATCATTGCCCCCGTAGGCCACCACCGTGTCGGCCTGCGCATAGAGCGCGTCTGCCTCCTCGCCGCCGGGCCCGCGCCACCACACTACCGCAAAGCAGTCCGCCAACGGCGGATGCACCTCGGCCAGCAGCCGCGCGAACCATCCGGCGAACAAGGGCTCTGCGCTAGGAAGTTTGCCGATATTGCCCGCCTTGACCAGCAGGCCGCAGACGAAACTCCACAACGCCAATGCAGGGACGTTCCCTGCCCAGCTATGTACCAACAACTCAGGCCCATAGGCCCGCACGGCGCCACCTTTCGGTGCAGGCTGAAAAGCATCCAGGACTTTAGGATTGGCGAAATCCTCAACGATAAACCTGTGCAACTGCGGCGCCCGAAAGGTCTTGAAAAAACCCGTCAGCCCCAGGCGCACCATCTCTGCGTCATAACCGCTGATCAGCGGCAACAAAGCATCGGCTTGACGGCGATACGGATCATCGGGATCCAGCAAACGGGCAACGGCACGATCGATGATCGCAATAATCTCCGATACCGCCAACGTTTTGAGATGCTGGGCACTGGCCCGCTTGACGCGCTCGGCCAGCATTCCCATTTGCGCTGGCGACAACACCGGCACCGATACCTCGACGCGTTGGTCGCCTTGTACAAATGGCAATATCTGCCACTGCACCTCATCGGCTGACAGCCCCGGCAGATAGCCGGCCTCGACCCGCAGCGTGTTCATGATGCCGCCGACCGAATGAACTCTTCTACAGCTAACGAGCAGCCTTTGGCCTGCGCCCCCTCGGCACGTCCCAACAACAGGAAACCATTTTCAGTCGGTTCACCGACGTCTTCGGTCAGAATCGTGCTGACCGAATTAAAGTTGCCCAGATCGCAATGCACCAGGATGCCGCGCTCGCCATCCGGCACGGTACGCCCGGTTGCAGGATCGACCAGGCGTGAACGAATCCAGTGCGGTCCCGATTTGGCGGAAGGCACCACCGCATTGCCGTCGTCATAAAACTGCGTGCTCAGCTCAGTCATGCCATACATGTTGACGCACAGCTCGCGCGGCACTCCCAGCAATTCAGTCAACGCCGTGTAAAACGCGTCCAATGGCAGCTCGCGCGACTGGCCCTTGTAGCCGCCGGTATCCAGAATGCGGCTGCCGGGCGGCAAACGAAAGGATCGGCCCGATTGACGCAAGGCGTCGATCACGTGCACAAAGCTGTAACTGGCGCCTAGCAATGCGTACGGCTCGCCGAGGCGCTCGGCCTGTTCGAGCCGCTGCCACAAACCGTCCAGATCCATGCCTTGCGCAGACATGAAGTACCGGCTATCGTCATTGCCAAAGGTAGATTTCGCCAACGCCAGATAATGCGCCAGCGACGAGTTGGGCATTGCGATCTCGTCCGGAAACAGAATCCCCATCGGCAAACGTTCGACACCCCGCATAAAACGCCTGGCAAAATTGCGCGTCATCGACAGATCGTAAACATCGAGACGAGGATGAAAATGACGCCCGCGGGTATCGGCGCGCGTCGTCCCGCTGGTCATGAAAACGCGCTCGGTGGGCGACGTCGGCTCACAACGCAGCTCCATTGCCTTGAAGGCGTCAATGGGCACTGCCGGAATGTCACACCAGGATTTCACATTGCGTACCGTAGCGCCGCGTCGCTGGCAAAAGCTGCGAAACGGCGCATTGGCGTTGTACTGGTAGGCAAAAAGACGCAACGCAAGCTGGTCAAACTGCTCGTCCGTGCAGCCATCCTGGGCGATGAATTCGAGAATATCCGCGTCAGGCGGTCCGGCGTAGTTCATGGCTTTCGAGAATCCTATATATGGAAGCTCCGAAGCCCGCCTGCACAGGCCGACCATTCATGCGGCCCTGTCAAGGTCAACGCTCTTCTTACGCCGGTATGAACCGGGTCAAGTTCGCGGGTCTGAATCTCAGCACTGGCGTGCACCCCGGAGCAAGAGCTATGTTAACCCGCAATGGCGACCCAGCAGAACCGCTACAGTCTAAAGCACAGCAACGCCGCTACAACCAAGGCCGCCGCGGCCGCCAAAAGCGAGCTGGAAAAGCTCTGGCTCGACGCATACAAGCGTTCGGCCAGCGCGGGGCCCACTATCTGCCCTATTCCATAGACGAGCGTCATCGCCGCGATCAGGTTCTTGCCCGTCGCGCGGGCGACACGTTGTGCCGCAGGCATGGCGATAGTCACCGTGCCAACGAAGGTGCCGCCCACCAGTAGCGCACTCAGTAGATAACTGAGGGCAGATTGCGACACAGCAGGCAAAACGACTCCCACCGCCTGCAGCACCAGATTGGCAACTAACGCGTTTCTGGTGCCGATGCGCTGATGCAGTTCGTGCCAGACAAAACAGGAGGGTGCCGCGCCCAGTCCAAATACGGCCCATACATGGGTGGAGTCCAGATTTGGCAACGCCGTTTTGACCAGTAAAGGGAGATACGTCGCCGTCACGATGTATCCCAGCCCCGCCAACCCGTACATACACACCAGAGGCCATGCCGCAACGGTTGTTGCGTCATCTGTTCCCCGAGCGCGATCAGAGGCAGCAACAGGAACAGCGGAGCGTATCCCTGGTGCCGCCATCAAACCAAGGACCAAGGTCACGACACCCAACAATAGCCACATTCCGTGACTCCGCAATCCGGCATGAGCGCCTAATACCAGTATCTCGGCGGACAAGGCGATGCCAATGCCAACACCCGCGTACAGCAAGGGTGCCCCCTTGCCATGGCCTCTATGCTCTAACAGCCACAACGACGCGGCGACCATGGAAAGCGCGCTGAATATGCCCGCGATCCCCCTGGTTACAACAATGCCGCTGACGGAATCGAGATAAGCCAATAGCGCCAAGCAGATCGCGGTACCGACGGCAGACCAGATACATAGACGATGCGCATTATGGGCTCGTACCCGTACGGCAAGGGCGGCGCCAAGCAGATATCCCGCGTAGTTGGCCGATGCCGCCCAGCTGCCGCCCTGCACGCTGATTACCCCCTCGTCAACCATGTGCGGATAGATGGCAGTAAATGCGAAACGTCCAAATCCCATCCCGACAGCCAGGATCAAGGCGGCTTCGATCGCAGAACGGAGTTGGGAATGGCGAGAAGGTGTCACCGCGAGTTCCATGTCCGGCTCTCTTTTATTCTCAAATCAAGAACAGGTTTTTATTTTATTCCTTATTTGAGAATAAATCATCCGAATTATTCTTCATGGAAGAACCACCGAGAAGGTCTCCCTCAAGCACTAGCGCGCCTGATCACCTCAAATCCTATATCTTGAATCCGCTCCAAGACTCGCTCACCTCGCGCACGCTCCAAGATGAATTGGGCAGCGAGTTGACCTATTTTTCGGCCATCAATACGCACCGTCGTCAGCGCCGGACTCGTATAGGGCGAAGTGACTTGATCGCCGAACCCCACTACCGCCAATCGGTCGGGCACAGCGATGTTTCTCTCTTTGGCCTCGATCAACGCACCTAATGCAAGGGCGTCTGTACTGCACCACAAGCCGTCAACATGCATATCTCGAGTCAATAGATCAACGAATGCACGCCGGCCATCGCCAAAATGCGCAGGGGCGCTGATTTCAACCACGGGTAGGTCAGCTTCCGCACGAATAGCCCCTCGTGCGATCAAGCGATTCACGAATCCTGCTCGGCGCCGGCGCGCTCTAGGGTCATTACCCGAGATCAACGCAGGCGTCTTACTGCCCCGATCGATCAGCAAATCGGCAACGGCCGCGCCAACATTCTCGTGTGAAAACCCGATCAGCATGTCGACCGGCGTATCCGTCAGATCCCAGGTCTCGACCACTGGAATCCCCGACGAGGCAAGCCGTTGTCTAGCCAATTCAGATTGCACGACACGCGTCAGCACAATGCCGTCAGGGCCGCGGCTGATCAAGTTCTCCAACAGTTCAATCTCATCGGCATCGTCAAAGCCGCTCTCGCCCAGCATCAATTGATAGCCCTTGGCGGCTAGCGCTTGCGTGAGCGCATGTATCGTTTCCTGAAACACGGGTGAAGCAATGGTGGGAACCAGAGCAGCGACCAATTTGCTGCGTCCGGAGGCCAGGCTGCCTGCCAGCCGATTCGGCACGTATCGCACCTGAGCGATAGCAGCACGCACATGCTCAAGCGTTGCAGGCGGCACCGTTTCAGGACTGTTAAGGACCCGCGAGACAGTCTGGGCAGATACGCCCGCAATTCGAGCCACATCGGCCAAAGTCGCACGCCCGGCGCCACGTCGAGTGCGTCGCGGTGGCGCCAGCATATTCGGATCAGAGAATGTCGGAGGCTCGCTCATGGCGGGAAGATAGCACGGTTGCAGAATGAGTTACGGCGAACCACCGAGGGATAACCCTAGCGCCATTCAACCAAATGTTAGCGCTAATATTAGCGCTAACATTTAAACTCACCAAGCCAGCAATACAGGAACCTACGATGTCTCAAACGTTCAGCGGCCTATTTGTCGTCGCGCAAACCCCATTCACCGATGATGGCTCGCTGGATCTCGAGAGCGTCGACACGCTGTGCGATTTCTATATCAAGCATGGTGCGGCGGGACTCACCGTGCTCGGTGTTGCTGGCGAAGCGGCCAAGCTATCGATGGAAGAATCGCTCGCGACCGTACGACGCTACGTGGCACGCGCGCAGGGCAGACCCGTGATCGCAGGCGTCAGCAATCCCAGCGTTGCACAATTGGCGGCACTGACCAAAGACGTCGTAGAAGCAGGTGCCTATGGCGTGATGATCGCGCCAGCAACGGGGCTGAAGACCGAAGAAGACATTTTCAGCTATTTCAATGCAGTGTTCTCGCGGATCGGCGATGTACCAACGGTGCTGCAGGACTTTCCGTTTTCCACGGGAGTCTGGCTATCCGTGCCGACGATTGCCCGCCTCGTTGAACGCCATCCGCAAATCCAGGCGATCAAGGAAGAAGACATCCCGAGTGCAGCCAAGATCACCCGCATGCGCACTGCCCTGCCCCGTCATGTGCCGATACTGACCGGGAACAACGGCGTATTCCTGCTGCAAGAACTGGCACACGGTATCGAAGGGCCGATGGCCGGGTTCTCTTATCCAGAAATGCTGTCTGGCGTGTACAAGCTGTATAGCGCAGGAAAGGTTCAAGAGGCGCACGACCTCTTTGACACCTATCTGCCCTTGCTGAACTTTGAAAACCAATCGCAATGGGGTGTAGCCGTGCGCAAAGAAGTGCTTAAGCGCCGCGGTGCAATACGCTCTGCCACGATGCGCTCACCTGGCCCTGTGTTGACTGCCGCTGATCTGAAAGACATTGATCTGCTGGTCAGCCGTGTCGAAAAAGCCGTGGCTGAAAGAAAATAAGGTGGTGTTGCCTCGGCATCAATCTGCCGGGGCAACACCCCCCTACAAGCGCTACTGTCTATCGCCTCAATCCAGGCCCAGCATCCCACGCATCTGCGAAAGATCCTCTGCCAAAGTATTGACGCGACCAGCCAGAACCTTGCGGTCGCGGTCGGTCAGCTTCTCATACGACTGGAAACCGCCCTCGGCCGTTTTGTACTTGGCCAGCGTATCGAACACGCTCTTGAAATTGCCGTCGGTCTTCTCGACAAAAGCTTTGTCTTCGCGCTCTACCAAGGGGCGCAGCAATTCAAAGATGTGATACGAGCCTTCGAAGTTGGCCTGGAAGTCCCACAGGTCAGTGTGACTGTAGCGGTCTTCTTCGCCCGAGATCTTGGTCGCGGCGACTTCTTCCATCAGTACGGCGGCACCGCCTACGACTTTCTCCGGCGGGAAGGTCAACTGCGACAAGCGCTTTTGCAGTTCCAGCACATCCGCCATCAACTTGTCCGCCACGTCACCGACTTTGCTGGTGCTCTTTTCTTCCCACAGCGCATACTCGATGCGGTGAAAACCAATGAAACCGGGATCCTTCTCGGCTTTTTCATGATCATCGGCACGTGAGTCGATCGACGCGTCCAGATCGCTGAACAGTTCTGCCACCGGCTCGATACGCTCGTAGCTCATCCGGGTCGGCGCAAATAGCGCACGGGCCTCATCGATCTTGCCGGCTTTGACGGCGTCAGTGAACTTGCGAACGTCCTCGACAAACTTGTCGATGTTTTCGTTCACGTAAAGCTTGTACTCGGCCACCGGCCCGACCAATTCCAGCGGCGCCACGGCAGCATGGGCTTGCATCGTCATCGCGCCGGCAAAAATCGCTGCGGCGAGCAGACGGTTGCGGGAAAACGGCATGAGATCTCCTTGTGTGATGTAAACAATGGCCAACGACTTGCTAGGTAGCGCTCAGAAGCGTGCGTCCGAGCCAATCCTGCTTGTCGCGCATCCCTGGAAGCGTGTAGAAAAACCCACCGCCGATCGGCTTGATGTATTCCTCTAGCGGCTCACCGTCCAGTCGCTTCTGAACGGTGATAAAGCCTTTTTCCAGGTTGGACTGATAACAGATGAAAAGCAGCCCCATCTCGAGCTGGCCCGACTTGGTCACGCCATTTGAGTAATTAAAGGGACGGCGCAGAATCAAATTTTTTTCAGACCCTTTAGTACGCGGATTGGCCAAGCGGATATGTGAATCCAGCGGCGTTTTCTTGCCTTCCGGATCCTTGGTGAAATCCGGTACGTCGTGCTCTGTCTTTCCGCCATCCAATGGCGCACCGCTGTCGCGCTGACGGCCAAAGATGGCCTCTTGTTCCTGTAGCGGCGTGCGATCCCAACGCTCGACGAAGTTCCGAATAATCCGTACCGCCTGATAACTGCCACCATGAGCCCAAGCCGGTTCGCCCTCGTCATCCGGCCCCACCCACACAATCTGGCTCATTGCCGTACTGTCATTGGCATTGGGGTTGGCCGATCCATCGCGAAAACCCAGAAAATTCCGAGCGCTTTCCGCCGGAACGCCGGGCTTTTCCGGTACGGGCGGCACGGTGCCTTCCTGTTTCCAGAGCAGAATCAACAAGTCGGGAAACTGCTTGATGATGTCTCGCAGCGCATGAATATTGGTATCGGGCGTATTCGAGCAGAACTGAATCGACAGATCGCCATGGCACAACGCGGCATCCAGCGCATCATTCGGATGCGCGCTCATGCGTTGCAGATGCCGCGGCTTGCGATCCTGCAAACCAAAGCGATCATCAAACAACGAACTGCCGACAGACACCGTAATCGTCAAACCGTCCGGCTGCACGCGCGGCCCCATGATGCCGGAGTCCGCGGGCGGCAAGCGAGGATCCAATCTGGGCACATCACCGCCCTGCGTCAAAAACACAATGCGTTCAGACAGCCCACGCAACAGGCGTTCTAGTTCCTTGCGATCCGTGGCAATGACATCAAAGGACGCCACCATCCCGGCCGAGGGTCTCGGCGTCACGATGCCCGCCTGATGTTCGCCCCAGCAACTGACGCGCTCATCGGTGCGCAGGCTGTGCGGCGCATCGGTCACCTGACTGTCGGCGGGCGGCTTTTGCGCATGGACGGGCAATGCGCCAAGGCCTGCCAGGGACGCTGCGCCCTTTAGCCAATGACGGCGCGATAGCGAGCCCGACGGCTCACGGGAATCTGAATGACTGCCTGACATGATAAAACCTGTACAAATAAAGTTAGTCCAGCCCGAGCTTGGCGTTGATCTGCTCCAGCGTCGCGGCAGCGTGCCTCAGCGCCTGGATCAATGCCTCTCTGGTACTGTCATCCTGCTTTTGCTGATAAGCGCTCAGCTGCGACTCGACAGCAGCAAATGCGCTATCGACTTGCTCTTGCAACGCCGGATCCGCCTTGGTCAACAGCGGGGCAAGCAGCTGTGCGATCCCCTTGGCGCCCGCGATGCTGCCTTGCAGATAATTGGCGGCAACCTCCACCGGCAACGATTGCGCATCGTTGGCAAATCGATCGGCCGAACGCTGCATCAAACGCGATGCCCCGATCGCCAGGCGCGGCGGCTCGATATTCAGGGCGCGCACACGTTCACGCAACGTATCGCCATCTGCGATCAAGCCATCCACGATGGGTTGTGCTTGATCGAGTTTGTTTGCGCGATACAGCTCACGCTCCAAACGGAACAACCCCACAAAAGCACTATCGTCCTCGCGCTTTTCCAGATATTCCGGACGTACGTTCAAACGTGCGTCCAGATCGGAAAATAGATCCGACATAGGCTCCAGCCGTGCATAGGCTTGATGAGCCTGCAAGTATGCTTGTCGAGCTTGGTCCAGATTGCCAGCCTTGACGGCTGCGTCCAGCGTTTTCAGCGCTTTTTGCAAGGCAGCGGCCTGCGTCAACAGTGTCACCCGGTATTCTGCCAGCGGGCCGATATAGGCCACCAAAGACGGCTTCGCAGCTTCGGCATCAGAAGCGGCCGACGGCGTCACCGTCAGTGTGCCACGTGGATTGCTCAGCAGACCGCAGGTGATCTCGAATTTACCCGGCTGCAGCTTGACCTTCATCGTTTGCGAGAAACCGGGCGCAATGTTTTCGCGCTCCTCGACCACCATGACGCCGTCCAGGATTTCCCATTCCAGGATCCGCTTGGAAGCATTCGTGATCACGAACGTGGTCCTGCCGGCCGGCACCGTAATATCGTTCGGTTCGCAAACGTCATCACGTATGGTGACTTTGACAGCGTTGGCGTCAGCCTGCGTCGCCGGGCGTTTTGCCGTCGAGGCCCACCAGAACGTGGCCAGGCCGGCTACGGCCAACACAGCGGACGCCAGAACGGCGACCCATATCAGAGGGGAGCGTTTTTTTTGTGGTGAAGATGACATCGTGGATAAGGTGCTAGCCCGGAATCAAGAAGAAGTTTTAGGCTGAGAAAAGACTTGAGGTCTAGGCCGCAGAAAGAGATAAAGACTCACCGCCAGGAAAACGAGATACACAACGACCTCGCCTGTCACCGGCGCCGATTGATAGCCGAACATGCCCGAGAGCACTGCGCCGACGGGACTATCCATCGGCAGGACATGATCGATGTCAAACACGACGTTCTGGAAATGATTCCACACGCCTGCCTCGTGGAATTTGCGCAGCACGCCGGCCAACAGCCCTGCGGACACCAGCAGAATGAACACACCCGTAATGCGGAAAAACCGGCGCAAGTTCAGACGCAAGCCGCCGCTGTAGATGCCATAGCCGATCACTACTGCGCAGAGCAATCCCAACACCGCCCCTAAAGGCGCGTGCCAACCGCTGCTCTGCTGAAAGATCGCCAGGAGAAAGAACACTGACTCCAGCCCCTCGCGAGCCACAGCCAGAAACACCACGCCAATCAACGCCCACTCGCGGCGTTTGCCACCAGCCAGGGCTGATCGCACAGACTCCTGCAAATCACCCTGCACCGAAGGGCCCGCTTTGCGCATCCAGAACACCATGGACGTGAGCATCACCACCGCGATCAAACCAACCACGCCTTCGAAGAACTCCTGCTCTTTCTGAGGGAACTCGGCCATCGCAACTTGCAGCCCCGCGCCGACAAAAAAAGAAAGGGCAACCGCCAACAGCACGCCGATCACGACACCGGGCATCATCGACGACGAGCCGCTGCGTTTAAGGTAGCTGGCAACAATGCCAACTATCAGCGCGGCCTCGATCCCTTCCCGAAGCATGATCAGAAATGGCACTAACATTAACAACCGTCCAAGAGCAGAATGAGAATAAGAAGCTATTGATTTTACAAACCAAAGCGCGAAGCATATACGAAGTCCACAGCCCTGTTAGGGCTGCTTATTTGATTCAGGACTACGTAAGTAAAAAACCCTTCTAATGAAGGGTTAAGAGAGTAAATTTCGCCGTATTTTTTCGAGTTTTACGACAGCGTTTTTTGTGCTTGCCGCAGACGCGATATCTGCGCTCGTACAGAGTGATAGAGGCCTTCAACTGCACGCAAAATCGGCAGCCGACGACCCAAAGCAAACCGCGTAATTTTTTTAGATTACGGTTTGGTAATGGGACATGAAACGTCGCCTTCCGGACACGCTAAATACCCTTTTAGTTGTTTTGTACGATCTTGCGTCAATGTGGTTAGGCAAGCCGACAAAGCCATTGAATAAGCGGAGCCTCCACCTGCATCAGCAGTGACGAAATCGCACTCGGCATCGCGAAACTTGATCCACTCTCGCTGGGCGGCGACCAGCTTCTTGTGCTGGTCATCATCGCCCTTCACACGCGCAGCCGCCTGCTTATAGGCAGCGTTCAGCTCAGCGTCGGCCTTTTTGTAAGATTTTCCTACGCATTCATTGATATCCGCTTGAGTGGCCGCATCAGCGCAGGGATCGGATTGCGCGGACGCAATACTGTGAAAGGCCATCAGGGGAAAGGCTAAAAACACGAGATGTCGACGCATAAGGGGGTGGCTCCTATGCCGGTGGGGATTTAGCGATTCTATTACCGGCAAGCGGCCCTGCCACCTTTTTTCGCCGAGAAAGCGACTGAAACAGCTTATACACACCGTAGCCCGGCCTGTGCGACTGATACAGGGTTGCGGTGCTAACTTCAGTTCTACGCGAGTGACTTACCGTTAACTCGATACGACATGCTGGCTGCATCGCAGGGCGGCCAACATAGGAGAACAAGATATGACTATGACCAAACGATTGATTCAAGCCATGCTCGCCAGCATACTGGCATTGGGCATCAGCACGACCGCGCTGGCCGACGATCAAACCCGCAACACCATCATCGGCGCAGGTCTGGGTGGCGTTGCCGGCGCATTGCTGTCAGAGGGCGACCCGTTGTACACCCTGGGCGGCGCTGCTGCCGGAGGCTTGCTGGGACACGTCATCACAGACGATGACCGCGGCGGCCGTCGCCACCACCATTGGGACCGGGATCGTGGTCACCGGGATTCCTATCGACGTGCGAATTATCGAGGTCATGACAAACATCGTGGCAACAAGCATTGGAAGCGGCATCGTGACTGAATAAGTCGAGATAGCATCAACGCGGTTACCTCGAAACTGAGCAGACAGCTAGCGAACCCCCAGCGGTTGGATTCCCTCCAACCGCTGGGGGTTCGTTTATATTCGGCACTATCAGTCGATATTCATCCCAATACTGTTCCGCTGTTCGTTCAAGGAGATCGCTCGTGAACAAGAATCAGGCGCTGCGTGCCGCGTTGGAAAGTGGCAAGCTATTCACGGCGATGGCAGCCCACAATCCGCTGGCAGCGAAATTGGCGCAAGAGGCCGGCTTTGATGGCGTCTGGGGCAGCGGCTTTGAGCTATCGGCCAGTTATGCCGTGCCCGACGCCAGCATTTTGTCGATGGGCACACACCTGGAGATGATGCGCGCGATCGCCTCCACTGTGTCGGTGCCACTGATTGCCGATATCGATACGGGATTTGGCAACGCGGTAAATGTGCACTATGTCGTGCCACAGTACGAGGCGGCCGGCGCATCGGCCATCGTGATCGAAGACAAAACTTTTCCCAAGGACACCAGTCTGCGCACAGAGGGCCGCCAGGAACTGGTACGCATCGAAGAGTTTCAAGGCAAAATCGCGGCAGCCACCGACGCACGCCGCGACAAGGACTTTGTGGTGATTGCCCGCGTAGAGGCGCTGATTGCAGGCCAGGGACAGGACGAGGCCATCCGGCGCGGCATCGCCTACACAGAGGCAGGCGCCGACGCGATCCTGATTCATTCCAAACAGAAAACACCCGACGAGATCCTGGCGTTCGTGCGCGCCTGGCCAGGCCGCGTGCCGTTGGTATTGGTGCCAACCGCCTATCCGCAACTCACCGAGTCGGACATCGCTGCGCTAGGCAAAGTCGGCGTGGTGATCTATGGCAATCATGCCATCCGGGCAGCAGTAGGCGCGATGCGGCAAGTCTTCGCACAGATTCGCCGTGACGGGGGAATCAAAACTGTGGACGGTCAATTGCCCAGCGTGAAGGACATCATCGAGCTGCAGGGTGATAACGCGATGCGCGCGATCGAGACGACGTATTTGCGTTGATGCGCCTATCGCACGCGCCGCAATGAACGGCTTCGAGACCAGAAAAACTCACAGCAATTTTTTATCAACCTTGGGAATGTCAGACGACATCGCTATTAAACGCCCTGCTTGTGTCAATAGCCTGGCTCAAGAAAAAATAGCGTGACGTCAAGGAGTTATGGAACTGTAAGCAGCACAGCGTTACCAAGGTGGGAGAACGAGGTTCGCACATCACCGCGCCCACAAGTGGCTCGGGCATTAACTCCGACATGCAAAATATCATGACCCCCACCACGTACCACAACCAGTTCCTCTCGCCAGACAGTTTCCGCGCCTTCGCCGACGCGGGTCACCACATGGAAATTTGCGAAGTTGACGGAGACCCCGCTCTGCGAGCAGCACAGCTCACCCTGAACGACAGAATTCTTTATGCATTGAGCTACGTCCCTGTTCTGAAACACTGGGAGCCCGTCGCGAAGTTCGCTCGGGAACTCGAGATAAAAAATGCTCAGGTTTTGCGAGTATTCATTCAGTCGCTATCGGAACGCTACGGCCCGACGAACGCAGAAAGCGCGATTCGCAATCTGGACCTGACGGGTGCAACCCCGTTGCAAAGCCGCACAATTGAACGCCTCATTGAGAGCGCCGAGACAGGACCGAGCCTTTGCGGGTTCCGTAATCTGGGAAATACTTGCTATGCCAATACGGCATTGAAATTCTTGATCAATTCTATTGGTGAAAATCGGCTCGTCGCACACCTGGAACATATCCAGCAAAATGCCTCTGACTCAAACAAACAGGATTGCGCAAAAAAATTCGTCGATTTGATCAAGGCCACCCACGAGAGCGAAAAACCCTTGCATCGAGAACTACACGATTTCTTTAACAGCTTGCAGGAGCAGGAAAATTTTCGTGCCGGGCCGCATGGTTCCGGGTTCACGGTCATAGGCGATCAGAATGATACGCAAGAATTCTTGATGAAACTTTCCGATTGCTGTGATCTCGAAAATCTCAATACCAACGTCTTGCAGATACAAGAGACGTACGTCAACGGTCAAGAAAAACGCGATCCCAAAATCGCCGATGCAGCGTATTGCCAGCACGCTAACCTGTCGAGCCGCGAGCAAGCGAACTTCAGCTTGCAGCAAATCGTGAACACGCTCACCACAAGGGACGACGATGTTAGCGTCAGGTGGAATGACGACGACAGAGGAAACACGACAGTCACTCGTATTCAGCAATGGACTGCTTCAGACGTCCAAAAAGTAGACCGATTCAACCTGCATATCAATGCGATGGACTATAACAGCGAAGAACTGACACGTCTCATCCTGAATGCAGACTTCACGAAACCGGTACGCATCCCCGTCATCGACCAAAAAACAGGTATCGAATGGACGCTCACCTTGGAGCCCAGGGACATCATCATTCATGCGGGAGGCGCTGTCGGCGAATCTGACACCGCAGGCCACTACTATATGTATAGCCGACGCGAGCAGGACTCGTGGACGCTGCACGATGATGAAACCGTGAAACGAGGAAAAGACATCAACCGAAGCGAACAAGCAAAAATGATCAGTTTCGCCGTCACAGGCAGAGAACGAGTCCGCCCTCCGTTTCAGGTCTCCAACAGTTTCAACTTCCACATGCCCGAGAAATTCACGCCGCGAGCTTGAATTCCCAGAGAAAAACGGCCGAGACCGTCGCTGTTTGTATCGAAGGGGGCGTCTCGCCGTTACGACTAACAGCAAGAAATAATCAAAGCCGGCGCATCAAACGATGCGCCGGCTTTGATGTGGCAGTCAAGACGCAAACCCGTAGAGCGAGCTGGGATTATCAACCAGGACGCGATGCAAGGCCGCTTCCGTTTCGCACCACTGCCACAGCACGGCAACGAGACTCGCGTCATTGACGCTATTCAATGGTTGAGTGGTGTGCGGCCAATCGCTACCCCAGACCAGTCGTTCTGGAGCGGCCTTGACTAGCGCGCGCCCCAAAGGCACGGTGTCCGCATAATCCGGTTCGCCCACAGCCGATCGCATATACGCGCCTGATAGCTTGACCCAGGTATTTCCCTCGTCCAGCAAGCGGCGCAGGATCGAATAAGCCTTCCCATGGTCGGCCTCTGCGGGCGAAATTCTCGCCATATGGTCGATCACTAATGGCACAGGCAGGCTGGACAAGACTGGCGCCAACGCAATGAGTTGCTCGGGATGCACAAAGATCTGTATGTGCCATCCGAGTCTCGCGATTTTGCGTGCCAGTGTGGTCAGCATATCAACTGTCGTTTCCCCCCACGACTGTGGGGTCACAAAGTTGACTCTTAGACCACAAACACCACTCGCAGTCAGTTGATCGAGCGCCTCGGGTGATACGTTGGCATCGACCACCGCAACGCCACGGGCGCTGTCACCCAGCTGCGACAGCGCATCTACTGTGCAGGCATTGTCGGTGCCATACGTCGACGGCGTGACGACAACCGTGCGCGACGTGCCCAGCCTCTGCTGCAATTTCCGATATGCACTCACCTCGGCCACCGGAGGGGTCCGTGTCCAATGCGGTGACGGTGAAAATCGTGGATCGAAAATGTGCATGTGACTGTCGCACGCCCCCGCTGGCAGCACGTGCGTTGGCAGATTCACACCTAGGGAGTGAGGAACCGCTATGTCAGGACGAGACATGTTCATCGCGAGCCAATGTGGATGTCATTGCTTTGTGAGATTGGATTTGCTCACAACACCTGCCCATTTGGCAAACTCCTTGTCGAGGAATTGCTTGAAGTCCTCTGGACCGGCGGCCACGATATCCGCGCCCAGAGAGTCGAATTTCTCTTTGACGCTGGGCTCCTTCAACACGTCGCGAATCGTTGTCTGCAGTTTGTCGACGATGTCCGCGGGCGTGCCCTTCGGTACAAACATGCCGTTCCACTCGTAGACCTGATAGTCTGTCAATCCCGACTCGGCAACGGTCGGAACGTCCGGCAACAGCGCGCTGCGTTTGGGAGAAGTGATGGCTAGGACTTTGACCTGCCCGCTCTGAAACAGCGGCAGTGACGAAGAAATGTTCGTGAACATCATATCCACCTGTCCGCCGACCGTGGCCATGATGGCTGGACCACCGCTCTTATAAGGCACGTGCAGCATGTTCAAATCGCGGCCCTGCCGGAACAACTCGCCCGCCATGAACTGCACCGTTCCCGTGCCGCCTGAAGCGAAGGTCAATTGCCCAGGTTTTGCTTTTGCGGTTTCCACCACATCTTTCAAGTTGTTCAATGCAGACGACTTGGGCACTACCAGGATATTGGGCGTGACCGATACCATCGTCAGCGGCATCAGATCGGCTGCGGGGTCGAAATTCATTTTGTGCAAGGCCGGATTGATCGACAACGGCGTTGCATCGTAGAGCACGGTGTAGCCGTCCGCCTTTGCCCGCGCGACATAGGCCTCGCCTATCATCCCGCTCGCACCGGATTTGTTCTCGACGATCACGCTCTGATTCAGCTTTTTACCCAGATTCAACGCGATGACGCGAGCCAATGCGTCAGCCGTTCCTCCCGGCGCGTATGGCACTACCAAGGTAATAGGCTGGTCGGGATAGGCTGCTGCGGCAAAGGTGGGGATGGCCAAGACGGCCAGGGCGAAGGCGCCAATGGATCTTTTCAATTATGTCTCCCAGGATAGTTATGTGCGCTGCCGACTGACGTCTTGCAGGCTGGCGTATTGTGGGATGACGTTTCATTTAATACAACGTTGTCGCGTATTACGAAACACGTTCTGCCTAATGAAAAGAAACCGGAATTTGGCAATACGGTAACGTGTCGCCGTGCGCTGGGACAGCGAGCCGAATTACCTGCAGGAATAGTGTCCCCGCCTTTGCCGCCTCAGGGTCTTACTCGGGCTGATGGCACACCACGCAGAGCTTGTTGCCATCAGGATCGCGGAAATAGGCGCCGAAATAGTCGGGGTGATACTGCGGTCTCAAACCTGGCTCGCCTTCGTCCGTACCGCCCTCAGCTAGCGCGATGGTATATGCCTGACGAACCTGTTCACGAGAAGATGCCAGAAAGGCTGTCATCTGGCCATTACCGACATCGTGCGGACCGTTGAATGGTTTGCTGATCACGAAGTATGGGCGCCCTCCTGAGGCAGGATTCCAACCAACCCGAGGCACCTCAGGATCATAAAACCGTCGCTTGATATCCAAGACGGAAAACAGGCGATCATAGAAACGCATTGCCCGCTCGAAATCGGTAACGCCGATGAATACGTGTGAAAACATGGTGAGTCCCTCTTTGGCTTTATGCCTCTATAGAACGATACTCAACAACCAACCACCCAGCGCACTGCCCAGGACGACGAGCCATGGGGGCAGCTTCCAGAACATTAAGGCAATCAATGCCACCAATGCTAGGGCAAAGTCCTGTGGCGCGTGAATGGCGCTCGTCCATACCGGTTGATAAAGCGCAGCCAGCAGCAAACCTACCACGCCCGCGTTGATGCCGGACAAAGCAGTTTGCATACGTGCGTTGCGGCGCAAGCTTTCCCAGAATGGCAATGCGCCTGCCACCAGCAAAAAGGCGGGCGCAAAGATAGCGAGCAAGCAAATCCCAGCCCCGAGCCAACTCGAGGGCGCCGCGTTCATCGACGCGCCCAGAAACGCGGCAAAGGTAAACAATGGACCGGGAACCGCCTGCGCAGCACCATAGCCCGCGAGAAAAGACTCATTGCTGACCCATCCGGTAGGCACCACCTCGGCTTGCAACAACGGCAGGACGACATGCCCACCACCAAAAACGAGCGCCCCCGCACGATAGAACGCGTCAACCATTGCCAGAGCCTGGTTCGGGAAGACAGTCGCTGCCATCGGCAACGCAATCAGCAAGGCAAAGAACGCGGTCAGCCACAGCACGCCGACCCCGCGTTT
Organism: Bordetella muralis; assembly: GCF_965139205.1. Taxonomy (GTDB): domain Bacteria; phylum Pseudomonadota; class Gammaproteobacteria; order Burkholderiales; family Burkholderiaceae_B; genus Bordetella_A; species Bordetella_A muralis. The sequence goes on from NZ_CBCSIU010000003.1 coordinate 75,022, forward strand.
GATCGGAACGGGGAACCGGTCGTCCGACGACGCCTGTTGCGGCTTGAACCACAACAGACCGATGGCGGCGGCCATGGCGATGACTCCTACTTGGCCCCAAATCGATGGAACCAGCAGCACGAAACAACTGGCTGCAGCCATGAGGGTGACGCGTGGCGCGTCGGGGCATAAATTACGAGCCATGCCCCATACGGCCTGCGCCACGACGGCCACCGCAACAACCTTCAAACCGTGCAGCACCCCAGATGGCACCACGTCTCCGTAGCTGGATATACCCAGCGCAAACAGAATCAAGACGATCGCCGATGGCAGCGTAAAACCCGCCCAGGCGGCCAGGGCACCCGTATATCCCGCGCGAGACAGGCCGATCGCCAGTCCTACCTGGCTACTGGCGGGCCCCGGCAAAAACTGACATAACGCGACCAAATCCGCATAACTGCGCTCGGTCAGCCATTGCCGGCGTGTCACGAATTCGTCACGAAAGTAGCCCAAGTGTGCGATCGGCCCGCCGAATGAGGTCAAGCCCAATCGCAGAAAAATCAGAAAGACAGCCCAAGGATTGGGGCCGTTCGTGGGGATTTCAGTCATGATTGGCGCAGCATAGTATGGACTGGCCAACATTAATCGAAAATGGATCAGTGTGCGCCATGAAATCGCGCATCGTAAGATCAACGCAACACTGCGCGGCCGTCCCCCGCTCCCGCCATATCGAACGGCCCTATACGAGCAACGCTCAATGCAATATCCGCTCAAGAAACGCGCGAGTTCGCTCGTGTTGAGGATGGTCAAAAAAGGAGCCCGGATCCGCTGACTCCAGAATACGTCCGCCGTCCATGAACACGACACGATCGGCAACGCTGCGTGCAAAGCCCATTTCGTGGGTGACGCATAGCATGGTCATGCCGTCCTCGGCCAGGGAAGTCATCGTGTCCAGCACTTCTTTGACCATCTCGGGGTCGAGTGCGGAGGTTGGCTCATCGAACAGCATGATGCGCGGCTGCATGCACAACGAACGGGCGATGGCGACGCGTTGTTGTTGCCCGCCAGACAATTGCGCAGGAAACTTGCTGGCTTGATCGGGAATGCGTACGCGCGCGAGATACTGCATTGCCAGATCGGTGGCCTGGTCCCGCGGCATACGTTTAACGTGCATAGGCGCAAGAATGCAGTTTTCCAGTACGGTGAGATGCGGAAAGAGATTGAAGTGTTGAAACACCATCCCCGCATCGGCACGTACTTCGTCAATGGCCCGCAGATCGTCAGCCAGCTCCACCCCGTTGACGATGATGCTGCCCTCGTGATGGCGCTCCAGCCGATTGATGCAACGGATCATGGTGGATTTTCCGGAACCTGATGGTCCGCAGATCACCAGTCGTTCACCGGACGCGACCTGCAGATCGATGTCACGCAAGACCTGGAATTCGCCATACCACTTGCTCATCCCGGCGATGTTCACGGCCAAAGGTACGGCCGCGCCACTATGTTGCCTATTCAACGAAGTTCCCCTTTTTTGAAGCGCCGCTCCAGCCACATTGAATAACGCGAAAGACCGAAGCAGATGCAAAAATAGATAGCAGCGATAAAGAAATAAGTCTCTACATACGGAGTCGGCCAAGCGGGATCAGTCAACGCCGCACGCCCGGAGCTCAGCAAATCGAACAGACCCACAATCAATACCAGGCTGGTGTTCTTGATCATCACAATGGCGGTGTTGGTCAAGGGCGCGATAACTTTTCGCATGGCCTGCGGCAGCACTACCAATCGTGTCATCTGCCACCATGACAGACCGAGCGCTCTCGAGGCCTCCAGTTGTCCTGCCGGCAACGATTGCAGGCCACCGCGGATCACCTCGGCCAAGTAGGCTGCCGAGAAAATCGTCAGGGCAATCCCCGCCCGCAAGAGGCTGTCTATGGTCATCCCTGCCGGCAACATGATGGGCAACACAATCGAGGCCATGAACAGCAGGCTGATCAGCGGCAAACCACGGATCAATTCAATCACGCACGTCGCAATGAAACGCGCCACTGGCAATGAGCCCCGCCGTGCCAACGCCAGCAGGATACCGAGGGGCATGCCTATTCCCAACGCACAGACCGCCAATAGCAGCGTGACAGGCAGTCCACCCCACGAGGCAGTAGGCACACGCTCCAGTCCAAACCACCCGCCCTGCATCAGCGCGAGTGATCCGGCCATGCCGACCAGCCAAAGCACCACGGTACGCAACCGCCATTGCCGAGGATTCAGCGACAGGACGACCATGAACAGAATGAAAGCACACACGAACGCCGGGCGCCATTGTTGAGCCGGAGGATAGATTCCAAACAATATCTGGTTCAGTTTCTCACCCAAGAACGCCCAACACGCCCCGGTGGCTTGGCGGCACATCGCACCGGACTCTCCCGGCCATACTGCATTGATCAGAGACCAGTCTGCAAATCGACTCAGCGCGTATAGACCCAACCCTAATGCGACGATAGTCGCGACACTGCTGATCGCCGTACCGAACAAGCGATGCATGGCGCTATCCCGCCGATCAATTGGGGCAGATCGTGCAGGGACATCCGGGGATATGGAGATCGTAGTCATCTTTGCTCAGTCCGCAGAATACGGCGGTTGTAGAGATTCATAGACAGCGAAACGCTCAAGCTGATGCACAGATATACCCCCATCAGAATCGCCAAGCCTTCGATAGCCTGCCCCGTCTGATTGATGGTGGTGGTAATCACAAACGAGAGGTCCGGATACCCTACCGCCAAGGCCAGAGTGGTGTTCTTCACAATGGACAAGTATTGGCTTGTCATGGGAGGCACAATCACGCGCAAGGACTGTGGAACGACGACGCATCGCAATGTAGTCCAAGGCCGTAGTCCCAGGGATTGAGCAGCCTCCCATTGCCCTGGTGCGACAGCATCGATACCACCGCGAATGATCTCGCCGGAAAAGGCGGCCGAATACAAGGTCAGGCCGATCAATAGCGCGGTGAATTCTGGAGTCAGCGCTGTGCCGCCGACGAAGTTGAGCCCACGCAGCTGCGGCGAGTGGCTCGTGAGCGTCACGCCACCCCACTGCCACGCCAGTATGCAGGCTAGCAGCGTCCCAATAAAAAACACGCGGCCCAATGGCAGCGCCGGTCGACGCCGACGCAAGGGGCGCAACCCCAACCAACCCAACAACGCCGCCAGTATCACCCATACCACGGCAAGCCAATAACCCTCGATCTGTACGCTGGGAAAGAACAGCCCCCGAATCGACAGAAATACTCCCGGCAGCGGATTCAGCGCCTGCCGCGGAGAAGGCAGATTGATCGTGACGAGGCTATACCAGAACAACAACTGCACTACTAGCGGGGTATTGCGTGTGATTTCCAGATAGAACGTCGCAATACCATTCACCAATGGATGACGACTGCGACGCGCGAGGGCGAGCAGAAATCCCAAGACGGTCGATGCCACGATCACGAGAACCGAGATGTACACGGTGTTCACGAGCCCGACCGCAAACGCTCTCGCATAGCTGTCGGTCGGTCGATAAGCCAGCAGGCTTTCCGAGATGGGGAATCGCGCGGCATCGGAAAGGTAGCCGAAGCCGGTCGCGATCCCGCGTTGCGTCAGGTTGTAGTGGGCATTCAACACCAACCAGGCCAGCGTTCCAAAAAAGATGCTGGCGATGAGCACCTGCATCATTACGGAACGCGCCCGCGCGTTGTACCAAAGTCGCTTGAACATGCGTCGTCTCGCTCGGCGTAATGCTCAATTGAAAACGTAGGGGTACATCAGTCCGCCATCGCGATAGAGCCGGTTCAGGCCGCGATCGAGCTTCATCGGGCTGTTCTTTCCGACGTTGCGCTCGAACATCTCACCATAGTTGCCCAATTGTTTGACGATGTTGTACGCCCAGCGTTCGTCCAGGCCCAGCGCCTTGCCATTGCCTGGCTCCACGCCCAGGAAACGTGCGATACGCGGATCATCGGATTTCAGCATGGTGTCCACGTTGGCCTGAGTAATACCCATGTCTTCTGCCGCGATGGGCGCCTGCACGACGAACTTGACGATATCGAACCATCGGTCGTCGCCATGCCGCACCGACGGCGTCAGGGCTTCGCTGTTGCCGCTAGCAGGAAAAATAATGTAGTCATCTGGATTCTGAGCTTGCGTGGCGCGCACTGCAGCCAGAGCCGACGCATCGGTGATCAGACCGTCGCAGCGTCCGGTAAAAAACGCCTGGCGCGATGCGGCGACATTGTCGAACAGCACCGTCTTCAAGCCCAAGTTGAATTTACGGGATAGGTCGGCGACCGTCACCTCGTTGGTCGAACCTGTCTGTACGCAGATCGTAGCGCCCTGCATGTCTTTGGTTTGCGTAATGCCCAGGTCTTTGCGAACCATGAAGGCGTCATATTCGTAGTAGTTGGGATACGTGAAATTGATGCCGTTGGCATCGCGCCGCAGTGTCCACGAGGTGGTGCGCGGCAGCACATCTATCTGACCGGTCTGCAGTGCCGTCAGACGCTGCTGGCCCGTCAACGGTACGAACCGTACCTTGCTACCATCGCCCAGGACTGCAATCGCGATGGCACGGCAAGTTTCCGCGTCCAGGCCTTTCCAATTGCCGTCCTTGTCGGGTGCCGAAAATCCCGTGGTGCCGTGACCCGAACCGCAGATGACGTAACCGCGTGCGCGGATCTGATCCACCGTCGGGCTGTTGCTCGTGGCCGGGATAACCGGCGAAGCCGGCTCGGCGGGAGCAGCCTTCTGCGAGTGAGACACGTTGGGCAATACGGCTGCAGCGAACAGGACAAACGCGCCCTGAAGCGTACGAATGCGATGCATAGCAATTCCCCTTGCAATGTATAGGTGTAGGCGGGCCATGAAACTCGTAACGGCTATTGGCCCTGAAAACGGGATTCAGCGCGTCTGGCTCTCATAGGTAGCCAGAGCATTGCGCAAGTCATCTTTCAGCATCTGGACGTCTTCCAGGCCGATGGATAGGCGCACCACGGGTTGGTCTGTTGCCGGATGAACCCGGTTGGCTTGTAACGATGCCGGATAATAGGCCGCCAGACTATGCACTCCCCCCCAACTGGCGCCGATGGAAAAGTGCTGCAGCGTATCGAAGAAGCCACTGAAGGCCGATTCCGGCCCCGCTTTCAGGATCACCGAAAGCAGGCAGCCATTAGTGCGAAAATCGCGCTTCCAGAGTGTGTGTCCCGCATCGCTTTCCAGCGGCGGATACAGCAAACGCTCCACTTGCGGCTGTGCCTGTAACCACTGCGCGATGTCCAGGGTCGCGGCACTCTGCGCCTGTACCCGCAAAGCCAGCGTTTCCAGTCCACGGAGCACCAGGAAACAATCATCCGGACTGACCTGTTGACCCAGGATGCTCTGCGTTTCACGCAGCACCGCATAGTGCTCCGCGTTATTCATGCTGATGCTTCCCATCAATACGTCAGAGTGCCCGCTGAAGAACTTGGTAGCGGCCTCCACGCTGAAATCGATGCCATGAGCAAGCGGCTGGAAGCCCAGCGGACTGGCCCACGTGTTGTCCATCATCGTCAACACGTTATGGCGGCGCGCCACCTCTGCGATGGCCGGAATGTCGGCCATCTCCATCGTGACAGTTCCCGGGGCTTCCAAGCAGATCATCCGGGTTGTAGGGCGAATCAGTGCCTCGATCTCCGCCCCCATCGAGGGTCGATAGATTTCGACGTCCACCCCCATATATGCCAGCCACTTTTCGGCAAAAGTCTTGAGCGCGCCATAGCAGGCGGCCGAGACCAGTAAATGATCACCGCCGCGCACGAATCCCATCACGACCGTCATCAGTGCTGAGGCGCCAGAGGGGGTGATCACACAGTGCCGGGCGCCTTCGAGTGCTGCGATGCGCTGTTCCAGCAACCGCGCGGTAGGTGTGCCCGTGATCCCGTAACTGTAACCGTCGGGTTGGCGTTGCTTGCGGTTGACAAAATCGGCCAATGAGTCGAATACCACCGTGGAGGCGCGTTGGACGGCCGGGGACAAACTGGCGAATTCGGTATTAGAAGGGCTGACAGAGTTCATTTGGTCTATGCGCTGCGCTTAAGAGAGTGTTTCGATGAGGCGCAGTTTGATTTGCCCAGGCAATTCGTTCAACAATTGAAATAACTTAGTCAATAAGCAGGACTTATACATGGACATGCGTGAAATCCAGGTTTTCCGCGCCGTTATGCAAGCTGGCACGACCAGCAAGGCCGCCAATCTGCTCGGAATATCGCAGCCAGCCATCAGCCAGTCGATTCGCAAACTCGAGGAATCCTCCGGCCTGCGCCTATTCGACCGGGTGCGTGGGCGGCTGGTCGCCACTCCCGAGGCGGGCGCGCTGATGGAGGAAGTCGATCGTTGCTTCGCTGGCTTTGAGCTGATCGAACACCGGATCCGCAGCCTCAAGTCCTTTGGCGTAGGCCGCCTGGCCATCGGTTCGCTGCCGGCGCTGGGCACGGGGTTCATGCCGCGCGCCATCGCCGCGTTCGGCTTGGTCGACCGTGGCCTGCAAATGTCGTTTCAGATCATGAGCTCGCGAGAGGTGCTGCGTCAGGTGGCAGCAGGTCAGCTCGATTTCGGTTTGATGGCTGATGAGCTTTCCGTTGCGGGCCTGGAGCATTCGGTATTCCTGCGCACGCCTGGAGTGATCGCCATGCACAGCCGCCATCCGCTGGCAAACAAGAAAATCATCGACGCCCGCGATCTGGTCGAACACCCATTCATAGCGCTCAATCCAGAGGACGCCAGCCGGCGCCGGCTCGAGGCCGCACTCCAAACGGTTGATCTCAATCTTCGTCCGATGCTGGAAACACCGTATTCGAACTCAGTCTGCGAGTTCGCTCTCAATGGTGTCGGCATTGGCATGGTGCATCCCATCATGGCGCTGGACTACCTCTCTCGCGGCCTGACGATCAAGCGTCTGTCGTTAGAAATCAGCTTTACCAGCTTGCTCGTGTTCCGCTCCGGTACGCCGTTGTCCGGCAACGCAAAGGCGATGCTGAAAGTCATGCGCATCCAGTTGGAAAACGATCTCAAAAAGATGCAGGCTGCCTTGGGTTAAGCCGGTCGGCACGCTATGCTTCACAATCAAACAATGTATCTTTGGCCCCAGCCGCACTTTTTGATTTAACGACATCATGCTCCGAGAACTACAGACCTTCATGGCGGTGGTGCGGTATGGCACGTTTGCCAATGCGGCCACTCACATCGGCCTCACCCAGTCCGCAGTCAGCGCTCAAATCCAGCGGTTGGAAGAGGAACTCGGTTATCCCCTTTTTGACCGGACGGGCAGGTCTGCCAATCTCAATAGCAATGGACGTGAGGCTCTGGCTGTTGCAGAAGAGCTGATGTCGGTCTACTCAAAATTTGGACGCAATACGGACGTCCCGAAAACGGGATTGATCCGTATCGGGTCGATCGCTTCTGCGCAGGAAACGTTCCTGGCTGAGGCCCTGGCCGAATTCTGGAAAATCAATCCAGGGTATCGGATTCGCATGGTGCCAGGCATATCACTCAATCTGCTGGGCCAGGTTGACTCCGGAGAGATCGACATTGCAGTGATGCTCAAACCGCCTTTTGCATTGCCGGCAGACTTGCAATGGCGCGAACTCTACGCCGAGCCGTTCGTCTTGCTCGCGCCTCAAAAGATGCACGATCGCAGTTGGCAAGATCTACTGCAGACCGAACCATTTATCCGGTACGACCGAGGGTCGTTTGGCGGACGGCTGGTTGATCAATTTTTGCGGCGCGCTCGTTTCACAGTCAGAGAAACCATCGAGCTCGACGAGCTGCAGGCCATCGCTCAACTCGTACGCCTGGGAGTGGGAGTCGCGCTGCTGCCGATGAGCGACGCGCTCAGGATACCGAAAGGGGTCGCCGCCATCGATTTAGGCGATGCGACTTTTTTTAGAGAAATCGGCTTGGTCGAACGCCCATCGGATCGCAGGCAACCTGTCGCGACATTGCTGGCGCAACGTATTGCGGAGGCTGCCGTTCGATTTCAGGGCTCGAACAAGAAAATCAGAACTCTTCCAAAAACCGCATCCGGAATCGACGGCCCTTGATATTGCTATTGGAAAGCCGTGAAAACGCCTGCTTCGCGATCTGACGATCCAGTGCCACGTAAGAACTGAACTCGGTGATATTGATTTTTCCGACCTGCTCGAACGTCAGACCACCATCACCAGTGAGTGCGCCCAGCAAATCGCCGGGGCGCAGCTTGTCTTTCTTGCCACCCTGTATGCACAGGGTAATCATGGGCGCGCGCAAGGGACGATCGGCTTTCGCGCGCAGCGACTTGATATCGGCCCATTTCAGCGGCGAACCCTGATATTCCTCGATCAGGTTGGCCCAACGCATTTCGTTCGGCGAACACAGACTCAGGGCCAGCCCCTTCTGGTCGCCACGGCCGCTGCGGCCGATGCGGTGTACGTGGACCTCGGTATCCTTGGTCACATCCACATTGATCACGGCGCCCAGATTCTGGATATCCAGGCCACGAGCGGCGACATCAGTCGCGACCAGCACGGCGCAACTCTGGTTCGCGAACTGGATCAGGATTTCGTCACGATCCCGCTGTTCCAGATCGCCGTTGAGCGCCTGGGCGCTGATGCCCTCGACCTGCAAACGTTCGACCAGATCATGACTGCGGATCTTGGTGTTGCAGAACGCCAGCGTCGACACTGGACGGAAATGCGCCAGCAGCGTGACGACAGCGTCCAGCCGTTCACCCTCGTCGATTTCGTAGAAAAACTGCTCAATGCGGCTGGCATCGTGCTGGGCTTGGACCTTGACCTCCGCAGGATTACGCAGGAAACGTGCACTGAGCTTGCGGATGTTATCGGGATAAGTCGCCGAAAACAGCAAAGTCTGGCGCTTGGCCGGGCAATGCGAGGCAATGGCGACGATGTCGTCGTAGAACCCCATATCTACCATGCGATCGGCTTCGTCCAGCACCAATGTCGTCAGTCCTGACAAGTCCAGGCTACCGCGTTCCAGATGGTCCTGAATGCGGCCCGGCGTACCCACCACCAGATGCGCGCCGCGAGCCAGCGACTCAGCCTGAGGGCGAGCAGCGGCGCCGCCGCACAGGGTCAGGATCTTGACGTTGGGAATCTGACGGGCCAGGCGCCGCAGTTCCTGTGCGACCTGATCCGCCAACTCACGGGTGGGACATAGCACCAGCGATTGCGGAGCGAGGCGATTGACGTCCAGCTTCTGTAACACGCCCAGGCCGAACGCAGCCGTCTTGCCGCTGCCGGTCTTGGCTTGTGCGATCAGATCGCGGCCCTCGAGGATGAGCGGTAGGCTTTGCGCCTGGATGGGAGTCATCTGTTCGAAGCCCAGGCTTTGCAGGTTGTCCTGCAAGGCGGGCAAGAGAGGCAGAGAGGAGAATGGAGCGTTGGTCACAATAAAGGGGCGAAAAAGCTGAAGTGACCGACAGTGTATGCGCTTGCGACCGTTTTCTGTATCGGCAGGCCGACCATCAATCGGTGCAGTAGCTATGAATTATCGGCAAGCCGGCATGAAAACAAGCAGAAAAACACATGAATCAGTCCGCCTTGGGATTGGGCAAGAACACCCGCGCGCGCAAAACAGGTATGCCATTGCGGACATAGCGCTGCCATGGCGACGCGCCTACGATGCTTCGCATACAAAAATCAGGAGACGCATCATGAGCGTGACAAACGGGCGGGTTCGTCGTACTTCGGCCTCGTTGACCGGGTTCGTCCCTACATTTTTCCATACCGGGAGAACAGCGAGGCGATCAGTCATCCGATTCCTGATTGCAGCGACTGCCGTCGTGCTTGCAGTGCCCGCAACGGCGGCTGCGTACCCGGATCGCCCCATCACCTTGGTCAATCCGTACGCAGCGGGCGGCCCCGCCGACGTCGTCGCACGCAGCCTGGCCCGCGCGATGGAAAAACGGCTAGGACAGCCGGTGATCGTGGAAAACAAACCTGGCGGCGGCGCATCGATTGGCACGGGCTTCGTCGCGCGGGCCAGACCTGATGGTTATACCCTCCTGTTAGGCACCTCTGCGGGCCATGTCGTTACACCGCTCATGCAAAAGACGCCGTATGACGGCGTCCGAGACTTTGCGTTTTGTTCAGTGGTGGCCGCGCAGCCCATCATGCTGGTAGTCAACCCCGAACGAGGCATCAAGACCGTGTCCGAACTGATTGCACGCGCCAGAGCCGAACCCGGTAAGCTCACCTATGGATCGGCGGGCGTAGGCGGCGCCACGCATCTTGGGGCCGAGCTGTTTCAACAGGCTGCGCATGTGCAACTCAATCACATCCCCTACCCCGGCGCATCGCCCGCCATCAACGACGTGGTCGGTGGCCAGATTGACTTGGCCATGCTGAACTTGTCGGCCAGCCTGCCATTTATCCGGCAGGGGCGGCTGGTGGCTATAGCTTACGCGGCAGATAAACGCTCTTCGCTGTTGCCTGAGGTGCCCACGTTAGATGAGAGTGGCGTGCATGACGCTCAGTCCTCGACCTGGTACAGCTTGGCTGCGCCCGCGGGAACGCCGGCCGATATCGTACAAAAGCTGAGCAACACTGTTCGCAGCGTCAACGAAGACGCCGAATACCGCCGCCCCATGCAGGAGCAGGCGATCGAATTGATGGCGTTGTCTCCAAAGGATGCGAGCGCCTACGTCCAAAATGATCATGCCAACATGCAAACTCTGTTGAGCAAGCTGAGACTACTGGCAAAGTGAAGAAAACATACTATCCGCTGCGCAAGGCAACACGCCCATGAACTTCGACTTCAACAAACTGACCTCGGCCGACGCATTCAAACTGCTTTCCAGCGTGGTAGTTCCACGGCCCATTGCCTGGGTGGTCAGCCAGTCGGCGCAAGGCTCGCTGAACGCCGCGCCGTTCTCGTTTTTCAACGTGGTCAGCAGCGATCCGCCTATCGTCGCGCTGGGTATCGGTCCACGCGCAGGACAGTTGAAAGACACCTCGCGCAATATTCTGGAAACGCGACAGTTCGTCATCAATCTGGTTTCAGCTGAATTGGCTGAACAGATGAACCGCACCAGCCTGGACTACGAGGCCGAAATCAACGAACTCACACGAGCGGGGCTCTCGACAACGCCGTCCCTGATCGTGAGCCCGCCACGGATTGCGCAAAGCCCCGCTGCCCTGGAATGCAAGGTCTGGCAGGTTCTGGACGCAGCGCCACAACGGGTAATTGTGCTGGCACACGTGGTAGGAATGTATCTACGCGACGAGGCCCTGCTGAACCCGGGGAAATTCTATGTGGACACCCCTGCGCTGCGATTATTGGGCCGAATGCACGGAGCTGGATGGTATGCGCATACTAGCGACCTGTTCCAGATGCATGCACCAAGCGCATCGAACGACCCTGCCGTCAAACCTGCACAAGGACACTGAATAGCAGGAAGCCTATTCATTCAACGCAAGGCTCACTGTTGAGGCACGTGAGCCTTTTGAACGATGCGCTGCCACAATGCGATTTCTTTTTCCTGGAACTCGTGCATTTGCGTTGGGCCGCCTGTCATGGGCGTGGCCCCCAGACGTTCATAAAATTCGCGCGTTTCCTGCATCTTTGAGATCGTCGTGAACAGCTCGGCCAGTTTGGCTGTTTCTGCGGCAGGCGTCTTGGCACTGACCATGGCCCCGACCCAGGTGTAGGCCTCAAAGCCTGGCAATCCGGCCTCTCCCGCCGTTGGCACATCAGGCGATGTGCCGACTCGTTGGCCGGCGGCCACGGCCAACGCCCTGATCTTGCCGCTTTTAGCCAACTCTTGTACCGCAGTCACTTCCGCAAAGGTGTAGCCCACAGTATCAGACGCAACTGCGGTGATGGCCTCGCCCGCCCCTTTGAACGGTACATGTACTGTCTTTATATTTGCCACGTCGTTGAACAACTCTCCCATCAGTTGATAACCCGCCGAGCCGGCTCCGAAATTCACCTTGCCCGGGTTTTGGCGCGCGTAGCTGACTAGTTCCTGCAGCGTGCTGTAGGGAGCCTTGGGACTGGCCGCCAGCATTGCGGGCGAACGCATCATCATCGTCAACGGCGCGAAGTCCTTGACGGGATCGTAGGGCAACGCTTTAAAGAGCGCTGCATTGACAGCCAAGGTTGAGTTACTGCCAATGAATACCGTGTAGCCATCGGGCGGCGCGGCAAGCACGCTCTTGACCGCGATAAAGCCGTTGGCGCCGGGTTTATTCTCGACCACCACGGGCTGGCCAGTGATCGCCTGCAATTGGCGCGCGAAATATCGGGCCGAGGTATCAGTGCCGCTGCCGGGCCCGAACGGCACGACAAATTTAATGGGCCGGTCTGGGAACGTCTGCGCGACAGCGTGAGGCGCTTGAGCCGCCAAGCCAGCCAACGCCAAACCCAGCATGCTCCACAGGAGTGGTCTCCATTGACGCATGGCTTGTCTCCTTTAATCGTGATCTCGACGGCACAGAAAGCACCCTCTGCCTTTTTTTGGTCGTGTTTGCTGCCTCGGTGACTCTATGCCGTGCGAGGATAGGTGTCTAATATTTAAAAACTCAGCCTTGATATTCTTTTTATATCGCTTTACTTTGATCCTCCCTTTAAAGGCTTCATCAATGTCAGCAACGCAAAGCTCCCTGCCTGTCGCCTTGGTTACCGGCTCGACCTCCGGGATCGGTGAGGCCATAGCACGGCATCTTTCTCGAGAGGGTTACGCACTCGTATTGCATTCGCGCAACTCCGTAAAGACTGGCCGCGCGTTGGCCCGGGAGCTCGGCAAGGCCGTTTATGTACAAGCAGATTTGACCATTGATGCCGACCGTGTCAGGTTGATCCAGGAGGCTCTCACGGCATGGGGACGGCTTGATGTCTTGGTGAATAACGCGGGAATCAGCCGCGTGATTCCGCATTCCGATATGGCGGCAGCCACACCGGATATATGGCACGAATTGCATGAGGTCAATGTGGTTGCACCGTTTCGCCTGATCACCGAGGCTGAAACAGCGCTGCGCGCGGCCTCGACGCGAGACAGGCCCGCTTGTGTTGTCAATGTGAGCTCGCACGCGGGGATCCGCCCAAAAGGCGCCTCTATTCCCTATGCAACGACCAAGGCAGCACTCAACCATATGACTCGATTGTTAGCGATTTCATTGGCCCCGGCTATTCGAGTCAACGCAATTGCCCCGGGTTTAGTCGATACGCCGTTGACTGCGGATTGGACAGAGGCACAGCAGTTATGGCGCGACAAATCCCCAATGCGTCGGGCAGCCAGTCCTGCCGACATCGCCCAGGCTGTTTCAATGCTTATTGAATCCAACTACCTGACCGGTGAGATTCTGCTGTCCGATGGAGGACTGAATCTCACGTAACCGTTGTGAAATTCGTCTGTGAAATCTATCTCAGCCGATATTTACTATGCAAACCGTTGATCAGAATCGGGTCAGAGTCTGGCAGGCGCTTTCCACGCTGTTTCTGGACACCGAGAGTGACGACGCGACCTTTTCGCATACCGCTCGTGTCGTTCTGGAAACAGGTTATTCGCGCCCAGAAATTCACAACATTCTGTGGGGCGAAGTCTTTCCTGTCTTGAAGGCCAATCTGAGGAGCATTGCCGGAGAATGGGCGGGCTGGCCTGACGAGTGGCTGCTGGAACATCTACGCCCATGCGAGAAAGCAGTATCGATGCCGCGAGGCATGATTGCCAGAGAGATCGACAGATGCTGGAAAGAGGTGGAAAATCGCCTTCTACCTGATTGGAACCACGAGCAGAAGAGAGATATTGATGCGTAACCGGATTCTGGCGATTTGCCTCGGATTCAGTGCTGCTGCCGCTTGCCAAGCGGACACGGCCCGTACCTGGGCAATGTCAGGCGCAGAATTGGCGCGCGCACTGGAAGGCAAAATGCCCACGCAATTTCACGAAGGTGAGGTACAGCGTCAATTCTCCAGCACATATGGACAGGCCTATATCCTAGGCGTGGCTGACGAAACTCGCGGCAAGCATTGGTGCTCCAGCACAGGTATCCTGCCGCACGAGATGGCGGATCGCGTCTATACCTATCTGTCGGCGCTGTCAGCCGAGCAGCTACGTGGCAATGCGGCCCCGCTCGTGGGCGAGGCCTTGCAAAAAGAGCTGCCTTGCGTGCAGCCCTGATACCGTCACCGCGCAGATTCGCTAGCGGCCTCGCGTCATAGACTGCAGCACGCCATCACGCCGTATCCAGCCGTGGAACAAGGCGGCGGCCAAATGCAGCAGCACCGTGGCAAACAGCAAAAACGCCAGATACCGATGCGCACCACGCAACCAAGCAAATAACGACGCATCGGTCGGCGCAATGGACGGCAATAGCCAGCCGCCCACGCTCACGGGATACCCGCCCGCCGACACCATCGCCCAACCAATCAATGGCATAGCGAACATTAGCGCGTACAACAGAATATGTGAGGCCAAGGCAGCCAGACGTTGCCAGGCCGGAATATCCGCCGGCAGAGCCGGGACACCGTAAATCAACCGCCGGCTCAGCCGCAGGCATACCAACACCAACAACGCCAGCCCCAATGGTTTATGAATCTGCATCAACCATTGATGCCGCTCCGAAACCGAGGCCACCATGCCTACGCCGATAAATAACATCGCCACGATGCCGATGGCCATCAACCAATGCAGCAGGCGTGCAAACAGGCTGAATTTCGCGGGTGCTCGATGAATGGGATAAGCGGAAAAGTTCATTGCACGCGCTCCGGTTTATTGGAATGAGATGGGGCCAGCGCGCTTTGAGGTGGCCCCTCCCCGGTGCGACGCTCGTAAGACGAGGCATAGGCTGCAGAACGTGCCGGCAGCAGCGGATCGTCAGAAATCGCGATACCGCGTGGCAGTATGGTCGGGTCATAATTCACGTCACGGCACGGGCCGTCGTCCTGCGGCGCGCTGCGTGTTATCACCACTGTGCCCGCGTCGACAGTAGGCCGATCCGCCGGCCACTGTTTAGTCGCATCGTTGGTAGGATCGCCTGCGGCACCCAATGTCACGACCAAACGCCAGCGCAACGGTCCCTGTGTCAGGCGCTGTTGCAGATCACCCTGCAAGTAATTGGCGTCATGCTGCGGCTGAGCAGCAGGTGCGGCCTCTGCACCCAAAGGCTCCAGATGCCAGCGCACGGCTTGCCGCTTGCCCTGCGCATCGACAAAGTAAAAAGCATTCAGGCCGTAATAGCTTTCCGTCGCATAGCTGGCCGATGGCTTGGCGGTCTTGACCCACGCCAGAAAGGCCCCGGCCTCGGGATGCGCTGCGAAAAACGCCCCCATCCGCTTTGGATCCGGTTTGTGCGTATTGGGGTCGGGACGAGCAGCAAGCTGTTGTTCATAAAACGCCTGCGGTGTCGCCAACGGAAATACCGGCATGCTATTCATCCCGGTACGCCACTGCTCGCCATTCGGTGAGGTGAACTGCAGGGCAAAGCTGCGAATAGGGACACTGGAGTCGGGGGCATAGGGATTGCCGCCGGGTAGCGCCAACCGCCCTACTACCGGGGTATTACCGCGCTCGAACAAGGCTGCCGTGGACAGGGCATGCGCCGCGCCATTGCTTTCGAAATGACCAACGACACAGACGCCTTTTGCGTGATTGCGCCGAAAGCCTGCGTGAACGCCGCTATTGGCCTCCAGCGCATCTACCACCCGGTCCGGCGTCAAACGATCCGGGTCCAGCCAGCCGCCTACATAGGCAAAAGCCGTGCCGGAAACCACTACGATAGCGCCGATTGCGGCAAGGCGAAAACAGGTTTGCCGGGCATTAAGCGGCCGGGCGTCGCGTTCAGATCCTTGGTGCATGGGACTCCTTGCCCCTGGGGCGTCGAATACCCCTGTAAGACGGCAACCCAGAAAATTTATTCCGCAAGGGAATAAACTCACGGAAGCGGCGTCTCACGACATTAGCCTGTCAGTCTTTGACGCCACGGGCGCAGCGCCCGGACGGGAACAGCCTGGCCGTTCCTTTCTCTCTGCGCCCTCTTCCCCGGTTTGAACACCGGGGTTTATTGAGGCATTTGATGATTCAACCGGTACGCATGCCGATACACGAAGCGGTACCCTCCGATGATGACGCGATAGAGGCGGACGAATTGTCCGATGC
Organism: Bordetella muralis; assembly: GCF_965139205.1. GTDB lineage: Bacteria > Pseudomonadota > Gammaproteobacteria > Burkholderiales > Burkholderiaceae_B > Bordetella_A > Bordetella_A muralis. The sequence continues at coordinate 91,156 of NZ_CBCSIU010000003.1, forward strand.
CGTCGTACGCCAGCTATTGCCTCGGCTGCGGCGGTTTGCGCTGCATCTGACGCGTGATCCCATGTCGTCCGACGACCTGGTGCAATCCACGCTGGAAAGAGCCCTGACGCGCTGGCCCAGCCGCCGTCCGGAAGGCAATGTGCGCGCCTGGCTGTTCACCATTCTGTACCGCCAGTTTTTGGACTCCCAGCGGCGGTCGCGCCGTTATGCTCGGCTGCTCGATTGGCTCACCGGATCCGACGCGGCAGCGCCATCGGCGGAACGGGCGGCCATTGCACGTGCTTCGCTGGATGCCTTCGAGCGCTTGCCCGAGGCGCAACGTACCTTGTTGTGGCTGGTCTGTGTGGAGGGCCTGAGCTACAAAGTAGTCGCTGACATGTTCGATGTCCCGTTAGGTACCGTGATGTCTCGACTGTCCCGCGCGCGCAGTGCGTTGCGCGATTTGCATGAAGGTCGGGACGGCGCGCCCCACCTGAGGATCCTAAAATGAACGAACGCTCTATCGACGATCTGGCGCGTAACGCGTTTGTGGATGGGCAGCTTGATCCCGCACAACGGCAAACCATGCAGGCCTACCTGCGGGAACATCCCGAAGAAGCTCAAGAACTCGACGCCTGGCAGCGCGATACGCAGCAGCTGCGCGCGATGGCTCGCCACGATAGTCTGCCGCCCAATCCCGCCTTGGACCCCACGGCAGTACGCGCGCGGGTGCGCAGCCGCTCACGGCGCCGTCTCGCAATGGCAGCCAGCCTGGTCATGGCGCTGGCGATCGGCGGCGTCACTGGGTGGAGCGTGCGCGACACGACGCTCGTTGCCAACCGCACCCTGCCCATGCAGGATGCCATGCAAGCCTATCGTTTGTTTGCGTCGGCGGATGCTCCGCAACCCGATGTGCGCGCAGATGCCGCAAATCTGCAAGGCTGGCTGGACGAGTATTTTGCTGACGCAGAACGCCTGCCTAATTTGAGCGCCAGCGGCTTCCAACCGGTTGCAGCTCGGCTGCTGGCGACGGATCAAGGGCCCGCCGCGATCGTGATTTACGACAATGCCGGACAGCGCGCGACGTTCTACATCCGCCCGCCAGGACCTGGTAAACAGTTTCTGCCACAAGGCAGCCGACGCGATGGGGATCTGCTGGCTCGGTATTGGTCGGGACAGGGATACAACTATGCATTGGTGACTTCGGGTAATGGCGCAGCGGATGAAGTCCTGTCACCATCGAACGCCGTGCGCAGCTAGGCGACGACAGCCCTCGTGTGACGGCCAACACCTCGGCCTACGCCTCAGCGGCCCCGACGGCGTGATTTCGCGTGCGTAGACGTAGCCAATGGTGCGAGATGCGAGGCAATGAAGTCTATAAGAATCTTTGCCCTGATCGGCAGATGACGTCCGAATCCATGCACGACCTGCAGGGGAACGGGCATGAGTGGCACGTGCGTCAATACAAGACATAGTCGTCCACTGTCGAGGTCATCCTGTACTGTCGTTTTCAGGATTTGCGTGACGCCTTGTCCATTGATCGCCGCGATGCGCATCGCCTGCCCGCTGTCGGCGTCGAACGTCCCTTCGATCGGGACGCGCTCGCCATTGGCCAACATGATAGGCAACACCTGGCCATCCAGACGATAGCGCACATGGCGATGCGCACCGAGATCCGCGACAGCTTGCGGTTCACCATGACGCGCCAGATATTGCGGGGATGCGACCAGCACCAGCGGCAAATCGATCAGCTTGCGGGCGTACAACCCACTATCCACTATCGTGCCGACTCTCAACGCCAGATCAAAACCCTCGCGGATCAGATCGACATATCGATCGCTCAAGCTGACATCGAGCGCCAAGGCGGGATGCTGAGGCATAAGCTGCGAGGTAATGGGCTCCAGCAGCAAGCGCCCGAGATCCACCGGCATGCTCACCCGCAATGCCCCGGCCGCGGTGTTCGGTGCTTTTAGCGACTCGTCGGCCTCTTCGAGCCCGCGCACCAACGGTGCAACGCGCTCGTAATAGGCCTGTCCATCACCAGTCAAAATAAAAGCGCGGGTTGAGCGTTGAAACAATCGGACGCCCAAGCGCTGTTCCAGCCGGGCAATGCTTTTCGACACAGCGGACGGAGTGGTCCCCAGCAACCGGGCTGCGCCAGTAAATGAACCGGCCTCTACTGACCGGACAAATGCGGATAGACCGTGAAAGTGTTCGACCGTCATTAATGACTATCCGGCATAAATGAAAGCACCATTGTAGGACTATTACGTCCAATTTTTCCAAACTACATTGGTCTCATTCGTCCCAGGAACGTCCTTGAAAGGAAAATTTGACGTGAACAAATTGACAGACAAAGTCGCCATCATCACTGGCGGGAACAGCGGTATCGGTCTGGCCACCGCGAGGCTTTTTATCTCGGAAGGCGCATACGTAGTGATCGTCGGACGCCGTCGCGACGCGGTGGACGGCGCTGTGGCAGAACTCGGGCCGAGGGCCCTGGGCGTCACTGGCGATCTGGCAGACCTCGCGACACATGACCTCGTTGCGGAGGCCGTAACTGAACGCTTTGGCGGCGCTGACATCTATATGGCGAATGCAGGCGTCAACACGATTACGCCTTCAAACGCGGTCGGAGTCCAGGAGTACGACGCTCAGTTCGACACCAATACGCGAGCCGTATTCTTTGGCGTCCAGAAGATCGCACCGGTGATGCGTAACGGTGGCGTGATACTGTTGACCAGTTCGATAGCGAGCGGCAAGGTCCTGGAAGGACATGCCGTCTATGCCGGGACAAAGGCTGCGATTGAGGCCTTTGCACGAAGTTGGACGCTCGAATTCAAGGACCGCGGCATCAGAGTGAACGTCATCAGCCCGGGGCCGGTCGACACCCCGATTCTCGCGAAGCTCGGCATCGCCGCAACTGATCGGCCAGCGTTTGAGACAGGAGTTGCGCAGTCGATTCCGCTAGGTCGTTTAGGTCAGCCTGAGGAGCTGGCGCGCGCTGCATTGTTCTTGGCGAGTAATGACGGGAGCTTCATCACAGGAGTTGTGTTGAACGTTGATGGGGGTATTGCGCTGACTTGAGCGACACACCGCCGCCGATCAACGCCGGCCAAGCAGATCCAGGCAAGAATCCATCTTTGCAAGCATCAATCACGACTCCTCCCCTATCGTGACAGACGCCAAGCCCTCAATCCCCCGACTGCGTCAGCATGGAGCGAGGCAGATTGATCAGAAAATCCGCCAATCCTTTGGAGCTCTGTGACAGACTGATGTGGTGCGACATTTTTTCCTGAGCGAGCATCGCGTCGCCCGCCAGAATCGCTTGTAACAACTCCTCGTGCTGATCGTACGACTCACGCAAACGACCCACCGCGGTGAAGGCATGCTTTAAATAGGCGCCAGTACGCGCGCGCAACCGTAGCAGCTCTTGGCGCAAATACGGATTGCGGCATCCTTTGTACAGCACCTCGTGAAAGTCGTGATTCGCCTGCCGCCAGCCGTCTGCGTCTTCCGCTTCGATCACCGCTGCCGCCTCGGCATGGACGCGTGCCAACTCGGCACGTTCTTGCTGCGTCATCCGCTGGCAAGCCATGCGGGCGGCCACGGCCTCCATTTCGCCCAGCAGCTCCCACACGGCCAGCAACTCTTGCACGTCCATTTTGGCGACAGTCATGCCGTTACGCGGCAAGCTGTTCAGCATGCCTTGGACTTTCAACTGCAATAGCGCCTCGCGCACGGGCGTGCGCGACACATTGAACTGCGCCGCCAGTTCATTTTCATCTATGGCGTCACCAGGCAAAAGAACGCCGTTCCGGATGTCGTCCTCGATGGCCAGGCGGATTTGTTCGCTGATTTTCACGTTTATGAATACATACAAACACTGATATAGAAAAATTATAAGGTGATTTATAAATATATTTATGAGATCGGAAAATACATGAAAACACCAACCCCTCGCCCACTCGTCGATGTGAACACGGCCCTGGCCCCCCGCCAGGAGGACGCCATCGTTGCTGCATTGCAGAATACGCTCGCTCTCCAGCACATCGTTGCAAGCGACACCGAGTGCGCGAATATCGCTAGGACTTTGCGGCGCATAGCTCCGCCCGACGATGACGTACTGCCGAGGAAATCGGCGTGACACAGACCGCTCTTCGCACACCGGCAGGACTGCCCACCAGCATTGGCGCCTTGCGCGCCTTGCTGCGTGACGGCGAACTGACCGTACCCGAAGCGCTGACCGTCCAACAGCAAGCGTTGCGCGAAGATCGCTGGCATTGTGTCGTGCACGTACCGGAATTGCCCGAAGTCCCGCAGGATGCGTCATTGCCTCTGGCTGGCGTGGGCGTGGCGCATAAAGACATCTTTGCCCTGCCGGACCGGCTCCCCAGCTGCGGCGCGGATGGCCCACCATCAGGATGGTCGGCAACACGACATGCAACCGTGGTGCAGCGCCTGACAAACGCAGGCGCCCCCCCGTTGGCGATGCTGGGGATGGCACCATTCGCCGGTGGAGCAACCGCCGAGAACAGCGCGTATCCGCCTATGCACAATCCGATCGATCCCGTTGCCGCCGTGGGCGGCTCGTCCAGTGGGTCAGGCGTCGCCATAGCGGCCGGATTGTGTTACGCCTCTCTAGGTACCGATACAGCAGGCTCGGTACGCATGCCGGCCGCGACCTGCGGCATAGTAGGGCTGAAAACCACCCATGGCCTGATTCCCACGCAAGGCGTGGCGCCGCTGGCGTCTTCACTGGATACGGTAGGACTGCTGGCGCGCAGCAGCTCGGATGTGATGGCAACCTTGAGCTGTGCGTTGACCGCCGCTCAAGCGCGCAAACTGCATGCCACGTATGAGGCGGCGCAACGCGACGGTTTACGCATCGCGGTGAGCTGGACACATGCGAATCCAACTGGTGAGCTTTCGCCCAGTGTTGCGCAAGCCTTGGATTCATTGTCCTGCGCACTAAATGTCCCGGCAGAGCGTTCAATAAAAGACTTACGCGAATTGCAGCGTTTGGCAGAAATATCGCTGTATGCGGAAGCGGCCAGCGTGCATGCGCCAGCACTGCGCGCTGGCACACAGCTGCCCGCCCTGGTTCGCAACCTGGCGCTGACCGGCTCGGTCATGCCGGTCACTTGGTATCTAGATGCCCGTCGCGAGCAGTCGGGTCGATGCCAGGAATTCCTGAGCACTGCATTGGCCGATGCCGACATCCTGCTCACCCCTGCCCTGCCGCGCGGCGTGCCAGATCGCAAGATCGTCACGACGACATCCGCCGACTTTCAACCACGCGAGCTCGTGGCCATGTTCAGTTGGATGTCGTTTGTGAATTATCTGGGTTTACCCGCCATCGTTGTGCCTATTGGCCGCGATATGGGCGGACGGCCTATTTCTGTTCAGGCGATTGCCCGCCCCGGCAACGAGGGTCTGCTGCTGGCATGGGCGCAGCAGGTAGAACAACGTTGGCCAGACGCCTTTTCGTCTTTATCCCCTTCAAATAAAGAAAGAAACCAGACATGCCTCAAATAACTGCGTCAAAAGCCTTGCAGCGTTTCCGTGTGTTGGACTTATCGCGTGTGCGCGCAGGCCCGACTTGTGTACGTATGCTGGCCGACTTTGGCGCCGATGTGATTCGGGTCGAACCGCCGGCGGGCATAGATCCCAATGAGGCCATGTTCGCGGCCGACCGATGGAGCGGCGACTTTCAGAATTTAAACCGCAACAAACGATCATTGACCTTGAATCTCAAGACTGCCGAAGGCCGCGAGGTGCTCAAGCGGCTGGCCGCCGGCGCCGACGTGCTGGTGGAGAACTGGCGTCCCGATGTCAAAGCGCGCCTGGGCGTAGATTATGAGTCATTGCGATCGATCAATCCCCGCATCATTCTGGCCAGCATCTCCGGATTCGGCCAGGATGGTCCATATGCCAAGCGGCCTGGGTTCGATCAGATCATCCAGGGCATGGGCGGGCTGATGTCGGTCACGGGCCTTCCTGGACAAGGCCCCGTGCGCGCGGGGTTGGCCGTGGCCGATTCCAGCGCCGGTCTATACGCGGCGCTCGGCATATTGACGGCCTTGCTCGAACGCGAACAGTCCGGGCAAGGCCAATGGCTACATACCTCCTTGCTCCATGCGCAGATTGCGATGATGGATTTTCAAGGAGCGCGATATCTCAATGACGGAGACATCCCTCGCCAAGAAGGCAACGATCATCCGACCAGCAGTCCGATGGGCCTGTTTCACGCGAAAGACGGTCAATTCAACTTGGGAGCGTCGGGTGAAGGCAACTGGAAGCGTTTTTGCGAAGCCATCGGGCACACCGAATGGATGGACGATCCCGAATTCGAAAATGAAAAGCTGCGCGTGAAGAATCGTCAGCGCTTGAATCAAATGATCCAAGCCGTCTTCATGACGGCGACGGTGGCTGACTGGGTCCAACGCCTGAACGCGGCGGGCGTTCCCGCGGGGCCGGTGTATTCGGTCCCACAGATGTTCGAAGACGAACAGGTCCGGCATCTAGGGGTGGCCAAGACCGTAGCCGCCTGGCAGGGAGGGCAACGCACCATGATTACGCAGCCCGTCACACTCGCACGTACGCCAGCCGACATCGCCCGCACGGCGCCTGGCTGGGGGGAACACACTGATGAGGTATTGCGCGAGATTGGCTATGACGAGCGGGACATTGAGGCACTGCGCGGCGCAGGCGCCGTCTGAGAGGGAGGTGACCAAGATGAGCTCAGTGCATACTCAACCAGGGCATTTGAAAGTCGATGAGACAAACGGCATCGTCACGATCCATATCTGCAATACGACACGCTTTAATGCCATGTCGCTCTCGATGTGGGAGCAGATGGCCGTCATAGTCGCGCAAGCAGAACGATCAACGACTACCCGCGCGTTGGTGTTGACCGGCGAAGGTGACCGTGCATTCATGTCGGGTGCGGACATTTCCGAGTTCGGCACATTACGCAATGATCCCGAACAGATCGCGCGTTATGGCCTGGCCGTGAACAATGCCCAGAATGCGCTCAGCGAAGCGCGGTATCCGACCATTGCCGTGATTCGCGGCATCTGCATGGGCGGCGGTATGGGTCTGTCGTTGGCTTGTGATCTGCGCTATTGCACGGATGATTCACGTTTTCGTATGCCGGCAGCCAAATTGGGATTGGGTTATGCCCGCCCTGGTGTCCAACGGATGCGCGAAGTTCTAGGCAGCGCCCGCACCACAGAGCTCTTTATGACCGCTCGCACCTTCGACGGTATCGAAGCCGCCCGTATTGGAATGGTGCATGAAGTATTTGCTCACACGAATTTCGATCAAATCGTCGCCGAGCGTATTGCCGCAGTGTCTGGCAATGCGCCGTTGACGATCAGAGCAGCCAAGCTGGCATTACGTCATCTGGCGGGAGGCGAGAATGCGCCGTCGAGCAGTGAGGTCGACGCCGCTACCGACGCCTGTTTTTTGAGTCAGGATTACCAAGAAGGGCAACAAGCCTTTCGCGACAAGCGCCCGCCAGCGTTCAAAGGGCGATAGCGTTCAATATCGAGTCATCATCCGAAGCTTCGTTGGTACACCTTGCGGTCCTTAATAAATGATCAGGGGAAGTGAAAATGAAAAAGTGCAATGTGTTGATGTTGGTCGCCGCTCTCGGCATGTACTGCGGCCTGGCCCAGGCAGTAGGCCCCCAGCCTCCAGCAGCAAAAGAAAAACAAGTCCTGACCGTGGGCTTCGTCAAGGTGGGGCATCTGTCGCCCATTCTTGACGTCCCTGAGGCGGTAAAAGCGTGCAACGTCGAAATCAAACCCATCGAGTTCGTGCGCTATGCCGACGCGCGTACCGCGTTGTTGTCGGGGTCTGTCGATATCTCGGGCATAGGGCCTGCAGATCTCGCCATCGCGCTGGCGCAAGGCAGCGACAAGCTGATCGGCCTGACAGGCGTCGCGGCCTCACCCAAATACCTCGTCACGCGTAAAGGGGTAAAGATCGAGGATTGGAAGGACATCGCGGGCAAGCGTATCGGTATTGCACCGGGTTCGGCGGTATGGTTCCAGTGGGCGGCCACACTGGCCGAAAAAGGCGTCCCATACAACAGCTTCACGGCGGTAAATATACAGGGTGGCGGTACGGCATTCGTGCAAGCGCTCAAGCGCGGAGACATCGATGCCGTCGCGCTATGGGAACCCTTCGAATCCCAGTTGGTGGCCGACGGCACCGCGACATTCTCCAAGAATCTCGAATACAGCCAATCAAAAGCCGTAGGTGCGGAACTCGGCTTGCTCGCTGCGACTCGCGATGCAGTGACCAACAAGCGCGAAGCCGTAAAATGCTTTCTGTGGGCCTACAAGTCAGCGGAAGAAAAGCTCGCCAAGGACCCAGAGCTGTTTGCACAGACCTACTCGAAATATACCGGCCTGCCCCTCGAGGTCACTCGTGAATCCGTCAAGCTTATCAACCTGGGCGGCGTGCTGGACCTCGAACAGTTGCAACGTCAAGCCAAGACCTTCAATGAATTAGGCGTCATCCCGAAAGACGTCAGCGGCGAGATAAGCAAAGTCTGGGATCCCAGCCTCTTGAAAGAAGTCATGTAATCATTGCGCCCTGTTCGTTACCGGAAGGAAACGAGCATGGGTAGAGGAGTCGCGTGTGAGCGAATCAAGTGCAAAAATCCCCCTCCCGACCGTGGCTGGGCGAGCTGATCGGCGCCATAACGCCGCGCTGAAACGAACCGCCCTGGCGCTATTGGTACCCGTACTCGTCTTGATTGGTTGGCAGTTGATTGGCCAGTCTGACCAGTTCGCCGGTGCGGTCCCCACACCAGGCCGTGTAGCCTCGGCCTGGTGTGACTGGATCTTCGCCGAGCCGGGAATGGGACTCAACCCTTATCTGGGAACCTGGTTAAGCAATGTTCAATACTCCACCATGCGTGTGATCCAGGGCTTTGCGCTGGCGATGCTGCTGGGTATCCCGCTAGGGCTGGCGATCGGCTGGAGCCGTATCGCATCCCTGACACTGGACCCGATGGTACAAGGCCTGCGGCCCATACCGATCACAGCATGGCTGCCCTTTTCGATTGCCGTATTCGGTATTCGCGATATGGGCTCAATCTTTCTCATTTTCCTGGGAGGTTTCTACGCCATCGTCGTAAACACCACGCAAGGCGCGCGCGACATTGATCGAAATCTGGTGCGTGCAGCGTCGATGATGGGCGCCTCGTCGAGTCAGTTGCTGCGCCGAGTCGTGCTGCCTGCGGCCATGCCCTCGATCTTCACAGGTCTGCGCATCGGGCTGGGCATTTCCTGGACCGCGGTCATCGTCTCGGAGATGGTGGCCGTGAAATCGGGGCTGGGCTACGTATTGTGGGACGCGTATTACGTCGGCCGCATGGACATCGTGCTGGCGGATATGGCTTCCATAGGATTGATGGGCTTCATCAGCGATCGCCTGATCGTCGCGGTGGAACGCAAGGTCCTGGTATGGCGCATGCTGCAAAATCATTGAGAAACCCATGTCTGATATTTTTGTAAGTGACCTCAGCAAGACCTACGGCGGGGTGTCCCCAGTCCAGGCGCTCGACAACATCGATTTGACGGTCGAGGCGGGTGAGTTTGTGGCGCTACTAGGCCCATCCGGCTGTGGAAAATCCACGCTGTTGAACCTCATCGCCGGTTTCGAGACACCGTCGTCCGGCACCTTGAAAGTCGGCGGCGAACCCGTCACATCCCCAGGCCCTGCCCGCGGCGTTGTCTTTCAGGAAGCGGCGCTATTCCCTTGGTTGAATGTATGGGAAAACGTCGTATTCGGCCCAAAGATTGCAGGAAAGCCCAAGAAGGAATATGTCGAACGGGCCGAAGACATGCTGGACATCACGGGGTTGTCCGCATTTAAAAAACACCTGCCAGTGCAATTGTCCGGAGGCATGCGCCAACGCGTAGGCATCGCCCGTGTCCTGACACTGGGATCGAAGGTGCTGCTGATGGACGAACCGTTCGGCGCACTCGACGCACAGACCCGCCTGACGATGCAGGAACTGCTGCTGTCGGTTTGGCAAAAGCTGCGAACAACCGTGGTCTTTGTGACCCACGACATCGATGAAGCCATCCTGCTGGCCGATACGATTTATGTCATGTCCGCACGTCCGGGGCGCATCGCCACTCGAATCACCGTTCCCATCGAACGTCCGCGCAGCCTGGATCTGATCACCAGCGAGGTTTTCAACGGCCTCAAGCGCGACATCATGCAACAGATGCGTCACTGAACTGGACCACCATCATGGCAAACCCTAGAGTTCCCTATGCGTTTTCAAATGACCGCCCTCCATTGACACCTCCGGCGGCAGGCAAGATTCTCGTGCACCTGGTGGTCAATGTCGAGAACTGGAGCCTCGACCAACCCATGCCGCGAACCATCATCACGCCGCCGCACGGCAAGGAAACGGTACCGGACGTGCCGAACTTCAGTTGGGCAGACTATGGCATGCGCGCCGGCTTGCCGCGGATGCTGGAGGCCATCACGTCTCGCGGTCTGCCTGCATCAACGAGCTGCAATGCCAGTGTGATCGACGCCTATCCCCGCGCGGCACAAGCCATGCTGCAAGCCGGCTGGGAATTCATCGGTCACGGCATGCACCAGAAATCCATCAATCACGGCGGCTCCGAACTCGAGACTATCCAGGCATGTCTGGAGAAAATCAAATCGTTCACCGGCCAACGCACGCGCGGTTGGCTCAGCCCCGGGTTGCGCGAAACATACGATACGGCCGATATTCTGGCTGCCAATGGGGTTGATTATGTTTGTGACTGGGTCATCGATGACCTGCCCCATTGGATGAAGGTCAAAGAAGGCCGCCTCATTCAGATGCCCTACAACCTGGAGCTGAACGACTCGGTCATTTACGCGGTTGAAAAACATTCATCGCCAGAATTCCTGCTGCGCTTGCAACGCACGCTCGCGTTGTTCGAACGCGAAATCGAAAGACAACCCAGAGTGCTGGCGCTCGGCCTTCATCCCCATTTGATGGGAGTACCGCATCGCTTCGGTTATCTCGAAGAAATGCTGGATCTATTGGTGCAGCATCCGCAGGTGGTCTTCATGAATGGCAGCGCAATAGCCGATTGGTTCATGGGTCAAGAGAGATAACCCATGCCTGTTCCCCATCGCCGCAATACGTCTCTCGCGATCCACGCCCATGCAGGCGCAGCGCGGCAAACAACATGACGCTCGCCGACCAGTTGGCCCAACACTGCGCTCGCCCGACCTGCGCAATCGATCGCAAACGTGCCAGTTTGCACCTGATGGCGTGGACCGGCGCAGCGGCATTGGCGGCGTCAGCACCATCTGCCCAGTCATTCTGGCAGGGCCTGAAGGCCTTATCACTGTCTGACGATCCGTGGCATACGCTACTGTTCGAGGCCAGCCTGGGCAGTCTTTTCGAAATGGATGACACGCATCGTCAGGCGCTGGTGCATCCAGCCCCTGTCATCGTCCCTGCCGCGTTCGCCGTTGCCCGCCAGAGCGGCGCCAGTGGACAGGAGACTCTCGATGCAATGGTGCGCGGTTACGAAGCGATGATTCGTTTGGGTATGAGTGTCGGACCCGCACATTACCGTTACTGGCACAACACCTCCACCTGCGGCGCGGTGGGCGCCGCTGTTACCGCGGCGCATCTGCTATGCCTGAGCGCCGGGCAAACGGCACACGCTATCCGTCTTGCGCTGGTGCAGACATCCGGACTATGGCAAACGCGGCTCGATCCCTGCGACGCGAAACCATGGCACCTGTCACGCACTGCACAAACGGGGGTACAAGCCGCCTATTTGGCTCAGGCTGGCCTTCGCGGTCCCGACTTTGCCTTTGAGGGAAAAAAGGGATTCTTTGCCGCGACCTGCCCCGACGCCCGGCCAGAGATGTTGACCGCAGTGCTGGATGCCAATTGGCAGATCCATGCGACCAGCTTCAAACCCTGGGCAGCCTGCCGCCATGCCCATCCGACCATCCATGCTGCCGTCGGCCTGCGTGATGTATGGTCGTCCCAGGTCGACGCACCGTCTTTGACGCAAGTGCAGCACATAGAGATCCGAACTTATGACGATGCCATTGCGTTTTGCGATCGCCCCGATCCATTCGATACCGCCCAGGCGCGGTTCAGTTTGCAGCACAGCGCAGCCGTCGCGCTCTGCCAAGAAGCCCTCTCACCGGCATCATTCGACGCACCTGCCATCGCAGACCCTCAAATCTCCACGTTGCGCAAGTCAGTCCGCTTAGTTGCCGACGCAGAATTCTGTCACCGCTACCCACTTCATTTCGGTGCCAGGGTGACGGTGTACTGGAACAATGGAATATGCCTGAGTCATGCTGTACACGACACATTAGGCGATCCAGAATGCCCTTTAAATGAGACTGAGTTATGGGCCATTGCGGAAGACGCGTTGGCGAGCGCGGGGTGGCGGGAATCCGACCGCCATGCCCGGCTCGCACAGATCCGCGCGCTGACAGAAGACACTACAGGAGCAGGAATGGCCGCCCTGGCCCCCTTACGGCCCAGGGGTACATCGCCGAGCGCATAATCGGTCCTATATCCCCTACACCGACGAAGTATGACTGCGATGTCGCGCTATGAGCGGGGGATCGCATGGACCTGAATAAAATACCGCCTCAGGCGGAATAAACTCCAGGTCATGCATCAGAGCGCCTCGTCGCAGCGCTGCGGCATGGTTCTTGCTGCGGAGCCGAGCTACTCACGGTGGGGGCAAAATGGATTCTTCGGCAAAACTTCCGACAGATGACCTATATCGACTATTAGTCGACGCGGTCATGGACTACGCTATCTATCTCCTGGACCTAAACGGGCGGATAATCAGCTGGAATACAGGCGCCGAGCGTTTTAAAGGTTACACAGCCGACGAAATCATCGGCCAGCATTTTTCGGTTTTTTATACCGAAGAGGATCGAGCCGCCGGTATCCCGCAATTAGCCCTGGCCACCGCGAAAAAAGACGGCCGATTCGAAGCCGAGGGATGGCGAGTTCGCAAGAGCGGAACCCGCTTTTGGTGCAGCGTCGTGATTGACCCCGTCTATGACGACAAAAAGGCGCTGATCGGATTTGCCAAAATTACTCGGGATATTACAGAGCAAAAATTGCATCGGGAGCAACTGCAGGCGGCCCGCGACTCCATGCACCATGCGCAAAGAATGGAAGCCATAGGCCGTTTGACCGGCGGTGTAGCGCATGATTTCAACAACTTCCTGACTGCAATCGGATTCTCGGCCGAATTCCTGAAAAGATCGAAGGAGATTCCGGAATCGATGGCTCACTATGTCGATATCATTTCGGATACCACTGAGCGCGCCGCGCGACTGACTAGACAATTGCTTGCCTATGCAAAGAAACAACCGCTTCAGCCGCATGTATTCGATGTACGAGAGAATTTATCCGCGTTGAGGCAACTCTTTGAGGCATCGGTCGGATCTTCAATCGCGGTAACCTATGAACTGGGCCCGGGGAATTGCACGATATTCGCCGATCCCGGTCAACTAGAATCGACGTTGCTCAATCTTGTGATCAACGCACGAGATGCCATGCCGGCAGGAGGCACACTGACCATAGCTGTCCGACATATTGAGAGCATTCCTTCCTCTACTGCCGATTCCAATAAGCCAGAAGGTCATGTTGCTCTGTCAGTGCGCGATACGGGCACAGGCATTGAGGCGGACATTCTGACACACGTCTTTGAGCCGTTTTTCTCGACAAAGGGTGCTCACGAAAACTCCGGGCTCGGGCTTAGCCAAGTACAAGGATTTGTGCGGCAATCCGGCGGCGACGTGCGAGTACAGAGTGTGCCCGGACAAGGAACGGAATTCACGTTATATCTACCCGCCGCGGAGCCTCTGCTGCGTATCGCCGGCACATCTGTCGATTCAGACCCGAACCGTGACATCGGCGCTGGATATGACATCCTGCTGGTTGAGGACAATGTCATGGTCGGCGAAGTCGTTTTTGCCATGCTAAAGGACCTCGGCCAGCGTCCGGTTTGGCTGAAAGACGCTCCGTCTGCGTTAAGTGCTCTAGAAAAAAATGCTGGGCGGTTCGACATCGCCATCTTGGACGTCGTATTACCGGGAATGAACGGCGTCGACCTGGCCAGACAAATTCGCACGCAGTGGCCCAGCATATACATCTCACTAGCGAGCGGATACAGCGACGTCATAACGGGACCAGAAGCCGTTGAGTTTCCCTTGATGCAGAAACCCTATTCCTTGGACATGCTCAGGGAGGTATTGCGCAAAGGCGCCGCAAGACCCACTGCGGCCCCCTAAGAGGCGGCCGCCCTTTCCTTTCCCCGGGCCCTTGCGCAGCTTGGCAACGGTTGTGTGCTTCGTCAGGTTTTGTCTCGCAATTCATCAGGGCTGCCGCCAAGCTCGGTCCCCGTGGTAGGGTTCGAGTTTGGGTCTGATGCGGTCCTGGAAACCAGGGCCTGCATGGCCGTGAGCTCGTCTTCCTTCAAATTGACGGATGCCTGCCCATCACCGTCTATCGCGCACTGTTTTTCGCGATCGGATTCGTAGACAAAGTTCTCGTCGCTATTCCAGGGGCCTCGCGTGTCCCCATCGCCCTGGGACATATTGAAATAGACACTGGTAAACCGCGGATCGCCAGGCAATTTTCCTGGAGGGAAATTGGGTTCCATCGAGTAAAGCGCCTTCTCGAATGAGCGTTGATGAGAGATCTCACGCGTCATGAGAAACCCCAGAGCTTCCTGTACGCCCGGATCCTGGGTAGCGTTGATCAGCCGCTCATAAATAATCTTTGCTCGCGCCTCTGCAGCGATATTGGAACGCAAATCCGCGGCAGGGTCGCCGATAGTATCTATATAACCGGCGTTCCACAGTTGGCCGCCAGAGTTGACCAACGCGGGACCGCCGCCATAGAGTACCTGTGTGACATGCGAGTCGTTGCCGGGCCCGTTCAGGCGCCGATACATATCGGCTTCAGCTTCAGTAGCTTCCGCCAGGACACCCTTGGCTCCTTTGTTCAGCATCGCCACCATGGTCCCGATGATTTCGAGATGGCTGAGTTCTTCGGTGGCGATGTCGTACAGCATGTCTTTACGGCCCGGATCGTCTTCCGCGAGCGCCTGTGTAAAGTAGCGACAGGCAGCCGCCAGCTCGCCCTGCGGGCCACCGAACTGTTCCAATAGCAGATTCGCCAGGCCCGGATTCGTCTCGGCGACTCGGACGGTGTATTGCAAGCGTTTGTTGTGAGCGAACATAAGGATCTCCGTGACGCTGGACGCGTGGCCCGGCGCAATACCGTAGCCATGAGCCCTGCGGTGTGAATGTGGGACTAGGGGTTTGTTGAGCGGTGCGACTCATCGAGGTCTGCTTTGTGCCGTGTCCCTCGGACGGCGGCGACCCACCAACACCTAGCATCCCGCATTCCTGAGCCCTATGCGAGGCTGGCCGCCTGGCGCATCAGCAAAAATTTCCGATGCGTTCGGAAATTCCGGCTTGAGCAAACTCGGTTGAATCCCTGGCCGTATCACCTACGAAAAACGGATTCCCCCTCACGCCACGATCTTTGCGAACCATGTGATCGTCAGCCCACTACTGCCGCCAAGCCTGCCATCACTTTATCCAGCGTAACCGGGAATTCACGCACGCGAACGCCAGTCGCGTTGTAGACAGCATTGGCCACCGCCGCGCCCGCACCGCACACGCCCAATTCGCCCAGCCCCTTGACGCCCAGCGCATTGGCGTGTTCGTCGGGCTCCTCGAGAAACACGACATCCATCTGCGCGATGTCGCCATTGACCGGCACCAAGTATTCGGCCAAATCGTGATTGACGAAATGTCCATGGCGCGCATCCAACAGCGTCTGTTCCATCAATGCTGCCCCGATGCCCCACGTCATTCCTCCCAGGATCTGCGAGCGCGCCGTCTTGGCATTGAGAATACGTCCGGCACTGATGACCGACAGCATGCGGCGCATGCGGATTTCGCCGGTATCCATATCGACTTCGACTTCCACAAAATGCGCACCGTACGAATGCTGCGAGTACGCTTTGTACGACTCACCCATAGGTCCTACGCTGCCGTCGGCTTGCAAGCCACGGGGCGCTACGCGCGCCATCAACGTAGCGAGGGATTCTGAATGGGAACCTGCGATGACCCTCCCGCCAGCAAAACGCAGCGTGGCCCCATCGGCCTCGCGGTATGGCGATCCGGCAGCGTCGGCAATCTGCCGCTTGATGGCTTGGCAGGCTGCAACCACAGCATTGGTGGTGCTGGCAGCTCCCCACGAACCACCCGAACCGGCAGTGCGGGGATGGCGACTGTCACCCAGCTGTACTCGCACCGCCGACATGGGTACCCCGAGGTTCTCAGCGGCGACCTGTGAGACGATCGTGTAGGTACCAGTACCAATATCGGTCATGTCCATACTGACAGTAACCCGGCCCATCGCATCGATAGCCACGCGGGCGGTGGATGCGCCGATGTAATTAGGGCGGATGGCAGCCGCCATGCCCATGCCGATCAGCTTGCGTCCCTCGCGCACACTGGCAGGCTTGGGATTACGCTGTTTCCAGCCGAAACGCTCGGCGCCGGTATGCATACATTCCACCAGATTGCGGGTAGAAAACGGCACGCCACGCTCGGGGTCTTCAGCGGGTTCGTTACGCACACGCAGCTCGATCGGGTCCAACGCCAAGCGCTCGGCCAGCTCGTCCATGCCGCATTCATAGGCCAGCATGCCAGGCGCCTCCCCCGGCGAACGCATCCATTCGCCGCGATTCAGATCCACCGGCACCAGACGATGACGGGTCAGACGATTGGGGGCAGCATACAAATGACGGGCAAAAACCGCGGTCTGTTCGCAAAACTCCTCAAAGCGGGAGGTAGCGGAATAAACGTCGTAGCCCATCGCTGTCAACCTGCCGTCCGGCTGCGCGCACAGGCGCAACTGATGCACCATGGCCGCACGATAGCCCGCGTTGGCATACATCTGTTGGCGCGTCAGGGCGATCTTGACGGGACGCTGCAATACTCTCGCGGCCAGCGCCGCCAGAATGGCGTCGGCATGAGGAATCAGCTTGGCGCCAAAGCCTCCACCTACGTAGGGGCTGATGATGCGGATACGCTCAGGGGCAACGCGCAGCGTGTTGGCCAGCGTCGCGCGAAAATTATTCAAGGTCTGCGCTGACGCATATACCGTAAGATCATCGCCCCGCCATACCGCAATGGTAGCCTGCGGCTCCATGGGATTATGGCTTTGATACGGTGTCGCGTAGGTCAGATCCAAGGCGATCGCTGCCTGCTTGAACGCGCCCTCGAAGTCTCCCACCGCGCTGTCGGGGGCCATACCCGCATTGACACGTGGCGGCGTATAGGCCTGCCCCAAGCGTGACGTCAGTTCGAAATCGGCCTTTTCCTCGTCGTAGCGCACACGTATCAGACGCGCGGCCGCCCGAGCGGCCTCAAAGGTCTCAGCCACGACGAGCGCAACTGGCTCGTCGTAATAGCGTACGCGGTCGTTGGCCAGAACGGGCCGGGCACGCGTGAAGACGTCCCGCACATTGGGAGGCACGGCGGGGCCAAATTCCGGCTGCGCGGGCGCGTTGCGATGGGTCATGACGTACAAGACACCCGGCGCACGGCGCGCGGCGCTGTCATCGATGTCCGTGACGCGCCCCTTGGCGACGGACGCCCCCAGGATGTAGCCATGCGCGGCCTGCCCGGCTTCGGTGTGTTCGTATGCATAGGTAGCCCGGCCAGTGACTTTCAATCGACCATCAATGCGGTCGATGGGCTGGCCGATCAGGCTCTGATCTTGCATGGATGTGGTCATGGTCAGGCTCGCGAGATTTGGGCGGCTGTCGCCAGCGCCTGTTGCAGGGTCCGTTTGGCCAGCGGAATCTTGAAATCGTTACCGCCGTGTCCTTGTGCCGTTGCCAGGGCAGCCTCGGCGGCCGCCGCATAGGTTCTCTCGGCGGCCTGCTGTCCTGTCAGGCTCTGCTCAGCAGCCACGGCACGCCATGGTTTGGGCGCAATGCCTCCTAATGCAATGTGGGCAGTACGCACTCGGCCCCCTGATGCGTCGAGCACCACAGCGACAGAGACCAAGGCGAACGCATACGACGCAC
This sequence comes from Bordetella muralis, assembly GCF_965139205.1. GTDB lineage: Bacteria > Pseudomonadota > Gammaproteobacteria > Burkholderiales > Burkholderiaceae_B > Bordetella_A > Bordetella_A muralis. The sequence goes on from NZ_CBCSIU010000003.1 coordinate 109,281, forward strand.
GGTCGCGCACCTTGCGATAGAGCTGATGGCCGCGCGGCGCAGGCGGCAAAGTGACGGCCGCAATCATCTCGCCGTGCGCCAGCTGGGTTTCAATATGCGGCGTCGTACCGGGCAAGCGGTATAGCTCGGTGATGGGCAGACTGCGCGTTTTCCCGTCCGGCATGATGGTCTGCACTGTGGCATCCAATGCCGTCAGGGCCACAGCCATATCCGACGGATGCACCGAGATGCATTCAGCACTGGCGCCTATCACCGCATTCATGCGGTTATGACCTTGCATGGCGGAACATCCCGTGCCCGGTTCACGCTTGTTGCACGGCGTATTGGGATCATAGAAATAGGGACAGCGCGTGCGCTGCAGCAGATTGCCGCCAGTCGTGGCCTTGTTGCGAATCTGGCCCGACGCTCCCGCCAGCAGCGCCTGTGACAGCATGGGATACCGGCTGCGCACGCGGCCGTCAGCGGCCAAATCGCTATTGAGTACCTGGGCGCCAATACGCAGGCCTCCCTCGGGAGTGTCTTCTATGATGGCCATAGGCAGCCGGCTGATATCGACGAGGTGATCGGGCTTTTCGATTTCCAACTTCATCAGGTCCAGCAGGTTCGTGCCGCCGCCGATGAAACGCGCCCGTGGATTTGTCGCGACCGCTTCCGAGGCCTGAACGGCGCTGGCAGCTCGCTCATAAGTAAAGGGCATCATGGGATCAGGCCTCCTTGGCCGCGTCATGGATGGCGGCAACGATGTTGGGATACGCGGCGCAGCGGCAAATATTGCCGCTCATGCGCTCGCGGATCTCGGCATCGGTCAGGGGCGTCATGGGCGCAGCCACATCCTGGCTGACATGACTGGGCCAACCGGCGCGCACCTCTTGCAGCATGCCCACTGCCGAACAGATCTGGCCGGGCGTGCAATAGCCGCATTGGAAGCCGTCACGCGCGATAAAAGCAGCCTGCATGGGGTGGAGTTTTTCATCGTTGGCAAGACCCTCGATGGTGGTGATGTCATCGTCCTCATGCATGACCGCCAATGTCAGGCACGAATTAATGCGACGGCCATTGATCAATACGGTGCATGCGCCGCACTGGCCGTGATCACACCCTTTCTTGGAGCCCGTCAGGCCTATCTCGTGGCGCAAGGCATCCAGCACCGTGGTGCGCGGGTCCAGCGACAGCGCGTAGACCTCAGCATTAACGCGCAAGGTAACGGGACGAGTCGGCAGTGGCGTGGCAGCGCGCGGCACAGCCTGGGCTGCGCGTGCTTCGCGCGCTACGGTCGGCGCCGCGCTTGCGAACAACAGGCCAGTAGCGGCGCCAGCCTGCAGAATTGCGCGTCGAGAGGGACGCGTCGGCGCATTGTTATCCATGAGTCTCTCCTGAAAGTAGGGGCAGGCACTCAGTATGGATAAGATCGCCGAGCCGCTCTTTCAGGAATCAGGATGCGATATCAGAATCCTGGAAACCCGCGCGTTGCCGGTAAGCATAGGGCGTGATGCCGATCACGCGCCGGAACGTCGACGTGAAATGGCTTTGACTGGAAAAACCCAGTCCGAAAGCAATCTCGCTGATCGGAATATTGACGGTGCGCAGCAGCGTTTCGGCCCGCCTCACTCTGCGCTCGATCACATACGCATAAGGCGCCATACCAGTCTCGGCCTTGAAGCGCCGCGCAAAAGTATCGACGGGCATGCCAGCTAAGCGGGCCAGTTCGCTTAGCGAGATCCCGGCTTCGATGTGCGACTCGATGTAGTCGTCCAGACGCTTGAGCACGCCACGGCCCAGGCGAGGCATTTTGGTTGCAGCACCGTTAGATCGCCTTCCAATGTTGCCACCTAGCCGCAGCGATATCAAGGCCAGCACATGTTCCAGGTACACCGCCTCTGGCAGTTGGCCTGCTGCCAGTTCGGCACCGAGCGACGCCATCAGCGCCCGAATGACCGAGTCGCTAGTATTGACGCGCAGCGGCGCGGCGGACAATTGTGAACAGCCCTGCAGATCCAGATTCGGATCGACCCACAACGCGGTGTAGACCAGATCGGCATCGCGGAAATATCCATTCCGCTCCACCCCCGCAGGCACGAAACTGACAACCCCTGAACGGTCGCGGCCATCGTAGATGGGCTTGGCGCCGTCACGCATATGGGTGCGCGCCGTGCCACCGCGCTCGGTCAAGATGATGACGTGCTGTGGCGCCGTCCAGCGAAACTCCGCCTCGCGGCAAGTCCAGCGGCGGCGGTCGATGGTGATCTGTCCGCCGTGCAACGAATGCTTCTGCAACGCCTGTCCGTCAGGCTGGCGCGCGAGAATCTGCCCATTGCCCACCAACGGTTGCAGTAATCGTGCCGTTGCTCGATGTGTCGTATCCATTCGATCATCCTCCCCGCCGATGCGGGCTATGGGTCGCTGAATCGCCTTACCCGCTCAAAGTACACAAAAAAGACGGTCAATTTGCAGTCGTTCAGCTGACAGTTAGGACAGCTTCATGAAGGTGTCACCCCGATTCCCTAGCATGCCCCTCTCACGCGAGCGCCAGGGACGACGGATGTAACGACGGCTATGTCACCGAGCTCTGCGCCCCCAATGCCCGCATATCCCACATCGGAATCAACGAACATGTCTGACTCACTGAAAAATATCCACCGCCGTCAATTACTGAAGTTCATTGCTGGCACTCCGGCATTCCTCCCCCTGGGCGCAGCCGCCACCGCGATGCTNGCNGCCTGCGGCAGCGGCANTGACGATGATGACGACGATGAGTCAACCCCTACCCCCGCCCCCCAGATCAAATCCGCCACGTTCGTCGGCATGCCGGCTCCCGCCGCGAGCAGCCCGGCCGAACTGGCCTCTACTTCCGTGAAATCGGAACTGGTACTGGAGTTGACCGACGGCAGCACCGTCAATTACAAGCTGGCCTACCAGCCGTTCTTCATGACCGGCGACATGGTGCCGGACGGCAAGGGTGGCGAGATTCTCGCTGGCGGCTACTATGACATCAACAACCAGCCATTGATGGACACCTCCGTGCCTGGAGATGTGAGCCAGTTCTACTCGGACTGTCCGGACGGCACCTCGTTCTTGACAGTCGAGGGAGCACAAGTCGACGGCGTCAAGGGCAATACCGTATTTGCGGTAGTGCAGTTCGAATACAAGAGCAAAGCCAAAGACGGCTCCAGCACCTACGGTGCGCTACCGTCGCCGATTGCGGTGCTGACGCTGGATCAGGACCCTGAAACCGGCAAGCTCACACTGGTCAAGTATCACAACGTCGACACGTCGAAAGTCCATGGGCTGTGGATCACATGCGGCGCGAGCCTGTCGCCCTGGGGCACGCACCTGTCCAGCGAGGAATATGAACCAGACGCTTTCGATATGAATCAGGGCGGCCAGTCGCTGTCCACACTCAAGGCCTACAGCAAATTCACCTACGGTGACGAGACCAGCGCCAACCCCTACAACTATTGCCATTTGCCCGAGATCGTCGTGAACCCCGACGGCACCGGTACGGCCAAGAAACATTATTGCCTCGGCCGCATCTCGCACGAGCTGGTCCAGGTCATGCCCGACCAGCGCACCGTGCTGATGGGTGACGACTACACCAACGGCGGCCTGTTCATGTTTGTGGCCGACAAGGAAGCTGACCTGTCCGCCGGCACGCTGTACGTAGCTAAATACACCTCGGCCCTGAGCGCCCAGTCGATCGACCAGGCAACCGCCGGCAGAATCCAATGGATCAAGCTCGGCCATGCCACAAGCGACGAAATCTCGGCACTGGTGAATACCGACAATATCCAACCCACCGACATCATGGACGTGGTGAACGCAACCACCGCACCAGACAACACCTACACGTCGGTAACGCTCAACAAAACGCAGCGTTGGGTCAAGTTGGCCGACGAGAGCGACAGGACGCACAAAGCCGCTGCGTTCCTCGAAACCCACCGTTATGCCGCACTCAGAGGCGGCAGCATGGCCTTCACCAAAATGGAAGGCACAACGGTGAACGCGAAGGACAAGATCGCTTATTCCGCCATCGCCAACATCACCGATTCAATGGTCGTGGGGCTGTCCGGCTACGTGCCCGAGCACAACGTGCATTTTCCCAAGAAAGTCAATGCCGGTTGCGTGCTCCAGCATTTCCTGGGCGGCGGCATGGTGGACTCGGATGGCAATGCAATCAACAGCGAATGGGCGCCGCAAAGCACTGCCGTGCTCATCGCCGGTGAAGACCTGCCATCTGGCACGGCCGATGGCCTGGGCAACACCAGCAATCCTGATCTGATCGCCAGCCCCGACAACCTCAAGTTCTCGGAACAACTGCGTACTTTGTTCATTGGCGAAGACAGCGGCAACCACTTGAACAACTTCCTGTGGGCATACAACGTCGATACCAAGTCGCTCGAACGTCTATTATCATGTCCAGCCGGCGCCGAATCCACCGGCCTGCACGCCGTGGATGAGATCAACGGTTGGACCTACATCGCCAGCAACTTCCAGCACGCGGGCGACGAGTGGGCGCGTTATATGAACAAGGCCGACGAGGCTGGATCTTCGATCACCACCGGTGGCTTGCCGGCCGCGCTCATGGCCCAGATCGATGAAGCCATCGACAAGAACTTCAAGGACAAGAACGGCGCCTACGTGGGATATCTGACTGGTGATGTAAGTGCGATCAAGCTGAAATAAAGCGTAGAAGTGAGCTCGAACGAATCGGCCAATCCGTGGTGATTGGCCGATTTTTTTTCAACCGCTGGCGGCATTCCTCATGCTGCGGTGCAACAGCGGTCGAGGGGGCTTGAGGATCTTCATCCATAGCGATAAATTAGGTGTAACGACGTCATGGACACAGCCTCCGCAAGAGGACTGCAAAATCGTTGGAGCACGCGAATGGATATCATCGAAGCAATCACTTCGCACACAGATGCGCTGCAATTGCCGCTTTACGCCGTGACGGCGAGCGCTATACAAAAAGCGGATACTCCGATCATCCTTACCTTGCATTGGCACGGGTTCCACCGTGACCGTGAGTCAATTGGCACGCTGCAGTCTGTTGCGGGTTCCGCAATCCAAGTCAACCAGCGTTGGCACGACTATGCCGTGATTGATCGCGCCATGTTGGACGCAGGCTGGAAATTCGGAGCCTGGGATGTCGAACGTGTGGCAGAACCCGCGTGGTATCGCCTTAACGCGCCAGTATCCGAAGCGCTGGCATGCCGCAGGGCCTTCGCTGATTATTCGGATCTGCCGCGCTCGGACGATGCAGTGATTGTCGAGGCACCTGACCAGCAAGCGCTGCTCGAACTCGCCTCTCGCCGAGGCTACGTTCGTTGGCTATTCCGGCCACGCAAAGGAGGCGTATGGAGCCAACTCGATGAGGACGACTGTACCTTGGACGCCGATGGCGGCCGCTCGGCTCCATGTCCCGTCGCATTACAACGAGAAGGACGCGAGCTACGCCGGAAGGTGCTTTACCGTTTGGGAAAAGGCAGAGATTTTCTGATTCATTAAGTTTCATTTAGAATCAAAATTCCCTCTTGAAGCGCCTTTCCGGCGCCCATAAATTTCTTGCGCATCCGCCTGGATGTACGGCGCACGCGGGGCCATTCGCAGCGCCGGCTTTCACTTTTTGATGATCAAGACTTCAGGAGATAGAGTCATGAAGATCCGTCCCCTTTACGACCGGATTATCGTTAAGCGAATCGAACAGGAACGCAAAACGGCTTCCGGCATTTTCATCCCAGACTCGGCAGCTGAGAAGCCAGAGCAAGGCGAAGTCGTCGCCGTCGGGCAAGGCAAGCGTACCGCCGATGGCTCGATACGGGCACTCGAACTCAAAGCTGGCGACCACGTGCTTTTTGGTAAGTATTCCGGCCAAACCGTGAAAGTCGATGGCGAAGAGCTGCTCGTCATGCGCGAAGAAGATGTCTTCGCTGTGCTCACGCCCCAGGATACTCAATTGAAAAAAGCGGCCTGACGCCACGACCGTAAAAATTGAGGAGCAAAAAATGAGTGCGAAAGACGTTAAATTCCACGATAGCGCCCGCAGCCGTGTCGTCAAGGGCGTCAACATCCTGGCCGATGCCGTAAAAGTCACGCTCGGACCCAAGGGCCGTAATGTTCTGCTTGAACGCAGCTTCGGCGCCCCGGTCATTACCAAGGACGGTGTCTCAGTGGCCAAGGAAATCGAACTTAAAGACAAGTTCGAAAATATGGGCGCCCAGATCGTGAAGCAGGTCGCATCAAAAACAGCCGACGTGGCTGGTGACGGTACGACCACAGCCACGGTGCTGGCGCAATCCATTGTCCAGGAAGGCATGAAGTACGTCGCCTCCGGCATGAATCCAATGGATCTCAAACGCGGCATCGACCTAGCCGTATCCGGCGTCGTAGATGCCCTGCGCAACATGTCGAAACCGATCTCTACCAGCAAGGAAACGGCACAAGTCGCCGCGCTTTCGGCAAATGCCGACGAAGCCATCGGCAAGATCATTGCCGACGCCATGGACAAGGTCGGACGCGAGGGCGTGATTACTGTAGAGGACGGCAAGTCGCTGGACAATGAACTGGATATCGTAGAGGGTATGCAGTTCGATCGCGGCTACCTCAGCCCCTACTTCATCACTGACCCGGAGAAACAAGTCGCTCAGCTCGACGATCCGCTGATTCTGCTGTACGACAAGAAAATCTCCAACGTGCGCGAGCTATTGCCCGTATTGGAAAGCGCCGCTAAGGCAAGCAAGCCACTGCTTATCGTCGCCGAAGACGTAGACGGAGAAGCATTGGCCACCTTGGTCGTCAATTCCATGCGTGGCGTACTCAAAGTCACTGCGGTGAAAGCGCCCGGCTTCGGCGATCATCGCAAGGCCATGCTGGAAGACATCGCCATCCTGACCGGTGCCACGGTGATTTCCGAAGAAACAGGCAAGCAGCTCGATAAAGCCACGCTGTCAGATCTCGGAAGCGCCAAGCGGGTCGAAGTACGCAAGGAAGACACCATCATCATCGACGGTGCAGGCAAACAGGATGCGATCGACGCTCGCGTCAAATCGATTCGCAAACAGATCGAGGATGCGACCAGCGACTATGATCGCGAAAAACTGCAGGAACGCGTCGCCAAACTGGCTGGCGGCGTAGCAGTCATCAAGGTAGGCGCCGCAACCGAAGTCGAGATGAAGGAGAAGAAGGACCGCGTCGACGACGCGCTGCACGCCACGCGTGCGGCCGTCGAAGAAGGCATCGTACCCGGAGGCGGTGTCGCATTGCTGCGTGCTCGAGCGGCGATTCAGGATCTGAAAGGCAGCAATACCGATCAGGATGCCGGCATCCGCATCGTCCTGCGGGCTCTGGAAGCGCCTCTGCGCGCCATTGTTGCCAATGCTGGTGAAGAGCCTTCGGTAGTCGTCGCGAAGGTAATGGACGGCAAAGGCAACTATGGCTACAACGCAGCCACCGGCGAGTACGGAGACTTGGTCGAGATCGGCGTCGTCGATCCGACGAAGGTGACGCGGACCGCCTTGCAAAATGCGGCGTCAATAGCAGGACTCATCCTGACCACCGACGCTACCGTCGCGCAGGCGCCTGAAGACACCAAACCGCAAGCAGCCCCTGCCGAAGCCATGGACTTCTAAGCCCGCCTTCGGCTTCTTGAAGCAGCAGTCAGGCATCGCGCTACGGCGCGATGCCTTTTTATTGTCGGCATGGGACTGGGAGTCAGAATACGCCTTCTACCCGGGGACAAGAGAAAATGGCTGCTCGAACCAAGCCCCTGTGCACGATTGACCGAGACTTGGGCAGCGAAGCAGATTTGCCGAGAATGATGGTAAAAACACGCCACAATCGCGTAGTCCAGAAACAAGGAAACACAGGTGATAAGTCTGAAAGGGTGTCGCACGACCATGGCGAGGGCTTTGCTCAGTGCATGCATGCTGCTGTGTTTCCAACTGGCGTGGATCTCGCCCACGCAAGCAGAAACCGACAATCCGCTTTCCCCCGTCAACCGATCCAGCCCGAGCGAAACCTATCAGTCGTTGCTCTCCGGCGCGAAACGCCTCGAGGATCTGTACAGGGTCTATTCCGCCGACAAGAGCTTCGCCAATCTTCACGAGATCCGTTATCAATTCAATCGCTTGCGTACGCTTTTAGATTTGAATGCCGTTCCGTCGGCCAACCGGGTCAAGGTCGGTAATGCAGCCTTGACTTATCTTTCCGATATTTTGGTTCGGCTGCCGGCCATCGACCCGAAGTCCATTCCCGGTGCAACCGGCAGCGAGAGTCCCCTGCCCGCCCGCTGGACGATTCCAGGTACCGATATCCAGATCGCCCGCGTCGACAGCGGCCCACATGCAGGCGAGTATCTTTTTACCGCGGAAAGCATCGCGAATCTCGCCGAGTATTACCGGCGAGTGCGAGACCTGCCGGTACTGCAGCCCCGCTACTATCCCTGGTTTCACAAAGAGCACATCAATGCGACGGGGCCGCTCATTCCTGACTGGCTCACACGAGACATTCCGGAATCGTGGAAGGTCATATACCTAAACACCCCCGTCTGGAAGATCGTCTCCATCGCGTTCGTGTTGCTCGTCGTGCTGACACTGGCCTATGTCTGGGCTCGCGTCGTCCGAACGCAAAGCCGCCATGGCAGCGAAGTACGGAAACTGTGGTGGCGCTTTACCCTGCCTGCAGTGCTCCTGACGATCTACTATGTCAGCGAGTGGTTCGTCATCGCACACATCAATCCCGCGGGTCTTTTCGCGACAGGAGAAAGTCTTCTGTCAACCGCATTACTTTACGGTGTGGGAGCATGGGCGACATGGATCGGCTGTTTCCTGGTGGCCGAAGCGATCATTAACACGCCTCGGATTGCAGGAAACAGCCTTGATACACACCTGCTTCGGCTCGCCGCGCGTGTCACCGCCATTGGCGCGACGGGAGGCATCCTCATTTACGGCGCCAACGAGATCGGCATACCGGCCTTCGGGCTCATCGCGGGTATCGGTATCGGTGGCTTTGCGTTGGCATTGGCCGCGCAATCGACCATCGAAAACCTGTTCGGGGGTGTAGCTCTTTTTGCCGATCGCCCTTTCCGTATCGGTGACATCATCAGTTTTGGAAGCGAGCGCGGATCGGTCGAGATGGTCGGCACACGGTCCAGCCGCATCCGCGCTCTCGACGGCACGCTTGTTACGGTGCCGAACAGCGATCTCGCAAAGATGAAGATCGTGAACTTCACGAAACGCAATAAATGTCTGTTTCACCACACGCTGGCCCTGCACGTGGATACTCCCGCCAATCAGCTTCGCTTGTTGCTTCATCGCATACGTAGCTTGATGACAGAGGAGGACATGGTCGAGAAAACGGACAGCTCGCCCCGAGTGCGTTGTGTAGGCGTCGCGATCGGGCGTATCGAAGTGGAGTTACGGGCCAGTGTACTGACCACGGACTATACGAAGTTTCTCGCAGTACAAGAGACGTTGCTGTTGCGGATCTTCGAACTCATCGAAGAGATGGACATCGAGCTCGCGCCGCCCGCTCTCGCTTCGATACCTAATGTGAAATAGCCGTCAGGCTCACACGACCGCAACAGCAACAAGTCAGTTTCGCTGCGATCAGTCACGCAAGAAGTTGAGCAAATCCTGGTTCAAACGATCCTTGTGCGTATCTGTCAGGCCGTGAGGAGCACCGTGATAAACGATCAATTTGGCACCCTTGATCTGCGCAGCGGACGCCTTGCCGGCCGCGTCGATCGGGACGATCTGGTCGTCGTCGCCATGGATCACCAGGGTGGGAACGTCAAACTTCTGCAGATCTGCCCGGAAGTCAGTCGCCGAGAATGCAGCGATAGAGTCATACGTGTTCTTGTGGCCGGCCTGCATGCCCTGTACCCAGAAGGCTTGGATCAACCCTTGGCTGGGCTTGGCACCAGGACGATTGAAACCAAAGAACGGACCCGAGGCGATGTCCAGATATAACTGCGAGCGATTCTCCAGCGATGCCTTGCGCAGGCCGTCGAAAACCTCGATGGGCAGGCCGCCGGGATTGTCGGCGGTCTTGAGCATCAGGGGCGGCACCGAGCTGACGAGCACGGCCTTCTTGACGCGGCTGGTTCCGTGGCGGCCGATATAGCGGGCCACTTCACCGCCGCCTGTGGAAAAGCCCACTAACGTGACGTCTTTCAGATCCAGGGCTTGAATCACAGCAGCCAGGTCGTCGGCATAGTGGTCCATATCGTTGCCCTCCCAGGGTTGACTGGAGCGACCATGCCCCCGGCGATCATGCGCCACCACGCGATAACCTTGAGACGCCAGGAAAATCATCTGCGATTCCCAACTGTCCGAACTCAGTGGCCAACCGTGGCTGAAGGCCACTACGGGGCCGTCTTTGGGACCCCAATCCTTGAAGTAAATCTGTACGCCATCGCGCGTCGTGATGTAGTTGCCGTTCTTGGTGGCATTGGTCACGCGGACCGCTTCTTCTGTCGGAGCAGCTTGAACCGGCGCACCGGCCTGCACAGCAGCAGCCAGCAATGTCGTCGCAACAGTTTTGGATAGGGTGTTCATGATCAAACCTCGTCGTAGTCATTCGTTTAGGGGGCCGGAGTGGCTTAACGACATTCTGCGCGACCCAGCACGACGATTGGTGATATAAAATCCTGAAAAATTAACCGAAAGTACAAAATGACAGATCGACTCGCGGAACTATTGCAGCGCTTCGCCATTAACGCGCAGGTGTTTCACGCCGGGACCCTATGCGGCCACAACCTATTGGAAGCCCAAGATGGCTTGGGTCAATTGCACCTGATACGGCGCGGCCCGGTCGAGGTGATTCACGACGATACCTCGCTGACCGTCGAAACACCCAGCCTCCTGCTGTATCCACGTCCGATGGCGCATCGATTTATCACGGACGCTATGGATGGCGCGGACATGGTGTGCGCCAACTTGTGCTTCGAAGGGGGGTTGCACAACCCCATCAGTGCGGCCCTTCCGCCGTTCATCTGTCTGCCACTGGATTCGATTGCCGGCGCGACCGACGTGCTGCGAATACTGTTCGATGAAGCATTCGAGCAACGATGCGGCAGGCATGCCGTGGTGAACCGGCTCTTCGAGGTAGTGATTATCCAAATCCTGCGGCAACTGATGGAGACCAATCAGATGCAAAGCGGCATGCTGGCTGGACTGGCACATCCCCGCCTGCGCATCCCGATCGTGGCCATGCATGAGCATCCGTCCAGGGAATGGTCGCTAGAGGATCTGGCCAGCACCGCCGGCATGTCACGCAGTGCGTTCGCCACGGCATTTCGTGAAGTGGTGGGCATCACGGCAGGCCAGTACCTGCAGAGCTGGCGCATCGGCCTGGCGCAACGCGCATTACGCCTGGGCCAGCCACTCAAACTCATTGCAGGCGACGTCGGCTATGGCAGCGAGGTCGCCCTATCACGCGCCTTTAAAGCACACACGGGGCAATCACCCGGACAATGGCGTAAGTCGGTTGGGTAGACATTCGCAATACCTGCACCTCCCACCACAGGAAAACCCCTAGAAAACATCACGTCTTCATAGAGAAAACGTGGGCCCGAACACGCCTGTGCGTCACTCAGCGCCGCATTCCCGTGCTCGACACGCCTTCGACATATGCCTATACTTTTCCAATAATAGACATCATGTCTAAAAATGGAGACAACGATGAAAGCCCTTCCACGCCTGGCCGGNGCGCTGGTGACCAGCGCACTCTGTCTGCTCTCGGCGCCGTCGCGCGCCGAAGCCCCCCTGCCCGATCTGATCAAGCTGATCGTCCCGTTTTCGCCGGGCGCCAGCAACGATGTATTCGGCCGCGCGCTAGGCGCCAAGCTGTCGAAGGAGCTAGCCACAAACGTCATCGTCGAGAACAAGCCGGGAGCCGGCGGTGTGATCGGCGCGTCCGAAGTGGCGCGTGCGAAACCTGATGGCAGTACGCTGCTGTTCAGTTCGGTGTCATTCGTGACAAACGCGGCCACACAGGAAAAGCTGCCATATGACGCGATAAAGTCGTTCACGCCTATTGCGGTGGTGGCACGCGGCGCCATGGTTCTCGTCGTGAGCAAATCCACGTCATATACCAGCGTGGCGCAGCTGATCGATGATGCCAAATCCCACCAAGGCAAACTGAACTATGGTTCGGCGGGCATCGGATCCATCGGGCAAATGAGCTCTGAATTGCTGAGCCAGCAAACAGGCACAGACATGGTCCACGTACCCTATAAAGGCATCTCGAACGCCGTCACGGACATGATAGGCGGCCGGCTGGAATCCATGATCACCACACCGGCGTCGGTCAGCGGCCCGTTGCAGGCCAAAGATATCCGCGTACTCGCGACAACGTCGACCACGCGTTCGAAATTCTTTCCCGACGTACCGACTATCGCGGAAACCGTACCGGGCTATTCCGTTGATGTGTGGTGGGGTGTATATGCGCCCGCCGGCACACCGGCCGATTACGTGAATCGTCTGAATGCCGCCATACGCAAGGTCAGTGCCGAACCGGATATGCGTGAGCTGTTTGCTCGCGAGGCCACAGAACCGTCAGACATGAACAGCGCCGACGCAGCCAGATATGTGCAGGCAGAATTGTCGAAGTGGCAAACGCTGGCATCTGAACGGCACATCGTTGCGAGCAAATAGTGGAATGATGTACGCCGCCAGTGTGCCAAGGCCGGACAACGTATGCTGACCGGCCGAACCTGCTCTTACGTCGGTAGTTTTACGCCTTCCAGCTTGGCATAGGGCGGCGCGTACAACGCAGTATCGCCTCCTAAATCGCGCGTCAGTTTCGCGCCGGCTTCCATGACGATGGGCAGATAGTTCTCGAACACGGATTTGTTGAAGCGGTACAGGGGCATGCCCAGGGACAGGGCGCAGATCAAGCGTTGCCCCGGCCCGAAGATGGGACATGAAATCGCCGCGCTTTCCGTTTCGCGCTCCGCCAACGAGATCGCATACCCGGCTTTACGGATGCTGTCATAGACAGCGCCTTTTTTACCGTCAAACGCCAATAGCACTTTGCCCGCGGCGCCTTTATCGAGGTCCACGCGATCGCCTTCGCGTACATGCATGCGCACCGATCGCGGTTGCACCATGCGGTGCAAGCAGATGCGTTCATCCCCTTCGCGAATATAGATGGCCGCGGTTTCCTTGGTTTGACGTATCAGGTCGCGCAATACCGGCGCGGCGTAATCCCACAACCGGAAGGACTCCTGATACAGCATGCCCAGATAGAACGGCGTAGGTCCGAGCATGTAGCGGCCATCTTCCAGTCGCTTGATAAAGCCGAATTGCTCCAGCGATTCGCACAGCCGCAGGATGGTGCTGTGATACATGCCGGTTGCATTCATCAAATCGGTCAGGGTCATGCCCTCCACGCTTTCCTGAAAGGCCATCAGGATGGACAAGGCTCGATTAACTGACGCCACGCCCGAGTCGGCGGCTTTCGGCATAAAGGGCTCCTGGATTTCTAGGGTTCGCTGATCAGCGAAAACGCCCCAAATTATATATTTTCAAAAATAGACATCATGTCTATTTTGTTGATAAACTGAAAATCATGGACAAGACAACACCTGCTGCCACTACCCTGAAACGGACGTCGTATTCGGCGAATTCTCACGGTCCGTTGCGAGGTCTGCGTGTCATCGACCTGTCACGGCTAGTGGCGGGCAATATGCTGACATTGCAACTGGCTGATTTCGGCGCCGATGTCATCAAGGTGGAACCCCGCAATGGCGACACCTTGCGCGCATTCAAGACTCGTGAGGTCGAAACGTTCTGGAAAGTCTATTGCCGCAACAAGCGCAGTGTGTGCCTGGATTTTCGCCACGAGCGCGCCATCGGCCTGCTGCGAAAAATGATCGACCGCGCCGACGTTCTGGTCGAGAGCTTTCGTCCTGGCGTGTTGGAGAAAATGGGTTTGGCTCCGGACACGCTGCGCCAAACCAATCCGAAACTGGTGGTCGTGCGTATATCTGGCTGGGGACAATCGGGTCCATACAAACGCCGCCCCGGGTTTGGCACGCTGGTCGAGGGATATTCCGGTTTTGCGGCCATGAACGGATTCCAGGATCGCGAGCCCGTGCTGCCGCCCATGTTTCTGGGCGACATGACAGCAGGACTGTATGGCGCCAGCGCCACCATGACCGCATTATGGGAAGTCCGTATCAATGGCGGGCAGGGACAGGACATCGACCTGTCTTTGTTCGAACCCATGATTTCCATACTGGGTCCGCAGGCCGCCAGCTACCGCATTACCGGCAAGGTCAAGGCTCGCACCGGCAGCCGCTCCAGCACCACGGCGCCGCGCAACACCTACAAGACCGCCGACGGCCAGTGGGTGTGCGTATCCACGTCGACGCAGACCATGGCAGCCCGCCTGTTCTGTGCCATCGGACGTGCCGACATGAATGACGACCCGCGTTACAGCACGAACGTGGCACGGCTGGAACACGTAGAGGATGTAGATGCTGTCGTGTCCAGGTTCGTGGGCCAGCGCACACTGGCAGAGAACCTGCGGATTTTTGAAGATGCCGAGGTCACCGTTGGCCCGATCTATGACGCGTCGCACTTGCTGCACGACGACTACGTGATTGCACGTGAAAGCCTGATCGACGTGGAAGACCCCGACCTGGACTACATGCCCATGCACAACGTCGTGCCACGGCTGTCTACTACTCCAGGCACGTTGCGCAGACCCGCACCTCGCAAGGGCCAGCACACCGTGGAATGCTTGACAGAGTTGTTGGACGGCACAGACCTGCAGCCCCTGTTCGACCAGGGCGTGGTCTTTGGTGAAGCATCGACCGTCAATAAAACCGAAGCAGCCGTATCATCGCCATCCGCCCTGCCCCAGACAGTCTGACCGCACCTGCCTGCACCGCATACTGACATCGAAGGAGACCCCAATCATGAGCAAAATCGGAACACAGATCGACACGCTGGGCGCCTGGAAAGGCCCCGATATCGACTGGATGAAAGAAGGCCTGCATATCCTGAGCGATAACGAACAACGCGAGATCGACCTGGCGTTAAAGCATCTGCTGGCTCAGGGAAATCTCGATTTTCCAGATATCACGCCAGAGACGTTCCCGTTGGACAAGGTGGGCGACCTGATGCGTGCTTTGCCGGATCGTCTACGCCATGGCCGTGGGTTCCTGATGCTGCGAGGGCTGAATCGCCAAGCCTATTCCGATGACGACATGACGCGCATCTACTTTGGCCTGGGCTCATATCTGGGTAAACCGATGACGCAATCCTACCTGGGCGACATACTGGGCCATGTCATGGACGTCAGCGACTATGAGCCCAAATCGCGCGGCTATCGCAAAGGCGGAGGCCAGCTGATGCACACCGACTCTTGCGACATTATTGGCTTGATGTGCCTGCGGTCCGCCATCTCGGGGGGTGAGAGCCGCATCAGCAGCGCGCTGGCGGTGCACAATACCATGGCTCGGGAATACCCTCATCTGCTGGAGATCCTGGCGCGCGGTTTGTACCTGAAACGCACGGACGAAGACGGCCGCCGCGCCACGCGCACCTACAGTCCTGACCGCGTGCCGTTCTTCTACGAAGAAAACGGCGAGATCACCTGCTATCTGCCCACGGGATATGCCCGCCTGGCCGAAAAGAGTGGGCAATGCAACTATACGCCCGAGGAATCCGAGGCCCTATATCGCGTACGCAAAGTGTCCGCGTCGCCCGAGTTGTATCTGGACATGGGATTCAAAGAAGGCGACATTCAGTTCCTGAACAATCGCATGATGGTTCACGGTCGTACCGACTACCAGGATGCCAAAGAACTGGCCGACCGCCGCCACCTCCTGCGCTTGTGGTTCGAGGTCCCCTCCTGGCCTGCCATGCCGGAAAAGCAGATTTTCCACACGGAGGAAGACCGCCGGTTATGGAGCCAGTATCGCAAGCCGTTGATTGAACTGCCTTCGGTTCATTACCAGCAGTTGTTGGACGGTCAGCTGGGTCAGATGGTCGATTAAGTGACAGGCGGTGGCCCCCTGTTAGTTCGGGACACAGCGCCCCCTGCTTCGCCATCACGGCGTCCACCAGGCCGGGGGTGATGGGCCTGGGCCCCAGGCGGCATCTTGCATACTTCTGTCGAGTACGGGTAAGCCATGATAAATATTAGTTCATACTTAAACTAAGATTCGCAGACATCTCATCGCCCAGGCCACATCGGCATATCCGGGAGGACGCCATGCGTCGTAGACCTCTGCTCGTAAAGCTCGTCGCTATTGCAATATTGGCCTGTCAACCGTTACTGGTACACGCTCAGAAGACGGAAAGCCAAGAGCCAGAGGTCATACGTCTAAAGATGTCGCACTTTCTAGGCCCAAAGAGCTTCTTTCAAGTTGATCTGGTGGAACCCTGGGCGCGCGAGCTCGAACGGCAGACGGGTGGCAAGGTGGCAGTCGAAGTCATCAACTCAAGCTCCCCATTAGGAAATGTGCGAAATCAGGCCAGCCAGGTCAAAGCGGGCACCGTCGATATCGCGCTTGGGCTGCGCGGCGCAGAAGGCGAGCGTTTTATGCGAAGCTCGATAATCGAGCTGCCATTCGTGGTTTCTGATGCAAAGCGCGGCTCCGAGGCGTTATGGGCGCTTTATAAGAACAACGTGATCGCCGATGAGTATAAAGAGTTCAAGGTGCTGGCGTTGTTCGTGCAAAATCCCGGCCTGGTACACACGAAACAGACGCGAGTCGTCGAACTAGGCGATTTAAAGGGCTTGCGATTGCGGGTGCCAAACGCCACCGTTGCAACCACGCTGGAATATGTCGGTGCGCAACCCAAGTTACTGCAGCCCGACGAAATCATGCCTGCACTGCGGGCGAACGAACTCGACGGCATCATCACCAATTGGGGCACGCCCATTCCCGGCTTCAATGATGAGATGAAGCAACACACCGCAGTGCCATTTTATGCGTCGGCGTTTTTTATCGTGATGAACAAAGCAAAGTTCGACGCTTTGCCTGCGGATGTACGCACAGCCATAGATCGCTTGTCTGGCGACACACTAGTTGCGCAGTTTGGACCGCTGTGGGATAAATGGGACAAGCCCTACTACGATGGTGCGCACGGACCTGGACAGGAAATAGTGCGGCCGGACGCTGCGACGTTGCAGCGTTGGAAGTCGGGCCTGCAGCCCGTGTCGGACGCCTATGTCAAAAAGCTCCAACGGCAGGGGTTTACGGACGCCCCTGCGGTGTACGATGACTTGATTGCAAAATCCGCCTTGCAATAAGCCAAATAGCGCGAGATCGCGGGCTCAGTGAGTCAATCGAGAGTAATGTTCTCTCGTTTGACGACTTCGGCCAGTTGCTTGGTCTCGTTCGCAATACGTTCGGCAAAATCGCTCGGACCAACCATGGCAATGGTTCCTTGTGCGCTCAACGCCTTGTTCGCTGCCGGCACCGACATGGCCTGCTTCGAACGCTCGTACAGTTTTTCAATGATTTCTGGAGGAGTTTTGGCGGGTGCCAGCAATCCCAACCAGAACGTCACAGCGATATTCGGAAAGCCCGCTTCGGCAATGGTGGGGACTTCAGGCAGCTGAGCGAGGCGCTGTTGTGACGTCACTGCCAATGCCTTGAGTTTTCCAGCTTTAACCTGCGGAATACTCGTCAGCGTGTCAAATAAGGTGTTGACTTCCCCAGACATCGCCGCTGTGCTGGCCTGTGACCCGGCCTTGTAGGGGACATGCGTAGCCTTGAACCCCACTTCGTTGCTCAACATCGCATACGCCAAATGCGCCAGATTGCCCATACCTCCCGAGCCGTAAGTGAGCTCAGACGGATGGATCTTGGCAAAGGTCGTCAAATCCTTGATCGAGTTGATCGAGTGCTTCTTTGCCCATTCGGCATTGACGTTCACGATGAATGGAGCGTCCAGCACCAGCGTGATCGGTGCAAAGTCGGTCGACTTATAGGGCGAATTTTTATAGACCAATGGATTGACGGTAATACTGCTGCTGTTGGTAGCCAGCAAGGTGTACCCATCCGGAGCTGAACGCGCCACCTCAGCGGCCCCGATTGACCCATTGGCGCCCCCTTTGTTCTCCACGATCACGGGCTGTCCCAGTGTCTTCGACAGGTCGTCTGCCAACAGACGAGCCATCGCATCGGTAATGGACCCAGCCGGAAACGGTACAACAATTCGAATAGGTTTGGCAGGCCATTGGGAGTCTTGCGCAAACACCGCGCTCGGACCCAGCCCAAGCCCGGCAGCGCCTGCGATACTGGCGGATGCTATGAGAAAGTCTCTACGCGATTTGAATATAGTCATTTTTTTGTCTCCGAATAGTTTGACAACTTCCAAGCCGAAAATACCGGTCTCGCTATCTAAGCTGCTTTCTTCGTTGCGGCGGTTCCTGTTATGCCGCACGCCTCAAGTGCCTGCTGCTGCGCTTGAGTCAGTCCGAGCACTCGCGAGAAAACCTCTCGGCTGTGCTCTCCCAGGGTGGGCGCCGCACGGATGACTTCCGTGGGCGCTGCTGTTTCTCTGAACCACGGTGTGGTGGTCAGGTATTGCCCCAGATATGTGCGCGGAATCGTTTTGAAGAACCCCCGCTTATTCAGATGTGGATCCTCCAGGATCTCCCACACGGGCTTTACGACGCCAGCACTGATACCGGCCGTCTGCAACACGTGCATAGCCTCTTCTGCCGACCGTTGTTTGGTCCACTTGCTGATCTGTTCATCTATCACTTGTCGCTGGGCGCGGCGGCCTGACACATGACTCAACGATGGATCCTGCGCCAACTGCGGCGCCTTTAACACGTCGATCAGGGTGTGCCATTGCGTATCGTTGATCACGCTCAAAACCACCCAATCGTCGTCGCTTGCGCATTGATAAATGCCATGCGGGGCGAAAACAGGATGCGCATTCCCGTTACGAGCGGTGGCATGGCCGCATACCGACTGCTCTATGAGGAACGGTGCAACCATCGAGAGCATGCATTCGACTTGCGAAAGATTGACGTGTTGCCCTTTCCCGGTGCGCGCCTGCACAAACAGCGACACCAACGCCGCGGCACCCCCGTTCCATCCCCCGACGGGGTCTCCGTACGCATAGGATGTCAGCGACGGCGGGTTTTCAGGAAATCCGGTGTGATGAGGCAAGCCACTAGCCTGCTCAAGCGTTCCGCCATAAGCCCTGGTGGTGCTCCACTCGTTGCCACTCCCGAATGCCGGCATGGAAATCATCACCAGCCGATGGTTTACCCGAGACAATGCTGCGTAGTCCAAGCCCAATTTAGGAAGCACTTCGGTCGAATAGTTCTCAATGACAATGTCAGCGGTTTTCACCAGGTCGAGTAAAACCGAGCGCCCCTCTTGCCGCGTCAGATCAAGCGTAATGCCGAGCTTGTTGCGGTTCATCAACGCGAAGTTCGAGTTCTTTTCATACAACCGATCGCGATAAAACTCCTCGGTATGGTGAGTCCCTCTCCACCAATCTGGATATTGCGTGGCCTCGACCTTGATGACTTCGGCGCCAAAGTCGGCAAGCGTACGCGCGGCCAACGGCCCCGCCCAGCCCATTGTCAGGTCAATCACGCGAATCTGCCGCAGCGGTGCCACAGCCGCCGGCGCACGTGTGCGGCGTGATCTGGGGCGCAATGCTTGTTCAGTGCGATAAAAGGCATTATCTGCCCCTGTTGCCGGCGCAGTCCCGCCAGGCAGCGGCCCCGCATCGCCGAGTGGCAGCGGAACGACCACGCCTTCGAATTGGCTCGATCCGAATTTCACCGGAACAAACGCGCCGCGTTCTCGATGGACGCGCTGTTGCAGCAATTCGTCCATGGTAGGCACCAGCACGGCAGGGAATTTGTCGCGTGCCAATTGCTCAAACCATTCCTGAGCAGTCTTGGTCAGCAGCGCTGGAATCAAAAACGCATCGATCTCGTCGGCATGTTGAATACGCGTCGGACCATTGATGAAACGAGTGTCAGTGGCGTGTTCCGGATGGCCGATCGCCGAGCATAGCGCCGCCCATTGAGGAGCCGTATGCGCGAAAATGCCGATCCAGCCCTGCCTGGTCTGGTAGATTCCCCCCGGGTGTGTCGTGCAGAATCGGTTCACACCCAGACGGGCTTTGGGGTGACGCCCGTCTTGCACCATGCCCGCCTCCATTTCCACCACCGAGAACGCCAGCTCGTGAATACTGAGCACATACCGGCGAGTCCCGTCGGCCGCTCCGATCAGCGCTGATATCGCACTCGAGAACGCGGCCAGACCGGCAACAATGCCGGTTTGAACGTCATGTGGCAGATGCGGCGGGCCTTCCACCGCCCCGCTGGTGTAGACGGCGCCGCTCAAGGCACGGCATACGGCCGTCGTTCCCACGAAATTGCGATAGGGCCCGCTTTCCCCAAACCAGGTCAAGCACACCTCTATAGGAGCGTTTGACTCATCGGCAGCCTCCCCGGTGCCGCAAACTGGCCGGCTCAGCACGTCAACGCCTGCGCTCAACGCTCGGGCATCAAGAATCACGTCACACGTCCTCGCCAGACGCGATAGCCATGCGTGCTCTTCAAAGCTGCTATTGCTCAAGGTAACGCTGCGTTTGTTTGTGTTGAGCCAGGCGTTCAGCGCGCTTTGCGGCGCCGATCCGGGAGGACTCAACAAAGGCGGAACAAGTCGCAGTTCTTCCGCCGCGGGGTCCTCAAGTTTGATGACTTCAGCGCCGAAGTCAGCGAAGAGCTTGCCCGCATAAGCCAGTGCCGCTCCGGTACCTATTTCGAGGACGCGCAGTCCAGCGAGGGCAAGCTGGTCCGTAGAGTCGTGCTTCATCACGGTCGGTTCCTCAGTAATTTTTGTGCTCACCACGTATCGACAAAAGAGCGACGTGCCCGGCCCGCACGCAACGCTGCGGATGCGATCCCCTGACGAATCCAGATGCGGGTTTCGGCGGGATCGATAACTGCGTCGATTTCGGTCGTAGAAGCGACATTGATGGCATGGCCACGTTCGTATGCGCGCGCTACCAATTGGTCGTAAAGTGCTTGACGCTCGGGCCCTGGCGGAACATTCTCGAGCTCCTTTTTGAAGCCCAACCTGATCGAGCCCTCCAGCCCCATAGGGCCGAACTCCCCTGTGGGCCACGACACCGCACAACTGGCAGAGCGAAAACTGCCCCCCGCCATTGCCATGGCGCCCAGGCCATAGCCTTTACGCAGCGCAATCGCCAGCAGCGCGACGCGCAACTTGGCAGCCACCACAAACATCCGGGACACATGGCGAACCTGCGCTTTGGCTTCCTCATCAGGGCCGACCATGAATCCCGGGGTATCGATGAGGGAAATGATGGGCAGCCCGTGAACGTCACAGAGCGTCATGAAGCGGGCTGCTTTGTCCGCCGCATCGGCGTCGATGGCGCCGCCCAAATGATGGGGGTTATTGGCGATGATGCCTACGGGCTGACCCTCGACCCGCGCCAGCGCGGTGTGCAGCCCATGCCCGAATCCCGAACGCAACATCAATACGCTGCCCACGTCGGCGATGCCTTCGATGACCTTGCGGCTATCGTAGACGCGCAGGCGATTCTCCGGAACCATATGCCGCAGCTCGAGCGGGTTGGGCGCCGACCAGGTTTTCGTACGCCCCTGAAACATAGAGAGATAGTGCTTTGCCACCGCGACGGCCTCGGCCTCGTTTTCCACAAGGATGTCGATCACGCCGTTGGCAAACTGCACAGGTGCGGGCCCAACGTCCTCAGGCTTGAAAATGCCCAGCCCCCCGCCCTCGATCATGGCCGGCCCCGCCATGCCGATGTTTGAACGCTTGTCCGCAATGATGACGTCACATACGCCTAGAAAAGCAGCATTGCCCGCGAAGCATCGGCCCGACACAATGCCCAGTAGTGGCACCTCGCCGCTCAGTTCCGCCAGGGACGCAAAGGTGGGTTGATACAGCCCGGACACGAATGGAAAGTCCACGTCTCCCGGACGGCCCCCCCCGCCTTCGGCGAACAACACCAATGGCATCTCGTCCCGATGCGCGCGCTCGACCAGCCTGTCTGTCTTGATGTGATTACGCTTGCCTTGCGTGCCTGCCAGGACCGTTGCATCGTAGGCCAATACGGCACTCAACGAGGCGTCATAGCCGAATTCAGCGCCATTGATGTTGCCCACGCCAGTAACGATACCGTCGGCAGGCGTATTGGCGATCAAGTCTTCCTTTGTGCGCCGGCTGGCCTGGGCGGCAATGACCAATGCGCCATACTCGACAAAGGAGCCTTCGTCGCACAGGTCTGCAATATTGGCCCGGGCGGTTCGCTGACCTCGAGCGTGCCGCTTTGCCACCGCGTCAGGGCGGGCGTCATCATAGAGAATCGCATGACGGTCAAATACGGCCTGCAGATCCGGGCGAACCGCATTCAAGTCTACGGCTTTTACATCGGCATCTACATCGACGCCGTCGAAGTCCTGCTCGATCACAACTAGGATTTCGTCTTCGGCTGCTTGATTTCCTTTGATGGCGCGGACGTCCACGACTCGGCCATTGCCCTCGGCGAGAACGGAATACTCCATTTTCATCGCTTCGATGACCGCGATGGGTTGGCCTTTTAGAACCACGTCATCTACGCCAACCGACAGCTCGACAATGCGACCGCTCAACGGCGCGCGGCAGGCGGCCAATCGCTCATCAAGCACCTCGTTGACGACTGCTTTCAAAACAGATGATGCCGCAGGCGTTTGCGTGTCTTCGCCGATTAGCTGATCCTTGGCTTGCTGCTCGCTTTTCAACTGGGCAGCAGCCGTTAGCAGTTCCGGCAAAATCGCCTCGACATGGCGCGTATGGTTCTGCTGCTGCAGGAAATCATCGCGCTCGACAAGCGCCATGAGCAGATGAATATTCGTCGCCACTCCAACGACCCGAAATTCGGCCAAACTGCGGCGCAGGCGCCTGACGACACTGGCGAAGTCCTCGTTGGCACTCGATACGATCAATTTGGCCAAAAGCGTATCAAAGGCCGGCGCGGGCGAATAGCCGCTATAGGCGTGCGTATCGACTCGCACGTCCGGCCCAGTTGGCGGATCAAACCGCTCCAGCCGCCCGTGTGCAGGGCGAGCCATGCCAGTAGCATCAGTCGTTTCTGCCGTGATCCGCGCCTGAATGGCATACCCTCGCGGCTGCGGCGGACACGCAGGATCCAAGCCCAAGGCCTGCAGGCTTTTCCCCTGCGCGATGCCAATTTGTACTGCGACCAGATCGACGCCTGTGACCTGCTCTGTGATGGTGTGCTCGACTTGCAGTCGAGGATTGGCTTCGATAAAAACGAAATTTGTCTGTACGCCCCGGTCGTCTTCTTCGACGAGGAATTCAAAGGTTCCCAGGCCGCGATAATTCACTTTCGAGGCAAGCTTTGTTGCGGCATCGAGAATGCCGGTGCGCAGCGCAGCGTTGAGAACCGGACTGGGCGCTATTTCCACGACTTTCTGAAAGCGGCGCTGCAGCGTGCAATCGCGCTCACCCAGAGCAATGACATTGACGCCATCGCCGACGATCTGCACTTCGATGTGGCGAGCACGACTGACCAGGCGTTCGGCATAGAGCGCATCCACTCCGAATGCAGACATCGCCTCGGATCGGCAGCGGGCGTAGCGTTCGGGAATGTCAGATTTATCCTGTACGACGCGCATGCCGCGACCACCGCCGCCGCCGACCGCCTTGATGACGATGCCGGCGCTACCCTGCTGGTCGAAGAACTGCGTGACTTCTTCGAACGAGGCGCCGCCGTGTGTCGCCGGCATCACCGGAACATCGCATTCTCTGGCTAGCTTCAGTGCACTCCCTTTGTCGCCAAATAGAGCCAGTTGCTGGACCTCTGGGCCAATGAACGTAATTCCTGCATCGGTACAAGCTTGCGCGAAATCCGATCGCTCGCTCAGAAACCCATAACCTGGATGAATGGCATCGCAGTCCTCATTTCTGGCTGCGGCGATGATGGCATCAATATCGATATAGGCCGCCGGACCAGACCCCTCCAACGCAACCGCCGTATCTGCCAAAATTCGATGCCGTGAGTTTGCATCATCTTGTGAATACACGGCCACGCTTTGCATGCCCAGGTCACGTATGGCGCGAAAAACCCGCACGGCAATTTCACCACGGTTGGCAACCAAAATTCTTTTCATGGCTTTTTGATCTCTTGTCTCACGGTTCTGTCGCCTGCAAGCAGGCCCTCCAACCCGACCCATGGTATTTGCCGCGTAACTACGAGACAATTCACATCTTGCTCTGGCGGCTATAGCGGTTCGGCATAGATCAATCAGTGGAGTGAGCCGACGATGGACTTAAGACAACTACGTACCATTCTGGCCATAGCGGAAACGGGTAGCCTCACTAGAGCGTCGGAACTGCTGCATATCGTTCAACCCGCGCTATCTCGACAACTGAAACAGTTGGAAGACGAGTTGGGGGCGCCCTTGTTCCACCGAAACCACCTGGGGATGGTGCTGACCGTCCCGGGCCGACGCTTTGTCGATCAGGTACGCGTCTCTCTCAAAGGGCTGAATCAGGCCAAGGCGGACATTGGCGCCGCGACCAAAAACCTGATGGGATCAGTGGCCATCGGGATGTTGCCCGGCCTGGCCGCCGTATTGGCGGGGCCATTGGTGACGTCGTTGCGTCACCAATACCCAGACCTGAAAGTACGAATCGCCGCGGGATTCTCTGATTTTTTGCAGGATGGTCTCGAGGACGGCAAGCTGGACATCTGCCTCATGGGCGACTATCTGCAATCGGAGATGCTGCAGACCTCACCGGTATATCGCGAGCCGATCTACGTGGTCGGCCTGCCGGGTTGCGGGCTCTCGCCATCGAGCCCGGTCAACCTCGCCGAGGTCGTAAAATTGCCTATGGTGGTGCCTGAGGCAAAGAGCCTGCGCAACGCCATCGACCGTGCGTGCACAATCATTGGCGTCAACCTGAACCCAGTCGCAGAATCGGACAGTACCGCCGTCATCCTGGACTTGGTCGAACGCGGTGTGGGTTACACCATTCTGCCGGTCATGCCCATTACGCCGATGCTGGAGGCCCAGCGACTCGTGGGCGCACCAGTAGTCAGCCCGTCGCTAGGCAGAACGATCGTTTCCTGCAGCCCCATGCTCACGCGTAACCCGCATACGGTAAAAGCGCTACACAGTGAATTGATCGCCTTGCTGCGGCCATACGTGCGGACATTCAAAAGCGCGGGCGTCACGTGGCTCGCAGAGAATGAGGTGGGGCGGGAATCCCTTCAGCCCGGGTTTACATGAAGGTCTCTCCGTTCGGATTCGCCCCGAGCTCGCTGTAACGAGATCTCCTACCCACAATCTCAACGGTCATCCGGAAAGTGCAATGTCGCTCCGGTACACGCTCGCAGTTCATCATCACTGATATCGACGAGCTTCTCTCTCAGGAGGAATCCTTTCGGCGTGATATCAACGATCGCCAGGTCGGTGTAGACGCGATGCACCACACCGAGGCCTGTCAATGGCAAGGTGCAGTTCTCGACCAGCTTGGGCGTGCCGTCCTTGGCGTTGTGTTCCATCAGGATGAATACTTTTCGCGCGCCGACGGAGAGATCCATAGCACCACCGACGGCAGGCGGCTCGCCTTTGCGGCCCAGGGACCAGTTTGCCAGGTCACCTGTCTGCGACACCTGCATACCACCCATGATGCACAAGTCCAGGTGCCCGCCGCGCATCATGGCAAACGAGTCCACATGACCAAAAAAGGCGCCTCCGGTGAGCAACGTCACCGGGTGCTTGCCCGCGTTGATGAGCTCGTGGTTCTCTTCGCCGGGCGCGGCTGCCGGTCCCATGCCAAGCATCCCATTCTCGCTATGCAGCAGGATTTCATCGGCGGGATCGAGGTGATTGGCCACCAGTTCCGGCAGACCGATGCCGATATTGACGTAACTGCCGGCGGGGATGTCCTTTGCGAGCCGGGCGGCCATCTGAATGCGGGTGAGTTTTTGCATCGCGATTTCAACTTGAGAATTGGGGATTGCTGACGACCACCACTCGCTGCACGAATATGCCGGGAGTCACAATCACCTCGGGATCGAGCTCGCCCAGCTCCACCTTATGCTTGACTTGTACGATGGTGGTTTTCGCGGCCTGGCACATCACCGGACCGAAATTGCGCGCCGTCTTGTTGTAGGTGAGATTGCCCCACCTGTCGCCTTTCTCGGCCATCACCAGCGCATAGTCAGCGTGCAGCGGGCGTTCAAACACATAGAACTGACCGTCGATCTCTTGGACGTGCTTGCCCGCTGCCAGCTCGGTGCCGTAGCCCGTGCGCGTATAAAAGCCCCCCAGCCCAGCGCCCGCCGCATGCAGGCGCTCTGCAATCGTGCCCTGTGGAACACATTCCAATTCGATGCGGCCTTCGGCGTAGAACTGGTTGAATACGTAAGAATGACTGGCCCTCGGAAAAGAACAGATCATTTTCCGGACTCGCTCGGCCTTTATCAGCGCCGCCAAACCGACTTCGTGATTGCCTGCATTGTTGCTGACCATCGTCAGGTCGCGTGCTCCCTGCTCAAGCAATGCATGCAGGAGTTCCGTCGGATGCCCCGCTCCGCCAAAGCCGCCGACCAGAACCGTCGCCCCGTCGGGGATATCGGCCACCGCCTCATGTACGTTGTCCTTGAACTTGTTGATCATCTCAGTCCTGCGTTAATGGAGTTTCAACACGGTTGCATCAAGCGCTGACACTGGCGCCGCCGTCCACCAGAATCGCCTGGCCGGTGATATGACGAGAGGCTTCACTGGCAAGCAGCACCGCAATCCCCTTCAGGTCCTCTTCGCCGCCTACGCGCTCCAGTGGTATGCGGTCCAGCAGCGACTGTCCCAAGCGCTGAATCTGCGCGTCCGCCATGCGCGACGAGAAATATCCAGGACATATGGCATTGACGTTGATGTTGTAACGCCCCCACTCGCAAGCCAGCGTGCGCGTAAAGTTGACGGCAGCAGCTTTCGACGTGTTGTAGGCGATCGTCGATACACCTTTCGCCGTACCGCGCATTCCGGCGGCGGAGGCAACCGTGATGATCTTGCCCGCGCGGCGCGGGATCATCGTCCGGCGGCCGACTTCCCTGGACAGATAAAACACGGCGTTGATGTTCAGGTCCATGACCTTGTGCCACGCCTCATCGGGATAGTCTTCGGCAGGCGCCCCCCAGGTTGCGCCCGCGTTGTTGACCAGCACATCGATCACGCCAAAGCGATCCAGCACACGGTCTACCAAGCCAGGTATGGTGTCGAACTGCGAGAGATTGCCGGGCACGGTGAGCACCTCAATCCCTTGAGACTGCAGGTGCTGCGCGGCAGCCTCCAGCTCAGCTTCTTTGCGGGCGGTGATAGCCAACTTGCAGCCCATCTCGCCCAAGGCCTCTGCTATTTGCAATCCCAGGCCGCGAGACCCGCCCGTAATGAGAGCGACTTTTCCTTCCAACTGAAACAGCGACTTCACGCTCATTGAGTTCTCCTTCCTGGCCGTGCCGATCAAGCTACTTCGAAAAGACCGGCGGCACCCTGTCCGCCACCTACGCACATCGTCACGACGACGTACCGCGCGCCGCGGCGCTTGCCCTCGATCAAGGCGTGCGCCGTCAACCGGGATCCCGACACGCCATACGGATGTCCTACGGCAATGGCGCCGCCATTCACATTGAGGCGATCATCGGGTATGCCGAGATGGTCGCGACAGTAGATCACCTGGCAGGCAAAGGCCTCGTTCAGTTCCCATAGATCAATGTCAGATACCTTGAGCCCGGCCCGCTTGAGCAGACGAGGCACAGCAAAGATGGGGCCGATGCCCATCTCGTCGGGCTCGCAGCCGGCGACAGCAAAACCGCGGAATATGCCCAGCGGTTGAATGCCCCGACGTTCCGCCAGTTTCGCATCCATGACCAGGCAGGCCGATGCGCCGTCAGAGAACTGGCTCGCGTTGGCGGCAGTGATCACGCCGCCGGGCAGCGCAGATCGGACCCCCGCGATGCTCTCGAGCGTTGTGTCTGCACGTATCCCCTCATCCGAAGAGATGGTCACCTCACGGCGCGAGACTTTACCGGTGGCCTTGTCCTGCACTGCCATGATGGTCGTCATGGGTACGATCTCGGCGTCGAACAGGCCGGCGTCGCGCGCAGCGGCAGCGCGTTGCTGGCTGCGCACGCCATAGGCGTCCTGCGCATCCTTGCTGATGTTGTATCGGCGGGCAACGTTTTCTGCGGTCTGCAGCATACTCAGATAGAGGGCAGGTTTATGCTCGAGCAGCCACGGGTCGCGACGCATGTGCATGTTGGCTTCATTCTGCGTGCACGAAATGCTCTCAACCCCGCCGGCAACAATCATCGGCGCGCCTTCGACCATCACACGCTGTGCGGCCAATGCGATGCTTTGCAGGCCTGTGGAGCAAAACCGATTGATACTCATGCCAGCGGTCGTGACCGGCAGACCTGCACGCAAGGCGATGGCACGGGCGATGTTTCCACCGGTTGTGCCTTCGAGGTAGGTGCCGCCCATGATGCAGTCCTCGACTTCGGCGGGGTCGACACCGGCTCGGGCAACGGCATGGTGAACCGCATGAGCGCCCAGCGTCGCGCCATACGTCATGTTGAATGCGCCGCGCCAAGATTTGGCCAGACCGGTGCGAGCCGTAGAAACAATGACAGCCTCGTTCATGATGTCCTCAATGTGATCACGGGTTATTTCAATGCGTCGCCGGATTCGGCCAGCTGAACCAGCATCGAGGCTGGCTGCCAGAAATCCGGATTGCGCGATTGCGCGGCAAACCGGCGCATGGCGCGTACCACGTTGTACAGACCGACCTGCTGGGCATAATGCATGGGGCCGCCGCGATGCAGCGGGAAGCCATATCCATTGAGGTATACGATGTCCAGGTCCGAGGCCCGTTGCGCGATGCCCTCTTCCAGGATGCGTGCGCCCTCATTGACCAGCGCAAACACGCAGCGCTCGACGATCTCGCGCGGGCTAAAGCTACGCGGCACGATGGATTTTTCCTGGCGGTAGGCATCGAGAATCTCGGCGACCACGGGATCTGCGTGGGCCGTACGGCTACCGGATTCGTATCGATACCAACCCGCACCGGTCTTCTGACCAAATCGTCCTGCTTCGCAGAGGCGATCCGCTACGCAGGAGAAATCCCGGTCCGGGTTCTCGGCCTGTCGGCGCTTTCGGATTGCCCAACCAATGTCCAAGCCCGCCAGGTCGCCCATGCGATAAGGCCCCATCGCAAAACCGAAGTCCTCGAGAGCTTTGTCAATGTCCTTCGGCGACGCGCCCAGCAACAGCAATTCTTCGCCTGCGTCACGATACCCATTGAGCATACGGTTGCCGATAAAGCCGTCACATACGCCAGAGACTACCGGCTGCTTGCCTATCACCTTTGCCAGGTGGAGAGAGGTCGCCAGCACTTCGTCGGAAGTCTGATCTGCTCGGACGATCTCAAGCAATCGCATAACATTGGCGGGGCTGAAAAAATGCAGTCCCACCACGTCTGCGGGGCGCTTTACGAATCCTGCAATCGCATTGACGTCCAGGGTCGAGGTATTCGTCGCCAGGATCGCGCCAGGTTTCAGCACCGCGTCTAGCGCGCTGAATACTTTCTGCTTGACGGCCATGTCTTCGAACGCGGCTTCGATGACCAAGTCGACATCGCTCAGGTCACTATAGTTGAGGGTTGTCTGCAGCAAAGCAATGCGTTGGTCCATCTGCGCTTCGCTGATTCGTCCTTTACGCTTGGTGGCTTCGTAGTTCTTGCGAATAGCGGCTACCCCCCGCGCAAGCGCTTCGTCGCCCATATCCAGCAAAACCACCGGAATGCCGGCGTTCAGGAAATTCATACCGATGCCGCTACCCATGGTGCCTGCACCAATGACACCAACTCGCCGGATCTCGCGCTTCGGCGTTTGCGGCGAGATGCCCACCACCTTGGTCGCGGCACGTTCGGCAGCGAAGACATGCCGCAGCGCTGCAGATTCAGGGCTGTTCATCAGCTGCATGAAAAGCGCCCGCTCTTTCCTGACGCCCTCATCGAATGGCAGCAGGCAACCAGCAACGGCCTCGACGCATTGCGAGGGCGCCGGCAGTCGAGGGTGAGCGGCAGCCGTATTCCGTCGGACGACTTGCAGGAATGCTTGCGCGTCCGGCTCTGTGATGGCGATGTCGCGCGTGCGCTGGATCGGATCATTGGCGCGAACGCGCTCACGGGCAAACGCCATGGCGGCATCCGCTACAGCGCCCTCAACCACCAGATCAAACAAGCGGGTGGCGGCCAGGTCAACGGCTTTTTCCTTTTTGCCGTTGACGATCATATCCAGCCCCCGTTCCAGGCCCACCAGCCGTGGCAGCCGTTGTGTGCCGCCCGCGCCGGGCAACAGGCCCAGCTTTACTTCAGGCAAACCAACCAAAGCCCGTCCAGTTGCAACACGGTAATGTGTCGCCA
Source organism: Bordetella muralis (assembly GCF_965139205.1). GTDB lineage: Bacteria > Pseudomonadota > Gammaproteobacteria > Burkholderiales > Burkholderiaceae_B > Bordetella_A > Bordetella_A muralis. Next base: position 139,759 of record NZ_CBCSIU010000003.1, read on the forward strand.
GCGCTAACTCGAGCCCGCCGCCCAGGCATATGCCATCGATGGCGGCAACGACGGGCTTGGAATATGCGTCGAGCGCGTCAATGACGTCGCGCAACGTAGGATGCCGGCTCGCTTTTGGCGTTCCGAACTCCGTAATGTCGGCACCACCCGAGAACACCTGCTCGGATCCCGTTATCACCACAGCCTGTACCGCGGCGTCTGCCTCGGCCTGGTCCAGCGCCTCCAGGATCTGTCGGCGTTGCATGTGTCCCATGCTGTTGACGGGTGGATTCTGCATCGTGATCAGAGCGATGCCGTCGACCACGGTATAGGTGAGCTGCGTCATATGTATGAAGAACCTTTCACGTTCGGTGTAATGGGAAAAGCGATACTGGCATTGCCTGCGGCGGTAGCCTAGCCAGGCGCGCCTGTCTGTTCTTTGATCTGTGCTGCCAGATCCAGCAATCGGGGACGAACCTCGTTAAGCAGATATTCGCGTGACATGCGAAACGCAGGCCCGCCGAAGTTCAGCGCCATCAGTGGCTGGTTGCCGCCGAGCCGCAGGCCGACGGCGATGCTGTGCACGTCGGGATTCCAGTCACCAAAGCAGCAGGTGCAGCCCAGCTTGGCGTAGTCTTCCTGTGCCTGCTCGAGCCCGCGTGCGATGGCTTGCCCTGAGCCGATGTCCAGTTCACTGGCGCGTTCAATGACTTCGCGTTGCTCTGCGGAGCCCGCTTCTACCAGATAAGCGCGCCCCATGGCCGTGACGGCAATGGGCACATGCGAACCCATCTGCAGATTCAAGGTCAAGGCGACCTGACTACGGCAGGCCTCTAGATACAGCATCGAAAACCTGTCGCGGGCACCGAGTGCCACCAGACCACCGTAAGCACTCGCCAACTGCTGCATGCCGGGCCTGGCAATCTGGCGTACGTCCAGTTTGGCGAGCATACCGGCACCCAACGCCAACGTAGCTACGCCGAGGTGATATTTGCCGGTGCCCTCGTCCAGCCGCAGGTAACCCAATCGTGCCAGCGTGGCGGTCAAGCGCGACACCGTGGACTTGGGCAGCCCGCAGTGACGCGCGATCTCTTGATTACCCAAAGCGCTGTCCCCGCCGTTAAAGCTGGCTAGAACCTCCAAACCGCGCGCTAGCGCTGTCACGAAATGCCTGTCTTCCGAGTCCGTGCTTTTTGCACGCGGCAGAGTTTCTGTAGAGGTTTGCGCAATGGTCATGTTTTACATCTAGGGCACGACGCCCGGTTCGTTACAGGCCCAGATCGGTGATCAAGGGTTTTTGAGTTTCATACTCGTTCTTGGCGAACGCAGCATAGGCATCGTGATCAAGGTAGTACGTTCTGACGCCGAAGTTCTTGGCAGCGGTCTTGACCTCGTTGTCTTCCAATGCCGCTTTGATGGCTTTGTCCAGCTTTTCGACGATCGGAGCAGGCAGATTCGCGGGACCGCCGATTCCCAGGGGCGATTTCACAACAACGTCGTAGCCGAGTTCTTTCAGCGTGGGCACGCCTTCGAACTCGGGGTTGCGCGCCTCGTCCGCCGTTGCCAGCACGCGTACGTTGCCCGACTTGACCTGAGCGAGAATGCTGTTGGTCACAACCGCGGCCCGCACATGCCCGCCCACCAACGCTGCGGTCGCATCCGCATCGCCTTTGTAGGGGATATGGGTGAACTCTACGCCCTCGCGTTTGCCCAGCATGGCGAGCACGACTTGATTGCCGGTGTACCGCCCCGGCGTACCGTAATCGATCTCGCCCGGATGCTGCTTTGCATAGTCGACCAAGTCCTTGGCCGTCTTGAACGGTGAGTCAGCCTTTACGGACAGCGCAAAGTCATAGGTCAGGATCGTCGCGATGTAGGTCACGTCACGGATGGGATTCCAGGACACCGGTTGCAAATGCGGTTGGCGAAAGATGCCGACCGGCGTCATGGTCAGGGTATAGCCGTCGGGTTTGGCTGTCTGCATCGCTGCCACGCCCATGGACCCGCCTACCCCCGGCTTGTTTTCGATGATCACGGGCTGCTTCAACTGTTTCGACAAGCTGGTCGCCAGCGCTCGTGCCATGACGTCAGTGGTACCGCCCGCGCCATAAGGAACAATGAGGGTGATCGGCTTTTCAGGATAGTTGTCCTGGGCAGCGGTAACTGAGGGGGACTGGCTGACGGCCAGCATGAATATCGCCAAGGCAGCGCTGAATTTCATAGTTGTCTCCGTAGGTGGGCATGTCGAAACTGCAGAAGCCGCGGTAGACGCACACTACATTCGTCAGCCGCAATCCAACGCAGCGTGTAGAACCCGATACCGGATTTTTCCGGTCTTGTATGTGATTTGATGCTAGCATGGCCAAAATAGTTCTGCAATGCAGTTTTATATTCTGCACAACGGAACCAAACCAGCCTTGTTTGATGATTCGGAAGCCTGATGACCAACCTTCTTATCTGCCGCGACCATCTCGATTTTGTGCTGTACGACATGCTGGACAGCGTGTCGCTGACCCAGCGGGAACGCTATGCCGATCATTCTCGCGAGACCTTCGACGCGGCGATTGACGCGGCTCAGCGTCTGGCCAGTCAATATTTCGCCACTCACAATCGGCTTTCGGACGAAAACGAGCCTGAATTCGATGGCCAGACAGTCAAAACGTTGCCCGCGGTGGGCGAAGCGGTACGCGCCTTTGCCAAAGGCGGATTCTTGGCCGCGACGCACGATTACGAACTGGGTGGCATGCAGCTACCGATCACCATTTCTCAGTCGTGTCTGGCATTGTTCCGTGCCGCGAATGTGGGGACCTCTGCGTACTGTTTTCTCACCGCTGCCAATGCAAACCTGATACGCGCGTTCGGCACTGTCGAACAAAAAAAGCGATTCCTGCCATCGTTGCTCGAGGGGCGTTGGCTGGGAACGATGGCGCTGACCGAATCCGATGCCGGATCCTCGGTGCCTGATCTGCGCTCTACCGCCAACCCGCTATCCGACGGCCGCTATTCGATCAAGGGTCAGAAGATTTTCATTTCCGCAGGCGACCACGATATCAGCGAGAACATCGTGCACCTCGTGCTGGCGCGCATTGCCGGCGCGCCGCCGGGCGCTCGAGGCCTGTCGCTGTTCATCGTGCCGAAATTCCGCGTTGACGATGACGGACGAGCTGGTGAATCGAACGATGTCGCGCTCGCGGGCTTGATCCATAAGATGGGCTACCGGGGCACCACATCAACGATGCTCTCATTCGGAGAAAACGATGATTGCATCGGTGAGTTGATCGGAGAACCCGGCCAAGGCCTGCGCTGTATGTTCACGATGATGAACGAGGCGAGAATCGGCGTCGGTATGGGCGCTACGATGTTGGCCTACACGGGCTACCGCCATGCGCTGGCCTATGCAAAAGAGAGACGCCAGGGTCGTCTGCCTGGCGCTAACGACCCGCACAGTCCCCAGGTACCCATCGTCGAACATGCGGATGTGCGGCGGATGCTGATGACACAGAAAGCCTACGCAGAAGGCGCCTTGTCGTTATGCCTCGTCGCAGCCAGATTGGCCGACGACGAGGCGAATCATCCCGATGCGGACGAACGCGCGGAGGCCGCGCTGTTGTTACCGCTGCTGATTCCCGTGGTCAAGTCTTGGCCGGCGCGTTACGGATTAGCGACTAACGATCTTGCAATTCAGGTACACGGCGGATACGGCTACACGCGCGAGTATCCCGTGGAACAGTTCTATCGAGACAATCGCCTGAACGCGCTGCATGAAGGCACGCACGGTATTCAAGCGATGGATTTGCTCAACCGAAAGGTGGGCATGCACGACGGGCAGGCGCTGGAGCGTTTTCACCAGCGTGTGATACGCACGATAGAGGCCGCAAAAGCCAGTGCCAATCCGAAGCTCGCCGAACATGCGATTGCATTAGATCGGTCGTGGCGGGAACTGCGTGAAACGACACGGGTTTTGTTAGGCGCAATTGAGCAGAACCCCCGCGAAGGATGCGCCAATGCGGCCTACTACCTCGATCTGTTCGGTCATAACGTCGTCGCGTGGATCTGGTTGTGGCAGGCTCGAGTCGCGCATGCGCAGATTTCGGCACGTCCTGATCTTGAGGAGTTTTACCGAGGCAAGATAGCGGCGTGCGATTGGTTCTTTCACACTGAACTTGCATTGACGTTGCCGGTGCATCAGTTGCTGCGGGCAACGAAAAATTCGGCGCTGGGGGTAGAGATTGATTGGTTATAGATGATGTTGTGCAGCCGCTACGGTCTGTGCCCCGGGGGATACGCTCGTAGCCCCCCGGCCAGGCGGGACACGGATCGGGCAGCGAGGGGCCGCTCTGTGCGCTGATGGCCGCTAGAGAGTGCTATTTTCCGAAACTTTGTATATGCTATCCCTGACGTCCTACTGCATTAGGTCCCTGTATAGGCTAATCAAAAGGAGGTAAATGCAATGAACAAGACATTCATAGCCATCGCGCTGATGGGCGCGTTGGCGGGCTGCCAATCGGGCGGTGGCATGCACACCAGTTCGGAATTCAACTGTATTGCTGGCACCGTAGGTGGCGCCGTTGCGGGTGGCCTGCTGGGCAGCATGGTCGGCGGCGGCACCGGCAAGACCGTTGCCACGATCGCAGGCGCAGGTGCCGGCGGCTATGCTGGCAATCGCTTAGGTTGCAACTGAGGTCCACCATGAAAAAGACACTGCACCGCCTCGCCCCCATTGCCGCGTTGTCCTTTTGCCTTGCCGGTTTTGCGGCCCAGGCCCAGGCCCAGACTCAGATCCAGCCCCGCCCGACCGAAGCCCAGCTCTTTGAGCGAATGGACACCAACCGCGACGGCAACGTCAGCGAAGTCGAATATCGCACCTTCATGGAACAAGCCTTCACCAAGCTTGACAAGACAGGTGACGGCAAGCTCGCCCGCCCCGAAACTGCCACCGTATTCACGGACGCCGAGTTCACCATGCTGGATAAGAACAAGCGCGGCTACATCACGCGTGATGAATTCATGAGCCAAGTCATGGATGACTTCCGCAAGCAGGATCGTGACGGTAACGGCATGCTGACCCGTTGATATGTTCCGCTGGCGGTGTGAAACTACGGAGTAGTCTTTACACCGCCGCCACGGCCTTTGCCCACTTGGACAACCACCAGCCGTAGGGTTCTGGCCAGCGCGAGAAGTTCGGGTCCACTCCGAACTCTTGCGCGCAATGCTGTACCCAGGACGGGTTGAACAGCAATTGCCGGCCAATCGCGACCAGATCCGCCTTGCCGTCGCGCAACACTTGTTCTGCGTCGGCGCCGGTCCGGATCATGCCCACCGCCATTGTAGGAACGAGGGCCTTGCGACGCACTGTTTCCGCAAAGGGAACTTGATAGAGCGGGCCCCGAGCCAAGTTGGAGTTCGTCGCACCTCTGAGCAGGTTTCCGCCAGAAGAGCAATCGATCAGATCAACGCCGGCCTCTTTCAGGCGTTCGGCCAGCACCACACTGTCTTCCAACGTCCAGCCGCCATCAATCCAATCTGTAGCAGAGATGCGCGCGAAGATCGGCGTTTTATCGGATAGCGCGGCCCTCGTGTCGCTGGCAATCTCCAGGGGGAGACGCATCCGGTTCTCGAGAGAGCCGCCATAGGCATCCGTGCGTTTGTTTGCCAACGGCGTAAGAAAACTCTGCAGCAGATAGCCGTGCGCCAAATGCAACTCAATAATGTCGAACCCTGCACGCTCAGCCAATAAAGCGGTGTGGACAAACTCCCGGCGCAGCAACTGGATTCGATCGAGGGTCATCGCCTCTGGTACCGGCCACCCAGGTGCGAACGGTAGATCCGAGGGGCCTTCTGGCTGCCACAGCTCCTCTCCGCGCGCGATATCGTCTGCAGTCAGGGGACCGTTACCTTGCCATGCTCGCTGCGCACTGGCTTTGCGTCCACCATGATTGATTTGAATCGCCGCCTTACTGCCAAAGCTGTGAATCACATCGGTGAGCCGACGAAAGGCCGGCAGATGATCTTCGCTCCAAAGTCCCAGACAGCCATTGGTAATTCTTCCTCGGCGGCAAACCGCCGTCTGCTCGACAGTGACCAAACCCACGCCTCCCATGGCGAACTTGCCATAATGGGTCATATGAAAGTCATTCAGTGCGGCTTCGTCAGCGATGTACATCGCCATGGGCGACAAGACAATACGATTCGGAAGCGTCACCCCACGGAAGGTGATCGGACTGAAAATCAGATAGTCATTCGACATGATCGACACTCACAAAATATAGGTTTAACGCAACGAGTTAACGGGGCAGATTTCTCAAACTGGGGTGGCAGCGCAGATACGGATCAGCGACGCGCATTTCACCTTTTAGGGTCAGACCGGCATGCCAGGCCCAACGCGGGTTGAATAGCATCCCGCGGCCGACGGCAACCAGGTCGGCTTTTTCTTCGGTCAATACGCGATTCGCCACATCTGGATCGGAAAGCATGCCAACAGCCATCACCGGCAGCCCGGACTGTGCTCGCACCTCGGCGGCGGCAGGGACTTGATAGGCAGGTCCCACAGTGATTCTCTGATCGGGTGAAATTCCGCCGCTCGAGATCGCGACATAATCGCAACCCAATACTTTTAAACGTTCGGCAAACACCACGGACGATGCGATATCCCAGCCACCTTGCACCCAGTCGGTGACGGAAATGCGCACGCCCATGGGTTTTTCGGTGGGCCACGCCTCGCGCATACGCCGGAAAACTTCCAACGGATAACGCATCCTTCCCTCGATGTCTCCGCCCCACTGATCATCGCGGGAATTGCTTAAGGGAGACAAAAAGGTATTCAAAAAATAGCCATGTGCCGCGTGCAACTCCACCAGATCGAAACCGGCGTCGTTGGCCCGTCTGAGTGCTGCAAGATAGCTTTCTGTAATGCGATCCAAGTCCGCGGCATCTGGGCAGATAGGTTCATCTCGCCCTGGATAGGGCTTGGCCGATGCTCCCCACAATTTCCATCCGCCGTCTGATTCCGACAATGCAGCGCCACCCTCCCAGGGCGGGGCAACAGAGGCTTTGCGTCCAGCATGTGCCAGCTGGATTCCCATATAGCTTGCGTTCGGCCGACGGGAAAAATTCACGATTCTCCGCAGACCGTCGACGTGAGCATCGTCCCACAAGCCCAAACAACACGGCGATACACGGCCCTCGGGCACCACGGCGGTGGCTTCCATAATGACCAGGCCAGCACCGGACAGAGACAGGCTACCGTAATGAACGAGATGCCAGTCCGTCACAAGACCGTCGGCATTAGCTGAATATTGCGCCATTGGCGATACCACAATCCGATTCGGCAACGTCAGCTCGCGCATACGATAAGGTTGAAACAACAAATCGTTCACTTGTACCTCTCTCCGTCCGTTGCTGAATCCGATATCAGCAGAGTGTTATGAAGCGATGCGTCTGCACGATTGACGCAGTATCAATTCCGTTGGGATCTCGATCCTCACGGACTTGTCTTCGTGAGTCCGGCTTTCTATTTGGTCAATCAAATTTTCCGCTGCCATTCGGCCCAGCGCTAAGGCGTCATATCGCACAGCGGTGATCTGTGGCGTTACGATCCGAGCGATATCGGTGTCATTGCCGCAGATCAGAGAAAGGTCATCAGGGATCTTTTTTCCGATCAGCTGTAGGGCCTCCAACACACCCGGCAGCAGGCGTACCCCCATCGACAACAAGGCTGTCGGCGGCTTCTTCATATTCATCAGACGTTGAGTCTGCGAAAGCCCGTACTCGGCCGAAAAAGAATCCAGGCAAAAAAGCGCGGGATCAGGCTCAACCCCCGCCGATCGCAACGCCTCCTCGAGTGCGCGAACTCGATCCCGGGCGACTTTCGTGCCCCGGCCGCCTGTAATCAAGGCAATTCGCCGATGGCCCAGGCCCAGCAAATATTCCACTGCCTGACGGGTTCCATGAAAATGATCGGCGCCGATGGACACCGAATGCATGGGAATCTCGCGCTCCATCATCACATGCGGGATACCCCAACTCGAAATGGCAGAAAGTACGGCACTATTATTCTCGTCCTGGATCGTCAGAATCATTCCGTCGGCACGGCGGCGTTTGAAGAAATCCATCAACGCCACTTCCCGCTCGGGGTTGCCATCGCTGCTGGCGGTGACCAACAGATAGCCCTTGGTACTCAGCACCTCTTCAGCGCCTTTGGTCATACTCGAATAAAGCGAATTTCGAATATCGGAGAATATGAATCCGATCATTCGTAGCGACGGCGATCGTATGTTCTGCGCGGCGATGTTCGGACTCCAGCCCAACTCGTCTATCGCCATCTGCACTTTCTTGACATAGGCAGGCCGCACCCCGGGCACATTGTTAACAACGCGAGAGACCGTACCGATCGATACTCCTGCGCGATCGGCGACCTCTTGCACCGTGATTCTGGGGGGTGATGATGGTGACATCGTTTTTTTTGCGCGCGCCATACAAATGCTCCAATTCAGCTGGTTTCTTTCAGCATAGCCACGGCGCCGCAAGAGTGAGTCAAGGCCTTAATTCTCATTCGCCGTAGGTAGTGCAGGTTGGGAAATATCCCATACACCATCGATGCCCGCAACAGCAGGGAATCGATCACGCAGCTTGGGGTCGTGCCCAGGAATAATATGGTCAGGGGTCGCTGCCAAACGTTTGAGCAGCGCCAGGCCGTTCATATAATCCAGCACATTCACGATTACCGGATAGGGATTGGTCAACTCGCCATTCGCGTAGAAATGCATGGCGTCTGACGCGAGAATCACCTGCCCACGGGCCGTCGTCACCTCGACGATTTGCAGCCCTGGCGCGTGACCTCCGACGGGCCGGATGAAAATACCCGGCAGGATTTCGGCAGTCTGGTCTGTAAACGAGACGCGGCCGGCATACAGTGCGCGCAACACCGTACAGACCTGCTCGACATCGTAAGGACGGCGTAGCGTTTCGTGACACATCGCGCAGCCCGTGGCGTGCTGCATTTCGGTCTTGTGCACATGAATCCGCGCATTGGGGAATTTTTCCAGATTCCCCAGATGATCCCAATGCATATGTGTGACGATGACGTCCGTGACTTGCTCGGGTGAGACGCCCAGGCTGCGTAACGCGTCGGTCGGACAACGATGGAACGTGTGCCCACGGCGATTGCAGGTTTCCTCGTCGCAACCGCTATCTACCAGCACGACCTTGTCTTTGGATATCGCCACCCAGACATAAAAATCCAATGGCATGGGTACATCGTGGAAATCCACGGCCGCCATGAAATTGTGCTGTGCCTTGCGGTTTGCCGGGCTGGACGCATAGTGCACGGTGAGCAGTCGATACTGGGAATCGTCCACCTGGAGATTCTTTGACGAATTCATAAATATTCCTCCTCAAGCGCTGTACTACGCAACTCATCCACCGTCCCCTGACGCAGGATATGGCCCGTACGCATCACATAACCACTGGTCGCCACCTTTAGTGCCGGCACAGCCATTTGTTCAGTCATCAGCACCGTTACACCTTCAGCGCGAAATACACGAATCGCCTTGCTGATCTGTTCGATCCACACAGGAGCCAAACCAAGAAAGGGTTCATCCAACAGTAAAAGCCTCGGCGCAGCGCTCATCGCCCGAGCGATCGCGACCATCTGCTGCTGGCCGCCACTCAGAAAACCGGCGTAATCATCCGCCCGTTCTCTGAGCATGGGAAACAAATCAGCCAGCTTGTCGTATACGGCGTTCTGCTTGGCCCGACCGAGCCGCGATGCGCCTGCAAGCACGTTGTCGCGTACCGTCATGGTCGGAAATACGCGGCGCCCTTCCGGGGAATACCCTATTCCCTGATTGGCGCGTTCATAGGGCGGGATCTTTCCCAGGTCGACGCCATCGAGAAGGATAGTGCCCTCGCTGAGGGGTACCATTCCGATGATCGCATTGATTAAACTGGATTTACCCGCGCCATTGGCCCCGACGAGAATGACTGTTTCGCTCTTTGGCACCGTAATGGAAACACCGTTCAAAGCGGAAATACCGCCGTAGCGGACGACAAGATTGCGTGTCTCAAGCATGAGCCTGCTCCTCCTCGGTCGCCGTCCCCAGATAGGCGTCGATCACGTCGCGGCGGGCCAGGACCTCCGCAGGCGGACCATCGGCGATCAGGACGCCTCCATCCAACACGCAAACGCGGGGGCACAGCCGTTTCACGAGATCCATATCGTGCTCGACCAACAGTACGCAACAGCCCATCTCTCTCCGGGCGACCTGCACGTACTGGTCGATGAAAAAACGCTCTTCTTTTTCCAGTCCGGCGGCAGGCTCGTCGAGCAACAGAATACGTGGGTCAGTGGCCAACGCCATGAGCAGGCCCAGCATCTTCTGCATGCCGTACGGTAAGGAATCGCTGAGATGATCCAAACGGTTGAGCAAACCCGCCGTACGCAGGAGCCCGGCCAAATAGGTCTCATCAAGCGAAATCCCTCTCCTGCTGAATAATTTCGCCCGATGCAGGTTCTCGTATACCGATGCCGTCTTGAAGATTTTCGTCTGCTGAAAAGAACGAACCAGACCCATCGCACTTCGGGTATGGAACAGTTTGTCGCTGATATCACGTCCACTGTACAGAATGCGGCCGCTGGTTGGTGCTATCTGACCGGAAACCACGTTGATCAACGTGGTTTTACCGGCGCCGTTAGGACCGATGACGCCAAGCACCTCGCTCGCGTTCAAGGACAAGCTGACATTATTGAATACTCTGTTGCCGCCAAATTGCTTGGAAACGTTATCGACCTGCAGTATCGGACCAGAATGAGCACAAACGTCAGTCATACGTACTCCTTTTCATTTTGGCCCTTGACCTGCCCGGTGGGAGGTCGCCTGCGTGAGAAAACGCGGGTTCCATGTTGCTGGATGAGGCCGATCAGGCCGCCTTTGGCAAACACCACGGCAAGCATCAGTACGAGACCGAACAGACCTTGCGAGATTTCGCCTTGCAAGCTGAATAAATTTGCCGCCCACACCAAAATGCCCGCGCCCAGTAACGGCCCCAGGATTGCACTTTGCCCGCCTACGATGGCATAGGCCACGTAATTGACCGACGACATCGCGGAGAACGACGACGGATGTGCGGTCATTAACATTTCCACCAGCGCAAACCCAGCCAGTCCCGCGATACCTGCGGCAAAACAAAAGCCAATGATTTTGTAGCGGGCGACCGCCAGGCCCACGCTTTGAGCCAGCACTTCGTCCTCGCGGATGGAATCGAATTGAGACTTGAAATAGCGAGTAAGCACCACAGTCAATACGACCGACAACAATGCCAGACCGCAGGCAAGCATCAGCACCGCGTTGTTAGACTCAATGGCATACGTGTCGCCAAAAACCGTGACAGCCGGCAACCCTGCTATTCCGTTCGATCCACCCGTGAAGCCAGGTGTCTCAAAAAGGATGAGCGGCATGATTTCGGCAAGCACAAAGGTGACGAGCACGAAGTACACACCCTTCATCCGCAGGACCAGCAGGCCAAGCGGAATAGCCAGCAGAAACGGCAAGCCGAATGCCGCCACGGTCAAGATAGACAGATCAGTGGTGTCGTGACGCGCGCTCAGAATGGCCGCGGCATACCCCCCGATCGCCATGAAAGCGGGCACCGCAAAAAACATCAGATCCATACGCAGCATGATGTAGACGCTCAGCGCCCCCATCGCCGCAATCATGAACTGCGTCAGAACAGAAACGGCAGCTGCGTCCGTCATGATCGCAGGCAGAATCAGCGCAAGCGCCATCACTGCTAGAGCGATCAACTCCGAAGGCCCGACAATACGTACCAGATTACTTTTTTTCATGATCTCAGGCTCCGCGTGTCCGCACGCCCATGAGTCCGGTTGGCCTCACCAGCAAGACAATCAGAACAAGCACGAACAACATCAGTGCGCCTTTGGACCCGCCCAGATAAACAGCGGCATAGGCCTCGACCAGGCCAACCAAAAAGGCAGCGATCGTTGCGCCGCCCAGGCTACCCAATCCTCCCAAGATGACCACCAGGAAAGAGGCAGCGAGTACGGGATCACCTACGTGAGGGGTGAGCGAGAGTATGGGCGTAACCAATGCGCCGGTCATGCCCGCCAGGCCTGTCGCCAAGGCAAAAGCCAAGGGAAACATCACTCTGGCACGAATACCCAAGGCGACTGCCACCGGCCGGTCCTCGGACAATGCCCGTAGACTGCGTCCGAAGTTGGTCCGGTACAAAAGCCCATAAGTCACCCCGATCGCCGCAAAACAAACTGCAAAAACAATCAGATTGGCCAACGGGAGATACACACCGCCAAAATGCAGCACGCCGTCTACCGGAAACTGAAAGAGCGGTGCATCTGGCCCGAACACCACGACCACTGCAGTGCAGATGACCAGATACAGCCCCAGCGTCAGAATCAACGTTGCCAGGTGGTTGTCGATGACCCGTTCGAGGAGCAGGAGTTCGAATAGATATCCCAGTACGGCAGTCGCCAATGCTGCGCACACGACCGCGAGGGGATAAGGCATCCCGAACCACGATACGCCTACGTATGCCACATAGCCGCCCAGGAGATAGAACCCGCCGTGAGCAAAATTCACCACACCGAGGATTCCGAAAATCAAAGCGAACCCCAAGGCAAGCAATGCATACTGAGCGCCGAGCGAAAGCCCAATCAGGCCCGCTGAGATAAAACTATCCACGATCTCGCCCCTCGTCCTGGGTCTCAATAATCGACAGGAGCTTTAACCTGAATCACAGGTTGTTCCTTGCCGCCAAGAATCGTTCCGATACCAAACGGCAACGACAATTCTTGATTGATCTTGTAGGTGGCCTGGCCGATCCATTTACCCTCACCAAGGTTGGGATCGACCACGTCGAGTTTGCGCAGCACTTCCGCCACCTTGTCAGCGTCGCTGTACGTGCCTGCTTTTTCAATGGCTTGCACCAAAGCCCGGCCACCGGCGACAAACAGATAGAAAAAGTTGTTCTCTGGCGGCTCTGCCTTCAACAGTGTCTTGTAGCTTTCCTGCAGCTTCAACACGTTTTCGTCAATAAAGACCGGTTCAAACCAATAGAAGTCGCGCAGCACTTCCATGCCGCCCGCTACACGAGCAATCTCGACAGTACCCGGTCCGCCAAGGCGCCCGATCACCCCCTTGTAGCCTGCCTGGCGCAATTGCTTGACGAGAATGCCGGCATCGCCCGGCGGGGTCGATACCGTATCTACTGTATCTGGATTGCTGGCCATGATGCGTGTGACAATGGGCGCAAAGTTGGTCGTGCCACGTTGGTAATACTCCAGCTTGGTCGGCACGCCATTTTTTTCATAAATAGCAGCAACTACCTCGGCCACATCAGTACCAGCCTGGTCATTCGGTGCAATCGTCAGTGCACTTTTAATGCCAAAGGTTTGCTTCGCGTGCTTGACGATCGGATCTCCCCATGCAGCCGGGCCCGGGCCAATATGGAACGTGAGCGGCCAACGAGGGCCGATGGCGTCACGCGCATAGCTATCGCTCATCATGAGCATCTTGTTGCGCGTGGCGATCGGTTTCATACCGGTGACCTCCGGCGAACCCATGGGTCCCAGAATGAATTTGACGCCTTGGCTGACAAAGTTGTTTGCCGCTGCGGCAGCGCCTTCTGCGGTGTACTTCGCGTCTATGGCAACGACACGTAGCTGACAGGTTTCGTCTCCGACTTTCATCCCGCCTTTGGCGTTGACTTCGGCCGCCACATAGTCTGCAGCCCCCTTGATCGCCAATCCCCACTGCGTTGCTGCGCCGGACAATGGGCCGGTTGCACCCAGCTTGATCTCACAATTCGCCGCTGCTACGCCGGGCAGAGCCGCTATCGTGCATGCAGCGGCAAGTCCTACAAGCTTCTTTTTCATGTCGTCTCCTCGACCTATTGATTAGCCATAATCAAAGCTATGGCCGTTTTGAATAAATGAAGTAGCGTCAAGCCTTAATGGCTTGTCCGTTCATCCCTGCTCTCGCGCAAACGTCAGAATGCCTCCGCAAACAAAGCGCGGAAGTCCGCTGTGGACGTCGTGCGTGGATTCCATCGGTTGTAATTGGCTTGGGTGCACAACGCTGCGATTTCGTCGAATTTGTCTTCGGTTGCGCCGNCGTCGCGCNACCGGGCCGGTATCGCCAGATCCCTGCACAATGCCTCGATAGCCTCGACCGCAGCACGGGCCGCATCCATCTCGGCCAGTCCTCGCACAGGGCGATCCATGGCGGCGGCCACCCGAGCGAACTTGCGCGGGTTGGCAGAGAGATTGAAACGCGCAACATGTGGCAAACACACGGCGTTGGACAAACCGTGAGACAAATGCCAGTAAGCCCCGACAAAACGCGCCATACAGTGGACGTTGCCCAAACCGGTCTGACCGAATGTGATGCCAGCCAGCGCCGAACCAACCAGCATGTTGAGACCGGCCTGCAGGTTGTCACGGTTCGCGACAAAGGGCCGTATATTGGCTGCCAGCAGCTCGATCGCTTCGATGTTGATGGCGTCGGTGACCAGATTCGCCTGGCGCGAAATATATGACTCGAACGCATGTACAAACGCGTCCATGCCTGAATGCGCCGCCACGTGTGCCGGTAATGTCCGCAAAGCGAGCGGATCGAGGATGGCAAATCGCGCAGGGTTGAGCGCGGCATGGCGAATCGACATCTTCAGGTTCTTTTCGGTATCGGTGATAACACACGATCCCGATACTTCGGAGCCCGTTCCCGCCGTCGTGGGAATGGCGATCAGCGGCAGCGGAGGCGTTGTGAATTTCTCGATACCCTCATAGTCGTGGATACGTCCGCCGTTGGTAGCCAGGATACCGACCGCTTTTGCCACGTCCATGGCGCTGCCGCCGCCCACTGCCAGCAACGCGGTGGCTTGATGTGCCTGGCATGCCGCGAATGCGCGCTCTACGGTGATCGCGCTGGGGTCCGGTTCGATCTCCGAATAGCTCGCAATGGCGATACCTAAATCATCCAGCATCGTGCGGATGTTGGTATAAAACTCGCCGGACAATAGCGCGCCGTCGATGACCACGAACAGTCGATTGCAACCCTGCGCTCGCAGCAGATCGCCGAGTTTACGGTGCGACCCTATACCCATATACAAGCGGGTTGGACAAAAGAATGTGCTGATTTCGGAGACTGCCATGCTGAACCTTTTTGTGTGTTGTCGTGCTATGAACGCTTAGTCGTTGCTATCCCAGTCTTTAGCCAGAGTGGTCCAACGTACTGTTTCTTCGTGGACGAACTTCTGGAATTCGGCCGGGTCCATACCGCCTGGGTTTGCGGCCATGCCTTCGAGCGTTTTGCGCATGACTGGGTCGTCCATACTGGCCTTGACGGCTTGCCAGATGCGCTGCACGACGGCAGGTGGCATATTCTTGGGCCCGGCCAGGCTGTACCAGGTAGACATCTGATAGCCCGACACGCCGGATTCGTCCAGGGTCGGCACGTCGGGCAGGAACCGCGTTCTCTCCAGGCTGGTCACCGCCAGCGGTTTGACGCCGCCACCGTTGATCTGCGCGGCCGCCGAGGCTGCCGAATCCAGGGCAAAGGTGAGACGGCCGCCAATGAGATCCGTCATCATGGGCGCGGCGCCTTTGAACGGTATATGCAGAGCTTGCATACCCGTCTGTTTCTTTAGCAGTTCCGCCGACAGGTGTTGTGTAGTACCGATGCCGGCCGAACCGTAGTCGATTTCCTTGGGGTGCGCTTTGGCATAATCCAGCAGTTCGCTGACGCTATTGACCGGCGAGCTTTTCGCGACGACCAGGACATTGGGCACGTCGGCCACTGTCGTGATCTGCGTCATGTCACGTTCGAAGTCGTACGGCAGATTCTTGTACAGCGCACTGGCTGCAGTGTGACCGACATTGGCCAGCAACAAGGTATAGCCGTCGGGTTTGGCTCGGGCGACGATGCCCGCCCCCAGGGTGCCGCCTGCACCAGGCTTGTTTTCGACGATCACGGTTTGACCCAGTTGCTGTTGCAACTGCATCGCTACCGCACGCGCGACGATGTCGGTTGTCCCCCCTGGGGTAAACGGCGCGACCAATGTGATCGGCTGTTGGGGCCACTCGGCTGCCCGAGCCGCCGTGCCCGGCATGAGGAACATTGCACAGGTGGCGAGCGTAGCCGCGGCACGTGAACTGAGTTGACGCATTGTGTCTCCTGTATTGTTGTCAATCAACGGTGATGTTGAGTTTGGTCAGAATGGGGGCCCAGCGCTGTACTTCACTGGCCAGCAATTCAGCTGCGCCTTCCGGCGTCTGGTTGCGTGGGTTGGGCACTTCGATACCGGAGCCGGACAGACGCTCGCGGGTAGCGGGCGCAGCCACGGAATTGCGCAACGCCTGACTCAGGCGCTCAACGACAAGCGCCGGTGTGCCCTGAGGCACCAGAAGCATGTTCCAGATGTCGTAGTGCAGGTCGGCGAATGCCGACTCGCCAGCGGCTGGCACGTCGGGCAGCGCTGCAATCCGCTGTGGCCTCAACACGGCGACACCGCGCACCATGTTGGACTTCACATAGCCGACCGAGGTCGTGCTGCTATCCACTAGATAGTCCAGATGGCCAGCGATCACATCATTGAGCGCCTGGCCGGCCCCGCGATAATTGACCGCAGTTATTTTCAGGCCCAGCCGCTCGTTTAACAGGACACCACCCAGAAACGAGCCTGAGCCCACGCCGGCTGCACCGAAATTCATCTCCTTGGCGTGATCGCGAGCGTGGGCCGCGAACTCATCCAGACCGGAAACCGGCAAATCTTTTCGTGCCGACAAGACTTGCGGCGCATCGCCGACAGAACCCAAGGCGATGAAGTCCTTGAGGATGTCGTACGGAAGCTTTTTATACAGCGTCGTGTTGGCCGCCAGCGTGCCTACGTTGCCAATGAGCAGCGTATATCCGTCACCGGCCATGCGTGCGGCGCGGGCATTGCCTACGGTGCCACCGGCCCCAGGCGTGTTCTCGACGATGATGGGCTGCCCCAGGTCCTTGGCCATTCCCTCGGCGATGACGCGTGCCAGCACATCCGTGGGACCGCCAGGCGCAAATGGAACGATCAGGACAATCGGCTTGGAGGGAAAGGCACCCCCACTAGCACAGGCTCGTCCCAAGGGGAAGGCGGCACCAGCGGTTGCGGCGGCCGCTCCCAACAGGAGGCGGCGTCGCGCATCGCATGTCTCACTCCGAATGAATTTTTCTTTTTTCATGATTCTTTTGCAGAACACCTCATGGATTGAAAACGACCAGCCGTTCTTCGGTCATCTCGCGAATCGCGTGAGCGGGACCTTCCTTGCCGAAGCCGCTGTCCTTGACTCCGCCAAAAGGCATCACGTCAGAACGGGCACTTGAGGTTTCATTGATCTGTACAGTCCCGAAACGCAAGGTCGAGGCCGCGCGCAAAGCACGATCGATGTCTTGAGTAAACACGCCGGCCGACAAGCCGAACGGGGTCGAGTTGGCATCGCGTATCGCTTCTTCGAAATCGTCGAAGGGCCGCAGGGCCAGCAATGGTGCGAACGCTTCCTGACACCAGACGCGGCCGCCGTCGGGGGCATGCGTCACGATCGCAGGTGTGATGACCGAGCGTTCGCGTTGCCCGCCGCACAGCAGTTGGGCGCCGCCTTGTTCTGCTTCGCGCAGCCAGCTTTCGGCACGAATCGCAGCTTGCTCGCTGATCAGTGGACCGACCTTGGTATCCGGGTCGCGCGGATCACCAGCCTTGAGCGTGGCAGCGAATGCCGCGAGACGCTGGCCGACTTCCTCGGCGATATCCCGCTGCACGTATAGCCGCTGCACAGAAGTGCAGACTTGACCGGCTTTGCGCAGTCCGGCATTGGCGATCTTTGGTATTGCGCGCTCCAGATCTGCGTCGGAGCAGACAATCGTGCTGGCGATGCTGCCCAGTTCCATCTGTGTACGTCGCAGGCCAGCCGCCTGTTGAATGATGCGCCCCACTCTCGTACTGCCCGTAAAGGTGTAGAAAGCGATGTCCTGTTCTTCGAGCAGCCATGTGCCGACAGTATCGCCCTCACCTTGCACCACCGCCAGAAACGCGGGCGGCATTCCTGCTTCCAGAAGCAGTTGTGCCAGCAACGCGCTGGTCAGCGGCGTAAAGGCCGAGGGCTTGAGCACGACCGAGTTGCCTGCTGCATACGCGGGCGCGACCTTGTGTAGCACCGTATTGAGCGGCGCGTTAAAGGGAGTAATGGCACAAACAACCCCAATGGGAAATCGCTGCGTGAAACCCATACGGCGATGTGCGCCAGGGCTGGCACCAAACGGGATGACGTCGCCTACCAAACGTAGAGCCTCGTCCGCGGAAAGACTCAACGTGACGATCGCACGATCGATTTCTCCATTGGCATCAACGATCGTGAAGCCGGCTTCGGCCACCATCACATCGACCAGGCGCGTCCGGTAGGACTCAATCAACCCGGCAGCACGGCGCAATACCAGGGCACGGTCGTGCGGCGGCGGCGGACCGCCGTCAACGGCGGCTCGAGTGACGCGCACAGCCTCGGCCACTTGGTCACGCGTTGCCGAGGTGACTTCGGCCACAGGACGGCCGCTGAATTTGTCCTCGACGGTAAAGCTTGGGCCGCCATCGAGCCATCGGCCATTGATCAGTTGCCCGGTCGGTGGCAGGCCATCGATGTGCAAGAGTGCTGCGCTCATTAGTTGATCCTAAAGTGAAACGTTATCTGGAATTTTTAGCGCTAAATAAGGGATATTTTTATCCTATATCGCAATTTAAATGAAATGATTCATTTTCGAATTATAGGTAGGTCAGCCTGTCATTCGTATCCAGTTTTCATGAAGAGGTGTTTAAAGCAGGTGAAGTCGCTTTACCGCTCAACATCGCCCGGAGCGCGGGGTGGTGGGATTTTCTGAGGGCCGTGAATACAATCCCCTCGGCTCGAGCTTATCTTCGCCAGCAACGACTAATACGCGATGATTTCCGAGGCCAGGCCCAGTAGAAGAGCAACTCGCGAGCGACCCAATCCTCAATTCTCAGGCCCGCTTCTGCGGGCGACGAGCGCGGCCGCCACCAGCAATGAAGTCACTACCGTGAAGATCAAGCTGGCAGCAGCCAGGCCCCACAGCACGGCCGCCAGGCCGATGCCTAATACCGGAATGGACGCGCCGACGAAACAAGCAAGATAGTAGGCGGACGAAATCGACGCGCGATGGCTGGACGGGCTGATTTGGCCGACAACGCGCAGGCTGCCGCCGAACCCCATGCCCGATGCCGCGGCCGTGAGCAGCGTAGCCAGGACCAGCAACCCGAGCGACGCCTCGCGCTGTGCCAGGTAGAACGTGCACAACGCCGGCACCAATAGCATCAGGCCGATGCGCATGCTGCGGTCGCAGGAAAAGTGACGCTCAGCCAGCAGCGCTCCCAGCCCCCCCATGAACAGCACGAACATGATGGCGCCGGTTGCCAAGCCACCTCCCGACGGCAGGATTCCCTGCACGATGCTGGGCAGTAAAGCCAGGTAATAACCAATGAAGGCGAACACGCAAAAGGCCGTCAAGGCGGGAGTGATGAAGTATCGGCGCAAACGCCGCGGTACCGCGATGCGCGGCCGCAGGTCCGGCCGGCCGGATGCCATCGGCCGGTCCGCCGGCACGCGACACAGCAATATCAGCACGCCAACCAGTGCGGCTAGATAGCAGCCCCATGCCAATTGCATGGGCGCGAACGCGTACTGATACAGCACGCCGCCCGCCAGCGGACCGATGGCAGATCCGGCGAAGTTCGCCCCCGCGGCCCGCACAGTAGCATGTTCGGTGTGGTGCTCGGCGTCGATATCTACCAGCCAGGCCGTGCCCGTGCTGGACGCCAGGCCTACAGCCACCCCGCTGACCAGTCGGGCAGCGAACAACCAGATCGTGCCAGCCGCGAAGATGAACAACAACGTAGACAGACAGGCGAGCAGCAATGCGGCCATCAGGATGGGTTTTCTGCCCAGGCTATCGGACAGGCGCCCCAAGAACAGCAGCGCCACCATATTGCCCAACACATAAATCGCGTAAATCTGCGTCAGCGTGAATTCGCTAAACCCGAAAGTTTGCTGGTACGGCAGATAAAAGGGCGTCGCGAGCGTGCTGCCCAGGAACGCGGCCCCGATGATCAGCATGGCGGTGGGGACGCTATGACGATGCCGATATTCTTGGTTGTTCATATAGATCAGCCCATCATAGGCGGGCAGGATGATCCGCTCAACACTCGACAGGTTTCTGCTCCTGAACGAATGTTTCGTCCGAACAGCCCCTGGACTTGGCGCAAGTTGGATGAAATCTTCCACCAAAAATGTAACAACGCCCCTTCCCCCCTTGAACCTCCCGCCATCATCCCTATAATTAGCACTCGCTGCCGGTGAGTGCTAACACTGCTTCCCGGCCTGAAACCCGATTTTTTCACCTTCTATATTTAGAAACAGGAGTTCCTCATGGCCCTGCGTCCCCTGCACGATCGCGTGATCGTCAAACGCCTGGACAACGAGCGCAAAACTGCCTCGGGCATCGTTATCCCTGATAGCGCCGCTGAAAAGCCGGATCAAGGCGAAGTCGTGGCCGTTGGCCCGGGCAAGAAGACCGAAGACGGCAAAGTGCTGCCGGTCGATCTGAAGGCTGGCGACAAGGTTCTGTTCGGCAAGTATGCCGGCCAGTCGGTGAAAGTCGACGGCGAAGAGCTGCTCGTCATCCGCGAGGAAGAAATCCTCGCCGTGATCCAGTAATTACCTGAACAAAATTTCGAAGGAAGCTCACAATGGCTGCCAAGCAAGTCCTGTTCGGCGATGACGCGCGCGTGCGCATCGTTCGTGGCGTGAATGTTCTCGCCAACGCTGTCAAAACCACCCTGGGCCCCAAGGGCCGTAACGTTGTGCTCGAGCGCTCGTTCGGCGCCCCGACCGTCACCAAAGACGGCGTGTCGGTTGCCAAGGAAATCGAACTGAAAGACAAGTTCGAAAACATCGGCGCTCAACTCGTTAAAGACGTTGCCTCGAAGACCTCGGACAACGCCGGCGACGGCACCACCACCGCCACCGTGCTGGCTCAAGCCATCGTTCAAGAAGGCCTGAAGTACGTTGCCGCTGGTTTCAACCCCATCGACCTCAAGCGCGGTATCGACAAGGCTGTGGCCGCTGCCGTGGCTGAACTGGCCAAGCAATCCAAGCCGGTCACCACCAGCAAGGAAATCGCTCAAGTTGGCTCGATCTCGGCCAACAGCGACTCGTCGATCGGCCAGATCATCGCTGACGCGATGGACAAGGTCGGCAAAGAAGGCGTCATCACCGTCGAAGACGGCAAGTCGCTGGAAAACGAGCTGGACGTGGTCGAAGGTATGCAATTCGATCGCGGCTACCTGTCGCCCTACTTCATCAACAACCCCGAGAAGCAAGTTGCCGCTCTGGACGATCCGTACGTTCTGATTTTCGACAAGAAGATCAGCAACATCCGTGATCTGCTGCCCGTGCTGGAACAAGTTGCCAAGTCGAGCCGTCCTCTGCTGATCATCGCCGAAGACGTCGAAGGCGAAGCCCTGGCTACCCTGGTTGTGAACAACATCCGCGGCATCCTGAAGACCACCGCTGTCAAGGCGCCTGGCTTCGGCGATCGTCGTAAAGCCATGCTGGAAGACCTGGCCATCCTGACCGGTGGCGTGGTGATCTCCGAAGAAACCGGCATGTCGCTGGAAAAGGCTACCCTGGAAGACCTGGGCCAAGCCAAGCGCATCGAAGTTGCCAAGGAAAACACGACGGTTATCGACGGCGCTGGCGACAGCAAGTCCATCGAAGCCCGCGTCAAGCAAATCCGCGTGCAAATCGAAGAAGCGACCTCGGACTACGACCGTGAAAAACTGCAAGAGCGCGTGGCCAAGCTGGCCGGCGGTGTTGCTGTGATCCGCGTCGGTGCTGCTACCGAAGTCGAAATGAAAGAAAAGAAAGCCCGCGTCGAAGATGCCCTGCACGCTACCCGCGCTGCTGTGGAAGAAGGCGTGGTTGCTGGCGGCGGCGTAGCTCTGCTGCGTGCCAAGCAAGCCATCGCTGGCCTGCAAGGCGATACGCCTGACCAGAACGCTGGTATCAAGCTGATCCTGCGTGCAGTCGAAGAACCCCTGCGCACCATCGTTACCAACGCCGGCGAAGAAGCCAGCGTGGTGGTGGACAAGGTTCTGAGCGGCAAAGGCAACTACGGCTACAACGCCGCTACCGGCGAGTACACCGACCTGGTCGAGCAAGGCGTGTTGGATCCCACCAAGGTGACCCGCACCGCACTGCAAAACGCCGCTTCGGTGGCCAGCCTGCTGTTGACGGCTGAAGCCGCTGTGGTCGAACTGGCTGAAGACAAGCCCGCTGCTCCCGCAATGCCTGGTGGCATGGGCGGCATGGGTGGCATGGACTTCTAAGTCCACGCCATTGTCGCGAAATATCCCCGGCATGCCGGGGATATGCCGAATCAACACCCTCGGGGTTTATGCTCCGGGGGTGTTTTTTATTTGACGGCGACTGCTCGATGTGCAAGCCGCTTTCTGTTATCCCCCATTGCCGGCGCTCTCCGTACTATCTATGCAGTCGGAATCGTACCGCCATCAATCACGTATTCCGTGCCCGTGATCGTTGCAGCGAATGGCGATGCCAGGAATGCGATGAGATTGGCCACCTCAACGGGCGTAGACGGTCGTCCCAATGGTATGCCTCCAAGTGACTTCATGATGATCTGCTTGCCACCCTCATAGTCCGTTCCGGCCTGCAAGGCGAGCCGCTCTGCCAGCGCAACCGACGCCTCGGTTTCAATCCATCCTGGGGCCACCCGGACGACACGAACTCCCTGCGGTGATACTTCTTTAGACAGACTTTTGCTGTACGTCGACAGGGCAGCCTTCGCTGCTGCATAGGCTGTAGTCGATTCGGGTAATGGCAGTTGACGCTGGATCGAGGTGACATGGATGATGACGCCGGTGCCTTGTGCCAGCATCCCAGGCAACAATGCACGATCCAGGCGAACGGCAGGCAGTAAATTGAGGTTCAGCTCGCGCTGCCACTCGTCTTCTCCCAACGATGCGAAGCCTCCTCCGGGTGCCGTTGAACCGCCCAGGACATGGACGATGATGTCCACGCTACCAAAGTTGGCAATGACTGCATTTGCCACGGCGTTGCAGCCGTCGATCGTCGTCAGGTCGGCAGCAACGAAGATGTCTGCTGAGTCATCGGCTGGCCGCTTGCGTGCCGTTGTGAGCACTCTTGCGCCGAGCTCATGAAACAAATCAACGGTAGCTTTCCCAACTCCTTTAGTGCCCGCAGTCACGAGAACACGTTTATTTTGCAGGTCCAAGCGCATGAGCGTCAGCCTATTTTCAGCGACTGGATCTTGTCGCCCGCCAGATCAAACAAATGATCCAGCCGTATCGGGCTGCCCGGAAAGTTGCCAACCACATTGGCAATGACAGACAGATGATTATTACCGTTTCGGGTCACGCTGACAGGTTCAACGGTGTATTCATATTTTTTCTGTGCATCAAGCGTCCAGCGTTCAATGGCAACCGGCCCCTGGTATGTCTGGCCTTCGTCAACAACGACAGCATCTTGCGTGAAGCAATCGCCGATCTGGGCAATGTCCGAGCCGTTGCTGATCTCGAAATAGGTGGAAATAGAGCTTGGTAGTGAAAGGGACATAATCGCGTTCTCGCTAGTGTTTGCCGTACAGGTATTTTCACCATAGACTACCTATCTATCAAGAACGCACTAAAAAGTAAGTTACTGAGTTATGAGAAAGACATACACACCGGCGACCGCAGCAGTGGGGGTAGAGGAAGTCCTCCGATTGCTTGAGGGCCGATGGAAACTCATCATTCTTTTCCACCTATTCGATGGAAAAGTGCAGCGCTACTCGGACTTCGAAAAGCTGATCCCAGGTATTTCCCAGAAGATGCTGGCTCAACAACTGCGGCAATTAGAAGCCGATGGCATTGTTTCCAGAAAGCTCTACCCTCAAGTGCCGCCCAAGGTCGAGTACCGGCTCACCGAGTGGGGACAGGCCTTGTGCCCAGCCTTGGATGAGATGCTGAAATGGGCGGAGCAACGCGATGCTTTTTTATCGAAGGATGCCGTAGATGGGAGAAATTTACGAGAGGCGGGGCAGCGTTAAATCGAACTTCGTCATCGTTTCGTCCGAGGTAACGGACACGGTACCGTCGTGTATTTGTGCGATGGATTTTACGATTGCCAACCCCAGCCCTGCCCCGGCAGAGTTCCGTTGACGTGCGGGATCAACCCGAAAAAAGCGGTCAAACAATTTGGGCAGATATTGCTCGGGAATTTTCTGGCCGGGATTTTCCACCTTGATTCGCGTCGACCGCTCGTCCTGCGTCAAGCTGACTGTGACTGACGAACCACGCGGCGTATAGCGGATGGCATTGGACAAGAGATTACTCAGCGCACGCAAGATCATTTCCTTGTCTGCACGCACCGGCTGGGCCTCACCCTCTAATCGAAGAACGATGCCCGCATCCTCTGCGAGCGCTTCGAAGTAGTCGAACAAGCCGCGAATCAGCTCAGCAAGGTCTATATTCGATCTATGCAAATTCCTTGGGTCATTTTCCGTTTGGGCCAGAAACAGCATGTCGCCGATCATGCGGCCCATGCGATCAAACTCCTCAAGATTCGAGTAGAGGATTTCCCGGTATTCAGCAGCCGAGCGAGCTTGGCTCAGCGCTACCTCCGTCTGAGTCACCAGATTCGTGACAGGTGTTCTCAACTCATGCGCAATATCGCCAGAGAAATGCGATAGCTTGGAAAAACTGTCTTCGAGGCGGCCGATCATATCGTTGAACGATGTAGCCAACTCAGCCAGTTCCATGGGAACATCAGCGGGATGCAGCCTGACGTCGAGCTGTGAAGAACGAATGGCTTGAATTTCTCTAGTGATCTTGCGGATCGGACGATGCCCCCACTGGACCGCTAACCAGGCGACGACGATCGAAATGAGGAGCACGATGGCCGTTGCCCAGCGTTGCATCTGCTTGAATGAATCCAGGAAATGCACATGGAAATCAATGTCCATCGCCACGACGACCCGAGGCGCGGACGCACCGAGGTCCGCTACATCAGTCCAGAACGCCCCACCCCGATACGATTTACCACCCTCGTCCCACACTGACACGCTATCAGGATCGAAGCGGGATGACTTGCTCGGCGGGGAGATTGCAGAAAGATCAGGCCCGGGAGTGGCATAGACCGTTCGCCCTGCATTGTCGAACACGCCATAGAACACACCATGATGTCCCACGGCAATTGCACCCAGCCGTTGCACTAGCGAGGCGTCATCATCGTTCCCTGCTTGCAAGGTGTTGACGACCGCTGTTGCCACGGCGTCCAGTTCCCCCGCATCTTGCTCGGAAAAATGCATATGCAGCGCGCGCAAGACGACCCAGTTGAATGAGAGAAATACCAATGTGGTCGCGATGCCTACCAGCAACGTTACGCGCAATGCCAGTGAAGCAGGCCGCCGCCCTGTGGCTGGTTTACTTCTCATCGGGAGCGTCCAGCATGTACCCCATTCCCCGTACGGTATGAATGAGTTTGGGCTCGAACGCATCATCTATTTTTGCGCGCAGCCGGCGTATGGCAACATCGATCACATTGGTATCGCTATCGAAATTCATGTCCCATATCTGGGATGTGATTAAAGAGCGTGGCAGGACTTCGCCCTTTCGCCTTGCCAGCAGCTCAAGCAAGGAGAACTCTTTGTTCGTCAGATTGATCCGCACGCCTTGGCGGCTTGCGCGCCGTCCGAGCAGATCAAGCACCAGGTCTGCCACTTCGAGGCGATCGGGATGGGCCGAGGCACTGCCACGCCGCAGCAGCGTGCGAACCCGGGCCAGCAGTTCTGAAAACGCAAAAGGCTTCACCAGGTAGTCATCGGCTCCTAATTCCAGCCCTTTGACGCGGTCGTCCACACTGCCGCGCGCGGTCAGGAACAAGACAGGCACGCGCGCACCCGCATTTCGCAACGACTGAACGATACGCCAGCCGTCCACATCCGGGAGCATGACATCCAGCACGACCAGATCATAGGTCTCGTTCATCACCATGTGCTGACCATCCAGCCCATTGCGTGCCAAGTCCACCACAAACCCCGCCTCGGTGAGGCCCTGCCTGACATAGTCCGCGGTCTTGTTTTCGTCTTCGACGACCAGCAACTTCATCGCTTACCCCTTGTGGTATTCCGGTGACGACGGCTGTCATACATGAGGTTGCGACGTTCGACAGACCACCATCGTGCAATTTACCTACCACCACCTGCCATCAACATTACCGGAACATTACATGAATGTAATGCGCGGGTCATTTAACGGAAAGTGGCGGATTCGTATTCTGCCCATAGCACGTCAAAACAAGCGATTCCATGCCCGCAGGAATCTGTACCGACGCTTTTATTGATCCTCTGAGGAAATCTTTCTATGCCACGCCGATCACCGTTGATCCTGCCTGCCTTTGGGCTGAGCCGCCGGCGCTTTGTGCAGGGGTTGGCAGCGGGTGGCGTATTAACCAGTCTGTCCATTCCGGCAATGCAAGCGATGGCCCAGGGAGCGAGGGCCAGTCATGGCGCACCGCCGATTCTACGCGGCAACGAATTCGACTTGGTGGTCGCCGAAACGCCGGTGAACTTCACCGGCAAGCCAGGTGCCGCGACGACTATCAACGGCTCGCTGCCGGCTCCTACGCTGCGCTGGCACGAGGGTGAGACGGTCACGATCCGTGTGACCAACAAGCTGCGCGAGCCGACCTCGATCCATTGGCACGGAATCATTCTGCCCTACCAGATGGATGGCGTTCCCGGAATCAGTTTTGCGGGTATTCCCCCGGGATCCACATTCACCTATCGGTTCAAAGTTCAACAAAGCGGGTCCTACTGGTACCACTCGCACTCGGGCATGCAGGAACTGACCGGCATGTACGGAGCCATCATCATCGATCCTGCTGGCGCCGAGACCATCAAGGCAGACCGGGATCATGTGCTGGTCTTCACCGACTGGATCGATGAAGATCCGATGCGAGTATTCAGCAAGCTCAAGTCACAGGGCGACTACTACAACTATCACCAACCCACGGTGCTCGATTTCTTTCGCGATGCAGCGCAGGAGGGCTTCGGCGCGGCATTCGACAAGCGCAAGATGTGGAACGAGATGCGCATGAGCCCGACCGACCTGGCCGATCTCTCTGCGCAGACCCTGACTTACCTGGCCAACGGCGTCACGCCTGCTGGTAACTGGACGGCGCTTTTTCGTCCCGGTGAACGCGTGCGATTACGTATGGTCAACGGCGGCGGCAACACCTTCTATGACGTGCGCATTCCCGGCTTGAAGCTGCGGGTCGTGCAGGTCGATGGCGTGGATGTCGAACCTGTGACCGTAGACGAGTTCCGTTTTGGTCCGGGAGAAACGATCGACGTGATCGTCGAACCTCGTGATGATGCATATACGATCTTTGCCCAATCGATGGACCGTTCAGGGTTCGCACGCGCAACGCTGGCCGTGCGCGAAGGATTGCAGGCAGCCGTACCTGCAGTCGATACGGCTGAGTGGCTGAGCATGGCGGACATGATGGGGTCAATGAATCACGGAGCCATGGGACATGGATCGATGAACCATGGTTCGATGACCGGCATGGCTGATACGACCGAAATGACGGGCATGACTGGAATGACAGGCATGACCGGCATGAGTCACGGCGCGATGACGGGGATGAATCATGCCGCCATGGCGATGGATCACAGTCAGCACACCGCTGCAGTGGGAGGCCTGACTGCGCCGTCAACGACGGCGCGCCACGCCCGCACCGAATACGGACCGAGCACGGATATGCGCGTGGATATGGCCCGCACCAATCTTGACGACCCCGGTATAGGGCTGCGCAACAACGGACGACGGGTATTGACGCTTGCCGATTTGCACACCCCTTCTGGCCCCATGGATGCGCGTGGACCGGGCCGGGAAGTCGAGCTGCATCTGACGGGCAATATGGAGCGTTACACCTGGTCCTTCGATGGATTGGAATTCAGCAAATCCACGCCGATCCATTTCCGCCATAACGAGCGTCTGCGGGTGATCTTGCATAACGACACCATGATGACTCATCCGATGCACCTGCAT
This sequence comes from Bordetella muralis, assembly GCF_965139205.1. Classification (GTDB taxonomy): domain Bacteria; phylum Pseudomonadota; class Gammaproteobacteria; order Burkholderiales; family Burkholderiaceae_B; genus Bordetella_A; species Bordetella_A muralis. The sequence goes on from NZ_CBCSIU010000003.1 coordinate 167,938, forward strand.
GGTATGTGGAGCGAATTGGAAAGTCCGGACGGAAAGTTCCTGGCACGCCGCCACACCCTGCCCGTGCAACCCGCGCAGCGTGTGAGCTTCCTGGTAACGGCCGATGCACTTGGCCGTTGGGCGTGGCACTGCCATCTGATGTTCCACATGGATGCGGGGATGTTCCGCGAAGTCGTGGTGTCTTGAGCCAGTGCAGAAAAAGGAAACGTTGATGTCGAAACTAGCACCTATCAGAGCACTGGCCATGGCTGTTGCGTCTCTGACAAGCATTGCGGTACAGGCGGCAGACCCGCACGCAGGCCACGACGCCGACCAGAATGCAACAGCATCCGAGCCGTCAATGGATCACGGCGACATGAAAATGCAGGGTGGCTCGGCGCCACCGAATGCACGCGATCCGAATGCGTACTCCAACGGTTTAAAGCTGGGCGAAGGCGACTATGCCGTGCCTGGTGTTCCGAAGCTCATGCTCCACGGAGAGCACCGTTTCATGTCGCTGCGCGCCGATACCTTTGAACGCCGCTTTGCCCGCAAGGGCGCCGACAGCACGGCCTATTCTCTGCAGGGCTGGTATGGCACGACTTACGACCGGCTGGTGATGAAGGCAGAAGGCGACTGGGCCGAGGGAAAGCTGCAAGAGTCTCGGACCGAACTGCTATGGGGCCACGCGATTTCTGCGTACTGGGACAGCCAGCTGGGTGTGCGCCTGGACGCCGGCGAAGGCCCTAATCGGGAGTGGCTGGCATTTGGCGTACAGGGGCTGGCTCCCTATTGGTTCGAAGTCGATGCCACTGCCTACGTCGGTAGCGGCGGCCGCACCGCCCTGCGTCTTGAGGCGAGCTATGAAATGCTCCTCACCCAACGGCTGATTCTGGAACCCAAGGTCGAGGTCCAGCTCTTTGGTAAAGACGACCCCGCTCGCCAAATCGGTAGCGGCTTGTCCGAAGGCTCTGTTGGGTTGCGCCTGCGCTACGAACTGCATCGGCAGTTTGCGCCGTACATAGGGATAGAACAGGCCGCGACTTTTCGAAAGACCGCCGACTACGTACGCGCCGAGGGTGAACGAACGACACAGACTCGTTTCGTGGCAGGCGTGCGCTTCTGGTTTTAACGTTAACCCCAATGCAACTGGAGCTTCCATGTACCTTTCACGTTTTGCAGCAAAGTTCGCGATTGCAGCCGCGAGCACACTATTTGCTACCGCTGCGATTGCGCAGCCCGATCTGTTGTCTTCTACGCCGGAAGACCAATCAGAAGGCCCGGCGCCGGCCACTGTTGAGTTGAAGTTCTCCGAAGCCCTGACGACACAGTCCTCCGCCGCAAGCTTGACGATGACGAGCATGCCAGGCATGGCGAACCATGGCGAGATGAAGATGAGAATCAGCGTGGCTGGCGCAGACGACGGCAAGACGATGGTCATCACCCCCGCCAATACGTTGAGTGCAGGCACGTATCGAGTGGACTGGCGTGCGGTCTCGTCGGATGCCCGCCCTGCCGTCGGAAAAATTACTTTTCAAGTGAAGTGATCGATCCGAGGGTTTGTAACATCACGGGAACGCCCTCTACAATGCAGAGACTCTGACTGCATTTCGCCGCACGCCATGCCCATCCCTGCCCGTCTGCTGAAAATACTGCGCCCCTCGGAGATCTATGGATTGCTTGTCGAATCGGGCAAGCAGTGGTCCAAACACCGCGCATCGAGCAAGGGCGCTGCGCTATCACTGTATATGGTGTTTTCGCTGGCGCCGATGTTGATTCTGGTCATTGCGGTGGCGGGCGTGTTTTTTGGCGAAGAAGCAGTACGCTCGGAGCTCTTTGGCCAAGTACATGACATTATTGGGGCACGCGGGGCCGAGGTAGTGCAAACCGTACTGGCCAGCGCCCACGAGTCGGGGGGAGGCTGGATCGCAGCCCTGCTGTCCATTGCGATTCTCGTATTCAGCGCGACAACTGCGTTTGCGGAATTGCAGGCCAGCCTGGACGAACTGTGGGACGCGACCAAGAACCGCAAATCAGGTCTGCAGGGCATGCTACGCAGCAGGATGGTGTCGTTTGGGCTGGTGCTGGTGCTGGCGATGTTTTTGCTGCTGTCGCTGATGATGAACGCGGCGCTGGGTGGGGCCAAAGCATATTACGGGGATCTGTGGACGAACTCGGTTTTCGCCACGGTGGCCGAATGGATGTCGAATCTGTTCTCTTTTGCAGTAGTGACGGCACTGTTTGCAGTGGTGTACAAGCTGCTGCCCAGCATCAACATCCCCTGGCGCGATGTCATCCCGGGTGCGATAGTGACCGCAGCCCTGTTCCTGATCGGTAAATGGGGCATAGGCCTTTATCTGGGTCGTGGCGGCGCAGTATCTGCGTATGGTGCCGCGGGCTCGATGATCGCACTGCTGTTGTGGATTTATTATTCCGCGCAGATTTTCTTTTTTGGGGCGGTATTCACGCGCCAGTTTGCGGAGCGATTCGGCGACAGGCATGCCGAGGAAGTGATAGCCGGAACCTCAGGCGACGAGCCTGACACGGTGTAGTCGATAGTCACGCCGTATCAATGGCTGCGGGTAGCTGCAGATCCAACCGTTCGCTCCATTGCGTAAATTCTCGCCATAGCCCGAGTTCGATAGGGATGCCATCATGCAGACGCTGTGTTTGGGCTGACTGCTCCGGGTCGCCAGGCATGCGTGGCTGGCCGGGTTGCGCCGCCAGTTCTTGCGCCATTTGAGCGACCACAGTGCCCAGCATAGGGCCGCCTGCGAAACGTGCAGGGTCTATCACGATAAAGAACGCCCCTAATCGGCGGGCCACGTCCAACTGTTCGTACATCGGCGAGATATGCGGGCCGAATGGATTGCCATTCAATGGCCCACACAGCAGTTCGATCATCAGGGCGAGACCATAGCCCTTGTAGCCTTGTTGCGGTCCGCCCAACGGACGTAACGCACGGGCTAATTGCGGATCGGTGGCCTCGTTCCCGTCTACATCAAAGGCCACACCCGGCGGGAGTTCATGGCCCTCGCGACGGGCATTCATCACGCGGTTCCAGGGAATAGCGGTCGAGGCCATGTCCAGACATACCGGGGCAGCGTCGTGGCGAGGTACCGCCACGGAAATGGGATTGGTGCCTAAGAACGGCGCATAGCCGCCAAAGGGCGCTGCGATGGAATCGGAGTGCGTAAACGCAAGACCGATCAGGCCAGCCTCGGCCGCGACACGGCTATAGAGACCGACTGCGCCGCAATGAGACGAGTCGCTGACGCCTACAGCAGCGATGCCGGTCTCTCGTGCCAGGTCCATGGCGAATGCATTGGCGCGATGCGCGACGACGATACCCAAGCCTTGACCGCCATGCACCTGTGCCGTAGCGGGGCCGCTCTGCACGACACGGATGTCCGGGCGCGGCAGGATGGAGCCATGTGCAAGACGATTCAGATAATGCGGCAAACGCGCGATACCGTGAGAATCGATACCCCATAGGCTGGTCTGGACCAGGCTATCTGCCACGCAAGCCGCGTCGGTCTCGGAAACGTCCATGGCCAGCAAACAATCTCGCCCCCATTCCCGCAGCGTGGCAGCGTCGCAATGACGCAATAACGTTGATGTGTCGTCCGTAGTCATATCCACGCTCATCCCATCAGAAAAGACGCACCGCAGCGCGCACGCCCTGCTGTCTCAACACCATCGCATGGCGCGCGACCTCGACACTGAGTTCCTCGCATCCCGCAAGATCGCCGAATACCGGCGCATAGCCGATCAATGCACGCGCACGCTGAATATCGGTGTCACTGCCCTGCCCCGCAGATGCGAGGCGGGCCTGCAATTCCTCTGCCAAAGGATCCTGTATCGGATAGGCATTTCCCTGCTCGTCGTAACCCCGCAGATATTGCATCCAAGCCGCCAATGCCAACGCCAATCGCTGATAACCGGCCCCTGCACGCATACGGTCGCGCACTGTACCCAGCAAACGCTGCGGCAGTTTTTGGGAGCCATCCATGGCGATCTGCTGTGTGCGATGTGGTAACGCAGCGTTGGAAAAGCGAGTCAAAAGACGCTCGCGTAACGCCACGAGATCGACGCCAGGCACGGATTGCAATGTAGGGGTGATTTCCTCTCTGATCAGGGCATCGAGATAGTCATGCAAGGCAGGGTCGGCCATCGCCTGGCTGACCGTGTCCAACCCTGCGGATACCGCCAGATAGGCCAGCGCGGAATGCGGGCCATTGACCATGCGCAACTTCAGATGCTCGAATGGCGCGGCGTGTTCGACAAAGCGTGCGCCACCGGGTTGGTCCCACGCAGGGCGGCCGTTGACGAAGCGGTCCTCGATGATCCATTCAAGAAACGGTTCTCCGACCACAGGCCAGGCGTCGTCCATCCCCAACCGTGTCGCGATACGTTGACGGTCGGCATCGGTCGTGCGCGGCACAATGCGATCCACCATGGAATTGGGAAAGGTGCAATGCGCGGCGATCCATTCCGCCAGACCAGGATCGCGCAACCCCGCAAATTCCAGCACCAAACCGCGTAACGTATCGCCGTTAGAAGGCAGGTTATCGCATGAGAGCAAGGTAACCGGCGGCAAACCGGCATCACAACGGCGCGCAAGACCATGCACCAGCATGCCGATGGCGCTGCGCGGCGCGTCGCTGTCAGCCAAGTCGTGAGCGATATCGGGATCGTCGCGACGCAAACGTCCCGTGGCAGGCTCCTGACAATAGCCCTTTTCCGTCACAGTCAGGCTGACGATACGGGTATCGGGATGCGCAATCTGTGCCAGCACAGCGCCGGAATCCTCGGCTGCTACCAATACGCGCAGAACCGAACCCACTACGGATAACGTTTCGCGCGATGCGCCGTCGGCATCCGTGTCGAGCAGTGATAGCGTGTACAAGCCGTCTTGCGGTGCCAGCGCGTCGCGCGTATCGGGACTGCGCAACGATACGCCGATAATTCCCCAGCGCAGATCACCGCTGGCCCCAAGCGCCAGGTCAGTGACGGGCGCCTGGTGGGCACGGTGAAACGCACCAATGCCCAGGTGGACAATACCTGGCCGCAACTGTGCGCGGTCGTAACCCGGGCGCTCGACGTCAGCGGGCAAGTGAGCCAAGCTACTGGCTCCCAGCCGCTGAGCCTCAGAATGGGAAGGCCCCATCACCAGTTCCACAACGTACCGTCGTGCGCCTGACGATTCACTGGCAGATAGGCACGCTGATACGGATATTTCGCCGCAAGCTTTTCATCGATATCCACGCCATGCCCCGGGGTATCGCCCGGATACATCATGCCGTCGGCAAAGGAATACGCATGAGGAAACACCGCATCAGTCTCGTCGGTGTGACGCATGTATTCCTGGATCCCGAAATTAGGCACCCATAGATCAAAATGCAGGGCAGCGCCCATGCACACGGGCGACAAGTCTGTCGCGCCATGGCATCCTGTGCGCACCTGATATAGCGATGCGAGATCAGCGATCCGGCGCAGATGCGTGATGCCTCCTGCGTGGACCACGGTGGTGCGGATATAGTCGATCAATTGATTCTGGATGAGGTCTTTGCAGTCCCATACAGTGTTGAATATCTCGCCTACCGCCAATGGCGTCACGGTGTGCTGGCGGATCAACCGGAACGCTTCCTGATTCTCGGCAGGGGTGGCGTCCTCCATCCAGAACAGCCGGTACGGTTCCAGCGACTTGCCCAAGCGTCCTGCCTCGATAGGTGTCAGGCGATGATGGACATCATGCAGCAGATGAGTATCCCAGCCCACGGCATCACGCACGCGAGCGAACAGTTTAGGGGCATGGTCCAGATATTTTTCGGTAGACCAGTCGTGCTCGGATGGCAGGTCTGCATCGGCAGGCTCGTAAAACATACGGCCACGGCCCACGCCGTAGACCGCGTTCAGGCCCGGCACGCCGCTTTGCGCGCGAATGGCGCGGTAGCCCATGTCGCGATAACGCAATACTTCGTCGACCGTTTCGTCGATATCGCGGCCATTGGCGTGGCCGTAGACCATGACGCCAGTACGGCTCTTGCCGCCCAGCAGTTGATAGAGCGGCATGCCGGCGGCCTTGGCTTTGATATCCCATAACGCGGTATCGACTGCGGCGACGGCCGACATGGTCACCGGTCCGCGCCGCCAGTAGGCGCCGCGATACAGGAACTGCCAGATGTCTTCGATCTGATGAGCATCGCGACCAATCAAGCAAGGAATGACGTGATCGGTCAGGTAACTCGCTACCGCTAATTCGCGGCCATTCAGCGTCGCGTCGCCGATGCCGGTGAGGCCCTCGTCGGTTTCTATTTTCAGGGTAACGAAGTTGCGTCCGGGACTGCACACGATGACACGTGCGTTGCTGATCTTCATCCGAAGCTCCGAGAAATGGGAATCCGCGCGCGTCACGGCGCGGCACAATCAAATCGACCGGGATCGCTACATCACTGCGCCTAATTGCCAGGGCACGAACTCATTCTGCCCATAACCGTGGATCTCGCTCTTGCTGCGCCGGCCCGAAGCCGTGTCGAGCATCAATTGAAAAATCCGTTCGCCCATGGCTTGCACATCGCTATCGCCATCGACGACTTCACCACAGTTGATGTCGATGTCATCTTCCTGACGCCGCCACAATTCGGTATTGGTCGAGAGCTTTAATGATGGTGACGGTGCACAGCCATAGGCCGAGCCGCGTCCTGTCGTGAAGCAGATCAGATTCGCACCACCTGCGACTTGCCCAGTCGCCGACACGGGGTCGTAGCCCGGCGTATCCATAAACACCAGCCCCCGTGCCGTGACGGGCTGCGCGTATTCATAGACATCCACCAAATTGGTCGTGCCACTCTTGGCAATAGCGCCCAGAGATTTCTCCAGGATAGTCGTCAAGCCGCCGGCCTTATTCCCCGCCGATGGGTTGTTATCCATCTCGGCATCATTGCGAGAACAGTAGTCTTCCCACCAGCGCAGTCGTGCGAGCAGTTTGTCGGCCACGGCGGAAGACACGGCCCGGCGCGTCAGCAGGTGTTCGCCCCCATAGATTTCCGGCGTCTCGGACAGGATAGCGCCGCCACCGTGGCGCACCAGCAGGTCCACCGCCGCTCCGAGCGCCGGGTTTGCGCTGATCCCCGAATAGCCATCTGACCCGCCGCATTGCAGACCTACGGTCAGATGACTGGCTGACACAGGCTGACGTTGCACGCGATTCGTTTCCTCCAGCATCTGTTCGATCAACTCGATGCCTCGCGCTACCGTACGTCGAGTGCCTCCGGTGCCTTGGATGCTGAAGGTATGTAGCCGCCCGCTCTCCCGCAGGTGTTCCTGTTCCATCAGGCCTTCGATTTGATTGGTTTCGCAGCCGAGGCCCACCACCATCAACGCACCGAAATTGGCGTGACGCGCATAACCTCCCAAGGTACGGCGCAATACCCGCAAGGGCTCTCCATCGCTGCCTGTGGCACAACCCGCACCATGCGTCAACGCTACGACGCCATCGACATTAGGATAGGCAGACAAGGCCTCGGGATGAATGTCGCGCCGAAAATGATCAGCGATGGCGCGGGCCACCGTGGCAGAGCAATTCACCGACGTCAGCACGCCGATGTAATTGCGCGTGGCCACACGTCCGTCGGCGCGCACGATGCCGTCAAACGTGGCCGACTGCGCCACGTAATCCGTCGCATGAGCATCCTGTCCCACGGCATAGTCGCGCTCGAAATCGGAGAACGCCAGGTTATGCGTATGCACATGCTGGCCCGGCGCGATGTCTTGCCGCGCGATGCCGATGACCTGGTTATAGCGGCGCACGGGCTGCCCCGCAGCAATTGCGCGCACTGCGACCTTATGCCCGGGCGGAATCAACCCGGCCACGGTGACGCCCTCGGTAGGCAACACCGTGCCGCCTACCAATTGACGGCGCGCAATCACGACGTTATCGGCCGCATGAATACGAATAATTGGAATATCGCCGGCCCGCGCGCCGGCCTGTTCTGCGTGACTCACTTACCACCTCCGACCAGATCGGGTAACCACATGCTGACACTGGGAATATAAGTAATGACAATCAGGGCGATGAACAGCGGCACGAGCCATGGCAAGATCGCCATCGTGGTGCGCTCGACGGATAGTTTTGAGACCCGCGCCAGGACAAATAGCACCATCCCCAGTGGCGGATGCAACAGACCTATCATCAGGTTCAGCGTCATCACCAACCCAAAGTGAATCGGATCGATGCCCAGCTTCAACACCAGAGGCAGCAGGATCGGCACCAGAATGGTGATCGCCGCAATGGTATCGATGAAGCAGCCCACCACCAGGATCAGCAGGTTTGCCAACAGCAGGAATACCCATTTGTTATGGGTCACCGCCAGAATTGCGTCGGTCAATGTCTGTGCGGCCTGGGTCGTGGTCAACAGCCAGGCAAACACCGATGCCGCCGTCACGATGAACAGCACCGATGCCGTGGTCTCAATGGTGTCGAAGGTAGCCTTGGCCAGGGTACGCAAGGTCATTGAGCGATAACGTACCAAGCCCAGGAACAAGGCCCAGATCACAGCCGCAACGGCCGCCTCAGTGGGCGTGAACCACCCCATCGTCATGCCGCCGATCAGAATCACCGGCGCCATCAGCGCCATCACTGCGGAAAAATCGAAATACCAGTCAACAGTCAACAACGCGGCAAAGGCTATTAACGTGGCAGTATTGGCAGAAACGCCGAATTGAGTCATCAGCCAGATACTGAACGGGAATGCCAACACCACGACGACCTCTAGGGACGCACCAGCGAGTCGTCTCCAGTCAAAGGGCACGTCACCGCCCCAGTTGTTCTTGCGCGCGAAGTAAGCTACGGTGAACATCATCAGCAGCGTCAACACCACGCCGGGAACCACGCCTGCCAGAAACAAGGAACCAATAGACACATTGGCCATCATGCCGTAGATCACGAACGGCAACGAAGGCGGCAAGATCGGACCCAGCGTCGCCGAAGCGGCGGTGACACCCACAGCAAACTCGGTATCGTAGCCATGATCTTTCATGGCTTTGATTTCGATAGTACCCAGCCCGGCGGCGTCGGCAATTGCAGTACCCGACATTCCGGCAAACACCACCGAACCTACGATGTTCACTTGCCCCAATCCACCACGCATCCATCCTACCAACGCCACGGCAAAGTTATAAATGCGGCCCGTAATCCCGGCGATATTCATCAGATTGCCAGCCAGGATAAAAAACGGCACTGCCAGCAACGGAAACGACTCGACGCCAGCAATCATGCGCTGCGCGATCACCACGTCAGGCACGCTGCCAGACCACAACAGAAACAATAAGGACGCACCGGCCATAGACACCGCTACCGGCACACCAAAGATCATCAACAACAGAAAGGTTCCGATCAGAATTCCCATACTGGCTCCTTGCGCGTCAGGTCAGTCCAGACTTTGATAAGCGGCGGGGTTATCCAGTGACGAATATCCCTGACGCCAGTTCTGCACGCTGACTTGTATGGAGCGCACAAACATCATCACGAAACCGGCCTCTGCCAGCCAGTACACGTAGCTCTTGTTCCACATGATCGTGGTCATGGGTTCTACGCCCACCAGCTCGATGTAGCGATACACCAGCCACACGGCGTAGCCGAAAAATGCCGTGCGTACGATATCGATCACCGTCGACAAAACCCGCGCCACTGCTCTAGGCAAGTAGCGATAGAGAAAATCGACCTGGATATGGCGGCAGGCGCGTACGCACATGGCCGACCCGATAAACACCACGCCGATCAGTGCATAGACAGCGAGCTCTTCGGTCCACGCAAATGAATCGTTCATTACATAGCGTGTAAAGAACTGCAGAAAGACCAGGCCCCCCATGATCCAGAACAGCACCAGGCAAAGCCAGTCCTCGAACGCGTAATGCGAGAGATCGACCTTTTGGCTCTGGTCGGCTTCTTCGAAACTGTGGACAATCGATTCGACGGACGATTCGTGCTGCCCCGTCGCGACACGTTCGCCATCGTTGCGATATTGAGCCATGACGCTCGGGCCGGCTCCAGTATTGACGTGCATGCTTTCCCTCTGCTGGTTATGTACCGTGGTGTGTACCAACCGGGGCCGCGCGCGGCCCCGTCAGTGGGCGATTACTTGACTGCCTGGATCGCCTCCCAATCCGCCTTTTCGTAACCGTATTGCTCAAACGGCACTTTCTTGAGCACGGTGTCACGATAGGCAGCGGTATCGACCTCGGTCACAGTCAACCCTTTTTTGCGGAACACATCGACCAGTTCTTTTTCACGGGCGATGACTTCGAGTGATGCCTTGGCGGCCGCCTCTTGCGCGACCTCGGCAAAAATCTTGCGGTCTTCTTCGGACAGGCTCTTCCACAGCTTTCCGGAAATCACCGTATTCAAGTGATCAACGATATGGCCGGTCAGGATGATGTTCTTTTGCACCTCGAAAAATTTCTTGGCTTCGATGGTGGTCAACGGGTTTTCCTGGGCCTCTACCGTGCCGTTCTGCAACGCCAGATAGACCTCGGCAAAGGCGATGGGCGAGGTATTCACCCCACACGCGCGCGGCATGGCCAAATAGGCCGGCACATCAGGCACGCGCATTTTCAGTCCCTTCATTTCCTCGCAAGTGGAGAAAGGACGATTCGAGGTGGAATGCCGCGTGCCGTAATACGTGGTCGCCACAATGTGGTTGCGGCTTTTTTCTTCGTAGCCCTTGGTCAGCGTCTTGTAGATGTCGCTCTTGGTGTAGGCCAGCAAGTGCTCGGGGCTGCGGAAAGTATAGGGGTAATAGGTCACCCCGATACGCGGAAAACTCTTGGCGGCAAAGCTGGAGCCGGAGATGATCATATCAACCGTGCCCAGTGTCAGGCCCTGATTGATGTCGTTTTCCTTGCCCAGTTGCGAGGCCGGATACACATCGATGTGATAGCGGCCATTAGTGCGTTTTTCGATTTCCTTGGCCGCCCATACCGAACTGGTGTGGAACGGCTCGGAGGTCTCATACACATGCGCCCATTTCAGCGTGGTCTGGGCCCATGCGCTACCCGATGCAGCCAGGGCGGCTGCGGCTAGCAATACTTTGAGAGCGTTACCTTGCGTCATTCTTGTCTCCTCTCTTGCGATTAAGCAGGCGACAGCGGTGTTGTTATGTTTGCCGTTGCCTTTAGGGGTGGTCAGGGTTCACATACGAGTTGCACCTTGGTACTACGCTGGCGGTCGGCCGCCAATTCAAAAGCTTCCACAGCACGATCGAGCGGCAATTGCGCGCTCATCAACGGCCGCACATCGACCCGGCGCGAACGCAAGAACGAAACCGCCCAATCGAATTCGATACCGGCGCGGAATGCGCCGACGTAATCCAGCTCGCGCGCCATGATGTTGTTGGCGGGAAAGGAGATCCCGTCAGCGGGCAGCGTGCCGACTTGCACAATGCGGCCACCGCGGCGCGTTGCGCGCAGGCAAGTGTCCAGCGCTGCGGGATTACCGGCAGCCTCGATAGAAACATCGGCGATGTCCGCCAATAGGGCAGAATCGGACTGATCGGACCGGATGGTCTCGTCGGCACCGACCTGAATGGCCATCTGCAGCGGACGATCTGCAACGTCCGTCACGATGACACGCGCTGCGCCAGCGAGTCGAGCCGCAATCACGGTCATACAGCCGATGGTGCCGCCGCCTGTGACCAGCACAGTTTTGCCCAATAGTGCGCCGGCGCGATTCACACCATGCAGACCGATGGACAGCGGCTCGGCACAGGCCAACTCACCCAGCGAGATGTCTTCGTGCACAGGGGTCAACTGACGCTCGCCCATGACAAAGCGCTCGCGGAACATGCCCTGCACATGCGGATAGATGCTGGCGCTGCCCAGAAAACGCATATTGCGGCACAAGTTGTCGCGTCCGGCGCGGCAGTAATCACACTGCCCACAGGGATGCGACGGATTGATGGCGACCTTCATGCCGGGCTGTACGCGCGTCACGGCGTCACCTACGCGTAGCACGACACCCGAGGCCTCGTGGCCAGGAATCAAGGGCTCGCGAATGACAAAGGCCCCGACACGCCCATGCAGGTAATAGTGCAGGTCAGAACCGCAAATCCCAGCTGCGCCCAGCCGCAACTCGACCTCATGGGGCGCAAGCGCGCGTTCGTCGTCATGTTCCAGGCGCAGGTCGCGCGCGCCGTGGATCTTACAGGCCAGGGTCATGTTTTTACCTTGTCGGACGCGGGTGCCCAGTTGGCGGTCAGACGATCATGCGAGCAAGACAGATGATGCCGCATGGCTTCGCGCGCACGTACGGCATCACCTGCCGCAATGGCATCAACCACCAGGCCGTGTTCAGAGATGGCGGCCTTCCAACTGGAGGGGTTTTCAAAATAGTCGCCGAGCTTGATCGACAAGGGGTTGTGCCGTTCGTCGAACAAATCGCCCACCACGCGCAGCAACACGGAGTTGTTGCTGATCTCGGCAATACGCAAATGAAATAGCCGGTCGCCCTGGATGGGTATCTGCCCGGCCGCGGCCTCTGTCTGCATGGCGTGCAACGCCTCGCGTAGTCCGGCGACTTGGGCGGGTTGGGCTAATTCGGCAGCCTGTGCCGCCAACTCGCCCTCGACCAACTGGCGGGCCCGGATGGTTTCCAGCGGACTTTCGGCCACGACGCTATCGGCAGCGTGGCTGCTGTGCACATAGATCCCCGAGCCCATGCGCACCTCGACCAGGCCCTCGACCTCGAGCGCGATCAAGGCCTCGCGTACAGATGGCCGCGACACGCCCAGCTTGATCGCCAGATCGCGCTCGGGCGGCAGGCGCGCGCCCACTGGAAACTCCCCGCCCTGGATCAACAGACGAATCTGGTCTGCGATCTGACGGTATAGACGACGAGGTTCGATGGGCTGAAAAGGCATGAGGACCGGTTAGGAGGTAAAGTGGCCTGACCAATTTGTTCCGCATCTTGCGCCGAGATGGATAAGCCTCACAATTAGGGTTTCCGCTAGGCGCTGATTCGCAATCCCCCTGACGCGCGCAACGCGAATCTGTTAAAAACGACGCGCCTCTCTTCTACTTGCTGAATTCATGTCTCATACTCCGCATCCTTCGCCCTACAAAAGCACGGGCGGCCTGCGCCGCGTGCTCAACGCACTGCGTTATTCACTGCAGGGCCTGCACGCCGCGTTCAAGTACGAGGCGGCGTTCCGCCAGGAACTGGCGCTGGCGATTTTGCTGATTCCCGCGGCATTTTTTCTGGGACGCAGCACGGACGAGGTCTTTATTCTGATTGCCTCGGTTGTTCTGGTATTGGTGGTGGAATTGCTGAACTCTGCCGTCGAGGCGCTGGCCGACGCCTTGTCGGTCGAGACCCATCCGTTATTGGGGCGCGCCAAAGACCTAGGCAGCGCGGCGGTCATGCTGATGCTGTTGTTCACGATCGCCGTGTGGGCGGGCGTAGCGATCAGCCGCTTTGTCATGTAGATGGGGACGGATGTATTTGCAACACTTTTTGCACTGCACAATACGTTTTCAATCAATAGCTTAGAGAACTTCTAGTCTTTTATAAGACCGAAATTTCAGCGCGATTTCGAGCGGCACACTTTATACTGGCCGCTATGAATCAAGCACCCGCCAGGCCGGCATCAGGCCAACCACATCATGTCATTATCGTCGGCGGTGGCGCCGGCGGCCTGGAGCTGGCCGCAAAGCTCGGCCGCAAGCATGGCCCAAAACACGTCACCCTCGTCGACAGCCGGCCGATCCACATCTGGAAACCCTCATTGCACGAGGCCGCGGCGGGAACGCTGGATATTTACCAGGAAGGCCTGTCGTATCTGATGTTGGCCAACTTGTGCGGATTCACCTTCGCGCTGGGCGCGGTACAAGGCGTGGACCGCGAACGCCGCACGGTCAATGTGACAGAGGTGCGGGATGCAATGGGCGAAGTCGTGTTGCCCCTGCGTGAGCTACCCTACGACACACTGGTGCTGGCGTTGGGCAGCGAGTCGAATTTTTTCAATACCCCCGGCGCGGCAGAACATGCGGTGACGCTGGACTCGACCGAGAATGCCGAAGCCTTTCGGCTGACCATGCTCAAGGCCATGGTGCAAGTCGATCAGGCCAAGGTCAATGATCCGTCTGCCGAGTTGAATGTGGTGATCGTCGGTGGCGGCGCGACTGGCGTCGAATTGGCCGTCGAGCTGCGTGAGGCGGGCGGGATTGTGGCTGCCTATGGTTTGCCGAATTTTCGCGCGGATCGGGATCTGGTCATCACCCTGGTCGAAGGCGCCCCGCGCATTTTGTCGGCGCTGCCGGAAAAAATCTCCAATGCCGCCCTCAAGCGCCTGACGGAATTGGGCATCCGGGTGGAAACCAACTGCCGCGTGGCCGAGGTCACGGCCGATAGCATCAAGACCGCAGACGGCCGCGAGTTTGCGGCCGGGCTATGTATGTGGGCCGCAGGGATTCAAGGCCTGCCGTTGATGAAAACATTGGATTTGCCGTTAAACCGCATCGGTCAACTGATCGTCAATGGCCAACTGGAATCACCTGATCCGAATATCCTGGCGCTGGGCGATTGCTGCGCCGTGCCCATGGGCGAGGATGGCCGCACAGTGCCCGCCCGTGCGCAGGCCGCACACCAAGAGGCCAGCTATCTGATGGACAAGCTCACCGCCCGTATCCGCAACACCAGTGAGCCGACAAAACCTTATGTCTATCATGACCATGGCTCGCTGGTATCGCTGGGCCAGGATGCTGGCGTAGGCAGTTTGATGGGCAAGCTGGCAGGACGTGGATTGTTTGTCAGCGGTACACTGGCGCGCCTGATGTACATGAGCCTGCACCTGATGCATCACCATGCGGTGCTGGGCGTCTGGCGCACGGGGACGCTGGCGCTGGCACGCTTGTTGCTACGCCGTACGCATCCGCGCGTCAAACTACACTGACGGCTCCTTTCTTTCTCCGGCATGACTGCTGAGATTTTTCGACGCGACTAATGACCTTTATTCAACAACTCGAACAAGCCTGGGCCACCGGCAACACCCTGCTGCAAGTCGGCCTGGACCCTGATCCTCAGCGCCTTCCGCGCGAACTCGACGGCAAGCCGGACGCGATTTTCCAGTTTTGCCGCGACATCGTCGATGCCACCGCGCCGTACGCGTGCAGCTTCAAGCCGCAGATTGCGTACTTTGCGGCGAATCACGCCGAGGACCAGCTCGAGGCATTGTGCGCCCATATCCGTGACAAGCATCCGGGCTTGCCGATCGTGCTGGACGCCAAACGCGGCGACATCGGCTCGACGGCAGAGAACTACGCGCGCGAGGCCTATGAACGTTATGGCGCGCATGCGCTGACGGTGAGCCCGTATATGGGGCTGGACTCGATCGAGCCTTATCTGGCGTGGAAAGATCGCGGCGTGATCGTACTGTGCCGCACGTCGAATCCCGGCGGCTCCGATCTGCAGTTTTTAAAGCTGGACAATGGCGAACCGCTGTATCTGCATGTCGCCGGTCTGGTGGCGGACAAGTGGAATGCGGGCGGCCAATGCGGCCTGGTCGTAGGCGCGACGTTTCCGAACGAATTAGCATCGGTGCGGCAGCGCATTGGTGATGCGGTGCCCTTGTTGGTGCCGGGAATCGGGGCACAAGGCGGTGACATCACCGCCACCGTCAATGCGGGTCGAAACGCGGCCGGAACCGGGATGATGATCAACTCGTCGCGGGCGATTCTGTACGCGAGCGGCGGCGATGACTGGCGTGATGCCGCGGGCAAAGCAGCGCGCGATCTGCGTGATGCGGTGAACGCAGTGCGCTGATTAAACTGGTGGTCAGGGTCGCAGCATCGGCATGGCTCGATATGCGGCCTCATGGCCGAGATCGAACGCCTGGTCCGAGTCAGGGCCGGCTGCGATTCACCGGCTCGCCAATCAATTCCAACAGTCCCCGCAGGGCATAGACCACCGAAGCCTGCCTGACCTGAGCCCGGTCGCCGGGGAATACCTCCGTCAGCGCACGCGACGTAATGCCATCACTACCCCGCATAGCAAAGCCAAAGCACACCATGCCCACCGGTTTGCCCGGCGTGGCGCCGCCGGGTCCGGCGATGCCTGTGGTCGAGGCGGCAATGTGCGCGTTCGGCGTCGCCAGTAATACGCCATTGGCCATCTCCAGCGCGGTCGCTTCGCTGACCGCGCCATAACGATCGAGCGTATCGGGAGACACGCCGATCTCGGCGACTTTGGCTGCATTGCTATAAGTCACGAACCCGCGCTCGAACCATTCGCTGGAGCCCGCCACCGACGTAATTGCCCCCGCCAACAAGCCGCCTGTGCAGGATTCCGCCGTACCCATCAGCCAACCGCGACGCTGCAAGGCAGCGCCCAGACGTTCGGCCAAACCCAGCGCCTGGGCATGAGAGAGCGAGGCTGGCGCCAGACCGGGCACGGGCTTGTGGGGGGTGGTACTCATGCAAAGGCTCCCAAACGCACGACAATTGCCATGACGAGCAACGCATAGGCGGCCGCGACAATGTCGTCCCACATCACGCCAAAGCCGCCTTTGATCTTCGAATCAAAGTATTTGATGGGAGGCGGCTTGGCAATGTCGAATAAACGGAACAGGCCAAAAGCGAGCAGTTGCGCATAAAAGGTGTCGGGCGTGAGCCACAAGACCAGCCAGAACGCGACCATCTCGTCCCAGACGATACCGACGTGATCGCTGACTTGCAACTCGCGGCCCACACGATGGCAGGCCCAGCAGCCATAGAGAAATGCCAGCGCCAGGAATATGCTCATGGCCAGATCCGAGGCCGCCCCGGCAGCAGCGGCCCAGATCAACCACGCCAATAATGTGCCCCACGTACCCGACGCGGGACGCAACAAACCACTGCCCAGGCCAAAGGCAATCAGCCTGCCTGGATCGCTCATGACCCAACGCGCCGGCGGATAGGCTACCCGCGTGCGGTCGCGCATGGTCTTGGACGACGAATCGGAAGAAGCATCGAGCATGATTCAAGACACCGGAAAATGATCAAAGCCGCGCGGCAATGCGGACAGAGGATGGCCGTCTGCGTCCAGCACCACCATACCAGGGGCCTGCGTGATATGGCCCACCCTCGTCACAGCAACACCCGCGCGGGCCGCAGCACCGAGGACCTGTTCGTGTTGGTCCGCAGCGGCCGTAAAGCACAGTTCGTAAACATCGCCGCCACCCAGGACGGCTTGCATCAAGGTGGCCGGCGGCAAGCCATGCAAGGCCGGCGCCACCGGCATCGCATCGTAATGTAATTGCGCCCCCACACGGCTTGCGGACAGGATATGTCCCAAGTCTTGTACCAGGCCGTCGGAAATATCGATCGCTGCATGCGCCACGCCAATCAGCCCCAGGCCCAAGGCGACACGAGGTTCCGGCCATTCGAGCGCCCGACGCGTCGCAGCCAACAAAGCGGCATCCGCGGGCAATTGACCATCCAGCAGGCGGTACGCGACATCTGCAGCACCCAACGTACCGGACACCCAGATTTCATCGCCCACCTGCGCCGCATCGCGGCGTAGGGCGCGATCGGCGGCAACCGCGCCAAAAATCGTCACGCTGATCGCCAGATCATGCGAACTGCGGGTCGTATCGCCCCCGATCAAGGGACAGCCATGCGCATCAGCGAGCGCGTGGAAACCCTGCGCGAACGCCGCCAACCAGGACTCGTTGGCCTGGGGCAATGCCAATCCGAGAACACAACCGACAGGACGGGCGCCCATTGCCGCCAGATCTGAAAGATTCACGGCCAGCGATTTGTGGCCTAGCGCCCGTGGATCGACATCGGAAAAAAAATGCCGCCCCTCGATCAACAAATCGGTGCTGGTTGCGATGTGCATTCCCGCAGGCACAGGAAACAACGCGCAATCGTCGCCCACCCCAAGCAGGCCCGCAGGCGCGGGCCGCGTGAAGTAACGCGCAATCAGATCGAATTCAGACGACAAAGAGAAAAGCCCCCCACGCTGCGCCTACGGCTGCCTCAAGCGCCGCAAGCTTTAGCTCCCGCCTTAGCGGCGCTGAGCGGCGGCCGCCTGGACTTCGGTGGTACGCACGTCGGCGGCGAGCTTATCGAGCACGCCGTTGACGAACTTGAAGCCATCCGTGCCGCCGAACGACTTGGCCAACTCGACGGCCTCGTTGATGGCGACCTTGTAGGGAACCTCGACGTGATGCACCAGCTCGAAGCTGCCGATCAGCAAAATGCCATGTTCGACCGGCGACAGCTCGTTCAACGGACGGTCGATATACGGCGTAAAACGCTCACGCAAGCTGGGCGCCTCGCGAAACACGCCGTGCAGCAAGGTCTTGAACCACTGTGCGTCCGCCTCGGAAAAATCGTCAGCATCGCGCAAGTGCGCGTCGATCTCGCCAGCGTCCTGCGTGCCTTCGCCGCCACGGAGCAGCCACGCATACACGCCCTGCAAAGCAAACTCACGGGCGCGACGGCGGGCGCTGCGGGCGTTGGCGCGTGCCTGGGCAGCGCTATCCGCGGCGGTCGGTTTATTCGTTGTCAAAATCTTCTTCCTCGTCTTCGTCCTCGTCGTCCTCTTCGGGCTCCAGCGCCGCGACCAGGTTGGCCATTTCCACAGCAACCAGGGCGCAGTCGCGGCCCTTGCCGGCCGCGCGGGCCTGCGCCTGCTCGTCGGTGTCGACGGTCAGAACGCCATTGGCCACGGGGATGCCCGTTTCCAGGGAAATGCGGGAAATGGCGGTGGCCATTTCGTTGCTGACGACTTCAAAATGGTAGGTTTCGCCGCGAATGACCGCACCGAGGGCGATCAATGCGTCGAACTCGAATGTCTCGGCCATGTGCGACAACGCGACGCCCAGCTCGAGCGCACCAGGCACCGTCGCGACCATGACGTCGCGCTCGTCCACGCCCTGCTCGGCCAATTGCTGCAGGCAAGCGTCGAGCTCGGCCTGGCCGATTTCCTCGTTAAAGCGAGCGCGCACGATACCGATGTGCAGCCCTTCGCCATTCAGATCAGGGGTAAGGATGTAGGGATTCATTTGTCAGCCTTGTGAAGTGGCGGGGGTTGAAGGGTCGCAATCGTAACCCGTAACGGTCAGCGAGAAGCCGGCCATGCTGGGCATTTTGCGTGGACGCGCCAGCAAACGCATCTGGCCGACGTTCAGATCACGCAGGATCTGAGCGCCGATACCATAGGTGCGCAACCCGTAGCGATCGCCGCCATCGGTGCCGGTTTGCTGGGCGTTACCGGCCCAACCCGCGATTTGTTGGAACAGGTGTTCAGTAGAAGATTGGCAATTCATCAGGACCACGACGCCAGCGGGCGTCTTGGCGATGGCTTGCAACGCGCGGCCTACGCCCCAGCTGTGGGGGGTATTGCCGGTATCCAGGGCATCGAGAATGGACGCGGGCTCGTGCACGCGCACCAGGGTTTCACGCTGCGGATCGATATCGCCGTGCACCAGGGCCAGATGGGCCGAGCCACTGGCGGTATCCTGGTAGGCCACCGCGCGGAATTCGCCCCAGGCGGTCTGCATGGCGCGCTCGCCCACACGCTTGACCACGGACTCGTGCTCGCTGCGGTATTGGATCAGATCGGCAATCGTGCCGATTTTCAGGTTGTGCTGGCGGGCGAACTGAACCAGATCGGGCAGGCGCGCCATCGTGCCATCAGGGTTGAGAATCTCGCAGATGACGGCGGCAGGCGTCAGGCCGGCCATAGCGGTCAGGTCGCATCCAGCCTCAGTGTGGCCCGCGCGCACCAACACACCACCGGGCACGGCACGCACCGGGAAAATGTGGCCCGGCTGCACCAGATCGGCGGGTTTGGCGTCACGTGCCACGGCAACCTGGATGGTGCGGGCCCGGTCAGCAGCCGAAATCCCGGTTTCCACGCCGACGGCGGCCTCGATGGATTGGGTGAAATTCGTGCCGTATCGCGTGCCGTTGCGGCTGGCCATCAGGGGCAGCTCGAGTTGGCGGCAGCGCTCTTCGGTCAGTGTCAGACAAACCAGCCCGCGGCCATGGGTGACCATGAAATTGATCGCCTCGGGCGTTACAAACTCGGCCGCCATGACCAAGTCACCTTCGTTTTCGCGGTCTTCTTCGTCGACCAGGATGACAATGCGGCCGGCGCGCAGCTCGGCGATGATCTCTGCGACAGACGCAATACCAAAGGATTCGGGTACGGTGTCAGGGGAAACGGAGGCAAGCGGGGCGGACATGACGTCAGGGAAACCGGCTGGGGAAAACCGTGATTTTACCTGCCCTTGGGGCCGCCGGGGGCCAGCCCCCGTGACAAAGGCCCCGCCCCCTGCCCGAGTGCGTCCCCGAACGGTACACTGCCATCAGAAAAACTCATCAGAAATCAGACAAAACAGCCATGCAAGACTTAGCGTCCCTCCCCGCCTCCATTGCCGCAGCCGTGCAAATCGTACTGACCGATATCGACGACACCCTGACCACCGAGGGCCGTCTGCCGGCCGAGGCCTATCACGCGCTGGAGCGCCTGGATGCCGCCGGGATTCAAGTCATCCCGATCACGGGCCGCCCGGCGGGCTGGTGCGACCATATTGCCCGGATGTGGCCGGTGCGCGCCGTGGTGGGCGAGAACGGGGCGTTTTATTACGCCTACGATCGCGGCGCGCGGCGTATGAAAAGCCATTACTGGGCCGATGCGCAAACCCGCGCGGCAGGCCGTGAACAACTCAATGCGATTCGTGACCGGGTACTGCGCGAGGTGCCGGGTACGGCGGTCGCCAGTGATCAGGATTACCGGGTGGCCGACCTGGCGATCGATTTTTGCGAAGACGTCCCCGCCCTGCCTGATGAAGCCATCAGCCAGATCGTGAACATTTTTCAACAGGCCGGCGCGCAGGCCAAGGTGAGCTCGATTCACGTCAACGGCTGGTTTGGGGACTACGACAAACTCAGCATGACGCGCACCCTGTTTGAACGCGAACTCGATCTGAATATTGATCAAGTGCTGTCTGACTGCCTGTTTATCGGAGACTCGCCCAACGACGAGCCCATGTTCCAGTTTTTCCCGATTTCCGTCGGCGTGGCCAACATACAGGCGCTGCTGCACCGGCTGACGCATCAGCCGGCCTACGTGGCGGCGCGTCACGGAGGCGGCGGATTCGTGGAAATGGCTGAACGTCTACTGCAAGCTCGCGCCGCACAGGGGCAGCGAGCATGACGGCAGCGTCCAAGCCTAACGATGGGCGGCGGAGCATTCAATCTGTGGAGGTCGGCTTTCCCTTGCTGGCTGCGTTAGTGGATGCCGGCAAGCCTCTGACTTTGCGCGATCTGGCCGCAGCGGCAGGCATGACCTCAGCGAAAGCGCATCCATATTTAGTCAGTTTCACTCGCGTCGGTCTGGTACAACAGGATGGAATTACCGGTCAATATGAATTGGGACCGTTCGCGCTGCAGATGGGGCTGGTCAGTTTGCAGCGATTGGATCCGGTGCGCGTTGCCTTGCCCGAGATTGCAGAACTGCAATCAAGTATCGGGCACACGTTAGGTATTGCCGTATTGGGCTCGCATGGTCCCACGATGATTCATATGACCGAGGCCAGTTATCCGGTGCATGTGAACATGCGCAAGGGCACGGTCATGTCCATGCTGCATACGGCGACGGGCTTGGTATTTGCCGCATGGCTGCCGCCCAAAGTCGCCGAACACTATATCCAGCGTGAGGCAGGCGACACCGCGGTCATCGCGGGCCAAGAACCGCCTCGCACGGTGACTTATGCAGATGTGGAGGCACGCTTGGCGGACATTCGCGTGCACGGAATGGCGCGTGCGATTGGCAATCCCTTGCCAGGTGTGGATGCGTTGTCAGTACCCGTGTTTGATAACACGGGGAACGTGACGTTGGCGTTGACGTGTCTGGGACCGTCGGGACTATTTGATGTAGCGTGGGATGGGGCCATTGCAAAGCCATTGCTGGCCTGCGCAAGCGAAATTTCGCGGAAACTGGGATATCGGAAATAGGCACCGCATGAGGCAACACCGCAATGCTGCGGAGCAAGTCCACCAGGCGTTGGAATACCGTCCGCCCTATCAATGGGACGCCATGTTGGCGTTTCTGGCGGCGCGCGCCATCCCTGGCATAGAGAGCATCGAGTCGAATACGTACGGACGTGCTGTAGCGCTGACTGGACTCGACGGAAAAATGCACTCGGGATGGATACGCGTGAGCCATCTGCCGCAAAAACACGCGCTCAATGTCGAAGCCTCAGTCTCACTGCAGCCCGTTCTGCCGCAAGTGCTGGCGCGGGTGCGCCATCTCTTTGACCTGGATTGCGATCCCGTAGCCGTCGATGAAGGACTGCGCGTGATGAACGACTTGGCGCCGGGGCTACAGGTGCTGGGGACGCGGTTGCCAGGCTGTTTTGATTCCTTTGAAATGGCGGTGCGGGCGGTGCTGGGGCAGCAAATCACTGTAGGCGCAGCGCGCACACTGGCAAGCCGTGTGGTGAGTCAGTATGGCACGCCTGTGCAGACTGGCATTGCAGGCTTGTCCCATGCGTTTCCTGCGCCGCAACGCATACTGTCCCTGGACGGAGACATCGAGAGCCATCTCGGTCCGCTCGGCATCATACGCACGCGCGCCAGAACGATTCTCGCGCTCGCACGGGCGCTGGCCGGAAACGAGATCGACTTTGGCACTGGCGCACAGCCCGAGCAAGAGATCGAGAAATTGCTGGCCCTGCCTGGCATCGGCCCCTGGACCGCGCAATACATTGCGATGCGCGCGATGGCGTGGCCTGACGCATTTTTACCGACGGATTATGGCGTGAAAAAGGCACTGATGCCGCGTACGCCGAAGCAGATCGTCGAGCTTGCAAACGGTTGGCGTCCGTGGCGTAGCTACGCCACGGTCAATCTGTGGAATTCTCTGCATTGAAACGGATCAGGCACAGTACTTGCTGAGCCATGACGACAAGTGGGGCATTTCGCCCTGGGTGTGTTAACCGTTATGGAGAAAAGCATGGCTGATCATGTCGTCAAGGTATTGAACAACCTTATTGAAACTTCCAAGAACGGCGAAAAAGGCTTTACCGCCGCCGCCGAGGACACCAAGAACCCCGAACTGCAAACGCTATTCAGGGACCGTGCGCGCGATTGCGCGTCCGGGGCTGCCGAGTTGCAAACCGTCGTCGTTCAACTGGGTGGCAAGCCCGAAGACAGCGGCACAGTGGCTGGCGCCATGCACCGGGGGTGGACGAACCTGAAAGCCGCCGTCACCGGCCGCAGCGACGCCTCCATCCTCGAGGAATGCGAACGCGGTGAAGATGTCGCAAAGTCCCAGTACAACGACGCGCTGAAGGAAGCGCTGCCAGAAGAAATACGCGCCCTCGTTGAGCGTCAGTATCAGGGCGTGCTGCGCAACCACGATCAGATCCGCGATCTGCGCAATCGCTACAAAGACGCGACATAATGTCATGTGCGCCCGGCCATTGCCGGGCGTTTTTTTCAGCGGTCCGCCGGTTCGGCAAAATACACAACCATCCGGAGATGCCGGTGCTCGTCCACCACAAGCGTCTCATGGCGGAAATTTTTTCGCTCGCCGTCACCAGTCATCACCAATCTGAGTCCACGCCGCGCTTGCTCACTGTCGGGGGTGTCCCACCAGCGCCGAAACTCGGCTGACAACGCCTTGAGGCTCTCCACCAATGCCAACATAGGCGGATCGTTCGGCGCAACGGCGAAGTCATACCGGAACTGCGCCAGCAATTTTGGTGCATCGTCCCGCCACGCAGGGAGGCGCCGCCGTATATCGGGATCGGCAAACACCATATGCAGAATATTGCGGGCTTCACGCTCACGTACGCGAAAGCCGAACAAATCTTCAGCCGCTGCATTCCAGGCAACAACGTCCCAACGCAAATTGAGCACATAGGCGGGCCTGGCCGTCAGATCGTCCATCAACTGTTGGATCAGCGGCGTGACCGATGTCAGTTGATGGGCTTGCGGTGGCGGCGGGCGCTGGTGAGCCAGCAGAAACAGATGGCTGCATTCGGCATCGTCGAGCTTGAGCGCATAAGCCACACTCAGCAAAAATTTTTCTGACACCTGAATGTCGCGCCCCTGCTCGAACCACGTGTACCAGGTGAGCCCGACACCAGCCAGCGCGGCGACTTCTTCTCTACGCAGGCCCGGGGTCCGGCGTGAGCCGTGCGATGGCAGACCCACGTCGGCCGGCGTCAGTTTCTTGCGATGCCGGGTCAGAAATTCCGATAGTTCAGTCTTGGTACGGCTAAGGCTACGCTCGATCATGGCTGTTGCCGTTAGTAATAGGATAAATGCTTAAATTGTAATGGGATCATATCGCGTTGAGAATGCACTCCGACAGCCTGATCAGTGAACCCGGAGAAGCATTGTGCAAGCATGTGGCGATTCAACGCTCATTAGCGAAAGACCTCAAACGCAAACAAATACTGCCGAGAAACGCGCCGGTCGCCGAGAGTGGGTGGGACTGGCGTTGCTGGCGCTACCGACCATCCTGCTCGGAATGGACTTGACGCTGCTGCACCTGGCGCTGCCAGCACTCGCACTCGATTTGCGTCCGACTAGTGCCCAAACACTCTGGATAGTCGATTCCTATGGTTTCATGATCGCCGGCCTGCTCATCACAATGGGAACATTGGGCGATCGCATCGGGCGGCGAAAATTGCTCTTGGTAGGTGCAGCTGCTTTTGGAATAGCTTCCGTGATGGCGGCATACTCGACCAGCGCCGCCATGCTGATTGCTGCGCGTGCTGTGCTGGGTGTTGCGGGTGCAACGCTGATGCCTTCGACACTGGCGTTGATCAGCAACATGTTCCAGCATCCTCACCAGCGTGCACTGGCCATCGGAGTGTGGGCGACCATGTTCGCGTTGGGCATGGCGGCGGGTCCCGTCGTGGGCGGTATTCTGCTTGAACATTATTGGTGGGGCGCAGGATTCCTGGTGGCTTTGCCGATCATCGCGATGTTGCTGGTGGCCGGGCCATTTATCCTGCCGGAGTACCGTGCTCCGCAACAAGGCCGTCTGGATCTGGGCAGCGTCGCGCTGTCGCTGCTTGCATTGCTGCCTATCGTTTACGGCATCAAGCAATTCGCAAAAAACGGGATAGAGGCCGGTGCTCTGTGGGCTATAGCAGGCGGGTCAGTGTTCATGATTCTATTCATCCGGCGACAACGCCGATTGCGCAGTCCTTTGATCGACCTGGACCTGTTCTCGAACCGGGCGTTCAGCGTTGCCCTGGTAGTGCTATTAGTCGGCCTGATTGGTGTAGGCGGGACCATGCTGCTGGTGACCCAGTATCTGCAGCTGGTCGTGGGCTTGTCGCCTTTCACAGCAGGGTTGTGGATGGGGCCGCCTGCGCTTGCCATGCTGGCAGCAGGTATCACGGCGCCACTGCTTGCGAGAAAAATCCGGCCAGGCAATGTGATCGCAGGTGCGCTGGGTTTATCCGTAGTGGGCTATCTGTTACTGACTCAACTCGATAACGCATCACGGGGAATTGAGCTGGTAACGGCATCCTTTGCTCTGGTCTATCTGGGCTTGGGCACTATCGCCGCATTGGGAACAGATCTGGTGGTGAGCGCCGCCCCCGCCGAAAAAGCGGGATCCGCATCGGCCATGTCAGAAACGGTACAGGAACTCGGTCTGGCTGTGGGCATCGCCATGCTGGGCAGCCTCACGACCACGATCTATCGCATCAAGATCGCTGATCGCATCGACATACCGATGGCACTGGACGTGCGACACGCAGCATCGGACAGTCTCGCGGGCGCTACGTCAGTGGCGCAGGCGCTGCCGGCCGGCCTGCTGGAACAAGCGCAAACCGCTTTCATCACAGGGGTGCATGCGGCGGCAGCAACCTGCGCCCTCTGCGTCGCCATTCTGGCTGGACTGGCCGCCATCACGTTGCGGCATATCGGTATCAGCGATAGCCCGACGAAATGACCGTTCCGGCAAATCCCGTCAGACGCACAGGCCGGCGCCTGCGGCGCACAGTGCAGCTCGTGCGCCGTCCATTGGCTTGCGCGCCCCCTGCACCAGGCTCGCCGCTGCCGCCATCCAGGGATGCGCCAGAGCCACCACATCGGCCCCTTGTTCGTATGCGTCTTGTGTGGCCTGCGCACATGCTTGCAGACATGCTTCGATGTCACCGTTCTGGAACGACGCCCAAACGCCGGGCACCAACCGCACCGTTATGCGAGCTCCTGTTGCGGCAGCGTAATGGCCGAACAACGTTCGATTTGCTTCGACAGTCGACTCGACCGCGCAGAGAACGACAATATTCCTTCCGCCGCGCGATGCAGCCTCTGCCAGCGCGACATCGGCTCGGATGATGGGCACTGCGATCTCAGCAATATCCTCGACGATGGGGCCTAACGTGGCACAAGTAACGATCACCGCGTCGGCAGTGCTGGCCAAATCCCCCACCGTGCGGCGAATCTGATCGTGTATTTCGTCGTCCGACATTTTCCCTTCGTCCACGGCTTTCCGTAAATCCGAGCGGACAATATGGCGCAACTGCGTCGCAGACAATCCAGCTTGCGCAGCCGCGTTTGCGAAAACAGCCTGGTTACTTTCAATGGTGTGCAAAAAAGAAATTCGCATCCGGTAGTCCTCTAACGTACGATGGCAGGCAGCATTGTTGTAGCTGTCCGATATCGCAACAAGACAATTCGAAATACCGGTATTGCCAGTACCCGGTAGAGAACAGGTCCGGAAATTAGATCGGCGCAGCCGGCTGCTGTGTCGAGAATGCAGGCCTTTCGCCCGTCGTTTGCAACCACACCGAGCAGCCCGCTGGCGCGGTTGTCCCGCTAACGTAGAGCGCACCGGATCCGTATAACGCGAAGCTCTGTCGGAACGATAGATTCCGGACCACCCACACGCCGCCAGCACGGTCCGTCCAAACGATGCGAGCGTCGGTTCCGTCCAAGGCCTGCAGCAAGCCTGCGGCCGAGGCATTTGGACGCAGCGCCACCACCGTCGTGCCATTGTCACCGCGCAGTGGAAAGAGATTGGCCGCAGCCGCCCCGCCCAGCACGACGATCAGGAAACCAATGGCTACCTGACCCGACTCCATTGATCCGCCGCCCTTGGAACGGCCACGCCAACCGAAGAAGAACGGCACCAATCCGAAAACCACCAGCCATGCGACATCCCAGACCAGCGGCATATCGGAATCCATTCGGATGCGGTGGATACCGGTGACCCAATGAGAGAACACGGCATCGACGATATGCCAAGCGCCGAACCCCATCCAGAATGCCGGCCATAACGGACGAAGCGACACCGCCGGTGAACTGCCCCGCAGCCGGAACAGGACCCACAAACCGGCGGCGGCCAGCACATACATCAGCGCATGAAACATGCCATCGACCGCCACCTGCACGCGCAAGTCTCTCAAGATTCCAGCCTGGATTGCAGACAGCAAATGATGCCACTGCAGGATCTGGTGCAGCAGAATGCCGTCGAAAAAGCCTCCCATGGCAAATCCCAGGAGGTAACCGGCGCGACGCACACGGCGATCGGAAGCATCCGCAGTAGATGAGATGTCCACGCGTCACTCCTGGTTCTTCGGACCACTGCGCTTGGGCATCACGGCTGGCGTCTCGTCCGCGGGCTTGAAGACGCCGGAGTCTTCGTCTGCTCGGGGGTTTGGTGAACCGTCGAACTCCGTCGCCTTGTGGCCAGTGGGCGATGTCCGCTTTTCAGGCTCGCGTTGTTCGTTCGATTTCTTCAGGCCACCCTGCACGCGAGACGCAATATCTACCTGCGACTCGCTACCGGGTTCGGGCGTCGCAGGCTGCCTGTGGTGTGGCGGGCCGTTATGCTTTGATGATTGCATGGCTGTCTCCGTTTATGGCTAGGAGTACAGCGCAGCAAGCGGCGTGCCTATTTGCACCCCGTCACTTCCTCTATTGCAATTTCGCTATCACGCTAGAACGGATGTGGTTCAGCAATTCTGCGCGCTCTCGTGGATAGGCGGCGAGATTATCTGTCCCTGATGCGAGGTATGCATCTCTCGCAGCCATGACGATTTGCTGGTGCTCGATTGGCAAACGCTGTAGGGCCCAGTCAGCTGCGGCATCTTTCGATGCGATATCTCCCGTCATCGCTGTGTACCAAATGCGCACCAAGGCCAGGACAATGTTTCTTTCATCGCCCTCCCAATCTGCCTCGGTGTTCCAGAGCGCCAAGGTGTCTGATAGCGAACGCTGCACATCGCGGAGAGGGATTTCGTCGAAAAATTCCTGGGCTGCGGGACCGTACAGGGGCACGCTATGCCGCCGCACCTTGGTCAACAAGATCGCCAGGTCATGGTCCATCATCGCCGGCTCAATAACGCCAGCCTTGATATCGTCACGTAACCATTCACCGAATTGCATTTGCCGCTGCGCCGGATATCGCCACGGGTTCACGTCTGCTTGGGCCAGTATGGTCACCTCTAGCGCCCGCAGTGCCGCATCGGTACACGGGAAAGCCGATACCGACAACAGATCGGTCATCAAAGTGGCTCTCGTTGAATCATCCAACGCTGTGTTCACCGTAACCAGCAGGTCAATATCGCTGGATGGTTTTAAGCCGCCATCCACTGCAGAGCCAAACAAGTGAATCGCCAGAAGCTTGTCGCCCAGGTGTTTCTCTAAAATTGAACGCGTAGCGGATACTTGACCTGCGATGGATTCTGGAAGCTTGATAGACATAGTGAAGATGACGTCGTGATAGTGCAGATGGTGGCCGTGGCAGAAAACGCTCACCGGCAAACGTCCGTAGTTCACGCGTAGCGAATACGCGGTGCGAAAAAGCGGTAATCAGAATTCGTCGCGTTCTACAAACGCTGAGAGCCTCGCGAGCGCCTGATCCCATTGCGCTGAAATCTGATCGAGATATTGTTGAGCTTGCACCAGCCCCCGGGGCTCGAGCCGCCACACGCTTTCGCGACCGCTTCGTTCGTTACGTACCAGGCCTGCGTTCGACAACGCATGCAGATGCTTTGTGACAGCCTGGCGCGAAATATTCGCGCCCTGCGTGAGCAGCGCAATCGATAGCGGACCTGCGTCGCACAGCTTGGCAACGATACGCAGACGTGCCGGATCTCCGAGCGCAGCAAATACTGGCGCCGTACTGATCAGCCTTTGTGCGGCAGCCGTCGACGCACGGCTCACGATGAAAACTGATCCAGGTATTTCTCGATGAGCTTCAACTGATGCGTCCAGCCGCCTTCGTTGCCCGTGAATGCCTCGGCGCGGCGCTCGAGCGGAATGGCGTCGAACCCGGATTCTCGGATCACCAGCAGCGTACCTTGCTCGACGTCTTGCAGACGAAACTCGACAAGCGTCATCGGTTCGGCTGAGTAGTCTTTGTTGAGGTCCGTCGCGCCCGGATGCCAGCGAAAGGAAAAGAGATTCATCGGTTCGATCCGCTCAATGTGGAATTCGAACGGGATCCCAACGTAGGGTTGCTGCAGCTTGGCGACCTCGGGGTCAACCTGTGTCGGGACGATCCGGCCGGTCAGCCGAGTCCCGGTGGCAAACTCGCCATCGAACTCGACCCCGAACCAGGTGCCGAATTGCTTCGCCTCAGTGACCGCTCGCCACACACGCTCGCGGGGAGCACGCAAGACGATTCGCTTTTCGATGTAGTCAGGGGTAGGATTCATTACGCAACCTCCAGGTTGCATAAACTATAACTCCGTATGCTCTGCGTCGCAAACTCTATATGCGCCGCCTTTTGAGTTTTAGTTCCTATCAAATGGGACACTCTATCCAGCTCGCGATACGACCGCACGCGAGGGCCTACGTCCCCTCGCCCAGGAGCACGCTCAGCCGCCTCGGTGACGCACACGCCCTGTGTAAAATGCCCCTGTTTTCCCAATATTCAGGAAATTAGCATGGACAAGACGCTACTCAAAGGCCTCACCGTTCTCGAAGCCGTTACCGACGTGGAGCATCCGTCGCGCACGATCGAGGAACTGGCGGCCCGGGTAGGCTTGACCCGCAGCAATACACACCGGACGTTGCAGACGCTGATGCACGCCGGCTACATCGAGCGTGACGAAGGCACTGGCTACCGTGGCGGCATCCGCCTGTTTGAACTCGCTGCGCGCCAGCTCGGCAACCTGGACCTGCGCAGAATCGCGGGCCCGGCCATGCGCAAGCTGGCGGCTGACACCGGCGAAACCGTTCACCTCTCTGTGCTCGACGGCATCGAAGTCGTCTATATCGACAAAATCGATAGCCCGCAACCTATCCGTGCCTATTCGATGATCGGGGGCCGGGCGCCCGCGTATGCCGTGGCCACGGGCAAGGCACTGCTCGCCCATCAGCCCGAGGGCTATCTCGAAGCGTACGCAGAATCGCTGAACCGCCACACGGGCGCCACCATCACCACGCTGCCCTTGCTGAAAGAGGACCTGCGGCGTGCAGTACGCGTCGGCTATGCCTTGAACCGGGGAGAATGGCGAGATGGCGTGGGCGGCGTTGCCGTGGCGATCTTCAACGCCCTGGACGATGTCGTGGCCGCGATAGGCATTTCCGGACCGCTGGACCGGCTGTCGTTAGGCCGAGCCAAGGAACTGGCCGCCGACGTCAAAGCCTGTGCTGCTGGTATTTCGGCAGCGCTTGGACACAAGGCTCCCTGACGAATAGATGGCCGGCATACCTGTCGGCTGTCGCTGCCCCTCTGGCCTCACAACACAACGGCCGTCTGGCGCTGGATTTCCACCCATTTGGCGACCGCCTTGCGATCAATCTTGCCCACCGCATTTTCTGGCAACGCGTCACACCGGTACACGTTCTGCGGAACATAGATACGACCGAGCCGTTCCTGAACTGTGGCGCGCAGCGCCGCTTCGTCGATGAGAGGCGCATTTGCATCCGCCACAACCACGGCCACGGGCACTTCCCCGAGATCATCATCTGCCTGACCCACGACGCAACATGCTGCGACACCAGGAAACGATGCCAACACGTCCTCGATCAATTTGGGCGAGATATTTTCCCCACCACGGATGATCACCTCCTTGATGCGGCCAGTAATCGTGAGGTAGCCCTCGGCATCGAAACGGCCGAGATCGCCGGTATGCAGCCAGCCATCGCGCACTGGATCATCCCCATCGTGGCCCAGATACTTCAGCATCAGTGCATCGCCGCCGATGCATATCTCGCCCTCGCCTCCTGGCGGCACAGGCGCACCAACGGCATCAAGCAGGGCAACTTGCTGACCAGCCAGCACTGTCCCGACGCTTCCGATGCGGCGCGCGCCTGGCGGATTCATCGTGGACGTGCAGGTCGCTTCGGATAGACCATAGGAGACCACCAGTTCGCAGCCCGTGAAGGCCTCGATCTCTCGATGCAGCGCCGGTGTGATCGGCGCCGAACCGCAGCGCATCAGCCGCAGGCGAGCGAATGCGTCCGGCGAGATTTTTTGCTGCAGCATGCGTGCATACATCGTGGGCACGCCGGTGAGGATGGTCGGCCGAAAGCGCGACAACACATGAGGCAAGGCCTCGGCGCGAAAGCGATCGGCCAACGCAATCGTCGCCCCGCAGGCCAGCGGCGCAAAGACTTGATTGTTGATGGCATTGGTATGGTGCAGCGGCATCAGATGAAGCAATACGTCTGCTGCTGTCAGCGCCGTGTGGACGATGACGCCCTGGGCGTTGAGCGCCAGCCCGCGATGCGCCAGCAGCACGCCCTTGGGTTTGCCAGTGCTGCCAGACGTGAACAGCAATAGTGCGACCTGATCCGGTTCGGGATTTTCCGCCCAGAACGCTGCGGCGCCTTGCAAATCCCCGAATGGCAACACATGCCGCGCGGGCAACCCAGACGCCTTTGCACCAGCCGCATTCTCATCGTCATGCACGATCCAACGCAGCCCCACCGCCTGCACGCGGCGCGCAGTTTCCTCTGCCGCAATACGCGGTTCCAACGGACATGGACACGCACCCGCGGCGATGCAGCCCAGCAACATCAGCACTTGCGCGGGGCCGCGTTCCAATGCCAAGGCAACGTAGTCTCCCTGCTGTACGCCGGCACGCCGAAGCCCTCCAGCCAGCACACGCACATCGTGATCCAGTTGCGGATAGGTCCAGCTGCGCTCTTCTGTGACCAACGCAAGCTGGTCTTGAAATTCCGGCGCACGCCACACCCACTGCCAGACCTGCGGCAGGCTCGAGATCGCATTCATGGTTGTCCCCCGGGCTCTCGTCTCAGCGCAACTTCACATTGGCATCGCGTTCAAATGTGCCGTCCGGATCGAGCGCTGCCAAAGCGGCACGCTCCGCATCTGTCGGGAAAGGTGTAGGTTCAGCGCCCGTTGCGTCGAAGTCGAAAGCAGTGCGCTCGCGCACCTCCTCGAGGCTGGACTCTGGATGCCACGACTGCAAAGCCAACCTGCCGTCGCGCTTGATAAAGATGGCAATGGGGGTAGCCACACCGTGAAAGCCGCCCCAGGAAGTACGAAAGTCGAGCTTCTGCACAAAGGTCCGCGTGGAATGCTCAGTACGCCACGTGCAGGCTCTCCGGGCAGTCGGCAGCATCACCGCACCGCCGCCACCGCCGGGCAGACGCACCTTGGGCTGATGCCAATCGCCAATGCAAGAATTATTGGCGCACCCTTCACCATCGATTTGCGCCGCCCCTAGAAAGGTGAGATCCATCTTGCCACGTGTACACAGGTCGTAGAAATCTTCGTTAGAAAAAATCGATGCGGTATGTGCCGCAAGCTGCGGGTCGGAACTCGAGATCGGAATCGAATCGGGCCGCGGGTCCACTCCACCCGCCACGTTGATGTAAATGAAATCGAAATCGTAGGCGCGCTTGGCCAACAGGCAGGCCAGCATGGGCGGCGTGGAGTTCACACCGCTGAAGGTGATTTCATTCGGACGGATGAACCGCGCCAGACCCAGCACCACGTGCTCGAACGGGGAAAAGGCTTCAGACATGCAGAGTCTCCTTGAGCTCGGGGGCTTCGGCCATGTGGGCCTCCAGCGAGCCTTCCTTATTCATGTAGCGCTCGACCGCCGGATAGTCGATGTCGTAATACGGCGTGCAAGAGCCGGGCCATGCGCTGCCGGGCAACACGGTAAACGCCTCCACCATGAAATAAGGCAGCAGTGTCGCCTCTGGCTGGTCTTCGAACACAGCGGTTTCCACCAGCCTCTCGGCCACCACCAGTACAGTGCCTGCTGCACGCGACATGATGCGGTCCCAATGCGCAGTGCCATAGACACGCGCATTACCGAGCCGGTCGACTTCAGAAACCTGCAGCACCGCGAAGTCCGGTTTCACTGCGGGAATCAGATAGGTACTGGCGCCGCTGCCATACGGGTCATCGAGCAATGTCCATTTATTCAAGGCAGGAAGATCGCTGCCATGCAGGCCACCGCAAGGCATAAACGGCACACCGAAAGCGGCCGCACGCAGACCGGCGGTCAAACTGGCGCACGCGTGCTCTTCGAGTTTGAGTTCACCGCGTTCGATCGCCTTGCGATACCACGGCGCGAGGCCAAAGTTGCCTTCCATCGCGACGATACCTGCACGCGCCCGAGAGGCCACGCCAGCGCGGCACAGAATATCAATGTCGTACCCTGGGGATTGCTTGATGATCTCCAGATCTCGGCGCTGCTGCCGGATCAGCTCACGCACGAACGCGAACGGACCGCGATGCAGAAAACTGCCGCCCAGCGCCACTGACGCGCCGTCGGAAATTTTGGCTGCCAGCTCGGCCAAAGCCATCTGTTTACCGGATTGGTTAAAGCCTGATGTCATTTGTCTCACTCCAGATAAGCCTCGCTGCTCGCCGGCAGCATAGGCGGCAAAGTCTGCCTAAGGATTCAAGTAGGCGCGTATACGGCTCTTTAGCCCCGGCGCAGCGGCCGAGCGCACCAGGCTGGCGAGGTCAGCGTCGCTCTCGCTGCCACCCAGCACTGCGTGCAGCTGCTGACGTGCACTGGCGCTGAGCTCACGCGCACTGACATGCGCAGCAGCCGCTACCGCGTCCCATTCGCCTATCTCGGCCAACGACGTGGCAAATCCCATTTGCAGCGCGGACTCGGCATTAAAGGTACGAGTATGAATCAGCACGTCATGCGCAGTCTGTGCACCCACCACGGCCGCAAAGCGGCGCGTGCCCAGCACCAGGCCGAACTTCAGCCCAGGCATACGAAAGCTCGCATCCGGTGTCGCCACGCGCAACCGGCAGGCACCGAACAGATCCACGCCAGCGCCAAAATTTCTGCCATGAGCCAGCGCCAGAGTGAGCGCAGTCGACGCCGCTACTTTCTGCAGCAGCTGTTCCAGGCGTACAAATCGCAGCAGCAAATCGCCTTCGCTCTGTTCCTCATAACCGCCAAAATCGAAGCCCGCACTGAAATTCTTGCCGTTACCCTGAAACACGATGGCTTCACTGTGCCGGGCATGCGCCTCATCAACTGCGTCGATGAGGCCCTCGACCAATTCGGCCGACAATGCGTTCATCTTTTCGGGTCGTTGCAATGTGATGCGGCACAGGCCATCCTGATATTTCACATCGACGAGCGCGCTCATGGCGACACCTTGTCCGCATTACGCAACGTGCCCAGAATTTCCTCGGTGTGTTCTCCCAGGCTGGGCGGACGCATGCGGATAGGCGCGCTAGCGCCGCCAATGCGCACGGGCGCGCCGAATGTCTTGGTCTGCACGCCGTTGGGTAGCTCCAGCGGGCGCACCCATTCCATGTGCTCGACCTGAGGATCGGTCAGTACCTCTGAGTAGCTGTTGATCGGCGCGCACGGCACGCCGCGCGCGCGGAACTTCTGCAGCCAATTGGCACCGTCGTCCTGCACGAAGAGCGCCTCGAGGAATTCGCGCAACTCGTCCTGGTTGCGTGCACGCAGCGTGGTGCTGGCGTAACGCGGATCCTCGACGAGTTCGGGATGACCGATGATCTCGCACACCGACCGCCATAGCGCATTGTTGCCGGCGGCCATTCCGAAATATCCGTCACGGCAGCGAAATGCCTGGTACGGCGCATTGCGCGGATGCGCAGAGCCGAGTTTCTGCGGGTCTTTACCGCTGCCGAAATATTCCGAGGTCTGCAGCGCAGCAATGCCGAGCGTAACGCCAAGCATGGCGACATCCAGATGCGTGCCCTTTCCGGTACTTTCTGCCACACGCAGCGCAGCCGAGATCGACGTCGCTGCATACAGGCCAGCCGTGAAATCCGCCAGCGGCACGCCGCATTTCACGGGTGCACCGCCCTGCTCGCCCGTCACACTCATGATGCCGCTCATGGCCTGAATGGTGAGATCAAAGCCGCCCTCTTGCGAACGCGGCCCGGTCTGGCCATAGGCAGAGATCGAGCAATAGATGAGACGTGGATTACGAGCCGCCAGCGCCTCGTAGCCCAGGCCGAGGCGCTCCATCACGCCAGGGCGGTTGTTTTCCAACAGCACATCCGCATCGTCGATCAACCGGCGCGCGAGTTCGACATCGCCTGCGTCCTTGAGGTTGAGAGTGACCGAGCGCTTGTTGCGATTCAACGATGCGAAGTTTTCGCTATATCCATCACTGAGGGGCGGCCACGACCTGAGCGTGTCGCCGCCTTCGGGATGTTCGATTTTGATGACATCGGCCCCCATATCCGCGAGCAGCATGCCGCAGAACGGTCCTGCGGCCACGTTGCACACCTCGATGACACGCACACCGGCCAATGCTTGCTTGTGATCCATGTTGCCTCTTCGTTTTTTAAATCCTGATTTTCATACATCGAATCCCATAAAACCCTGGGGTGGTCGATCAATGCTTGACCAGAATAGCATCACATGCGATTCTTGTTAAGCCAAATTTGGGATTTATATCCTATATATTGGGAAACATAGAAAGGCACATAACTTTGCGCCATAAGAAACACATCGGAGACAAACCACCATGGTCAAGACCCTGTTGCTATTGCTCGCCGCTGCCATCAGCGGCCCACTGATGCCCGCCGCCCACGCGGCCGAATGGCCCGATCGCCCTATTCGAATGGTCGTCCCCTACCCGCCCGGCGGTGCCACCGATGTCGCTGCGCGCCTCTACGCGCAGCACATGGGCGATTTCCTCAAGCAGACCGTCGTCGTGGAAAACAAAGCCGGCGCGGGTGGCGAGGTAGGCGCCGAGGCCGTCGCGCGCGCCACGCCCGATGGTTACACCGTGCTCATGGGCGCGCTGGGCAGCCTCGCGATCAACGCCTCGCTGCTCGACAAACAGAACTACAGTTTCGTAAAGGATTTCAAGGGAGTCTCTGTTGCCATCACCATGCCGATGGCACTGGCGGTGAACACCAGCGTGCCGGCCAATTCCGTGCAGGAGCTGATCGCCCTGGCTAAATCGCGCCCCGGCAAACTGTCGATCGGTTCGGCCGGCAACGGCAGCTCGCAGCACATGGCCGGTGAATTATTCAAACAAATCACCGGCACCGACATCCTGCACGTTCCCTATCGCGGCAGCGGCCCGGCCGTCACCGACCTGCTCGGCGGCCAGATCGATATGGTGATCGACACGCTGCCTGCGTTGATGCCCCAGTTGGCCAGCGGCAAGATTCGCATTCTCGGTGTCACCACCGCTGAACGCGCCCCAGCCCTGCCCGACGTCAAAACGCTCGCCGAACAAGGTGTCCAGGGCTATGCAGTTGCCACGACCTATGCCCTGCTGGCCCCGACCGGCACGCCGCCTCAAGCCATCGAAAAAATGTCCATGGCCATGCAGAAAGCCGGTGCACTGCCTGAACTGCGCGAAGGCGCTGCCAAACTAGGAGCGAAAGCAACGCCCACATCACCTGCCGAGACTGACAAGGTGGTATCTGGCGAATTGAAAAAATGGGCAGCCGTTGTGAACCGTTCGGCCACCCGCACTGCCAAGAAATGATTGACCAGCCAGGTCACCCCGGCTCAAATCAAATCCGGCGCGAGAAAGGAAACGCCCGCCATGCGCGCACCTGCGACCTCGCACAAGCAACGCTATGGCAATGGTAAGGTTCTATCTACGCCAATTGGCGCATCGCCGAGTTCCGATCAATCACCTCTCGCGTTGGATTCATGGAATATCTATATCAATTGCTCACGCTGTCCGGCATCGTGCTACTGGCTTGCATCAGCCCCGGCCCGGACTTCGTCGCCGTCACGTCGAATGCCTTGAACGACCGTCGATCAGGTGTGTTCGTTGGCCTGGGCATCGCGTGCGCAGTCGTCGTCTGGGCAGCCCTGGCCATCCTAGGGTTTGGGTTGCTTATCAAGGAGCTGTTCTGGCTGTATGAAGCCATCCGCCTGGCAGGCGCGGCTTACCTGATCTATCTCGGCACGCGGATGCTGATAGCCTCGTTCAAAGCCAGGAACGGCGAGCCACGTGTGGATGATGTGCCTCGAATTGGGGCGTTGCAAGCATGGCGCCAGGGCTTCTTGGTCGGCATCACGAATCCAAAGACGGCGACTTTCTTTGCCACTCTGTTCGTGACCGTACTACCGGTCGGCGCCCCCACATGGGTGTATGTCAGCGTGGTTGCGCTGGTCGGTTTGATAACGGCCGGGTGGCTGGGATTGCTCGCCACATTCTTTTCCGTGGGACGGGTGCGATCAATCTATGCACGCGTGAGCCGCGTAGTCGATGCAGTAATGGGTGCGGCGCTTGTGGGCCTGGGGATTCGGTTGGCCAGCAGTCGTTAGCCAGCGACACACTATCAAACCGGGCACTTCACACTACCCAGGTACCGCTGGCGCGCGTTTATCTCCTATCAATCCACGAAATCGGTGGCTTCCGACGAGCCCTTCCACGCGTTCAGGTCTTTTTGGACTGCAGAGGATTTGGCGGCAGCCAGTTCATTGGCAATTTTCCCGGCAAACAAATGC
Organism: Bordetella muralis; assembly: GCF_965139205.1. Classification (GTDB taxonomy): domain Bacteria; phylum Pseudomonadota; class Gammaproteobacteria; order Burkholderiales; family Burkholderiaceae_B; genus Bordetella_A; species Bordetella_A muralis. The sequence goes on from NZ_CBCSIU010000003.1 coordinate 205,803, forward strand.
AGCGGCGGCGCCTCGACGCTGGCTGCCTGAATAATCAGCAAAGCGAGTTTGTCCGGATCTCCGGCCTGATGGCCATGCAGCGTGTCCAGATGCAGATCTAGCGAGGCCTTGGCTTCGGCATAATCGTCGATCTGCCGCTTGGCCACGGCTAATGCGCCGCTGGACAGAAAATCGGTGCGTACAGGTCCGGGATAAACCACCGTGGCGTGAACGCCTAGTTCCGCAACCTCTGCAGCCAGCGATTCAGTCAACCCGGCAAGCGCAAACTTGCTCGCCACATAACTGCCCCAGCCGGCATAGCCACCCTGATAACCCACGATGGATGCGATATTGATGATGTGTCCGCTGCGTTGCGCGCGCAGATGTGCCAGCGCGTGCCGCAGCACGAGCACCGGCGCGAAGAAATTAACTTCGAAGTTCTGACGTAGTTCTTGGTCCGACAGGGCTTCGATCGTGCCTTGCTGCGCATAACCCGCGTTGTTGACGATCACATCGATGCCGCCGAATGTTTGCACGGTCTGCGTAATTGCCTGTTCGACACTTCGATCGTTAGTGAGGTCTGCTTCGAGCGGCAGGAAATTGTCGGATGGCTGTCCGAACGCTTTCGTCAATGCAGTTGCGGTGCGCGATGTTGCGGCCACACGATGGCCTTGATCAAGCAGATGTTTGACGAGTTTTTGGCCGACGCCCTTCGATGCGCCGGTGACGAACCAGATACGGGATGTTGATTTCATAATGATGGCCTCGATCAGGATGTGTTGTGATGGTGGGATAGCAGCGATGTAGACACCGTGTCAGGGCAACGCAATACTCAAATGCGCGTGAGCCATGACACGGGCGAGCCGGGAAAGCACTCAATACGGACTCGCAGTAGGACGCACCACGATCTCGCTGACGTCCACATCGGCCGGTTGCTCCACGGCGTAGGCGATAGCGCGAGCGATAGCATCCGGCGTGATTGCGATGCGACGAAACGCCTGCATGGCTACACGCGCCGTGTCGTCGGTGATGGTCTCAGCCAATTCGGATTCCACGACGCCCGGGCAGATCACCGTGACGCGGATCTTGTCCGTCTCTTGGCGCAGGCCGTCAGAGATGGCGCGAACGGCGTATTTCGTGGCGCAGTAGACTGCGGCAGTGGGCGATACGGAAAGCCCTCCGATCGAGGAGATGTTGATGATCTGGCCATGGCCCTGCTGCTCCATCGTCGGCAGGACAGCTGCGATACCATGCAACACGCCGCGAATGTTTACATCGATCATCCGATCCCATTCATTCACCTTTAGGGCGTTCAGCGGCGAGAGCGGCATCACGCCTGCATTGTTGATCAGCACATCGATGCGGCCGAACGTCTCGAGTGCGAAACGCGCAAACGCAGCGGCATCCTCCGCCACCGTAACGTCGAGTTCGCGGTATTGGACGATGCCTCCTGCATCCTGCAATGACTTCGTCAACTCGACAAGCCGCTCGGTGCGGCGAGCGCCAATAACGAGTCGATGCCCTTGGGCAGCGAGCAACCGGGCCGCACCCTCGCCAATGCCGCTGCTGGCGCCGGTGATCAGGATGACTTTCGATTCAGTAGAGGGGATTGCCATCTTGCATACTCCTATTTGAGATCGGATCTTTCGGTGTACGCCAGCATTCGATTAGCGCGCACACACCGAACCAGTTTCAGGCCTGCCATGAAGCAATATTCATTCATTGGCCGGTGAAAGAATGGTAGAAAAATCCGTCCCTCAGGCGAATACATGGACCGATGCCATCATTGCCTATTTCTATCGCCCCCGGTAGCGCGCGCGGAATCGCGACGCTAGAATGATCCCCGTCGCAACAACAGGAAAGAACGGTGTCTGACCTCCGCAATCCCGCTTCGACCAAAATGATCCACCTGCTGGAGAAACTCGCCCCCAACGAGGGATACACCCAGTCTGCGCTGGACAACGTGCGGCTGATGCGGTCGGATCGCCCGCTCGGACGCACGCCGGTGTTATATGAACCGAGCATCGTGATCGTTTGCCAGGGTCGCAAATTGGGATTCCTGGGCGATGCGGTGTACACCTACGATGCACAGCACTACCTCGTGCTGTCCGTGCCATTACCATTTTCCACAGAAACCCAAGCCTCGCCAGAGGAGCCTTTGCTTGCGGTATCTATCCGCCTGGATCTGCTGGAACTCAGCGATCTGATTACACAGATCGGCGCCAGCGGCCATCAGGCCGATGCATCACCAATCGGTATTACTTCCACTCGACTGGAGGGCGACCTTGCCGTCGCGACATTACGGTTACTGGATGCTTTGACGAAACCACTGGACGCGCAGATCCTGGGGCCAAGTATCGTGCGAGAGATCTGCTATAGGGTCCTCACGGGCGAGCAAGGCGCGGCAATGCGCGCCGCGCTTGCGCATCACGGCCGATTCGGGCGCGTCGCGCGGGCGCTGAACCGGATTCATACCGATTATGCAAAGCCGCTCAACGTCACTCGTCTCGCTGAAGAAGCCGGCATGAGCGTGCCTGCGTTTCATGCCAATTTTCGCACGGTGACTCAGACATCTCCTATCCAGTACATCAAATCCACCCGCCTGCATCAGGCACGCCTGATGATGATTCGCGATGGTGTGACTGCAGCGGCGGCAGCGGGACGCGTCGGTTACGAGAGCGCGTCCCAGTTCAGCCGTGAGTTCAAGCGCCTGTTCGGGCGAACGCCAGTTGATGAAGTACGTGACATGCGCGAATCGTTTTCGCTCTCGCCGGCAGTGCGCTTTGGGGCTTGACCGATCAACCAGAATGACTGCGAAACTCGACGTTGGACAAAAACTCCAGCAATGAATCCAGATCAATCGGTTTCGCCAGATGCGTGTCAAACCCGGCCTCTAACGAGGCTTGACGATCCTCGGTCTGCCCCCAACCGCTGAATGCGAGGATGGTCATCTGCCTGCCCCATTCCTGCTGACGGATACGGCGGCACGCTTCGTGTCCACTCATCCCAGGCAGTCCGATATCCATCAGGATCACCTCAGGGCGCATTTCTTCGGCAAGTTCGATGGCGCGCGCGCCATCGTATGCGAGGCGCACCTGATGGCCTTCCATCTCCAATAAAACGACCAGCGACTCAACCGCATCTCGATTATCGTCCACCAGCAGAATACGGCGTGAAACGCTCGGACCCGTGACCTTGCATTCCGGCACGGGCGTGTCCTGAGGCGCAGCCACAGGCAGCCGAACCACAAAGGAACTGCCTTTACCCAGGCCACCGCTATACGCCTGCACAGATCCACCGTGCATTTCAACCAATTGTTTAACCAGCATCAGGCCGATGCCCAAGCCACCTTGCGCGCGTTCCAAGGTCCGATCCACCTGAGTGAACATCTCGAATATGTTATCGAGCTGGTCCGGCGGAATCCCCGACCCATTGTCCCGCACGGTGACTTCCACATTGTTGTCTTGTGTGCATGCAATCAATTCAATATCACCACCGGGCGGCGTGTATTTCGCGGCATTCGATAGCAGATTGCTGAACACCTGGGCGAGGCGCACTGAATCGCCCAAAAGGATTGTCGCAGCAGCCGATTGTTCTATCCTCAGCCGATGCCCCAGCCGCTCTATCGTGGGGCGACATGACTCGACGGCTTGCTGCAGCACCTTATCCAAGGTGAGCGTTTCTATGCGGAGCTCCATTTTGCCGCGATTGATCCGGTTTACATCCAGCAGATCGTCAACCAGTCTGACAAGGTGCTTGAGCTGGCGCTCCATGCCCTCGCGCGCCCGTTTCGTAGCGCCGGAATCACGCTCTGCACGTTTCTGGATTTCTACCATGTTGTGCAACGCGGCGAGCGGATTGCGCAGTTCGTGCGCCAAGACGGCCAGAAACTCGTCCTTGTGCTTGCGCTCTTGAATCAGTTCGGACTCCGCCAAATGACGCTCAATGAGTTCCGCCGCCTGCCGTGCCAGGAGGTCGATATAACGCAATGCGTCGGCGGGCGGGCCGCCGCGCTGGCGATAGTGGTTGTTCAACATGCCCAGCAATTGCCCGCTGCGGCTAATGAGAGGCGTGCACTGAATTGAGCGAATGTCATCCCCCTGGATCATCTCGAGCCCCAAAGTACCTTTCAGCTCTATCAACTGATCTACATCCTCCACAACCAACCGCCGGGCCTGCTTGGCCGCCTTCCCGCAGCTCGCCTCCCATCCATCTTGTGCAAAATGCTCTACAAATCGGGCACTCAGACCTTGGTGCACGGCGATCCGCAAGGTCTTCTTGGTTGGATCGAAGATCTGTATGTTTCCCTTGTCCGTCCCCGAGATGTCAGCAGCAGCGGCCAGGATTTTTTTCAGCAACGGCTCGAGCTCACCAGGCCCCACCAGCTCTGCGCTCAGTTCCTGCAACCTGGCAAGTGCTCGTACTTCGTTGCGCAGATGCGCTGCGGCACCGTCGCGCTCCACCACAATGCTAGTAACCAGCGCACCGAACTCTGTCACCCGTTGTTCCCACGCGGTAGGCTCCCTGGCCTCTGAAAAGCAAAGGCAGAAGAATCCGACCGTTTTGCCTCCTGGGCCAAATGTCGGATGCGCGTAATACGCCCGGATATCGTTCTCCAAACAAAGCGCACGCCATGATCTGTCCCATTCCAATGCGCCTTCGACATCGGCACACACCACCGGGCGCCCCTCGTGCACGGCTGTGGCGATAAAGGCCTCGCCAATCGGTAAACCGCGGATCGCTGCGGCAAAACCGGCCGGGAAATGGGATGAGTAACCATCGTCCATCGCAGTGAGCTCTGCATTGGCGAGTAATACGCAAGCGCGCGTGCCAGGAATCAGCCGGCCAGCGGCGAGCGTCAGTGCGTTCAGGCACGTCTTGAGTGACGCCCCCGATGCAACGAGAAGCAGAGCTTGCCGGTGTTCCTCATCCAGGGCTGTGAAACTTTCGAATTTCGATGACACTTGTTTCAATGCGATTCTCAGTAATTCCGGGCATGCGGAATCAATACGATATCATTAGTAAAATTGTTTCACCCTGTCTCACATTGGACCAGACCTGAAGACTGCTGCACATCAGGACTCAGGCCGGCTTGATCACCATCAAAGCAAAGATGGCGAGGAACGCACCGAGCGCCGGGAAACCCAGCACAAACCAGGCTCGGAAGACGCGCTGAAATTCCGCGGATAAGGGCATCCCATTCGTTGCACTGGCCTGAGCGCTATCGCGCATTCGGATCTGCAAGCGCACCACCGGCAGCCAACAGGCAATCGCCACCGCATAGAGCCCCAGCGACCACGCTACCCACGGCGTCGTCAGCGGCAGCTGTGTGCGATGCACCAGATACAGGCCAGTGAGCGGTTGCAGCACCGCAGTTGTCGCCGTGAAGAGCCAGTCAGCCATGACGACAAAGCGCGCCACGCTCGCTACCACCCTCACGTCACCCTGCCTCACGACACAAAGCAGATAGAACGCCGTGCCCACGCCTGTGCCGAACAACACCGTTGACGAGAGAATATGCAGCAGTTTGACCCAAACGTAGTCCATGCTCACCTCTTGCGTGCGTCGTAGAACCAGAGCAGCATCAACGCGGCCAACATTGGCAGGTTTTTCGACATGGGGCCGAAAGGATGCAACCATTGCTCGGGCAAACGCACCGTGATGATAAGCGTGTACCCCAGAATCAACAGGATCTGCGCCAGCCAGAGCCAACGCCGCCCCGGGCCACGCAACGCGAGCGTCAATACACCCAGCAATAGATCCAACGTGGCCGCGCCGTAAAGTGCCATGGGCGCGAGCGCCGCGCTCACACCGACGTCGCGTAACATCGCCAGGCTTTGCTCTGCAGGGTAAAGGCCGAACGACACGATAGCGGTCCATAGCCAGACGAACGCGATGCACAAACGCATCGTCGGCAGCGTCAGTCCCAGCACCGCATGCGAGTGACGTGCTCGGCTGTCATGCTCGCCGATGAACTGATCAGGGGCGCGTGCGGGCCGGCCTAACAGGCGCGCAAAGGGCTGAGGGTCCGCGACGTTGCCTCGTTCCAGCATTGTGAGGCTATCGCGGCTCAATAGTCCGCCGCTCCCACGCTCGCCAATAGGCGCAACTGCCTTACACAAGGCCATCGGCACCGGTATCACATACTGGCGGCCTACGCTGCCTAGTCCGTCGTGCAGCACCTGCAAGTAATCTCGTATGGACAGCCGTGTTGGACCACAAAACGCAATGGTGACAGGCTCGTCGACGGGCGTGTCGATGAGCGACACGATTCCCGCGACCAGGTCGTCGATGTGCACCGGCTGCATAAGTTGCCGTCCACCGGAGGGCAACAGCAGCACGGGCATCAACGCAAGGCGCTCAAACCAGGCGGCACTGGCGCCGCCAGGTCCATAGACTAGCGATGGCTGCACGATAAAGGCAGAACCGGCACGACGGCGCAAGGCCTCATCAGCAGCCGCTTTGGTCCGCAAAAAGGCCGTCTCGGCCTGGATGCTGGCACCCAGGGCGGATATCTGGATCACGCGCGTACCACGCGCCGCCTCGAACAACGCCCGTGGGGCGTGCGTGTGCACGGCTTCGAGTTCCTGGGTATTGGCAGAGAACACGCCCGCGGCGTTAATAACGCAGTCAACACCATGGAGCCAAGGCAGCCAGTCATCGGGGCGCGTCATGCGCGCGAACTGTGCGGGCACGAAGCTTGCTCTGCCAATATCAGTCTTGACAGCCACTCCGCGCACGGGACAGACCACGTCGTGACCGTGCGCGGTCAAGGCCGCCAGGATATGGCGCCCAATGAAGCCCGATGCGCCGGTCAAGAGAATCTTCATGTTTTTCCTCGCGGCAGAGATGGACAGTCCCGCGAGCGTTGTGTCAGCAATCCCCGTTCCCATCATCATAAACGGAGGAGAAACCATGTCGAGTTGGCGAACCTCGCTGGCAGAGGGCCTGCGTGCCGGTACAGCCGCCAGCGTAGTCTCTACTGCGGTGCTGATAGCGGGTGGTCGGGCCCACACCGGGCACGCGTTTTCCGCGACCAATGCCACCAGTCACTGGGTATGGGGCAGACCCGCGCTGTACGTCAATGCGCCGTCCATGCGCCACACCGCAATCGGCTACGTTGTCCATCACGGCGCATCGATATTCTGGGCGGCGTTACATGCCCAGGCGACTGCACACAAGCCCAATGCCGATTCGCTTCGTGCCGTGATGACCAGCGCTATGGTTACGTCTGCCGTCGCCTGCCTGGTCGATTTCTGGCTGACGCCCGCGCGCCTCACGCCGGGTTTCGAGCACAGGCTGCCACGCGCAACGATAGGCGTGGTCTATCTGGCCTTTGGGCTTGCGATGGGCGTTGGTGCGTTGTGCTGGCGACGTAGTGCTAAATACCGCGCTAAGGAAACAGCGCGATAACACGTCCCGGCTACCCGCTTTTAGCGAGTAAGATTGGCTATCTGTCTCGCCACAGGAGGACCACCATGCCGATATTTCAGATTCAGCACTTAGATCATGTCGTCCTCAGAGTCCAGGATATGGCGCGTAGTGTGGACTTTTATACGAAGGTATTGGGCTGTTCCGTCAAGAAGAGGAACGACAAGTACGCCATGATTCATCTGGGTGCGGGCGGGTCCATGATCGATCTGGTCGATGTGCAAGGACCATTAGGTGCCGCAGGCGGCGCAGCCCCGGAAAAAGAGGGGCGTAATGTCGATCACTTTTGTCTGCGAGTTGATCCCTTCGATGAAACCGCCATCCTCGAGCATCTGCAAGCTTTCGGAATCACCGCGGACAAAGCCGTGATGCGATACGGCGCGGAAGGAGACGGACTTTCGATCTATTGCTTCGATCCCGACGGAAACCAAATCGAGTTGAAAGGGCCTGCGGTGTAGAGGGCACGGAGAACCGTTACGGTCCATCCGTCAACTTAACCGCCCCCTATCCAGCAGTTTCTGCCATTTAGCGGTGTCCTCGGATGAATTTCTGCAGATCCTCACGCGAACCACCACCCGCAACCATCCCTGCGTTGTTTACCGCAGCTTGAACGCCTGGCAGGAAAAGCTATCTGAGCACGCGTTCAGCAGCTTGAAAATGAGTTGATCAACCGCCATCAATATGGTTGAGCATCCTCCACAGACCGGGATATTCGGAAACGACCCCAAAATCCGTCGTTCTGAGAGTCGCTTGATAGCCGTGCATGGGGGAAGAATAGTCGTAGGTATTGGGGCCGGTACGGGCGTATTCCTGAGGTAGCTTTTTTACTTTCCAGTCTTCCGTATCCAACCATACAGCGATTGATGACGCAGTCTGTGATTCCGTGAGATTCAAGCGCCGTAATGCATTGGTATTACTGGCCGGCGTGAAGCCTAGGTCAATATCCAACAAGCCTTCAAAAGCCTGGTCATGCAGCCCATTGATAGACCAACGTCTACCGGGGTCCTGACTGATGCTTATCTCTATGTTTTTTTCCCCCACCCAGCCTTTGACCAAAGCCGACTGGCTGCACCAGCGATCATCACAGACCAGGCAATAAGAGAGACTTGCCACATCGCCCTGATGACAAAAAACCGCCGTGCCTTCGATGCTCCAACCGTCAGTGATTTTGCTAATTCGGCAAGCATCATGGCCGCTCTTGTCTAAACATGTCCATAGAGCTGTGTACATAGATCTACTCCACATTTATTACTGGCGCATTCTAGCTTGGAATGAACTGTCGATGATGTCTCCGAGAATATAGAGAACACCTACGACCCATCCTTCAACTTAACCGCCCCACTATCCAGCAGCTTCTGCCATTTAGCCGTGTCCTCAGCGATAAATTTCTGCAGATCGTCGCTCGAGCCGCCTCCTGCGACCATCCCTGCGTTCTTTACCGCAGCTTGAAACGCCTGCGAGCGCACCGTCTGCTGTAATGCCGCATTCAATTGATCGAGCACCGTTGCATCAATGCCGGGCGATGCCGCAACCGAGAACCACTGGCTGGCGTCATAACCCGCAAACCCCGCCGCTGCCACCGTGGGCACATCAGGCAACGCATCCAATCGCACGCTGGTCGTCACTGCATAAGCCTTGAGCTTGCCCGCCTTGATTTGAGGCAGTACCGGCGCCGAGCCCAAAATAGCCAATGGAATCTGCCCGCCCGCGACATCCGAAACGGCCTGCCCGCCTCCCTTATACGGGATGTGCATGATGTGCGTACCGGCATACTGATTAAGCAACTCGCCCGCCAAATGCTGCGACGTGCCGTTACCGGAACTGCCATAGCTCCAACTCTCAGGTCTCTGACGCGCATCCGCCAACACATCGCGCAACGTCGGTAATGCGCGCTGCGATGGCCCCACGATCACCATCGGCCCTTGAGCCATCAGCATCACCGGCGCGAGCTCTTTGCCAATCGCAGGCTGCGGCGTCGGATAAATCAGCGGACCGGGCACCGTGAGCAGATAACCATCGCTAGCCTGGCTGCGCGCCACCTGTTGCAACGCAATCGCGCCCGAGGCACCAGGTTTGTTCTCGACCACCACATTCAAACCGGTGCGGCTGGCGAGATCCTGCGCCGCCACACGTGTGAGCACATCTGCTGTGCCACCCGGCACAAAACCTACCACCCACGTAATCTGTTTGGCAGGCCAAGGCAGCGCGGGCTCTGCCTGGCCAGATAAAGGCATCATCCCAACACAGCCGAGCGTCAGCCACGCGACACCGCTACGAATAGCTAATTTCATGATTTCCCCTTGTGCTTAGCGATGCCCGTCTGTGCGGACCGCTCAGTCCCGGTCGGGCCGACCAGGCGTCGTATTGGGATGCTCGGCGCAGGTTTGGTTAAAAGCCTGCACCATCTTCAGCATAGGACCGAGCACCCAGGTGTTGAATATCAGGATATCGCTTTCTTCCTTGGGATCTTGCTTGAGGTTAAAGAGGTACGGCGACTCGAGTTTGCCCTTGCCCTCGTTGACCTCTGGCTCCCAGTAAAAATGCAGTTTCCAATCGCGCCACTTGAGTGCGCGTAAGTCGTTCTTGATGTAGAACAGGAATCCCTCACGCGCTGAATTCGGCCGCGCGCCGGTGAAAAAGTCAGTTTGATCTACTCCGTCGATGGGCCTATCCTGCGGCACGCTGGCGCCGCCGATATGCGAGAGCGTGGTAAAGAGATCCGTCACGTGCACCATCTCGTTCGACACCTGACCGGGTGCTACCTTTCCAGGCCAGCGGATGATAAAGGGCACACGCAGGCTGCCTTCCATCGCGGTGTGATAGGTGCCGGACCAGGGGCCCGCCGTGCCGCGATAGGGCCTGCGATACTCCGGACCGTTGTCGCTGCAGAAAATAAATACCGTGTTGTCGCGCAGACCGAGTGCATCGACCTCGGCCATGATCTGGCCCACCCGGTGATCCATTTCTACCATAGAGTCAGCGAAATCGCCTGCACCGGTGCGGCCTGCGAAATCCGGGTGGGGCAACGTCGGGAAATGCAGATGCACCAACGGCAGATAGAGAAAAAACGGCCGGCCGTTACTCGCGTGCTCTCGCATGAAAGTCTGAGCATGTTGCACCAGATCCGCATCGATGCCGCGACGGCTATCCAGGTCGTACACCTTTACATTGGTCGAGGGCTCGCCGGAGCGGCCCTCCATGATGTGGGGCAGTTCCGCGACGCTGGGGTCAAAACCAATCGACGATGTGAACTGGCTTTCGTCAGTGGTGCGCGGAATTCCATACCAATGGTCAAAGCCGCGATCAGAAGGATAGCGCCCTGGGATATCACCCAGATGCCATTTGCCGTAATGGGCGGTGGCATAGCCCTGCCCGGACAATTGCTGGGCCAGCGTGATCTCGTCACGTGTCAGCCCTTGCGGTAATCCTGGCGGCACCGATTGCAAGCAGCCGGTCCGGATCGGATGACGGCCGCTCATCAGCGCCGAGCGGGTAGGCACGCAGTCACTCTCTACGTTGAAGTTCTGCAGCAACAGGCCCTCGGTCGCGAGCCGGTCGATATTGGGCGTGGGCGCGCCGCGCAATGCGCCGCCGCCATAGCAGCCGAGTTCGCCCCATCCAAGGTTGTCGGCGACGATCAGAACGATATTAGGGGAATTCGGCATAGGGATAGATCGCAGGGGTATCGGGTATGCCCCAAATTCTAGAATCGCCATCTCGCCGTAATATTCCCAGAAGCAAACCAAAATATAACTTCTGTTCATGAATCTTTCCCTGCGCGACATCGAATATTTTCTGGCCGCCGTAGAGCATGGCCATCTGGAACGCGCGGCGGCGGCCTGCGGGGTGAGTCAGCCCGCGCTGTCCAAATCGCTGCGGCGGTTGGAGTCGGATACTGGGTTGGCGCTGATGCAGCGGCATGGACGCGGCCTGAGACTCACGTCCGAGGGGATGGTGTTTTTGGATCACGCCAAAAAGCTTTGGGCGGAATACCGGGATGCGGTGCGCCATGCGATGGAATTGCGGGTGGGTGAGGCGGGATTGCTGCGTATTGGTGCTACGGGGGCTACCGTTGACAGTGTGGTGATGCCCGCATTGCAGCGGTTGTTGCCACGCCGTCCGGCGTTGCGTATCCAGCTGACACAAGGGCTGTCGGATGATTTGAATGCAGAGGTGGAGAGCGGCAAACTGGATCTCGCGGTGACGCCTATCTATGCAGATGGGCCGGCTACTTTGCGTCACGAAATCATGTTCGATGATCCGCTGTGCGTGGCGGCCGGGCGGAGTCACCCGTTGGCGACGAAATCTCGGCTGGCGCTACGGGAGTTGGAGGGGCAGCGATGGATCTTGCCTCGGCCTAGCTCGGTGGCGCGACAGATGTTGGACGTGCGGTTCGCTGAGGCTGGCTTGGCATTGCCCGCAGGGGCGTTAGAGGTCGAGCATTTTTCCGAGGGGTCGCTGCAACTGTTGGCAGACAGCGGCATGCTGGCGGTGTTGCCGCAAAGTGCTCTGGCCAAGAGTGCAGAGGTGATGCGTTTACCGGTGACGCTGGGACCGCCATTACGACGCAACATTGCGTTGATATCGCGTCGCGGTACTACGTGGTCACCGTTGATGGAGGAGTTTCGAGAGACGATATTGAGAGGTAAAAAACAGTCCTCTTCCCTCTTTCAACCAGATTAAATCTTCGACGAGGATGCGGAGCATTAAGCCTGGTAACGCAAGCGTCCGCTAGCTCGTCAACGTGATGCCGCAGAGCGACGGGGGCCAGCACCATCTAACGATACGTGCACGCCTCACAACATCCGCATAGCGCGAACTATTGATTCAACGCAGCTTTCGCAGCTTCCGCAGGGGTCAGCCCCTCGTAAAACATATCCGTGAACCACTCGGCCTCGTCTTCAATATGCTGCTGGGATTCTTCGCGTGACGCGCCGGCCGCGACGAATAGCTCTTCTACTTCAGTACACCACTGAATCAGTGCGACTTCGTCCGGATCTGGTGCCTCGGGTTTTCGGGCCATGATTTGCTCCTTGATAGATATGCGCATCATACTGCTGCGCCAACCTCAGTGTGTTGGCTTTGCAGCACGCTTGCGGCGCAATTCGACCACCTGCTCTGCGCCAACGGCGCGAGCACGCAGCTGCCCACAGCCGCCCTCCACATCCTGCCCAGCGCTATTCCTTACCTTGGTCAGCACACCACGGCTGTGCAGATAGCGCACGATCTCGCGTATGCGCTCGGAATCGGGGCGCTGGTAGTCGCTCCCTTCGAGACTATTGAAGGGAATGACGTTGAGTACGCCGTATTTGCCCTTGAGCAGACGCACGATTGCATCGAGTTCGTCGTCCCCGTCGTTGATGCCCTTGAGCAGCGTCCATTGATACTGGATCGGATAGTTGGTGTCGCGAGCGTATTTCTCACCAAGTTCGATCAGTTCTTCCGGCGCAATTTTCGGCGCGCGCGGCAACAGGTGTTCGCGCAGTTCGGCCTTGGTCGTGTGCAGCGACAGCGCCAGCGCGGGCTTGATGCGTTGTTGCGGCAGGGCTTCGAACACACGCCGATCGCCTACGGTGGAGAACACGAGATTCTTGTGGCCGATATTGCCTTCGGTGCCGAGCAGTTCGATGGCTTCGAGCACGTTGTCGAGGTTGTGCGCCGGTTCTCCCATGCCCATGAAGACGACTTTCTTCACTGCACGCAAACGTCGCGCCAGCACGACTTGGGCGAGGATTTCCATGCTCGTGACCTGGCGGATCAGGCCGCTCTTGCCAGTCATGCAGAAGCGGCAACCGACCGCGCAGCCTACCTGGGTGGAGACGCAGAGTCCGTCGCGCGGCAATAGCACGCTTTCCACCATCTGCCCGTCGGCGAGCTCGACGAGCAAGCGCGAGCCATCGCTGCCGGGGTGTTCGGAGCGGACGCGGGTGAGGCCGTCCAGTTCTGCCGTCAAAGCGGGCACGGCGTCGCGCAGCGCGAGGGGTAGAAAGTGCTCGGAGCTCCGCCGTCGCGTGCCGATGTCGAGCGCTTGCCCTTTCAGCCAGACGCGCACGACCCGGCCACGGTGAACGGGCAAGGCGCCGAGAGCGGCGAGGCGTTGGTCGAAGTCGGAGAAGCGCATGGGAAGCGGATTTTACTCTGCCCCCAGGAATGGGCTGTCGGAGAGTAGATGGCCTTGTTGATGACCACAGCCCAGAATATGACAGTTTCTGAATTGATCATCCCGCCGACGGAGTGACCACGATCTTGCCCTGTTGGTCTTACATCGCTCGCGGCTCCTTCTTGAACAAGTCCTGGAAAATCAGAGGTCCCCAGATCTTGTTCCGCGCGTGCACAAGTGCGCCCCCCTCTTCGAGCCTCCCAAGATTGACGGGTGCGAAACCGAGCCGCTCGGCGAGGGCTGCCACCGGCGCCACAGCGCCGTCATCGTCGCTCGTCAGAAACACTACTCTTCTGCCACCCTGTACGGCCGGATCTTGGCCTAGGACGGCAGCCACCAGATGGTTGAAGCCCTTCACCAATCTTCCACCCGTGAAAGCCTGCGCGACGACCTTGGAAGAAGGCTGTCCTCCTAGCTCCTCAGGGGACACGCCATAGGTATTAGTCACGTCAATGATGATCTTTCCCTCCCAGCTCGACAGCGCCTTCGCGACATCTGGGTGCGACTCGTAACGGACAGCTAAAAAAATGATGTCCGCCTTGACGGCTTGCGCCAGTGTTTTGGGTAGGATCCCCGGTCCGATCGCGGCAGCAGCGGATGCAAAGCTTTCCGGGTCGCGAGTGGTGGCAACGGATACTTCGATACCGTTTCGGGCAAACGCCCCGGCAAGCGCCCGGCCGATTTCGCCGAAGCCGATAATTGCGTAATTCATATGTTTTCCTTTGGGTGTCACGTCAGATTTGCGCCAGGCCGCCATCGACGGCCACCTCGCTCGCGGTCATGAAGCTGCTGTCCTGCGATGCGAGAAAGGCAGCCACCGCGCCGATCTCCGCCGGATCGGCCATACGCTTGAGCGGATTGAGCGAGGCAAATATGTTCATGCCTTCCTCACCTATCGCTTGCACTGCGAGTTCCGTCGCCGTCGGTCCGGGCGACAGCACGTTCACCCGAATACCGGTGCCCTTGAGGTCCTCTGCCCAGGACCGCGCGAGGTTGCGCACGGCCGCCTTGCTCGCGCTATAGGCACTAAATGCAGGGGCACCCGTCGTGCCGGCGCTCGATCCCGTCAAAACTATCGAACCGCCATGGCTCATCAAAGGCAGCGCCTTCTGAACCGTAAAAATTAAACCCTTCACGTTGGTGTCGAAGATGTCGTCAAGGTGCTCGGCGGTGATCTCGCCAAGCGGAAGCTGGCTCCCCGCCCCGGCATTGGCGAAAACAATGTCGACCGTTCCGCGCTCGGCCTTCACCGCCGCGTAGAGTCGATCGAGGTCGGCCAGCTCGGAGACTGAACCGTTTATCGCACGAGCATTGGACCCGAGTTCGGCCAACGCGGCGTCGAGCGCTGCCTGCCGGCGGCCAAAAATGAAGACAAAGGCGCCCTCCTCAATGAAACGCTTTGCCGCGGCGCGACCGATGCCGGTAGCGCCACCGGTGATCACGGCGGTCTTTCCACTCAATCTGTTCATGATATGTCGCCGAAGCCGGCGTCCTAAGTTGAATTAGAAGGCAGTCTAGCCCCCTTTACATATCTACATAATTGACTAAAAATCGCTTAATTAAATCTATTTTTTAGATAAATATGCTCGACAATGTCACCATCAATCAATTGCGTGCGTTCGTTGCGGTATGCGACCAGGGAAGCTTTTCGGCTGCGGCGCAGAAACTCAGGCGTGCGCAGTCAGCCATCAGCCATGCAATCAAGGCGCTAGAAAGCGCATTTGATGTCGAGTTGTTCGAGCGAAACACGCGAAAGGCGCAGCTCACTGCAGCGGGGCACAGCCTCTTGCCGGACGCACGGGCAGTGATCTCGCGTACGGAAGAGATGAAGAATCGCGCCAGTTCGATCGCCAGAGCCGGGGCACCCCAGGTTTCAATTGCGATCGACGCTTACTTCCCACGCGCCCAACTCATTGAATGCTTGCGGACACTGCAAGCGGAGTTCCCTACCGCCGTGATCGACCTGCGAATCACGACCATGCAAGGCGGTGAGAACTTGGTGCTCGAAAGGGTGTGTGCCCTGGCGGTCACGATACACAACGTGCCGGAAGTAAACCCGGATGCCATCGAACGCCATTGGCTATGTGAAACGGAGATGGTGACCCTATGCGCGCCATCCCATCCACTCGCTTCGGCACCCAAATCCATCCCAATGGATGAGTTCAGTAGGCATGTTCAGGTTATCGTGACAGACAACCAGCCTGGAGCGGAAAAGACCCAACAAGGCGTCGCCGGCAAGCGCCAATGGCTAGTCAATGACCTAGGTGCCAAGCGTGATCTGCTCAGCGCCGGTCTTGGCTGGGGGCACTTGCCACGGCACCTCGTTGAGGAGGACTTGGCCAGCGGACGGCTCGTCGAACTCGAACGCCGCGCCTGGCACCTCGGTTCGCTCACGTTCATGATCTCGCAGCGGCGGGGGTATGACCTCTCCCCCTGCGATTTGCGAATGGTCGAGCTTCTTGGCAAACCTCGGCGCGTCCCAAAGAAGGCCGGGCGGCGCTCCGTCTCAGTTAAAGGCGCAATGCCTAAAGGTCCCTTGCGTGAGACGCGGTCTGTATAACTTATGCTTTATGGAAAAACGTCCGCAAAGCAGATCAACGGCCCTCTGCTTTCGGGGACGAGCTATGTCCACTCAGGGCCATAGGAAAGAAAAGCGTTTCGTCCCTCAACGTTGGTCACCTCCAGCCTGAGTGCCCTGCTCCAGCGCCTCTGCGAACTTGCGCATCAGACGCACCAAGTCCGTGATGTCTTCTGCAGTCCAGTCCTGAAAGATCTCCCGTGCCAGACGCTCGCGGGCCTGGTCGAGCCGGTCAGTCACGGCCTTGCCTTTCGGAGACACCACCACTTCGCGCATGCGGCGATCTCCGGAATTCTCATGCCGCTTCACCATCTCCATGCGTTCGAGCTTGGAGAGCTGCCGGCTGATGGTCGTGTAATCCCTGCCCAGCCGATCTGCCAGGTCCACCACGCCAATCGGGCCCACCCGCTCGATCACCACCAAGAGGCGAAAAAGCGCTTGGTCCAACTGCACGCCGGCGTCCGCGATCAGCCGTTCGTCGTTTCGCGGGCGGTTCATCACGCTCACGATCGAGATCAAAGACCGATGGAGATCCTTCAGCTGCGCCGAGATATGTGTATCTTGCACTTTCTTTTTAATGGTCATAAACTGCCCTCCTAATATGTGCATTTTACACATACATTGGAGAAATGATATGCGTGAACCTGTCGATGTCCTGATCTGCGGCGCGGGTGCTGCTGGCCTGACCCTGGCAATAGAACTGGCGCGGCGCGGCGTGCGCTTTGCCCTCATCGAAAAACTCGCCTCCCCTTTTTTGGGCTCGCGCGGCAAAGGGATTCAACCGCGCACCCAGGAGGTCTTTGAAGACCTGGGAATCCTGGACCGAGCCATGGCCGCGGGTGGGATCTACCCCACGATTCGCAAATACGCGAATGACGGCAGTCATGTGGATCAGGAAATGACGAGTGCTGCTGACCCTACGCCTGCCGAGCCCTATCCGCTGCCGTTGATGGTGCCGCAGTTCAAGACCGAAGCGGTCATGCGAGAGCGCCTGGTCGAACTGGGCCACGCGCCGGAATTTGGTGTCGAATTGGCCGGAATGGTGGTCAGCGCCGACGGAATAGAAGCCCAGCTCGTCACCCCCGAGGGCGAGCAGACTCTCCACGCCCGCTATCTGGTGGGCGCCGACGGCGGACGCAGCTTGGTGCGCCACCTCCTGGGGATTGGCTTTCCGGGCAAGACCTTGGGCGTGCGAGCCATCGTGGCCGATGTCGTGCTGGAAGGGCTGTCACGCAATGTATGGCACCAGTTTAATGGCGGGGACGCAGGCCCCCTGGCCATCTGCCCGCTCGCAGGTACCGATCTTTTCCAGATCCAGGCGCCCGTTCCCCTCGAGGGCGACATCGATCTCTCTGCGGCTGCGCTGACCGAACGCGTCGCCCTGCACACAAAGCGCACGGACGTCACGGTTCATTCGGTTGCCTGGTCGTCCACCTACAACATGAATGCCAGGCTCGCCGATCGTTACCGGGATGGCCCCGTCTTTCTAGTCGGTGATGCGGCGCATGTCCATCCTCCCACCGGTGGACAAGGCCTCAACACCAGCGTGCAGGACGCCTATAACCTGGGCTGGAAGCTGGCGGCGGTACTTGCCGGTGCGCCGGAGGCCCTCCTGGAGACGTACGAAGCCGAACGCCGGCCCGTGGCTGCGGACGTACTCGGACTATCCACACGGCTGCTTGCTGGTTTCAAGACCGGGGACAACAGGCGGACTCGTGAAGTCCAGCAACTAGACATCGGCTATCCCACCTCGCCGTTATCGCTCCCGTCGCAAGCCACGAGCAGCCTTACCCCCGGCAGTCGTGCGCCCGATGCCATTGTGCGTGGCGCAGGCGGCAGCCCAACGCGCCTGTTCAACCTGTTCAAGGGCACGCACTGGACCCTGCTGGTCAACGGCCCCTCGACCTTTCCGCCACGCGCTGGCTTGCACATCCACAGCATCGGACCCGGCATGGAGATCGAAGATAACTTGGGCCAGTTCGCCAGGTTCTACGACCTCGGTGAAGGCGCCGCCGCGCTGGTCAGGCCAGATGGCTATTTGGCGGGAGTCTTTCACAAGGATCAGGAGACAGTGCTGCGAGAGCACCTGGACCGGTATTGCTGCATTCAGGATCGCGTTCTTCGATGAGTCAATCACCTTGACCACAGGGAGGTATAACTTTGGTCCTCGTTAGTGGAGAATGGCTAGCCACGTTAAAGTCCTCGTAAGAGGCTGAGGCCTTCCCCGCCACTACACATCGCAGGCAGCATCTTGCATTGGGATCACCTCTTCGAGCGGAACAAATCCTTTCATTGCGCCGCTGCCGATCGCCGGCTTGCCGTCTTCTACCGCCAACGCAAAGCGAAACGCAGGATCAGCCTCAATGCGTTGGCGCAGCGCCAGAATGCGTGGATAGTCTCGCGGCTCGATCGCCTGATGAAAGTCCGCCCAGCGTGCTACACCGGCGAACACCGCATCCGCCAGCGTCGGCTTGTTGCCTAACAGATAGTCAGTGTCCCCTATCATCGCCTCTAGCTGTTCATGCCGTAGAGCAACGAAGCTGCGGCCAAACTTGCGCAGGGTTTCCCGCTCGCCTTCGGTGGCGTCCTGCGCTTCCAGTGCAACCCACATGGGATAAAAGGCGCCGGTGAAACTGGTGTTGAGGAAAGCGAGATACTGATGCAGCCGGTCGGCATGCGGTGTGCCGGGTTCGAAACTGATGCGGCGCTCGGTATCCCGCGCCTCCAGCCACAGGGCGATCGCCATCGTCTCGGTGACGACCTGGCTTTGTTGTGTGATCAGTACAGGAGTTTCCACCCTGCCGTTCAAGCGTTTGTAGGCGTCAGTGCGCATCTCGCCCAGCATGTCCACCCGGGTAATGCGATAAGGCTGGCCGAGCCATTCGAAGGCCGCGACGAGCCCGGCCGAGCTGCCGAGGGGGAAACCGGCGATAAAGATCGGTTCAGATATGGGATTCATTTCATTTCTCCGTTGTCGATGCTAGGGAATATACATACGTGGACGTTGACGCAAAAGATGGGTAAATTGCGACTCAATGTCCATATATGTAGACCAACATGCTGAACCTCAATGACCTGCATTTTTTCGCTCAGGCAGTCGACAGCGGCGGTTTCGCGGCGGCTGCTCGACGGCTCGGCTGCCCGAAATCGACGGTCAGCAAGCGAGTCGCTACGCTGGAAGCAACGCTCGGCGTGCAGTTGCTCCATCGCACGTCGCGCAGCTTCACGTTGACCGACGTAGGACGCGATGTGTACGACCACGCCCGCGCAGTGATGATCGAAGCAGAGGCCGCCGAGACCGTCGTGCATCGACGATTGGCGGAGCCGAGCGGCACAGTGCGGATCACGGCGTCGGTGCCTATCGCGCAATTTCAGCTCGCTGATCGCTTGCCTATCCTGGCACGGCAATATCCAAAACTAAGCATCCAGTTGCACGTCACCGACCGCTTCATTGACCTGGTACAGGAGGGATTCGACATCGCGATCCGCAGCCATTTCGCGGCGCTGCCAGATTCCGATCTGGTGCAGCGACGCATGAGTGAGGAGCCGATTACGCTGGTGGCCGCCCCCTCCTACATCGCCCAGCGCGGCGAGCCGCCAACGCCAGAGGCCTTGAGCGATCACGATGGGCTGATGACCAGCGCGACGATGAAGCTCTGGCGACTGGGCGATACAAGTGGCCGTATCGTCGAGGTCGCACCGCGGCCGCAGCTATATGCCGATGAATCCGTGTCGTTGATAAAGGCCGCGGAGATGGGTCTCGGCATTGTCTGTCTACCGGACATGATCTCGGCGCAAGCGATCCGGGAGGGACGGTTGATACGAGTGTTGCCGGCATGGAGAGCTGGCAGCGTGATGACGACGATCTTGACACCGCACAAACGTGGCCAGCTTCCGGCGGTGCGCGCGGTGATCGACTTTCTGATGCAGGAGGCGACCAGCAGTATTGCGGCGCTCTAGTTAGAATCGGCCAGACGTGGACGTTCACCGTGCAGTTTAAAATGTGAAAAACTATCGATTCGAGTTTCTGCCTCAAGAGGACCTCATGAAGATTCGCCGGTTCAGGCAGGGTGACGAAGCGGCGTTGTTTCGCGTGTATTTCACTGCCATCCATGACGTTGCGGCTGGCGACTACTCATCTGAGCAAGTCGAGGCATGGGCTCCGCCCGACCTGGACATGGATCTGTGGGCAAATCGAATTCAAGGAATCCAACCCTTTGTTGTTGAGATTGACGGCGAAATTGTCGGCTACGCGGACGTTCAGCAAGACGGCTACATCGACCACTTCTTTGTGTCAGGCGCTCATCAGCGGCAAGGAATCGGGGCACGGCTGATGGCTCGTATTCACGAGGAGGCCGAGTCCCTTGGTCTCACCGAGTTGACGGCTAATGTGAGTAAGACTGCCGAGCCCTTTTTTTCTCTGTATGGATTTCGAGTAATCGCGCGACGATTCCCTGTGATTCGAGGGGTGACTCTTCAGAATGCCTTGATGCGCAAGGAACTTGAGCATGGCGCTTGAGCGACGTGACGTTTTGGTACCCTGCCTTCATCAAAGATGGCCGGGCAAATATAAAGAACGCTGCGCAGTCCTTCCAGCGATGCGATAATTCCGCTCCCCGCGCACCGACTCTGGACGCGTTCGTCCATCGTTAAGCAAAGTTCTCAACTAGCATAGGAAACAGTTGGATGCCGTTCCGGCCGATAAGCGCAGCGAATTTTTCACCGTAACGCTGACGGCCAGGAAGACCGGTGGTGACGCGCAAGGCAAGTAAATGACAGACCGGAGAATACCGAAGCCCCCTAGGGCGGTCCGTAAAAACGTCTCCGATCAGGTGGCAAGGTTTCTGATAAATTGACGTCACGAAAATCAAGCACTCAACTTTCGACCCTGTAGGGCGAGCGCCCTGAGACCCTGAGGCCCCCATGCCCCTCACGCCCCCTGCTCTACACAGCCAGTACTTGGAGAAAGTACGCTCGGCAGTCGCTGCCGATCCGCGACTGACCGCGCTATTGGCAGCGGGCTCGTATATTCACGGCGGCTTTGACGAATATTCGGATCTGGATTTCGTCATCGTCTGCGAGGACTACAGCTACGATGAAGTCATGGCCTCCCGGCTGGCGTTCGCGCAGCGGATAGGTGGGTTGCTCTCGGCCTTTACTGGGGAACATGTGGGCGAGCCGAGGCTGCTGATTTGCCTGTATGGGCCGCAGCTGCTGCATGTGGATTTCAAATTCGTGACCCTGGGCGATCTGGATCAGTTGGTGGAACGCCCGGCCGTGCTGTTTGCACGTGACGCACAAATGATCGAGGCCCGGCTCGATTCGGCATCGATTGCATGGCCTGAGGCTACCCCCGATTGGTTCGAGCACCGAGCTTGGATCTGGCTGCATTACGGCGCCAGCAAACTGGCACGCGGTGAGATCTATGAGGCCATCGGCATTCTCGGATTCTTTCGCGAGCAGGTGCTTGGCCCCATGCTGCATCGCAGGGCGGGACAGAGGCAGCGCGGGGTCAGGAGGATAGAGACGGTGGCTGGGGACACGAGCGCGCAACTGGCGGCTACGGTGCCAGGGTCAGATAAGGCGTCCGTGCACGCGGCACTCTTGGCGGCGATTGCGCTCTATGTTGAACTGCGCGCAGATGAACCGCCGTCTGAAGCTGTTAGTCATATGCCGGAAGCGCTATACGACTATGTGAGCCAGCACACTCGGGAAGAGCCTCGTGCCTCTTTGCTGAATGCCAACCAAAGCACCCCTCTGCTGGGTTCTCACCCGCGAAAATAGACGTCCTGTTGTCAATTGCGCGGGAGCCGAGGCCTGAGCCTCGCTGTCTGGCAAGAGAGACCACCGAGAAATCATCGCCTATGAATCTGACCTTTGCTAGTACAGACTCAGCCGATGCTGATGTCTTGGTCGACATGCGTATTGCTGCAATGCGCGAGAGCCTGGAGCGCATTGGGCGTTTTGACCCACAACGCGCCCGAGAGCGCTTTCTGGCATCTTTTGATCCTCCTCTGTGTCGATTCATAGTCTCTGATGATGTTCGAGTAGGCTTCATTTTGATTCGCCCGCAAGAGGACCACTGGCTTCTGGACCATTTTTACATCCTGCCAAACCATCAAGGAAAGGGTATTGGCGCCGCAGTCTTGCGCGCCGTATTCAAGGATGCAGACGCCCATCGCATGGAAATCCGATTAGGGGCCTTGCGCGGTAGCGATTCAAACCGTTTCTATCAGCGCCATGGCTTCGTGCCGACTTCTGAAGCTGAATGGGATATCTATTACGTTCGAAAGCCGAGCAGAGAATGACCTAGCCATCCAAGCGGTTACGCGTCACTGAGCAAGGCGACGCAAGCGTCCACTAGATCATCGAAGTGATGCAGCAGAATGTCTGGGGTTAGTTCAGCGGCGGGGATTTCGGTGTAGCCAAAGTCGACCAAAATCAGAGAAGTCCCAGCAGATCTTGCGGCTCCTGCGTCGGTGTCAGCGTCGCCTACCATGACCGTGCGCGCAAGATCGCCGCCTACGGCATCCACGGCCTCAATAAGATGAGCGGGATTAGGCTTGGCCGCTTTTACCGCGTCCAACCCTTATTCCGTCAAACAATCTGGAGCTGACTCGACCAAGGTGCCGTCCAAGTCAAATGCGACGGTTGCCCCGTTGAGAACGCTTAGCTTCTTCATATTTCAAAAATCAATGGAAGACAATTCGACGGTAGATCGTCGGCGAAACCCCGAACCTCGAGGTGAACGCGGAAGTAAGATGCGCGTGGCTCGAAAAGCCACAATCAAGGGCTACAGTAGTGATCGGCATATTTGTGCTTCGCAGCAACTTCTGCGCTCTACTCAGGCGCCGGCCGAGAATGTACTGATAAGGCGTAACGCCGGTTGCGCGGCCAAAAGCGGTGGTGAAATGGAATTTGCTCAATCCCGCTTCATTCGCCATTTGTTCCAGCCGTATATCCCCATGCAAGCATTCTTCCACCAAGGCCGCTAGCCGTTTGACCATAGCCGAATTTAACGCACTTTGACGTCGGTCTCGAGATGCTGGATCTATGCACTGGCGACATTGATTCGCCAATTGGGCTCCCAACTCTTGCCGCAAGAAATCTGCTTCAAAAGGTACAGCGGTCAGGACGCGATAGGCAGACCTCATTAATTCGGGAAAATTCGCGCATCTATATCCAGCATCGCAACGACGCAAATCACGCTCCGCCGCGTCCCGGCCCATAACGTCCCGCCACTCAGCCACGTCGAACTCCACCGACAGCCAGTCCGCATCCAAACCCGTTGTATGAACATGCTCTATTGCGGGAGGAACGAACTCTAACGCCCCGGCAGGCCAACTCACCGAGCGTAGCGCTTGACCATAGAATGCCTCTGCGCCGTATCCGACGCCCATACGAACTCTGACGGTCGGAGCCATATTCACGATCGAGCGCGGCGCACTATGGGCTGCACCCGGAACCCATTTGAACCTCATAGAATCCCCTGCAAATAATCTGCACAGCAAACCGCAATTTCTTGAAAGCGCGAGGTTGACGTCACGTCGTAATCTGTTCTCACCATACCACGGGGAGAATCCTCAAGCGTGCCATCTATCAACAACTATCAACGCACGCACGTGCAAGGTGCCTCGAACCTGGACGGCGTGCTATGGGCCCTCGCTGGCATGGGGTTGTTTTCCTTCATTTATATATCCGGAAAGCTTAGCGGAACCGGCGCCTCCGCCCTGCAGATCATGTGGCTTCGATATGTCGGCGGATTCTCGACGATGGCACTGGCGCTATTGACGCAACGCGACATCGCCCGGGCGCTCTCCACAACCCAGCCGGTTCTACATGCATGCCGGGCGGCGGCAGGAGGTCTAGGCGGTGTGGCTGCCATATTCGCCGCCGCCCACATGCCTGTCGCGTCGGCGAGCGCCATTGGCCTGATGGACGGGCTACTTACCGTTCTATTGGGTGTCATCGTTCTGCGCGAACATGTGTCGCTGCGTCAATGGATGGCAACGATAGTGAGCTTGGCTGGAGCAATGACGGTGGTAGGGTCACAAGGAGCGTTCTCTGTCTGGGACACAGGCTCCGCCGGCCCGGCACTCATCGCGCTATTGGGAGCACTGCTCGTCGCACTCGAAAGCATCCTGATAAAGACCCTAGTTCGTGCCGAATCCACCTTCACTGTGCTCTTCTACGTCAACTTTTTTGGATCATTGATCCTCGCCTGGCCGGGGCTCGCCAATTGGCACGAAATACCTGTCCAATGGCTATTCGCGTTCCTGATGCTAGGCCCCGTGGCGATTGGGGCGCAGTACTGCAATATCAACGCATTCAGACGAGCGACCGCTAGCGTAGTTGGTCCCATTCGATATAGTTGGGTCGTCTACGGTGCTGCGTTCGGGGTCCTTTTCTTTGATGAGCCAATTTCTTTAACCACAGGGGTCGGTATAGCATCGGTCCTCGTTGGTGGAGGATGGCTTGCTACGTTAAAGTTAAAGGCCTGAAGTAAGGAGCCCTCCATATGCCAGGGGTCAACAAAACAACCAATATGAGACGCACGGGACCGGCCATGACATTGTGATTTCGTGTGATAACTCAATTCCTCATCTAATGACGGATGGTGAAATCTTAATAGCGTCCCGCCGCACGTCGCTCACGCCTGCAGTGGATGCGTCGTTGTCCGAGTTCCTGCACGGCCTGCTGCTCAATGGTCAACCGCACAACTTCACCGATGCTTTGCGGCAACCAACGGCTTCGTTACCGCGCGCCGTCGTCGCCCGTGCCGAAGAATACATTCGCGAGCACTGCGAGCGCCCGATCAGCTTGGTAGAAATTGCTGAGGCCTTCGGCGAATTGCCTGCATCCACTCTCGCACGCGCTCGACGATCCGCGCCTTTAAAACAAGACCACCGTTGAACTCGATACATAGCAGCCGCTCTCAACCCACGGTGGAATAGGCACGGCACATGGGATCTGATAAGAGCAAGCTCTTCGTGCCCATTGGACGCTGGGTCGCTCCGACAGCGACGAGCCTATCATGATTTTCAGCATCGATCGGAACTACATTTTTGGTATTCGGGAATATGGCCGGCGGATGCTCCTCGATGTTTTCTCTTGCCGGCAAATCACTCGTTGCAAATTTGAGCTGCGGTGATCCGGGCTTCATGGCGTTCATTTGAAAGTTCCTATCATTGCGGACTGACGTTCCACAGCGGAACTGTAGACGAACGCTGACGCAGCAGGAAGACACATCGCCGCAAACTCGCCTCTCAAGAATGATAGTCAACGAGCGGAATGTCTACTGCCGCGTTCGTGTGCACTGTTTCCCGGGGCCGCTATCGGTGTCCCCTCATTCGCGTATAAGGCCAATTGCCTTGGAAAAGAGTGCGCGCTGCTCCTGCAGATAAGCGCCGTACTCCTGCGGGCTCAACACACTGATTTCTGCTCCGATGGTGCCCAGAGTCTTGCCCACCTCGTCGCCCTGATCGGCAACGACCTTGCGCGCAGCCTGATATAGCATGTCAATCACCTGCGGCGGAGTGCCCTTGGGAGCCACGAGGCCATAGAGGGTAGGGCTGCCTACGTCATAGCCCAGCTCACGCAGCGTCGGCACATCGGGATAGGCGGCTAGGCGCTTGCTACTGAAAATAGCCAAAGGCCTGAGGCTACCGGACTGTATATGAGCCCGGGCTGGGCCTACAGCGGACACAGCGATATCCGTATGTCCACCCAGCAAGGCGGTGACTGCCGGTGCACTGCCCTGGAAAGGAATGTGGCGCAGTTGTATTCCCGCTTCGGAGGCGAAGGTCTCACCTAGCAGATGACTGATGCCCATCGCGCCCGATGTGCCATAGGATATGCCATCGGGGCGCGCCTTTGCGTCAGCCACCACATCGGCCAGCGTCTTGTACTTGGACTTGGACGAGGCGACGATCATCATGCCGCCCAGAGAAATCGCAGCGACTGGAGCGAAGGAGTCAGTCGTGTACTTGATCTCCTTGTTGGCCAGCGGCACCACCACTAGCGCTCCAGGCGAGCTCCCCACGATGGTGTAGCCGTCCGGCGCGGCCGAGGCCACATATGCCGCACCGATGCCTCCCCCCGCACCCGGCTTGTAGTTCATCACGATGGGTTGTCCCAAATATTGCCCCATCTTTTCAGTGATGGGCCGCAACATTTGGTCAGTATCACCGGGCGAGAACGGAATGACCAATTGCACCGGTCTGGTCGGATAATCGGCTTGCACTGGAGCGCTCAGTGCCAGGCCCAGCGCACAGGATGCGAGCGCGGCGCTCAACTCCTTGAAACTATGCATACTTGTCTCCTTGTATTGTTATTCACCGGCAGTCGAGCGCATGGTTTATTCGTGATCGACCTGGATGGCTTCCAAAAAGCGTGACACCATGTTGTAGGCGGCAACCGTCGCAGTGATCTCCACGATTTCCTTGTTGTCGAAGGCCTCACGTACTGCCGCAAAGGTAGAGTCCCGGACCCGGATCTCGCGCGTCATTTCGTCGCAATACGCCATCGCTGCACGCTCGCCAGTGTCTAGCGGCCCGAAGTCGCCATTCTTCAGCGCCGTCATCTCGGCCTGGCGGCAGCCCGCCTGCAGAGCGATGGGTAGATGCTGCTCGAACTCATAGTCAGCCTGGTTCAGAACCGCGACGCGCAGAATTAGCATTTCGCGTAGTTTGGGCGACAAGCCGGTCTGTTGACGTATTGCCGTGAGGTAGGTGAGCCAGCCCTGCGCCACCGGTGGGCTATTGAGCAGCATTCGATAGAGGTTCGGCACGCTGGATCGTTCCCGTTCAATGCGTTCCACTAGCGGCCGCGTTTCCGGCCTGGCAATATCGGCATAGTCAATTCGCGCCATCGTCGTCTCCGTTAATCGATCTTCAGTCGCAACGGGCACTCATGCCCCCATCCACCACCAACTCGGTTCCCGTAATGAAACGGGCCTCGTCCGAGGCAAGAAACAGCACGGCATTAGCGGTGTCTCGGCCGTCGCCAGAAATTAGCAGCGGGATGCGGCGCCGCCGCCGTTCCAGCAGGGCCGCGATATCGCCCTCCGCCTGTTGACCGGCCAAGAAGGCATCCACCAGCGGCGTATGCAGTTGACCTGGCAAGACAGTGTTGATACGCACGCCCTTCTTTGCGTATTCCACGCCGACCACACGGCCAAACTGCATCACGCCAGCCTTGGCAGCCGCGTAGCCGACCTGCGGCGCGCCGGTCCATCGGATGGCGGAGGTCGAGGACACATTAACCACCGCGCCCGCCCCTTGTGCCTCCATGATGGGCAGGACGTGCTGGCAGGTTGTGAATACCGACGTCAGATTCAGATCGAGCTGCCTTCGCCATTCACTTTGCGACAACGTCGCTGGGCCACCAGGGATGGGGCCGCCTACGTTGTTGACCAAGATATCAATGCGGCCGTGGCGCTGGACCACCGCAGCGACCAGCCCGGCGACCTGAGCTCTGTCCTCGACATCGCAAATATGAGTTTCGATGTGCGCCCCACTCTCTCCGGCCAATTCCAAAGTCTCGGGCAAAGACTCTGGCCGTTTGTCCACCGCTACAACTAATGCGCCTTCCTGCGCAAAGCGTACGGCGATCGCGCGCCCATTTCCCCATCCCGACCCGACGCAGCCCGCACCGAAGATCAACGCTACCTTACCGGTCAGGCGCCCTGCGCAGGCTTGTCCGAATGTACTCATCGTCAGCCTCCCGTTCAGCGCGTGGCCATGGTGATACCACCGTCCACCACGATCTGCTGCCCCGTGATGTAGCGGCTCTCATCGCTCGCCAAGAAGGCCACCGCATGAGCTACGTCCCAAGCGCTGCCCATACTCCCTGAGGGCACCTGATCATGTCGGTGCGCGACAAAACCTTCGTAATCCCCGTTGGCGTATTTCTGCGCCAGGCGTTCGACCAGAGGCGTAAACATCAATCCAGGAACAACCGAGTTAAGTCGCACGCCATCACGTGCATAAATGACAGCGGTAGTGGCTGTCATCTGCATCAGGGCGGCCTTCGCAGCCGCATAACCCACCTGGGGTTTTCCCGCATAACGCAACCCGGCGATGGACGAAATGTTGATAATCGAGCCTCCACCAGCGTTTTTCATGAGAGGTATGACGTGCTTGCAGCACAGGAATGCCGACGTCAAATTCACCTGGATTTGTTCGTTCCAGAGATCCTCCGTCATAGACACCGGGTCGCCTGGTTCGGAGCGGCCGACGTTGTTGACGAGGATGTCGATGCGGCCATAGGTCTCGATACAAGCTTGCACCAGATCTACTACTTGCTCGGCGTCCGTCACGTCGCACTGTCGAACCGTGATAGTCCCGCTTTCGGCAGCCACTACTTTCGCGGATTGGCGCGCGGCGTCGATGTTCATATCGCACCCGTAGATCGCAGCTCCCTGCCTGGCCAGCACCGCAGCGGTGGCCTTGCCGTTGCCCCACCCCTCGCCGAGCGTTCCGCATCCGGTCACCAGCGCCACCTTTCCATCAAGACGAAACATTCCAGCTCCAGAGAAGTCCATGATGCCAAGGCTAAAGCAGCAAGACGCTGAAGTTAAGTTCCGATTTGAACGGTATTGATAGACAAAAAGAATGAATTTGACAACGAGACAACTGCGCATCTTTGTGCTGCTGGCGGAGACACTGAGTTTTCAGAAGACAGCCGAAATCCTGCATGTCACGCAGCCCACGCTGAGCAAACTGCTGAAAGAAACGGAGGAGGCACTCGGCGTCAAACTCTTCGAACGCACCACCCGCAGGGTGCGTCTATCGCGCGAAGGTCAGGACATCCTAGAGACAGCGCGCAAGATCGCCAGACTGCATGAGAAAGGGGTACTGGAGCTGGAGCAGCGGCTAAGGGACTGCAACAACCGCGTGGCGTTAGCCGCTCTGCCCACGCTCGCGGCTTCGCTCATTCCCTTATTGATCCAAAGCCTTGTACACCGGAATCCGGCTGTCCAGGTGGAAGTGTTCGACCCAATCGCAAACGAAGCTCTGCAATTGCTCCGAGATCGGCGTGTTGATATTGCCGTCACTACAATGAACGACGAAGGTGAGCCTGACCTCGTCTATCAGGAGTTATTCACCGAACCCTTCGTCCTATTTCACAACGCCCAGACTAGGCTGGACGTTACACATTGGATACCCGCAGAACTAGCACGGCTGCCTTTGATCAGCATGCCACCCGGCACTAGTGTACGCGTGCTTACCGACCACGCCTTCCAGGCAGCTTGCCAACCCTTCAACCCCATCTTTGCTTTACGGGACTTGAACACCATCGCCAGCTTCGTTCAAAACAATTGCGGCGTTGCGCTGTTGCCTGAATCATCGTTAGACAACATCACGCAGCGCGGTGTGTGCAAGACCCGGCTGCATGGGGCGCTTACGCGTTCGGTCGGCATGTACGTCCGCCGGGAGGAGCCGCCGTCTCGGCTAGTCTGTCTCATCGTTGAGGAATTGCGCCGCCTAGGTCGCGAGCGTCAGAGCTCGACTGGAACCGGCCAATCACAGATATCTCGTTAGCCGGTTGTTCTGCTGGGCACTCAAAAATTTTTCCCCGCGCTGAGCCAGCACGTCCGCGACCTTAAAGTTGATCTGTACCGACTCGAACTCGGTTGCCGGTTATGTTGGCCAAGACGAAGCTTTCAGCAGACAATCCGGGGTCAGGTCGGCCAGGTTACACACACCGAGCATGGCCATGTTGCGCGAGACTTCCTGCTCAAGTAGAGCTATTGCATGTGCCACCCCTGTTTCCCCCGCTACCGCAGCGGCATAATTGAACGGTCGCCCCACGAATACACAAGCGGCCCCCAAGGCCAGTGCCTTTAGTACATCACTGCCGCGTCGAACACCGCCATCAATCATGACCGGCCCGCCACCAAACTGCTCGATAATGCGAGGCAGGACGCGTAGAGGCGCTACCGCTCCATCCAGCTGACGTCCACCGTGGTTGGATACAATTATCCCGTCCACCCCATACTCGCGCGCCAGCTTGGCATCCTCGGCCGCCAAGATACCCTTGAGCACGAGTGTGCCAGCCCAACGCTCTCGGATGCTCTCGATATGCGCCCACGTAAGATGACCGCGCTGCGCAATATCGGTATTCAGCTTTGACGAGAACATCGGCGTACCTCGTCCACCATGCCAGTTCTCAAAATGAGGCAGGCCATGCCTAATCAGAGTTTTGAGAAACACCGAGAACAGCCATCTCGGATGCGAGATGCCCTGCCAGGCGAGCCGCATACTCGGCCGCAGTGGCGAGGAAAAGCCAGCACGGACATTATTCTCTCGATTGGCTGGCGACGGCGTATCTACGGTAATGACGAGCGTCTGTAGCCCGGCCGCAGCGACCCGATCAATCAATGCTGCGCTATGCTTGGGATTGCGCGGCAGATAGGCCTGGAACCATGTCGCCGGAGCGATGCTCGCTATCGTTTCTAACGGTATTAGAGACCATCCACTCATGATGGCCGGTACTTTCGCTTTAGCCGCCGCGTTGGCTAGTACGAGGTCTCCCCGATACGCCGTGAGCGCTGCGATCCCCATGGGTGCTACGCCGAACGGCGAAGCGTATTCTCGTCCGAATAGAGTAATCCCCTGATCCCGGTTGGACACATCCACCAGAACCCGGGGCCTGAATTCGTAATCGCGAAACGACAAGCGATTCCCGCGCCTCGATTGGCCGTCCTCGCAATCGCCGGAGACGTAACCAAACAAAGGCGAAGGCAGTCGCCTGCGCGCAACCGCCTCGAAATCGGCTAGAGATAGAACATTGGCTAGCAGAGACATAGCAGCGTCCGAGTCAATCGGTCAGTCACGCGCGACGGGCTGCGCAGCAACTACGTTACGAAGCGTGCCAACACGCTCGATACTAACTTCGCAGACATCGCCGGGCTGCAGATATGTGGGCGGTTGGTTGCTGTATCCCACACCAGCCGGGGTCCCCGTCACCAACACGTCACCAGGGCTCAACGTGAACAATGTCGATGCGTAGTTGATCAGTTTAGCCACACCGAAAATCATATGGCTAGTATCGCTGGACTGAACCGTCCTGCCGTTTACTTGTGTTTGTAGTTTAAGTTTCGTGCCGAACGGAATCTCGTCAGCCGTCACCATCCATGGACCAAAGGCCCCCGTTGATTCGAAATTCTTGCCTGCCGCGATTTGTTTGGCATGAAACTGCCATTCACGCACACTGGCGTCGTTGTAGCAGGCATAGCCGGCTACATGTTCGTGGGCCTGGGCTTCAGGAATGTCGCGTCCACCGCGGCCTATCACGACGGCCAGTTCGCCCTCCCAATCCAGCGAGTCGGAGACTGCCGGACGAATGATCGGAGCGTTGTGCGCGCATTGCGAACGCCATACTCTGATGAATATCGGCGGCTGCTCGCTCAAGGACAAGTCCAGCCCAACAGCGACGACTTCGCGATGGTGGTCAAGATAATTGCGCACCACGCAAACGATTTTCTCCGGACGGGGGATGACAGGCAGCAGCGTCATCTGCTCGAAGGGAGCGACGACGGGCGCGCGCGCCGCGAGCGCCTCTCTCTCCGCGAAGTGGTCGCTACCCAGAAATTCCGCCAGCGTCGCAATCCCGCTAACTCTCGCCAAGTCTCTTACCGAGCCATCGACGACGGCCCCCCAAGATTCTCCACCCTGCCAAAAATACGAAACGAGTTTCATACCAATGATCCTTCGGCCGTCATTCGACGACGATTTGTTCTTCGCGAATAAATGCGGACCACTTGTTGACGTCCTGCGCAAGGTAGTCAGCAAATCGTTGAGGCCCGTAGCCGATCACCTCAAAGCCCAACCCCTCCAAGCTCGTGCGCACGGCTGGGTCGGCCAACGCGGCATCGACCGCGCCGCTTAGCGTTTGAACCGCGTCCTGCGGAGTACCAGCCGGGACCAACAACCCCATCCAGGTCATCACATCAAAACCCGGTACTCCCTGTGCCGCGATAGTCGGTATATCAGGAGCAGCCATGGATGGCCGCTCAGTAGTTACACCAAGTATCCTTATACGGCCTTCTTTGGCAAGCGGCGCCGCCGTGGCGTAGGCATCGAACATGGCCTGCACACGCCCAGCGACGAGGTCAGGGAGTGCTGCCTGACTGCCCTTATAGGGAACTTGCACCATATTGATGCCGGCCATTTTTTTGAACAGCTCCGCCTCCAGATGCGTAGTGGTACCCACGCCAACGGACGCGTAGTTTACGTTTCCGGGATGGTGCTTCACCCATTCCACAAATTCGCTCACGCTTTGCACAGGCACGGCAGGATTGACCGCCAGTACATGCGTGACCGAGGCTAGCAAAGACAAAGGATGAAAGTCCTTTATTGGGTCATAGCCCGCATTTTTGTAGAGCGCAGGGGCAACACCGAAGGATGAGGCGGCGAACAACACCGTATAGCCATCTGGCTTGGCCCGGGCCACGTACGATGAGGCGATGGTAGTGCCAGCGCCGGGACGATTTTCCACAATCACGGGTTGGTGGAGTTGGACCCGCATTTTCTCGGCGATCTGACGCGCAAGGCCATCAGATGCGCCGCCGGCGCTATATGGAACAACAATCGTCACAGAACGATTGGGAAAGGGCTGCGCAATCGCGGCACCCACAGACAACGTGCAAAGGGCCGCAGCCCACATCAATTTTCCTAGCACTGCTTGTCTCCTGTCGACTTTAGGCCGATTATCTAGTCAGCGTCGGCTTATCGTGAGATTTCGTCGTTCTCACTTTGGCTGAAAAACCGCAATCTAGGACAGCGATAACCATCACGCCTCTCTTAATTCAATAAATTTCCACATCATGGAAGATCGCATCAATATCAGCGGTACCCAAAGTGCGCGCAGAATCCTTCAGCTGCTAAGGCTTCTCGGAGAGCGCCATAAAGACGGCATCAAGCTCACTGAGATTGTTCAGGTCACGGGGCTAGAGCCCAGCACCGCACACAGGCTGTTGGCGTGCTTAGTTGATGAACGTTTTGCCGACAAAGATATGGTCACCAAAGCGTACCGGCTCGACGTCGAAGCCATGCAGTTGGGCTTATGGTCAATGTCGCGCGTGCCACTTGTCAGCCATTTTCGCAGTCTCATGCAGCGCCTCGCCCGTATCACCCAAGAAGAGATATTCCTGCAGGTCAGAGAGGGAGATTACGGCGTGTGCCTGCATAGGGAGGCGGGAGGACAAAACCGCAAGTTTTTCTCGATCGAGGTCGGAGGACGACGTTTGCTGGGTATCGGTGCCGGTGGACTGGCGATGCTGGCCAACCTGGAAGACAGAGAGATTAGCGATGTCTATGACCGCAACAGGCAAGCCTACGAGCGTGCCGGCCTGTCATGGCCGACACTAAACGCAGCAGTTCAGCGAACGCGGGAACATGGCTATTCCCAAATTCAAGACATCACGACGCAGGGCGTTTCAGGACTTGGGTTCGCGTTCAAAGCGTCGCGCTCTGTTATAGCGTCGATAAGTCTCGGCGCTGCCACCCCACTCTTGCCAGAATCACGCAAGCACCGCTTGGCAGCCGAAATACGATTACGCATTCAAGAAGTAGCGGACTTGGTTGCTCGACGAGCTGAAGGTGAAATGGAAGACGGCAGCCATGCTTAACGCGTTTTTTCGACGGCTGTAAAGATCCGCGCTCGGGAACGAGCGAGGATCGGGGCGAGGTCTATCAGTCAGGGCTCCAGTTAGAAGGGACGCGCGGTTTCTCGATATTTGCTAATTGGCATATTGCGTCTGCGATGCAGGAGAAATCTTGCCCGCCGAAATCTGCCGCTCTCGCCAAACTGAATGACTCGTGCACTGCAGCGGCTACTGGCATGGGCACTTTGGACGCATGCGCAGCGTTCACCACCAGAGACATATCCTTGTGAGCCAAATCAATGGTGAAGCCCGGTTCATTCTGACCTACCAGCACCTTGTGGGGAAAATTCATACGCAACTGACCATTTGTCGCCGAGGTCCCATACAGAACCTGCAATGTCTTAGTGATGTCCAGGCCAAATCGCTGCGACAAAGCTAAAGCCTCGCCGTTGATTTGGCAAAGTGAAACCGCCAGATAGTTGTTGACCAGTTTTGTACGTCCGCCTGTTCCCACAGGACCGCAGTGATAGATCGTGGTACCCATCGCATCCAACAGCGGTTTTACCCGCCTGAAATCGTCTTCGCTCGCGCCGACCATGATCAGGGACTCACCTCGATCGGCGTGCTCGGCCAGGCGTCCGACTGGCGCATCGACCCAACTCAAACCCGCAGCAGCAGCAAGTGCGTGCAACTTGTCGGTGGCCAACGGATCAATGGTGCTCATGTCCATCACCACTGTACCCGCCCCAGCACACGCCAATACGCCCCCCTCGCCCAGCATGATCTGTTCGACTTCTTTAGAGGACGGCAGCATCGTAATGATGATGCTACATTGACGAGCCAGACTTTCGACGTCAGCACCGGCTGCCGCGCCAGCATCGGCCAGCTCGGTGACTGCTGTCTTATTGATATCGAAAACCACCAGGTCAAAACCTGCTTTGCGCAAGTTCAGCGCCATCGATTTTCCCATACGGCCTAAGCCAATAAATCCGATTCTGTCCACCACTTGTCTCCTTATGAGGCATACGTACGCGACAGGGTTTCAATACCCCACGTACGCGGTTTTCAATGATGTATAAAAGTCAACCGCATATGTACCCTGTTCGCGGGGTCCGAAGCTCGAGGACTTCGTTCCACCGAAAGGTACGTGGTAGTCGAGCCCGGCTGTTGGAAGATTAACCATTGTCAATCCGCTGCGCACGTGCAGTCGGAAGTGCTGAGCCTTGCTGTGAGATGTCGTGCATATCCCCGACGAAAGTCCATAGGGTGTGCAGTTCGCCACGGCGAGCGCTTCCTCATAGTCAGAAACGCGAATTACCGATGCGACGGGGCCAAAAATTTCCTCCTGGTTGACTCTCATCTGCGGTGTCGTTTCGGTTA
Organism: Bordetella muralis; assembly: GCF_965139205.1. Lineage (GTDB taxonomy): Bacteria > Pseudomonadota > Gammaproteobacteria > Burkholderiales > Burkholderiaceae_B > Bordetella_A > Bordetella_A muralis. The sequence continues at coordinate 240,942 of NZ_CBCSIU010000003.1, forward strand.
AAAGTGCCGGTCGCAGAAAGTAGCCGCCGTCGATGTCCAGCGAGTCGCCCCCTTCCGTTAGTACGGCACCTTCTGATTTCGCCAATTCAATATAGCCGAGAACCTTGTCCAGTTGCGCACGGCTAATCAGCGGCCCAATCTGCGTATCGGGATCTTGTGGCCTGCCCACCACCAATTGACGCATCCGAGCCACGAGCGCAGCCACGAATCGATCATGAATGCCCTCTGCCACGATAAGCCGGCTCGATGCCGTACAACGCTGCCCAGCCGAAAAGAACGCACCATTCAGCGCGCATTCGACCGCGACGTTGAGATCTGCGTCGTCAAGTACAACTAGCGGGTTCTTCCCGCCCATCTCTAACTGGGTCCGAAGCATATGCTGTGAAGCAAGCGCCGCGATTCGTCTACCAGTCGCTACGCTCCCGGTAAAACTCACTGCGTCCACGCCTTCGAGCAGAGCGGGGCCGAGTTCGGCGCCCTCACCGTTCACCAGATTGGCCACACCGGCAGGCGTACCTACTCGCTCTAATAAACGAAACAATTCGCAAGCCACAGCCGGCGTCAACTCAGACGGCTTGAGAACCAACGTATTGCCGAATGCCATGGCAGGCGCCATTTTCCAAGCTGCGATCGCTAACGGAAAATTCCAAGGCGTGATAAGACTGATCACTCCAATCGGATGCCGGCTGATTTGTACGCCAACGTTGGGCCTCACAGATGAGAGATTCTCCCCACCATAGCGCACCGCCTCGCCAGCGAAGAAACGAAAGACATGTGCCGACCGTACCACCTCAGCAAGCGCATCGGCCCGCGTCTTCCCCGCCTCTCGGGTAATGAGTGCTGCCAACGCATCTTTGTGAACCAACAGTTCATCCGCGATGCTGTACAGCAGATCACTTCGTATCTGCGTGGTTGTGCTCTCCCAAGCGGTCGCGGCGGTCCGAGCCGCCGAGATCGCGGCAGCAGCCAGAATTGGCCCCGCGCTTGCATAGTGCCCGATCACGTCGTCCGGGCATGCCGCATTTACGCTGATGAGCGTATCGCTCCCCTTCTCCCATTTTCCTTCAATATAGTTAGCTGCCAGTGTCACGCGTCACCTCCGCTATCCGATGATACTCAGTGCTTTTTTCATAGAAACCGGCTTCAGCCGAACGTCCTGGCTGCGCAAGAAGGGCCTCACTTAGCGCTTCAAATAGGGGCATTCACTTTCCGAAATCGGGGCAAACGCGTCTTTCCCGGGAATCACCTTGATGACCTTGGCAATATCCCATTCTCCTGTGGACTCGGTAGGCGACTTGACCTGCGCCATATACATGTCATGGACAAGAAGACCGTCCTCCCGCAACACGGCGTTACGAGCGAACATGTCGTCAATAGGTGCCTCTCGCAGCTTTGCCATAATCTTGTCGCGGTCGAAGCTGCCGACCGCCTTGGCTGCTTTGAGATAGTTCATCGTCGCCGAATAGGTGGCCGCCTGCACCATGCTTGCCTGAGTCTTGTGCTTAGCGAAGAACCGCTCGGACCATTTCCTAGTGCGCTCGTCAAAATCCCAATAGAATCCGGTCGTGTACTTCACCCCCTTTACGACGTTTAATCCCAACCCCTTAATGTCGGTGTCAAAAATCAGCAGGGGCATGACCTTCTGGCCCGCCTCAATGACCCCAAACTCCGTCGCCTGCCGAATAGCATTGGTAGCATCGCCTCCCGTGTTCGCGAGAACGATGACTTTTGCACCGGAGGCTTGCCCTTGCAGAATGTACGAGGAAAAGTCACTGTCGTTTAGCGGGTGCCGTAATGTGCCTACCACTTTCCCGCCGCCCTTTAAGAGAACCTTGGTAGCATCCGCTTCAAGCATATGGCCAAAGGCATAATCCGCAGTGATGAAAAACCACGTATCGCCCTGCTCCGCTAAGATTGCCGCCGCACTCGAAGCAGCGATAGCTTGAGTATCGTATGACCAATGCGTGCTATATGGCGAGCATTCTTTATTGGTTATTGCCGATGTTGCCGAACCAGTATTCATCACAATAAAGTTCTTGTCGGCAAGCAGGTTCTGAACAGCGATACCGGTAGCTGACCCCAGCACATCGGTGACCATGACCACGCCGTCTCGATCCACCCATTCTCTGACTCGGGACGCAGCGATGTCCGGCTTGTTCAAGTGATCCGCCGACAAAACCTTGATGGGCCGCCCAAAGATCTCGCCGCCGAAATCTTCTACAGCCATTTGCGCCGCAACTACCGAACCGCGTCCACCGATTTCAGAGTAGAGGCCCGACATATCGGTCAGTACACCGATATTTACGGTATTGGAGGATTGGGCCACTACAGACGCCGTCATCGAAAGACACGCGGCCAGGGCAGCCGCCCTCGCCTTTATGTGAAAGTTCATTTCTGTCTCCGTCTATTTTTTTGCGTTCTTAGTGCTACTGAGAAAGGCCGGTTGTTGCGCTCTGTCCGCATCGGCCAAGGCCGCCGATACCGGCTCGTAGGCTTTGCTACGAACGTATATTGCAGTTGCGCTGAACCGCCGTCTAATAGCAAATAGCGACTCACCGATAACGAACGTATATCGCTTACAGACAGGTTAGGAGGGCTGTTCGCGGGGTCGCCGCAGGCAGGAGAACCGGAGACCATAGGCGCCTTCGCCAGTCCGAACCAGTGTTCGGCATCCTGCCACAGGACTGCGCCTTTGCCGCCTACTCGATGCGTGCGCCCGCCTGCTCCACCACCTTGCCCCAACGATCGTATTCCGACTTGATATAGGCGCGGTACTTTTCAATCGAACCGCCCAGTACGATGGTGCCCTGCTGGTCCAGTTTTTGCCGCACCTCAGGCGAAGCCAGCGCATTGTTGATAGCGGTGTTGATCTTCGCCAGCACCGGCTCGGGCGTGCCGGCCGGCGCCACGATGCCCTGCCAGGCCAGGCTCTCGAAACCCGGGATCAGGGTTTCCGCCACAGTCGGCACGTCGGGCATGCCCGACCAGCGTTCTTTGCTGGTGATGGCCAGCGCGCGCAGCTTGCCCGCCTGCACTGGCGAAATCACCGTATTCAGCGTGGTGGTGGTGAACTGCGTAGCGCCTGCAATCAGGTCCACCTGGGCCGGCGCTGTGCCTTTGTAGGCCACGTGAGTCGCTTTCAGATCCAACATGCTCAAGAGCTGTGCGGCGGTCAGATGTTCGATGGCGCCCACGCCCGAGGACGCATAGTTGTATTTGCCCGGCGCGGCTTGGATCATTTCGACCAGGGCCTTGGGGCTCTGGGCCGGCACCTGCATGTTTACCGCCAGCACCAGCGGCACCGCCGCTGTCAGGCCTGCCGGCGCGAAATCCTTAAGGGGATCGAAGCCAGGCGACTGATAGACCCAGGGCGCGATGACGATGGACGAGGTGTTGTAGAGCAGCGTGTAGCCATCAGCGGGGGCCTGTGTCAGTGCGGTGGCGGCGATATTGCCTGCCGCGCCTGCCTTGTTCTCGACGATGACCGGCTGGCCCAGCTCGCTGCCCATTTTCTCGGCCAGGATGCGTGCCACATTGTCGGTCGGCCCGCCTGGGGCAAAGCCTACCAGTAGGCGAATGGGCTTTGACGGCCAGGTATTAGCTTGAGCGACTGCGTTGCTACTCACAGCAAGCGCAGCGGCGCCGCACAACAATGTGGCACGCAGGATTCCGATTAGCTGTTTCATGTCTCTCTCCTTTTTAGAAATCGTCGTTCTTATACGATGCGCGGAGTCTTGTGCCCTGCCATGCCATCAGTCTTCTGAATTTCCGATGGCATGGCAGGCTGCTATACGGTAGCGATCGGGTTCAGCGGCGAGCCCACCGCGCCGGGCAGATGCAGCGGCGGCGCGGTCAGCAGAAATGCATGACGCTCGTGCCGCGCCAGCCATTCGGCCAGCGGGGTCAGATGCCACAGTTCACCCAGATGCAGGCCCAACTTGAACAGGCAACGCTCGTGCAACGGCAACAGCGCATGGCAGCCATCGCCCTTGAAATCGTAGGGTCGATCCTCGACCGCATAGTTGTCGGCGATCAGCGCAGCGATGCCACTATCGTCGATCCAGTCCAGCAGTCGGCTGTCTGAACCATCGAGCACGGCGCATGAGCGCGCCAGCCGCTGCGCGTCGGGCTTGCCCCCCATGCCCAGCACTACATCGGCAAAACCGGTATGCAGGCACAACATGTCGCCCCTGCGCACCTCGACGCGGTCGTGTTCGATCACGCGCATCAGATCGTCGTAGCCAACGCGCTTGCGCTCGTCGCCGAAATGGCGCCGCAGGTCGAGCAGCACGCCACGACCCTGTACACCTTTGGCCGCCATGTGCTCGATGCCCAGGCGATGCGCGCGCGATGGGCTGTCGCGGTCTTCGTGTTGATGCGAGAAATTCTGCTTGCCGGTGTAGCCGTTGTAGAACACGATCTCGGCAACCCCATCGCCATCGGCATCGAAATGCGAACCGATGTGCGACAACGCATCCCATTGCGTCGAGTACTGCAGACTCATGGCCACCATGTCGTCGCACGCCACGTCGGTGGTGTTATGGTCGTGCTGAAAGGCGTGCAGGTACATGGGCTTGTCGTCGCGCCGGGTCGGCATCAGACGCGGAGGATGGCGCGCCGGGTTCAGTACATTGCCACCCGGCAGATCCAGCGGCAGGCTCAGGCTGAACACAATGCCCTCCTGCACCTCGGCCACGGCCTCGCGCACTTTCTCGGGGGTCAGCAGATTGAGCCGGCCCAGTTGGTCGTCATCACCGAAATCGCCCCAGTTTGAACCAGGGGGCCGTTGTTTCCATCGTCGGGTCATGATGTGTCTCCTGTGTTATCGATGCAGAGATCAGCGTCGCGTCACGCTCAGATCCACCATTTGCGTCGGCAGGTCGGCCAGCAGATGACGCTTGATTTTCTGGGTTTCGGTTTTGGGAATGACGGGCACGAACGAGAAATAGCGCGGCGCCATATAGGCCGGCAGGCGCGCCTGTAGGAAGGCCTGCAGAGCCTTGGCATCAGGCTCGCCTTGCAGCACCACGTATGCATGTACCTCCTCGCCCATGATGTCGTCGGGCACGCCCACCACCGCGCAATCGCGCACCTGCTCGTGCTTGAGCAACTGTTGCTCTATCTCGGTGGGCGCAATCATTTCGCCGCCGCGCCGGATCAATTCCTTTTGGCGTCCGTCGAAATACAGGAAGCCATCCTCGTCCAGATAGCCGCGGTCGCCAGTGTGCAGCCAGCCCTGTTTGAGCGTGCCGGCCGTGGCCTCGGGATTGCGCCAGTACTCAGAGAAGAACACGTGCGGGCGTTTGGAGCGCGCCACGATTTCGCCCTTGACGCCGGTGGCCNCCGGCGCGCCAGCATCGTCCACCACGGCCAACTCGATGCCCTCGCGTGCATATCCCACCGAGCCGAAGCGTGCGCGCTGAGGCGTATTCATCGATACCCAGCCGCCGGTTTCCGTCATACCGTACAGCTCGCGCACCGAGATGCCAAAGCGCGATTCGATCGCCTCCCACACACGGGCCGGCGCGCCACCACCTACGCACCAGCGCAGGGTGTGATCGCGGCGCGGTTCGGGATAGTGCTTGTCCAGGATCGACAGCACCGTACCTACATAGGTGAAACCAGTAGCGCGATGCGCTATCGCTTCGTCAAAGAAGCGACTGGCAGAGAAATTCCGCAACAACACCAAAGTGGCGCCGCAACCCAGCACCGAGGCCACTGCGTACATCTGCGGATTGGCGTGGAACAGCGGCAGGAACACGAGGATGCGATCGGCGCGGGTCAGTTCCAACGATTGCATCATGTCGTCGCTGGCAGCCTCATAAGCGCCGTGCGGCAGCGTCACACCTTTAGGCAAGCCGGTCGTGCCCGACGTGAACAGAATGCTGTTCACGTCGCCTGCGCCGCGCTGCGGCCCGGCCCAGCGCGGCGGTGATTCAGCCGGAGGCAGATCCATCGCGGCGTCGATCTCCATCACCGGCGGTGCGCCATCCATATTCGCCAGCGTGTCACGGCGTAGCGTCAGCAGCTCGGGCTCGATGATCAGCAGGCGCGATTCGCTCTTGGCCAGCGAGTAGCAAAACCCCTCGCCCACCAATCCAGTGTTCAGCGGCACGCTCACCGCGCCCAGCTCGCTCAGCGCGAACCAGCAGGCTAGAAAGGCCGGGCGGTTGCCGCACATCAGCGCGACATGATCGCCCGGCCGCACCCCGGCGTCGTGAAGGCGTACCGCCATGGCGCTGACCATGTCCGCCAGTTCCCGGTAGCGGTACTGGCGGGCTTCAAAAACGAGCGCAATGGCGTCGGGCTGGCTGTCGGCCAGGCTATACAGGCGGTGGGTGATCACGTCTTCTTGGGTCCGGACAGATGGTTGGCGGCAAAGGCGAGCAATTGCTTGCCGATGGTGTTCTTGAGAATTTCGGACGAGCCGCCGGCGATCTCATAGGCCTTGGCGTCGCGCAGATAACGGCCGAACGGCGCGTGTTCGGTCACGCCATAAGCGCCGCAGATTTGAATCGCCTGCTCGGCCGCGCGCGTAGCGACTTGGCTGGCTGCGAGCTTCGCCTCGCTGGCATAGCGCGCGATCTCGCGGTGTTCGTCCAATGCCGCGCAGGCCTCGTACACCAGCAAGCGGGCAGCGTCGATCTGGGTCGCCAGGTCAGCGAAATACCACTGAATGCCTTGGAAACCCAGGACCTTTTGGTCGAACGCCTCGCGTCCGGCCGCATAGGCCAGCGCGTTGTCGAACGCGGCGCGGGCGATGCCCAGGCTGATGGCACCGGCCATCGTGCGCGAAAAATCCAACGTAGTCACAGCCTGGCGCACGCCCTTGCCTTCGACGCCGATCAGATGATCGTCGGGCAGGACCACGCCGTCCAGGATCAGATCCACGTGCGGACCGTTGCGCAGGCCGAATGTGCCGGATGTCGGGCCGTTGAACGTTGACACCCCGGGCATGTCCCGACGCACGAAAAATGTGGACACGCCATGATCCGTCTCGGCCAGGACGATATAGGCCTCGGCCGCCGAACCCGAGGTGATGAACGACTTGCGGCCATTCAACGTCCATCCGCTCGCGCCGCGTTGCGCCTTTGTATCCAGGCTGCGGATATCGCTGCCATGATTCGCCTCTGTGAGCGCGTAGGCGGTGATCAGGCCCTGGGCGAATTCCGGCAGCACCGCTGCCTTTAGCGACTCGGCGCCGAACTGGTTGATCAAAGTCTGCGCCTGCAAAATGGTGATCAGGCTGATCCCCACCGCTGCGCTGCCGTACGAGGCCTCCTCGAACACTGCGGCGCAGTGTCCGTATGGGGCCGCGCTGCCGCCCCATTCGCGCGGCAGCGTCAGGCTGGTATAGCCGTGGCGCGCCATGGTCTTGATGATGTGCACGGGGTACACGTCCTGCCGGTCGATGGCCTCGGCCTCGGGCAGCACGGTATCGGCCACCACGCGCCGCAGCTCGCGCAGGAACGCCGGATCCACTCTGTCGCGCCACAGCGCGGGACTGCATTGGTATGAGTTCGCGATGTCGATCATGTCTTTGCCTCCTCCCGAACGCGGTGACACCGCCGGGGTTGGGTTTGGACTATAGAAACGAAACGGGGCAAAATCGCGGATACCTGTAAAAAGTTCCGCACTACGGAACACTAGTACCAGCAGTCAGAAAAAAGCGGCGCGCCGGGTGGCACGCCAGCACAACGACGAGGCAGGAGACAGTAATGGAGGACAACGGCACCCCGCGGGCCAGCGGCGATACCGTGCAAAGCGTCAGGCGCGCGCTGGAGATTCTGCGCATCCTTTCCTACAGCTCGTCATCGAGCGGCATGCGGTTTTCCGACCTGCAGGCGCAGAGCGGGCTGAGCAAAGGGACGCTACATCGTTTTCTAAAAACGCTGAGCGCTGAGGGTTTTATCGAGCAGGCTGCGGGTAGCCGCGTTTATTACCTGGGGTTGGAATTTCTGTCCTTGGGTGAACGCGCCGCCAATCGCCTGGACATCCAGGCCGTCACCCGGCCGGCGCTGGAGCGGCTGGCTCATAGCACCGGCGACACCGTCATGCTGACGATACGCAGCGGGCTGGATGCCGTCTGTATAGACCGCAAAGAAGGCTCCTTTCCAGTCAAAGTGCTAACCCAGAACATCGGCACCCGCCGGCCATTGGGTGTGGGTTCGGGCAGTCTGGCGCTATTGGCTGCGTTCGACGACGGAGAGGTTGAGAACGTGCTACGCCGCATTCAGGGGCGCCTGCGGCCCTATCCCAGCCTGGATGTGGACAAGCTGCGCGCGATGGTGGCCGACACGCGCGAGCGGGGGTATGCGTTCAACCCGGGGCATCTTCTCAAGGGGATGTATGGCATCGGTGTTGCGATTTATCTCGCTCGTCAGCCGGTTGCTGCATTGAGCGTCGCTGCGCACTATGGTCGCATGGGTCCGGAGCGTCGCAAGACTATTGCTGCAGCGCTGAAACGGGAGGCGGATGGAGTGACAGAGGGATTGGGGTGAAGGTAGGGATGTACGGATGAGATAGGCTGGCGAGGTTCGCTACAAATTTTTTCCCAGAAGTATGTCGATTTCCGAGCATCAGATTCGTCGTTAGCGTATTAACCCTAAAAGGATCTCCCATGAAATATCTCGGCCTGGCTTATTTCACGCCCGAAAAATTTGCTGCGATGGCGCCAGATGATGTAGACAAACTGGTGAGCCAATGTCCAGATTTGGACGAGAAGATGCGCGCCACCGGCAAGGTCCTGGTTTCTGCGTCGCTAGGTGATGTCGAGAATTGGAAGACGCTCCGTCCACGCAATGGCAAGACGAGCATCACCGACGGGCCCTACACCGAGTCGAAGGAAGTGGTGGGCGGTTTGTTCATTATTGAGGCGGATAGCCATGAGGAGGCACTGCGCATTGCGTCCATGCATCCGGCTGCCACGCTGGGTGAAGAAGGCGGATGGGCCGTGGAGCTTATTCCGATGGATTTCTATCTGGCCCTGTGAGGGTTGGAAACCGCAGCGTTGCCATGCTCTGGCTGCGCTGCGCATGTTTTCGAACTACCGAAGACCGCGAGAGCGCAAGCGGTCGTGGGGTCGATCATCCGACGATCGGAGCGGAAACCGATCGCCCCTGGCGAGGGCGTTCAGGCGGTCAGGAAGCGCAAGACCTCGGCCCAATCGTTAGTCGACAGGGCGACGTCCTCGAAGTCGCCAGCTTCCTCGTCGTAGCGCGAAACGCAGAAGCGCTGGCTCCTGCCGGATTCGCGGTCGGCATAGTTGGCGTAGTCGACATAAACTTTCAAGCCGCGCTCTTCGTTCTCGAATGAAGGCGCTGCATCGATGTAACTCGATGCGTCGAAATACCCTTCGGGCAGGGGCGGCAGGGTTGTTATGTCGAAGTCGGGAAATTCGCGACGAAGTCGTTCAAGGTTCATAAAGGAAGCATGTGGAGGCTGAAGACCTGACATTTTACGTTGTTCAGCGTCAGTCGCCACGATGTCTCCCGAAGCAGAGTTTGGCTTAGCACTGCGCGAATTTGTGCAATGCCACGTAAAGAGACTCGGCGTCCGCTCTGCGCCTCGACGAAAGACCGCTGCTGGTCGATTCTGTTGAAAAACTCGCCGCGGTCGCGGTCGTCTGGCAGAATTTGCAAAGCGCCAACGAGTTCAGAGAGCACCGACATGATGGGTCATCAAGCGGGCGGACAAGAGCGGTTGTTCTACGCCTTCAACCTTGAAGACGTCATTCCCCCGACCCACCTTCTGAGAGCCATCGATCGCTGCCTGGATCTGAGTGAACTCCACCGACACCTGGCAGAGCACTACAGCCATACGGGCCGCCCCTCCATTGACCCCGAACTCATGATCCGGATGCTGATCGTTGGGTATTGCTACGGCATCCGCTCCGAGCGACGTCTGTGCGAAGAGGTTCAACTGAACCTTGCCTATCGATGGTTCTGTCGTCTCAGCCTCGAGGATGCAGTGCTCGATCACTCGACCTTCTCCAAGAACCGACACGGACGCTTCCGAGCCAGCGATACCTTCCGCTGGTTGTTCGATGAAGTGGTCCGTCGTTGCATGGCTGCGGGCCTAGTCAAAGGCGAAGGCTTCGCTGTCGACGCCAGCGTCGTGGCCGCTGATGCGAGCCGCCAGCGCGGTGTTCCTGCCAGTGAGGTCACCGACTGGTCGAACCCCGCACTCAGCACGCGTGCCGTGCGCGAGTATCTCGAAGCGCTCGGCGACGAAGCGTTTGAGCAAACCGTTCCCCGGCGGATCTCGCTGACCGATCCGCAGTCACGGTGGACAGCCGCCCCTGGCGGCCCCGCATTCTTCGCCTATTCGACGAACTATCTGATCGATACTGAGCATGGCGTGATCCTCGACGTCGAAGCTACCCCTGCGCATCGCACCGCAGAAGTGGACTCTACCAAGACGATGGTGGATCGTGTCGAGGAACGATTCGACATCACCCCTGAACGGCTCATCGGCGATACCGCTTACGGCACGGCTCCGATGCTGGCGTGGATGGTGCAAGACAAGGGGATCGAGCCGCACGTCCCCGTCTGGGACAAAACCCAGCGCAAGGACGACAGTCTATCGAGCAGCGACTTCCAATGGGATGGCGAGGCCAACGAATATCGTTGCCCCGAGGGGCATGCACTGCGCAGTGAGCGGCGCATATTTAAGATCGAGCGCACTCACGTCACCAGGGCAGGCACCGTAATCTACCGGGCCAGCAACAAGGACTGCGGTACGTGCGCTATGAAGCCGCGGTGCTGCCCTAATACGCCGATGCGTAAGATCGCTCGCAGCATTTACGAGGATGCACGCGACGTAGCCAGGCGTATCGGCGCCACCGTGCAATACCAGCGCTCACGTCACGAACGAAAGAAAGTCGAGGTGTTGTTTGCACATCTCAAACGTATTTTGAAGATTGACCGCTTGCGGTTGCGCGGACTCACTGGTGCAGCAGACGAATTCACGCTCGCAGCAGCCGTTCAGAACCTACGTCGTCTTGCGATGCTTACCTCTCAGGGGCCACCGGTTCAGGGCACAGGTGCGCCCGCTTGAGGCGAAACCCACCGATTAACAAGGCAACCGGGCATCAGTACCCGGTTCCAATCGAAAAAAGGCGAAAGCCGCCTGGTCATCGGGCTTGCAAGCGCGACAAATTGCGACGAGCAATCGAGTTTTTCAACAGAATCGGCCAGAAGCGAACATTGATTGGGAGAGGTCAGATCGGCGACAATCTAGGCCTGCCCATGTTTACACGATGGAGGCCCATGAGCGTGATTCAGATACGTCGAGTGATTCCCACTGACGCCGCCGAATTAATTGCCGCTAACTTAGCAAATCAGGACTACCACTTACCTTGGGTCTCATCCTTTACCGATAAGGCGGGATTCGATAATTGGTTTTCCCGTGGCCTCACTGGACCGAACGTCGGTCTCATTGCGCGAGAATTGGCATCTAAGAAAGTTATTGGCGTAGTAAACATTAACGAGATAGTCGCAGGCGCTTTTCAGAGTGCATATCTCGGGTACTACGGGATGCAGGATTTCGCCCGGACCGGGTTGATGACTCAGGTGCTACGAGCGACTGTGGACTATGCGTTCAGCGAACTGGGCTTGCATCGGCTGGAGGCGAACATCCAACCTGGGAATGCAGCTTCGATCGCACTTGTGCGTCGGGTGGGTTTCAAATATGAAGGCTTTTCGCCAAGCTATCTCTGCATAAACGGCGAATGGCGAGACCATGAGCGTTGGGCTTTGCTTGCCGATCTGCACAAATAGGTGAGCTTTCCCTCTGCGTAAAGCCGACAGGCGGCTTTGGGTCGAAAACAGTCACTCGAAAACGTCCGTTTTCGGCCGTGAGCAGTCATTCCAGCATGGTTCTTTAACCACTCATAATAGGCTTCAATCTTTTAGGTTTGCCTAAAAGATTTACTTGCGATTGCTCACTCTCATCATTACGGATAAATTCATTCTTACAAGAACGACGAGCATTTTTGCATGTCGTCTAAATCTAGTTAAATTTCACGAGGTCCATGACTCAAATGAAGCGTCGTCTACAGGTATTCATATCAAGCACGTTTACAGACCTGCTTCCAGAACGTCAGGCGGCAGTGAGTGCGATTTTGAAAGCTGGGCATATCCCGGCGGGAATGGAATTATTTACATCCGCTGACCGCTCGCAGATGGCAACCATCAAGCAATGGATCGACGAATCGGATGTCTACATGCTAATTCTTGGCGGGCGATACGGATCGGTCGAGCCTAGCTCTGGGATTAGCTATACCGAACTGGAGTATGACTACGCGATACAGCAAGGAAAGCCGTTTTTTGCAGTAGTCATAACGGATGACTGCCTAGAGGCAAAGATTCGCTCGAACGGCTCGACATTTATGGAAAAGGAGAACCCCAAGGAGTTAGGCCTCTTTAGGCAAAAGGTCCTAGGGAGTATTTCTTCGTTCTTCGATGACCCCAAGGACATAAAACTATGCGTTCACGAAACACTAGCCGACTTTGCAGCCAATAGATCGCTCAAAGGGTGGGTTCGAGCAGACGAAGTAGTTGACACAAAGCCTCTCTTTGAAGAAATCTCCAAGCTTTCAGAAGAAAACCGCCAGCTCAAGGAGTCGATGCTGGAGCTTGAAAAGCGAACATTCTCTCAATCTACGAAGCAGGCTGAAACTTTCGCAGAGCTCCGGGAAGTTCTAGGAGCGATCGATATCAAGATCCCTGCGAAGTTGGCAGACGGAACCGAGACCACAGTTGATCTCCTGAGCATCTTCTATAGCAATAAGGACACGCTTATCAGTGGAGTCACCAATCGGATTGGTGGGAGTGATAGTGAGTCCTTCTTCTTCTTCAACGTGTGTCCAAAGCTTCAGGTCCACGGGTTGGCAGTGAGTGAGAAGGTGGCCGGAGTTCGCTATCGACGATACACGATTACCCCGCTGGGAAGTGCATTCTTGGCCGATATAGAGAAGAGACATCTTCTCAAAAAGAAGAAATCCGACCCACCAGTTGTCCAAAACGATACTCCGCAAGCCAAGAACGGGGAAACGAAGGCCCCCGCTAAGCGGCCGCCGCGATCGGCAAAAGCAAAACTTTGAGTTCGAGACTCTGAAGCTTAAACCTTCCATCGAGAGGGCCAGCCCCAGCAAGCCGAGTCTTGCCTCTCGCGTCACACCTTAATAGTTTGCAGTCTGCTTTAGGTCGAATTCAGACAGTCTCGAAAGACTGCTCTCGACCCATAGCGGTCGGCCGTATCTGAAGTGAAGGGATGCCAGATTGGGCCTAGAAAGAATATCTAAGCGTCCAGCAATAACTGCAGTACTCTGTCAGATAGTTCTCTGCGCTCAAGCCACCGTTGGGCCGGCGAGTTGCAAACATCTATAGCGAGCCATTGAAATGATCCTCGGTGGGAAATTCCAGTTGGCATGATATGCGACCGTTGTGGGTCTTTTTTGTCGTACATGTAGTCCACATCATTTTCTTTAGCAGGTACGCGAAACATTGCTATTGGCTCAGATAGGCTTCGATCTTGCGCAATTTCATGCTTTTCCATTGTGATTCGCAGTAGTCGGAAATCATGAGCTAAAGCCTTCAAAAAAGAACTGTCAGCAATTAGCTTGCGCTCTTGGGATAAGCGGATGATTTCATAAACTTGCCCTATCCATATCTCGGACAGCGAACCCAGCGGCTCTGCGACCCATGGGCGTATCTCATCGCTCAAAACCTCACTTATTAACTCATCTTCCATACATCTGAGCACAGCATCCAGTCGGCCTACTCGTTGAATGGATGTATGAAGTCCAGACTTAGACAATGATCCGCCCAGGCGATGTGACCCTTGAACCCACGCTTGAGTAATAGCAACTTGCTGCTGTGCTGCCAATTGATAGCTAGAAAGAATTAGTTCGGATACAGACAACACGGTTCAAATCCATGGTTGTGAATGGTCAATCTTAGCGACACACCGGGTGACCGCTCCTGGCCGCAAGCTGTCAGTGGGTGTCTGCTTTCGACCCTTAGCTGCCGTTCGTAGTATGTGACAACTAACCAAAGGCACTCATTCAGCCGTGTAAACCAAGGCTAAGCGTAATTTCTGACGCAACTCTGCAGTGAGGCTAAAGTCGACAGGCTTGAAGTTATGACGGAGCGAGCGCATCAGGTCAGCAGCAGATTTGCAGCCCGCACGTGGCGCTAATTTGTGAGCAAGCTCTTTAGCCGGCAATAACCTTAGTGCTCTCTCAATATCAGTTGCGGCGATAACTGCGTCAATTTCTGCTACTACGGCATCCAGTTGGCCTTCGACTATCTCTGGTGAAAGTTTTTGGTGCGCCTTTTCAATCTCCGTTTCAGCCGCTTCTCGCATTTTCTGAAGCAATTGCTCCCGATTACCGGCTGCACTCAATAAACTCCGATCGAGACTGAGGCCCAGGCGTATATGGGAGGCAGCAAAGACTCGTCGGGCGGCGATTATAAGCTTCCTGTCTTCAAGCTCTTTGAGAATCGCGGCTACGATTACTTCCTTCGCAAGTGGAGGCTCTACTGAACCTATCCTAGATGCTACTGCCACAATGATATCCGGGACGCATAAATAGGCCTCAGCCTCATGTAATGGCAGCACATGAATACTTGCTGATGTCAGCTCATGCAGATATGTTTCATCCCGATAATCGGAATCAATAATTCCCGCTAGCGCTATTCTCGACGTTATCTTCTCCCAGACGCCGCTCTTGTCAACAATAGAAACCACATCGGAGCACCCACCAGCAGCAAAAATCTCAATTGTGCTGTCACCCATGATCCAACGATAAAATATCGCATCGAATGACTTTTCGTGCCCTTCAGTAACAATCACTTGATTAGCTGAAAGAATACCCGGGAGGCTACCGAGCAAAGCCGTAGTTTCCGCTCTGGGAAGGGAGCTTAAGCCTGTGAATTCGGCGATGTTTGCTGCGTCTGCGCTGATAATCCACACTTTACGGACGTTATTGCGAAGCGCAAAACTGATACTGTGTGTCGCATAGATAAATATCTTTTCGGGAAATTCGTTTTCCAGCAGTGTCCATAGTCGCTCAGCCAACTCTGGGTGTAGGTTAAGCTCTGGCTCATCCGCAATGATCACGGTATGTTCCGGAGTAAGTTCTAATAAATCGGCCAAAATCGAGAAGACTTGTTTTTCGCCGTCGGACATCTCAGAGGGACCGTATGAATTTCCGCCTTTTGACGCAACAAGACGCTTGGCATTGGATTCGTATTTCAGCGAAATAAGAGGGAAAATTTCATTAAATAGTTCGAATAGACGCTCGAGAGGTGGTTGTTGTCTTTTTGGGCATTCCCCTTGCTGTCCCCCTTCCACCCATTGACTCACAAGGTCTGAGTGTTCAGCCTTGATCTGCGCATCGCGCCTATCGAGAACAACTAATGCATCAAACAATCTGTCCGCAAGAGATAAGGTCCTTTTCTCTTCGTAGTTAGATACGATTTTTTCGAATACATCATAGTTTCTAAAGTTTTGCACTTCAAATTTTAAAACGTCCGCTATTTTTATCGTTCGACCGCCCTCTATGTACACGACCTTACAGTTATTCTGTCCGTGTGCGCCATTCTTAATTTCATTTAGAAGCTTAGATTTACCGGAGCCGTTAGCTCCGAGGATGACGTTAACCTGCTCGAAGTCAAAACGATGTCCTGCATATTGAGTGGAAATGTGCTGCATTACCCGACCCTTGCTTTAAAGTTATAAAGAATTCCGTTTGGCAGTTCTAGATTATCGGACGTCTTTAATGCTCGTCTCGATTCTACGGCGGTTGGTCAAAAAGGATGAGAAACGATCCGAGGAGACTGTTGACAACTGGCCGCTCTTGACGGAAAACGGGCATTCGCGCAGGGCCGCTCTCGACCCACAACCGCAATGCACCGGGATTTACTGCACCGATCGGAGGTTGGCCAATGCTGACATTCCGAGTATCTGCGCTATATGACAGAGAAATTCAAGTCGATGAGGAAGTTAAGATCGACCTGAGCGGTAGTTTTAGAGAAATGTAATTCCCTCGGCCATCGAAGACCCAATCTGTAGTTTCGATATGCGTAATTCTATAAACGGCAAGCTTGATCAGCATGCATAAAGCGGCTTGCCCAGAAATTACTATATACACCTCTGACCACTTCCTTTGCTTTAGGAATTTAGCGAGGCCTTCCAAGCGTTCCTTTGCAAAATCGGCAAGCGCTTCAGATGAGGAAAGATCAGCAGAACCTTCATAAAAAACGTACTTCTCGCCCCGAAAGACGTAGTCGGGAAAACTGTGCAAACCTTGATTCACGAGTATCGTGCAGACATCGCTGTTGCGATCCATAGTGGATAGCCCACGTAATGTCTGCTCCACCTCAATCCGCGAGTACCGTTGAAGCAGGTTTGTTAATTCCAAAACCAGATTATTTTCAGCCATACTCATTCTACTCGTTCCAAAAGAAGTCGAATGTCTTCTTCAAAGTGAGAATGCCAAGGTGTCCTCTTCGACACATAAAATCCCGGCACCGCCCGCCTTCCCGGGCCATTCGTCCCAAACACAATCCATATGCGACTGTCGAAGTGAACAAAGGAGTAGCGCAGCACAGTCGAGACGCGCTTAATTTGGATCAGCTTTCGTTCCGAGTCAAGGCTATTCACTATATCGTCGATCTTTCTGAGGCCGTCTTCCACATTAGCGTGAGAATAGTCCGCTTCGATAAATTTCTGAGCATAGCCTCCGGTTTTTATCGTAATAATGGTAGTTTTATTACCTTTCCTTGTTCGCTCAGCAAGAAGTTTTATACAGTTGTCAATCAATTTTCCGGAATAATTTACACCAATCGTCAAATCCGTCGAAGAAATAAAATACTCAGTGAAGTTAACGGATTTCGAGTCTTCGTAGAAGCCGCAAATCCCTGATTGGGCTGCCTGGGTGCTCCCTAGGATTTCTTCTCGAACTTCCGCAAAGAATGCCGAGCGGACGTATCTGTCAAAGAACCACTGCAGTATTCCAATAACAAGAAACAGAGCGCCAACTCCAGCAATGTTTGATCCAAAATCAATTTTCCAATATTTAAGATCGATTGCATTCCCGAGAACAATAAGCACAATGCCAATTATGGCTAGAGCCAAGGCGACGATGATCGACTTCGTGCTGACTAACGGTGTTTGTTCAGGCGATTTAAACATGACTTTTGACAAGTTTGCGTTCAAACGAGGGGTGGATGCAGAGTCCAGGTATCCTTATCGAGAGTAAAGCTACGACTCAATTTCCTCAGTCCCATGACATTTTGAGCATGGCGGCAAAACATCAGAGTTATCGTCAAGAAAAATCCGTTGCCCGCAGCTAACACAAACGTATGTCCCTCTTCCCGGCTTCTCTCCGGTAGTCGACATTTTCTTCTCCTGTGAAATGTATAGTCCGTAATTGAATTCACCGTGGCCGGACTAACTCCCTCGGTTCTTTTTCTCTAATAGCAAGTCGCCGATTTCAATTTCTAAATCCCTATCGATATCGCTTATTGCCTCCAGACGTGATGCAATACCTGCCCCCTCTCGGCCCGATGCAATTGCTAGAGGATGAACAAGGGCATCCTGCGGAATACGTTGACGTGAAGCGATTAATACGAGGAGATGAGGGCGTGCTTTGTTGTAGCTGCGCGGAGCTTTTCTTCGGTGCATCTTTCTGCAAAACAGCACAATTCCTATCCGAACAAAGATGCGTCATTGATACCCAACGTTCCGGCTCACCATCCGGCGTGATACGCCCCCAGCCCCCCTGACGCACGTACACTTTCACTGAAACCCCTCGCATTAGGCTTCCAACCACCGTGCCATTGGGTGATGCGCGTTGCTTCAGTGACGCCGGCCGCACAAAAAACTCTGGCTCTGGAGCCTGTACCGTCCATGGATCAACGACTGGCGCAACAGTGGACGCAACATGAGCGGAAGTCGCACTCACCGAATTCGACGCAGGCGGCGTTGGCACAGCTTTTTGCTTGGAACAGTTTCCAAGCAACACTGCAAACATCACGACGCATAGCCACGCAAAGGTATTTGACGACCTATATCGCATGAGCGGCGACGCAGCGAACGTTGTCTCCAACAAAGGCTCTCTCGGCCATAGCTCCTCCCAAAGCACGCTGCACTAACTGTAATTTTTTACCAATAATGAATCTAAATATTTCAAATCCGAATAGGGAGTTACCCTGAACCTCCATTTACATGAGTGGCCGGGCCGTAATTTCCTTCACTCCAACCCCACTCGTCCCAAAACAACAAAAACCGAAGAAAACGAAAACACCCGAACAATTTTCGCAAATAAACGTAGGTGATTTCCCGGCTGATCAGGTTCGTTTTTTTGTGTTTGAATGTCTCACTACAGCAATATTTCAAGACACATACACAGGAGACACACCATGCACGCTCTGCGCCTGTTGCGTACGGCTGCCGCGGCGGCCTTGATCTTTGGTACTCACGCCGCCTACGCGGCGGATGCCGACACCTGCTCCAACCGCGGCGACCTCGACCAAATGTATTGCGACGCGAATAAAGATCTCGTCGCGGACACGCCCACGGATGCTTCCAAACAGAAGACTCCATCCACCCTGGTGTTCACCTACACCCCGGTCGAGGACCCCGCGGTCTACGCGAATATCTTCAAGCCGTTCACCGACTACCTGGCCGAGTGCACGGGCAAGCGCGTGGTGTTCTATCAAGTGCAAAGCAACGCCGCCGAAATCGAAGCCATGCGCTCGGGACGCCTGCACGTAGGCGGTTTTTCGACGGGCCCCACCGCATTCGCCGTGAACATCGCAGGCGCCGTACCCTTTGCCGTCAAGGGCTACGCCGATGGCTTCCAGGGCTATAACCTGATTGTCATCGTCAAGAAAGACAGCCCCTATCAAAAGCTGTCGGATCTAAAGGGCAAGAAACTCGCCCACACCTCGCCGTCGTCGAACTCGGGCCACATGGCGCCGGTCGCCCTGTTCCCCAAGGAAGGCCTGACGCCGGACAAGGACTACAAGGTCATTTTCTCCGGCAAGCATGATCAGTCCGTGATGGGCGTGAACTCGGGCGACTATGACGCCGCCGCGGTCGCGTCGGATGTGTTCCATCGCATGGCGCAACGTGGCCAGATCAAGGAAGACGACTTCCGCATCATCTACACCAGCGAGAAATTCCCGACCTCGTCATTTTCGTACGCGCATGATCTGGAACCGGCATTCCGCGACAAGATGCTGAAGTGCTTCTACGACTATCGGTTCCCCGATGAAATGAAAAAGGCGTTCGATGACGCGGATCGTTTCTATCCGGTCACGTACCAGAAAGACTGGGCCATCGTGCGCCAGGTCGCCGAAGCCGGTGGCGAGAGCTTTAACCGCGCCGCCTACGATAAAGAAGCCGCAAAAAGCAAAGGTAAGCAGTAAGCATGTCCACGTCTTTACGCATTACCGGCCTGGTCAAGGAATACCGGGCCGGCCAACCCGTCCTGAAAGGCATCGACCTGCATGTGCAGGGTCAGGGGCTGACGGCCATCATCGGGCCGTCAGGCACGGGCAAGAGCACGCTGTTGCGTTGTATCAATCGGCTGATCGATCCGACGCGCGGCGAGATCGTGCTGCAGACGGATGCGGGCACGGTGAATCTGGCCGGCATTCGTGGCACGGCGCTGCGCCAGGCGCGGCGCCGGATCGGCATGGTGTTCCAGGAATACAACCTGGTCGAGCGCCTGACGGTGATGGAAAACCTGCTGACGGGGCGTCTGGGCTATAGCAGTGCGCTAAAGGCCTGGATGCGCCGGTTCGAACCGGATGATATCGAGCGGGCCTATCAGCTGCTGGATATCGTGGGGCTGGGCGGTTTTGGGGATCAACGCGCCGATGCGTTGTCTGGTGGACAACGGCAACGCGTGGGGATTGCGCGGGCGTTGATGCAGCGGCCGCAGTTGCTGTTGGCCGACGAGCCGACATCGTCGTTGGACCCGAAGACCTCGGTCGAGATCATGGAGCTGTTGGCCGAACAAGGCAATGCCAGTGGCATCCCGGTGCTGGTGAATATTCACGATGTCGAGTTGGCGCGGCGTTATGCCAACCGTATCGTGGGGATGTCAGGCGGCCATGTGGTGTATGACGGTGATGGCCAGGGCCTGGATACCGCGACGCTGAAGGCGATCTACGGAGGCGAGTCGTGGCTGGAGTAAAGCGCCGTCCGTTTGCGATGTCTTGGCAGGCAAAGCTCAGTGCTTTGCTGATTTTTTTGTATGCGCTGTATGCGGCGGGACAACTGGATTTCAGTCTGGAACGCTTTCACAATGGCTTGGGCCATGCGGCGACGTTGTTGGGGCGGATGTTTCCTCCGCATATTCAACAGCCTGACACGCTGTGGCAAGGGCTCGCAGAAAGCCTGGAAATCGCGGTGTTGGCGTCGGTGTTGGGGATCATCATTGCCTTGCCGATCGGGTTGTTGGGTGCGCGAAATTTGATGCCGTCGTGGGCGTCTTGGCCCGCCCGCGCCATCGTGGCGTTGTGCCGTTCGCTGCATCCGGTGATTGTGGCGATCTTGTTCGTCAAGGCCGTGGGCTTTGGGGCGCTGGCGGGGATTTTGGCGTTGGCGGTGGCGTCGGTGGGGTTTATTGGAAAGCTCTTTACCGAGTCTATCGAAGAGATCTCGCTCAAGCAGGTCGAGGCGGTACGCGCGACAGGTGCGTCGTTTGCCAATGTGATTTTGTTTGGCGTGCTGCCGCAGGTGTTTGCGCGTTTTATTGGTTTTGCGACGTATCAGTTCGATTCGAATTTACGTAATTCGACGATGGTCGGGATCGTGGGCGCAGGCGGGATCGGCGGGACGTTGTTCTCGGCGTTCCAACGTTTTGATTATGACTTTGTCGCGGCGATTTTGATTACGTTGATTGTGATCATCATGATAGGCGAGGTGCTGGCGCGGTTTGTGCGTGCGGTGTTCTTGGACAATTTGGGATTCGATACGATTTTGCAACGTCGCTTTAGCGCGGCGCGTGGGTTGGGCAAAAAGCCGCTGAATCAGCAGGAGGATGCATGAATACCTCCGCAACGAGTTTGACGGTGAGCGAGTATCCGCGCACATGGCAACGGTACACGATGGGGCAGCGGCTGCTGCGCTTTGCGTTGTATCTGGTGGTGGTGGCGGCGATTGTGCAAGCGCTGCGCAGCGTCGAGGTCATCCCCGAGTTTCTGTATGACGCGCCGGAGCAGATGGCTGATCTGCTTGGCCGGATGTGGCCGATCGACTGGGCGTATTACCCAGAGGGCGTGCATGGCGCGTTGATGGAGACGCTGCACATTGCCACGCTGGGCACGATTCTGTCGGTGATATTGGCGGTGCCTGTGGGATTGTTGGCGGCGAACAACCTGACGCCGAATCGGCTGATCAATCAGTTCGCGCGGTTGATTCTGGTGTCGAGCCGTTCGGTGAATTCGCTGGTGTGGGCACTGCTGTTTATCGCGATATTCGGGCCCGGAGCACTGGCGGGTACGCTGGCGATTGCGTTTCGGTCTATCGGGTTTGTGGGCAAACTCGTGGGCGAGGCGATAGAGGAAGCCCAACGCGGTCCGGTAGAGGCGTTGACGGCGACTGGCGCGAGCTCGGGCGCTGTGCTGTGGTACGGCTATTGGCCGCAGATCCGGCCGGCGTTCTGGTCGATTGTGTTGCTGCGTTGGGATATCAATGTGCGCGAATCGGCGGTGCTCGGTCTGGTAGGCGCAGGCGGGATCGGGATGGCGCTGGATACGGCGTTGAATCTGTTCCAGTGGGATCGTGTGGCGTTGGTGCTGGCGGCAATTTTCGCGGTGGTGATTGTCGCGGAAGTCATTATTACGCAGGCCCGTAAACGGATTTTGTAGCGCGATTAAAACTATTATTCAGCGCGGATATTCTCTGGCGACACGGCATTGTGGAGTGGCGCACCGGTCATGATAAAAGTCGACGAATCAAGCTAGCTGCCGCAGCAGCTAGCTTGATCGCCATCAGTTTTACGCTCGCCGGGTTTCGGTCACGTTCAGTCCGTATTCGCTGACGGAATGACAGCAATAGCGATTTTTCCGCGCAGTCCGTTATCAGGACTCTCGAGGCGAGCATGAGCGAGAGGAATGTCGGCTAATGAGTATGTCGCCCCGACATGAGGCCGCAGTTGGCCGCGCTCAACCAACGCGCTCAGTTCATTGAGCTTGCCACGATTCTGTCTGGTGAACACGAAGTGATAACTCGCGTTCTTGCCCCAGGCGTTAATGAGGTTTTGCGGTTGCGCGATATCGACAATCGAAACGAGCCGGCCGAGCTGTGCCAGCACATCCGGACTGCGGGAAAGCGTGTCGCCGCCGATAGTATCGAAAACGACGTCGACGCCCTGGCCCGCTGTTTCACGCATGACAGCCTCGACGTAGTCTTCGTTCGTGTAGTCGATGACGACGTCGGCTCCCATGCGGCGTGCGAACTCGAAGTTTTCCTCGCGCACAGTCGTTATTACTCTGGCACCGATGGACTTCGCCAGTTGAATGGCCACATGCCCTACGCCTCCTGCTCCGCCATGCACCAAAATGCTTTCCCCGACGCGTAGTCCGGCGCGCACGACGAGCGCTTCCCATGCTGTTCCTCCGACGAGGCTCAGGCTCGCGGCTTCCAGGTGACTGAGTGAAGCAGGTTTCTTCGCGATGATGTTTTCAGCAGCAACGTGGTATTCGGCATAGCTGCCTGAACCATCGAAGATCTGTGGCGTATACCAAACCTCGTCGCCTGGGGCGAAGGCTGTCACACCGGCTCCGATTTCTTCGACCACGCCGGAAACATCGTGTCCGGTAATGGCCGGCAGTGGCACCAGGCTGGGATAGTCGCCGCGCCGGACCTGATAGTCCAAGGGGTTGATGGAAGTCGCGTGAACCCGAACCAGCACTTGCCCTGCCCCCGGTACTGGTTTGGGCACTTCACCAAGTTCAAATGCGTCTGGACCGCCAAAAGTGTTGAGGATGATTGCTTTCATTGGAATCTCACTTCGATAAAAAGGGATATCGGGATTTTTCGATATTTAAGGATAAAAATTTTTAAAGGTCTTTGCCGATGAGTTCGGCGAGGGTACTGATGGCTTCTTCGTTTCGCTTGTAATAGGTCCACTGACCAATGCGTTGGACTTCAACCAAGCCAGCTCTTTGCAGAGTGGCAAGATAGTCAGAGACCGTGGACTGCGAAAGACCAATGCCCTCTTGGATACTGCTGACACAGACCCCTACCGTATGAACGTCCCCTTCGTCCTGCGGGGGGAAGTTCTTTACGGGGTCCTTTAACCGCTGCACGATCTCAAGACGAGTGCGGTTCGAGAGGGCTTTGAATATTTCGAGTAAGTCCATGAGATGATTATATCGGAATTTAGCGATATGTCAATTTACTGAAAATCCTGCGCAGACGAGTTGAACAACGGTAGGGACGGCCATCGCGGCAAACCACTGCGTTGCGTTGGGTGAAAACAGAGTGCTCGCGCCGATTGATGAATTATTTATGACATGTCATCAAAATTCAGGTCGCGTTAGGTAACATGCCCGATTCCCAAAGTACTGATCGCGGACCATGTCAGAACAAGAATTGAAGTTGCACGTCCCCGCCGCTGCGCGCCGGGCAGTTTTACAAGAGGTCCGCCAACAGGACGCCACGCGCATCCGGCTGCATGCCCTGTATTTTGATACTCCGACCCGAGAATTGGCCCGTGCGCGTATTGCGTTGCGGCTGCGCAAAGAGGGCCGGGATTGGGTGCAGACGCTCAAGATGCCTGGCGCGGATGCCATCACACGGGTCGAGATCAATCATCCCCGCCCAGGTCCGGTACTGGATTTGTCGGTCTATGCGGGTACCGAGTTTGAAGGTCCACTGTCCTCGCTGAAGGGCGAATTGGGCCTGCGCTACGAGACCGATGTGCAGCGCCTGCTGCGCAAGGTCCGCAGCCGCCACGGCACGATCGAGCTGGCCTACGACACGGGCGTGTTGCGCGCCGCGTCACTGGAGCTGCCGATTTCGGAATTGGAATTTGAATTGGTGTCGGGCCGCCCTGCCGCTATTTTCTCGGTAGCGCGCCGCTGGCAGCAGCGTCACGGCCTGGTGCTGGATGCACGCAGTAAATCGGAACGCGGCGATGCGCTCGCGGGTCTGGCGCGCGAGTTGGCGGAACAGGATGCCAAGGGCGATGCCGATACATTGCAAGAACGTCGCAGCAAAGCGATTGCGCGCTTTTGGGCGCCGTGCGGCGCTGCGCCGGCATCGCTGGATGACAGCATGACGCCGCCTCAGGCGATGGGCCGCATCGCCGGAGAATGTCTGGATCAGATTGCTCGTAACGCCGCTGTGTTGGCAGAGGTGGATACGTTGGGGATCTATCCTGCCGGCAACTCGGAACACGTGCATCAGTTGCGGGTAGGCATGCGTCGCTTGCGTTCGGTTTGGCGTTTGTTCGACGGCTGGATTGCGCCACCGCCCGCCCCCGTGTTGGAAGGCGTGCGTACGCTATTTGCCGCGTTTGGGCAAAACCGCGACCAGGATGTGTTGAACGAAACGGTCACGCCAGTGTTGCAACGCGCCGGGATGCCGGTCATCAATTTTGATGTGCCGCCGCCGGATGTGGATTCGCAGAGCATTGCGTCGGGCAAGGCCTTTCAAGGCTGGTTGCTGGATACGCTGGAATGGAGTCTGGACGTGCAGCCGCCAGCGCCGGCGGCCCTGCCTGTGATGGCCGAGCCCTCTGACGCTGCGCCCGAGCCGAGTTTCAGTCTGGATGGGACTGCGCCCACGGCTGCCGCAACGCCTACGCTGATTATTCCGATGACGTCGAACACCGAGCCGCCTACGTTGCGCAAGCTGCTGACCAAGCGTTTGCATCGTTGGCACACCAAGGTGGCCGAGCAAGGCAAGAACTTTGCGGCGCTGGATATTCCGGCACGCCATGATCTGCGCAAACGCGGCAAACGCCTGCGCTATGGTCTGGCGTTCGCGGAATCGCTGCTGCCGCAAGTGCGGCTGCGCGGCTATCGCAAGCAGTTGGCGCAGGTGCAGGATCTGTTGGGTGAGATCAACGATCTGGCAATGGCGAAAGATTATTACCAGGCCTGCGTTGGCACGCATCCGCAAGCATGGTTTGCGTTGGGGTGGATCAGTGCTCGATTGGAAAAACTGACCGTCGAAGCGCAAGCGGCATTCGATCAGTTGGCGGCGAGTAAGCCGTTTTGGAAATGACGTGAAGGTCGCCAGTTGACTAGCCGGCGCCTGATTGCTGACAGACCCTCCCGTAATACGGAGGGTCTGTTCATTAGAAGGTCTGTCAGGCGATTTCGGCGGGATGGCCGCATCGCGTCAAAATTTCAGGGCCGCTCGGTCGATGCAGACCGGCGGCCCTGTGTCATGGGATGTTGCGGACGCGACGCTGACGTTTAATCGGCCAACAGCGCGCCAGCGAACTCGTCAGCGACGAAAGGCTGCAGGTCTTCCATGCCCTCGCCTACGCCGATCCAGTAAACCGGGATCGGACGCACGCCGTTGCTGCCTGCGGCAACGGCGGCGAGCGTGCCGCCCTTGGCGGTGCCGTCGAGTTTGGTGACGACCAGGCCCGTCAGGTTGATGGCGGCGTCAAAGGCGCGGATTTGCGCCAGCACGTTTTGGCCGGTGTTGCCGTCGACCACGAGCAGGACTTCGTGAGGGGCGGCGCTGTCGGCTTTGCCAATGACGCGACGGATCTTTTTCAGCTCTTCCATCAGGTGCAACTGCGTGGGCAGGCGGCCAGCGGTATCGACCATGACCACGCCTGTGCCGCGTGCGCGGCCAGCGTTGACGGCGTCGTATGCCACGGCGGCGGGATCACCGCCCTCTTGGGCAATGACGCTGACGTTATTGCGGCTGCCCCATTCGATCAATTGCTCGCGCGCGGCGGCGCGGAAGGTATCGCCCGCGGCCAACAGTACGCTCGCGCCTTGGCGCTGGAAGGTATGGGCCAGCTTGCCGATGGAGGTGGTTTTGCCTGCGCCGTTGACGCCAGCGATCATGACGACGAGCGGCTTGGCCTTTTGCAGGTCAAAGGTACGCTCCAGTGGGCGCAGATGATCGGCCAGCAAAGCGCGCAATGCGATTTTGACTTGGGCCGGGTCTTCGATGCGTTCTTTGCGTACGCGGGCACGCAGTGCGGTGAGGAGTTTTTCGGTCGCCTCCAGCCCGGCATCGGCCATGATCAGCGCGGACTCGAGTTCCTCGAACAGGTTTTCGTCGACTTTGACGCCGACAAACAGGCCGCCCAGGCTTTGCCCCGTGCGTGCCAAGCCCTGTTTGAGGCGGCCTAGCCACGAGGTTTTCTTGGCCGGGGGCTCGGCGGGCGGCGTGGATGGTGCAGGCGCTGCGGCGGCAGGTGCTTGCGGCGGCGTTGTCGCTACGGGCGACGCTGGGGCAGAAGTCGCAACGGTGGCCGATGTAGACGCTGACGCTTGTGCCGGTGCTGGCGCAGGCGTGTTGGACGAAACCGACGCAGGCGCCGGTGCTGCCGCTACGGGCGGCGCTGAAGGAGCAGGCGCAGGAGCGCTAGACGGTGCGGCCTCTGGGGAGTCCGGCGACGTGGTCGCTACGGGCGCCGCTGGCCACGCGGATGCAGAAGCGTTGACCGGTGCAGTCGCCGGTGATTGCGCCGGCACGGGCGCCACTGATGCTGGCGGTGCAGACGTAGGAGCGCCAGCCGCTGCAGCCTCTGGTGACTGCGGCGACGTCGTCGCTACCGGTGCTGCTGGTGGCGCGGATGCTGGCGCGCTGGCCGGTGCAGTCTCTGGCGACTGCGGCGATGCCGTCGCTACCGGTGCTGCTGGTGGCGCGGATGCAGGTGCGCTGGCTGGTGTAGCAGGGGGACGGGTTTCCGGCGCTGCAGCAGGCCGGGTCGTCACCGAGCTGGCCGCGAGCGCACCGGCCATGGACGATCTGCCTGCGTGGGTCGGCGCGGGGGCCGAAGCCACCGGCGCAGGCTCGCTGGGCGGACGCTCGGCCGGCGCGGGCGCCGCGGACGGCGTATCGCCTGCGTGACCGCCGGGTTCAGGCGCTTGGTCTCTGGTGGCCTCGTTGGCACGCGCAACGGGCAAGGAAGGAACAGCAGGAGGCTCGGCCGGGGTCTGCTGGGGCGCGGGCTCGTCGGCCAGGCGCGGCTCGTCTGCGGGCGGGGCAGCGTCGGGCTGCACCGGCGCGGCAGGCGGCGGAGATTTTTTCTTGAAGAAACGGAACATGGGTGAAAGTATATTCCGTTCCCCGCAGTGCAGCAGCACGACTCCCCTACCCGGCTGCTATATTCGCGCTGGAGGTTCGCTTTCTTGAAAAAACCAAATACGGGCAATAAGCCCATCCGTATCGTTGCCGGACAATACCGGCGCACGCCTATCGCCGTGCCCGATGTGCCGGGCCTGCGCCCCACGCCAGACCGCGTGCGGGAAACGCTGTTTAACTGGCTGACCCATTTGTGGGATGGAAACTACACCGGTAAACGGGTGCTGGACTTGTTCGCCGGCAGCGGCGCCCTGGGGTTCGAGGCGGCGTCGCGCGGCGCCACGCAGGTGCAAATGGTCGAAAATGACCGTACGGCCATTGCTGCGCTGCGGGCATTGCGCGACAAGCTCAAGGCAGACGCGGTGCGCATTCACGCAGGCGAGGCACTACAAGTTGTCCAGCGTATGGACGCGTCGCGGTTCGATCTGATTTTGTTGGACCCGCCGTTCAATCAGGACTGGTTGCCCCGTTTATGGCCATTATTACCCGGCATTTTGGCCGAAGATGGCTTGGTTTACGTAGAGTCCGAGGCTGTGCTGGCCCCCCCTGACGAGTTCGAGGTATTGCGTCAGGATCGGGCCGGGGCGGTGCACTACGGACTGGTGCAATTTGCTGCAATGCAGAAATAGATCAATAATCCGCAGTTCGGAGGAAGGTTTAAGCAAGTTACGAGGATACGGAGCCCCCATGATTACCGCTGTCTACCCCGGCACGTTTGACCCGCTAACCCGCGGCCACGAGGATCTGGTGCGCCGCGCTGCCGCCCTGTTCGACAAAGTCGTCGTGGGCATCGCGCACAGCCGCAACAAAAAACCGTTCTTCAGCGTCGACGAACGCGTAGAAATCGCCCAGGAAGTCCTGGGACATTATCCGAACGTCGAGGTCCGCAGCTTCGCCGGGCTGCTCAAGGACTTTGTGCGCGAGCAAAATGGCCGTGTGATCGTGCGCGGCCTGCGCGCGGTGTCTGATTTCGAGTACGAGTTTCAGATGGCTGGCATGAATCGTCACCTGCTGCCCGAAGTCGAAACGATGTTCATGACGCCGTCGGATCAGTACCAGTTCATCTCGGGCACGATTGTGCGTGAAATCGCTCAACTGGGCGGTGATGTCAGCAAGTTCGTATTCCCATCGGTCGAACGCTGGCTGCAAGCCAAGGCCAAGGAACACCGCGAGCAGTCCTGGCCGGCCGCTGGTGGGACGCCGACCGCATAATGCGGGATGCCTCACGAGCAGCGGTCTGATCTGGCGATCGTTCAGTCAACACGCAAGATGACTCGCCGCCAACAGATATCCTGTCCGGCGCGCTTGCACTGCTGACGCGGTGCAAGCGCGGCGAAAGCTCGCGTACGGCGGACGAATGGCCTCAACGCATAACGGATCCATACTCAGCATCGGCAGCACCCACGTATGGGGCTTATGAACCCCGTACATCCTGGAGCGCATCGCTTGCTGCCACCGGTCCTCATGCGCGGCGGGCGTACAATGGTTATATTCTGCTCATCTGCGCCGATTCGCCCTCTGTCATGGCTTTAACGATCACCGAAGAATGCATTAATTGCGACGTCTGCGAGCCGCAATGCCCCAACGAGGCCATCTCGATGGGCGAGGATTATTACGTCATCGACCCGGGCCGGTGCACGGAATGCGTGGGGCATCATGACGAACCGCAGTGCAAGGTCGTGTGCCCGGTTGAATGCATTGAATTGCATCCCCAGTGGCACGAAGGGCAGGAAGCCCTCATGGCCAAATACTATCGCCTGACAAAATCCGCCGCGTGAACGCCTCCGACGCCACTGTCTCTGTGACGCCGCGCAATCCCCCTGCGCGAGATTTTTCCCTCTCGGCCATTGTGGCCGGCTTTGTGGCTGTCCTGGTGGGTTTTGGCGGCACAGCGGTGCTGATTGTGCAGGCCGGGCACAGTGCAGGGCTGGATGCTGCGCATATCGGTTCCTGGCTGGCCTCGATTTGCCTGGCGGTTGGCGTGGGCGGATTGGTGATGAGCCTGCGCAGCCGCATGCCTATTGTGCTGGCCTGGTCCACGCCGGGCGCGGCGCTATTGGTCACCGCATTAGTTGGGGTGCCGTTTGATCAGGCTGTGGGGGCCTTTGTGCTGGCCTCGGCGTTGACGCTGGCATGCGGCCTGTTTGGCTGGATTGATCCCATCATGCGGCGCGTGCCGGCCGAAATCGCCAGTGCGATGCTGGCAGGCGTACTGCTGAATTTTGGCTTCGGGATTTTTACGCATCTCAGCAAGCAACCGGCGCTGATTCTGGCGATGTGTGCTGCCTATTTGCTGAGCAAACGCTGGATGCCTCGCTACGCGATCATGGCTGTCATGGTGGTGGGCTTGGTGGTTGCGGCGGCGGCAGGTCAGTTGCAGCTCGGCAATGTGGACTGGCAACTGACGCAGTTCGTCTGGACGACACCGGCCTTTAGCTGGCAGATCGCCATCAGCCTGGGGATTCCGCTCTTTGTGGTGGCATTGGCCTCGCAGAATCTGCCTGGCCTGGCGATTTTGCAGGCGTCCGGATATCGGCCCGCGGCCTCTCGGTTGGTGGGGGCTACCGGTTTGCTGAGCCTGTTGGCGGCGCCCTTCGGATCGCACGGTGTGACGTTGGCGGCGATCACGGCGGCGATTTGTACTGGTCCCGAGACCCATCCAGAATCCTCGCGCCGCTATATTGCCGGCGTTGCCTACGGCGTGTTTTATATCTTGCTGAGTGTGGTGGCGGGCGCGGTGGCGGTGTTCTTTCAGGCGCTGCCCGCAGCCTTGATCGCTGCATTGGCGGGCCTCGCCTTGCTGGGTGCGATTTTGGGCGGGATGGCCAACGCCATGGCGAATCCGGCGCGTCGCGAAGCCGCATTGATCACGCTATTGGCCACGGCGTCGGGATTCAGCGCCTGGGGAATCGGGTCAGCCTTTTGGGGTCTGGTCGCAGGCCTGATTGCGCATTGGGTGTTTGAATACAAGCGGCGTTGAGCAACGCCCACGCTATCCGGCATACCGTGTGACGCGCGCACGGCGCAGTTGGGCGCAATACATTCTCGCGATCACGCGGCCTGCTGCGGGACGCGCCGTTAAAGCAGCAACCCCATCAGGCAGGCCAGTGCACCGCCTCCATCTCGGGATGCACTTTTAGCAACCGGCACGGGATCTGCAGGAAATTGGATACCCAGGCTGCGGCCAGCTCACCTTCGTCCACCACATCCACGGTCTGATCGCCGAGGCGGATCTGATAGCGCACGCTGTCATCGTCCTCGATGACATCAAGCGGAATGTCCAGGCGCAACATCCCGGGGGCTTTCATGACCAGATAGCCCAAGCGCAATTCGACGCTGATCTCGGCCAGCCGCGGACAGAGAGCGCGATTCAACCACGTGCCGGCATCGTTGGAGATCAGCCAGCGCTTGTGATAATCCTGGGCCTGGGATTGAGCAGTGACGCCGCATTCGGCGATGGGCTGAAAAGCGGATGTGCTCATTTACCTAGGATTCCCTTGAGTGCTTTATCGATTTTAGGCGCGACGTTTTCATCCTGGAGGGCGTCTTTCAGGCGTTTTTCCAGGCCTTTTTTGAGGGCTTCGGTCGCTACGCCGCGCCATTGCACGGTGTAGACGGGCTTGTCGAACGGACCGCTGATCAGCACCGGAATAGTGATGCCCTTCAGTTCCTCGAGGTCTTTGCCGTCCTGGCCGGTGGAGGTGTTGACCACACGCACTTTGGCGACAAAATTCAATATGTTCTGGACGAAATCGATCGCTGCGGGATCACCCTGAGACACACGCAACAGGGGCGATGCCATGTCCAGGCGTTTCGCCGTAGCGATACCTTTTACGAAGACCAGGTCCGCCTCGAGTGAGGTGAAATCGGTGCTGCGTGCCTGATCGGCGGGCAACGCAGCGTCCTGCTCGGCACCGGTAAAGGAAGCCTTGATGTCGCGCAATGTCTGCGCCACGTTGATGCCGGTGACGGCGCCATCACGCAACCGCAGTTGCATGCTGCCGTTCAGGCCGGTGGTCAATGCATAGGAATTCGAACCGGCGGTCTTCAGATCCAGGGCGAGACTGCCTGTGCCGGTCAAGACCGATTTTTTCATCAGATCGGTCAGCAAGGGCCCGATCGAGATGCCAGCCAAGGTCATTTTGGTAGCGATCTGATTGCTGTTGGCAGCATCGACGGACAGCGTGCCCGCAAGCTTGCCGTCGTACAACGAGGCTGCCAGTGCCGAGATATCGAGTTTGCCCTTTTCGAGTTTGATCTTGGACGTCAAGTCGCTGGCTTTCAGGCCGCGAACGACCAGTTGGCCGATCTTGACCGTACCGTTTGCCGTGGGGCCCACCAGCGCAGACAAATCAATCGAACCGTCGGTAGCCGCTGGCGCCTCGGCAGGCGGGGCGGTCTCGGGCTTTTTCTCGGGATCGTCTTGCTTGCCATCACCGGCGGGAGCCTTGGGCGCAGGCGGCCCGACCGGAGGTGCCAATTTGTCGAGGTCGAGCGTATCGACCGCCAGGGCGAATGTGATGTCGGGCACGGCAGACAGTTGCTTGACATCGGCCGTCAGGTCGAATTTCCCACCCTCTAGAACCGCGTTGATCTTGGCGCCCGCCTGGTCTTTTTGCAGGTTGGCGTTCATGCTGCCGATGACGGGGATCTGCAGGCTGCCTTTGGGCAGGCCCGGGTCGGTAATGTTGAATTCGCCTCGCAAGGTCAGCAGGCTGATGGCGCGCTGCCAGAGATTGAACGTCGCGGGCGAGCTGAATGCGGCCTTGATGACGCGTTCGCCTTTGGTCAGCGTGCTGTCGAATTTGACTTCCTTGATGTCCAGCTCGCTGGCATTGCCGCTGATGCCGTTCAAGCCAAAGCTGGCGTCCAGGCCCTGCAGGCGAACCCGCCCCGTCAGCGCCTGGCCGGTCGCCTCGGAGGGCGAGATATTCAGCCCCGGAGCGTCGGCGGCCAGCTCGAATGGCCCACCGGGCAAGGCGCCCTTGGCGCGCACGGCGAGTTTGTCCAGCTGCAGTTCTAGTTTGTGCGGATCCATCGCGAGCTTCGGAATGGTCACGCTGGCTTCGACGTTTTTCATTGGGGAGGGCTGATCCGGCACGTTCCCCTGGAACAGGATCTCCAGCCCGCTGACGTCCACGGACGAGGTCTGGCCGTTGAAAGCGAGATTGCCGCGGGCGCTCAGGCTCTTGGCCTCGGCGCCCAGCACATTGCCGTCCATGCGCATATCGAGCTTTTGCGCCGCAAAACGCCTGGCCAGCGGGTCCAGCATCAACAAGCCCTGGCCCGTCAGGTTGGCGTCCATGCGAGGATTGCCACCCTCGACGCGGGCCGACAAGGTGACGTCAAACGGCTGTTTGTAGGTCACGCGGCCGGTGTTGGCCGTCAGATTGGTCACGGCCACGGCCATGCCGGAGATTTCGTCCTGGAGCTGCAATTCGCCCGATTGCAGGTCCAGGCCGGCGATATCGATCTGCATCGTGGCGGGTGCCGATGCGCCCCCCGTGGTGAGCGCCTGCGCCGCCCCGGCCATCGCGCCGACAGTCGCCTCGGCGGGGCCGCGGGGCTTGTCGGTGGACATGATGCCGCCACCGACCAGGTCCTCGAAGTTCAGATGGCCATTTTTGTCGCGCACGGCGCGGACTTTGAAACCATTGATGGTGACATGGTCCACCACGAGATTGCTCGACAGCAAGGGCCAGACTGCGACTGCCAGGCGCATGCTCTCGATCGAGGCAAAGGTCTCGGAATTGTTGACTTCCGACAGGGACACGCCCTGAACTGCCAATCCAATACGCGGAAACAGCGACAGCTCGATATCGCCGTCAATCGCCAACGTACGGTGGTAACGCTCCTGGACGATCTCTTCCAACTTGTACTTGTACGCGTTGGGGTCGAACGTGAGCAAAAAGATGGCCAGGCCGACGACGGCCACAAGAACCAACACTACCAGGCCAATCACTATGCGCTTAAACCACGTTTTCATCGCCGCCCCGCGGGTACCTCGACTGGGAATAATAGGGGTAATCGCCCGAATCCGGTATGGTATGGGGCGATTCCAGCCGCTTCGAGCCAGCGGCGTGCCGCTATGGTAACAAACCAGGGACCGGAATCTGAGCTAACTTACTGATAAATACGGCTCTTAATATGCACATACTTACTGATTTTCCCCGCGAGCAGCTGTTCGAATTGCTGCGCACCATGCCCAAGGCCGAGCTCCACGTGCACATCGAAGGCACGTTGGAACCCGAATTGATCTTTGCCCTGGCGCAGCGAAATGGCGTGACCCTGCCCTATGACGGCATCGAGGCGCTGCGCGCCGCCTATGCCTTTACCGACCTGCAGAGCTTTCTGGATATCTATTACGCCGGGGCGGGCGTCCTGCTGCATGAACAGGATTTCTGTGACATGGCGATGGCGTATTTTCATCGCGCCGCCGCAGATCGCATCGTACACGCCGAGCTGTTTTTTGATCCGCAAACCCATACCGCGCGCGGCGTTCCGATAGGAACGGTGATCCGCGGCCTGACGCGCGCCTGCGATACCGCGCGCGAGGAGCTGGGCATCAGCAGCGCGCTGATCCTGTGTTTCCTGCGCCATCTGAGCGAGGCCGACGCGTTCGACACGCTAGAGCAGGCGCTGCCCTATCGTGAGCACTTTATCGGCATTGGGCTCGATAGCAGCGAACGCGGCAATCCGCCGGAAAAATTCGCCCGTGTGTTTGCCCGATGCCGCGAACTGGGTTTGCGTATCGTGGCGCACGCCGGTGAGGAAGGCCCGGCCGATTACATCCGCGACGCGCTGGATCTGCTGGGCGCGGAACGTGTCGATCATGGCGTGCGCTGTGTCGAGGACCCGCTGCTGGTTGAACGCCTGGCCCGCGAACGTATTCCGTTGACCGTCTGCCCGCTGTCCAATATCAAGCTGTGTGTCTTCGATACGATGGCCGCTCACAATATGGCGGCACTGCTGGACGCAGGTTTATGCGTGACGGTGAACTCGGATGATCCGGCTTATTTCGGCGGTTACCTCAATCAGAATTTTGTAGAAACGTTCGAGGCGCTACCTCAACTGGGCGCCAGCCACGCCGTGCAGTTAGCGAAAAACAGCTTTGACGCCAGCTTTGTATCCGACGAGCAAAAAGCCCGTTGGCATGATGAGCTGGCGCGCACGGTAGCCCAGTTCGGACCGGAACAGACGGCCCCGTTAACGGCGACCTGACGTTTCCTGGCACAATCTGTCTCAACTCATTGCTTTCCGGCCTCTGCGCGAGGAGACCTCACTTTGCCGAAACAACTCCAAGGGCTGCAAGTCATCCAGCATCTGGGCCAAGCCTATCGCTCCATGCAGGCCGCTTTCAGCGGCCGGGTGGGGCATGCTTTACCGCGTTGGCGCATTTTGTTCACGCTGCATGAACATGGCCAGTGTTCGCAAAAAATGCTCGCTGAACAATGCCGGCTGGACCCGGCTTCGCTGACCCGTTTGCTGCAAGCCATGCAACAGCAAGGCTGGGTCACTCGCAGCGCGGATCAGAATGACAACCGGGTCACCAATGCTTCGCTGACGCCGGCTGGCCACGCGGTGGTCGACGACGCGCTGCCTCGACGGGAAGCGTTCTTTGAGGACGCGTTGCAAGGCTTATCCGACGAAGACATCCAGGCGCTGACACATGCACTGGATGTACTGGAACGCAATTTTGCGCAAGCAGGCACATCGCGCATTGACCCGGAAAACTGAGCCCGCCTCATCCTGGGAAACGAGTGCTGGCTGACGTTTCCCAGGTTTCCAGCGGCATCCAAGCCACGCGCTCAGAACGGCACCATCAACTTCAACGAGCCTCGGTGGCTTTGCACATGTGATGAAAACTCACCGTCGTATTGCAAACGGAAGTCCACGCCGCCCGCGTTAGCGACTTGGATGCCCGCGCCGATGCGGCCTATGACGTCGTCCATCGGTATCGATGATTCGAAACTGCCTGTGCCGGCCTGCGCGCCCTGCAATTTTGCTTTGACCTTGTACTCGTCGTCGGACAAGAACGACGCCCCTGCATACATGTAGGGTCGCATGATGGTCCCTTTGGTCAGCGGGACCCGGCCGCCGATTTCCAATGTGGGGGATAGGCCGACGATGAACTTGTCGCTGCTTTCGATATCCAGGTGCTCGGCTTTGCGCGATTCGCTATAGCCAGGCATGCGCGTGTAGAACGCATCCAGATCGACATAGGGTTTCAGATAAAACTGCTCGGCGGCAAAGGTGCGTGCGATACGCAAGCGCATGCCCGCGCCATAGACATCGACATCGGAACTGGCGGTGCTTTGCATGCCGGGGAAGTTGATGCCACGCTCGATATCGTACTGGCCATAGCCGCCGCCCAGTGCAGCAGAGAAGGTCCAGGGCCCGGCTTCACGCTTGAGCACGAGACCGGCATAACCGCTATCGCCTTTGCCGGTGACACGTCCGTCGTCGCCACGCATATGGGTGTTTTCATACGCGACGGACCCGCCCAGGAACCACCCCGGGCTGACTTGGCGCTGGCCACCGAATTGATAGGTCACGCCGTCAAACGAGAAACCCGATACACCGTTGTCGCCATCCTGATTGGTGTCTACGCCGGATACTTGGCCCCACAGGCAATCCTGCTCGCCCGTCAAGGCATCAGCGCCCTGGAACATCGGGCAGGACATCATCGCGCCAGTAAAGCGCGCCATGCTGGCTTGCATCTGCGCGGCAGGCGCAACAGCGACGCCAGGAGACAGATCCGCCAGGCGGTCGGAATAATTTTTGGCGCCGCCACGTGAGGCCATATCGAGGGCCGCGTACAGTTGCGCCAATTCGGTTGCCCCGCCGTCCTGGTTCCAGGTGTTCTGCACATGCGCAGCGACCGCGCCTTGGTTGTCAGCGAGACTCATCGATGGGGGCGCAAAATCGGCGTTCACCACGCGCATGTGGATTTGATTACCCTGCAGCGTGGCATCGTAGTCAACGACTGGACTGTCGTAGGCCACGGGCGTACCTTGAATTCCGCCTTCGAGGGTCGCCACCGCTACCTCGCGGCCCGGCAATAGCGCCAGAGGCACGACACTGACCTGTCCACCCAATTGGGTATCGCCTTTGACCACCAGGTGCGATGCACGCAATGCCGAAAAATCCGCATTGGCCTGCAGCGTGCCGGTGGACTGCTGCGTAAAGTCCCCTGACACCGTCAATGTGTCCAACTCCGCCGTGCGGCCTATCGCCACCAGGCCCGCGTTATCAATGTTTGCCTGGTAGTTTGTCGCACCGCTTAGCGTGCCGGTCTCCTTGTTCTCTACATCGCAGGCAATACTGCCGCTGCCGTTCTGGCATTTGATGTCCCCATTGATCACGCCCGCATTGCTGATCCTCAATGCCGGGCTCGCAACGTCGGTCACGGCCAAGGACGAGGTTTTGTATTGTTGACCAGCGACGCCTGTGTAACGCACGGCAGTACCGCCAACGCCCACCGTAACGGCACCGTCGGTGGCAACGTTGAGCACATTCGAGTTCTTGCCAGCGATCCAGACGCCGTTAGCGTCCGAACCCGAGCCGCCTGCGACCGTACCGTTCACA
The DNA here is from genome assembly GCF_965139205.1 of Bordetella muralis. Lineage (GTDB taxonomy): Bacteria > Pseudomonadota > Gammaproteobacteria > Burkholderiales > Burkholderiaceae_B > Bordetella_A > Bordetella_A muralis. The sequence goes on from NZ_CBCSIU010000003.1 coordinate 277,842, forward strand.
TTGACCGTCACGACGCCCGTGTCGTCCGGCCCATCGCTTTGCGCAAAAATACCGGTCGAGCCGCTGCCCAATGCCTTGATCGCACCGGACTGCGTCACCGTGACGTCGCTGCCCGAGCCTGAACTGCCACCGGATACGCCGGTGCTGCCTGCGAAGCCGCCATCGGCGTTACCCCCCAGGCCGCCACCACCGCCAATGGATTGCGCGATGATGCCGAACGCGTTCGCGCCGGTAGTCGTCAGGTTGCCGTTGACCGTGACGTGGACACTGCTGCCGTCGCCGCTGCTGCCATCCTGCTCGTTGCTGTCCTGCCAGCCATCGGTGCCGATTCGCGTACCGACGGAGGTATCTCCCGCGATGCCGCCGCCACCGCCGATGGACTGTGCGATCAGCGCGTGTGCGCCGGCGCCGGATGTTGTGATGTAGCTGCCCCCATTCAAGCTGAGCGTCACTGCGCCGCCTTTACCTGCGACGCCGCCTTTGCCGCCGAGCTCTACGCCGTCATAGTGGCTCGCCTGACCGGCACCGCCCAAGCCGCCGCCACCACCGATCGATTGTGCGAGCAATCCATATGCCCGATCGCCTGACGTGGTTGCAGCCAGCCCAGTGGTGAAATTCACGGCGCCGCCATCGCCAGCCAATCCACCGTTGCCACCCACCGAGACGTGCATGGCATGACTATCCTGGGCGAGCAGTTTCGAGGTGCTGTTGCCTGCGCCGGCGATGCCGCCACCGCCACCGATCGACTGCATGGCCAACGCGGGCGCATCGTCGCCTGTCGTCACGACTGTCAGCCACCCGCTGCCGTTTCCATTGGTGTTCTGGATCGTGCCGCCATTGCCAGCCTGTCCACCGGTTCCGCCGAACGAGGCACCGACCGTGATCGTGCCTCGCGCCTGATCCGATCCGTCTCCGCCTTGACCGCCGCCGCCACCGATGGATTGCAGCAAAACGCCATAGGCGTAGTAGCCGGCGGTGGAAATCCTGTTGTTATGCGAGCCGTCAAAATAGACGTTCAATTCGCCGCCAGTACCGCCGGCCCCGCCAGAGCCGCCCACGCCGATGATTGCGTTCGCCTTGACCTTGCTGCCGGATGCAGTCGATGAGCCTCCCGTGCCGCCACCGCCGCCAATCGATTGCACGACCAAGCCGTCCGCCCAATCGCCGCTGGTGCCGATCTGGCCTTCAAAGGTCACATTGACATTGCCGCCATTGCCACCCGTGCCGCCTTTGCCGCCCACATCGACACCAAACGCATAGGTCGTGCCCGTATCGTCCAGCCGCTCTTGATTGTCGCTGTGATTGCCGATCCGATCCAGGATGGGATAAGACGATGCATCCGCGCCCAAGGAGCCGCCTAAACCGCCCCCGCCACCAATGGACTGCAACAACACGCCATCGGCATCGCCACCCTCGGTACGTATCGCGCCTTGGAGAGTGGCGTTGATCGTGCCGCCTACGGCACCGGATCCCCCTGTCGCTCCCAAGCCCACTTGCAACCGCGTGGAGGGAGTGTCTTTGATCGAAGAGGCAACACTCATCGTGCCGCCTTGCGAGGTGCCGCCTCCGCCACCGATAGACTGCGCAACGATCCCGCGCGATCCCGAGCCCAGCGTGCGAATCACGAAATTGGGATTCAACGTGATATCGACATCGCCACCAACGCCGCCTGCGCCACCTGTGCCGCCCAGCGCCAGCGTCGCTTTGATAGAGGTCGGCCCGCCATGCGTGTAGGCATTGCTGGAGCCGATACCGCCATTACCACCGCCACCGCCAATCGATTGCGCCACCACACCGTTGGCATAGTCACCGTATGTGATGATGGATGACGACGGTGGCTTATTCGAGGTCGGCGGTGTCAGCAATGCGGGCGGCAACGCGGCATACGCCGAGCCGCTGTCACCCAGGCTGATGTTTACACCGCCGCCGTTACCGCCGGCAGACCCGGTCCCGCCCAAGGTCATGGCTGCCGTGGCCGACACCGTGGTTTCATCGCCTATTGTGGTCGCCAAGACAGAAGAGTCGCCGCCGTTACCGCCGCCGCCGCCAATGGATTGGGCCACAATGGCATGCGACCCATCGCCCAGCGTGGTGACGGTCGAGCCGTTGTTCAACACCACTTCTGTCACGCATGAACTGTCGCCCTCCGGACAAGCGCTGCCGCCCGAACCTCCCGAGCCGCCGACTGCCGATTCGAAGTTGAATGCCGCGGAGACGCCCTCACCTGTCGGCACCGCCACCACGGCATCACTGGCGCTGGAGCTGCCGCCATTACCACCACCACCGCCAATGGTTTGCGCGAGAATGCCGAACGAATCGTTGGGCGCGTACGTATCGGGATTGATCGACGAACTGTCGTAGCCCATCCCCGTCGCGATATGAGAATTGGCCAGGTTTACCGTCACCGCGTTCCCCGTCCCGCCGTAACCACCGCTGCCACCTACGACCAGGGCGGCATTGAACCCGATCGTCACATCGTAATAACTGGAGGCGCCGCCATTGCCGCCGCCGCCACCGATGGACTGCGCCAGCACGCCCGTCGAATGGGCGCCTCCGGTACTGATATTCAGATTGGAATAGCCAACCTTGACGTCGTCGGCATGTCCGCCATCGCCCCCCGATCCGCCCAACTGCAATGCGGCGAACGACGCCACGCTGACATTCTTGACGCTGCCTCCGGTACCGCCGCCACCGCCAACACTTTGCGCGATGATGCCGGGCGAGTAATTGCCGTGGGTCACAATATTTCCCGTCGAATACGAGGTCGTGCCGCTCGAACATCCACCATGGTTGCTCAGGCAGACTTCGCCGCCATTGCCTCCACCGCTGGCGCTGCCGCCAATCGCCACGGAAACGCCGACCGACGCCGTGAAGGTATCCCCGCCATTGCCACCGCCACCGCCGATGCTTTGCGCCACGACACCGGGGCTGAATTGACCTGACGTGGAGATCCCGCCGAGGTCGCCAAACGTGACGCTGCCGCCCGAGCCGCCGCCGCCTCCTGCACCGCCCACGCCCAACACGCCGATGCTGTCACCGCCGCTGCCACCACCACCGCCGATAGACTGACCCACCATCCCGACAGCAGCATTGCCCGTGGTAGTGATAGTCCCGCCGCTATTGTTGAGGATCACACTGCTGCCATCAGATCCCGAGGTGCCATCCGATGAGTTGCCGCCAACACTGAGCAAGCCCGTCGCACTGCCCGATGCGCCGCCGCCTCCGCCAATTGATTGCGCGACCATGCCGTGCGAGTTGTAGCCCGAGGTCGTGATCGATCCCGAGTTGGTGATCTGGGCCGAGCTGGCCGAACCGCCGCCGGCGCCGCCACCACCGAGCGAGACCAGCGAGGACGTGTCCGCGCCGCCTGCTCCGCCGCTGCCGGCAATAGATTGCGCCAGCACGCCGTAGGCATGTTGGCCACTCGTCTGAATCGTTCCCGCCGTTGTAACGTTGACTTGGCCGGCGTCGCCGCCATTACCGCCATTACCGCCTTGGCCGCCCAGCACCGACACAAAATCGCTGCCCGTACCGCCGCCTCCGCCTATCGACTGCGCCACCACACCGACAGCAAAATTTCCGTTCGTGGTGACGGTCGTATTGTTCTGCGTTTGCACGGTGACCTGACTCGCGTTGCCGCCGAATCCCCCACCGCCAGCCTGCCCGGCCAGCGCAGTGCTGTCGGCCCCGTCGCCGCCCTGTCCCCCCAGGCTCTGCGCGGCGATACCTACGAGATTTTCACCTTGTGTGGTGACGCTGCCGCCGGAATACAAGGTCACTGCGACCGTGCCGGCGGTGCCGCCGTTGCCGCCGGAATTATCTTTGTCCGGGCCGCCGCCCCCCTTGCCGCCCAGGGCTCTGGCCGCAATACCTGCGCCCTCGATAGTCGAACCCGACCACTCGACATCCAGCAACACAGAACCATAGGCGTCAACGACGACTTTCTGCGTCCAGGTGGACGAGTTACCGCCGCCATTTCCGCCATTGTCGCTGTCGTCGGTGGAGGCAGTGCCGTCCCCGCCTGAGGTCTCTGCCTTGATGCCGAAAACCTTGGCGCCCTGATTGACCTGCCAATAGCTCGTGGCCGAGCCGTGATGCGTCACTTGCACCGTGCCGCCGGTGCCGGCGTTGCCGTTTTTCTGTCCGCCCATGCCGCCTACCGAAGTCGCAGATATCGCGGCACCGACTGTATTCGTGCGCAGCCGCGCATCGCTGCTGCCGAGGTTGATCGCACCGCTGCTGTTGACGGTCACGGTACTGCCATTGCCTCCCGTTCCGCCGATCTGGTCACCGTACTCCAGCGTGGGATCGTTCTGCTCACCGCCGGCGCCTCCGACTGAGGTGGCATTGATACCGAAAAGACCTGTCGTGGGCGTATCTACGGTGCCCACGATCGTCAAATTGCCCGTGTTCTGGACGGTCACGATCTGTCCATATCCGCCCTGCCCGCCGTTGGAGTCATTGTTATCGTTGTCCTGATCGGCCTGGCCGCCATAAGAACCCGCCAGAATCAGGCTGTTCACGTTGCCGATCGTTGTCCCGGTCAGCGTCACGTCATAGTTGTTCGTCACGTAGACCTGTCCGCCATTACCCGCGGTCCCTTCATCAACGCCTGCGCCGCCCGTCGTTGCGCCGGTTACGACACCCATTGTCGTTTGCGCGCCCAGGATCGAAAAATACGTCGAGGCATCAATGGAATGGGATCTCGAGGTGGTCACATATTTTTCATCTCCCCCGGGTTCCCCGTCTTTTTCATTATTTTTATCGACCCCGTCGTCGCCTTTGCACACGCCATACATGTAGGGATAGCTTCCGTCATCATCGCCGGTGCTCCAACATGTCTCTGCACGAGCATCGCTCGCCAAACCGCAGCCCCACACACCCAGCGCAGACAAGATCGCCAGCCGCAGCGCGCTTTGGCGCATCAGTGGGAATGACACGCGGCGAACAGAGAACGATGTGGGTTGTTTCATGGCGGAGTGAGGTATCTGGATGAAGTGGCTTCCTTTCCACGAACCACGCTCCCTGCAGAAAGGTCTGGATACGAGATTCTGCGTTTTCATTGCAACAACGCAATATTTTTTCGACGAAACCCAGGTTTTTATCGATGAAACGCGGTTGGCTGTTCAACGAAACAACATTGCGGGTTCTGTTCTTCCCGCGGGGGTTGGCCGCACCCGAGGTCTGGAAATAGACCCTTAGCCTTGACACCATAATATCGTTAGATATATCGTACGATATATTAAAAATACTCAAAGACACACGGCACACCCCATGCACCCTCACGATCTCCATCCGTATAGTCCGCGCCATATCGCGCCCTGCCAGAATGCCGCCGCCCATCATGGCCGACACGGCGGCCACGGCAAAATGCGCGGTGGCCATGGCATGGGTGGCGGTCACGGCATGGGCGGCGATGGCATGATGCGCGGCCGTAAATTCAGCGCCGAAGACCTGCAATTGATGCTCTTGGCGTTGATCGAAGAGCAAGCCCGCCACGGTTACGAGCTGATCAAGGAAATAGAGGCTCGCACCAACGGGTACTACACACCCAGCCCCGGCGTGGTCTACCCCGCACTGACCTATCTCGAGGAACTCGACTACGCCACCGTCGAGACGCACGGCACCCGCAAGCGCTATCACTTGGCCGAGGCGGGCCGCGCCCATCTGGACGGTCAACGCGACCGGGTCGAACTGCTGCTCGCGGGCCTGCAACATGTGGCTCGCAAGATGGCTTGGATGAAACAAGCCTGGCAGGGGGATCCCGGTGCCCAAGAAGCCATCGAGGCCAGCGGCTGGCTGCGGGAATACGTCGAGGCCCGACGCGCCCTGCGCGAAGCTCTCCTACGCCGATCCGATGCTGATGAGGCCGAACAGCGCCGCATCATCGCCATCCTGGAACGCGCCACGGCAGACATTCTGGACCAGGCGGCCGGGTCCTGTGATCCCGTCGCAGATTGACGCTACTGATACAAGGATATTTATGGACACCGCATCCATCGACCACTATGCCGTACAAAAAGTCCGGCATCCTCTGAAATCGCGCATGCTGCAAGTCAGCCGCGTACAGCCGCTGAGCGCACACATGGTGCGCATCACGCTCACGGGTGATGACCTCGAGGGCTTTGTCTCCGCCTCGTTTGACGACCACGTCAAGGTCTTCCTACCCGAGGGCGAGGCTCTGCCTGTCATCCCCACTATCGGCCCCAATGGCCCGGAATTTCCCGCTGGCGTAGCGCGCCCTCAGGCGCGCGATTACACGCCGCGCCGCTATCGCGCCGACACCAAAGAACTCGATGTCGATTTCGTGCTGCACCAACACGGCCCCGCCGGCGCCTGGGCAGCGCAAGCACAGCCGGGACACTATTTAGGCATCGCCGGTCCGCGCGGTTCGTTTGTCATTCCACATGATTTTGATTGGCACCTGCTGGTCGGCGATGAAACGGCGTTGCCCGCTATCGCGCGGCGCCTGGAGGAGCTCCCCGCAGGCAAACGCGTCCTCGCCGTCATTGAAACCCGCGGCCCCGATGCGCGCATCGATCTGCCTACGCAAGCCGACGCGACGGTGCAATGGGTAAACGGCGGCCCCGATGCCGAGGACTCTGAATCCGTGCTGGAACGCGTGATTCGCCGTCTGCAACTGCCCGAGGGCGAAGGCTATATCTGGGCTGCCGGCGAATCTTCTGCGATTCGCGGCGTGCGGCAGTTTCTGGTCCAGGAACGCGGTATCGACAAGTCCCGCATCCGTGCATCTGCTTATTGGCGGCGCGGCAATCAAGGGGCGCATGAAGTACTGGAGGATTAAGCGGCGGTGGCAAAGCGCCGTCGATATGGCGCCTGCCACACTCTTTAACTAGTTAGCGTCACTCTCGTCTGCACATTGGTGTATTCCAGCAACCCCTCCATTGCGTTCTCCACACCGATTCCAGACTGCTTTTGCCCGCCGAATGGCGCATTCGGCGACATCACATGTATGTGATTGACCCAAACCATCCCTGTTTGCAGACGCCCCGCGATCTCATAGGCCAGTTTTTGATCCCGGCTCCAGACCGAGCCTCCCAAACCATAATCGCTATCGTTGGCGCGACGCACCACCTCGTCGATATCGCGGTATTTCAATAGCGGCAACACGGGGCCGAATGCCTCCTCTGTCACCGATCGAGCGTCATCCGGCGGATTATCCAGAATGCATACCGGAATGAAGTACCCCTTGCCCTCAGGCACACTGCCTCCCAGCAAAAACTTCACACCCGTGCGGTGCGCATCTGCGATCAGATCCTTTACCCGTTCATACTGCATGCGATTCTGAATCGGCCCCAAGCCAATGCCAGGATCGGCGCCGTTGCCCATTTCGACGGTACGCGCGTAGGCCACGAGCTCGCGGCTGAAATCCTCGTAGATGCTTTCATGCACATACATGCGTTTCGTCGCCAGGCAATACTGCGAGCTATTGCGAAATGCACCCCAGAACAAAGCACGTGCGGTCTGCGCCACATCCACATCCGGCAAGACGATGGCTGCGTCATTTCCCCCCAGTTCCAGGGTAATTCTCTTGAGCCTGCTGGATGCGCTTTGCATGACGCGGCGCCCGGTAGCGGTCGACCCCGTAAAGCCTATTTTGTCAACGCCTGGATGCTCGGTCAGCCATGGCCCCAAACGATCGGAGCCACTGACCACATTCAACACACCGGGCGGCAACACATCGCGAAACAGCTCACCCATTTTGAGTGATGTCAGCGGCGTGAATGGCGAGGGTTTCAATACCACGGTATTGCCCGCCAATAATGCGGGCGCAACCTTCCAGATGGCCAGCGTCATGGGGAAATTCCACGGCGCGATGGCGGCCACCACACCGATGGGAACATGGTGAGTCTCAAACAGATGTCCTGCACCATCATCATGCCGCGACACAGGTAACGTCCGTTTCGCATATTCGCGCAGCCAATGCACGCAGCGGCCTACTTCGGCCTTGGCATCGGCGTGAGGCTTGCCCTGTTCACGTGTCAACAGACGCATGAAGTCGTCCGTATGCGATGCCAGCAAATCGGCCATCGCATCCAGCGCCTGTTGCCGCCGGGCTGGCGGCNNCGCCGCCCATGAGGTTTGTGCCCGCCGTGCTGCGGCAACGGCGTCATTCAGTTGATCCAATGAGGCATCGGGCACACGCGCGATGCATTCTTCTGTCGCAGGATTCAGCACATCCATGCTTTCTGACGACAGCGTCGCGCGGCCATCAACGGTCATGGTGTAATTCGACTCGAAACTCAGGGTCATGATGCTGCCGCCGCCGAATCATTCATGCTGGGGCACAGGATCAAACGTCCCACCACGCGGCCTTGCGACAAGTCCTGCAACGCACTGGCAGCGTCGTCCAGGCAACGGCAGGACGTCGGAATCAAGGTAGGCTGCTTCTCCCGCACCAGACGCATCAACGACTGCAGTTCGCCCAGATTACCGATATAGGAACCTTGGACCGTTGCCGCGCGCATGGGCAGCAAGGCCGACGACAATGTCAGTTCGCCGCCGAACAATCCCACGACAATCAACTGGCCGCCTTTGGCCAATAGATCCAGTCCCTGTTGCACCGTCGAACCGTGGCCAACGCAATCAATCACAGCCCATACGGGACCGCCTGCAGCGGCGCGTATCTGGTCCAACGCATCCGGCGCCCCGGCATCCACCGCACATGTCGCGCCTGCGGCCAGTGCCGCGCCGCGCCGTTTACCGTCCGGCTCCAGCACAATCACGCTGCTGCATCCCATCGCACGCAACAAGGTGACGCACATCAATCCCAGCCCGCCTGCGCCGATCACCAGCACAGCCTCTTGCGCCAGTACGTCGCGATCGATTTTGTTGATGGCACTGTAGGTCGTCAAACCCGAACATGCATACGGCGCGGCTTGCTCGGGGGTCAATGTGCCGATATCCACGAGATAACGTGAATGCGGCACCAGCAAATGATCGCTGTAGCCGCCGGCTCGAAATATGCCCAGGAAACGCGGTTGCGTGCACAGGTTCTCTCGACCCCGCAAACATACCCGGCATTGGCCGCAACCTATCCATGGATAGACCAGCCGGCGATCGCCCGGCTGGACATCGCTCACATCGGGCCCAACGGCGACCACCTCACCGACCGTCTCGTGGCCCAGTGTCAACGGCAGACCAACGCCACGATCCGCCATGTTCAACCGCTTGCCGCCACCGAGATCGTACGAACCTTCCCACGTGTGAATATCGGTATGGCAGACGCCGGCGGCCAACACGCGCAACAGCACCTCATTGCCCTGCGGTTGCGGCGTCGCGCGCTCAATGCGCTGCAACGGTTGTCCAAAGGCAACTACATCCTGGCTGATCATGTCTGTCCTCCTGTTATTTCACCAACGGGCAAGCGCCCTGATTCAGCGGACGAAACGCCACGTCCCCGGGAATCACACCGATCTGCTTGTACAGATCCCATTCATTTTTCGACTCGGCAGGCGTCTTCACCTGGAACAAGTACATATCGCGCACCACGCGCCCGTCAATGCGCAGCTTGCCGTCACGCGTCATGAAATCATTGATGGGCGTCTCGCGCATCTTGGCCATCACGGCATCTGAATCCTTGGTCCCGGCGGCCTGGACGGCCTTGAGATAATGCATCACTGCACCATAGGTGCCAGCCTGTGTCATCGTCGGTTTACGTCCGACTTTTTCCTGAAAACGTTGGGACCATTGACGCGTAGCATCGCTCTGATCCCAGTAGAAAGCCTCGGTCAAGAGCAGGCCCTGCCCCAATTCCAGCCCGATCGATTTCACGTCCGAGAAAAAGGCCAGCAACGCCACCAGCCGTTGTTTGCTGTCGCCGCGTCCAACGCCGAACTCGGCAGCCTGCTTGATCGCATTGATCAGGTCCCCGCCTCCCAGTGCCAGCCCCACAATACCCGCGTTCGAAGCCTGCGCCTGCAACAGAAAGGAACTGAAATCCGGTGAGTTCAAAGGCGAACGCACGGCACCTACCACTTTGCCGCCACCTCGTTCAATCACCGCGCTGGCGTCGGCCTGCAGCGCATTTCCAAACGCATAATCGGCCGTAATGAAGTACCACTGCTTGCCGCCTTGACGGGTTACCTCTGCGCCCGTGCCACTGGCCAGGGCATAGGTATCGTATGTCCAGTGCACGGTATAGGGCGAACATGCTTTGCCCGTCAGATCCGAGGTCGACGCACTGGTGACCATGATGATCTTCTTTTTCTCGCGCCCCACCTCGCTGACGGCCAAGGCGGTCGCCGACGTAGGCAGATCGGTGATCATGTCCACCCCATCCTGATCGAACCAGCGGCGCGCCGCCGCGCTGGAGACATCCACCTTGTTCTGGCCGTCGATGTAGACCAGCTCGATAGGCTTGCCCAGCACTTGGCCGCCAAAATCCGCGACCGCCATGCGCGCGGCCTCTACCAGGCCGCTGCCGCCGATATTCGAATATACCGAACTCATGTCCGTCAGGACGCCGATTTTGACCGGCGCCTGTGCGGGGGCAGACCCGGCCGCAGCGCAATAGAACATCAGGCCGGACAACGCCAGCATCGCCTTGGAATTTTTCACAAGTTGTCTCCGATCATTATTTTTCAGGCGCAATGCGGGTACACGCCATTGCCCTGTACAGGTTCTTTTTGTATCTTAGGGACCCGTTTTGCGTCTTCGTCCGAACGGGTGATTTTTCGGCATGCCCCGGGTTTACCCGATCCCTTTCCTCAGGTATTCGTTTCCAATACAGGTCGTTATGCAGTTACCCGCCACGCTGCAGGCCACCCTGGTCAGCGGCAAACTGAATGCCCCCGTGGTGTCTGCTCATCACGTGACGCGGCATGCGCTGCGTGAGCAGATATGCCAGCACGCGCCGGGGAAAGTGGTGTTGCTGCGGGGCCCAGCGGGGTATGGCAAAACCTCATTGCTGGCGCAATGCCGCGACCAGATGCTGAACGCATCGACCGCCGTCACCTGGTTGACCCTGGACAATGCGGACAATGATGCCGTCCGTTTTTTGCACTGCCTGGGCATGGCCCTGCAAAAGCTGACGCCACATCAGGATCAGACGTCGATCAAGATGGGCTTGCCGGCGCGCGACCCAGCAAGGGGCGCGATGGATTCTTCGCGTCCTCCACATACCGACATTCTCGAACTGGCTCTCGCCGTCAAAACGCACATTGCATCGCTGGCGCATCCATTCGCCTTGTTTCTGGATGATTTTGAATCCATTACCGAACGCAGCGTGCTGGACCTGATTCAGGATCTGATCTCGGATTTGCCGCATCATGGCAGCCTGCTCATCGGCACTCGGCATGTGCCCTCGCTCCATCTTGGCCGACTGCGCAGCCGCGGCAAATTGCTGGAGATCAACAGCGCACAATTGTGCTTTTCACACGAGGAGACTGCCAGTCTGTTTGCTGGCATGCAGCGGCCCTTGCTCCCCGCAGATATCGATCAGCTGCATCGCAAGACAGAGGGCTGGATTGCCGCGCTATGGCTGGTGTCATTGTCGCTGCCCCGGCATGCTGACCCCAGCGCCTTTGTCGCACGATTTTCCGGTACAGAGCAATCCATTGCCGAATACTTGGCACAGGACGTTCTGGCAGGCTTGCCTGAAGAAGTACGCCATTTCCTGCTGCGCACCAGTATCCTGAAGCGATTGAACGCACCGCTGTGCCAGGCTCTGCTGCCGGACCTGCCATGCGAAACCTTGCTTGCGCAGTTGGAAAGCACGCATTTGCTGCTGGGCAGCGATGCTCTCGATGAGCACAGCTATCGCTATCACAGCCTATTTGCCGCGTATTTACAGGCGCAATTGCGCGCCGCAGCTCCCACGGAAATCGCCACGCTGCATCGGCGCGCATCGGCCTGGTTTTTGCAGCAGAACCGGCCCGTCCCGGCCATCGACCATGCCATTGACGGCGGCGATTTCCAGCTCGCGATTGAACTCTTGCAAACCCATGCGGCCCGCCTCGCAGCGGAGGGCCGCATGGGCCTGCTGGCCCGTTGGTTCACTCAGATTCCACCGGCCACGCTGGCCACGCAACCTGTTCTGCAAGCCCTGCAGATCTGGGCCACGTGCATGACACGCGGGCCGAGCGAAGCCAACCTGCTGATGACAGAACTGAAGCTCGCTGGCCACAACGATCCCGCGGTGCAACGGCACGTACGCACGCTGCGCCCACTGCTGCTGTCCATGATGGACTGTCATGAGCAGGCGTACGAGATCGGCATGCCCAGCATTGCAGCCTTGCAAGGCGAGCTCTCCTTTGCGGAAACCGCTTTGCTCAACGCGATGGCCAACGTTGCAGCCGTACTCGGACGCTATCAGGAAGCCCGCCGCTGGCTCGACACGGCACGGCGCGCCCAGGGCGTTGCCGCAAGCCGTTTCAATCACATGTATTCCGAAGCCGTCGAGGGCATCATCGATCTGCAGGAAGGACGCCTGCGTCAAGCCGGCGCGCGTTTTCTGACGGCGGTGCATGCCACGCATCGCGACATGCCAGGCCCTGTCGGCGGCAACGCCTGGGCGGGGGTGCTGTATGCCGCCTGGGTCTACGAAACAGGAGACCTGGCGCAAGCCTCACGTTTGCTGGCCGTCTATGTCCCGTTGGGCCGCGACGTCGCCCTGCCCGATCACATGATTCTGGGCTATGTCATGCTATCGCGCATCGCGTTCCTGAATGGCGACACTGACCGCACGTTTTACCTGTTGGGCGAATTGGAATACCTCGGACACCAACGGCGCCTGCCGCGCATCGCGGCCAGCGCTCGAGTTGAACGAGCGCGATTCCTGCTGCTGCAGGGCCACAGCAGCGCCGCACGCGATGAACTGCTACGCGCCGAGGATGATGACCTGTGGCAACGCGTAGAACGTCTACGCCTGCCCGCCAATGATCTGCTCTATCCGCGGCTGGGAAAACTGCGCTGGGCCTGTTATGCCGGCAACCATAGCGACCTGCAGTGGGCGATCGCCGAACTCGAATGCGACACTGCCGCTGCGATCGAGGCTCGCAGATATCGCCGGGCCTTCAAAACGCGCCTGCTCACAGCAGTCGCATACGAAAGGCTGGGACAAGACAGCAAAGCCTATACGTTACTGACGCAAGTCCTGCAAACGGCCGTCAACGAAGAGCTGTGCCGTGTCATCGCCGACGAAGGCGCCGCGGTCGCAGGACTGCTCATACGCTTTCACGCTGCACCGGCTGGCCAGCGCTGGCTGACCGAGGAACCAGGGGCAGGAGCATGGCTGCAGAAATACCAACAACGAGCCGGCCTGAGCCTTACTCCTCGGGCGGCTGCCACGCCGGATATTTTGACGGATCCGCTAACCACCAAAGAAACGCGCGTGCTGGAACTCTTGGCCGAAGGCCACTCCAATATTTCCATCGCGCGCAAGCTGTTCGTCTCGGAAAATACCGTGCGCACGCACTTGCGTAACTTGAACATCAAACTGCAGGCGGCCAATCGCACCCAGGCCGTGGCCCAGGCGCGCAAGGCTGGACTGCTGTAGGTGCCACCAAGTGCGATAGAGAAACCTGGGCGTCGCCGGCATCATGCCTGCGACCGGAAAGCCGCGTCACGCGCCGGCGAGAAACCGTTCGAATAGATCTTCCGAGCCCATTTGCCCGCCTTTGAGCATGACTTCCATGCCGTCGAATTCAGGCACGTCGCTGTGCAAGCGGCATAGTGCTACACCGGGTTGAACACGCGCAATGTGGGACAAGCCCCACGCATCCAATGCCTGCATGGCGAGGCTGGAGCTGTCTCCCCCTGCAACGCCCAGGCGTTTGACAGGAGTGCGACGCAACACTGCATCTAATAGACGGCCACCTGCGCTAGCCAAGGCGTGGCTTTGTACACCTGCGGTGCGCTGGCCTTGAGCATTGTCCATCCAGGCAAGCACATGCTGGCCTTCGCGCAGCAGGGTGGCGAGTTCCGCCACCACGGCGGCCTGATAAACGGCGTCCTCACTGGCCAGGCGAACCGGATCCAGGCGAATCTTTCGATAGGAAGAAGCGGCCTGGACTTGTCTGGCCGTCATCGGCGATAGACTGCCAGCCAATAACAACACCGGTCCCTGTGCCGCGGCAAAGGAATCGTGCGCGGCGTGTTGCTCTGCGCCACCCCATTGCGTACCGAGCGCCTCGATCACACTGCTGGCGCCGACAGCCAGCAGAGACTCTGTCGCACAGGCCTGCGCCAACACGGCGCCGATCGCATCCAGATGCCGGGACTCCGCAACATCGAACAGCACCGCATCCGCACCGTTACCCCAGACGGAAAACAGGCGGCTGGCGATGGCATCAATGCCCAGCGCACACGCGCGCATGTCCACCCCCTCGACACGCCCTGCCCCCAACGTTGCGAAATGATGCCGCAGATCAGCCTCATGCATGGGTGTGACCGGATGCTGGCTCATCGTCGGATGACGATCAATGCGATGAACCTCGCCATCGGCTGCCGCATATAGCTGCGCAAACACGCAATACCGGCCCAGGCTGGGCTGGCCGCCGACAATGAAGGGCCTGTCCTGATCGACGGCCGTGCCCAATGTCTCCATGGCCACGGCGATGTTGCCCACTTGCGGGGCGCTGTCGAAAGTGGAGCACACCTTGTAGTGCACGACGCGCGGATTGAGCGTTTTAAAAAACTCGGCCACAGGCTGCAGTTCGGCACGCATGGCATCAGGTGCCATCGCACGGGTAGCGCCCGCGATGCCTAGACAGTCCAGCGGACCGACGCGTTGCAATTGCGCCGCCGTGGGTACGCCAAAGAACAGCAGGCTGCGCAAACCCATCCGCGTCGCCGTCGCCAGCGCGTCAGTGGCCCCCGTGAAATCATCGCCGTAGTACGCCAGGCGCGGCGGGATGATGCTCATTTTGATCCGAAAAACGCCAGCGCTCGGGCGAGCTCTGGAGCCTGGCGCGCATAGTCCGCCAGGTCCTCGCCCGCACGTACAGCCTGCCAGGCCTGACGAATACTCGTCACACCCGCAGCCGGCCCGTCGGGATGCGCCAGGATGCCGCCACCCGCCATGAACAGCAAGTCATCGCGGCCTATCGCGGCCCAGGTCGCCGGGACGGTGCCCGCCCATTGCCCCGAAGAAAAGGCCGGCATCACGAGGTCGTCCTGCGTCAAGCCCTCTGCCAACGGGGTATAGCTGTCACGCGCGCCCGAGATGACTTCGTCGTCCGACTGCGAGAATTTTCCCTGCAAGCCGTGTACATGCATGTGATCTACGCCCGCCAAGCGCCACAGCGTCTGATAGGCCTGATAGCCTATACCCAGCAACGGATGGCGCGACAAGGCACCGAACCCATTGCGATGGCCATGCAAGGCCAAGGCCGTATGGCGACGCAGGCTTTGAATGGCGGAATACCCGCAGGCATTCAAACTCGCCATCACGCAGGTGCCGCCCTCGCGCTCGACCAGATCGGCGTGACGACGCATCGCATCGGTTTCGTCGGTGATATTGAACGCCACCATGACTTTCTTGCCAGTGCGCTCAGCATGCTCTCGTACGACCCGCATCACGGCCGGCACGCGTTGTGCCAATGGCGCATGCTCTGGGTCCGCACAAACTTCGTCGTCCTTGATGAAATCGACGCCTGCCGCGCACAACTGCGCAACCAGCTCTGCAATCTGCGGCGCGGTCAGCCCCACGTTGGGCTTGATGATCGTACCGACCAGCGCGCCTTGCGACACGCCGGTGGCACGGCGCGTACCGGCAATACCGACACGCGGAAAATCGAATCGCCCGCGATACGAGGCCGGGACGTGCAGCGTTTCCAGCCGCAGGCCCGTGACCTCGCCCAAGTCATACAGATTGCCCGCCACCGTACTGGCCAGTGTGGGCAGGTTGGCGCCGATGTTCGCCGGAGGAAAAGCGATATCGATACGCGCGCGGCGCCACGGCCCCGGTTGACGGCGACGCTTCAGCCACGCATTGGGCAGACTGGGCGCATCGACCTCGTCCAGCATCTGCACCGACGTGACAGTTGCACGAGCACGCGCGCGCAGATCATCTGTCTCGCCCGCGACACGCGTAAACGTGCCGCTGGATTGTTCGCCTGCCATCACCTCGGCGACCGCCGCGGGATCCAGCGGTGTCTCAATGACGTAGCTGGCCAGGATGCGGTCACCGCTCATTGGGCCCCCAGGTTGGGAAACGGGCGTACGGGATCGCTACCGTCCCAGCCATCTGCAGCCTCGCGGATTTGTTGGAACATGCGGCCTTTGGGGCCGGCGACTTCAGACAGCTCGATCACCGTGCCAGGATGGTATTCGGTGTCGAAATAAATGAAGCGGCCGCGCTCACCGACCTCACCGCTCATCCTGGGCTTGAAGCCCTGGCGCAGCAGGCGTTCCAGATCGGCGTCGTAGTCTTCCGTCCAGTATGCGACGTGCTGCAGACCGGTGCGGCCGGCTTGCAAAAAATCGCGGTACATCGACGGCACGTCGTTACGCGTCTGGATCAACTCCACCTGCACAAAACCCGAGTTCGCCAGGGCCACCGAGTTATGCGGCTCGTACGGTTTGCCATCGTAGTGGTAATTCACGATGGGCACGCGCGGGTTGTAATACCAGGGGCCGACGCCCAGCGTCTTGCTCCAGTACTCCATAGCGGCCTCAATGTCAGGCACCACATAGCCCAACTGGCGGATCTGGCCGAGGAATCGGCTCATGACAATGCTCCCGTGCGAAATTGCGAAAGAAAGAAATGATCGGATTTACAGAAAACCGATGGAAATCCAGGGGATCGCTGCCACGAGCACCAGGCCCACCAGCAGCGCCGCCATATAGCCCCAGATCGGGCCGATCCCTTCGTTGGGATCGACTTTGCCCACGGCGCAGGCCCCGTAATAGCCCACGCCGAACGGCGGAGCGAACAGGCCCACGCCCATGGCCAGGATGACCACCATGGCGTACTGGACCTCGTGAATGCCCAACTCGCGTGCGATCGGGAACATCAACGGCCCGAACAGTACGATGGCCGGGATGCCCTCTAGAACGCTGCCCAGGACGATGAACGCCACCAGCGACACCGCCATGAAAGTGAACTGTCCGCCTGGCAGATTGCCCATCGCCAATGCGAGATCATGCGCAAAACCCGATTGTGTCAACGCCCAGGCCATCGCCGTGGCGCAGCCGATGATGAACAGAATCGCGCCCGACAGGGTTGCCGTTTCGATCAAAATGCCCGGCAAACGCTTGAAATCAAACTGGCGATACAGCAGCAATCCGGCGACTACCGCGTAAGCGATGCCGATCGTCGATACCTCGGTCGCCGTCGCGACACCTTCAACCACGGCGGCACGAATAACAAATGGCAGGGCCAACGCAGGCAGTGCGACGACGAACGTCTTGCCAATCTGTTTGCGAGACGCACGCGGCACGGCGCTCAAGTCCTCATGGCGATAGCGCCACCACACAATCACGCACAGCGCCAGACCCAGCACCAGTCCAGGCAGCAAACCGCCCGTAAACAAAGCCGCGATCGATACGCCAGTGACAGAGCCAATCGTGATCAACACAATCGACGGAGGAATGGTTTCCGTCTGCGCACCCGTGGTGGACAACAGCGCAATCAGATCCCCCGGCTTGGCGCCACGCTTTTTCATTTCGGGCAACAGCACCGGCGCGATAGCGGCCATGTCGGCGGTTTTGGAACCCGAGATTCCCGACACCAGATACATGCCGCCAATCAGCACATAGTTCAACCCACCCCGCACATGGCCGAGCAGACTCGACAGGAACTGCACCATTGCGCGCGCCATGCCGGTCATTTCGATCAGCATGCCCAGCAGTACAAAGAGCGGCACCGCCAGCAGGATTAGATGGGACATACCTTCGTCCAGACGACCCACCATCACCACCATGGGAGTACGTGTCGTCAAGGCGAGAAAACCAAATGTCGCCAGCGCAAACGAGAACGCGATCGGCACACCGGCAAAGACGCAAAAACCAACCACGCCAGCAAAGAAGATCAGCAGATTCAACTTGCCTAAGGTCATCAACCAGGGTCCTGCCAACCAGAACACCGTCGCGATCGCCACGGCCGTCACGACTGCAGGAACGACTTGCTTGGCATGCTCCGTGCGCAATAAACGCACTATGCAAACGAGCAGCATCAGCAACGTGCCGGTAGGCAGCGCACTGGCACGCCACGCGTTGCTGATCTCCATCGCCGGCGTGACGATGATCATTTCTTCGACGGCGTATTCCCACGCATGCGGCATCAGCAAGACGAGAAAGACCAACGAAGCAGCCAGCGCGAATACTTCCAAAAACGCGCGCTTTCCAGGACTGCATTTGCTAACCAGCGCCGTCATGCGCATGTGCGCGCCACGGCGCAGCGCAATCACGGCGCCGAGCATCGACAACCACAGGAACATGATCGATGCGAGCTCATCGGTCCAGACGATAGGCTCGTGCAACACATAACGGGCCACGACGCCCGACAGCAACACGACGACCTCGAGCACAACCAGCAAGGCCGCCGGCCACTCGGACACTACGCCCAACGCGCTATCCAGCCAAGCCAGCGGACCATGGCCTCGCTGCACAGAGGCCGGCGCGGCAGCCACTCCGGCGGCCGCAAGCGGTGTTGCCGCTGGGGGACTTGCGCCCCACACGGCCTTAGTATCGTGGCCCGCTTCCATCAGGACACCTTACCGACGGAGGCTTCCAACAACGCCCATGCCTCATCGCCGAACTTCTTCTTCCACTCGGCGTAGAAGCCGGCTTTACGCAATTGCTCACGGAAACTGTCGGCCTCGGTGGTGTTGAACACCATGCCTTTTGCAGCCAGGTCGGCTTGCAAGGTCTGGTTCAATTGCGCCAGGTCGGCGCGCTGCTGCAGGCCCGCATCGTTAAAGGCATTGGTGTAAATGGTCTTCAGATCATCCGGCAGATTGCGCCAGGCGCGGCCGTTGACCACCAGGTGGTAACCATCCCAGCTATGGTTGGTCAGCGAGCAATACTTCTGCACTTCGTACAGCTTTGCCGTCTGCAGAATCACCAGCGGGTTTTCCTGTGCATCCACGACCTTGGTCTGCAAGGCGGAATAGACCTCGCTGAACTGCAGGCTGGTGGGGGCGGCCTCCAGGGCCTTGAACATCGAGATCGCCATCGGGCTCACGGGCACGCGGATCTTGATGCCGTCCAGATCGGCTGCGGTCTTGATGGGGCCGGCGCTGCTGGTCATCTGGCGGAATCCGTTGTCCCACATTTTGTCCAGCGTATGCAGACCGACTTTGGCAAAGGCGGCACGCACGTGGTTGCCGAGCTGGCCGTCAACGGTTTTCCAGACTTCCTGATCGTTCGCGAACGCAAACCCCATGGCCGTGATCGCGCTGATAGGTGTCAGCGTGGCGATGACCATCGTGCCTGCATTGAACATCTCGATACCGCCGCTGCGCACCTGCGCCAGCATATCGGTGTCTCCGCCCAACTGGTTATTGGGGAACACGCGCACTTCCAGACGGCCGTTGCTTTCCTTGGCGATGCGGGCGGCGGCTTCCTGAGAACGGATATTCAGCGGGTGGCTGACCGGCAGGTTGTTGCCGTATTTGAATACGTACTCTGCCTGCGCGCTGCTGGCCAGGCGCGGCATGCTGACCATGGCCGCCAGCGGCAAGCCCGCCAGGGTACGCAACGCGCTGCGGCGCGTGAAAGACCTGTTATTCGTCATGACACTGTCTCCTGTGTACAAGCTTGCCGGCGTTACCGACGATGTTGGAAATCTCCAGACCGGCTATCCCGCGGCGGGGCCGGCACCATTTATGTTCGTTATCTACGAGTGCGCGCTCTGCGGCGCCGCTATCGATAGGGTCGTAAGAATAGAAGCCTGCCTGCAAAATCCCAAGCACATTTTTTGATGGGTTTTGAGGTACTCATCAAGAATGCGTGTAAGGTATACCCCCTGTATCCAGGCAGAAACGGAGAAACCCGGTGCCGCAGGCTTTACCTACCGTGATTGATATTGCGCGACTGGCGGGCGTGTCCCCCGCCACGGTCGATCGCGCCCTGCATCATCGACCTGGCGTACGCCAGGCGACCCTGCAACGTGTTCTGAAGGCCGCCGCAGAGCTCAAATACCTGCCCCAGGCCGAGCTCTATGCCGCCATGGCGCCACCCCCTATGCGCTTGCTCTTTGTGCTGCCCAGCCGTAGCAGCCGGTTTTTGTGGATGCTGGGGGAATGGGTCAAGCACTCGCACGAACACTGGGCGCCTTTCAACGTCAATTGCCGCGTGGCGCCCGTCGAGAGCTTCGATCCCGATGCCCTCACCCGTTTGTTGTTGCGTCGCGGCAAGCAAAGCGACGGCGTCGCGTTCATGGCGCTCGAGCACCCGAAGGTCCGCGAGGCAGTCGCAGAGCTCACTGATCGAGGCATCCCCTGTGTCACCCTGGTTTCCGATCTATCGCACTCCAAACGCAGCGCCTATGTGGGCCTGGATAATCGCGCCGCGGGGCGCACGGCCGCCCATTTGATTGGCCGCTTCCTGAGTCCCGCGCAGGGTTCGGCTGGCAGCCCTCAGCGACGCGCCAAAGTCGCGTTGATCGCGGGATCGCTGAACTATCGCGCGCACGAGGAACGTGAGGCCGGGTTCCTGCATTTATTCGCCGAGCAATATCCCGACATGCGCGTCGTGGGGCTGCGCGAGGGCTATGATGATGCGCAACTGAACTACCGGCAAACACAGGCCCTCTTGAAAGAGCATCCTGACCTGGCTGCGATCTACAACATCGGCAGCGGCGCCGAAGGCATAGGCCAGGCCCTCAAAGAAGCCGGCCGACAACACGAGATCGTATTCATCGGCCATGGCCTGACACCGGAAACGCGAGCGCTATTGATCGACGGCAGTATGGACGCGGTGATCAACCAGAGTCCGTTGACCACTATCCTGAACAGCATCCGGATTTTCACGAACCTGCGCGATCACCGCAGCGTATTGTCGGGTGTGGAGGCCACACGTACAGACGTGATTTTCAGAGAAAATCTGCCGTAGAACAGGGATGGCCAGGACAAGTTCCAATCCTGGCACATCGGCAGACTCGGCAGCGCCAGCCGGCTCAGCCCTCGCGCTGCGGCACATGCGGCAAGAATGCGCCCGCCACCTCGAACGCGCACTCCTGCCGGGCAATATCAATCACCGTCGCCACAACGGGGTTGACCAGGCTTTTCTTGTACACCGCGTAGTAATTGATGGTCGGCAAATCCGGCTGCACATCGAGCTGCCGCAGCATGCCGCGCTCGACCAACGGCGCAAAATACGCACCCGGCAGATAACTGATCCCCAGGCCCAGCATCGTCAGCTGCGCCATCATGCCCAGGCTGTTGCACGTCAACACGCGCTTCACCGACAGACCCTGCTCCGCAAACCAGGCATCGTACAGATGCGACAAGGCAGAGTTCGTCGGCTGGGAAATCACCGGATAGGGCGCCAGATCGTGCGGCGTCAGCGGCGTAGCCGCCGCAATGTCCAACTGCGGACTGGCCATCCAGACATTCGTCACAGCACCCAGATGAACGCAATCGTATTGATAACTCCAGAATGGACCCGGCATGATGGCCAGGTCCAACTGATCCCGTTCGAGGCGTTCATATAGGGTAATCCCCCCATCGATCTCGGGCATGAGTTGCACGCGCGGATAGTGCTGCGTGATCTGACTGATCAGCCGGGCCAGCCACGTCATGCCGACCAACTCGGTAACGCCCAGCCGCACGACACCCTCGACGCTGGCAGTGTCCGCCATGCTTTGCACAATGCGGCTGTTCAGCTCCAGCATCTCGCTGGCCAGATCAAACAAGCGGCGGCCATGCTGCGTGAGCGATAACCGTTTCGCGCGCCGCTCGAACAAGGGCGCGCCCGTAAACGACTCGAGTTCTCCCACCCGCTTGGCCACGGCCGACTGAGTAGTGTGCAGCTTTTTGGACGATGCGCTGAAGCTGCCAAGTTGTGCGCTCCAGTAGAACGCCTCGAGTTGCTTCAGGGTATACATTGCGGTGGGGGCCAAGTATCGAGAAACCGACACCTTACCACCCACTTGGGGCGGCGTGCTCATCCGCGCGGATGCAGAATATCGCTGAGAAAGCGCTGCGCGCGCGGATGTTCCGGTGCGCTGAAGAACTGCTCCGGCGTCCCGCTCTCGAGGATCTCCCCGGCATCCATAAAGATCACCCGATCGCAGACGTCACGGGCAAAGCCCATTTCGTGTGTGACGCACACCATGGTCATGCCGTCTTTGGCCAGCGATTTCATCACCTGCAGGACTTCGCCGACCATTTCCGGGTCCAGTGCGCTGGTCGGTTCGTCGAACAGCATCACCGGCGGCTGCAGCGCCAGCGCCCGGGCAATCGCCACGCGCTGCTGCTGCCCGCCCGAGAGCGCGCCTGGGTAGGCATCTATCTTGTGCGCCAAACCGACACGTTCCAACAACGCGTGCGCGAGCTCGGCAGCTTGCTTGCGCGGGCGTTTCTGGATATTCACCGGCGCGAACACCACGTTATCCAGCACGCTCATGTGCGGAAACAGGTTGAACTGCTGGAACACGAAACCGATCTTTTGACGCAACTGATTGAGGTTGAGTCCCTTGGCGTACACGTCCTGGCCATCGACGCGGATAGTGCCCTTTTCGATGGGTTCCAATCGATTGATCGTGCGGATCAGGGTCGATTTGCCAGAGCCGGACGGACCGCATACGACCACTACCTCGCCGCGCGCCACCTCCAGATCGACGTCTTTCAGCACATGGTGTGCGCCGTACCACTTGTTCACTTTTTCGAGCTTAATCATGAGAAAACGCCTTCAATACACTAGGCCATCGCGCGAGCACGACGCACTCGCCGATCGAACCAATTCACACCACGGCTCAGGCTGAAACACACCAGGAAATACATGATCGCCAGAATGCCGAACACCTGCAGCGGCTTGGTCAGGACCAGGTTGTTCACCTGATTGGCCGCAAAGGTCAACTCATTCACACTGATCACATAACCGAGCGAGGTCTCTTTGATGGTGGAAACAAATTGGCTAGTCATACTGGGCAATACGTTCACCAGCGCCTGCGGCAAGACTACCTTGCGCATCGTGGTCCAGTAGCCTACGCCCAGGGAACGGGACGCTTCGGTCTGCCCACGCGGGATCGCCTCGATCCCCGAACGCACCACCTCGGAGAGATATGCGCTCTCGTATAACACCAACGCGCATAGCAGCGTCCAGAAACCGCTGACGACTTCGCCAGTCAATTTCGGAATGACGAAATAGGCCCAGAAAATCAGCATCAGCAGCGGCATGCCGCGCACCACATTGACCAGCACGGCGCTGATGCGGCGCAGCCAGGCAAACGGGCTGACACGCGCCAACGCGATCAGCAGCGCCAGCGGCAACGATGCCGCCAAGCCGCACACCGCCAGGATCAAGGTCAGGGCCAACCCACCCAGCGGCCCGTTCGGATATTGCCCGACGAGAAACGTCGGCCAGTATTGTGCAATCACCTCAAGCATGCCGGCTCCTGCGGCCCGGCACGTAGCGGGCGTAAATATGTGAACCAATGAACATGATGCAGAACGAGCCCAGCAGATACATCGCCGTCGCGACCCCGAAGGTCGCAAACGTGCGATAGGTTTCGTTCTCGATTTCACGCGCCTGATAGGTCAGTTCAACCACGCCGATCGCCATCGCCACACTGGTGTTCTTGAACAGCAGCAGCGCGCGCCCGATCAGCGGCGGAATCGCTGCGCGCAGGGCTTGCGGCACGATCACGAATCGCATGCATTGCAGATAGCTGCAGCCCAACGCCCGCGCCGATTCGAACTGCGTGCCCGGAATAGAACGCAGACCACTGCGGATGTCTTCGGCAATGTAGGCCGCCGATCCCAGCGCCAAGGCAATGGCCGCCAGTGACAACTCGGCATTATGCTCATACAGCCAATCGCGAACTCCCTCGGGCAATAACTCCGGCATACCGAAATACCAGAACAGCACCTGCACCAGCAGCGGCACGTTGCGGTGATACTCGACATAGGCGTCAACGAACCAGCGGCATGGCGCCCAGTCGGTCGTCCGGATCACCACCAAGAGCACGGCAATCGTAAACGCCATCACCCAGGCGATCAGGAACAACTGCACGGTGGTCAGCATGCCATCGAGCAATTGATGTAGATAAATCGGTTCGAGAAAATCCATAAAACACTCTCTCAATGGAGTGCCGCGCGACCCTTGAACGGACCACACGGCGCTCGCACGGACGCAGGCGCGGGCCGCACATCATGTGCGACCCGCTCATTGCAAACAGCAGATCAACCTGCGATCGGGCCGATCTTGAAATCGCGTTTGAGCTTGTACGGCGTTTCCGGGCCGAACCATTTATCGAACAGCTTGGCGGCTTCGCCCGAGGCCTCGGCGTCGTTCAGCGCCTGATTCACCGCCTCCAGCAAACGCGTCTCGGATTTTTTGATACCCAGACCCCACGATTCACTGAACACGGGTTTCTCGATCACGCGCACTGGCGAGGTCGGGGGGCTTTGCAGGACCAGGCGGGCCAACACCAATTCCGACGCAAACTGTGCATCGACTTTCTTTTGCTGCAAGGCCAGGTACGCAGCCGAGCTATCGCTAAAACCCAGGACCTTGGATTTCTCCATGATGCGCTTGATCTCGCGCTCCGAGCTCGAACCCTTGGTCGCGGCGATGCGGCGACCGTTGACCGATTCGATCGTGTCGTAGTCCGAGTCGGCGCGGACCAACAGTTTTTGCGGGCTTACGTAATAGGCGTTGCTGAAGGCGATCTGTTCAGCGCGCTCGGGGGAATAACCCAGATTGGCCGCCAGAATATCGACTCGGCCTTCGCTCAGCTCGGGCACGCGCGCGGCAACCGACAACAGCTTGTATTGCACCTTCACACCCAGCTTGTCAGCGACCAGCTTGCAGACATCCACGTCGTAGCCGACCAGTTGACGCGTCGAGACGTCCTGGAAACTGAACGGCTGTGACGTGCCCAACGTTCCGCACAAGAGCTCGCCCTTGGCCTTGATATCGTCGAGCTGATCGGCCTGTGCCGGGACGCCGGCCAGCGTAGCGCACGCCAGGCATGCGGCCAGAATGGTTTTACGTATCATCGATTGCCCCTTTTGGTCATTTAGTCGTGGTGAAAAAAATCCGATAAGGATGAATGTCGAAGTGCTGCGTGGTTTCATACCTTGGCATCCCCGCAACGCTCGACCGCCATCCTCGCGGTTCAAGCTAACTTTTCGCAGGCGGCGCGGATCGCCGAGCAGCCCTCGCGGATATCATCCAGCGACGCTGCAAAAGACAGGCGGAACGTACCCGGTGCGCCGTAGGCATTGCCGTCGATCACCGCAACACCCGCCTCGCGCAACAAATAGTGCGTCAGATCGGTATCCGTGTTGATCACGTCGCCTGCCGGTGTGCGTTTGCCCAGCAAGCCCTGGCAATCCGGAAAGACATAGAACGCCCCTTGCGGCTCGACGATCTGCAAGCCCTGTGTCCCGCGCAGCGCCGCCATGGCCGTATCGCGGCGTTCGCGAAACACCTTTGCAAACTCGGCGACACAATCCTGCGGGCCGGCCAACGCCTCCAATGCAGCCGCCTGGCTGACTGACGACGCGCCCGACGTGCTTTGCGACTGCAGAATCGCCATCGCCTTGATCAACTCGTCAGGCCCTGCACCATAACCGATACGCCAGCCAGTCATCGCGTAGGCTTTGGATACGCCGTTGACAACCAGGGTGCGATCGATGAGCTCCGGCGCGACTTGCAGCGGGTGCACCGTGGTCTCGCCAGAGAAATTCAGGCGGGCATAGATGTCGTCCGTCATTAGCCACACGTGCGGATGCCGCACCAACACGTCAGCCAGCGCACGCAACTCCTCAGCCCGATACACGGCGCCGGTGGGATTGCTAGGCGCATTCATCATCAGCCACTTGGTGCGCGGCGTGATGGCGCGTTCCAGGGCCTCGGGCGTCAGTTTGTAATCGGTTTCCGGCGTCGTCGGCACGGCGACCGGCACACCGCCGTTGACCAATACCATATCCGGGTATGACACCCAGAACGGCGCGGGGATGATGACCTCGTCACCGTCGTTCAAGGTGGCCGCCAGGCCGTTGAAAATCACCTGCTTGGCACCCGTACTGACGATGATGCGCGAGGCGGGGTATTCGACGCCCGTTTCTTCCTGCAGGCGTACGCTGGCAGCCTTGCGCAGCGCGACGGTGCCTTGTGCAGGGGGGTATTTGGTTTCACCGCGATTCATCGCAGCGGTCGCCGCCTGGCGAATGTGCTCGGGCGTCATGAAATCCGGCTCGCCCACCGTCAGGTCAATGACGCGGCGGCCTTGTTCGCGCAGCTCCGCAATGATGGCGCGGGCCGCCACGCTGGGCGAGAGCTTGATGCGCTTGATCTTGTCGGCGATGATGCTCATTAGGCCTCTCCCGACTTCTGCGCAATGGTGCGATCGACCCACGGCTTGGTATAGGTGCCGGCGTTCAGTTTTTCCTTGATGGCGGCCTCATCAGCCTCTTTTTTCAGCGCCAGGGCCAGGACAGCCTCGGCGTGCTCGGCCGGGATCACGACTACGCCATCGGCGTCGCCCACCACTACGTCGCCAGGGAATACGACCTGCCCGCCGACCGACACGGGCACATTGATCTCGCCGGGGCCTTCTTTGTAGGGTCCGCGATGCGTCACGCCGCGCGCAAAGCACCCGAAATCCTCTTGCGCGAACACATCGGCATCCCGCACCGCGCCGTCAATCACGAAACCCACCACGCCGCGCATGCGGGCGTCCATCATCATCAATTCGCCCACCAACGCGTTGTTGGTATCGCCACCGCCATCGACCACGATCACTTCGCCGGCCTCGGCCAGCGAAATCGCCTTGTGGATCATCAGGTTGTCGCCCGGGCGAGCCTTGACCGTCAACGCACGGCCCACGATGCGGCGTGCTTGCGCGTGCAACGGACGCAGCCCGGCCACGCCGTACAAGCGATTCATGCAATCGCTGATCTGCGCCGAGCCGACAGTCGCAAAACCGGCCAGAACGGTAGAGGAAACGGCCGACTCAGGCCGGGGAAGAACGCGATATCCGATAAGACTCATGGGCTTGGGCAATGAATGCGTAAAAAACTGGAAGAAAACCAGCCCGCATTACAAACCCTAGGCTTCCAATCCTCAAAACGATATAAATTCGGCCAAATTCAAGAAAAAAATTCGTGAATCGGATTATAGCCGTTGGACTCCCTGCCCGGCCCCGGATGCCGCGCCTCTCGACACCGCGGCAATTCGACCAGCCTCACCGCGAACCATCAGGGTTTCGCGCCCGCGTCCATCAAGATCCGCGCGATATCGTCGTATCCGTGTTGGCGAGCGTGAGCCAACGGTGTCACGCCAGGGCCGTCCGGCAGATTCACATCCGCACCCGCCTGCACCAGCGCTTGCACAATCTGCACATGCCGAGCCCCGCCGTCGCCCAGGATCATAGTTGTCAGGCTTTCCACGACCATGATAAAAGCCGATCATCACATTAAAAAATTAAATATTTGAATGCCCGTCAGTCTGAAATCGAATAACGTGCTGTTCGAACTGGATTTGCTGAAAGCCATGGTCGCCGTCGTCGAATGCGGCAGCTTTACGACGGCAGCGACACGGCTGCATTCCACGCAATCCACGGTCAGCCAAAAAATACGCCGCCTGGAGGACCTCGCCGGCCATACTCTGCTGGATCGCGGCAATCGCGAGGTACGCCCGACCGAGGCCGGGCATGTGCTGTTGCGATACGCCCGCCAGATGCTGGCTGCCAACGAGCAATTGGCTGAAGCACTGTCCGGGGCGATGATGGCCATCACGGTACGGCTCGGCTTGCCCGAGGATTTCGCCACCGGTCCGATTACCAAGGCCTTTTCCACCTTTAGCCAGCACCACCCCCACGTCAAACTGGAAGTCACCAGCGGCCTGAGCCGCGATTTGTATCACGGCTACGAGCAAGGCGAATTGGATCTCGTGCTGGTGAAACAACGCCGGCATAGCCGCGCGGCAGTCAAGTGCCGTCCGGAAAAGCTGGTGTGGATCGACAGCGCTCGGCACCCCTGCCTGAAACAGGATCCCATTCCACTGGTTACCTTTCCCCAACGAGGCCTGTATCGTGACGAGATGATCCAGGCACTGGAAACAATAGGCCGGCCCTGGCGCATCAGTTTTACGAGTTCAAGCCTGGCTGGCATCCAGGAGGCCGTCGCCAACGGTATGGGTATCAGCCTGCTGCCGCGCCGGGCAGCGTCAAAGAACCACCAGATACTGACCCGGCGCAGCGGCTTGCCGGAGATTGACGCCTACGAAATGGGTATTTTTTATCGTCCCTCTGCGAATCAGGAAACTCGCGAACTGTCCGATGTGCTGGTTCAGTTACTGGACCGTACCTAAACCAAATCCTGAACACGGCCCTTGCGTATCAGGCGCCGCTCGGCGGGCGCACTCGCCACGGCAGCCGCCGCGTTGGGCGCCTTGACCGCCACGAACGTCGCCTCGTTTCCGACTGCCAATCCATAGCCGTTCAAGCCTAGCACTGAGGCCCCCGCCGAGGAAACCAGGTGCAGCGCCGTGTGCAACGACTCATCGGTATAGAACCCCGAGCGATATCCCACCAGCATGGCCCGCTGCAACATGTCGCCCGTGCCATACGGCCACCAGGCATCCTGAATGTTGTCATTGCCAGAGAACACATTCACCCCCGCCTCGCGCAAGCGCAACACCGGCGGAAACGCCCGATTACCCGGCGCATTCGTCATGATGGCGACACCTGCATCGGCCAATGCCCCCGCGATGCGATCCAGAACATCCGGCGTCACATCGCCCAGGCTATAGGCGTGGCTGACCGCGACACGGCCAGCCAGCCCTGCTGCACGCGTACGGGCAGCAATGCGATGGAGTTGATCTACGCCCTGCAATCCCGGCTCATGCAAATGGATGTCGATTTTCACGCCATGTCTTTCGGCGATTCCGAATACCGCATCCAACTGGCCATCGGCATCGCCATCCAGCGTCGTAGGGTCGATACCGCCCACCACATCGACGCCTGCGCGTGCGGCAGCCTCGAGGATCTGTACCGTGCCCGGACAGGACATCACGCCAGCCTGGGGAAACGCCACCAGCTCAATATGCACGCGGTCGCGCCATTGCTCACGCACCTGCATGATGGTGTGCAGATTTTCCAGCCCTGTCGTCGCGTCTACATCCACATGGCTGCGCATCGCAACCGTACCAAAGGCCGCGGCTTGTGCAAGCAATGCCTGCGCACGTTCGGCCATCGGTTTTGCTTGCGCCAACGCCTGTTTCTCGAACGCCAGACGCTCACGCAGACTGTTCGCCGTCTGATGCGGATGCCAAACGTCGCCGACAAAACTCTTGTCCAGGTGAATATGGCCATCAACAAACCCCGGCAGCGCCACCCAGCCTTGCAGATCAACAACGTCTGCGCCCTGCACCACCGGGACATCCGGCCCGATGCTGACGATCTTGCCATCTGCTACGGCGATACACAGCAGACTGCCGTCGGCGGCAGCGGCGTTCATGAATACACGTTCGATCATTGCAAAATCCTGATGGGTGAGCAGACGCGAGGCTTTTAATTATTTAGTGCCTCAAGCACTTCAAGGTGTCACGATAGCGCCATCCGCAAAGCATCGACAAGTTAAATGTCTACATGGCCTTCATTCGATTTATGAATAGTTGTGCTATAGCGAACGGGCTCCACCAGGATAACCGCGCACTATCCTGGATGTTGAATGAGGATGGCAGAAAGCACTGAGCCGATGTCCGCACATGGCGGACATCGGCTCAAAAGTTTGGATGGATACCGGACTCAGGCCATCAGTCCGGTATCCATCAAACCGGCACTATCGCAAGATAGCTTGGTTTACTTGCTGGCGTCGATACGAGCCTGCATGCGTGCTGCGCGATCCGGCGAGGACGGGTGCGAGCTGAACATGCTGCTCTCGCCGCCATCGAGCTTGGCCAGCTTCTGGAACGCGGTCACCAGGCCTTCGCGCTTCATCTTTTTCTCGGTCAGCAGATCGAACGAATAATTGTCAGCATCCAATTCTTGCGATTGCGAGAACTGCGCATTGATGAACGACTCGGTCATCTCACCCAATTGCGAGGAATTCAACGCGGTAGCAATGTTGTTGCCCGAAGCGTTAGCGGCTTCACGCGCAGCAGCGACAGCGTAAGCAGTCTGCATGGCTTTCTTGGAGTGGCCCAAGGCGACGTGGCCCATTTCGTGACCAATCACGCCACGCAGTTCGTCGTCGTTCATCAAGTCCATCAGGCCGCTGTACACACGCACGCAGCCGTTGCCCATTGCCCAGGCGTTGACGTCTTCGGTCAGGTAGACCTTGTAGTTGACCTTTTGGCCGTTCAGGGTCATGTTGCCAAAGCCTTTCATGACCTTGGTCAGACGCTTGCTGTATTTGTTGCCAGCCGGGGCGACCTTGGAGGTCTGATCGCTCTCTTTGCACGAGACATCGGACAGTTGCACGATCTGCGCGTCGGTCAGGGTGGCCGCCGAGTACAGGTTAGAGCCGGCCGACATCGCGCTGTCGAGATTCATGCCGCTGCAACCAGCCAAAAACACGCTGGCAGCCAACGCCGTAGCTATCAATTTGGTTTTGCTTTTCATTGTTCGAGATCCTCTTCTCACTGGGCACATTATGTGGGACGTCATTGCATTCTCTCGGTACGCCGCTCTCCCGTCCCTTGGCGCATACGCGTGCCGGCATCTGCCGGCCTGGACCGATTAAAAATTCGCAGGCTCGACTGTAATGACAAGTGTCTGATCGTTAGGTGTTATACGTTTTCGAATTGCAACCAAAAACTTAACGTTATATGGCATGAGGTGACAAAAAAAGGCCGAGCCTTCCTGTCATACGTGGCGTGACGGCGGCGAAATCCCTGGAGATTCATGGGCATGCCAGCGGATCTGTCGCTACTCGGGAGAGGCGGCCCCATGCCGAGCGCAGTGCAGCCATTCAGCACAAAATGCAACCAAACATGCCAGCATTGATAAGGAATTCAACTGCTTCTCGACCGCGCGCCGACTGAATACTGTGCCCTTGGTCGATGACGGCACCACTACCCTTCTTAGTCGAGTCGTTTCAGAACTGCCGCCACAATCGCCTCCGGCCGATCCTCCTGGACCAGATGTCCTGAATCAGGCACGGGAATGCACTCAGCGTCGGAGATCGCTGCCGCGAGGGCCACTCCCTTGTCAAAGGGTATCCATTCATCGTTCCGCCCCCACAGGACCGTCACCGGGCATTCCATCCGCGCGTACTGTTGTTCGATCTCGTCGGTGAATTTCTGATCCATCTGCGCAATTTGACGATAGAAGGCGGGTTGGCCGACGGGCCCCAGCCATGGCGCACTGTAGATATCCAACGCCTGTTCGGACAGCGTGTTGTAGGCGGCGGTCTGTAAATAGGCTCGCAGCAGCGCCCGATGCATATAGTCTGGCATCCCGGAGAAGGCTATTTCATGCTTGCGCACATGTTGGACCAACGGCGACCCCCACGGGGCGAGAGCAACCGCGTCAAAGATCGTCAGGGATCTGTAGCGCAAGCCGTTCAGATAGTAGGCACGCAGCGCCGTAGCCCCACCGAAATCGTGCGCAAGCACATCCGGACGGTCGAGGCCCCATTCCGAGAACAGGACAGCAAGGACCTTGTTCTGTACGGCCAGTGACACGTCCTGCCCCTCGCGCATCTCCGATAGTCCATAGCCGACCAGATCAAAATAGTAGATGGTTCGGCGATCAGCGAGCTGCGGCACTATCCTGCGCCAGACCTGCGAGGAAAAGGGTGTGCCGTGAATCGCCACCAGCGGCGGCCCGCTCCCGATCTGGCCCCAGCGGACGGCGTTTCCTTCGATGATCGTGGTATTGGGTAGATCCAACATGGCATCACTCATATCGTCAGTTAGCTAAATGACAATATATAATCGAGACCATGGATAGATCAACCCAGATCAAGGCGATGGCGAGCGAGCAGCGGCTAACCGTTCTTCGACTGTTGGCGGAACCGCAAAAGCATTTTGGGCATCAGTGGTCGGCCGATCCGATCGAGTTCGGTGTTTGCATGACCTTGATTGCCGAGGCGCTGGCCGTTGCACAGCCCACGGCCAGCCGGCATTTGGATATTCTCAAACAAGCCGGCTTTATCACCGTGCGAAAACACCTGAAATGGTCGTATTGCAAACGGGATGAGGCCGCGATCAGAGACTATCTGGATTGGCTCGCGGCCGAGCTTTCGTCGACAGTTGAGATGAAGGCCGCGGGACGCTGAACGAACCGTCAGACGTTGATCACACGTTTAAACGTTGATCGGTCGGCAAAGGGCCGTGAATGCTAGGTTTCACGGGGAAATCGCGGCACGGCCTTTGCGGGAATCGCTGGAAGTACCCCCAGTTGTACCCCCATAGGGGTATCGGGATGATAGATCAGTCTGGATGCCGGTGCCAGCGCTGCGCCTGCCGGATAAAACGGGTATGGCGCAGACCGCATTGTTGGCTGACGCCTGGAACGGTACGCGATGAGATGCAAGGGAACGGGCCGCTGGGGCCCAGACCTCGGAGAACTCTCATGGCAGACCATCACACCCGCCACAACCCGCTGGGGCAAGATGCCCTGTTCACCACGCCCGCCTCGCTCATGCTCGATGCTCGCCTCACGCCGCTGGAGCGCAATGGCTGGCAGGTGCTGCGCATGCTGCGCTCTGCGGAGGGCATCAGTCCGCTGGCAAACCTGGGGCAGTTGCGTCGCTATCTCACCTCTACCCCGCTGGGGCAGCGGGCCGGGTACGAGACGGCCCGGCGCGTTCTCGTCGTGCTTCGGCTGACGGGATGGATCAGTCTGGTGGGCCAGCAACGCGATCCTCTGACCGGCCATGTGCTCAGCGAGCTGTATCAGGTTCACGAAAGCGCCCTGGACTTCCAACAAGCCTGCGCGCTCGATGCCAGTCTGCCCGCGCTTCTGCAAGCCTCCATCGGCCACGAAAACAACCAGGTAGATCGGGTGGCCGTCCACATTCAGGCAACGCTGGCACAGGCACCTGAAGCCGCCTCGATTGCGACCCACGATCAGCGTCACGATGACGATGATTTGCCCCCTACGTCGCCGTCGCAGGCGAGCGAGGCAGCCGACCCACTGCCATTACCTGGCGATTCCGCTGGCAGCACGCTTGTTCCGCAACAGACCGGACACGCTCGCCACATGACGGCTGAGCAGGGCAGTACGTATAAGACGTATATGTATAAAAAAGAACGTACGTACCGCGCGCGCGAAGGCAACGGCGATTCAGCATCGCAGTCGGTGAGCTTGCCGCCTTGCCTGAGCAATGCCCAGGCCGATCAGCAAAAGGACGTGCAGGCCGCCTTACGGCGGCTGCCGCCCCAGCATCGCCAGGAAGTACTCGACGAGTTGCAGGCACGCAGCCAGAGCGGCACCGTGCGCAATATCGTGGCCTACTTCTTCGCCTTGGTGAAGCGCGTCTTTGCGGGCGAATTTCGCCTGTGGGCAGGTCGTAAGGAGATGTCTGCCGCGAACCGGCCTGCCAAAAATCGGCCTGCTGGTGCACCACGCACCGAAACCCGCCCGGAACCCACTGCGCCACCGGCATCGCGTGAAACTGCCCTGGCGCACATCGCCAACATCCGCAAGATGCTGAACGCCTCGGCGAACGCTGGAGACATCGCGGCACAGGCAATGCAGGCCAGGGGATGGCAACCGCGTCCTGCGTAGCAAATGCTGCCGCGAAACGGGTCGTCACTGCCAGCCGCAGTGNCNNCCGCGTCCACGCCAGCAACAATGCGGGCGAATGCCGAATCCTATTGCGTGCGGCAGACATGATGATGGCCGCCCTACACTGACCGGGCAGTTGCCAAGACCGATGGGCTTCGTACATCGCCCCCCCCCCGACAGCGCAGGTTCCTGCAAGCGCTGGCCCCTCAGGGCGGAACCACCCCAGGTATGCCCAGGCTCCGACCGCATACCGGCCCTACCCAAGGGCGGAGCCTTCTTCGTCTGTTTGAACTCATCCCTACCACGCCGCCTGGCGCACTGTCCTTTGCGGCAATTACCTGTGCGCAATGCACAGGACTCCCGCTGCTTTTCTCATCCCACTCTCTTTCATAGGAGGACTTGTCCACGTTCACATCACTTTCGTCTTGTATTACCTCCGTCCAGGCTTCCAACAGGGAGCAAGACGGACGCCTCATTCGAGGCCCTGGTGTCTCCTGAACACCATGCCCTTGCCCTCACGGGATCTCGCCTTGGCGAGTTGGCACCAACACTAACCACTGAATTTCAGGACAACGCAGTACGGCGCTTTGCGTGGAGGCCGGAAGTGGACGACTTGACCTACACCCTGCGGCAGCTTTGCCAGCGCAACCGTGACGGCAGCTACAACACACAGGCCGACCGGATGCGTTCTCTCGCGCTGGCTGCGCGACAACTACGCGAGGCCGGTTTCCGGCAGATGAAGGCTTCGTCGCTCAAGGGCAAGCACGTCCAGGCGTTGCTGGACCGCTGGCAAGGCGAAGGTTTGTCGTCTGGCACTATCAAAAATCGGCTCTCCCACCTGCGCTGGTGGGCGGAGAAGATCGGCAAGGCCGGCATCCTACCCTCGGACAACACACAGCTTGGTGTGCCCGAACGTCGCTATGTGACCAATATCAGCAAGGCTCGCGAACCGGATGACAGGCTGGCCAGGATCACTGATCCCCACGTCCGTGTAAGCCTACGCTTGCAGGCCGCCTTCGGTCTGCGGCGGGAAGAATCCATCAAGTTCCAGCCCCGTCACGCTGACGGTGGCGACCACATCGCCATCAAGGGTTCATGGGCCAAGGGCGGACGCGACCGGACAGTGCCGATCACGACGCCGGAGCAGCGTGCGGTGCTGGACGAAGCTCATCGGCTGGCAGGGCCGGGCTCGCTGATCCCGGCGCACAAGACCTACATCCAGCAGCGGCATGTTTACGATGGCCAGTGCAAGGCGGCGGGGTTGAGCAACATGCACGGACTGCGGCATCGGTATGCGCAGATGCGGTATGAGATGCTGATGGGGTGGAAGGCGCCTGTGGCCGGGGGAATTCATTATTCGGCCCTGTCTGCTGAACAACGCCTACAAGACCACCAGGTCCGACTACATATCAGTCTTGAACTAGGACATGGGCGAGTCGGTGTAGTCTCGATTTATCTTGGCCGGTAGCAATATTCAAACAGTCTGTCCCAGCGGTAGCGCATTCAGTTCCGCACGAGCATCCCGCCAGGCAGGATAGTGTTGGGTCAGCAACGATATGAACCGCTCACTGTGCGTCGGCTCGATCAGATGGATCATTTCATGCACAATCACATATTCAAGCAAGTCACGAGGCTTCTTGGCCAGTTCCGTGTTGAGCCGAATGTGGGCCTGGCGATGATTGCAACTACCCCATTTGGTTTTCATCCGTTGCAGGAAGTAGCCATTGACCTTCACGCCGATACGTGGTTCCCAGTATTCGATCAGGGGTGAAATGGCCTGGTGTAGCAAACCGCGTTGCCAGCGTTGATAGATGGCTTCGCGCTTGGCTGCATTGGTGCCGGGGCGCACATGCAGGGTGATGCGACGGTGGTCCATCTTCACTGAAGGTGGGGCATCGCGCTCCAGCACCGTGAGCAAATAACGGCGTCCCCAGACGTAATGGCTTTCTCTGGTGACGAACTGGCGAGGAGTTTCGCGGGACTGTGCCTGCAATTGCGCCTGTTGCTGGCGAATCCAACGCAGCTTGGAAACAGCATAGGCACGAGCAACTTCCAGCCGCGTGCCTATCGGGGCCACCAGCGTCACCGCACCCTCGGGCGGATGCACGGAAAGATGGACATTCTTCACAGCCTTGAACGTGACGGCGATGTCCAGTTCCCCCAGACGTATGTGCGTCTGCGTCATCAGTAACCCGGCTGATTTCTCAGCAAATCGAACAGTTTGAGCGTGGCCTCGCGGTTCTTCCCAGTCAACGGGTGCAGGAAATTCTGCACGATGCGCTCCTTGGCTTCATCGCCACGCCATCCTGCCGGGGCTTCGTCACACATCAAACGGTCGATCTTCAGCGCCATCAGGGCCAGCGGGTCGCCGTAATCCGCCTGTGGCTCTTTGATTACACCATCCGCATTGGGCAACACATCGCCGGAAATGATGTCAGGCAGATTGCGATAAATCACCAGCGCACCTGCATTGCCGCGCAACATGGCGGGTTCATCGATATCGTGTTGTTTCGCGCGGTGCTTCTTCAGTATGTCTTCCGCCTTGCTCAGGAATGATTCGTAGGCCTCAGTGCCTTCACGGCTTTGCTGGATTAGGTCATCGAGCAGCTTGGACATCTGTTCGTAAAAGCGCGGATCGGTCAGGCGATCTCGGATGATGGTCTTGCGGACGTTGTTGATGATGGTTTCCGCAATGGCATTCTTCGACAGCTTGCCCTTCTCGTTGAGCCTCTTGGCGATGGCATTGTGGATGCCGGTCTCGATAATCAGCTCGGTCAGCGACAGTTCGGCCAAGTCCCCCAACGCCTGCGCTGGCTCGGCCTGAATATAAGTGTTGATGAGGTGGCGCATGTCGGCCTCATAGGGCTTGATGTCCAGCTCTTCGCCGCTGTAATGCTTGATGGCCGAACGCACCTCGGCATAGAACTCGGTTTCCCACCGCAAGGTGTCGGCTTCGCTGTCGGAGTAACCCGCCTCGGTCAGGTTCTGGGCGATGTCCGCGAAGGCACGCAGATAGGTCGCCACCGCCTTGTAGAAGGCAATGCGCAACGCCTCGCTTTCCAGCAGCGCCTCCGGATTCCCGGCATGGCCGCAGAAATAGTGGATGAACTGCTCCAGATCTCGCGGCTGCGGAACCGGCTCGCACAGGTAATGCAGCGCTTCACGGGCTTCGTCCAGTTGCTTGCGGCCTTCCTCCAGCCAGTTCTTCAGGTGGACGTTGTTCTCGCCGCCGTTGCCCGTGTCGATGTCCAGTTCGTCGGAGCTGTACACCGCAATGGCCTGTTGCACGTCACCAAACAGCTCCTTGTAATCGACGATATGGCCATAGTCCTTGTCGTCACCGTCGAGCCGGTTGGTACGGCAGATGGCCTGGAACAGGTTATGGTCGTGCAGTTCGTTGTCTAGGTAGATGTAGGAGCAACTGGGTGCATCGAAACCAGTGAGCAGCTTGCTGACCACGATCAGCAGCTTCATGCTGGCAGGCTCTTCGATGAAGCGTCGCTTGGTTTCGTCTTCGTACTGTTTGGTGGTCTGGCCGGCACGCAGCACATGCTGCTTGTAGGTGTCGTATTTGTAGCGTTCGTCGCTGCCGGCCGATTCTTTCGAGATGGCAACCGGGTTGGGTTCGTACGAGGTGATTATGCCCACATAGGGGCCGAAATGCGTGTTCTGGAACAACCGGAAGTAATGGCAGGCATCGTAGATCGAAGCTGCCACCAAAATCGCCGTGCCGCGATCATTGTCCAGGCGAGGCTTGAGGCTGAAATCTTCGATGATGTTGGCGACGATGCGATCCTTGCGCTCCTTGGCGCTCATCAGCTCTTCCATCGTGGCCCAGCGCTTGCGCAGGATGGACTTCTGGAAATTGTTCAGTCCGCGCGTTTTCTTCTCGAACCAGGCATCGATGGCCTTGCGTGAGGTCAGCCGCTGCGGCACATCCCGCGCCTCATACTTCAGGTCCAATACCACCTTGTCGGCCACGGCTTCGTGGAACTTGTAAGTGTGGATATACGTGCCGAATACTTCGCGGGTGGTCTGCCGATCCTTACGCAACAATGGTGTGCCAGTGAAGCCGATGAAGAGGGCGTCGACCAGCCAGCGCTTCATCTGCTTGTTCATGTTGCCGCCCTGGGTGCGGTGGCACTCGTCCACGAATACATAGAAACGCCCATGGATGGGCGGTGGCTCGCCCTTGAGATCGGCCGCATCGAATTTGTGGATCAGAGCGCACAACAAGCGCGGTGTGGTAGCGCTGAGTTTTTGCACGAAGTCTGCCCGTGAGGTAATGCGTGGTGGAGTCGCCCCTTCCCCAATCACCCCGGCATTGCGCATCACGCCTTCGATCTGCTTGTCCAGCTCGTCGCGGTCGGTTACCACCAGCACCCGTGCCTGCGGATCATGCTCCAGCAACCACTTGGCCAACAACACCATCAGGATGCTCTTGCCGCTGCCCTGGGTGTGCCAGATCACGCCACCCTCGCGTTTGGCGATGCGTTCCTGCGCGGCCTTGATGCCCTGGTACTGGTGCTGCCGGGGCACCTTCTTGAAACCCGCATCGAAGATCACGAAGTTGCGGATCAAATCCAGCAACCGCGCCTTCTCGCACATCTGCGCCAGCGGGCGATCCAGCAGCGCGCCCGCTGTTGCCATGGCTGACGGTTGTTCATCCTTCCACTGCACGAAGAATTGTTCCGGTGTGCCGGTGGTGCCGTAGCGCAGGCCTTGCGAATCGCTGCCCGCCAGCAGCAACTGCACCGTGCTGAAGAAGCCCTGATTGAAGGTTTCCTCCTGATTGCTGCACAACTGGCGAATACCATCGCCCACATCCACCGAGCTGCGCTTGAGCTCGATCACCGCCACCGCCAGGCCATTGATGTACAAAACGATGTCCGGCCGGCGGGTGCTCCCGCCCCGTAGCGTCACTTCCTCAGCCAACGCGAAGTGATTGAGCTCGGGCTGCGCCCAGTCGATCAACTGCACTGTCTCATGCGATTGGCCCGCCGCGATCTGCACCGGCACGCCGTAGCGCAGCAACTGGTAGGTACGCAGGTTGGCCTGGTAGGGCGTGATGCCGGTAACATCAACCGCGACTTCCAGCTTCTGCAAGGCGGCGCTGATGTGAGCGGGCGAGTACCCGCGAGCGGCCAAATTGGCGCGCAGCAACCCGGTTTCGATGGCGCGGTTGTGGTCGCGCTTGCTCCAGTTGCTCAGGTGTTCGTAGGCCAGGCCGCCATCGGCCAGTGGGGTAGTGAACAGCCGCGCTACGCGGTTCTGTGATGTGCGCTCGGAGCGCGGCATGGGTTGGGTCATCGCATCATTCCTCGGCGCCATCATCCGTGGGCTTGCCCAGCTCCCGCTCGATCTGTTCGATCGTCGGCAGGCTGGTTTGCAGCTCTTGCGGCAGGAATTCCACCAACTTGTATTCGGCAATGCCCATCGGCTGCGATTTGTCGCCCAGGGCGTACTCGGCCACCACTTTGTTCTTGCTCTTGCACAGCAGCAGGCCAATGCTCGGATTGTCCTGCGCGTGCTTCACCTGCCGATCCACCGCCGTCAGGTAAAAGCCCAGTTGTCCCAGGTGCTCGGGCTTGAACTTGCCCGCCTTCAGTTCGATCACCACGTAGCAGCGTAGCTTGAGGTGGTAGAACAACAGGTCGATGAAGAACTCCTCGCCGCCCACGTCCAGCAACACCTGTCGGCCCACGAAGGCGAAGCCCG
Organism: Bordetella muralis; assembly: GCF_965139205.1. Classification (GTDB taxonomy): domain Bacteria; phylum Pseudomonadota; class Gammaproteobacteria; order Burkholderiales; family Burkholderiaceae_B; genus Bordetella_A; species Bordetella_A muralis. The sequence continues at coordinate 317,380 of NZ_CBCSIU010000003.1, forward strand.
CACCCAGTTCCAGCAGGAAATCGGTGACGTGCTGTACCAGCGCGTTTTCGATCTCGCGTTCCTGTGCTTCCTCGCCCAGGCCGAGGAAATCGAAGCGGTACGGATCTTTCAGCGACTCGATGGCCAGATCGGACTGCGGTGCAGGTAGGCGCTGATCGAAGTTGGTGACGGCTTTGCCCGTGCGCTCCAGCAGGCGGGTTTCGATGTGGATGTTGAGCACATTGCGCGACCAGCCATGTTCGATGGCCGCGCGGGCATAAGCCAGGCGCTCCGTTGGCGCTTTCAGGCGATCCAGCAATACCAAGTTGTGACCCCAGGGCAATTGTGCAGCAGCCTGCTGCACAATTTCGGCGTCCGGCCAAGCCTCGGCAAACGCCCGCATGTACTTGAGGTTGCGCGGCGAAAAACCCTTCATCTCCGGGAAGGCTGCACGCAAGTCATGTGCCAGCCGCTCGATCACCTTCGCGCCCCAACCCTGCTCGGCCTGCCGCGCCAGGATGTCACGGCCGATCTGCCAGTACAGGCTCACCAATTCCCGATTGACCGCCAACGCCGCACGCTGCTGTGCGGTGTGAATGCGGCCCTTCAACTCGGTTAGCCAGTCGGCGTAACCGTGTGGGGCTGGAGTCAGGGCGGCGGGCTTGTCGATCATGGCAAGGTCACTCCTTGGGGCACAAAATCTTTTTCTCGCATCCAGGCAAGCGCCTTCAGCCAGCGATCCTCAGGTATACGTTGCTTCGCTTCGTGCCAGTTGTGCAGCACCTCGTGCACAATCATTTCATCGGAGACGGTTCCTTTCTCACGCAGCAAATCGCTCCATGCTGCCAGTAAGGTGGCGACGATTTCGCATTTTTCCGTTTTCGCTGTTTTGAACGTGCTCAGAATGTTCTCAAGGGTCTCGACGATCCCAGAAAAATGCCGCTCGAAGTAGGGTTTGTGTCCGCCACGCTTCGCCAGTGGCACGTATTGGTAACGCCCATCTTGCTTGCGCGCCTCGAACCACTGCTGCTTCTGCAACTGGCTGTCTATCGAGCGCAGCGCCCGATTGTCATAGGGGCCAGCAGCCTTGCGGTGGTAGGTAGAGCCGGTGTCCACCTCACACAGATGCTCGGCGAGGAACATCATCTTCTCGAACTTGACGTGACCGAAAGTCGGCTGGTCGTGCAACTGGTCGATGATTTCGGCAGCCAGCACGCTTCTCAGGAAATGGACATTTGCCTTGCGTCCTTCCGTTTGTGCCGCCGCTTCCTCGTCAGGCTTTTCGGTAGACTTGACCAGCCGCGTCCTGCCGGTCAGCAGTTCCTGCATCATGGCCTGCTTGAGGGCGCGGGTTTTGATGTGGCGAGTTTCGAGGGCTGTGATTTCGGCTTCCATGTCGATGAGCAAAGAGGAGATAGCCTGCTGCTCATCAATACCAGGAAGCCTCAATTCAGCGCTGGCGATATGTGCTCGATTCGTCGCATAAACCTTTGTGCCGGCGGCAAGTTGCCGAAGGTGATCGCGGAACTTTGGGATGAACTGGATATAGGCTTTGAAATCATCTGCCAGCACACTCTTGTCAAATCTAATTGCGATGGTATGCAACCCCGACACCAGATCGACGCCCGTCGCATTTTGGATTTCAACCGATTTGCCAATGCCATCCATATCCTCAGATGCGTCAGCAAAAATGAGGTCACCATTTTGCAGACGATCCAAGCGACTCGCCTTGACGCGCGGGAGGCTAGGCATTTCTACGCTGACAGGATCAAGCATCACTTGTGAAGATCCGTGGATGTCGCCGTAATGCAAATATAGAACATCATCACTCCAAGAAAGCTCGGCACGCGAATTCACACCGTTCTTCAGGAAGGTCAGATGATCTCCCAACCGCTTCACCTCCCAATCCCCACTAAACCCCGGCAGGCGGGTTTGGCCGGTGAGGAGTTGCTGCATGGTGGCCTGTTTGATGGCGCGCTTTTTGGCGATCAGGCGATCCAGTCCGTCCAGCAGCGCGTCCATGTCGCCGAGGGCGGTGGCGATGGCGCGTTGCTCAGCGATCGGTGCGATAGGAATCCGTACGCGTCCGAGAATCTTCTGATTCAACGACGGCATCGTCGTGCCAATGGAGTTTTTCAATAGCCACGACTTAACTAATGTGCCTCTGAACTGTGCAGCCAAATACGCAGGCTGATAGTTTGCGGTTGGGCGAACGCATATTCCATCAGATCCGAGGAACCAGCCATCCTCTTTTTGGGTCACCAATGACGAGCGATCAACAGCCCCCTTCCTACCGAACACAATATCGCCAGTACGAAGCAAATATTGCGGAATACGCTTCGTCACCTCTCTGGGGATGCGGGGGGTGTTCTGTCCGACACGGAAGTACCCATCGCCAATTTCACCTACGGAAATTTGAGGCACACCATCGCCATCTGTGTATTCGCTAGCCTTCAACAACGTTCCAAATGGGCCAGTGATAATTTTTGAAAAGTCGTGTGCCTCACATGCACACCAATCCTCAGGAATCACCCCCACTTCCGTCATCTTGTACCCCGGTTTCACTTCCATGTCGTCCCCATTTTCTTCAGGTGCGTTTCCACCTTGGCGCTGAGGGAGGCCACCTCATCTTCCAGTTTGGGCAGCGGTGTTTCGTAACGTTCGGCCAGTTCGCGGATGCGTTGGGCCAGGGTCTGCGAGATGCGATCCAGTTCCTGCTGCACATCGTCTTGCAGGCGGGTCAGCCATTTGTCTTGCACCACCAGCGTTTTCACCTCGGCTTCGCTGAGGTTTAAGTAATGGTCATGCGCTTGCCGGTCGAGTTCAGCGTCCAGCGTTTTGACGGTTTTCTTCAATGCGGCTTCGCGGGCGCTGAGTTGCTGCCACTGCTTGAGCACGACGCGTTCGTCGACGCTATCGGGATCATTGCCAATTTCGGCAAGGCGATCCTTCACCTGCGCGGCGTTGATCTTGTCGAAGCCTGCGAAGGAGCCGTCTTCGCCGTCGTGCTCTTCTTCCAGTTCGGAGATCTGGCTGGCAATGCTTTCAAGCTCGGCCTGTTTAGCGTCCAGTTCAGCCTGCTCGTCGGCAAAGTAGTGGGCGACGATGTAGGGCTTGGGCAGCAGGTCGCAAGTCCAGCCCTTATCCTTGGTCTTACCCTTCTTGTCGGTTTCAACGATGCGCCGGGGCAGTGCCACCCAGCCATCGGCGGCGATCAGGTAGGCGTCGTCCTGCATCGTTTCGGCCCAGTAGTCCATCAGGTGCTGGTAGATGTCGTAGGGGTCGAGCAGCGGCGCGGCCTGGAAGGTGGTGAGCAGGGTTTCGGAGACCTGCGCGATCAGAGCCTTGGGTTTGTCGCCGGGCTGGATGCCGGTGAGCAGCGGCGTGACGGCCTGCTGCCATTTGCCGAACAGAGTTTCGACCTTGCTGCGGAAGTGCTGGAACTGCGGGTGGGCGAGGATGATGGAACGCACTTCGGCCATCGGTTGGCGCAGCCGCGCATAACCGGGACGCTCGGCCTCGAACAGTGCCTGGCGTAGGGCGGGCATTTCCTGCCAGTCGGCGGCGAAGGCGTCGATGTCGCGTTCGGGGATGCCGCCGTTGAGATGCGCGTCGATGTCGTGCAGGTCTTCCGGCTCGCTACTGTTGATATAGCGTGGCAGGTTGAGGTTGTAGTCGTTCTTGTTGCTGGCAATTTCGTCCAGCGGCACCATGCGCGCATAGCGCGGCTCGTCCACGCCACGGCGGAAGGTATCGACGATGCGGTGGATGTCCTGCTCGCGCAGGCGGTTCTTGGGGCCGTCCTTGATGAAACCTTTGCTGGCGTCGATCATGAAGATGCCCTTACGGGCGCTAGCGTTTTCCTTGTCCAGCACCAGGACGCAGGCAGGAATGCCGGTGCCGTAGAACAGGTTGGCGGGCAAGCCGATGATGCCCTTGAGGATGCCGGAGCGCACCAGTTGCCTGCGGATATGGGCTTCCGCATTGCCGCGGAACAGCACGCCGTGCGGCAGGATGATGGCACCCTTGCCGGTGGTGGCCTTCATGCTGCGGATGATGTGCAGCAGGTAGGCGTAGTCGCCCTGCTTGGCGGGCGGCTCGCCCCAGGTGAAACGGAGGTACGGATCGTTGGCTGGGCTGAGGCCGGTAGACCATTTCTTGTCGGAAAACGGCGGATTGGCGACCACGTAGTCGTAGGCACGCAGTTGCTCGCCGTCCTTGAACTTGGGATTCACCAGTGTGTCGCCACTGAGGATGGTGGCGCTGGGGAAGTCGTGCAGGATCATGTTCATCCGCGCCAAACCGGCGGTGGTCACGTCCTTTTCCTGCCCTTCCAGGGTGATCTGTCGGCCTGCCTCGGCAGCCACTTTCAGCAGCAGCGAGCCCGACCCGCAGGTTGGGTCGTAGGCGGTAGTGGAGGCCCGGGTGTTGGTGTGCGAGATGCCGATAACCTGGGCGATGACGCTGCTGACTTCGGACGGCGTGTAGAACTGGCCCTTGCTCTTGCCGGAATCCTGCGCGAAATGGCGCATCAGGTATTCGTAGGCATCGCCGAGCAAATCGTCGTTGTCGGCACGGTTGTTGGCGAAGTTCAGCTCGGGCTTTTCAAAGATGGCGATCAGGTTGCCCAGCCGTTCGACCATGGCTGAGCCTTCGCCGAGCTTGTTGGGGTCGTTGAAGTCGGGGAAGTCGCTGCGCGCCAGCTTGGTGTTGGCGTCGATCAGCTTCTGGATGACCTGGGTGTTGATCTTGTCGCCAATGTCGTCCTTGCCCTTGAGCGCCACCATGTCCTTGAACGAGGCGCCGGACGGAATGACCACGGGCGGGGCAAAGTCGTCGCTGTTGCCGTACTTGTCGCTGATGTACTTGATGAACAGCATGAACAGGACGTAGTCCTTGTACTGGCTGGCGTCCATGCCGCCACGCAGTTCGTCGCACGATGCCCAGATGGAACTGTAGAGGTCGGATTTCTTGACGACGCCGTTACGTGGGGTATGAGTCTTGGCGGCAGGGGTAGCAGTTGCTCGGTCCCGCGATGACGAATCTGCTTTCGTCTTTGTCTTCAGGTACGGCACGGCGGCTTCGCGTACTTCCAACGATGTCGCTGATTCTTTGTTGGCCGTATAGGCTGTCGTAGCCAGGGCAACCGAACCGCCGCGCCCTCGACCGGGAATGATCCGCCCCTCCTCGATCAGTTGCTGCTTGATGCTGTCATAAGTGGATTCCTGCCATCCCAACGCCTCTCGGAGCCGCTGATTCCCAGCGGAACCTCCCACGGCTTTGAGCTTGCTGATAAAGCGGTCAGTCTTCTGTTCGGTGCTTGTCACTTCAATATCCATCATTGTTGCCGGCCCGCTTGTTTGGATACCGGCCCTCTGTTTTCTGTGGCGTCCTGTACGTCAACGAGATGGATCCATTTCGCCCCGCGTCCCTTGCCCGTTGATTCGATCAAACCCTCTGCTTTCATCGCTCGCAGCACCAATCGCACCATGTCCCGACTCACACTTGGGCAAGCTTCTTCAACCTCGGAAATCGAAAATGGCAGAGTGCGCCCTAGGACTTCCGCCCGCACCCGGTCGCCTTTGCTGCCACGCCCCCGCTCGATGGTGCCGACACGCTCCTCAAACTCACGGCAAGCCCGCAGCAAGGCGCCCCAGAAGTAACCAAGCCAGGGCTTTACGTCGTGCTGCCCCTGGTGCCATCCCTGCGAACTGGCTTCCAGCGTCTCGTAATAACCTTCCTTGGTGTCCTCGAAGATGCGTTCCAGACTGATGTAGCGACCCACGGCATAGTCGAAGTGGTAGAGCAGCAGCAAGGTCAACAAGCGGGACATGCGACCGTTGCTGTCGGGGAAGGGGTGGATGCACAGGAAATCGAGCATCGCCAGCGGCACCAGTACCAGGGGGTCGGCCAGGTGCTGATCCAGTGCGGTAGCGTAGCGCCCTGTCAAATCAGCCATGGCCATCGGCGTGAGATGCGTAGCCACCGGCTGGAAGCGCAAGCGCGAAGTGCCATCCGGGTGACGCTCGATGATGTCGTTGTTGGTAGCTTTCCAGCGCCCACCCGCCTGCGGCATGTAGCGGTATAGCAGGGTGTGCAGTTGCAGCACTACGCCTTCGCTGAAGGGCATGTGCGCGGCCGATTCGTGGATCAGCGCCAGCGCATCACGGTAGCCGGCGATCTCCTGTTCAGAACGGCTCTTTGGCGTTGTGTTGCGGAAGACCAGAGACTTCAACCGCGAGGGCGCTACGACAACACCTTCCAGCCGGTTGGATGACTCCGTGGACTCCACCGCCGCGATCTGGCGTAGCCCCTTTAGGGCTTCGGGCGACTGCGCGGCGAAGAATTGCTGCTTCCCCTGGTACTCGCCCAGTGTGCGCAACGCGGCGGCCTGGGTGCCGTCAAAGCGAAGTGCGGCAAGGTACTCAGGTGTGAGCGAGTGCATGAAAATGTAAGCCTGAGCTGTGTAAACAGGGGCAATCATAGCTTATAAATGGGGTATTATCTCTAAAAATACCTCTTTACCTGTGTTTGACTACCCCATTTCCTGATCATTGGATCGGTCGTGAGAGGCTTGTATAGCCGACCAAGAAGGAAATGAGCGACATGAATCTCAAAAGGGGCAATAAATTCAAAATTACCCCATTTAATCCATTGTTTACCCCATTTCCCAGCGATCATCCTCGGGCAAAGGAAATGGCAAGGGAACGGCACCCAAGGGGCAACGGCCCTACCCAGAAAAGGAAAAGGCCGCACCTGTCTAATCGTTCTGCAACAATCGGCGAAGTTGCCCCTATATCGTGCCACTGCCCTCCGCCGCACTCAGGTAGTCCGCCCAGTCCTGCAACAGTGTCCTTCTCTGATCCAGCAGCAGCGCCTTGTTGTACGTCGCCCGCACCTTGTTGCTTTCCACGTGGGCAAGCTGCCGCTCAATCGCATCAGGCCGGTATCCGTTCTCATTGGCCCAGGTTGAAAAGGTCGTCCGCCAGCAATGCGGCGTCGTGCCCCGGCCCAGGTTCATGTCGCGCATGGCGTAGGTGAGCCGGTTGGGCGTGGTGAAGCCCTTGCCGCTCCGGTGTGGGAACAAATAGCGGCCACCGCCCGTGATGCACTGCAAATCCTTCAGTACGGTAATGGCCTGTGCAGACAACGGGCTGACATGGTCGCGCCGCGCTTTCATCTTCGCCGCAGGCCGACGCCACAACACATCCTCAAAGTCGAACTCGTCCCACTCGGCATCCGCCGCTTCCCCTGGACGGCAGGCGGTCAGCGCAATCAGCCGCAGGCACAACGAGGTTTCCGGATAGCCCCGGTAGCCGCGCAACTCCTGATAGAACTTCTGGATTTGCTCTCGCGTCATCGCCGACTTGCTCTCGCTGAACGGCACGCGTAGCAGCCCACGCAGGCTGAGAATTGGATTTGCCTCGACCAGGCCCCGCACCACCGCAAACTCAAAGATCGCCGAAAGATCACCTTTGACATGGATTGCCGCCCACGCGCCATGGGCCTTGCATTCCTCCAACAGCGGGCGAATCTGCTTCACGCCAATGTCGCTCATCGGCATCCCATCGAACTTGGGCGACAGATACTTCCTGATGCGGGACTCTTTCGTACGGTAGGAACTGAGCGCAAAGACAGGCTTGATCTCGGCCAGGTAAGCCTGCACTACCTTGGCGAACGAGCTTTCACGAGCACGCCTGCGTTCCTCCAATGCTTCCAGGTTGCGCTGCTTGATCTGTTGCCGCTCATGGGCAGGATGGACGCCTTGCTTGACCAAGGCTCGCGCCTTCTCGCGGGCCGCGCGCGCCTCCGCAAGACTTACTTGAGGAAAGCCGCCAATGGCAAAGAGATTCTCCTTGCCCTGCAGGCGGTACTTCCACCGCCAGAGCTTGCCGCCGGTGGGCTTGACCAGCAGGAACAACCCCCCGCCGTCTGATAGTTTCCAATCTCGATCAGTCGATTTGGCCGACCTGACCTTGAGGTCGGTGAGTAGGTTTTCGGGCATCGTTGGACTCCACTGCGGGGAGATGTACCCCCACGGTTGAACACGAGTACCCCCAACGCTACCCCCGAATTTTCTGGACCTCGATGAACAATAGGAACGCTCAGCAGACCGTATTGTTTCTGCAACCCATTGATTTACAACGGGCCAATCTGTCTACCAAGCGCTACTGAGCGCCACCGAGATCCAGCCAAAAACGTCAGACGTTGATCACACGTTAAACAAGAAATTCATCACATCGCCATCCTGCACGATGTATTCCTTGCCTTCTGCGCGCATCTTGCCGGCCTCTTTGGCGCCGCTTTCACCTTTGTAGGTGATGAAGTCGTCAAACGAGATCGTCTGCGCGCGGATGAAGCCGCGTTCGAAATCGGTGTGGATGACGCCTGCGGCTTGAGGGGCGGTGGCGCCGACCTTGACGGTCCAGGCGCGGACTTCTTTTACGCCAGCGGTGAAATAGGTCTGCAAGCCGAGCAGGCTGTAGCCCGCACGGATCAGACGGTCCAGGCCGGGCTCTTGCATACCCATGTCGGCCAGGAAAGCGACCTTGTCGGCATCGTCCAACTCGGCGATCTCGGCCTCGATGGCCGCGCAGATCGCGACCACTGGCGCATTTTGCGCCTTGGCGTATTCGGTCAGGCGATCCAGCAGCGGATTGTTTTCAAAGCCGTCATCGCTGACGTTGGCTACGAACATGGCCGGTTTCGCGGTGATGAAACCGAACGACTTCAGCGAGAACATTTCCTCGGCGTCCAGGCCCAGCGCTCGGATGGGCTGGCCAGCGTCCAGCTGTTTCTGGCAACGTTCGAGCAATGCAACCAATTTGGCGGCTTCCTTGTCGCCCGAACGCGCCAGCTTGTTGTTGCGGTGAACGGCTTTTTCGACGGTTTGCAGATCGGCCAGGGCCAGCTCGGTAGAGATGACTTCGATGTCGGCAATGGGATCGACTTTGCCTGCCACGTGGATCACGTTGGTGTCTTCGAAGCAGCGCACCACGTTGACGATGGCGTCGGTCTCGCGGATGTGCGACAGGAACTGGTTACCCAGGCCTTCGCCCTGGCTGGCGCCAGCCACCAGACCGGCGATATCCACGAATTCGACCACGGCGGGGACCACGCGCTCTGGCTTGACGATCTCGGCCAACTGAGCCAGCCGTGGGTCCGGCACTTCGACTACGCCCACGTTGGGCTCGATGGTGCAGAACGGATAGTTTTCCGCCGCGATGCCGGCCTTGGTCAGCGCGTTGAAAAGAGTCGATTTGCCGACGTTGGGCAGGCCAACGATGCCGCATTGCAGAGCCATGGAAATCCTTGATTATTCAGCATGATGCGCCCAACGCAGGGATCATGGTGGCCCGGCTCAGTTGCCGCGCCGCCCAGCCCTGCGCCGCCCCTCGGCGGGGTTTCAAAAGCGCTTTTTTATGCCTGACTTGTCCAAAATTATGTCGATTGTAGCCTTGTCCACACCCTGACGTTCGTGACCTCAGGCGGCACTCGACTTGCGGGGATCGTCGGCGTTGTAGCAAACGAAGGCTAACTTGTTTCCATCAGGATCTCGGACGTAAGCCGCATAGAAGCCCTCCCCATAGTGGGGACGCAAGCCGGGCGCTCCCTCAGATGTTGCGCCGTTGCGCAACGCCAGCGCATAGAGCTCGTCGATGAGCTCGACATCGCACTGAAAGGCGGTCATCACACCGTTGCCCACGTTGGCAGGCTGATCATCGAACGGGTAGCCGGTAATAAACCGGGGGAAAGACTCATCGGCGCTCTTGCCCCATGATGCACACCGCTCATCGAGCCAGCATTGCTCCAAACCCATTGCAGCAAAAATCGGCTCGTAAAACCGTACAGCGCGCGCCAAATCCTGGGTTCCGACCATCGTGTAGGCAATTCCTGCCGTTGCTTGCTTTGCCATGCCTCGCCTCGTTCAGTATTACGCAGCCAGATCCTGACTACAGAATATAAGCCGTGAATTCCGAGTTGGCCCCGCTCGGTATGGAATTCCAGGAAATAGAAAACCAAATCCGATGCAGCTTGGCCTGGACTTATATTTAGTACGCCTCGCGCGGGTTAATGGCTATTAACAGAAGCCATTTGCAGAAAGCGGGATAGGCGGCTAATTGCAACCGCGATTCAAAATATTTCGATTGCGGGTCAGACCGCACCGCCAAGATGAGTTCGATTCTGGATTAACTAAATAATCCCGCGATATATCTCATTAGACCCATTCCTTCATGGGAAGACCAGCGACCTTTCTCCGCAAAGACCTCGATTTGCCGAGATGGACCGAAGATACTGGCCTTATTTCTTTTCAGATTAATTAAATTAAAAAAATAACACAATTTCCTATATTTACTTATAGCAATTTGGATTTAGTCCATATTTCGATCGTGTAATGAATGTAATTATTTACGGGGCTTCAGGGAGTTTATTACAACGATCTTGATGCACTTTCATAGCAATCATAATTTTTTGAAAGAATTTGGTTGTTTGTCCCCTCTACGATTCATCGGCTCGCTACTCAGCACATGTAATTAAGTATCGAGACGTAACTACTCATCAGAGATGGCCTACGGAAGCCCGGAACATATTTGGACAAAAAGTCGCTGCCCAACCATTCCGCCGGCCATCTCTGCCCGTGACGTGATGAAAACAGTGAGGTCCCAGTGGTAAAGAGAATCGCAGTATGTGGCCTTGGATATGTAGGCCTGCCCGTAGCCGTCGCATTTTCCAAACGCTTCGATGTCATCGGTTTCGATGTGGACAAACGGCGAATCGCAAGGCTGAAAGAGGGAGACGACTGGACCGGAGAGATCGAGCGCGAAGCGCTGCTGGCATCACGCATGGTATTCACCGACCAGGTCACGGAACTGAAAGGCTGCGACTTCTTTGTCATTGCTGTACCGACTCCTGTCGATGACAGGAATAATCCCGATTTTTCTTTGCTGGTCAAAGCTTGCCAGTCGATAGGCCCCGTGCTGAGCCCCGGCTGCATCGTCGTCTTCGAATCCACCGTCCATCCTGGCGCCACCGAGGAAATCTGCGGACCGGAGTTGGAGAAAGCGTCGGGCCTGCGCTGCGGGGTCGACTTTAAACTGGGCTACAGCCCCGAACGAATCAATCCCGGCGATCGGGAGCATCCGCTGGAGAAAATCGTCAAGATTGTGTCCGGCCAGGATGAGGAGTCTCTGGAAGTCATCGCCGGTGTCTACGAAAAAATCATCGACGCAGGAGTGCACCGCGCCTCCTCCATCAAGGTAGCCGAAGCCGCGAAGGTGCTGGAGAACACGCAGCGCGACATCAATATCGCGCTGATGAACGAGATGTCGAAGATCTGCGATCTGGTCGGCATTCGCACCTCAGAGGTCTTGAATGCCGCGGGGACCAAGTGGAATTTCCTTAAATTCAGCCCCGGCCTGGTGGGTGGTCACTGCATCGGTGTCGATCCGTATTACCTGACCTCCAAAGCACAGGAGCTGGGCTATCACCCCGAGGTCATCCTGTCGGGACGCCGGATCAACGACGGCATGGCGGCCCACGTTGCATCGCGCGTAGTCCAGACGCTGGCGCGCAACGGCCGCCTCAATGCCTCGATCCGCGTGGGCATTCTGGGGATGACGTTCAAGGAAAACGTGCCCGATATCCGCAATTCGAAAGTGGTCGATCTCTATAACGCGCTCGGCGACTACGGTATTACCCCGGTGGCGTGCGACCCGATGGTCGACGCAGAGCAAATGGAACACGAATACGGCATCAAGCTCGTAGAACGTGACGAATTCCGAGATATGGACGTGCTGATTCTCGCCGTCCCGCACCGTGAAACCATGGAGTCCATCTGGGACGACCTGCCGAGTCTGGTCAAGAGCGGCGGCATGGTGTGCGACTTGAAATCTGTACTCGACAGCAAGCGGCTTCAGCCCGACCTCTTGTACTGGACTCTTTAAGTTCAGGCTCAGCTCAATATTTACCTCTAGAGGAGAGACCCTGAATGGCAGCTTTTACGATCGCTCCAATTGGAACCTGCCGCATCCACACGCCGCTACGCGACGCGGTAGGACGCTACCCCATCAAGCTGCAACTCGGGCGCAACTATGGGTTCGTGCACACCAGCACCGAGGCGCTACAGCAGGTGCGTTTCATGTTGGGCGACTATGATATCCCCGCCGACGTCCAGCGTGTGCTCTTCCGTCCGTCCAATGGCGAGCAGGCTCGCCTTGCGACGCACAAGCCCGCCGATCTCTATATGGTCGAACTGTCGTCGCGCAAACTGCTGACCATCGATGGCTACGCCGTCCAGTCGAACTACCTCGTACGATACTTCAGCGAGTTCTTCGCCGATCGGGCGCGCACCCGCAAGTTCTGGTCGCAGGCCCACCCCGACCGCCTTGCCGAACGGCGCACCTGGCTAGACCAGGATCCGGTCTTTAACAGCCTCTCGTCGGACGATAAAGAGTTGCTGGCCCGCATCGTAAAGCGCGATCTGACGGACGACGAGATCGAGCAGGAAATGCGCCAGCTTGTCGACCTGCTCGGCCAGGACAAGGTCGTGTTCGTCACGCACGTCAACGCGTTGACGCCGGACAACGTACCGATCGAACAACGCGAGCAGTTGATTGCCGCTGTCAACGCGGGTGCGCAGCATATCGGCGTGCCCTGCTACGATCCCACGCCGCAAATGAACAAAATTGGGCAAGCCGAGGCGATGGAGGACGGTGGGCTCGACCTGACTCACTACACGCCGTTGTTTGCCGAGCGCCTGGCGGCTGACTGGTACAAGAACTACATGCGCCCGAAAATGGGTGCATCCACAGCACAGCCTACCGTGCCCAAACTGGCCGCGGAAGAAAGCGTCGATGGGATTGAAAAACTCTGGGACTCGGGCGATCTGCGCGAGGCGTCGCGCCGTGTGCGCGATGTGCTGCGCCGTCATCCTGGCCTGCCCGACCAAGTTGTGCTGCTTGCCAGAATCCAGGAAGAACTGGGCGACTACGAGGGCTCGATTGCGCTTCTGAGCGACGCGGATGGCACCCTGGCATCCGGCAGCAAAGCCGAGCAGATCCTGATGCGCAACCACTTCAAGCTGGGACGGCACGATGTCGCGTACTCGCTCGCGTCTGGTCTGTTGGGTGATGAGATCGAAACTCCAGAGATCGTCCGTATTGCAGCGGTGTCAGGCGGCCAATTGGGCTTTGCGGACGAGGCGCTGGGCAATTGGAAACGCCTGTTCCGCATTTCTGCTGCGCAAGATGCATGGGCGCTGGAGGCGGCCGACACGGTGTTGGCACAATTGCAGTCCAGCGGCGACATGAACGCCGCCATTCGCTGGGTGCATGAAGTCCGCGCGGTGATTCCTGCCTATGGCCGAGGCTTTGCCGTGCTGTGGCGTGACCGGCTGGTGGCAAGAGATCGCTCAGGCCTGCGCACCTTGGCGTCAGAGTCACCCGCGCTCGACGACACGGTGGCCTTCGAGCTCGTCAAGGAGGCCTCGTGGCGAGGTTTCATCATGGCAGCCGCTGCGCTGGCGGTATCGTGCGGCCTGGCAAACAGCGAGCAAGAAGAAATCCGTGCCTGGCTCCTGTCGCAAAGCGCGGCATGGACCGAAGAAGGCACCCGTGCACTCGAAGAAGGACGTCTGCGCGACGCGGCCGAGCGTATCTCCGCCCACCGGCTGCTCAACCCCGACGCGCTGGCAGGAGTCCGTGCGCAACGCGCCTTTGCGCGTTCGATGCGCCTTGGCGTGCGGGCTGCGCTGTTGGCAGGTAATTACCAGGAGGTCATCGACCTCACAGACATCGCGCTCGATACTCAGGTTGAATTCCCTGAACTCGACGCCATGCGTGGCCGCGCGGCAGATGCGTTGGGCGACAAGCAGACGGCCAAGCAGCACCTCGAACAGGCTGCCGCCGCCGAAGCCGCGCCATTGAGCACGCGCTTGCACTTTGCGCGCGTGGCGTTCAACGGCGGCTGGTTCGGTGAAGCCATCGACGCCTATGAGGCTATCCTCGCCCATCCGTCAGCCGACCAGAACGCTAAAGAAGAAGCCGAACGTCAGCTCGGCAGACTCGGTTCCCGCGCGATCCGCGGCGCCCGCGAGATTCTGTCCGCCGGGGATCCGCGCGCGGCCTGGAATCTGTTGGAACGTGTGGCACAGTCGTGGCCACAGATGACCGAAGTGGATCACGAGAAGCGGCGCATCCTGGCCGTCTTGTACGCCGAAGCGCGCGCGCTCGATTCGTCGAGCACAACCGAACGTCTGGCGCTGGGAGAAAAGATTCTGCAACTCGTCCCGGATGATCCCGTCGGCCTGCGCCTGGCCGCCGTGGGCGCCATGCGCCTGCATCGCTTTGATCAAGCCCTGCCCTACTGGCGCATGCTCAAGGAACGGTCGGAAAATCCGGCGCAGTTCGATCACTATATCGAGCGCTGCCTGGTATGGATCGAAAAGCTCAATAGCAGGAAAGCAGCATGAACGACGACGTCCTGATTGCCGAGCAAGAGCACGTCTCGTCCGAACTGCAACGGATTCACACCCAACTCGAGGAAATCGTCACAGCGTCAAACCGGGTCCAGGTGGCGCAGGCCAACCTGGATCGCGCGAAGGCATTGGCGCGCGATCACCTGTCGGACCCGAAGGTACGTTTTCTTTTGCTGAAGCTAAAGGAAGCGGCCGGATTGAACGAGGGCATGTCCGAACAATGGGCGGCGTTGTTGCAAGAGTGTCCGGATGACCTCGAGATCGTCCGCTACCGCGCCACTCGCCTCGTGAAAGAGCGACATATCGACGACGCCCTGGCGTTGGTCGATCGTCATCTGCCCGAGTCGACAAAGAATCCCGACAGACTGCTCGCCAGAGCCAGACTGCTGAGTGACATCCGCGCGCATGAACAGTCGGACGCGCTGTTTCGCCGGCTGATCTCGCAATATCCTGATCGCAATAAAACGGTGGAGTTCGCCAAGCGTCTGCGTAAACGCGGATTGGTGGCCGACGCATTTGAAACGATCGCGCCGGTCGCCGAACAGCTGGCTCCCGGCAGCAAGGCGGCAGAACTTGCCGATGAACTAGCCAGCGACTTTGCTTTCTACCAAGCGCTGGAGCCTCAAGGCAGCTTGGCCGGCAAGGACATCAAGATAGTGTCGATGAAGCATGCAATTCTGCATTTTCGCGATCGGCATATCCCGGAAAGAACCCCCGACAAGCCGATCTCGGTCGCGCTGGTGACGGGCAGCCTTGGACCTGGCGGCGCAGAGCGGCAACTCACCCGGCTTGCCAGCGAACTGACCCGCATGGCGAATGCGCCGGAGCAGAGGCTCCCCACCGTGGTCGTACGGCCGAAGAAGGTCGAGGTACTGGTGAAGCAACACAGCGAACCTGCCGGCTCCAGCAAAAAACAGGGACTCGATTTTTTCCTGCCTGTCCTGACCAAGGCGCAGATTCCGGTTACGGAAATCAATCATCTGCCGGCTGTTTCGGTCGCGCATCAACCCGTGTCCGATGACAACCTGAGCCGCTTGCTGGAACAATTGCCGCCGCCCGTGCACTATGGTGTGACGCGCCTCGCGCCGGTATTGCGAGAAAATTCGTTTGACGTGGTGAGCCTGTGGCAGGATGGCACGTGTCTCTTTGGGGCCCTGGCGGCACTCCTGGCTGGAGCGCCGGTCATACACCTGGTGTTTCGCGGGTTGCCACCCAACATCCGAAAGGACCGCTTTCGCGAAGAGTATCCCGAGCTGTACCAGGCGCTGGCACAAGTGCCCGGCGTACAGTTCATGAGCAATAGCCGCAAGGCGGCCGAAGCCTATGCGGAATGGCTCGGCATTCCCGTCGTGCGCTTTCACGTGCTCTACAACGGCGTGCCGGATCTGTCGACCGACGCCTCGGTCGCCGATGAACAGAAGTGGGAGGCTTTCCAGGAAAGCACCGCCGACGCTACCGAAACCATCGGTGGCGTATTTCGCCTGGAGCCTGACAAGCGGCCACAGCTGTGGATCAAATTGGCAGCGCTCTACCTGAAACAGCGTCCGCAAGCGCGTTTCGTCATCGTAGGTGACGGGCGTCTGCATGACAATATTGTGGCATTGGCAGAAGAGCTGCACGTGACGAATCGATTGCTGCTCGTCGGCCTGTCGAATCACGTGGGCTTCTGGTATTCGCGTATGGATGTGAGCGTACTGCTGTCGCGCTATGAAGGCCTGCCGAACGTGCTGATCGAAGCCCAGCTGCTGGGAGTGCCCGTGGTCTCGACACCCGCCGGTGGTGCCGGAGAGTGCTTTGAGGAAGACGTGACGGGCCACCTCCTGAGCGATGTGGAGCACCCGGACATGCACGAGGCGTGCGAGAAAGTCGTCTCGATGGTGGACAAGGTGCGCGATGACGAAGCCTTGAGAGAGCAGAGCCGCCAGCGCGCGCAAAGGCTGTTTTCGCTGGATGCAATGCTGAGCAAGTTCCTCGGCTTGTGTGCGCCGCCCGTCATGCCCATGCCCGAGAACGATGAGTGCGTCGATATCGAGCCGATGCAACGAAAACTGGCCTGATTGCACACTCGTTTTTCCGCGTTTCTGAAGAGAAAAAATTCTATGCAAATGAACGCCCCGCCTTCGGGCCCGCGGCGCAAGGCGGCCATTGTTACGGTGCTGTTTGCCGCCGTGTTACTCACCGGATGCCAACTGCCTCGGTCCGGCCCGATGTTGAGCGAGATGACGGACGCTCACGATGCCAAGGACATTGTGGTGATGCCCGCCACGCACGAACTCGCGAGGGCGAGCAGAGTGCCCGATGCCGCCAATTTTCCCGCGCACTACCGTGACCTGACACAGGCCGGATTCGACCGTCTGGTCCCTGGCGACGGCATCAATGTGAAAGTATGGGAACGTGATGGACTGGGCGTTTTCGCGGCGGATCCGTCCGGCGTGAGCGACCTGGGCATTCAGGAAATCGACCGAACGGGGAATGTAAATTTCCCCATTTTGGGCAAATTCCGCGCTGCGGGCTTGACGCTGGCGCAACTGCACGACGCCGTCGTTGCTCGACTGAGCAAGCTCGTACTGGGCGCCGACGTCAGCGTGACACGCGCCCCCAACGCACGTGGGCAGGTGGTGACGGTACAGGGCAACCTGACCAAGCCGGGCATCTATCCCATCACTCAGACGTCACAGCGTCTCAGCAGCGCGTTGGCGCAAGCTGCGCCGGTGCAAACGAACCCGGACCAACTCATCATCAGTCTGCGCCGAGATAACCAAGTCGCCTCTGTGCGGCTGTCGGATATCTACCGCAATCAGGACAATGACGTCATGCTGCGACCTGGCGACGTGATTACTGCGTATGACGCGCGCCAGTTCCTGACGGTATTGGGTGCAGCCGGCAATCAAGGGCGAGTCACCATCAGCAAGCGTAACTACAGTGTGTTGGACGCGCTGGCCGACTCCAAAGGCCTGGATGACAAGCTCGCGGACCCGCGTTCCGTGTTCCTGTTTACGCCTGCGACGGCTGGTGTGAACGGCGGGCCGGATAAGCTGCCGGTGGTCTACCAGTTCGACCTCACGCGTCCGGAGCAGGTGGCGCTGGCTCGTGAATTTACCGTGCATGAAGGTCAGGCCATCTATATATCGGATGCGCCATTCACCCAGGTACAGAAGGTTCTATCCGCATTCCGCGTCACCATGAGTGCTGGCTTTAGTGCCACGCGGGCCATCGACAGCGGTTCTACCAGCTCACCGGCGGTGATTCCATAGCGTGTCGATGAACAACGAGGATCGGATCAAGAGCTGGCGCGCACGCCGCAAAGATGGCGTCTATACAGTGGGGGCCGGCGTCGCGGACTGGCGCCTGGACCCAGCCAAGCTGTTCGAGGCAAAAGCCCCGCCTGCGGTCTTGCTCAAGCCTCTGGTCGCACGTCTGCAGGGCGAGCCACACGACTCTGTGGCCGCCCGGCGGGCGGTGTACGAGGCCGTGCAGGCGGAACTGGATGGGGAAATCTCGCGCAGCGCCGTCGACGAAACGCTTGCCGACTTCTCGCGTCGGCGACTGCGGCTCATTGTGCGCCTGCTGGAGCTGGATATCCGTGCCAGCGTCGATGTCTTCGCGCCCGGATATATGCCCGCCAAGCTGGTGCAAGAAGACGAGCGGCTGGCCGCGGCACATACGCGGCGAGCAGAGCGGCGCAAGCAGGACGAGGCACGCGAGGCACGCCGGCATGCTTCGCGCAACGACATCGCGCTGGAAATCGAGATGTCCAAGGGCGAGGCAGGCGATCTCTCGATACTGCGTGAACGCTTGCAATTCCTGCATGGTGGCAATCATCCGACGCATGATGAACGGCACCGGCCGATCGGACGCACCCTGATGGCGATGTTCGTTCATCAGTTACATGTCATGCACGGCGAAAGCCGGATTGCCTTGGTGTGGGCTCTGGTAGGCCCGGTCGTGCTGCTGACGCTGATCTCGTCGCTGTACATCCTGATGGGCACGCACTACATCCTGGGCATGGACGTACAGACGTTTTCCCTGTTGGGTGCAACGACGTGGATCATGTTCCGGCAGATCATTTTCAGGAGCAGCGCCGCGTATATCTCGTCTCGCGGCTTGCTGAATTTCCAGGGAGTGACGCCGTTGATGTGCGCGCTGGTGCAGGCATTCATCTACCTGTCGGTGTATCTCGTTGTGTTTGCGGTATTGATCACGGCCGGCCACGCGCTGGAGCTCATCACGCTACCGCAAAGCTGGTCCGGGCTCGTCCTGTATGTCGTACTGATGGGAGGCTGCGCCGCAGCGGTGGGCGTGCTGTTCGGCGCGATTGCGACCTTCTGGCGTTTCTTTTTGCGGCTGGCGCCCGTGATCGAGCGTTTTCTTCAGATTTTCTCGGGCGTCTTCTTTGTCTCGGAGCAGTTGCCGGAACAGCTGCGTCCCTGGATGCTGTGGTCACCGTTCGCGCACGGCATGCAGCTGATGCGCTCCGTGTATTTCGAGGCCTATACATCGACAGACGCGAGCCTGACTTACTTCCTGACTTCCCTGGTTTTCCTGATGGTGGTCGCCCTGGCAGCCGAGCGCCTGGCCCGGCCCAATGTCCAGCCGATGTGAGGACAGACATGATCCATCTCAATGGGGTATCCGACGAACCGTATGCTTTTGGCGACCGACAGCCGCTACTGGCGAATGTCACGCTCGACATTCCTGTCGGACGCTACGCCCTGCTGTCGCATTCACCTGAAATGCATCGTCAAATCATCGATCTGCTGTGCAATTTGCGTCCACCGCGCCGGGGCTTTGTCAAGCATGACGGCAAGGTGTCGTGGGCAATAGGCCGGCAGGGTTTTATCCGCGGCAAGGCAACGGGCCACAGCATGATCGAGTTCGTGAGCGAGATGTACGAGATCGACGCCGACACCACCTACGAACTGGTCGCAGACCTGGTGAGCGAACCTCAAAGCCTGGCCAAGCCGATGGAACACTGGCCGCTTTATGTGCGACAGGAGTTCTCGTTCGCGCTGGCACTGGCCCCGGCCTTCGATGTCTATGTGATCGAAGGATCCATTCCGTTCGAGCCCTGCCGTTTCACACGCCTCTGGTTGGCGCTGTTCGAAGAGAGGCTGATTGGCCGGACACTCATTTTTTCCAGTTACCGCCACAACCAGATGGCGGACTATTGCTTCAAAGGCTTAATTTATGAACGAAGCACGCTCAACATCGAAGACGACCTCGACGAGTGCATCCGCAGATTCCCCTCTAGACGATCAAGGAGCGAATCCGGCAGCGCAGGCGATGACGTCTTCGGAGGCGGCCTCGAGGAAGGGCAACTTGGCTTCTGAGGGCGGCTCGGAGATCGAGCGCCGCCATCGTGAGCGGCGTGCGGCGCTGCGCGAACGCCGTCGCCACCGCTGGATCAACGCCTTCATCGTCGTGACGCCTGTCGCGATTGCCCTGGCCTATGCGCTCTTGATCGCCACGCCGCGCTACGAAGCGGAGTCGCGGTTTTTCGTGCAATCGGCATCCGCCCAGCAGTCCGCCATGAGCGGCGCTGCAGGTTTTCTTACCACAGGCAGTTCGGGCGGCATGCTGGGCGGATTCGTGGACGGCTGGGCCGTCAATGACTTCCTGAAATCACGCGACTGTATGCAGCAGCTCGACGAGAAAGTTGACCTGCGCCGCTACCTGACTCAGCCTGGCCCCGACCCGTTCAATCATCTCGCCGAGAATTCCAGCGAGGACGATCTCTACCGCGCCTATCGGGCAGCGGTACACGTGTCGTTCAATCCGCTGGAGCAGATCGACGTGTTGCGCGTCAGCGCGTTTTCGCCGGAGGACGCCGCGACGCTGTCAAAGGCGCTTATCGAACTGGCTGAAGAGTTCGTCAGCTCGATGAACAAGAAAGGCGTCGCCGACAAGCTAAAGGTCAGCGAGGCGTCGGTCAAACTCGCCGAGCAAAAGGCGCTCGCTGCCCGCGATGAGTTGACGACGTGGCGCACCACGCACGGCAATATCGATCCGACTGCCACGGTGTCCATGCTGCTGAACCTCTCCAGCCAGCTTGAAGCCGAGCTCAGCACGGCGCAGATCAATCTCGACAAAATCCGCGCGCTCGGCAACAAGGACCATTTCATGCTGAAGCCTGCAGAACTGCAGGTCGCAGCATTGAAGAAACGGTTGGCGGCAGTGCGCTATCGTCTGAGCGGCGAAGGCAATACGGAAGCGCAGCAGTTGAAGTCATATGAGGCACTCCGAAATGCGCAGGTCTTTGCCGATTCAAACCTCACGCTGGCGCAGCAATCGCACCAGCAGGCCGTGACCGACGCCCTGCGCTTGCAACGCTATCTGTCCATTATCGCGCAGCCGGTCCCGACTGATCGGCCCAGCAGCCCACGCACTGCGCTTTTATTGCTGCAAGCACTGGCGTTGGGCTTTGTCCTCATGTTCGCCATTCGCGCAGCGATGGCATTGTTGAGAGGATTGCGTCATGGTTGATACGGCTACTGCAAATCGAGCTGCCGAGCCTGATGCCACGACGCGGCTGCGCGAAGTCATCAAAGCTATTCTGGATGCGGACGATCCGGTACATGAGATGGCCGCACTGGAGCCCGCGCTGGCGCAGGTGGGCGACGGCTGGCGTGATGGCCGCCGCTTGCTGGTTACACCCCTGGTACGAGCCGGCAGGATCGAGCCGGCAATTGCCGCGCTCGAGATACTCATCAAGGTCTATCCCTCGCGAGCCGATGAGCGCCGGTTGCTCGCGAGTCTTTTCGGCCGTACGGAACAGTGGGAGCGTGCCATCGGCGAGGCGGATGCCGCCGCACGCATCGACCCGGATGCTGCAGCACTGCACGCAGCGCGGATTCAACTGCGCGTACAGGCCGGGCGTGTGACTGATGCCGCCGAAGTAGCTAGAACGACTATCGACATGGCGAGGCGCCACCTCGACGAAGCGTACTGGTGGATGCTGGCCTTCGTGCGCAATGGTGACGTGAGCGAAGCGGCGAACCTCGCAGCAGACTTGAACGCGGACCAGCTGCCTAACGAACGCGTGGCCACGATGGCCGTGCGAGCCTTGCTCGAGGATGGCAGAGTCGACGCCTCGATCCAGCTTGGCAACGCCGCATTGAGCGTGGGACACGATTGCCCGCCCTTGCGCACGACGTTGGGCATGGCTCACCTGCGGCGCGCTCACGAAGACGATCGCAAAATACATGCGCTGACGCATTTCGAGGCGGGATTGAAGGCGTCGCCAGCGGATGTAAGGTTGCTGTCGCTGTATGGCGAGACCTTATTGCGGGCGGGACGCTATAAGGAATCGGTGGCGCCTTTGAAGCAGGCCGTCGACCTGGCACCAGAGCTGGAGCAGACACGCGGCCTCTATGCCCGCGCGTTGCGCTATACGCTGCAATATGACGAGGCCGCCGATCAGTTGATGAAACTGCTCGAGCGATCGCCCGAGAAACTGATGTGGCAGCGTTCAGCCATCGGCGCGCTTTCCCAGGCGGGCCGCAAACAAGCGGCCGAAACGCTGTTTGAACAGCATGTCGCACAACGCAGCGCGCAGCTCCCGACAACATTCCAAGCGGCCATGACTCAGCTTGAGGCACGATTGGATACCGCGCCCATACCGCAATCACGGCTCGACTGGGCCTGGTCGATGCGCGGCGATCGTACCGTCGATCGCGCGCAGTGGGAACGCCGGGCACGCTGGGGCCACCTGGTCGATCATCTGCTACTCGATTGGCTCGAATGCCGCGAAGACAACGCGGAGGAAGCCATGCATCTGCTGGGCGAGCTTGATACCGCCGAGCGTTTCTTCGCGCCACTGCTGGCGGCCGGTCGCGGCGTCGTCGTCGCCACCGCGCACGTCGGTCCCATGTACGCTGGGCTCATGGCCCTGGAACTGCTGGGCATTCCCTCGCGCTGGCTCGCCACGGCGCCCAGTGTTGCGCAGAGCAGCTATTCCACCGCCTTGATTTCCACCGCAGACCAAACCGAAGCGCAGGTCGCCAAGGCCTGCATGCGAGCACTCGGGTCAGGCTATGTGCTATGTCTGGCGATAGACGGCGCAGCGAACCCGGCCGCACCACGCACCCACTTCGAAGGCCAGGACGTGACCTATTCCAGCTTCGCGTCTCACCTGGCCCATCGGCACCGCGTGCCGTCGGTCTTCTACACACCCAGATGGGAAAATGGCCGGGTGACGTATACACTGGAAATGCTGCCCACCGCCGAGCCTGGCGAAGACGCCGAAGCGTACTCCCAGCGATGGCAGAAAGCGTATTTCGAACATCTCAGAGAACATCTGGCCGGACCGCCGGAGAACCTGCGCCTGAGCGGAGGAATCTGGCGTCACGTGACCGCCGCGGATCGATCCGCGCAGGTTTAGAGAGCGAACGTCAATGAAGCCAATGACGATGCTACGCGGGTTGCTCACCGCGCTCATGTTGTATGCCTGCGGGGCCGCGGCGAATGAGTCGTGCCAAACTCCGGCCGAGAGCTGCCCGTTTATTTCGTCCCTGCTCGAACATCGTGAAGGCTACGGGGCCAAGGCCACCGGGGGATTGAACGGGAAACTCATCGAGGTCACGTCCGACAAAAACGCCGGCCCCGGCACGCTGCGCGCTGCCCTGCAGCAAGCGAAAAAAGCGCCCGCCTGGATCCGCTTCGCATCCGACATGACCATCGTCCTGGAATCCCAGCTGCGTGTGCCGTCGAATACGACAATCGATGGGCGTGGCAGAAAAGTCACCTTGATCGACGACGGGCTAGGCGTATACGGCAGCAAGAATGTCATTCTCACGCATCTGACGATCGATGGCCGCCTGACCAGGCTCACACAGGCAGTCAATGTCGCCAATGGCAGCCGTGACGTGTGGATCAACCACCTCGATCTCTCGCGTATGTCTGACCGCCTGCTCAACGTGAAGAATGGCTCTACCGATGTCACTGTTTCTTGGACGAAATTCCATGACTCAAACAAGGTCATGTTGCTCAACAACATTACCTCGAAGGATTTGTTCAAGAATTATGACCGGGACTCCGTTGCACGGGTGACGCTGCATCACAATTATTTTTTCAATACCGTCCAACGCAATCCAAGAGCCCAATTCGGTAACTTCCACCTGTTCAATAACCTGCTGGAAAACTGGGATTTCTACGGTATGAGTTTCAGCCTGGAGGCCAAGGCCTTGGTCGAAGGCAACATTTTCAGCAATGACGCGCAACGGCCGTGCGTGGAGCCTGAGTTTTTCCCTACGGTGGAAGGCATCAACGTGAACTACTGTCGCTATATACCCATCGCGCCCAAAAGAACCGCGCTGGAAAACGGCGAGTCCGATCGCGGGGCGTACGAAAAGCGCAAGACCCAACATGGCTACACGCGAGACTACAAGGCTTTCTTGCGATTGAAAGACAACCTATATCTCGGCGATGCGGTGCCAGTGTTGGAGGACTACCGTGGCGAACTCGTACCCACGCCGCCGTATTGCTACAGTTATGAGGAGCCAACGCCGGGGTTGGCGCAAAGGATCCGCGAGTTCGCGGGAAATACCGCTGACGATGTCCCGTTGTCGAAACCCTGGGTCGGCGCAGATTGCTCCCGGTGAGCTGGGCCCGTTCATCTGAACGCAGGCTCTCCGCTGAGGCCGTGCTTGCCGAGTGGCGGCGCACCGCCATCTTTGCAGGCAACGACGATCTACGTTTGGCTCGTGTCCATCGCCACGCTATCGCTCTTTTGCGTCGGGCCAGTCACGATTGAAATGTGCACCGCGGCTTTCGTGGCGTGCCTCGGCGGCCTGGACGATCAGTGCGGCCACTTGCAGCAGATTGCGCAGCTCCAGCAGATCGAGACTGACGCCTTCTGCCTGCCATAACCGCTCTGTCTCTGACATCCACTCGGCAATGCGCCGCGCCGCGCTGGACAGCGTGGCGTCGCTGCGCACGATGCCGACCTCGCGACTCATCAGCTCACGCAACGCCCGTCGGGTATGCGCAATGTCAGCGTCAGCCTTGCCAGCGATCTGCACATGCCAGACGGGCGCCTCGGCGCGACGCGGATCAGGCATTGCTGCGCCAGACCGAACACGTACGCCAGACGACGCCAGGACAGTCTGCGCGGCCCCGCGCCCCATGACCACGCATTCCAACAATGAGTTGCTGGCCAATCGGTTGGCCCCGTGCAGGCCCGTGCAGGCGGTCTCGCCGATCACATAGAGGCCCGGCAATTCTGTACGGCCATCAACATCGGCAACGACACCTCCGCACGTGTAGTGCGCAGCCGGCACGACCGGAATCGGTTGGACCGCCATATCAATGCCGATCACCAAACAACGCGCATAAATGTTGGGAAAATGCGCCAGCAAAAAATCACGTGGCCGGTGACTGATATCCAGATACACGCAATCGAGCCCATGGCGTTTGATTTCCTGATCAATGGCGCGGGCCACTACGTCGCGCGGCGCCAGCTCGGCACGGTCATCGTACGCAGGCATGAAACGCGTGCCATCCGGCCGGCGCAACAAACCGCCTTCGCCGCGCACCGCCTCGGAAATCAAAAACGTCTCTCCCGCCGGGTCGTACAGACTGGTGGGATGGAATTGAATGAACTCCAGATTAGCGACACGGCATCCGGCGCGCCAGGCCATGGCAATACCATCGCCCGTTGCGGTCGATGGCGTGGTGGTATGCGCATATACCTGCCCCGCGCCCCCCGTGGCCAACACCACATGTGCCGCCGCTAAAGTCACGATCTGATTACGCCGCATATCCAGGACATGCAGGCCTCGGCACCCCGCTTGCGGCGTCCAGACCAGATCAATCGCGCAATGCTGTTCGAGCAAAGTGATGTTCGGATGGCTGCGCACTCGCGCACTGAGCGCGGCGATGATCGCGCGGCCTGTCGCGTCATCAACGTGCGCGATGCGGCGACGGCCGTGTCCCCCTTCCCGCGTCAAATGCAGCGCGCGCTGTCCTGTCGAGACCGGCGTGAAAACCACGCCCTGGCGTTGCAACCAGTCAATGGCATCGGGCGCGCTGGACGTCATCCGGCGTGTGGCCTCAACGTCGCACAACCCCGCTCCTGCGGTCAGGGTGTCCTGTACGTGCTCATCCACGCTGTCTTCGGGATCCAACGCGGCTGCGATACCGCCCTGGGCGCAATTGCTGGCGCTGTGGTCGATGGCGTCCTTGGCGATCAATGCCACACGCCGATGCGGCGCCAGTTCCAATGCCGCCGAGAGGCCAGCCAGACCAGTGCCGATGATAAGCACGTCGTAGTCCATATGAATTGCGCTCCTGTCCCTCAGGCCGGCCCTACATTGGCATACAGCGTCGTATCGCGTGCCATATCGCCGCTGGCGCGCACGCGTTGTTTGCGCTCGTCGGCAAACGCCAGCATGCGATCAATCGGTTTCTTGGCTAGCCTTCCCAGCTCCGGATCGAGCGTGATAGCGTTGCGACCGTGTTCCAACACAGCGGCCAGGTTTGACAACGCGTTCATGGCCATCCAGGGACAATGCGCGCAACTCTTGCAGGTGGCGCTGTTGCCAGCGGTCGGCGCGGCGATAAAGGTCTTGCCGGGCGCGGCCTCGCGCATCTTGTACAAAATGCCCTGATCGGTGGCGACGATGAATGACTCGGCATCCAGCTTGCGGACGGCGTCGATCAGTTGTGTGGTGGAGCCAATTACGTCCGCCTGCGCCAGTACCGGCTGCGGCGACTCGGGATGCGCCAGCACTTTGGCCTGCGGATAATCGGCGCGCAACAATTCGAGCTCGGTACCTCTGAACTCGTCATGTACGATGCAGGCGCCCTGCCACAGCAGCATGTCGGCGCCAGTCTGACGCTGCACGTAATCGCCCAGATGCCGGTCGGGTGCCCACAGAATGCGCTCCCCGCGCGCGTGCAGATCGGCCACGACGTCCAATGCGATAGACGACGTCACGACCCAATCGGCCCTGGCTTTGACCGCAGCGCTGGTGTTGGCATAGACGACCACGGTACGGCCCGGATGAGCGTCGCACCAGGCGCTGAAGGCGTCCGGTGGACACCCCAGGTCGAGCGAGCAGGTGGCCTCTAGATCGGGCATGAGGATACGTTTGTTCGGGCTCAGGATCTTGGAGGTCTCGCCCATGAAACGCACGCCGGCCACGACCAGTGTGTCGGCGGGATGGTCGCGTCCGAAGCGGGCCATTTCCAGAGAATCCCCCACACAGCCGCCGGTGGCCTCGGCCAGCTCCTGCAGATCGGCATCGACATAGTAATGAGCCACCAGTACCGCGCGTTCGCGCTGCAGCAGGTCGCGGATACGTTCGACTAATGCAGCCTTTTGCTCTGTCTGCAGCGGCTCTGGCACATGAGTCCAGGCCTGGGCTACGGGCGTGAGGCCGGCAGCAGACCGAACGGGTAGATCACATTCGATCGTTCTAGGGGCGAGCGTTTCCATCGCTAAGTCTCCATTGGGCGCCATCTCGACAGCATTCTTATATGCTCAGAATGAGCATATTTAGACCAAAAAAAGAGCACAGGCAGTTATGCTACCTTTGAGCATAAGTTCGTGTAAAGCCCTATTTCTGCGTCCGAGGCACTCGTGTGTCGAAGCACTCGTGGCGCACTATGAAAACACCGCAAGCAGCGCTTGGGCATTTTCAACCAGCGGTTTACGCATTCCAGCCAACGCGCGGTTTCGTTACAGACTTCCCCGCAGCTTTCACTCTACTGTCACGTCCCCCTTTTAGGCTTGCATCGGCTTGACGCCTCGTCGCGTCGAGCCGTTTTTCATCCTTCGCAAACCTCGGACCTATGCCCACCCTTTCCTCTATACGCCTGTTGGCCGCGTCTCTGGCGATGGCCGTTCTGCTGGCGGCCTGTGGCAGCGGCGATGACGACGACTCATCGCCCGCCCCCAGCGAGCCCGGTACCGAACAGCCCGCGCAACCCCAGTTGCGCTGCGCGCCCTGATGCCTGCCATCCGCCCACGACTGCCTCACCAATCTCCATGACCTCACGCCGCCAATTCCTGCAAACCACCACCGGCGCAGGCCTCGCCGCCGCCGTCCTCGCGACATTCCCGCCCAGCATCCGCAAAGCACTGGCCATCCCCGCCAACAACAAGACGGGCACCATCAAGGATGTCGAACACGTCGTCATCCTGATGCAAGAAAATCGTTCGTTCGACCACTATTTCGGAACGCTCAAAGGCGTACGCGGTTTTGGCGACCGGCTCACCATTCCCATGGTCAACGACCGCAAGGTCTGGCAGCAGGAGCGCGAAAACGGCGCGCTGTTGACGCCCTATCACCTGGATAGCACGGCCAATAATGCCCAACGCGTGTCAGGCACGAACCATACGTGGGTCGACAGCCAGGAGGCCTGGGACAATGGCCGCATGACCCAATGGCCCCGCTACAAGCAGGATCAATCCATGGGGTATTACAAGGAACAGGAGGTCCCCTTTCAATTCGCGCTGGCCAATGCGTTCACGCTCTGTGATGCCTATCACTGCAGCATGCACACAGGCACGGATGCCAATCGCTCATTCCACCTGACTGGCACCAACGGCCCCACCGCGCAGAATGTCGCCTACGTGAACAACGAATGGGACTGGATCGCCGGCACGGCAGGCAATGAGGAGACCGGCTACACCTGGAAAACCTACGCCGAGAATCTGGAGGACGCAGGCGTCAGCTGGATCTGCTACCAGAACATGCCCGACGAATGGGGCGACAACATGCTGGGCGCATTCCGTCAATTCCGTGCGGCCAATCTGGCATCGGGCTTTCCGGTTTCCAGTGGCGGCGAGCCGAATTCGCCGTATGCCGATACGGGCCAAGCGCTGCCGTATCACGCCTATGATGCAGCCACGGACAACCCCGGCAATCCGCTGTACAAAGGCATCGCCAACACCTTGCCCGGCACGACACCCGACACGTATCTGGATGCGTTCCGGCGCGATGTGCTAGAGGGGCGGCTGCCGCAAGTGTCGTGGGTGAATGCGCCCTCGATCTATTGCGAACATCCCGGCCCCTCCAGTCCGGTGCAAGGCGGATGGTTCGTCCAGGAAATTCTGGATGCGCTCACCGCCAACCCGGAGGTCTGGAGCAAGACCGTCCTGCTGATCAACTTCGATGAGAACGATGGTTTCTTTGACCACGTGCCCTCACCGTCCGCCCCCTCGCGCAATGCCGACGGCAGCCTCGCAGGCAAGACCACGCTGTCAGAGGGCGATATGGCATACGAATACTATACGCAGCCCTCGCCGACGGGCAGTTCTGGCCAGCCCCAGGCTGACGGACGTGTGTTTGGCCCCGGCCCTCGCGTTCCCCTGTACGTGATTTCCCCGTGGAGCCGTGGCGGGTGGGTCAACTCGCAAGTGTTCGATCACACGTCTGTACTGCGTTTTCTGGAGACGCGTTTCGGTGTCCAGGCACCCCACATCAGCCCATTTCGCCGTGCCGTCTGTGGCGATCTGACCAGCGCACTCAATTTCGCCACGCCTAATGAAGAAGTGCTGCCGACGCTGAATGGCCGCCTCACGCGCGCCGATGCCGATCAGTTGCGCGATGCTCAGGCTGCGTTGCCTCAAGTGCCGCTACCGACCGATTTGCAGATGCCGCTGCAGGCCAGCGGCACGCGTCCATCGCGCGCACTGCCCTATGAGCTGCACACCAGCGCACGCGCCACCGCCGACGGTCAGGTTCAACTGCTGTTCGCCAACACGGGCACGCAGGCTGCCGTGTTTCATGTCTATGACCGCCATCATCTGGACCGCATTCCGCGCCGCTACACATTAGAGGCCGGCACGACGCTGGACGACACGTGGAACGCGGGCCTGGACAATCTGGGACACTACGATCTGTGGGTGCTCGGCCCCAATGGCTATCACCGTCACTTCGTCGGCGACACGGCGCGCATCGCCGACAGCGGTGCGCACCCGGAAATACGTGTCTGCTATGACATCGCCAACGGCAATGTATACGCGGAACTGATGAATGGCGGCTCGGCGGATTGCACCTTCACGATCACGCCGCTGGCGTATCGCGAGGACGGCCCATGGACAGTCAGCGTCGCGGCAGGTGCCCAGGAATCCCTGCATTGGGAACTGGCCGACAGCGGCCGTTGGTACGATTTCCAGGTGAAATGCGACAGCGATGCCGCATTCGTACGCCGCTTTGCAGGCCGGGTAGAGACTGGCGAACACTCGGTAAGCGATCCGGCAATGGGCACTGAATCTCAAGCCTAACGCCACAAACAACAACGCCAACTCCGAAGAGTTGGCGTTGTTTTGCATCTGGTGGTGGGCCCTGCGAGACTCGAACTCGCGACCAACGGATTAAAAGTCCGCTGCTCTACCGACTGAGCTAAAGGCCCGACCGAAGCCCAAGATTATGACGGAACTGAATCAGCCTGTCAAATCTAAAATTACGTTCTTGCTCAAAATATTGTCGACGACAACGCGGTTGCCGTCGATTGGCGCCGTCCCAAATTACCAGGCGGCAACCACTGCGCCCTTGAATTTTTCAGCGATAAAGGCCTTGGTAGCGGCACTCTGGTAGATGCTGGCCAGCCTTTTCAAATCCGCGCGGTCTTTGTCCTGCTCGCGCACGACCAGCACGTTGGCATAGGGCGACTCTGACGACTCGCGCACGATCGCGTCCTTGTTGGGGTCCAGGCCTGCTTCCATGGCGAAATTGGTGTTCACAGCGGAGGCATCGACGTCATCCAGCGAACGCGGCAGTTGCGCGGCGTCCAGTTCCACAAAGCGAAGCTTGCGCGGGTTCTCCGTAATGTCGATCGGGGTCGCTTTCAGGCCCGCGTCGGGGTTCAGCTTGATCAGCCCATGCTGTTGCAACAGCAGCAAGGCACGGCCACCGTTGGTCGGATCATTGGGAATACCGATCTGCGCGCCCTCTTTCAGCTCGTTCAGGTTCTTGACCTTTTTGCTGTAGATGCCGATAGGGAAAATCACCGTCTTACCGATGCTGACCAGTTTGTAGCCACGATCCGCATTGGCCGAATCCAGGTAAGGCTGATGCTGATAGCTGTTCATATCCAGATCGCCAGCGGACAGCGCGGCATTGGGCTGCACGTAGTCGCTGAACTCGATGATCTGCACTTGCAGGCCTTGCTTGGCGGCTTCTGCCTTGACCACGTCAAAGATCTGCGCATGCGGGCCGGCCGTCACGCCTACCTTGAGCGGTTTGTCTTGAGCGAGCGCCGGCTGGGCCACGACTGCCGCACCCAGGGCCAATGCGGCCAACGATTTGAAAAACTTGATGCTCATGAAATACCTTCCTGATTAGCGATGCGACATCCGGCGCACGAGCCAATCGCCCATGCCCTGGACAAACTGCACCAGAACGACCAGCACGACCACGACGGCCAGCATGACTTCCGGTTGAAAACGTTGGTAGCCGTAGCGTATGCCCACGTCGCCCAGACCGCCGCCGCCGATGGCGCCAGCCATGGCGGAATAGCCGATCAGGCTGATGATGGTCACGATCGTAGCCGCCACCAGCCCTGGCAGGGATTCCGGCAGCAGGACTTTGACAATGATCTGCAACGGACTCGCACCCATGGCGCGCGCGGCGGTCAACAACCCCGAGTCGACTTCGCGCATGGCGTTTTCAGCGATGCGGGCCATGAATGGAATCGCTGCGACAGACAGGGGCACAATTGCCGCCGTGGTGCCGATCGAAGTCTGAGCGATAAACCGCGTGAACGGGATGATGGCCACCATCAAAATGATGAAAGGCACGGAACGGGTGATGTTGACGATGGCGCCCAACACGCGATTGACGGTCAGGTTTTGCAGCATCGCGCCGCGTGCGGTCACCACCAGGATGACACCCAGCGGGATACCGATGATGACGGCAATCAGGCTGGGCACGCCGACCAGCAGCAGGGTTTCCAGCAGCGAGGTGACGAGCAAGTCGATCAGTTGCGAACTCATGGGGCGATGTCTTCTACGGAAATATCTAGTGCGGTCAGGGTATTCAGCGCCTGATTGACGGCGTCAGGCTCGCCTTGTACCAACACAAACAAGGTACCGACAGCCACCCCCTGGATGTCTTCGACGCGAGCCTGGACCAGGCTGACATCCAGCGCATGCTGACGGGTCAGGTCGGACAACAACGTTCCAGCCGCGCCGCCCGCCAAGCGTATACGCAGCAAACGCGCCTGCGTCCCAGGCCGTGCGGCGGCCATGTCGGCCATGCGTGCATGTGTGGCCGCCAGGGTGGCGTCAGTCAGGTCCGAGGCGGTCGCAGCCGACACCATAGCGCTGGTCACCTCGTGCCGAGGCGAGGCAAAAATATCCTGAGTGCGGCCGGATTCGACCACTTGGCCATGAGACAGCACCGCCACGCGGTCACAGATCTCGCGCACGACCTCCATCTGATGCGTGATCATGACGACGGTCACACCGGTTTTCTGATTGATATCCCGCAGCAAGGCCAAAATATTGTGCGTGGTTTCCGGGTCCAGCGCCGAGGTCGCCTCGTCGCTCAGCAGCACATCGGGGTCGTTGGCCAGGGCGCGGGCAATCCCCACGCGCTGTTTCTGCCCGCCGCTGATCTGGCTGGGATAGCGATCGCGCAGATGTTCCAACCCGACCAGCGCCAGCAAGCGCTCGACTTTGGCGGGAATCTGATCACGCGGCACGCCTGCGATCTCCAGAGGCAAAGCCACGTTGCCGTACACCGTACGGCGAGCCAGCAAGTTAAAGCCTTGAAACACCATGCCGATACGGCGGCGTTGGTTGCGCAGCTCGGTCTCGTCCAGGCAAGTCAGCTCAGTGCCGCCAATAGATATTTGGCCGCTATCGGGACGCTCCAGCAAATTAATGCACTGGACCAGCGTGCTTTTTCCTGCCCCGCTGGGGCCGATGATGCCGAAGACTTCGCCCTGTTCGATCTGCAGGCTGATGTCGCGCAGCGCCTCAAAGCGGCCGTGCGGCGTCGCGTAAGTCTTCGATAGATGTTGGATGTGAATCATGGCGTTGCGATTGTGGAGGATCGCGCTTCTAAAGAGAACGACAGTTTCGTCTCTTTTTAATAACTATTAGAAATATAACCGCCCCACCTGCGAACCTGTCCGGCCCCAGCAGCAAGCAGAGGTCACGGGCGGATCAATGGGAACAGCAAGATCGGCGTCCATCGGCGTTTGCCGCCAATGGACGCCAGGAGACGCTGGTTACCGAGCGCGCGAGATGCGGACTTCGGCGCCGCGGCGTTTGACTTCCAGCCCCTCGGAGGGCAGGATGCGCAGGCCTTCGAGGCCCTTGATATAGCTGGACCCCTGCATTTGCATGACACGGATCTTGTTGCGCATCACCACGGGGTTGTGCACCGGCATGCCAAACATCCAGACCTCGTCCAGAATGCGCGCAGAGTTGAACTCGCCCGCATGCTGCGCCACAGGGCCCAGACACAACATATGCCCTTCGCGGCCAAAGACGGGGTATTTGTCCGTTCCCCATTCCACGGCCAAGGTGGTGCCGCCTTCGTAGCGATAGCCGGTGTTCAAATCCCACCAAGCATCGCCCTTGGGCAGATACACGTTCACGCTATTGCCCGGCTGCATCACCGGAGCCACCAGCAAGGCCGGCCCCAGCAGGTACTGCAGGTCCCAATTGTGGGCCTCGGGGTCATGCGGAAAGCTCAATGCCATCGAGCGCTGTACCGGCAGCCCAGTACGAGCCGAGTCTTCGATCGCGCCCAGGACATAGGGGACCAATCGATAACGCCATTGCAGCCAGGTGCGAGCCTGCTCGAGCGCCTCATCGCCAAACGCCCAGGGCATCAAGCCAGGAACGCCCTGGAAGCAGAAATTCGCCGAAAACACACCAACAGTCAGCCAGCGCAGATAAAGCTCGGCACTCATGCCATCGAGCGGAGCCTTGGCCGAACCGATGTTATGCACCTGCACCGGCACACCGCTCGCCCCGATGGACAACGCCGTGCGCAAGGTCTGTTCCAATCCGGCCCAGTCGTTGGTGACTTGCGGGCCGAGCTGCCACGGCAGGCGCTGGGCCGCCGGGAACAAATCGGTGCTGGGCACCACGCCCTCGGGCGGGACCTTGTGGCCAGCGACAGCCTCGAACAAGGCGCGCCGTGCCAGCAACGGATATTGGGAACGCAGGATCGCGCCGTTGTCGCCATTGCGTGCGCTGACATCATCAGGGATGGCAATCTGCGCATCACAGACCGGGGCGTCCAAGCCGTCCTCGATCAATTGGCGATGGCGCTCGATCCAGAGGTTATAGACGTCGCGATAGGTCAGATCCAGCAAGCCATAGGGCCGACCGGCCGTGGCGTCGTTGCCGTCAAAAACCTGGGCACCGCCGTCGTCGCGGGTCAATAGCCAGCCGCGATCCTCCAGTTCCTCGAACAGGGGGCTGGATTGGATGACACCAGGGAAACCGGTTGCCGCAACGTGAACGTGGTGCTTGTGAAACAGCGCCAGCATTTGTTTGGCATCCGGGAAACGCTGAGCGTCCCATTCAAAGACAGCCTTGTCGGACTGGAATCCCCAGGCCGACGGTGCGGCCAGCTTGACGGCATCCAGCGGCAATTGCAGCTCGCGCATCCGCTCGACCAACGCGGCGGTCTCGGTAGGCATCTCGCCCTCGGCCTGCTGCAGCCAGGCACCCATCGCCCACAGCACCGGCTGGCCGGCACGGCCCGTCAACGCCGTGTATTGGTTCAGGATCTCGCTGGGGTCGCCGACGAACAGGAACACGTCCAGCACGGTGTCTTCGACACTGACCGTATAAGCAGACGCCGTCGGCGCCACCCCCAGATCGTGGTGCACGCGATGCATCGTATTGACATAGATGCCCCAACCGCGCGGGCTCCAGGCCAGCGGCAGCGCGCGATGATCCGGGTCATCGGAAACGATCGCTTCTTCGCGACGATTCAGATCACCGGAGGTTTCGCCCAGGCCGTAGAGACGCTCATCAGCCTGCAGCGTGAAAGCCGCGCTCCAGACTGCGTCATCAACCTCATCCAGCGCGTCATGGCCGAAAGCGGGTTCGTGCTCGGAGATATCAGAAGCAAGCACCTGCGTTTCGCCACGATACAAGGCGATCCGCACGGGATCCGTCTGGATATCGAGCGACACCTCGCCCTGAGCAATACGCCAGCCTTTGCCGTCGTCTTGGGGCGTGACCGTACACTCGCCTACTGCTTCCTGGCGAGCCAGCAACATTTCCGCAACGGCGCGTACGCGCGCGCTGGGTTTCTCCTCATTAAGGACACTCGCCTGGCCACAGCGCAGGCGAAAGACACCAGGCGCATGCGCCTCGACTACCAGGTGCAACCCGTCACCCGCATCGAAATCGATGCGGCTGGGGCGTGACGACAGCAACTCGACGGACTCGAGCTGGGTAGTATGGGCAAAGTCGAACTTGGGCGGCACAGAGCATCCCCCGGCTTAAGCCAAAAAACCGTTAAAAAACGCTATTTTGACGGATTTGGCCCACGAAATAAAATCGCTTTCGTTTTTCGGGTCGAATTGCCTGTCCGAACAGGCCGAAAAGTTGAATACAAAACACCGAAAACCGGGGTGATTTCGGCATTTTTGCCGGGCGGATTTAGGCGATTTATTGGAGCTTCTGCCGCCAACAGCCGCCATCGTGACGTCAACGCGGCGCAATGCTGGCAAGCAGATCGGCTTCCAACGGCAGCGGTTCGCCGCATAGCGCACTGGCGATCAGGTCTCCGCTCAATGCCGACCAACTGAGGCCCCGCGACGCATAACCCGCCGCTACCCACACCCCGGGAGCATGCGACAACGGACCAATCGCCGGCAAGCGTCCGGGCAGCACGGCCCGCCATCCCGCCCATCCCGGCAGTTCGCCGGGCGTCAGCGACGCCCAGGCCGGCGGCAAGCCTCCCAAGAGCCCAGCGACCTTGTCGAGGTTGGTTTGCTGACCCGCTGTGCTGATGTCCGAGGTCAGGGCGCCATGCTCATACGTACTGCCGGCCACGCACTGTCCCTGTATTGCAGGCAGGAGATATCCCTCACCGCCGACGATACAGCGCGGGCCGGCATCTGCCTCGCGAGTGCCGCCCGTCTCGCGCCCCCCAGAGGCCGGTAACAAGCTGACTTGTCCAGCCAGCCGATGCATTTGCGCCAACCTCGGCAATGGGTCCAGTAATCCGCTCTCTCGCAGCAAGGCCTGCGCCCCGAACGCGTTGGCCAGCACCACGGTCGTGGCCTGAGCCAGCACTCGGCCGTCGGCAGCTCGGACTTGCCAACCCGAGGCAACACGCTGCAAATCGAATGCACATCCCGACACACGCCGCACACCAGGCGTATGCAACAAGGCGGGGATCAATGCCGCAGGCTGCACCAATAACCCATCTGCGAGAAACATGCCCCCTCTGGCGACGGACATGCCAGCCAGCGCCGACGCCTCGTCACGATCAACGACTCGCACCCAATCTGCCGGAAACTGCAGTTGCCGCAACGTGTCGTCCAACGCCGCGGTACGGCCCGCATCGCGCTCGAGCTGCACCGTGCCGCAACGCAGCGGGGCAGCATCCGGTGCCAGATCAGCCCAGCGGGCTTGGGCTCTGAAACTGCCCGCGCGCGATAGCCGCGCGCGGGCATTATCATCACGGGCGATCACTGGCGTCAGGGCTGCCGCGACGTGTCCGGCATGTGCCATGTCGCCCGCCGAATTCGCGGGATCAATCACCACCACCGACCGGCCGCGTAGCGCCAACGCCTGTGCGATACCGGCTCCTGCCAGCCCCGCGCCGACAACGACGATCTCGTCGGTGCCGAGACTGTCTGCGTCACGCGCCAGGGACCAAGCCTCGTCTAATGCAACGGCCCTGTCGCCGAACGACGTGGCGCCTTTCGCGTGTGCAGGCTGCCTCGTTGGTGCAGACGGCCGCGTTTGCGCCGTCCGCACGCCCACCGTCATGTGCACTTTGCCCGCATATCCTGGCTGCTTGCGGACCTCGAACCCCGCATCGGTCAAGGCCCGACGCACCGCGCCCGCGCTGGCCCAGGTAGCCAGGGTGGCATCAGGCGCGGCCAAGCGCGCCAGGTCGTGCATCAATGCGGGTTGCCACAAATCGGGATTGCGTTTTGGCGCAAAGCCGTCCAAGAAATACGCATCTACGCGGGCGCGCAATTGCGGTACGACGGTCTCGGCTCGGCCAAAAGCCAATGTCAGGGTGACGGCCCCCCGTTCGAACTCCAGGCGATGCAGCCCCGGCAGGCAGGCTGGCCATTGGGCCACCAACTGATCAACCAATGCACGCAATGACTCGGGCGCCAACCGCCGCAACACCTGGGCCAGAGTATCGCGCGCAAACGGATGCGCTTCGACCGAAAGCATATGCAATCGCGCACAACGGGCGGGATCTTTGCGCCATGCGTCCCACAACGCCAGAAAATTCAACCCCAATCCGAAACCCGTTTCGCACACGGTAAAGGCGCCCCGCCCACGCCACCGTTCCGGCAAACCATTGCCTCGCAAAAATACATACTCTGCTTGCCCAAGCGCACCTGCGGTCGAATGATAAACATCGCCATACGAAGTATTGCGAAAATGGCCATCGGCATCGAAACCAACGTCAGGAGCAGTCAGCGGAACGTAAGAAGACATAAATAAAGAGACACGACCACAAGGCGCGCAACGCGGCTATTTTGCGGGAAATTACGAGATTTTCACGATCCGGCGCCACGCAGCCCATCAATGCGTTGCGACATACAGCATACCTAAGACGACAAGCATATGACGTTGGGTGAAAGCCACGTATAAACGCCTGATTCTGACAGAAGTGGCGAGCGTGCAGCCGCAAGGGCTTACACTGGACTCATGCTGAAGACCGGACGTACTACGATGCCTTCACCCTCTGCGCTGGATCTGTGCGCTGCGATTGATACTGCCGCATCGGCAGCTCATTCAGGTGCTGCGATCCTGCAATCCTATGCTCATCATCGCAGCGACCTTGTGATTGATCATAAGGCCCGCAACGACTTGGTGTCCCAAGCCGATCGCGAGGCCGAGGCTGCGATTATCGAGGTGCTGCGTTCGCGCACCCCGGATTTCGGCATTGTGGCCGAAGAAACAGGCGGCACTCCTCAAGGCCCCGCCACCTGGTACATCGACCCGCTGGATGGCACGACCAACTTTCTGCACGGCATTCCTCACTATGCTGTATCGATTGCGCTCGTTGCCCATGCGGGCGCACGAGTTCCCGGTCCGGACCCCCTACAAGAAGACACGCCGGTCATTGGTGTCGTGTACGACCCCTGCCGCGAGGAGCTATTCACCGCTGTGCACGGCATTGGTGCATGGCTCAACGGCCGACGCGTTACCTGCTCGCGCACCAAATCGCTCGCTGACGCCGTCCTCGCGACGGGGTTTCCGTTTCGCGATTTCTCGTTCGCAGATCAATACATGCCTATGTTGAAAGAAGCGATCTGCATCACGCGCGGCGTGCGGCGCATGGGAGCCGCAGCGCTGGATCTCGCATGGACTGCATGCGGACGCTACGACGGCTATTGGGAAATGGGCCTGGCGCCATGGGACGTTGCAGCAGGCACGCTGCTCGTGCGCGAGGCAGGTGGAGTCTGCCACGACATGCATCAACATGACCCCTGGCCCATCGGCGGACGCGTGGTGGCCGGCAACCCCGACATTGTCGAGGCCTTGCACGGCATGATCGCCCCACACCTGCGCAAAGAATGAACCAACTAGTCCGGCCGTAATTCGCGCCGCAAGATCTTGCCCACATTACTCTTGGGCAACTCGGCGCGAAATTCCACGCTATGCGGGCGCTTATAGCCGGTGAGCTTGTCTTTGCACCATTCGATCAGTTGCGATTCAGTCAGGGATTCGTCCTTCTTCACCACAAAGGCTTTCACGGCCTCGCCAGAGTGTTCATCGGGCACGCCCACGACCGCGCATTCCAGAACGCCGGGATGTGATGCGATGACGGCCTCAACCTCGTTCGGATAGACCTTGAAACCGGATACGGCAATCATGTCTTTCTTGCGATCGACGATACGGGTATAGCCCTGCTCGTCCATGATGCCGATATCGCCCGTGCGAAAGAAACCGTCTGCTGTCATGCACTGGCGCGTTTCATCGGGCTTTTGCCAATATCCCAACATGACTTGCGGGCCGCGTATGCATACCTCGCCACGCTCGCCCAGCGGCACCGTATTGCCCTCGTCATCCAGAATCGCTACATCGGTCGATGGCAGAGGCAAACCGATTGAACCAGAATACGCCGTCGTGTCGGTAGGGTTGACGGTCGCCACGGGCGAGGTTTCCGACAAACCATAGCCCTCTACCAAAGGATGCCCCGTGATCTGCAACCATCGCTCAGCCACATGGCGCTGCACCGCCATTCCACCGCCCAGCGTCAATCGCAATCCGGAAAAATCCAGTTTGGCAAAATCGGGGTTGTTCGCCAGGGCATTGAACAAGGTATTTACGCCGGGGAAAATATTGATGCCGGTCTTGCGCCACGCATCGATCAAGGCGGGTTGATCGCGGGGATTGATGATCAGCACATTACGCATCCCCGCATAGAGTCCAAACAAGCCGCACACCGTCATGGCAAACACGTGATACAGCGGCAAAGCGCTGATGATGGTGAGTTGCACATTGTCCAGATCCTTCAGCGCCGGCCGGGCCACGGCCTCGAGTTGCAGCACGTTGGCGATCAGATTGCCATGCGACAACATAGCCCCCTTGGGTACGCCTGTGGTGCCCCCTGTGTACTGCAAAACCGCGACGTCATCATGCCCCAATGGCGGGGGAGTGAACGTGGCCGAGGCGCCCTGCGACAACACGCGAGACAATTGATGTGCTCCCTCAATCCGCCAATCGGGGATCATGCGCTTGATGTGGCGAGCCACGAAGTTCACCAGGGGCGCTTTCAAACCACCCAGCAGGTCGCCCGGCCCCGTCACCACCACATGCCGCAGCGCACCACGATCACTGACGGCCTGCAGGGTATGCGCAAAATTTTCCAGAATGACGATGACCTCGGCGCCGCTGTCGAGCAATTGCCGCTGCAATTCATCTGTCTTGTAGAGCGGGTTGACGTTGACCACCACCAGGCCCGCACGCAATGTACCCAACAGGCAAACCAGATACGCCGGCACGTTAGGCATCATCAGCGCCACGCGCGCGCCCTTTTGCAGGCCCTGGCTCTGTAACCATGCTGCAAACGCACGCGCCTGGCGATCCAGATCCGCATACTTGATATCCGCCCCCATGGCCGTGCATGCCACACGCGCGGCATGCTTGCGGCACGCCCGATCCAGCAAGTCAGGCAATGACGCATAAGGCTCGATAGATATTTCCGCAGGAACGCCAGCGGGATAATGAGCAAGCCAAGGACGCGACATAGTGAGGTCTCCACGTGTGATACATGTTCTGAGGGTTTTTGTTTGATAATACCCTTGTTGCCCTTGGCTTAACTCCAATCGAGACTCCGATGAATCTGTTAGAACCCATCGTCGCCTGGCACCAAGACATCGCCCGTATCCGGCGCGACATCCACGCACATCCAGAATTGTCTTTCGAGGAATTCCGCACGTCCGACGTCGTGGCCACCCAGCTCCTGGAATGGGGCATCGAGGTCGATCGCGGATTAGGCGGTACCGGCGTTGTCGGCATCATTCGCGGCAACATCGATAGTCCTCGCACCGTGGGACTGCGCGCCGATATGGACGCGCTACCGATGCAAGAGGCGAACACCTTTGAACACGCCAGCCAGAATGCGGGCAAAATGCACGCCTGCGGTCATGACGGCCATACTGCCATGTTGCTGGCCGCGGCACGCTATCTGGCGCAGCACCGCGATTTTCCAGGCACGGTCTATGTGATTTTCCAACCCGCCGAAGAAGGCGGCGGCGGCGCGAAACGCATGATCGACGATGGCCTGTTCAGCCGATTCCCGATGGAGGCCGTGTTCGGCATGCACAACTGGCCCGGTCTGAAAGTGGGTCAGTTTGGCGTAACCGCGGGCCCCATCATGGCGTCAAGCAACGAGTTCGTCATCACGATTCAGGGCAAAGGCACGCATGCAGGCATGCCCCACCTGGGAATAGATCCCGTCATGACCGCGGTGCAGTTGGCGCAATCGCTACAGACCATCATCACCCGCAATCGCAATCCGCTGGATGCAGCAGTGCTCAGCATCACGCAGATCCATACTGGCAGCGCGGACAACGTGGTGCCGAATGTCGCGATCATGCGAGGCACGGTACGGACGTTTACACACGAGACGCTGGACCTG
Organism: Bordetella muralis; assembly: GCF_965139205.1. GTDB lineage: Bacteria > Pseudomonadota > Gammaproteobacteria > Burkholderiales > Burkholderiaceae_B > Bordetella_A > Bordetella_A muralis. The sequence goes on from NZ_CBCSIU010000003.1 coordinate 358,105, forward strand.
ATCGAGCGCCGCATGCATGACATCGCGCGGTATACCTGCGAGGCCCTGGATTGCACCGTGGAATTCGAATTCCACCGCAACTACCCGCCGACGATCAACCATGCCAACGAAACGGCATTCTGTGTCGAGGTCATGCGCAGCATCGTCGGCGAAGAAAATGTCCACGACCGCGTCCAGCCGACCATGGGCGCCGAGGATTTTGCATTCATGCTACAGGAGCTCCCCGGTTGCTATGTGTGGATAGGCAATGGTGACGGCACGCATCGTGACGTGGGGCATGGCGCGGGTCCGTGCATGCTGCATAACGGCAGCTACGACTTCAATGACGATCTGCTGCCGCTGGGCGGGACGTATTGGGTGGAGCTGGCTCGGAAATGGTTGGCCCGACCGGATTGACGCGCCGCTGATCACCCCTCGGGTCGCAGGGTCAGGCAAGACTCCAGAAAGCGCTCGGCCGCGCGGGCCGAGGTCTGCGAGTGCGGGACGAGGATACTGAGCGTGCGCGTCAAGGGCTGCGGCAGGAGCCGGATCACCGCCAAGGTGCCATCCTCGTGCCGCATCGACAGCAGCGAGACAAATCCAATTCCCAGGCCGGCGCGCACGGCCTGTTTCACGCCCTCGACGCCGGCCAGTTCCAAGCCCACCGCGGGCGCCAAACCCTCGTCGGCAAAGGCCCGTTCGACCAATTGCCGCACACCCGAGCCTGGTTCTCTCATGACCAGGGCGAAATGGACCAGTTCCTGCAAATGCGCGACGCCATGCCGCGCCAGAGGATGGTCGGCGCGCGCAATCGCCACGACCTCATCGTCTCGCCACTGGTGGACCATCGTATCCAGGGGCAGGCCTGCCGGCACTTCGCCCTCGATAAAGGCCAAGTCCAAGATGGGCAAACGCGCCACGATCTGACTGGTATTGCCGTCGGACAGATGCAGACTGACCGCGGGGAACCGCTGATGAAACTCGGCAACGAGCCCAGGCAGCAGATAGCTCGCTGGCGTCGTACTCGCCCCCAGCCGCAGCCGGCCCGTTTCCAACCCTTGCCAGGCCTCCCGCAGGGTTTGCGCCTGCTGATAGACCTGGCGTAACTGGCGCGCTTGCTCGGCCAGGCGCTCGCCAGCAGGGGTCAAGATCACGCCATGCCCCTTTCGGCGATACAGCGGCTCGCCGAACCATTCTTGCAGCAAACGCAACTGCCCCGAGACGGCTGGCTGGGATAAATACAGCAATTCCGCTGCGCGGCTGATATTGCCCACGTCCGCCACATACGCAAAAGTCAAAAGTTGATCTGGAGTCATAAGGGGAGCCATCGCCGCCAGCGATATCGTTATTTCGAATATTTAATATCCAAATTAAAAATTTCTCAAATAACGCGGTCAGATTTAATATTCCTCAAAGTTATTAAGTTATGCAGCAACCCCCATGTCGACTTCTACTACCCTCCCCCTGGCCACTCCATGGCGCGACAAGCTCAATGGCGTCTTCTTTGTCGCGCTGATGACGGTGGCGGTGATGCAGCTGAGCGATCTGCCGGCGATTCGGCAGCTGGGTTTTTCGCCTCTGATCATCGGCATCGTGTGCGGCATGCTGTATGGAAATTTCCTGCGCGGCACCATGCCGGCTGATTGGGCGGTGGGAGTCAATTTCACTGCCCGCCGCCTGCTGCGTATCGCAGTCGCGTTTTATGGGCTGAACATCAGCATCCAGCAGATCGCCGCCGTGGGGCTGCCGGGCTTGGCCGTGTCGGTAATCATTGTGGTGGGAACGCTGCTGATAGGGACCACCGTAGGCCAGCGACTGCTGGGCCTGGATCGCGATACCGCCATGCTGACGGCTGCGGGCAGCGCTATTTGCGGCGCGGCGGCGGTGCTGGCGTTTGAGCCCACACTGCGTGCCGCCCCTCACAAGAGCGCCGTGGCCGTGGCGACGGTAGTACTGTTTGGCACCCTCTCCATGTTCCTGTACCCAGTGGCCTATCAGGCAGGCTGGCTCGCGCTGACGCCCCAGGAACTGGGTCTCTATATTGGCGGCACTGTACACGAAGTCGCGCAAGTCGTCGGCGCCGCCAGCAATATCGATCCCGCAACGACCGACGTGGCCACGATCGTCAAAATGACCCGGGTGGCGTTGCTGGTGCCGGTATTGCTGGTCTTGGGCCTGTGGCTGCGTAGCGCGGCCTCGGCCAACGGATCAGGCCAGGCCAAGGCACGTTTGCCCATTCCCTGGTTTGCCGTGGGTTTTCTGGTCCTGGCCATCATCAATTCCCTGAACGTCCTGCCGGAAGACGTCATCACCGCCATCCGCCGCCTGGACGTCTTTGCCTTGACGATGGCGATGACGGCCCTGGGCATCGAAACGCGGTTCGGCCAGATCCGCCAGGCGGGCCCCAAGGTCATGCTGCTGGGATTGATCTTGTATGTCTGGCTGGTACTGGGTGGCTATGGGGTGGTGAAGTTGGTGATGTAGGGGCGTTTTCGCCGCCGGGCCGCCCCAAGGCGAAAAATCCCCGCCAATCAACCGCAGAGGGGCGCGTTTTGCTGCATAATCGGCCGGTTTTCATCAGGACTGGAGCCGGCCCATGTCTAGCGTCAAAGATTTCACGACTACCCTGCCTGCCGGTCGGGATCCCGTGTTGCGTGTCATGCCCATGCCCTCAGACGCCAATATCCATGGCGATGTGTTTGGCGGATGGATCATGTCGCAGGTCGATATCGCGGGCTCGATTCCTGCTGCACGGCGTGCCGCGGGACGTGTCGCGACCGTTGCTGTCAACGCGTTTCAGTTCAAGCAGCCGGTATTCGTAGGCGATCTGCTCAGTTTCTACACGACCATCGTCAAGACAGGCAAAACTTCGGTTACCGTATCTGTCGAGGTCTATGCCGAACGTAATCGCATGGACGCCGAGGTGGTCAAGGTCACCGAAGCCGTCCTGACCTACGTCGCCACTGACGAAGCCCGGCGCAGCCGCCCCCTGCCTATTCTGTAAGTTTGTAGCCTATGACGCAGCCCGCCGCCGCGCCCGTGACGCCCCGCCGCCTGGACCCCGAAGACGCTCAGCACGCCTTGGCTGAGGTCCAGGAACGCCTGCGCCGCCAACAACTCGTCGAGGACCTCGTTCATCGCCAGGAACAAGGCGACGACAAAGCGTCGCTGGTCGAGGACCTGGTCCATCGCCAGCACGAAGCCGAGCTCAAGTCCCTGGTCGACGCCTTGCATCCGGCCGATATCGCGTTCATTCTCGAATCGCTGCCCAAGGACGAACGTCAGACCGTCTGGAAACTCGTCAGCCCCGAGCATGACGCCGACGTGCTGCTCGAGGTCGAGGACTGGGTGCGGGAATCGCTCATCGAGGCCATGGATCGTCAGGATCTGGTGGCCGCGACGGGCAATATGGATGCGGACGAGCTGGCCGACCTGGCCCCCGATCTGCCTCCCGATGTGGTGGCCGAGGTCCAGAAAGGCCTGACCGAAGAAGAGCGTGCACAACTGCTCGAGGCCATGGGCTACCCCGAGGACAGCGTGGGCGCCATCATGGATTTCGAGATGGTGCGCGTGCGCGAGGATGTCACCCTCGAGGTGGTACTGCGCTACCTGCGCCGCCTGCACGAGTTGCCCGACCATACCGATCAGGTCTTCGTCGTCGACCGGCAGGACAAATTACAAGGCGTCTTGCCCTTGTCCCGCTTGTTGGTCAGCGAGCCCGAGACCGAAGTCCATGCGGTCATGAGTACCGATTTCCTGACGCTGAACCCGCTGGACTCCGATGCGGACGCGGCCGGTGCATTTGAACGTTATGACCTCGTCTCAGCACCCGTCATGGACGACCAGGGCCGGTTGATCGGCCGGGTTACCATCGCCGACGTGGTGGACGTGATGCGCGAAGACTCGCAAGAGCAAGCCCTCTCGCGCGCCGGTCTGCAAGAAGAAGACATCTTCGCCCCGGTGGCGATGGCCTTGCGCAACCGTGCACCATGGCTGCTCTTCAATCTGTGTACGGCCGCGACAGCATCGTTCGTCGCCTCGCGATTCGAAGACACAGTAAGCCATATTGTGATCCTGGCGTTTCTGATGTCCATTGTGGCCGGTATCGGCGGCAATTCGGGCAATCAGACGATGACCATGATCATTCGCGCTCTCGCCATGGGCCGCATCACCGGCCGCAACCTGTGGCAGTTGGTCAAACGCGAGATGATGGTCACGTTCATGGTCGGCCTCTGTGGCAGCGTGGTGGCGGCGCTATTCGCCTGGGCCATCTCTGACTCCATTGCCATCGCGGTTGTAATGATGGCCTCCATGATCTGCAACATGCTGGTCGGTGCGTCGGTCGGCGTGCTGGTCCCCATGGTGCGCGCGCGCTTCGGCAAGGACCCGGCGATCGGTTCTTCGGTCTTGCTGACTTTTGCGACGGACTCGCTGGGTTTCTTTATCTTTCTGGGCCTGGCGACGGTTTTCCTGCTATAGGCTCGCTATCCACATCGTGTCCGCCCCGTAGGCGTGGCCGAATGCCATCACGCCCGATCTCCACGCCTGGCTGGGTCCATCGGTATGCTCCGCGAATAATAAGAAACATTCCGTTGCACCCAACTCAGCCAGAGACACGCATCATGTGTCTGACTTAGTTCTGAAATATTTAAATACTGTGGGCGCAAGCCTCCATGCTTCCGCTTGACGGTGAGACTTCCGTTTTCCGGCGTATCTGCCATCTCACCTTGCTACGGAGTCGCTATGACCAAGAAACTCCGGGCAGTGTTGTTCTGCCTGCTTTGTTCGCCCGTTTTTTCAGTATTCGCCTGTGACAACCTGCCGTCATGGGCTCAATCCGCCTGCCAGCGTATCGACCAGATCTGGACCGAAGGCGGCAACGAACTCTATCTGACAGGCTATTCCTGGCACAACCGCGCCACGTATAGCAAAAAGAAAATCGATAGCTTCAATGAGATCGCCTGGGGTGGTGGACTAGGCAAAAGCCTGTATGACGAGGATGGCGACTGGCACGCACTCTACGCCATGGCGTTTCTGGATTCGCACAGCGACATCGAACCGCTGGCAGGCTACGGGTTTCAGAAAATCGGCCGGGTTGGGGAAAACTGGCGTTTTGGCGCCGGCTACACCGTATTCCTGACCTCGCGCTCGGATATTTTCAATCGGATTCCGTTCCCGGGGATTCTGCCGCTGGTATCAGCGGGATATCGCGATGCCACGCTCTACGCCACCTATATTCCCGGGGGTAGCGGCAATGGCAACGTGTTGTTCATGTTCGGTAGCTGGGCGTTCTAGGGACTCAGGCGTATCTGTCGACCGTCAAGCCGTCCAGGTCAACCTCCGGTTGCCGCCCCGACACGATATCGGCCACGATTTTTCCGGTACCGCACGCCTGCGTCCAGCCATTGGAGCCATGGCCGCAGTTCAGATACAGATTCGCATAGCGTGTCTTGCCCAGGATAGCTGGACCATCTGGGGTCATGGGACGCAGACCCGCCCAGGCCTGGGCATCGTCGAGGCTCACGCCGTCGGGGAACCATTCGCGCACGACACCTTTTAAAAATGCGACGCGAGCCGGATCAACGGCTAGCCCATAGCCCTTGAGCTCCGCCATCCCGGCCGCCCGCACGCGATCGCCCAGGCGCGAAATCATGACTTTGTTGTATTCGTCCATCAGCGCCGCGCGAGGAGCACGATCCGGATCATCGATACGAGCTGTAATGGAATATCCCTTCAGGGGATAAATCGGCAAAGACAAACCCAAAGGACGCAGCAAGAATGGCGTCTGCGGCCCCAGTGCAACCACATAGGCATCTGCCGTAAATAACTCGGCCTGGCCCTCGATCCGTACACCTTGTACCCGGTCCGCAGCCTTGATCAGTGCCACGACCGGCGTGTCGTAGCGAAACACCACACCTTGCTGCGCCAAATACGCAGCCAACCCCGTAGAAAACTTGTGGCTATCACCCGAGCCGTCACGGGGCAGATACAAGGCCCCCGCAATCGGCGCGCGAGATGCCGCCAAGGCAGGCTCCAAGGCCCTGGCCTCATCGCCATCCAGCAAACGCCACGGCACCTCATATTCATCCAATGCCTGCGTAATGCCTTTGACGGCTTTCAGATCGGATTGGCTGCGAAAAACCTGCAGTGTGCCGTCCCGGTGATAGTCAAACTCGACGGGCAACCCCGCAGCCGCCAGATCTTGCAGACAGGCGTTGCTATAGTGCGCCACACGCTGCATCCGCAGTTTATTCGCGCGAAAACGTTCTGCAGTGCAATTGCCCATCCAACGCGCCAACCAAGCCAGTTTGCGCGGATTCGGCGTAAAGGAAAAACGAATCGGGGCCTCTTTTTGCAGGGCCATTTTCACGACCTTGCCTATCATGCCCGGTGCAGCCCAAGGGCCGGCAAAACTGGGGCACAATCCGCCGGCATTACCAAAACTGGTCTCGCGTGCCGCGCCGCTTTGGCGATCCAGCACTACGACTTGATGGCCGTCACGCCACAGATAATAGGCAGCGGCCACCCCGGCTACGCCTGCACCCAGTACCGCGACCTTCATCAGGGTCTCCGAAAAAACTCGCCGTTCAGATTCAGTTCACAATCGCCGACGGCTCAGGCCAGAGTTCTTAAACGCCGACGTTCAGCTCTCGCGAGCCGTCTTTGTATTCCAGCACCAATCGTCCCAATCGCGGGATCAATGCCGTGTCGTCATTGACGACATTCAAACGCAAATTGCCCAGCACCACGTCCCAGCCAGTGTCGACCTCCTCGACCCGGGCATCGGCGATGATCCCCAGGCGCCAGGCCACCGCCTGCTCATCAGCAGCTCGCACCTCGATTTGATGGATACGCAACGCCCCATTGGGGTGTGCCATGAGCGCAGGCATCCAGACGCATTCGGGAGTCAGATGCTGGCAAAAATACATCCGGATCCCGGGCAACGGCTGCTCTGCAAAGCGCACCGTGCGAAAGCTCGCCTGCATCTCGCGGCCATCTACGAGGGCCGGACGGGTCAGCGCTTGCACCGGATTGACGGCAAAACCCTCGTCCCGCAAACGCGCATAGGTCGCGTCCGCATCGAAAGACCGAAACACCAAGGCCTCCAGGCCAAACGGAGAATCAGCGATTTCCTTGCGTGCTGGCGACGCTCCTGGTGGCCAACCCAGCAACTCGACATAGGTGCCTTGTAAGGGAATCAGGCGATTGCACGATCCCAGGTTATGGACCGATTTATCGCTCAACAGAAAACCCTGTTTCTCGAAATGCGGCGCCAATTCATCGAGCCGATCGCGCACCATGATCACTGCATGATCGAATTCAGTCTCGTCAGAGGGATGCAACATGACTATGCCCGCCTAAAAAACACTGGGGATGGCAATTTACCATCCCCAAGTGTTTAGCTCACCAGTACACAACCGCTCATCAAGCGGTTGCAGCCGAAAAAGACATCACGCCAGCTTGCCGTGGCATTGTTTGTACTTTTTGCCGCTACCGCAGGGGCACGGATCGTTACGCCCGACCTTGGGCATGACATTGCGTGCCGGCTGTTGAGCCGATTGCTCATCTTGCGCAGCTGCATCGGCATTGGCCAAGGCCTCATCGTAATCAGAATGGTGGTACTGCACATTCTGCACATGCGGCTGGTTGGTCTCGGCCTCGGCCTGCTCGACCTGTTCGGGCGACTGTACCCGCACGGTCAACAGCACGCGGACGACGTCGTCACGAATACGATCAAGCATGCCCGAGAACAGCTCGAACGCCTCTCGCTTGTATTCCTGCTTGGGGTTCTTTTGCGCATAGCCGCGCAAATGAATCCCTTGACGCAGGTGATCCAGCGAGGACAAATGCTCGCGCCAATGCGTATCGATCGCCTGCAACATGATCGAACGTTCGAATTGCGCCCAAGGCTCGTCGCCTACCAGAGCGATCTTGCCGGAATAGACCTCTCGCACGGCATCGTGTACGCGCGTCAGAATGTCGTCGTCGGTCAGGCTGGACTCTTTCTCCAGCATCTCGGTCAACGGCAAGACGATCTGCCAATCGGCAGCCAAGGTCTTTTCCAGCGCGGCAACGTCCCACTGCTCTTCGACGGAGTCTGCAGGAATATGCTGACGAACCAAATCCGTCACGGCGGCTTCGGCGAGATTTTCCACGGACGTCCGGATCGACGAGGACTCGAGCACGTCGTTACGTTGCGCGTACAGGACCTTGCGCTGGTCGTTGGAAACGTCGTCGTATTCGAGCAGTTGCTTGCGAATATCGAAGTTGCGGCCCTCGACCTTGCGTTGCGCAGTCTCGATGGAACGCGTCACCATGCCTGCCTCGATGGGCTCGCCTTCGGGGAGCTTCAGGCGTTCCATGATGGCGCGCACGCGGTCGCCCGCGAAAATCCGCATCAGCGGGTCTTCGAGAGACAGGTAGAAACGCGATGAGCCCGGATCACCCTGACGGCCTGCCCGGCCGCGCAACTGGTTGTCGATACGGCGCGATTCGTGGCGCTCGGTACCGATGATGCGCAGGCCGCCCGCAGCCTTTACCTGCTCGTTGGCAGGCTTCCAATCGGCACGTACTTTTTCGATACGGGCTTCTTTGTCGGCGTCGGACAGCGACTCATCGGCACGGATCAGATCGATTTGTTTCTCGACGCTGCCCCCCAGCACGATGTCGGTACCCCGGCCGGCCATGTTGGTCGCAATCGTGATGTGACCAGGCTTGCCGGCCTCGGCCACGATCTCGGCTTCGCGAGCGTGCTGCTTGGCGTTCAACACCTCGTGCGGCAGCTTGGCTTGCTTGAGCAGGCCGGACAGCAACTCGGAGTTTTCGATGCTGGTCGTCCCCACCAACACAGGCTGACCACGCTCGTGACAATCGCGAATGTCGTTCAGGATGGCGTTGAATTTTTCCTGCGCCGTCTTGAAGACCTGGTCGTTTTGATCCTTGCGGATCATCGGCTTGTTGGTCGGAATGATGACCGTTTCCAGACCGTAAATTTCCTGGAATTCGTAGGCCTCGGTGTCGGCCGTCCCCGTCATGCCCGAGAGTTTCTCGTACATGCGGAAGTAATTCTGGAACGTGATCGATGCCAGCGTCTGGTTTTCGTGCTGGATCTTGACGCCCTCTTTGGCCTCGACCGCCTGGTGCAGACCATCGGACCAGCGGCGGCCCACCATCAGGCGGCCGGTGAATTCGTCGACAATGACCACCTCGCCGTCTTGCACCACATACTGCTGATCGCGAAAGAACAGCGTATTGGCGCGCAACGCGACCATCAAGTGGTGCATCAGGGAAATATGGCGCGGATCGTACAGCGACTCGCCCTCGGGCAAGATACCCTGCTGGCTCAGCAGGCGCTCGGCGGTTTCATGGCCTTTTTCCGAGAGATAGACCTGCTGCGATTTTTCGTCGACCCAGAAATCGCCCTCGGGCTCGGGTTCGTGCGCTTTGGGCTCCGACGCCATGCGCGTCAACAGCGGCGGCACGGCATTCATGCGGATGTAGAGCTCGGTGTGGTCTTCAGCCTGGCCCGAGATGATCAGCGGGGTACGTGCCTCGTCGATCAGGATGGAGTCGACTTCGTCAACGATCGCATACGCCAGCGGACGCTGGCGGCGATCCTCGACGCGATATTCCATGTTGTCGCGCAGGTAGTCGAAACCGAATTCGTTGTTGGTCCCGTAGGTGATATCTGCGGCGTAGGCGGCGATTTTCTCGTCGTTGGGCTGCTGGGGCACCACAACGCCGGTGGTCATTCCGAGGAAGCCGTACAGACGGCCCATCCAGCCCGCATCACGGCGAGCCAGATAATCGTTGACCGTCACAACGTGCACGCCCTTGCCCGCAATCGCGTTCAGGTAGACGGGCAGCGTCGCCATCAGGGTCTTGCCCTCGCCGGTACGCATTTCCGCGATCTTGCCGTTATGCAGCGCGATACCGCCCAACATCTGCACATCGAAATGGCGCATGCCGAATACACGCTTGCCGGCCTCGCGCACCACGGCAAAGGCCTCGGGCAACAGATCGTCAAGCGATGTCCCCTGGGCATGCCGGCTGCGGAATTCGTCGGTCTTGGCCGTAAGCTCTGCATCAGAGAGCGCGGCAGTCTTGGATTCCAGTGCGTTGATCTGGGTTACCAGCTTGCGATACTGCTTAAGCAACCGGTCGTTGCGGCTGCCTATGAGTTTTTTGAGCAGAGAAACCATGCGTGTCGGTGGCAGCGCCGTCGGCCTCCTGTCCCAAAACAGGCCAGGTACCGCTCGGCGCGGAATGTTACTTGGTTGAGCGGAGCAATCCCGCTGGGAAACGATCGAGTTTAACGCACCTGGGCGGAATCGGTCCCAACCCGGATAAAACGAGCCGTGTTCACTCGATGCAATGCGCGCTTGTGGTGTTTGTCCGCGCCACAGGGGCCGGAAACTGAAGGCGCTGAAACGGAGAGCTTATCCCGTACTCAACGCGTCACGGACTGAGACGGCGCCGGTCCTGCCCGTGCTACGGCGCTGCCCGTCGCCGTGCCGGCTGCCTGCCCGGAGGCGGTCAGACCTGATGCCTGGGCCACCACGGGCCGCGTCGTGTCCGGAGACTTCAGGAATAGGCGGGGATCCAGCGGCTGCCCCTCCAGACGCACCTCAAAGTGCAAATGCGGTCCCGTAGACTGGCCAGTCGAGCCCACCAGGGCGATTTGCTGGCCGCGGCTGACCAATTCGCCCGGTTTGACCAGCAACTTCGAAGCATGGGCATAACGAGTGATCATGCCGTCGCCATGATCCACCTCGACGGTATTTCCATAGCCTGATTGAAAACGGGACTCGAGTACGACACCGCCAGAAGCCGCCAAGATCGGGGTCCCCGAGGGCGCGGCGAAGTCCAGGCCTTCGTGCATGGCATATCGGTGCGTAACGGGATTGCGGCGCCAGCCATACGACGAGCTGAGAAAGGGATAGTCGCTGACCGGCATGGTCGACGGCAGGCGGGCCTGGTCCGCCGAGCGGCGCGTCAGCGCCACATCCAGCATACGCAGATTGTCGGTTTGCTGCAGCAAGCGCGCCTGCAACTCATCCAATTGGCGGCCCAGTGCCTCGGCCGATTCCTGCATGGGCGGCGGCTGGCGGTCGGTGAACAAGTTATCCATCACCTGCTCGGCCTTCGCAGGCGCATTCAGGCCCGCTGCCAGCTCGGGATCGGTATAAGCCACCCCGGCGACCTTGGCCACCCGGCGTCCGACGCTGTCGATGCCCACCAGCTTGGCTTGCAATTCGCCGACCTTTGCCGCCAGCAACCCGACGTTTTCACGCAAAAAAGCGGAATCGCGCTCGGGTTGTCCGCCGGGAGAATAGGCTGCCCAGTCGACAGAATACGCAGCCGGGGCAATAGGAGTAAGGTAGCGCTGTACGGTGGCACCAATCAGCGCCGCCGTGGCCAGGAAAGCGGCCAGCACCAGCCACAAACGAGCGCCGCCCAGGACCTGTTGTCCGGGCTGACCCTCGCGGGCGTGCATAATCACGAGTTTCAAGGTACGTAAATCCTGTTATTGAGCTGGCATGAACAGACCTGCATCAAACCGCTCTCGTTCTTCTGCCAGCCGGCGGGGAGAAACCCCGCTGGGGTGGCTGGGTCACGATACGCGCGGCGCCGGCGTGCTGGCTACGGCGCGCGTGCACCTGCAAATACAGCATGCTATCGCCGCTGTGTTACCGCCAGCGCTCGGCGCTGTCTGCGTCGTGGCCAAGCTGGAAACCCCACGGCTGCAACTAGCGGTACCGAGCGCGGCGCACGCGGCCAAGCTGCGTCAGCTGGCTCCGCGGATTGCACAAACACTCAATACCCAAGGTTGGAACCTTAACGAAATTGCCGTCAAGGTTCAAGCCGGAATGCCCCGCCCTGGGGCAAAAGCGCCCCGTCCCCCAAAAGAAGCTCAGCCTCTGGGAGAAACAGCGCTCGATGCTTTCGAATCGTTACAAGGGAATCTGCGCCCGGGGCCGCTGGCCGATGCCGTCGCCAGACTGCTGGCGCACCACAAAAACAAGTAGCAGGCACTGACTCAGCAAAACGGCTCGCAGAGCCGCGCACAACTCAGTGCAAAAATCAGGCGAGTTTCCACTCGTGGCGGAATGCCTGCGGGGCTGCAGCCTGGGATTCGTAAGTCACCAGTTCCCACGCATCACGCTGCGCCAACAGCGCGCGCGCCAGCTGGTTGTTCAGGCCGTGGCCGGATTTGCAGGCGACGTAGCGCGCCACCAAGGGCTTGCCCAGCAGGTACAAATCGCCAATCGCGTCGAGAATCTTGTGTTTGACGAACTCGTCGTCGTAACGCAAGCCATCGCTATTCAAGACCCGGTATTCGTCCATCACGATGGCGTTGTCCAGACTGCCGCCGCGGGCCAGGCCCATCGAGCGTAGTGCCTCGACCTCGTTGACGAACCCGAAAGTCCGCGCGCGAGCAATTTCGCGGACATAGGAATGCGTAGCAAAATCGATCTCGGCAAAATTAGCCGTGGAATCGATAGCGGGATGACGGAAATCAATCGAGAAAGCCAGAGCAAAACCCTCGTGCGGCTCGAGGCGAGCCCATTTCAGGCTGCGGCCCTCACCCTCGCGGATTTCGACGGGTTTCTTGACGCGGATGAATTGCTTGGGCGCGTTTTGCTCGACGATGCCAGCCGAGCGCAACAGATACACAAACGTCGCGGCGCTGCCGTCCATGATGGGGACTTCTTCGGCAGTGAGATCGACGTGCAGGTTGTCGATGCCCAGGCCCGCCAGCGCGGACATCAGGTGTTCGACGGTAGAAACACGGACGTTGCCTTGCTGCAGCACAGACGCCATGCGGGTATCGCCCACGCCGTCTGCTTGCGCGGGCAGATCCACGACCTGCGGCAAATCGACTCGGTGAAAAACGATCCCTGTGTTGGCTTCGGCAGGACGCAGAGTGAGCTCGACCCGACGTCCCGAGTGGACGCCTACGCCTGTTGTGCGGACGAGATTCTGAATACTGCGCTGTCGAAACATAGGTTATTTGTGCTTGAGCCTAGCCGGCAAAAATCAATGAAATCACCGGCATAAGATCATATTGTAACCCCGGCAGGCGCCCTGCGCCACGCCTTTGATACATCTGCCGACACATCTGCCCCACTGTACCGAACGCATTACATCTGCTATCGGACGGAATTGAAAGCAAGACAAAACTTTCGAGCGCACACCGCCCGGCGTCCGGCCCGTCAGGGGAAACGGGCCGGCGCTGAGGGAGTCGGGCCAGTTCCCCAGCCCGTTTAAAACAACATCAATCCGCTTGCTTGCGCAGGAATGCGGGAATATCGAAGTGATCCATCCCCGAGCTTTCCAGAGCACGCACCTGGGCAGATGCCTGGGTGCGCGGGTTACGCATCACCGAAGGCATGTCCAGATTGCGGTAGTCGCCCTGCTGGCCAACCATTCCGCCCATCACAGGCATGTTGTCGGTACCGGTACGCAGACCTTCGGCCACGTTTTGCACCAACTTCGGTGCAGCAACGGCACGGCCCAGGCCGGTAGCGACCACAGTCACGCGCAGGCTGTCGGCCATCGACTCGTCGTAAGCCGTACCGAAGATCACGGTCGCGTCGTCCGAGGCGTAGCTGCGGATCGTTTCCATGATTTCGCGCGTTTCGCGCATCTTCAGTGTGCGGCTGGCCGTGATGTTGACCAACACGCCGCGAGCGCCGTTCAGGTCCACGCCTTCGAGCAGCGGGCAAGCGATGGCTTGCTCGGCTGCCACGCGGGCACGATCGGCACCGCTGGCGGTCGCCGTGCCCATCATGGCCTGGCCTTGTTCGCCCATGATCGTCTTGACGTCTTCGAAGTCGACGTTCACGTTGCCTTCGACGTTGATGATCTCGGCGATACCGGCGCACGCGTTGTGCAGGATATCGTCGGCGGACTTGAAGCAATCTTCTTGCGTGGCGTCCTCGTCCATCAGCTCATAGAGGTTCTCGTTGAGCACCACGATGAGAGAATGTACGTGTTTGGCCAGCTCGTTGATGCCGTCTTCAGCCATCTTCAGGCGCTTGTTGCCTTCGAAGTTAAAGGGCTTGGTCACGACGCCCACGGTCAGGATGCCCAGCTCTTTGGCGACTTCCGCCACCACCGGACCAGCGCCCGTTCCCGTGCCACCACCCATACCGGCAGTGATGAACACCATGTGGGCACCGTTCAAGGCCGAACGGATTTCTTCGCGTGCGGTTTCTGCCGATGCGCGGCCTTGCTCAGGCTTGGCACCAGCACCCAGGCCGGTACGGCCCAGGCGAATCTGCACCGGCGCATTGGTTGCGGCCAGCGCCTGGGCGTCGGTATTAGCGCAGATGAAATCCACGCCGTTGACGCCGCTGCGGATCATGTGCGCGACGGCATTGCCGCCTGCACCCCCAACACCCACGACCTTGATAACGGTCCCTTTGGTGTTGTTCTCAAGCATTTCAAAGTTCATCATGATGACTCCCTCACAAGTCTGGATATGCAAATCACAAAAATTCCCCAACAACCTATGCTTTTGTGAATCGCTTCAAAGCCGACGCCGATCGGATAATCCGCAACGGGTTTGAAGCGTCTCCCCTATTCGGCCTGCGCCGTCTTGCGACGGATCAAGCCAGGAGCAGGCCCCGGTCTGCCCCCTGATCAATTCATGAACCACTCCTTCATACGAGCCAGCAGGCTCTTGAAGTTGCCCGTCTGCGCAGCCACTTTGCGGCCACGCACACGCTGCATGCGTGCTTCTTGCAACAACCCCATCACGGTCGAGAAACGCGGATTGCGCATCACGTCGGACAGGCTGCCTTCGTATTCGGGCGTCGCCACGCGCACAGGCTTGAGGAACACATCCTCGGCCAGTTCGATCATGCCGGGCATCTGTGCAGAGCCTCCGGTCAGCACCACGCCCGAAGCCAGGAGGTCTTCGTAGCCCGACTCCCTCACGACTTGTTGCACCAACGAAAACAATTCCTCGACACGCGGCTCGATCACAGCACCCAATGCCTGGCGTTTGACCTGGCGTGGGCCGCGATCGCCCAGTCCCGGCACCTCGACCGACTCGTCAGGACGCGCCAGGATTTGCTTGGCCACGCCGTAACGCAGTTTGATTTCTTCGGCATCCGGCGTAGGCGTGCGCAGCATTGCAGCGATGTCGTTCGTGATCTGGTCACCCGCGATCGGCAGCACCGCGGTGTGACGAATCGCACCACCGGTATAGATCGCCACATCCGTCGTGCCGCCACCGATATCGACCAGCACCACGCCGAGCTCTTTTTCGTCGGCGGTCAGGCAGGCCAAGCTGGAGGCCAGCGGCTGCAGAATCAGATCTTGCACTTCCAGGCCGCACCGGCGCACGCACTTGACGATGTTTTGCGCCGCGCTGACAGCACCGGTGACGATGTGGACACGGACCTCGAGACGCAAACCGCTCATGCCGATGGGTTCGCGGATGTCTTCCTGGCCATCGACGATGAATTCCTGGGTCAACACGTGCAGCACTTGTTGATCGGTAGGGATGTTCACCGCTTTGGCCGTCTCGATCACACGCGCGACGTCGGTCGCCGTGACTTCCTTGTCTTTGACTGCCACCATGCCGCTCGAATTAAAACTGCGGATGTGGCTGCCCGCGATGCCGGTGTAGACGTCGCGGATTTTGCAGTCGGCCATCAGCTCGGCCTCTTCGAGCGCCCGCTGAATGGAGTTGACGGTGGTCTCGATATTGACAACCACGCCTTTGCGCATGCCGCGCGATTCGTGCTGGCCGAGGCCGAGCACTTCAAAACGCCCTTCCGGCAGGATTTCGGCGACCACGGCTACTACTTTGCTAGTGCCAATATCGAGGGCGACGATGAGGTCCTTGATGTCACGGGTCATGGCGTTAACGCTTCTTTGAAGATGTGGATGAAGATTTCGATTTCGGTTGCCCTTCCGGCAGCGGCGCCAGAGCCAGGGCGAACCCATTGGGATAACGCAGGTCGGCCTGTGTCACGCCGCGGCCCTCGAGCCGGCTGACCACAGCCGGCCAGGCTTGCACGAACCGCTGGATACGAGCCGCGAACGGCAGCGCGCCGGGCACGCCATGCGGATCGGGCGCATCGGCCCCCGGATCGCGGCCCAGGTCCAGCACCAACCCGTTGGACAAAGTGGCCTTCCAGGCATAACGTGGACTCAAATCCAACTCGCGCACGTGCAAATCCAGCGGCGCGAACCAGCGAGCCAATTCGGCGTAACGCTGCACCACCAGTCCCTCTGTGCCCTCGGGCCCGGAGAATTGCGGCAATTCCGTATCGTCGTCGAGCTCGCCCGTATTGGCTGTGAACGCTTCGCCCCAGGTGTTGATCATCTGGTTTTCGTTCCACAGAGCCAGCGGTTGCTCCTCCTCGATCTGCACACGCAACGTTCCAGGCCAGATACGCCGGATCGATGCGCGACGCACCCAGGGTACCGATTCGAACACTTCGCGGGCTTCGTCCAGATTCACGGTGAAAAAGTTCCCGTCGAATCGATGAGCTATCACCGCACGCACGGATTCGGCGGAGACGTAGTGCAAGTCGGTGTCGGGAGCCGGCTCCAATTCGATCGCCGCCAACGTGAAGTACGGACGATGCCCGATCCACACTACGCATGCCGCGAGCATGGCCACCACTGCCAACACGGCTAGCGTGTTGGCAATCAGGTTGGTGGTGCGAGCGTCGTTCCACACAGAAGATTCCGATTCAAATTACGATTGACGGGCGGGGCTGTGCACCTTGCACGAAGCCTCGGACAAAATAGCGACACACAATTCGGCGTAACTCATACCTACTGCCTTCGCAGCCATGGGGACCAGCGAATGACTGGTCATCCCCGGCGAGGTATTGGCCTCCAGTAACCAGGGCTGGTTGTTCGCATCCAGCATGAAATCAATACGCCCCCATCCTGCGCAACCCAGCGCGCGATAGGCACGTTCAGCGATATCCTCAACATGGCGTGCCACGTCGCCGGGCAAATTGGCGGGGCAAAAATACTGCGTTTCGTCGGAAAAATACTTGTGCTCGTAGTCGTAGTTGCCGCCCGGCGCCACGATCTCAATCACCGGCAAAGCGCGCGCCGAGTGCCCGGTACCCAATACGGCTACGGTCAACTCGCGTCCAACGATGAATTGCTCGGCCAGTACCTCGTCGTCAAAACGCGCCGCCTGCGCGTAGGCCTCTTTCATGTCGGAATAACCGACGACCTTGGTAATACCGACGGTCGAACCTTCATGCGGCGGCTTCAAGATCAATGGCAGACCCAGACGATCAGGCACGGTGCGCAGCTCCGATTGCGCATCCAGCGACTCGAAGGCCGGTGTGGGCAAGCCATACTGCAACCACACTCGCTTGGTCATGGTCTTGTCCATGGCCAGGCTGGAAGCCATAGGCCCGCTGCCCGTATAGGGCAATCCCAGCAATTCCAACGCACCCTGCAAAGTGCCGTCCTCGCCATAGCGGCCGTGCAATGCAATGAATACACGGTCAAAGCCCGCCGCCGCCAAATCCGCCAGCGAACGTTCACCCGTGTCGAACAGATGCGCATCGACACCCGCGCTCTGCAAGGCCTGATGCACACCTTGCCCGGACATGATCGACACATCCCGTTCGGCGGATCGACCGCCATACAAGACGCCAACTTTGCCCAAGGCCTTCACATCGATCGGTTGTTTTGCCGCCTGGCTCATGCCAACTCTCCTACCAAGCCGGGCACTTTGCTGATCGAGCCAGCGCCCATGACCACCACAACGTCACCATCACGCACGAAATCCACAATGGCTTGCGGCAATTCGGATACGTCTTCCACAAACAGAGGTTCCACGCGTCCTGCGACACGCAACGCACGCGACAAGGCACGGCCGTCGGCCGCCACCAACGGCGGCTCGCCCGCGGCATAGACCTCGGTCAGCAATACGGCATCGGCATTGCCTAGCACACGGACAAAGTCCTCGAAGCAATCACGTGTACGGGTGTAGCGGTGCGGCTGGAAAGCCAAGACGATGCGCCGGTCCGGCCAAGCGCCTCGCGCAGCGGCCAACGTAGCAGCCATTTCCACGGGATGATGGCCATAATCATCAATCACCGTGAACGTTCCACCGCCGTGGGCAGCAGGCACCGCGAAATCACCCGTTTGCGTAAAGCGTCGCCCCACACCGGTAAACGACGCGAGGGCTTGGCAAATCGCCTGATCGTCTACGCCCAATTCGGTCGCGACCGCCACGGCAGCCAGCGCATTGCGCACGTTATGCAGACCTGGCAGATTCAGTTCCACGTTCAAGGGCGGCAAGGACACATCACGATCCTGACGCAGCACGGTAAAGCGCATGCGGGTGCCATCGGCCTGCACATTTTCAGCCCGGACCTGCGCATCAGGGCTCAGGCCGTAAGTCGTAATCGGGCGCGATACGAACGGCATGATCTCGCGTACGTTCGCATCATCCGCGCACAACACGGCGCTGCCGTAGAACGGCAGGCGTTGCGTGAATTCGATGAACGCGCTTTTCAGACGAGCGACGTCATGACCATACGTGTCCATATGATCGGCATCGATATTGGTCACGATCGCCATGACCGGCAACAGATTGAGGAATGACGCATCAGATTCGTCAGCCTCGACCACGATGTACTCGCCTTGCCCCAGCCGCGCATTGGCGCCCGCCGAGTTCAAGCGGCCGCCAATCACAAACGTCGGATCCAGGTCGCCGGCAGCCAATATGCTGGCGACCAGGCTCGTCGTGGTCGTCTTGCCATGCGTGCCTGCCACAGCAATCCCGCGCTTCAAGCGCATCAACTCAGCCAGCATGATGGCGCGCGGCACCACCGGAATTCCTGCGGCGCGTGCCGCAATGACCTCGGGGTTGTCTCCGGCGACGGCCGTCGACGTCACAATCGCATCGGCACCGGCGACATTGGAGGCGGTATGGCCGACGGCGACCGTCGCCCCCAACGAGGCAAGGCGACGAGTGACCGCTGACTCGCTCAAATCAGAGCCGCTGATGGTATAGCCGAGGTTCAACAGCACCTCGGCGATGCCGCTCATGCCCGAACCGCCGATACCGACGAAATGAATATGCTGGATTCTGTGTTTCATGTTGCGCGCCTCGCTGCTTGTTCGCAGACATCGGCGATATCTGCCGCAGCTTGCGGACGCGCATGATCGCGCGCCCGTTCCGCCACGGACTGGAGTTCAGGACGCGTACGCTGGCGTAACCATTGAGCCAGCCACTCAGGCGTCAGTTCGGTTTGCGGGCAAAGCCAGGCGGCCTGCACATCGCTCAAAAAGCGGGCATTTGCTGTCTGGTGGTCATCAATGGCATGCGGAAACGGCACAAACAACGCCGCCACACCGGCGGCCGCAACCTCGGCCACTGTCATCGCGCCCGCGCGGCAAATCAACACGTCGGCCTGCGCCATCGCGGCAGACATGTCATCAATAAAATCACGACAATCCGCTTGCACACCCGCTTGGGCGTAACCGTCACGCAATGCCTGCAGATGTTGTTCACCGGCTTGGTGAGTGACTTCCGGACGAGACTGCGGCTCGATCAGTGCGAGCGCGCGAGGCAGCACGGTATTCAACGCTTGTGCCCCGAGGCTGCCTCCCACGACCAAAACGCGCAACGGACCGGTGCGTTCGCCATAACGCGCAGCAGGCTCAGGCAGCGCGCACAGATCTTCGCGCACGGGATTCCCGAGGACTTCCCCACGGGGCAACACATTCGGAAAACCGCTCAGCACTCGGCGGGCACGCTTGGCCAGCCATCGATTGGCGGTGCCGGCTACTGCGTTTTGCTCATGCACCACCAAGGGCATGCCGCGCAGCGACGCCATCATGCCACCAGGAAAGGCCACATATCCGCCCATACCCAACACCACATCGGGACGGACCTGCGACAAACGCTGCCAGGCCTGCATGCAGGCGCGCGCCAACAGGAACGGCAACTTGAGCAATGCCATGACGCCGCGTCCGCGTACGCCCTGAAAGCGCATCGGCACCAGATCAAAACCGCGCGAAGGCACCAGGCGGCCTTCCATTTTGTCGGGATTACCCAGCCACAACACGCGCCAGCCGCGCTCACGCAGAATCTGCGCGACGGCCAAACCAGGCATGATGTGTCCGCCCGTGCCGCCAGCCATGATCAGGATAGTGGGCGCCGTCATACACGCCCCCCTCGCATCATGATGCGATTCTCGATATCGACACGCAGCAAAATGGCCAGCGCAACCAGGTTCATCACAATGCCCGAGCCGCCGTAGCTCATCAACGGCAGCGTCAACCCCTTGGTCGGCAACAGCCCCAGGCAAACACCCATATTGATAAACGCCTGCACGCCAATCCAGATAGCGACACCCTGCGCGACCAGGCCAGCAAAAGTACGCTCCATGGCGATGGCCTGCCGGCCAATGTCAAAGCCGCGCTGGATAATGACGACAAACAGGAACAACACCAGCAGCACGCCGGCAAAACCCAGTTCTTCGCCCACGACCGCCATCAGAAAGTCGGTATGAGCCTCTGGGAGGTAGTGCAGTTTTTCCACGCTGGCGCCCAAACCAACGCCAAACCATTCTCCACGGCCCAATGCAATGAGCGAGTGCGACAACTGATAGGCGCTGCCATACGCGTTGGCGTCATCCCAGGGATCCAGATAGGCAAACAGACGCGCACGCCGCCACGGCGACAACCAGATCAACAGGAGGAACGTCCCGACCATGACACCCGTGAGGCAGCTGAAGTATTTGCCGTTGATGCCGCCGACAAACAGGATGCCGATCGCGATCGCCACGATCACGATGAACGCCCCCAAGTCAGGCTCCAGCAACAACAGCATCCCCACCGCGCCCAAGGCAAAAGCCATAGGTAAAAAGCCCCGCACGAAAGACTGCATGTATTCCTGTTTGCGCACGGTGTAGTCCGCGGCGTAGAGCAAGGCGCACAGCTTCATCATTTCCGACGGTTGAAAATTCAACGGACCCAGCGGAATCCAGCGATGCGCGCCGTTGACTTCACGGCCGATGCCAGGAATCAGCACGGCGAGCAGCAAGGCCAGCGCGACCATGAACCCCGGTACCGCCATGCGTTGCCAGAATCGCATGGGCATCGACAACGCGACGGCGCCTGCGACCAAGCCGGCCGCGAGAAACAAACCATGGCGGATCACGAAATAGAACCGGCCATACGAGGCATAACGAGGGCCATCCGCCAAGGCGATCGACGCCGAATAGACCATCAACAGGCCGAGCAACAGCAGCGTCACGGACGCCAGCACCAGCGGCGCGTCGTAATTGCGCATGCGCGTGCGTCCCGGCCGGACGGCGTTGAGGCTGGTCGTGAGCTCGGCGAATAGACTCATCTCACACCTCTCCGTGATCGCGGGCGAGGTCTTCGACCTCTTCTGCGAACACCGCACCGCGATGCGGATAGTTGCGGAACATGTCCATACTGGCGCAGGCGGGCGACAACAGCACGGCGTCGCCAGGCTCGGCCAGCTCGGCGCTGCGGCGAACTGCCTCACGCATATCTTTTGCGGAGACGCACGGCACACCGGTCTCGGCCAGCACGCGCCCAATCTCGGGGCCGTCGGTACCGATCAACACTACGGCGCGCGCGTAGCGCGCCACGACGGGGGACAATGGTGAAAAATCCTGACCTTTGCCCAATCCGCCAGCGATCAGGACAACGGGCTGGCCCAGTCCTTCCAATGCAGCGACAGTGGCGCCGACATTGGTGCCTTTGCTGTCGTTGATGTAATCCACGCCACTGACCGACCGCACGAACGCCGCACGATGCGGCTCGCCCGTGTATTCACGCAACGCGCGCAACATGGGGCCCCAGCCAATATTCAGCACACGAGCCAACTGCAAAGCCGCCAATGCATTCAAACCATTGTGCAGCCCACGGATGCGCAACGCGTCCAACGGCATCAAGCGGCTGATGCGCCCGGTCTCCCGTTGCGGAGGCGGCGCGTTTTTCTTGCGTTTGACCGGAGGCGCCGGCTCGTCGAAGTCCGTGGATTCGCAGGCCACAAGCCACGCCATACCTTGGCCCAGCTCCATGCCCATATCACCGATCAATTCGGGCATGTCGCGACCGAACGAGCGCACATTCAAATCCGGCAATGCCTGCACCATGGCAGCAACCCGCGGGTCATCGCGGTTCACGATGGAGACGCGCGCGAGTTTCAGCAAGCGGGCTTTGGCTTGGGCATAGGTTTCGATATCGCCGTGCCAATCCAGATGATCCTGCGTCACATTCAATACGGTTGCGGCATCGGGCGACAGACTCTGCGTCGTTTCCAGTTGGAAACTGGACAACTCCAACACCCAAACCTGGGGCAGCTCGTCTTCATCGAGCGCCTCCATCAGCGAGGCCAGAGCGGCCGGGCTGATATTGCCCGCGGCGCGCGCGCTGAAGCCGCCGGCTTCGACCAGTTGCCGCGTCATCGCCGTCACTGTGGTCTTGCCATTGGTGCCGGTCACGGCCAACACGTGAGGGCGATATTCCCGAGATGCCGCCAACTCGGCCAACGCCCGGGCAAACAGCTCGATTTCACCAACGACCTCAATGCCGCGCTCAGCCGCCAGTTGCAACAACGCCTGCGCGGGCGCCTGATTGGGCGCCAAGCCCGGGCTGAGCACCAGCTGCGACACGCCATCGAGCAGCGCCGGATCAAAGACATCCCCGCAACCCAGACGGTAATCCACGTCCGATCCGCTTTCAGCCAACGCAGATTTCAACGCGGCCAATCCGCCCGGCTCGGCACGCGTGTCGGCCACTCGCAGCGCTGCACCTTGGCGGGCGCACCAGCGAGCGGCAGCCACGCCCGTCTCGCCCAATCCGAGGATCAGGACGAGCGGTGACTCCGCGCGGAGGGTGTCAGGACTATTCATCGCAACTTCAGAGTAGAAAGGCCAATCAGCACCAGCATCATGCTGATGATCCAGAACCGTACGACGACCTGCGTTTCTTTCCAGCCGCCGACTTCAAAATGGTGGTGCAGCGGCGCCATGCGAAAAATCCGCCGCCCCTGTCCGTATTTGCGTTTGGTGTACTTGAACCAGGTCACCTGCATCATCACGGACAGGGTTTCCACCACAAATACGCCGCCCATGATGAACAACACGATTTCCTGACGCACGATCACCGCGATCGTGCCGAGCGCGCCGCCGAGTGCCAGTGCACCCACGTCGCCCATGAAAACCTGTGCCGGATAAGCGTTGAACCACAGGAACGCCAACCCGGCCCCGCCAATCGCCGCGCACAACACCATCAACTCGGCCGCCCCCGGGATATAGGGGAACAACAGATATTTGGAGAAGTCGACACGCCCCACCACGTAGGCAAAAATCCCCAGCGCACTGCCGACCATGACCGTCGGCATGATGGCCAGACCGTCCAGGCCATCAGTCAAGTTCACCGCATTGCTCGTGCCCACAATCACGGCCCATGTCAGGACCACGAAACCCAGCACGCCCAGCGGATAGCTGACAGACTTGAAAAACGGCACGATCAAATCGGCACGCGTCGGCAAAGGCATGGTGAAACCGCTGCCCACCCACGCCTTGAATAGCGGCCATAGTTCGGTATTGGCCGGCGCCGACACCGCAAACGCCAGATACACCGCAGCCACCAGACCGATGGTGGCTTGCCAAAAGAATTTCTGCCGTGCCGGCATGCCTTCAGGATCGCGATGCACGACTTTTTTATAGTCGTCCATCCAGCCTATCCAGCCAAATCCGAATGTCACCAGCAACACGACCCAGACAAAACGGTTGGTCCAATCTGCCCACAACAGCGTGCTGATGGCGATGGAAATCAGAATCAACGCACCACCCATCGTGGGTGTGCCATTCTTTACCAGATGCGACTCCGGACCGTACGCACGCACTGCCTGGCCGATCTTCATCTCGGTCAATTTGCGAATCACGCGGGGCCCGGCCACCAGACCGATCAACAAGGCCGTGGCGCAGGCCAGCACGGCGCGCATGGTGATGTATTCCAGGACGCCGATGACGCGCACATCGTCAGACAGCCAACGAGCGATTTCAAGCAGCATGAGAGCCTCCTTGGCGCGCAGCCGTCATATTGTTGTTATTGTCGGTAGACAGCACCTTCACCACCCGCTCCATGCGCATAAAGCGCGAACCTTTCACTAATAAACTCGCCGGACGCATGCTCTGCAGCGCCGCCACAATGGCTTCGACAGACTCGCAAGATACGGCCCCATCGCCAAACGCGGCCGCCGCATCGCGACTGGCCTCTCCCAGCGTATACAGCGCGTCGATACCATGCTCGCGGGCATACGCGCCCACTTCGCGATGCATCGCCGGGCCGTTATCACCCACCTCGCCCATATCGCCCAACACCAAGGCGCGCGGACCGGGCAATTGCGCCAAGACGTCCACTGCTGCGCGTACCGAGTCCGGATTCGCGTTATAGGTATCGTCGATCAGCGTCGTCCCGTCGGGCAGAACCTTGCGCTGCATCCGCCCCGCCACCGCGCTGAACGATTCCAGTGCCCGCACGGCTGCCGCCAGCGGCGCACCGGCTGCCAAGGTCGCTGCAATGGCCGCCAGCGCATTACGTACGTTATGCAAACCTGGCACCGGCAGCGCCAGATCCGTGGATCCCGCCGGCGTCACGACGTGGCAGCGCGTGCCTTGCTCAGTCGCTGTCATGTTCTCGGCATAAACGTCCAATCCGGGCTGCAGGCCGAACCGCAATACGCGCCGCGCTGCGGCCTGGGCTTCCCACACACCGCAATGCGCGTCATCGCCTGGGAATACGGCGACGCCATCAGCCGGCAGCGCCTCGATAGCCGCACCGTTTTCCTGCGCCACAGCCTCGACCGAATGCATGAATTCTTGGTGCTCGCGCTGTGCATTCGTGATCAATACGACCGAGGGCGCCGCCATGGCGGCCAACACCGCGATCTCGCCGGGATGGTTCATGCCCAGCTCAAATACCGCCGCACGATGCTGGGCACGCAGACGCAGCAGCGTCAGCGGCACACCAATGTCATTATTGAAGTTGCCCGCTGTCGCCAGCCGGCCTGCTTCGCCCAGCCAATCGGCCAGGATCGCAGAAACCATTTCTTTCGTCGTGGTCTTGCCGTTGCTGCCAGCCACCCCGATCACAGGCAGCGCGAATCGCGCACGCCATGCTGCGCCGATGCGCATCAACGCGACACGGGTGTCTCCCAAAACCAGTTGTGGCAACGATACGTCGGCGACCGGATGCGCCACCACGGCCGCGCACGCCCCCGCCTGCTGTGCCTGAGACAGATAGTCGTGACCGTCGAAACGCTCCCCTGCCAGCGCCAGGAACACCTGATCAGCACCTACCTGCCGCGTATCGGTAGACAAGGCTGCCGCATGCGGCAACAGCAACGCCAACCTTGCCCATTCGCGGTCGTCGAAAGGCAGCTTGACGCCAGCGACTTCCTGGTATGTCTCGTGCCCCTTGCCGGCCAGCAAAATCACATCATCGGGCTCCGACGCCCAAATCGTCTGCATGATCGCGCTCGCGCGATCCGGTTCCACGGTGAGCCGCGCACCACGCGGAATACCAGGCAGGATCTGCGCAATGATGTCTGCGGGATCCTCGCCACGCGGGTTATCGCTGGACACTGTGATCTTGTCGGCCAGATCGGCGGCAATGCGCCCCATCTCCGGGCGTTTGCCAGCGTCGCGCTCGCCGCCGCATCCGAACAGGCACACCAACCTGCCGCCTCGTGCGTCCGCGATGGGCCGCAGTGCAGTCAAGGCACGCGCCAACGAGTCCGGCGTGTGAGAATAATCCACCACCACGAGAGGACCACGACCTGCGGCCGCCCCCGCATTCAGCGTCAACGGCTCAACCACTTGCAAGCGGCCATCCACGGGCCGGGTCTCGGACAATGCGCGCGCGATCTGCGTCAGCGGCCAACCCAGCTTGGACAGCACGCCGGCGACCAATAACAGATTCGAGACGTTATGACGCCCCAAGAGCGACGTCACAATCTGCGCTTCACCGTCCGGCGACATCAAAGAAAAAACCTGGCCGTGTGCCGTCGCCTGCAGGTCCCGGACCTGAAACGCGGCGGGCGTGTCCTGCTGGGTGTACCCCAGCGCCAAGGCATCGGGCAATGACCGCAACAACCGCTCGCCGGCAGCGTCGTCGGCGTTGATGATGGCCGCCGCCAGGCCGGGCCAATGGAACAGCCGCGCCTTGGCCTGCTCGTAGCTGTCCATCGAGCCGTGATAATCCAGGTGATCGCGGGTCAAATTGGTAAAGCCAGCGACTTCGATACGCACGCCGTCCAGCCGCCCTTGTTCCAGACCAATGGAGGAGGCTTCAAGCGCGACGGCTTGGGCGCCCGCCTCACGCATCAGCGCCAGGACGCGATGCACCGTCAGTACGTCCGGCGTCGTCAAACTGCCACCCAGCGACTGGCCGTCCGGCAACAGCGCGCCCAGCGTGCCGATGCTGCCGCAGGGTTTGCCTGCGGCGGTCAACGCCTGCGAAATCCATTGCACGCACGATGTCTTGCCATTGGTGCCTGTAATCGCCACCACGCTCAAGGCCGCCGACGGCTGTCCATACCATTTGTCGGCGAGCTCGCCGAGCAAGGTACGCAACGCTGGCACAACATGCACCCGGGCATCATCCTGAGCGCCGGTCGGCGCGGGCGCTTCGCACAATACCGCCGAAGCGCCTTGTTCGAAAGCCCGTGCGATGTAATCCCGGCCGTCCACTGAACCGCCCGGGCAGGCGACGAACACATCGCCCGCCGCGATCTCGCGCGAATCCAGACGCAAATCGGCCCCCGCCGCAGCATGCGCGCGCAGCCAAGCCAACGCTTCGTCAGCCGCAGACGGGTGGCGGACGGCGGTCATCGCGTCTTCTCCTGTACGCCAGCCACAATCGTCGATTCGAACGGCGCATCCGGCTGCACGCCCATCATGCGCAGGCTGCCGCCCACGATCGTGGAAAACACAGGCGCAGCGACCGCGCCGCCGTAGTAACCGCCAACCTTGGGTTCATCAATGGACACGGCCACGACAATGCGCGGGTTCGACACCGGCGCAAACCCGACAAACGAACTGCGATAGCGCTGCGTACTGTATTTGCCGTCAACGATCTTGCGTGCCGTGCCGCTCTTGCCGGCAACCCGATAGCCTTGTACCTGTGCAGCTTTTGTGCCTTCGGGACCTGCGGCTGCCTCGAGCATGCTACGCACCAGTTGCGACACCTCGGGGCTATAGACTTTGACGCTGGTCGGATCGCTATCGCGCTTGATCAAGGTGGGCGTAACCATATCGCCATTACGCGCGAAAACGGTATAGGCGCGCGCCACCTGCAACAAGGACACCGACAAACCGTACCCATAGGCCATGGTGGCCTTTTCAATCAAACGCCACCGGTCCCAGGGCCGCAGACGTCCCGGCGCAGCCCCCGGGAAACCCAGTTGCGGCACACGGCCAAAGCCCAATTCCGTAAAGCGTTCCCACATCTCGCGCGACTGCAGCTTTTCCGCGATCATGGTCATCCCGATATTGCTGGAACGACGCAGCACTCCGGCCACATTCAGCATGCCGTTGCGGCTCACATCATGAATCGTGCTCCCTTGATAGCGGAATGCGCCATTGCCCGTGTCGAACTGCGTTTTGGTATTGATACGCCCCAGGTCCAGCGCCAGGGCTGCGGTAAAGGGCTTCATGATCGAGCCCGGCTCGAATGTATCGGTAATCGCGCGATTGCGCAGATTGGGGGTTTGAAAGCTTTCGCGATCATTCGGATCGAACGTCGGCAGACTGGCCAACGCCAGAATCTCGCCCGTTCGCACATCCATAATGATGGCGCTGGCCGCAGAGGCCTGGTGCTTTTTCACCGCCTCACCCAGTTCGCGGAACACCAGATACTGCAAGCGAGCATCGATCGACAGGCTCAGATCGCGCCCATTGACAGGCGCCGTCACGGCCTGGACGTCTTCGATCACACGGCCCAGCCGGTCTTTGATCACGCGGCGGCTGCCTGGCGTGCCCGACAGCAATTTGTCGAAGGTCAGCTCGACCCCTTCCTGGCCCGAGTCCTCCACACTGGTAAAGCCCACCAAGTGGGCCGTGACTTCACCATCCGGGTAATAACGCCGCGTCTCGGCTTGCTGGTGGATGCCGGGGACTTCGAGCTTTTTGATCTGGTCGGCGATGTCCGTGGGGACTTGCCGTTTGAGATAAACGAAGTTGCGGTCGACGTCGGCCAAACGGCCGCGCAGATCGGCGACCGACAGGCCCAGCAGTTTGGCCAGATTGGAGAGCTGTTCGCCCGTCGCCGGCTTCGCGTCCTCGGGGATGGCCCAGATAGCGCGCGCCGGCACGCTGGATGCCAACACCACACCATTACGGTCGAGGATCTTGCCGCGTGTCGCGGCCAGCGTCAGCGTGCGCTCGTAGCGGCGCTCACCCTGCTGCTGCAAAAACTCGGTGGACAGGCCCTGCAAATACAACGCGCGCCCTGCCAACACCACAAAGGCCGCGAGCAACAGCACGAGGACCAGCCGGGCACGCCAGGTAGGCAATTGCCCGCGCAACATGGGGTTGTCGAAGAACGGCACACGTTTCATTGCACGCCTCCGGCGGCCGGAACGGAAATCGGCGCTTGATTCAAATAGAGCGTACGGTCAGGCACGATGGGGATCATCTTCAGATCCTGGCGCGCTGCATGATCGATCCGCGCATTGCGCGCCAGCTCGGCGCGCTCGAGTTGCAGTCGCCGCCAATCGGTGTCCAAGGTATTGGACAGCGTATTGCCGCGCTCTAATTCAATAAAGAGTTGACGCGATTGATACCGGCTGGTGACCAGCGAGATGGCCGACAGCATCAACAATATAGAAACGATGAGGCTCAAGCGTGCCATTAGCGCGGCCTCCGTTTGGCGCCGCGTTTGGCAGCGGGCGACTCACCCGGCACACGCATGGCCGGCACAAAGGTTGCCGCATCGGCAGCCAGAGGTGTGCTGGTGCGCTCGGCAACTCGCAGCACCGCCGAACGCGACCGGGCATTGCCTGCGATCTCTTCATCGCTGGCGAGCACCCGCCCCAACGAACGGACGAGCGGCTGGGGCAATTCGCTCTCCCGTAACGGCAAACGTGCATGCGCGACAGCAGGCTTGGCCGCCGCCGCGATGCACTGTTTGACCATACGGTCTTCGAGCGAATGAAAGCTGATCACCGCCAACCTCCCCCCTGGGGCAAGCAGTTCTAAAGCTGACGCGAGGGCGCGCGCGAGCTCTTCGAGTTCCCGATTGATGTAAATCCGTAAAGCCTGAAAGGTGCGAGTGGCCGGGTGCTGGCCTTTTTCGCGCGTCCGGACGGCGCTGGCGACGCACTCGGCAAGCTCGAGCGTGGTGCGCAGCGGCCGTGTTGCGCGGCGAGCAGCAATCGCCTTTGCAACCTGAAAAGCAAACCGTTCTTCGCCATAATCTGCTATGACCTCCCGCATCTCGTCCACGCTGGCATCTGCCAGCCAATCCGCAACCGTTGGGCCACGGGTCGTATCCATACGCATGTCGAGCGGGCCTTCGCGCATAAACGAAAAACCTCGTTCGGCATCATCCAATTGAGGTGAAGACACCCCAAGATCCAACATCACGCCATCGATATGCTCGATGCCGAGTCCTGCCAATGCCTCGCGCATGGTGGCAAAACCATCATGCACAACCGTCACTCGCCGATCGCGCGCCGCCAACTCGGTGGCCACCGCAATCGCCTGAGGGTCCTTGTCGAACACCACCAACCGGGCCTCAGGTCCCAGACGGCTCAACAACTCACTGCTATGTCCACCGCGCCCGAAGGTGCCGTCGACAAACACGCCGCGCTGCATGCGCGCGTGAGCTTGTGCTTCGGCCTGCGCGTCGTCCGCCTGGCCAGACCGTGCCGCGCCCTTGCCGCCAAAATTGGCCTGCAATAACGCATCCACCGTCGGCGCCAGCAGCACGGGCCGATGTTCGAATTCCATACTCGGTTTCAGAACGAAAACTGGTTCAACACGTCCGGCATCCCCTGAGCTAGGTCCTCCGCCTCGCGGCGGGCCAGGGAAGCGGCATCCCAGAGCTCGAAGTGCGCGCCCATACCGAGCAGCATCACATCGCGCGTCATACCGGAAGCGTTGCGCAGTTCAGGCGCGATGAGCACACGACCCGAACCGTCCATCTCGACGTCCTGAGCGTTGCCCAACAACAGCCGCTGCAGTGCGCGCGCCGACATGGGGAACGCAGCGATCTGATCGCGCTTTTTTTCCCACTCTTGCCGCGGATACACCAACAAGCAGCCATCGGGGTGGCGGGTCAGGGTCAACCGGCCTTCGGCCTGCGCAACGAGCGCGTCACGATGCCGGGTCGGAATCGAGATCCGTCCCTTGGCATCGAGCGTCAGCGCGCTGCTTCCCTGAAACACCACATTCACCCCACTTAATTGCACAAATTCCTACTTTTTCCCACTCTACGGTAATGGACAAAGCGGGTCAAGCGGACGGTTGCAATTTTTTCAATCACAACAAGGACTTAGAACAGTTTTTAAAAAGGCAAAAATAAAAACCCCCTGATAAATCAGGGGGTTGCAGTAACAATTAAAAGTCCTTAGTCAGGAGTGGGACAAATAGAGCGCCCTTTCAATGTTTTACGTTCGGCCTTGCCGCAGCAAAGCCGCCCCGTTGACGGTATTCAGCTGCAAGACAGGTCTATAGGCCGGATTCTGTACACCGAGTCACCCCGGCGGGCAATCATTCCTCTGCGCGGATCATTGCTGAGCCGCTGTAGCCACCTACCCGCATGCTAGAGCGAGCCGCCCTTCAGGCCCGAAAGCCGTGCACATGCCTATTTGGTGTTGCTCCGGATAGAGGTTGCCGCGTTTCACCCTGCCGCGCCGCCCATCGTCGCCGATGGACGCAGTACGGAGATGGCCGTACCGGTGCGTGCCGGAGCCCGCCCGCGCCGCAGACTCGTCTCTGTGGCCCTATTCCTCAGCCGTCAACCGGACGTAAGTCCGGCAGCGACTGGACGGCCGTTAGCCGCTATCCTGCTCTGTGGAGTCCGGACCTTCCTCGATGGATTCGCACCCACCGCGATTGCCCGACCTGCCTTGCGGATGCCATTGTACGGCACGCCGGTGCGGCAACTCAGTCCCTATTTAGATAGGCACAGTTGGCGCCTCCATCCCTGCCGCCGCGCCTTTCGCTCGTTACTCGTTCCAAGAGGCCTGTTTGGATGCGAGCCTGAAACGTGCGTCGCTCTGCTTGCCGGACGCCATGCGGAACGCAAAGCGCGCGACCTGCGACAATAGCGGTATCGCAGAAAACCACCGCACTTTGTCTATTTCATGGCCAACAACACTTTGATTACCTTGACGGACGTACAACTCGCGTACGGCCACCATCCGTTGCTGGACCACGCTGATTTCGTCATCCAGGAAGGCGAACGTATCGGATTGATCGGCCGCAACGGCGCCGGCAAGAGCTCGCTATTGCGTCTGCTGGATGGGCGCAACGTGCCTGACGATGGCGACATCGCGCGCAATTCCGGCCTGAAAGTCGCCACCGTCGAGCAGGAACCCGATCTCGACGAAAACGCATCGGTATACGACGTAGTCTTTAACCGCGAAGACGACCACGAAGACTGGCAACGGCCATCGCGCGTCCAGGCCTTGCTGGAACGGCTCGGCCTGCCTGGCGACGCGCGCATTGCCGGTTTGTCCGGCGGCACACGCAAACGCGTCGCTTTGGCGCGCGCACTGGCAGACGAACCCGACCTCCTGCTGCTCGACGAGCCTACCAACCATCTGGACTTCACCGGCATTGCCTGGCTGGAAGAACTGCTTCGCAGCTGGCGCGGCGCGGCCGTCATCATCACCCACGACCGGCGCTTTCTGGACGCGATTGCCACGCGCATCGTCGAACTCGACCGCGGCAAGCTGCTGAGCTTTCCCGGCAACTTTTCACAATGGCAAGAGCGCAAAGCCCAATGGTTGGAGTCCGAACGCCTGGAAAACGCCCGGTTCGACAAACTGCTGGCTCAAGAGGAAGTCTGGATTCGCAAAGGCGTCGAGGCCCGCCGCACCCGCAACGAAGGCCGCGTGCGACGTCTGGAGCAACTGCGCGTCGAGCGCTCGGAACGTCGCGATCGCCTGGGTAATGTGAGCCTGGCCATCGCCGAGGGCCAACGCTCGGGCAAATTGGTCGCCGAATTGGACAACGTCTCCAAAAGCTTTGGCGACCGCGTTGTGATCCGAGACTACAGCACCACGCTCATGCGCGGCGACCGCATCGGCATTATCGGGCCCAACGGAGCCGGGAAAACCACGCTGTTGAAAATCATGCTGGGCGAGCTCGCGCCGGACACCGGCAACGTCCGCATCGGGACCAACGTGTCGGTTGCCTACTTTGATCAGATGCGAGCGCAGCTCGATGAAAACGCGAGCCTGGTCGACATCATCAACCCTGGCAGCGAGTGGGTAGAGATCGGCGGCACCCGCAAACACGTCATGAGCTATCTGGGCGATTTTCTGTTTTCGCCTGCACGGGCGGGGTCGCCGGTCAGCAGCCTATCGGGCGGCGAGCGCGCGCGCTTGTTATTGGCACGCCTGTTTGCCCGTCCCGCGAACGTGCTGGTCCTGGACGAACCCACCAACGATCTGGACATCGAGACCCTGGAACTGCTGGAAGAACTCCTTCAGGAATACACCGGCACCGTTCTGCTCGTCAGCCACGATCGCGCCTTTCTTAATAATGTGGTGACACAAACCATTGCCTACGAAGGCGATGGCAAATGGCGCGATTATGTTGGCGGCTACGACGACTGGGTCGCTCAACGTCCGGCGTCGGCCGTTCCTAATACCCAACAGGAAAAGCCCGCACGCGCGGCCGCCAGCGACGCGAGCACCTCAGCCGCAAACAACTCAGACACTGGGGCGACGGCCACTCGTGCCAAGCCCAACCGCGTAGCCAAGCTCAGTTCGTGGGAACAACGCGAACTCGAAGGGTTACCCGACGCGATTGCCAAAATCGAAGCGCGCCAAGAAGACCTGTCTGCCCGTTTGGCGGACGGCACACTCTATCGCGATGCGCCTGATGAAGTCGAACGCATCAATACCGAACTCGCGGCCCTGGACAAAGAACTGGAAGAAAAATTCGCCCGCTGGGAATTGCTGGAGGCTCGGCGCGGCGACAGTTAATCAATCGACTGCCAGCGGGTAATCCTGCCCCTTGGGCAGGCGCCTTGGGGAGGAATTCACACCTCGCCAAGGCGCAGCCCAATTCCATGCCAATCCAGCCCATTGGGCAAAACAGAGCCGCCTGAGGTATGTGGCCTCTGTGAAACGCGGCAAGGCAGGAACCGGCATAGTGCACTGAGCCTGCACAAAGCCCTGCCTCAAACTTTCCTGCGCATCAGGCGATGAGTACCACCGCCAGAGGCCCTCATCAAGCCACGCGCCAATCCAGCGATTCGCCGGCCGCCAAGGGGACCAGCGAGGTATCGCCAAACGGTAATTCAGCGGGAATCGAAAAGGACTCGCGCCGCAACGTCAGCGTATCGGTGTTGCGTGGCAGACCGTAAAAATCCGGCCCATGGAAACTGGCGAAACCTTCCAGCCGATCCAGACGCCCGGCACGCTCGAATGCCGTGGCGTAGAGTTCCATGGCGTGCAGCGCGGTGTAGCAACCCGCACAACCACAGGCGTGCTCTTTCAATCCACGAGCGTGCGGAGCGCTGTCCGTGCCCAGGAAAAAGCGCGGGCTACCACTCGTGGCGGCCTCGACCAGTGCCTGGCGATGCACTTCGCGCTTCAGGATAGGCAGGCAATACCAGTGCGGCCGCACGCCGCCCTGAAAAATCGCGTTCCGGTTGTACAGCATGTGCTGCGGCGTGATCGTCGCGGCTATCGGACCCTCAGCGTCACGCACGTACTCCGCGCCGTCCTTGGTCGTGATGTGTTCGAACACCATCTTCAAGCCAGGATAGGCTTTGCGCAATGGCCGCATCACACGATCGATAAACACCGCCTCGCGATCGAACACATCAATCCCCGGATCGGTGACTTCGCCATGCACCAACAGAGGCATGCCGCAACGTTCCAACGCTTCCAACGCCTTGCCGCATTTGCCCAGCAGGTCCGTCACCCCGGCGTCGGAGTTCGTCGTCGCGCCGGCAGGATAAAGCTTGACCGCGTAGACCTGGCCGGAATCATGCGCGCGCACGATTTCCTCAGCCGTCGTATTGTCAGTCAGGTATAGCGTCATCAGCGGCGTGAAAGCCGGGACATTTTCCTGTTGGCGCAAGGCGTCTTCGATGCGCTGGCGATACGCCAATGCCTGCTCGGTCGTCGTCACAGGCGGACGCAGATTAGGCATGATGATGGCGCGCGCAAACTGGCGTGCCGTATCGCCCACCACGGCCTGCAATGCCGCACCATCGCGCAAATGCAAATGCCAGTCGTCCGGACGGGTAATCGTGAGTTGAGTAATGTTTTGATCAGACATGAGAGCAACCTGGCTTATTCAGCCAAAGGCATGCCACGCTCGGCCAAGGCGCAAAACATCGCGCTACCCAGCGGAATCACAGCATCATTGAAGTCGAAGTGGGAATTATGCAGCACGCAGCCAGATTCGGCCCCGCCCTGGCCCAATCGGAAATACGCCCCGGGACGGGTTTGCAGCATGAACGAAAAATCCTCAGAGCCCATCGAAGGCACCAGATCACGCACCACGTTTTCCTTGCCAATCATATCGGTGGCGATATCAGCGACCAAATTCGCGTGTTGCGGCGTATTCAGGGTCGCGGGATAGATACGTTGGTAGTTGATTTCGGCTGTCGCCCCAAAACCGCCGGCGATTGCACTGACCAGCTCGCGCATCCGCGTCTCGACCATTTCCTGCACCGACTTGCGGAAGGTGCGTACCGTGCCCACCAATTTGGCTTCGCGGGGAATCACACTCATGGCGCCCGGGTGCCCCGCCTGCAGCGATCCGATGGACAACACCGCCGAATCCAGCGGATTAACATTTCGCGACACAATCGTCTGCAGCGCGGTAATCACGTGTCCGGCGACGGTGACAGGGTCGATCGTCTGATAGGGGTGCGCGCCATGGCCCCCACGCCCCGTAATGGTGATATCGAAACGATCTGCCGCCGCCATCATGGGGCCGGGGTTGATCCCGATGGTGCCGGGTTTCAAACCCGGCCAATTATGCAGTGCGTAGATGGCGTCACACGGAAAGGTATCAAACAACCCGTCTTCCATCATGGCCTTTGCGCCACCCCGCCCTTCTTCAGCCGGCTGAAAAATCAACACGGCAGTACCGTCAAAATTGCGGGTTTGTGCCAGATAGCGTGCAGCCCCCAGCAAAATCGTGGTGTGCCCATCGTGACCGCAACCGTGCATCAATCCGGGTTTGTTGGATTTGTACGCAAAATTGTTATCCTCTGTCATGGGCAGCGCGTCCATGTCGGCGCGCAGACCGATCATGCGCCCGCTATCGCAGCTTCTGCCGCGTATAACGCCCACAACCCCTGTCTTGCCTATGCCCCGGTGTACTTCGATGCCCAGGGCCTCTAAGGAGCCCGCCACGATGCCTGACGTACGCACCTCTTCGAAGCCCAATTCCGGATGGGCATGCAAATCCCGGCGTATCGCCGTCAACTCGTCATGGAATAGACGGATAGAATCTAGTGCTGATCTTGCGTACATGAGACGTTACGCACCTTGAACAGAAGGGGGTCAAGCCCCTATTTTAGTTGCTACAGAGCATAAATGGCTTTGTCTTTGAGAGAGAGACACGTTATGCTCCGCCCGCAGGACAATTTTTCCAACAGCCAGAGAAGGAGCGCCGTAATATGGCTACAACCTCCAAACCCGCGACCGCACGCAAGCCGAATGCCGCATTCATGAAGCCCCTGACCCCCAGCGCCGAGCTGGCGGCAGTCATTGGCTCCGACGCCGTGCCGCGCACCGAGGTCACCAAGAAGATCTGGGAATACATCAAAAAGCACAACCTGCAAGATGCCAGCAACAAACGCAACATCAACGCTGACGCCAAGCTGCGTCCGATCTTTGGCAAAGATCAGGTCACGATGTTCGAATTGACCAAGCTGGTCAACGCCCACCTGAAGTAAGCAGGTATCGGGTCGTACCCAGTACGTCCCCGTCTGCTGTCGTGGGCCGTTTATGACGGCCCATACGCCCAGGGCTTGCCGCACCGGGCGTGCATCAAGACGCGAGCCCAAATAAAAACGGCTGACTACGGTCAGCCGTTTTTATTTTTACCTGTACAAATAAAACTGGCCGCCTGAGCTTAGCAAGCGGCCATAGACAGGATTTAGCTGTACTGGGTAGGCACGGAGCCTTCCATGAGCGCCAACCAGCCTTTAATCAAGCGATAGAGCACCCAAACCACGGTTGCCACCACACCCAGCCAGCCGATAAAAATCAACGTGGCTATCGCGCTGATAGCAAGCCACAACAGTGCCCACCAGAACGTGCGTAACAGCCAATCAAAATGCGCTGCATACATCGTTCCCGCTGCATCTGTACGTTTGAGGTACATCAACACCACAGCTGCCAATGTCGCTATGCCCAAAAAGCCTCCCGTCACAAAACCCAAGGCATATAAGCCATAGGTGACGTGGGTCAGCGTACGCAGGTCGAGCGAATTGTTGGGTTGATTAGGGATCTGGGGATCGCTCACGATAACCGCTCCATCGAATAGATTTAGCCAATCTTACCGCACAAAGACGCCAGATCGGGGATAGAAATCGAGATGAGGTTTGAGCGCCACAGCGCAGAAAAGCGACACCGCGTCGAACGCGCGTCGGCGCGAGCGATGCCGATCTGCGTGGGTCAAAGCACAGGCGTCAGAGGCCGCTCCTGGCAGATGCGATATGGAGGTCATTGCAGCGGCGCAAAGACGAACGCAATTACAGAAGATGCGGGACGCAGGGATTATTTATTTGGTCGCGCAAAGACGAAGGCACAAAGACAAAACCCCTCGCAGCGCTAGCTGGAGGGGTTTTGAGGATAAGAGCCTGACGATGACCTACTTTCACAAACGAATGTTCACTATCATCGGCGCGAAGGCGTTTCACTGT
>NZ_CBCSIU010000004.1:0-86262 GCF_965139205.1 Bordetella muralis
GGCGACCAGACCGGACCAACGGGCCAGCACCGCCTTTACATGACGGCCCCCGGCGCCTAAAGAACTCAATTATCCGCAAGCAACCCATCCTCACCCGCAAACAAGCAACCCGCCGACCAACGCAACATCTCTAACTAAGCAACAACCCCCAATATCACATTAGACGCATCGAACACCGCCACCACCCGCACCCCCTGCGCCAATTCCAACGCCTGCGCACTATCCTGCGTAATGATGGCCGCCAGACTAACCGCATTGCCAATATCGACGATGATCTCGCTATTGACCGCACCCGGCCGAATGTCCGCCACCGTGCCCGCCAACTGGTTACGCGCCGAGAGGCGCAGTCCCTCGCCAGGCAGAGCGATCATGACAGAGGGGGCCTTGATGAGCGCGATGGCTTCGCTGCCGATGGCCAGGCCGAGATCGGCCGTGCTTTCGCGAGTGATGGTGGCAACGATGTCATGCCCGCCCGCGATACACAGCGTGACTTCGTCATTGACCGCGCCCGTCCGGATCGCGCTGACAGTGCCCAGGAGCTTGTTGCGCGCACTGGTCTTCAACATGATTCGCTTCATCAAATTCAGGTCATTCGGCGCGTCCAGATTCGTTTGAGCCAGATGCTCCATCACGCGCCGGTGTTCCGCCTCCAGGATCTGGAACGTTGCGATAAGCTGCTCGGCACGGGCCGTGAGTTGCGCGCCGCCGCCGCCTTTGCCTCCCGTTGCCCGCAGCACCAGCGCCTCGCCGGCGAGATTGTTCATGGCGTCGATCGCATCCCAGGCCCCTTTGTAGCTCATGCCGACCGCTCGCGCTGCTGCACTGATCGAGCCCGTGAGTCCGATTTGAGTCAGCAGGTCGATACGGCTTTTGCCACCCAATGTTTGGCTGCCGGCTCGTAGCCAGATGGATCCATCAAGCTCCAGCGGGGGTGATGTCATGGCGCAGTCAGAGAGTAGGGCAGTTGTCGGTGGGATAGGGACGTGGCAGCATAGGCGACGAAAGACACGATGTTGCCACAACTGAACGCGAATGAGATTCCATTGCAAGTTTACAAACTTCAAGGCATGATGTTCGCGCATTTACTGCGGAGAATGTCGTTATGAAACGCGTTGCGCTTGTCCCGGCCCTGGCTATGGTGGGATTGTTGGCCGCCTGCTCGTCCGGCCCCACGATCCGCAGTGATTATGATCACAGCGCGAACTTTGCCCAGTATCGCAGTTTTGGTTTCATGTCGCCGTTGGGCACCGACAAGGCAGGGTACAGCACGCTGCTGACTGAACGCTTGAAATCCGCCACCCGCAGCCAAATGGAAATGCGCGGCTACGTCTACGCCGAGCAGTCTCCCGACCTATTGATCAACTTCAATGCAAAATTGCAGCAGAAGACCCAGGTAACCCCTGCGGCGCCGATGGGCCCGTACTATGGTTATCGCGCGGGCTTCTACGGCGGTTGGCCGGGCTACGCCTGGGGCAATGACGTGTATCAGTACACCGAGGGTACGTTGAATATCGATCTAATCGATGCGCGCCGCAAGCAATTGGTCTGGGAGGGTGTCAGCGTTGGCGTCATCGACGACCAGGCGACTGCCTCTTCTGCACAGAATGTGGACGCCAATGTGGCGCAGATATTCCAACGCTATCCGTTCCGAGAGGGCAGCGGTACGCCGCAAATGCCTCAATCGACCAAGGCTCAATGAGTGTGACGCGATCCGATTCATGTGCGTGTCCGCCAGAGACTGACGGCTACGAGACCATCGCCTTGGTTTTACAAGGCGGTGGCGCGCTGGGCTCGTATCAGGCAGGGGTCTATCAGGGGCTGCACGAGGCCGGCATCCGTCCGAACTGGATAGCCGGGATTTCGATCGGCTCGATCAATGCCGCGATTATTGCGGGCTCGCCGCCCGATGAGCGTGTGGAACGTTTGCGCGGGTTTTGGGAAACCATTTGCCGGCCTACCGGGTTTGCTTCCTTGCCATGGGGCGAGGCCTGGGCCCGGTTGTTCCAGGGCGTTCCGTTTGGCTTTGGCTCACCCGCGATGAACGGTCAATTGGCGGCTTTCCATGCATTGACATCGGGTCAGCCGGGTTTTTTCAAGCTGCGCTATCCACCTCCCTATTTGATGCATAGCGGCCCGCAAGCAACCAGCTTCTATGACACCTCGCCGCTGGTGGAGACGCTCAATCGCTACGTGGATTTTGATTTGCTCAACCGCGGAGACGTGCGCGCCAGCTTTGGGGCCGTGAATGTGCGGACAGGCAATTTTGCGTATTTCGACAGCACGACGACGCGGTTGCGGGCCGAGCACATCATGGCGTCCGGGGCGTTGCCGCCCGGGTTCCCCGCGGTAGAGATCGACGGCGAGTACTACTGGGATGGCGGTGTGGTGTCGAATACGCCGCTGTCTCAAGTGTTGTCTGCGCATCCGATGCCGGACACGCTGGCTTTTCAGGTGGATCTCTGGCCCGCCCGAGGGGCATTGCCTACCAATCTCGAAGAAGTCGCGGAGCGTCAGAAGGATATTCAATACTCCAGCCGCACCCGTACGGTGACGAACATTTATCAACGCATCTTGAAATTGCGCCGCGGATTGCAGCGCGTGTTGGAACGTTTGCCCGAGGACGAGCGCTGCAGTGCGGAGCTGGCCGATATCCGCGAGTTGGCATGCACGCCAGCAGTGAATGTCGTCAATTTGATCTACGAAGCCAAACACTACGAACGCAATTCAAAGGACTATGAGTTTGGATCCGAGGCCATGCGCGAACACTGGCAAAGCGGTCTGACAGACATTCAACAAACGTTGGCCATGCCGAAAGTGCTGGACCGTCCTCCTGTGGATCAAGGCTTTGTGACGCATGACATACACCGTTCGGCCAAGCGCTGAGTTCGCCTGTCAACGAGGCATCACATTGACGGCGTATCGTAATATTACGAGGGATTTGATGCCAAATTCGGTAGTTTTAGGACAAAAATAAGGTTACATTAACGGGCTTGCCGGACCTGATTATTCCTGTTCGGTACTGCGTGTGCGGGTTCGCGCGCCTTGGCTCTACTCCGTGAGGAATTCATGCGTTTTTCGCACCATCGTGTCTCTGGATTCGGTGTCGTTGCGCTTGTTGCTTTGGCATTGGCAGGCTGCAAAGAACACCCTCAAATGAATCCCGGAATGCCGCAAGTCAGCGTCATTACGGTTCAACCTCAACCCGCATCAATCGTGTCCGACTTGCCGGGCCGTGTGGACGCTGTTCGCGATGCGGAAATCCGTGCACGGGTCACAGGCATCGTGCAAAAGATCGAGTTCGAGCAAGGCAGCGAAGTCAAAGAAGGGCAACTGCTCTTCAAGATCGATCCTGCTCCCTATAAGGCAACGCGCGATCAGGCGGCCGCCCAGCTCAAACAGTCGCAGGCCGATCTGTACAGCGCCAAAGCGCTCGCAGACCGCTATGCGCCGCTGGTCAAGGCCAATGCCGTCAGCAAACAGGAATACGACAACGCCGTGGCCAGCTATCGTCAGGCCGAGGCTGCTGTTGCGGCTGCCAAGGCCAACCTGGACGCGGCTGCGATCAATCTGGGGTACACGGATGTCACCTCGCCGATCACAGGAATCATCGGCAAGGCCCTGGTCACCGAAGGTGCATTGGTCGAAGGAACATCGGCTACGCAGATGGCCCTGGTCCAGCAGCTCGATCCGATCTACGTCGATTTCACGCAAAGCACCGCCGATCTGGCCCAGTTGCGCCAGGCGTTTGCCAGCGGCCAGATCGAGCGCATCGGCAAAGACGCCGCACGCGTGAGCGTCGTTCAGGAGGACGGCTCCGTCTACCAACATCCCGGCAAGCTTCTGTTTACCGGGATTACGGTGGACCCGACGACCGGACAGGTCAACCTGCGTGCCGAGGTGCCCAACCCGGACGGCCTCTTGCTGCCCGGCATGTACGTGCGTGTCCGTCTGGACCAAGGGACCAATCAGCAGGCGTTGATGGTGCCTCAGCAATCCCTGCAGCGTACGGCTGATGGTCTGCAGAGCTTGATGCTTGTGAAAGACAACAAGATAGAGCAGATCGCCGTAACGACTGGTGGGGTGATCAAGGGGCAATGGCTGGTGACCAGTGGCCTGAAAGCCGGCGACGTCGTGGTTGTCGAAGGCTTCCAGAAGATCCGCCCTGGCGCGCCAGCGCAGGCCTCCCCCTGGAATCCCGGTGGACCAAGCAAAGCCGCACCGCCCACGCAGGGCAAGCCCGAAGGCGCCGCGCCACCTGCGCAGCCCGCTTCGGAGCACAAATCCTAAAACGGTACGCGGCGCGATGCGCCGCGTGCCTGTTTTCGTGAGCACTTTCCGAGTTAGCCCACATGCCGCAATTTTTTATCGATCGACCAATTTTTGCCTGGGTAGTTGCCCTGTTCGTCTTGCTGGCGGGCATATTGGCCATTCCCAATATGCCGGTCGCGCAGTACCCCGACGTGGCGCCTCCTGCCATTACGATTACTGCTACCTATCCGGGAGCCTCGTCCAAAGAGGTCGCCGAGTCGGTGACCAGTATCATCGAGGATCAGCTCAACGGCGCCAAGGGACTGCTGTATTACGAGTCCGTCAGTGACAACAACGGCCAGTCCACGATCACCGCGACGTTCTCGCCGGGTACCGACCCCGACCTGGCGCAGGTGGACGTGCAAAACCGCGTGTCGAACGTCACGGCGCAATTGCCGACGGCGGTCACGCAGCAAGGCATCCAGTATGAGCAGACCAGTGCCGGCTTTCTGATGATCGTGACGCTGTCCTCGACCGACGGCTCGTTGGATCAGACGGCATTGGCCGACTACATCACGCGCAACATTCAGAACCCCGTATCGCGGGTGCCTGGGGTAGGACAGTTTCAGCTGTTCGCCGCACCGCGTGCCATGCGGGTCTGGATCGATCCGGACAAGCTTGTTGGCTATAACCTCAGCGCATTGGATGTCAATGCTGCCATCAGCCAGCAAAACGTGCTGATTTCGGCAGGCAGCCTGGGGGCGCCTCCCAATCCGGAAAGCCAGCGCTATACGGCAACCGTCGTGGTCAATGGCCAGCTTTCGACGGTCGAAGCATTCGGCAATATCGTGCTGCGCGCCAATACCGACGGTTCGTCAGTGCGTCTGCGTGACGTCGCCCGCATCGAGGTGGGCGCTGACAACTATCAGTTTGGTGCCCGCCTCAATGGCAAGCCCACGGCGGCCTTTGCCATCGTACTGTCTCCGGACGCCAACGCCCTGGCCACCGCGCAGGGCGTACGCGACCAGATGGAATCGTTGTCGCAGTATTTCCCGGGCAACATCAAATTCGACATCCCCTACGACACGG
Source organism: Bordetella muralis (assembly GCF_965139205.1). Taxonomy (GTDB): domain Bacteria; phylum Pseudomonadota; class Gammaproteobacteria; order Burkholderiales; family Burkholderiaceae_B; genus Bordetella_A; species Bordetella_A muralis. Next base: position 5,338 of record NZ_CBCSIU010000004.1, read on the forward strand.
CGCCATACGTCCAGGTCTCGATCGAGCAGGTGATCCATACCCTGGTCGAAGCCATGGTGCTGGTGTTCCTGGTGATGTTCCTGTTCCTGCAGAACGTGCGCTATACCCTCATCCCGGCGCTGGTGGTGCCGGTGGCCATGATGGGGGCATTCGCGGTGATGCTGGGGTTGGGCTTTTCCATCAACGTGTTGACCATGTTCGCCATGGTGCTGGCCATCGGTATTCTGGTGGACGACGCCATTGTGGTGGTGGAAAACGTCGAGCGCATCATGGCCGCCGAAGGCTTGTCGCCTAAAGAAGCGACCAAGAAAGCCATGCCGCAGATCAGCGGCGCCATCGTCGGGATCACGCTGGTGCTGGTGACGGTGTTCCTCCCGTTGGCCTTCATGAGCGGTTCGGTGGGCGTGATCTACCGCCAGTTCTCCGTGGCGATGGCCGTGTCCATTTTCTTCTCGGCATTCCTGGCGCTGAGTTTTACGCCCGCGTTGTGCGCCACGATCCTCAAGCCTATCCCGAAGGGGCATCACGAGGAAAAGAAAGGCTTTTTCGGCTGGTTCAACCGCAAGTTCGACGCGACGACGCATAGTTACCAAAGCTGGGTAGCCCGGATTCTGCATCGTAGCGGCCGCATGATGCTGCTGTTCCTGCTGCTGGTGGTACTGCTGGGGTGGCTGTATTTCCGTCTGCCGTCCTCGTTCCTGCCCGAAGAAGACCAAGGCTACGTGGTCAGCAACATCGAGCTGCCGACGGGGGCCAGCGCCAATCGTACGGTCGATGTGCTCAAGCAGGTCGAAGACTATTTCATGCACCTGCCGGCCGTCGAAAACGTCATCACCGTTCAGGGCTACAGCTTTAACGGTAACGGGCTGAACGCTGCGATCGCCTTCTCGACGCTCAAAGATTTCTCCGAGCGCAAGGACCCCAAGGACTCGGCAGGTGCAATTGCGTTTGCAGCCTTCGAAAAGCAATTGATGGGCATTCACGATGCACAGGTGTTTACGCTGGTGCCGCCTGCCATTTCATCGTTGGGTAACGCGACGGGTTTCGACTTGCGCCTGCAAGACCGTGGCAACGCCGGTACGGCTGCGCTGGAGCAAGCGACGGGGCAGTTGATGGAAATGGCGTCCAAGAGCCCCATCCTGTCCCAAGTGCGTATCACTGGGCTGCAGCCCGGTCCGCAATTGACCTTGAAGATCGACCGTGACAAGGCCGCGGCCCAAGGGGTGGATTTCCAAGCCGCCGCTACGCTGATCGCGACTTCGCTGGGGTCGAGCTACATCGACAAATTCCCCAATATGGGGCGCATGCAGAACATCTGGGTGCAGGCCGAGGCCAGCCACCGTATGCAGGCGGACGAGATCCTCAAGATGAACGTCGCCAATAGCCAGGGCCAGATGGTGCCCCTGTCCTCGTTCGTGTCGTACGACTGGACACAAGGGCCGGTGCAGGTCGTGCGCTATAACAGCTACGAGTCCATGCGGATAGGCGGTGACGCCGCGCCGGGCTACACCACGGGTGAAGCCATGGCCGAAATGGAGCGCCTGGTGGGCCAACTGCCCTCGGGCTTCGGCTACGAATGGAACGGCTTGTCGTATCAGGAGCGCCAGGCAGGTAACCAGGCTCCCATCCTGATGGGGCTGGCGCTGCTGGTGGTGTTCCTGGTGCTGGCTGCGCTGTACGAGAGCTGGGCAATTCCCTTGTCGGTCATGCTGGTGGTGCCGTTGGGGATGCTGGGCGCGGTCGGGTTGGTGTCTCTGCTGGGCATGTCCAACGACGTGTACTTCCAGGTGGGGATGGTGACCGTGATCGGTCTGGCGGCCAAGAACGCCATTCTGATCGTGGAATTCGCCAAGGACCAGTACGCCCGCGGTATGGGTCTGTACGAGGCCACGGTCGAGGCGGCGCGTCTGCGTTTCCGCCCGATTCTGATGACCTCGCTGGCGTTCATCCTGGGCGTGGTTCCGCTGGCTTTGGCTAGTGGTGCGGGCGCTGCCAGCCAAAAGGCCGTGGGTATCGGTGTGTTGGGCGGCATGTTGGCGGCGACGCCTTTTGCCGTGATTTTCGTGCCCACGTTCTTTGTGGTGATGCTCAGCCTTTTCAAGACCAAGCCTCGTTTGCTGGGTAATGAGCTCAAGGCCTTCGAGGCCGAGCAGGCCGAAAAACGCGCTCGCGAAGCCGCCGAGGACTCGTCCGCCAACGGCACTACGGCTCGCCCGGCAGACGATCAGGAGAGCAAGCAATGAGTGCTCTGATGTCTAAACGAGATAAGTCATCTATGCGGCGCGACATGTTGCAGCCATCTTCGAAATATCAACGCGCCACGCTGTCGCTGTGCCTGGCCGCGCTGTTGGGCGGGTGCTCGCTGGCGCCCGATTATCATCGTCCCGAGTCTCCTGTTCCGGGAGATTGGCCGACGCAACCCAAAGTGCAATTCGGCTCGGCTGCCGGTCAGGTCACGTTGTCCGAACAGCCGGCCTCGGCCGTGGCGCCTGCGTCGACGGTGCCCGCGGCCGATATCGGTTGGCGCGAATTTTTCCGCGATCCGCGCCTGCAGGCCTTGATCGAGCTGGCGTTGGCCAATAACCGTGATCTGCGTGTCGCGGTCGAAAGCGTCGAAGAGGCGCGCGCCCAATACGGCGTGCAGCGCGGCGCGCAGTGGCCCAGCATCGGTGCCGGTATCGACGGCACGCGCCAACGCATGCCGCCCAATATGCGGGTGGGGGGTGAAGACTCGCCTTCGGTGACCAGCAGTTATCAGGCTGGCGTCGGGATGACGTCGTTCGAGATCGACTTGTTTGGCCGCTTGCGCAGTCTGTCAGACGCCGCCTATCAAACCTATCTTGCCAGCGAGCAATCGCAACGCAGCGTTCATATCACGCTGGTCGGCGCTGTGGCTCAAGCCTACTTCAACATGCGCGCGGCCGATGTCCAGCTGGATCTCACCCGCAAGACGCTGGCTGCCCGCCAAGAGTCCTACAACCTGGTCAAACGCCGTTTCGACGGCGGCGTGGCGTCAGAGATGGAGTTGAACCAGTCCAAGAGCCTGCTGGATTCGGCCTCGGCCGATCTGGCGCAATTGGCGCGGTTGCGCGCGCAGTCCGTCAACGCATTGACCGTGCTGGTCGGCGTGCCACTGCCGGACGACCTGCCAGCGCCAGCGGAGTTCGGCCGGGATCAGTTGCTGGCTACCGTGCCGGGTGGGCTACCCTCCGATTTGCTCGAGCGTCGTCCCGACATCATGGCGGCGGAGAACAACCTGAAATCGGCCAATGCCAACATCGGCGCAGCCCGGGCGGCGTTCTTCCCCACGATTTCCCTGACCGGGATGCTGGGGGTCGCGAGCCCTTCGTTGGGTACCTTGTTCCGCGGTGGGCAAGGGGCGTGGAGCTTCTCGCCATCCATCACGACGCCGATATTTGCCGGTGGCAGCATTCGCGAGGGATTGAACCTGGCCAACGCGCGTAACAACATTGCCGTGGCGCAGTACGAGCAGACCATCCAGCAGGCTTTCCAGGAGGTTTCCGATGCCTTGGCAGGCGAGGCGACCTATGGGGCTCAGGTCGAGTCGCTACGTTCCTTGCAGGACTCGACCGCGCGCACATTGGAGCTCTCCAATCTGCGTTATGTGAATGGCATCGACAGCTACTTGCAGGTGCAGTCTGCCCAGGTTGATTATTTCAACGCTCAGTTGAGTCTGGTCCAGGCCGGCCTGGCCGCGCTGAACAATCGCGTGGCACTGTACAAGGCCCTGGGCGGTGGCTGGTCGGAGATCACTCCTACGGCCAGCAACGCAAATGGGGCGTCAGGCGGCAATCCGGCGGATACGGGCGCTACCACGCCCGGTACATCGGCGACGCCACCATCCGGCTCCTGATCTGAGAGTTACACTTGAGGGCGGCATCCGATATCCTGATCTGCGGGATATCGGAGCCGCCCTTTTAGATTCATCCACGACAGCATCATGATAGAACTTGGCGTCAACATCGATCACGTGGCGACGCTGCGTCAGCAGCGCCACACGACTTATCCCGACCCGATCCAGGCCGCTTTGCGGGCGGAGGATGCCGGGGCCGATCTGATTACCCTGCATCTGCGCGAAGATCGCCGTCACATTCAGGATGCCGACGTGCACGCCATCCGCCCGCTGCTGCGCACCCGCATGAATCTGGAATGTGCGATCACGCCCGAAATGCTCGAGATCGCGTGCCAAGTTCGTCCCAGCGACGTGTGCCTGGTGCCCGAAAAACGCACCGAACTCACGACCGAGGGCGGTTTGGACGTCGCGGGCGCGTTGCCCGCCGTCACCAGCGCCGTGGCTCGTCTGCAGCAGGCAGGTATCCGCGTCTCTCTGTTTATTGATCCCGAACCGGCGCAGATCCAGGCGGCCGTTCAAGCCGGTGCTCCAGTCATCGAACTGCATACGGGAGCCTATGCCGAGGCAGAGGGTGATCAGGTGCGCCAGGAACTCGAGCGCGTGCGTGCGGGAGTGGCCGAGGGTCTGCGGCATGGATTGCGTGTCAATGCCGGCCATGGGTTGCACTATGGCAACGTGGCGCCTGTCGCGGCGATGGACGGTATTTCTGAACTCAATATCGGTCATGCCATTGTGGCGCAGGCTGTGTTCGACGGCTGGGACAAGGCCGTACGCGACATGAAGGCGCTCATGGTGCAGGCACGTTTGCAGGCCGTGCGCGGCCGCTGAGTCTTGTCTCATGTCTGACGCCCCCGCCCATTCACCGCCAGAGCCGGCCAGCAGTATTGCCGGCATCGGCATGGACTTGCTGCGCATTGATCGTATCGAGCGCGCGTTGGCGCGTCATGGGGATCGATTCGCCGAGAAAATCCTCGGTCCCGAGGAACTGCAGAAATTCCATGCCCGACGCGCCCGGGACGCTGCCCGTGGCGTGCGTTTTCTGGCTACGCGGTTTGCCGCCAAAGAGGCATTCTCCAAGGCGATCGGCCTGGGAATGCGCATGCCCATGACCTGGACGCGCGTACAAGTGCTCAACGCGCCCAGTGGCCGTCCGGTCCTGGTCATCGCGCCGAGCCTGCTGGAATGGTACACGCCGCGTTTCGGTGTGGCGCATGTCTCCATTACCGATGAATCCGATATGGCTGCCGCGTACGTCATCGTCGAGCGCAAGGTCTAGTGCCTGCCGGATTCCTCTTTTTCTCTCATCAAAGGACCAGACCGTATGGCCAAGAAACATAAAACCTTGTTGCCCCCCGGCCCCGTCATGGTGGATGTGGCAGGCACCACATTGACCAAAGCAGAGAAAGCACGCCTGCGCCACCCGCTGGTGGGTGGGGTGATCTTGTTTGCCCGAAATTTCGAGAGCCGCAAGCAGTTGTGCGAGCTGACACGCCAGATCCACGGCGCTCGCCACGAGCCGCTGATGATCGCAGTCGATCATGAAGGCGGCCGGGTGCAACGCTTTCGTGAAGACGGTTTCACTGTGTTGCCGGCCATGCGCGATTTGGGCGTGTTGTGGGACCGCGATCCCTTGACCGCCATGCGACTGGCTACCGAGGCGGGCTATGTGCTGGCAGCCGAGTTGCGCGCCTGTGGCGTGGATCTGAGCTTCACCCCGGTGCTGGACCTGGATTACGGCGTGAGCAAAGTCATCGGCACGCGCGCTTTTCACCGCGATCCTCGCGTGGTAGCCATGCTGGCGCGCGCGGTGGCTCAGGGCCTGGCACAGGCCGGGATGGCTGCGTGCGGCAAGCATTTCCCGGGACATGGTTTTGTAGGGGCGGATTCGCATCACGAGATGCCGGTCGACCCGCGCCCGCTGGAGCGTATCCTTAGTGAGGACGCCGCACCGTATGCTTGGCTGGGCGATGCCGTCATTCCGGCAGTCATGCCCGCACACGTGATTTATCCCAAGGTGGATAAACAGCCCGCGGGCTTTTCCCGCCGGTGGGTGCAAGACATTTTGCGTGAGCGCCTGGGCTACCAGGGGGTGGTGTTTTCCGACGACCTGACCATGGAGGGCGCCACGGTGGCGGGCGATATCCTCGCGCGCGCCCAAGCCGCCTTGGGCGCAGGCTGCGACATGGTGTTGGTGTGCAATCGCCCGGACCTGGCCGATGATCTGCTGTCCCGCCTGGACGTGACGCACTCACCCGAATCGGTCGAACGTATCCGCCGATTGATGCCCCGTTTTGCCGCTCCCTCCTGGAAGGCCCTGCAGGCCGAGACTCGCTACCAGCATGCCCGACGACTTCAATCTCAAATCGTTTCTGGCTGATCTGCCGCACCTGCCCGGCGTCTATCGACACTTGGACGCCGAGGGTGTGGTGATGTATGTGGGCAAGGCGCGTGATCTGAAAAAACGCGTCTCCTCATATTTCCAGAAAAATCTGGCCAGCCCGCGAATTGCCCAGATGGTTGCCAAGGTGGCGCGTGTCGAGGTCACGGTCACGCGTTCCGAGGCCGAAGCACTGCTCTTGGAGAACAATCTCATCAAGAGCCTGCGGCCGCGTTACAACATCCTGTTTCGCGATGACAAGTCGTACCCGTATCTGTGGATCACGGGGCACGAATGGCCGCGCGTGGCCTACTATCGCGGCGCGACGAACAAGCGCGGCCAATATTTTGGTCCGTTTCCCAACGCCTGGGCCGTGCGCGAGACCATTCAGATCCTGCAAAAGGTTTTTCGTCTGCGTACGTGCGAGGACACCGTCTTCGCCAACCGCTCGCGTCCTTGTCTGTTGCATCAAATCGGCCGCTGTTCGGCGCCCTGTGTCGATGCGATCTCGGCCGAGGACTATGCCAGCGATGTGAATCGCGCGGCGCGTTTTCTCAATGGCGAGGCGCGCGAGGTGATGGGCGAGATCGAACAGCGCATGCTGCAGGCATCGACCGAGCTGCGATTCGAAGAGGCTGCCGCTTTGCGCGACCAGATGGGATCACTGGCGCGTGTGCTGCATCAGCAAACCATGGAGGACGTGGGTGGTGAGGATACCGACGTCATCGTGGTTGCTTCTGCGGGCGGCAAGGTCTGTGTCAACCTGGCGATGGTGCGCGCCGGCCGGCATTTGGGCGACAAACCTTTCTTTCCCGTGCATGTCGACGGCCAGGAGGCGCCGCAGGTGCTCGAGGCTTTCATCGCGCAGCATTACACCGATAATCCCTTGCCTCCTGTGCTGGTCTGTTCGCATGCCTTGCCCGATAGCGGCTTGATGGCTCTGTTGGCAGAGCAGGCCCAAGTCCGCCCCGCTAGAGTACTGACGCGTCCTCAAGGTGTGCGCCGCGCCTGGCTGGAGCAGGCCGTTAAAAACGCCGAAATGGCCCTGGCCCGTGCGCTGACTGAATCCGGCGCGCGCGCTGCACGGACGCTGGCGCTTGCCGAGGTGCTGGACCTGGACACCGACGAGGCTGCGCTGGACGCATTGCGTATCGAGTGCTTCGATATCAGCCATACCGCTGGCGAGGCGACGCAGGCCTCCTGCGTCGTGTTCCTGCATCACGATATGCAGCCGTCTCAATATCGCCGCTACAACATCGCGGGGATCACGCCGGGCGACGACTATGCCGCCATGCGCCAGGTATTGACCCGGCGCTTTGGCAAGGTCGCCGATGGCGAGGCGCCAATGCCCGGGCTCGTCTTGATCGACGGTGGCAAGGGCCAGGTCGAGATTGCGCGCCAGGTCTTCGCCGAACTGGGGCTGGACATACAAACGCTGGTTGGCGTGGCCAAAGGCGAAGGGCGTAAGGTCGGGCTGGAAACGCTGGTGTTCGCCGACGGCCGTCCGCCGGTGGCATTAGGCGGGGAATCGGCCGCGCTGATGCTCATCGCCCAGGTCCGGGACGAGGCCCACCGTTTTGCGATCACGGGCATGCGGGCTCGGCGCGCCAAGGCGCGCNACGTCTCGCGTCTCGAGGAAATCGAGGGTGTGGGAGCGCGCCGCCGTCAGCGCCTGCTGGCCCGTTTTGGCGGGTTTTCGGGGGTGGCATCCGCCAGTATCGAGGACCTGGCCTCAGTGGACGGCATTTCGCACGATCTGGCTGAGCGTATCTACGAGGCCTTGCATGGATAAACTGCCTGCCGCTGGCTATTTCCCCACCCTGGCGCGTCCTGCCAAGAGTTTTTCACGCCGGTGATGTAGCATACGTTCATTATGCCAATCAATGTGCCGATTATCCTGACGTGGCTGCGTATCGCCATGATCCCGCTGGTAGTGGGGCTGTTTTATCTGCCCAGTAGCTGGATGGCTGAGCCTGCCCGCGACACCTTGGCCGCCTGGGCCTTTATCATTGCCGCCCTGACCGACTGGTTTGACGGTTGGCTGGCCCGCCGCTGGAACCAGACCTCGGCGTTTGGCGCATTTCTGGACCCCGTAGCGGACAAGCTCATGGTCTGCGCCGCGCTCATCGTCCTGCTCGATCTCGGCAGGGTAGACGCCTTTATTTCGCTAATCATCATCGGGCGCGAGATAACGATTTCGGCATTGCGGGAATGGATGGCCAAGATCGGCGCCAGCGCCAGCGTCGCCGTGCATCGCCTGGGCAAATTCAAGACCGCTGCGCAGATGGTCGCTATCCCGTGCCTGCTCTACGATCAACAGCTGTTCGGGATGTCCAGCCGGCTCCTGGGCGATATATTGATTGTGATTGCGGCCGTGTTGACGGTGTGGTCGATGTTCTATTACCTGCAACGCGCCTGGCCTGCCATTCGTGAAAAGTCTCAATAGACAAGCCAGGTTTTAAGGAGGGTTGAGATTCCGGCATCGCGGCGAATTCAATAACCCGATATCGCGGCTGAGATCTCGACAATGATATTTACGCAGTGGCGCTGCGCGAGCCGCGCCTTTTGCGTTGAGATGAGTTTTGCTTGCCATGCATTCCGCCGCAGATACCGTTACGCTGGATTCCCCTGATCTTCGCCGCCGCGATTGGCTGACGATCCTGTTGATCGGTGTCGTGCACGCCTCGTCGCATTTCTTTCAATTGGTGCTGCCCTCGCTGTATGTATCCTTGGGCACGGCGTTTGATCTGGATTTTGCTCGGCTCGGCCTGCTGGTCTCGACGTTTTATGTCGTTTCGGGCATAGGCCAGGCATCGTCCGGTTTTGTGGTGGATCGGATCGGCGCCAGACCTGTGCTGTGGTTCGGCCTGACGTGCTTTGTCTTGTCGGGCGTCTTGATCGGCTCGGCCAACGGTTACCTGATGCTATTGATAGCAGCGGTGCTCGGCGGCATCGGCAACTCGGTATTCCACCCCGCGGACTATTCCATCATCAACCATCGCGTCAGTCCGGCACGGTTGGGCCATGCTTTCAGCACGCATGGGTTGACGGGGAACCTGGGATGGGCGTTGACGCCGGTTTTCATCACCTCGATCACCCTATTGGCCGACTGGCGGGTGGCGGCGTTCAGCGCAGCGGGCCTGGTGGCTGTGGTGTTGCTGCTGGCGATCGTGGGACGCGACCTGTTGGGGGGGCAGACTTCTGCATCCGACACGGTTCAGGCCAAAGCAACGGCGAGCACGCCTGCCCCTCAAGAAAGTGTATTGACGACCTTGATGACTTTGCTGGCCAAGCCCGCATTGTGGGGCGCCTTTCTGTTTTTCGCCTTCACGTCGATTGCACTGTCGTCGGTTCAGAACTACACGATTCCGCTCTTGGGTGAGTTGTATGACTTGTCCAAAGTCGTCGCCAGCTCGGCGTTGTCCGGGTATATGGTGGCGTCGGCTCTCGGGATGGCAGCGGGAGGTTTTCTCGTGTCTGCCAACCCGCGCACCGAGTTGACCGTCACCGTGGCGCTGATCCTGGCTGGCGTTACCTTGGTCGTCCTCGCCCTGGGAATGGTGCCTCCTGGCTGGGCGGCATTAGTCGTTGGTCTGGCCGGCTTCTGTTCCGGCGTCGCTGCCCCATCGCGAGATATGCTGATCCGGCGCGTTACGCCAAAGGGCGCGACGGGCTCCGTGTATGGCCTGGTCTACTCGGGCATGGATGTGGGGTCGGCGCTGGGCCCACTGGGATTCGGCCTGCTGCTGGATGCCGGGATGAGTCACGGCCCCTGGATCGGGGCGGGCATCGCATTTGCCGTAGCAGCCTTGCTGGCACAGTGGATCGCCGTGCAGGCGCGCAAGGCGAGCGCGCCGTTGGCGGCCGCGGCACGTTAAGGGGGAGTCAGGGCTTGGTCTCTCCGAGCAGGCCTGGCGGTTCGAGAGGGTTACAGAGAGCGGTACATCTGATTCAGGCAAAGGCTCCCACCAGCCTGATCAGACTGCAAAGCGGACATGATTTCCGCTGCCGAGCACATCCCCCGGGCGATTCTCTCGATCGGCGCTGCGCAGCAGCCGCATATTGCTCTTGAGCATGTCAAAGACCCGTCGCGTCAGCGGCCGCACGACGTTATTACGCACGAATAAGTAATACTCAACGTCGGGCAGGCGCGGCATGCCGTCGTTTTCTCCCAGCACACGGAAATCCGTTCCGATCAGCTCGATACCTCGCGCGGTCACGCCAAGCCCGGCACGCAGGGCTGCTTTGATTCCTATCAGGCTCGATGAGGTATAGCTGGGCGACCAACGAATGCCGGCGTCGTCCAGCGCCTCCTGGGCCAGGCGTCGGAACAGGCTGGGGCCGTCGGCCAGGACAAGCGGGATAGGTTTGCTGGTATCCAGCACATAGCTGGACGAGCAGACCCACACCGTGGGAGAAGTGCGTAATACGACGCCCTCCAGCGTGGGGTCATGACGATTGGAAATCGTCATGTCGATCTCGCCGCGGTGCAGAGATTCCATCAAAAACGGGCTGCGCCCCACGTGGATATCGATTTGCAGCAGCGGCGAATGACGAGCGATTTGCGCGAGCAACGGAGGAAGCATGTTGTCGGCCACATCGTGGGGCGCACCAATGCGCAGCACGCCCTCCAGGCTGCCTTGCTGCAGGTTGCGCAAGGCTTCGTCATTGACCGATAGCAGGTGCCGCGCGTAGTCCAGCAGCCGCTCGCCGTGCGGGGTCAGACGCTTTTGCCGCCCGCGCCGCTCAAAAATTGCGCGGCCGAGCTGGCTTTCGAGTCGCTGCATCTGTTGCGACACGGCGGACTGCGTTCGGCCCAGATGAATGGCCGCCGCAGCAAAGCCGCCCTGTTCCTGGATGACGGTCAGCGTTCTCAGTGTGTCGAGGTCTAGCGTCTGCATATATCAGTTTTACTAATCGATTTCGACTCGATTCTAGATTGTTTCGCCCTCCGCCTGCGCCTATATTTTCAATCAACATAGTTTGGAAACTTTTCAAAGGGTGAAAGCATGAGCGTATCGGCAGAGCGTACCCAGGCGGTACAGAGCGCCATTGAGCAAGTCAAGCAGATCGCAGAAGCGGGCGAACTCAGTCGAGCTGGCCTCGACGCCATCCTGGTGCAACTGAATCGATTAGCCGCACGCAGGGAATTGTGGAGTGAACAGGCGTTTGCTGCACCGCAAGATGGCGAGTTGCAGGCGCGCTATCTGATTTCCGAAGAACCTGACCAGAGTTATGCCCTGTACCTCAATGTCATGCGGCCGGGTAAACGCATCGTGCCGCACAACCATACGACCTGGGCTTGTATCAGCGCCGTCGAGGGCGTCGAGCTCAATCGGGTCTATGAGCGCCTGGACGATGGCAGCGTGCCGGGCCGTGCCCAGTTGCGAGAGTCTGGCCAGGTCATGGTCGAGCCTGGAACGGGAATCGCGTTGATGCCCGAGGACATTCATTCGGTGGAGATTCTGCCGGGGCAGGTCATCCGTCATTTGCATCTGTACGGACGTGCGTTGGAAACGTTGACCCAGCGGACGGGCTATGACCTGGAAAACGGGACGTGCGAAACGATGTCGATCGGCGTACAGACGCGCCGCTGATCACAGCTGGTTTTCATTCATTCATCTTTTCGTTGCGGAACATGCATTTAATTAACGCGCAAACCCTGAAGTCCTGGTTGCATGACGGCGCTGAGATTGCGCTTTTTGATGTACGAGAGCATGGGCAATATGGTGAGTCTCACTTGTTCTATGGCATCACATTGCCGTACAGCCGATTGGAACTGGACGTGCAGCGCCTGGCGCCGCGCAAACAAGTGCGCACGGTGGTCTACGATGATGATGGACACGGCGTAGCCCAGGCTGCGGCGCAACGACTGACCGAACTGGGTTATTCCAACGTGCACATCCTCGACGGAGGAACAGCGGCTTGGCAAGCCGCGGGCTATATCTTGTTTGCCGGCGTGAACGTGCCATCCAAGGCCTTTGGCGAGTTGGTCGAGCAGATCTACGAGACGCCGCATGTGACTGCCACCGAGTTGAATGCCATGTTGCAGTCGGGCGAGGATGTTGTCGTACTGGACGGCCGGCCGTATGCGGAATATCGCAAGATGTCGATCCCGACCGCGACGAGTTGTCCGAACGGTGAGTTGGCCTATCGCGTGCAGCGTATCGTGCCGAACGCCAGAACGCATATCGTGATCAATTGTGCCGGCCGCACGCGCAGCATCATCGGCGCGCAGACCTTGATCAACCTGGGTCTACCCAACCGCGTGTCCGCGTTGCAAAGCGGTACGCAGGGCTGGATGTTGGACGATCTGGTTCTGGACCATGGCGCGAGCCGGCGTTATGGCGAGCCGAGCGATGATCTGCCGGCTATCAGACGGTCCGTCCAGGAACTGGCGAAACGTTATGAGGTGCCGACCGTTGATACGTCGACCGTACAGCGCTGGGATGAGGATGCGCAGCGATCGCTTTTCTTGTGCGATGTCCGCACGCCCGAAGAGTACGCAGCCGGCACCTTGCCTGGTGCTGTGCACACGCCTGGCGGTCAACTGATCCAGGCCACTGATCAGTACATCGGTGTACGTCGCGCACGATTGGTTTTGTTTGACGATGATGGCGTGCGAGCACCGGTTGTCGCCAGTTGGCTGCGCCAGTTGGGACACGATGTGTATGTATTGGACGGTGGACTGGCGAGCGGTTTGACATTGGCAGCGCCTGCTTCACCCGGCATGCCTCAACCCTCGTTGATCGACGCGGCAACGCTAGCAGAACAATTGCGTCAGCCTGCACCTCCCATGGTCATCGATGTGGGCGCCAGCATGCGTTTTCGCCAGGCGCACATTCCCGGATCGCGTTGGTCGATACGGCCGCGTCTTGTGACCGATCTGCAAGGCATCGACGCGCCTGTCGTGCTGGTGGCCGACGAACCTGGTGTTGCTGCCTGCGCAGCGACAGAGCTGGATGGGCTCGGCATGTCGGTAAACGTGTTAGCGGGCGGATTGCAGGCCTGGGTCGACGCGGGCTTGCCCGTACAGTCCAGCCCGCAGTCACCCGCGGATGGCGAGTGCATTGATTACTTGTTCTTTGTCCATGACCGGCACAGCGGCAACAAGGCTGCGGCACGCCAGTATCTGGAATGGGAAATCAACCTCATCGCGCAACTCGATGAATTCGAGAAGGCCGAGTTTCGCTTGCCATCGTTTCAGGCCGATGCCTGATCCATATCTGTCTTCATCTCGCTACGCACAGGAAAGACATCATGTCGCAACGGCAATTACAGACACGCATGGTGCACACGGGAAAAACGCCCGTTTATGAAGGAGGATCACCCGTCAACCCTCCCGTGGTGCGTGCCAGCACCGTCGTGTTTGACAATGTCGCTCAGCAGCGGGACATGCGTGCGCGACGCTCGGGGGAACGTGTATTCACCTATGGTGCGCGAGGCAATCCGACGGGCTTCGCGCTGGAAGACGCGGTGAGCGAACTCGAGGGCGCTTATCGCACCAAGCTGTTTCCCACCGGTCTTGCCGCCATCGCGATGACGCTGCTCGCGTATCTCAAGCCCGGAGACCATCTATTGATGTCGGACGCAGTGTATGAGCCTGCGCGTAAATTGGCCGAATCTTTTTTGGCGCCTTACCAGATCCGTTGCACGTTCTTTGCGGCTGACGGCTCGGATGTCGAGGACAAAATCGAACCGGCAACGCGCATGATTTATGCTGAATGTCCCGGCTCATTGGTCTACGAGATGTGTGACTTGCCGAGGCTGGCCGATATTGCGCATCGTCATGATGCGCTGCTGGTTTGCGACAACACGTGGGGCTCGGGCTGTCAGTATCGCCCTCTGGCATTGGGCGCTGATGTATCTGTCATGGCGGCGACCAAGTATCTCAGCGGCCATTCCGACGTGATGATGGGGACGGTCGCGACCACCGAGGCAGCATGGCCCGCGTTGTCGGCGCGTAGTGATGCATTCGGCATGACGGTGAGTCCCGACGATGCCTATCTGGTCTTGCGTGGCATTCGCAGCCTGGCCGCGCGCCTGGCCATGCACGAGCAACATGCATTGCGGGTGGCGAGCTATCTGCAAAGCTGTCCTGAGGTCCGCTCGGTGTTTTGTCCGGCATTGCCCGAACACCCGGGACATGACATCTGGAAACGCGATTGCACGGGCACGAACGGCCTGCTGTCGTTCGAGTTTCAGCCGCTGGTGACACGCGCCGCCGCAGATCAATGGATCGATAGTCTGGAACTGTTCGGGCTGGGCGCCTCATGGGGCGGCTACGAAAGCCTGGTGACGTCCGCGGATTTGCCCAGCGCGCGCAGCGTGACCGATTGGTCAGGGCACGGTTGCATTGTGCGTCTGCATATCGGTCTGGAAAGCCCTGACGATTTGATTGCGGACCTCGGGCAAGCGTTTGACACCTTCAATCGCGAGCGATCCACCTACGGAATTTCAAGGAGCAAAGCGTGAGCAGCATTGGTCAGTGGTTGGCAAATAGCGAAGGCGGCGCACGCCGCAGTGGCAAGTTGCGGGTCGGGTCCATGGCTTCCGGCGTAGAGGTATCTCTGCCTTATATCGCCGTGCGAGGCGCGCGTCCAGGACGCACGTTGTGGCTGCATGGGCAGGTGCATGGTGACGAAATCAACGGCATGGTAGCGGCATTGCGCTTTGCCAACAGCCTGGACCCATCGGCCATGTCGGGCAATCTCGTCGTGACGCCCACGGGCAATCCCCAGGCGCTGGACGCACGCCGCAAACGCAATCCGTACGATGAGCTGGATCTGGATCAAACGTATCCAGGCAAGGCCGACGGCATGATTACCGAACGAGTTGCACACGTGCTGATGCAGGAAATATGTGGTGTAGCAGACGTTCTGATCAATCTGCACACGATGAATCCGCTGTTCGATTCGCGTCCCTACGCCGTGTACAAAACGCCGCCTAACGACCAGGTCAAAGAAGACGACCTGCTCGCAGCGATGGCGCCGTTCTTTCCTACATTGGCCTGCCGTCAAGATGTCAGCGGCAAGGGCGAGCTGCCCGGCAACATTGCCGGTGCGCTGGATTATCAGTGCCTGAACGCCGGAATCTGTGCCTTCATGCTGGAATTGGGGGCGGGCAATCGCTATCAGCCTGACAATATCGAACGCGCCGAGGTCGGTTTTCGTACGCTTGCACGCAGCATGGGGATTCTGCCCGGCGCACCGGCACCAGCAGATTCTGCACCGTCGTTGAGGTTGGTGTCGCAGCGCGGCTGGATCACGGCAGACGAAGGCGGCCTCTTTGTCCCGCGTTTCTGCGCGGGCGACCGCGTATCCCGAGGGGAATCCCTGGGCGATGTCATCGCGCTCGATGGCACCGTGACACCGGTGGCGCCCATGCCACGCGAAGGCATCCTGATCGGCTTGCGATCGGATCCTGTCGTGCACACTGGCGAGCGTCTCGCATTTGTAGCCTGGGAGTGGCGAGAGGGGACAACACCCGTCCCATCCTGGCACTGACAGGTGCAAGTCAGGCGCGATCCACGACATTGCGCCAGTTCTATATATCAAGGGGAATTTCCAATGAATAGCCTGGTGACTATCACTGGCCGCATGATGCTGGCCGCAACCATCGTATCAACCGCATTTGCTGCTGTTGCTCCTAGCGTGCAGGCAGCGGGTTTTCCGGCCGAAGGCCGTCCTGTACGCATCGTTGTCGGGTTTCCGCCCGGCGGCGGGGCGGATGTGCTGGCGCGCTCTGTGGCGCCGGGGCTGGCGGCTAAATTGTCGGCCAACGTGATCGTAGAAAATCGTCCCGGCGCAGGGGGCCTGACGGCAACCGAGTATGTCGCCAAGTCCGCGCCGGATGGCTATACCTTGTACATCGCCACGCCGGGTTCGTTCACCATCTGGCCGAACATGCGTAAATTGAATTACGACCCCAGCAAGGATTTTGCGCCGATCAGCACATTGGTGACGATGCCGAATCTGCTCGTGGTCTCGCCCAATACGCCTTATAAAACCGTTCAGGACCTGATCGACGCGGCAAAAAAAACGGATGCGCAAATCAATTATGCCTCGGGTGGTGTGGCAACCATTGGGCAGATCGCCGGCGAGCAGTTCAAGATGATGGCGGGTCTGAAGATGATGCACGTGCCGTACAAGGGCACGACGCCTGCCTTGACTGATGTGATGGCGGGGTTGGTGCCGTTGACCTTCTGCGACCCCACAGCCAAGGGGATGATCGACTCGGGCAAACTGCGCCTGCTGGCCGTCACGACATCGAAACGCTCGCCGCTATTTCCCCAAACGCCGACGATGGCCGAGGCGGGTGTCCCGGGTTACGATCTGATGAATTGGTACGGTATTGTGGCTCCCGCGGGCACACCGGCGCCGATCATCAAGCAGCTCAACGAGGCATTGGTCGAGGTCATGGCTCAATCCGACGTCCGTGATCGGCTTGCTGCCGGGGGCATGGAGGCGACTTCGAGCACGCCCGACGGGTTTGGCCAGTTGATGGCAACGGAGCGCGCAAAATGGGGAAAATTGGTTCAACAAGCTGACATGCGTGCAGAATAGATGCGCTGCAAAGCCAGTCCGATGGGCTGGCTTGTCTTTCTTTTCAGGTACATCGCGTCATGGCGTCTGCTCCTCGTTCCCGTTCTTTCGTTGCTCATGGTGCTGGCGAAGGCTCACATAGTTCTCACTGGGGAACCTTTTATGCGAGCTTCGATGGCCGTCATGTCAAGGTGCGTCCGCATCCGGACGATCCGGATCCTAGTCCGCTGATCAATAACTTCACCAACGCATTGCGTCATCCGGCCAGAGTCACGGCGCCCATGGTGCGGCGGGGATGGTTGACGCGAGGACCAGGTGCGGATCGTGCACGCGGCAACGACACATTCGTGCAGGTGTCGTGGGACGAGGCGTTGGATCTGGTCGCACGCGAGTTGCAACGCCAGCGCGACGTGTATGGGTTGGAAAGTATTTTTGGGGGCTCGTACGGTTGGTCCAGCGCCGGGCGGTTCCATCATGCACAAAGCCAAGTGCATCGATTCCTGAATACGGCGCTGGGCGGTTATGTCCGTTCCGTCAATAACTATAGTGCCGGTGCATCGGCGGTCATCATGCCGCACGTATTGGGGCCGCTGGATGCTGTCGCCCGCCGCAATGTGACGTGGGAGCAGATCGTCGAGCATACCGAGGTCGTGTTGGCATTCGGCGGCATGGCTGTACGCAATACCCAGGTGGCCAGCGGCGGGATCAGTCGCCACATTGAACGCGAGGCGATGGGCCGCGCTGCACGCCGCGGCTGCCGTTTTATTTGCGTCAGTCCATTGCGTGAGGATTTGCCCGAGGAGGCGCAGGCCCGTTGGCTCCCTGTGCGGCCGGGAACGGATACGGCGTTGATGCTGGGGCTGTTGCACGTATTGGTTCGCGAGGATCTGCATGATCGCGAGTTTCTCGCGCGTTATTGCGACGGTTGGGAAAATTTTGAGGCATATCTATCGGGGCAGATCGATGGTCAGCCCAAGGATGCCGCCTGGGCCGCACGCGTGACGGGTCTCGTCGAGACCGACATCATTGCGTTGGCCCGCTCGCTGGCATCCAAGCGGGTGCTGGTGGTGGTGTCTCATTCCCTGCAGCGTGCCGAGCATGGTGAGCAACCCGTCTGGCTAGGGGTGGTGTTGGCTGCGGCGCTGGGTCAGCTGGGCGTGCCAGGAGGGGGATACAACTACGCTCTGGGTACGCTGGCGCATTACGGCAAGCGCAACAATGCCGTACCGATTGCAGCGTTCCCCCAGGGGCGTAATAGCGTAGACGCCTATATCCCGGTGGCGCGTATTGCCGATATGCTGCTTCATCCCGGCGAGACGTTCGACTACAACGGTCAGCGTTTGAGATATCCCCATGTGCGCCTGGCGTATTGGGCCGGCGGGAACCCATTTCATCATCACCAGGATCTGACGCGTCTGCGCGAGGCGTTCCGCACGCTCGACACGTTCATCGTGCACGAATGCGTCTGGACCGCGACGGCTCGGCATGCCGATATTGTCTTGCCCTGCACGATGACGCTGGAACGCGAGGATATTGGCGCTACACCCACGGATCCGTTGATGGTGGCGATGCACCGTATCGCACCGCCGGTGGGGCAGGCTCGGGATGATTACGAGATTTTTGCCGATCTGGCAGAACGGCTCGGGCGGCGCGAGGCTTTTACAGAAGGACGCAGCAGCCGTGAGTGGCTGCGCCATATCTATGAAACGACGCGTGCCGCATTGGCCGAACGCGGCGAGGATGCTCCGGATTTTGATGCCTTCTGGCAGCGCGGTGAGTTGGTTTTGCCGCAGTCGCCGGATGATGGTGGAATGCTGCGTGCGTTTCGCGAGGATCCGGATCGGCATCCTCTGCCTACGCCTAGCGGCAAGGTCCAGATCAGCTCGCCGATCGTGGCGTCGTTTGGTTACCGTGACTGCCCTGGATATCCGGCCTGGATCGAGCCTACGGACGCTCCTGATAATGAGCATCCGCTTTATCTGGTGGCGAACCAGCCCGCGACCCGATTGCATAGCCAATTGGATTTTGGCCTGCATAGCGCATCATCCAAGCGCCATGGCCGCGAAGTGTGCCGAGTGCATCCGACTGACGCCCAGAGCCGCCTGATCGCTGACGGCGATATCGTGCGTTTGTTTAACGCGCGTGGCGCTTGTTTGGCGGCCGCGTATGTCACCGATAGCATCATGCCGGGGGTGGTGCAATTGCCGACGGGAGCGTGGTTCGATCCGCTGGATCCGGCGGCCGAGCGCCCGATGTGTGTGCACGGCAATCCCAATATGCTGACGCGAGACGTCGGCACGTCTTCATTGGCGCAAGGGTGCACGGGGCAACTGACGGCTGTGCAACTCGAGCGCTACGATGGGCCGGTGCCGCCGATACGGGCGTATGAACCGCCAGAGCTGGAGGTGTATCCATGATGCGTGGATTTCGTCAGTGGTTTCGGTGTGGAGGGAGTTTGTGTGCTTATGGACGTCGAGCCGAGGCAATCGGGCCGTGAGGGCTTCACAAAGCCGGTCCGGCGCGCGGGCGCCGGACACCGTGTTCGCTCACCTCGTCCGCGCCTTCGCGCTCCCTACGGTGTCCGCTCCACTCGGCTTTGAGGCGCCCTCCCGGCCCGATTGCCTCGGCTCGACTCGCAGTAATTCAAGCTCATGACATCGCCGGCACGGTTGTCTTGCTTGGCATTTTTCTGCAGCCGCGTTGGCAAGGAGGAAGGTCTTGCAGGGCTGCCATTTTCGGGTGCCCTGCACCCCCGAAAATGGCGATCAGTCCGGGCATGCGGCGGGGTGGCGTGGTGCCTGGTTGGAAGATCTGCTTGGCTAGAGTCGATGCATGCGACGATGATGTATGGAACGTATGATGAGATGTAGAGCGTCATGACGCATAGAACGATGGTACGTAGAACGTCACTACGCGTAGGACATCGGGATATGCAGAGCGAGCGAAGAGGCGTCGCCCATCGTTGGATATCGCGAAATCGTGGTGCGAACAATCTCCTGCTGATCGATAAGAAACCGTCGCTCGAGAGATCTTCTGTTCATCCCCGATGCCACGGTCACTGCCCCGCTTCGACGTCCAATAGCACTCGATACCCCACCCCTGGACCGCAACAACAACGGCACTGGCAGCAATGCTCCACCACGCGATCCGCCTTTATGGATGCGATGGATCGGCCTGCGACAGTGCCTCGCAGGCCTCGCGCAGCTGTTCGATGAATTCGCGGTGCAGGTTGGACAAAGGATCCTGCGTGCGCGTCAGAATGCTGAGAGGCACTTTCAGCGGCGGGTCCAGCCGGCGTACCACCATGCCGGGACGCAGCATGGCTCGCACGGTGATGGCATCGACGATGGCCTCGCCACAACCTGCCTCGGCCAGGGCGCAGGCCACATAGTGAGTTTGCACCTGAATCGCCACGTCGGGATTCAGGCCTTGTGCGTCCAAGGCCATTTGCAATAGCGTGCCTGAGGCATCGCGAGAGTCCAGCACAATCAAGGTGTCGTCGACCAGATCGGACAGACGCGTCGTTTTGCCGCCGTTCGATTTGCGGCCCAGATGCACCAATTCGGTATGGCCCAGCGGCGCGCGGGTCAGGCCCGCGTAGTCCTGCATGTCGAATGTCACGGCCAGATCGAGTTCGCGGCTCAACAGCCCCTGGACCAGTTCGGCGCTGTGATAGGTATGAATGTCGAACGTGATACCCGGCTGTTTATCGCGGCTGGCACGCACCACTTGCGGCAGCAGGCCCAGTCCCAAAGCGGGCGCGCACCCCAGGCGGATGTGGCCGTGCGGGCGCTCCCGCAGACTCGCCGCCAGTCTGCGTACGCTATTGAGGTCTTGATTGAGCCGGGTGACCTCCGGGCTCAGGATCTCGGCCTCGCGTGTGGCGACCAGCCGGCCCTTGACGCGCTCGAATAGCTTGAATCCCAATTGCATCTCGGCATGCGCGAGCAGTTTGCTGGCTGCCGGCTGAGAAATGTGCAGCGCCGCGGCCGCCTCGGTCAAAGAACCGGTGCGGCGTATAGCCTCGAAAATTTCGATGTGTCGAAGGCGCATGGCAAAGGGGAGAGCGAAAACGCCCCATTCTATTGCGATAATGTGCCCGAAGGGGCGCGTGCGCCGGTGTTGTGACTCGATGTGGTGGTTCGGTGATGCTTTGATTAAAACGCCCCGGAGCGATCGCCGCGCATTCCAAGTGACACGCTTGCCGCAACTATGGGCTGGGGAGAGACCTTGATGTCGATCAGAAAAAGCATCCTGGCGGTATGCATCGCCGCCTTGTCGAGCACTGCCGTGGCGCAGGTTGCCGTTGATACCCACGAAAATCTGAACCCCGAGATCGCCTCCGGCTACACGACGCGGCAGGCCGTCACCGCCCAGGACCTGATGGTGGCGACGGCCAATCCGCTGGCGACCCAGGCAGGGTATCGCATCCTGCAAGCAGGCGGCAGCGCCGTCGATGCGGCCATCGCAGCCCAGTTGGTACTGGGTCTGACCGAGCCGCAATCCTCGGGCATCGGCGGGGGCGGTTTTCTGGTGCACTATGCCGCCGCGAATCGGCAATTGCGCGTCTACGATAGCCGGGAAACTGCGCCTGCGGCCGCGCGTCCCGATCGTTTCCTGCGCGACGGCAAACCACTGCCGTTTGCCCAAGCCGTCAACAATGGCCGATCCGTCGGGACGCCCGGTCTGCTGCGTGGCCTGGAGCTCGCACATCGGCAACAGGGAAAATTGCCATGGCGTTCGCTATTCCAACCCGCCATTGAGCTGGCGACGCAAGGTTTCGCTGTCTCTCCCCGATTGCATGCGCAGATCAGCGAGTCGCGTGACGCACTGGCCGCTCAGCCGGCCGCAGCCCGCTATTTCCTGGATGCGGAGGGAAAGCCCTGGCCTGTCGGGCATGTGTTGAAGAATCCCGACTATGCCGCCGTCCTGAGCCGTGTCGCCGACAAAGGGCCCGATACGTTCTATCACGGCGATATCGCGCGCGACATCGTAGCGGCGGTTCGCGGTCATGCGAGTCCGGGCGATCTGAGCGTGGCAGACCTGGCGGGCTATCGTGCGCGAGTGCGCGATGCGGTGTGCGGCGACTATCGGGAATATCGTTTGTGTGGTGCGCCGCCGCCCAGCAGCGGGCCATTGGCGGTGTTGCAGATGCTGGGCATTTTGCAGCATTTCCCCATGAATCAGTTGGGGCCGAACAGCGTGCAGGCCGTGCATTATTTCGCCGAAGCGGGCCGCCTGGCCTATGCCGATCGAGGGTTCTATGTCGGCGACCCGGAATTTGTGCGGGTGCCTGTGCAGGCCATGTTGAATCCGGCGTATCTGGCACAACGCGCCACGCTGATTCATCTCGATCGCAGCATGGGAACCGCATTGCCGGGCGATCCTGCGAAACTCCTATCGCAGCGCGCACAGGATGATGCTCTGGAGCTGCCATCCACCACCCACGTGGTGGTCGTGGATGCCCAGGGTAACGTGCTGTCGATGACCAATACCATAGAGTCCGCGTTCGGCAGCAAGATCTTTGTCAGAGGCTTTCTGTTGAACAATGAACTGACCGATTTCTCGATGTCGTTTCAAGACCCCGAGGGCCGACCTGTGGCCAATCGTGTGCAGCCCGGCAAACGGCCGCGCAGCTCCATGGCGCCGATGATCGTGTTTCGCGATGGCCAGCCATATATGGCAGTAGGATCGCCAGGCGGCAGTGCCATCATCAACTACGTGGCCAAGACCTTGGTCGGTGTGTTGGATTGGAATCTCGATATCCAACAAGCGATCGCACTGCCCAACATGGGCAGCCGCAATCAGGCAACCGAGCTGGAGCAGGGAACCGCGTTGGCAGAAATGGCGCCGCTGCTGCGAGCCAAGGGGCATGAGGTCAAGGTGACGGAGTTTCCCAGTGGTATCCAGGGGATCGTGATGGACCGCGGCGTCTTGACCGGCGGCGCCGATCCCCGGCGTGAGGGGTTGGTGCTGGGCGGGAAAAATTGATGCTGAAGTACGGGCGCCTTTTAAGCCGGTATTGCCCCAGGCAGGCACCGCAGCGCCCGTATTCGCTTCATCAATGATTGTGGCGTGGCATGCGCTGTGCGATTTTCCGGAATTGCAATGCGTCTTCCAGCACAGCTCCCTCTGCCAATGAGCCGACCCCGCGGCGATAAATCATCTGCCAGGGCGTGGCGTCTGGCGGCACAGCCGGGATGCCGTCGGTTTGTTTACGGCGGGCGATTTCGGCATTATCCACCAGGGCATCACAGAGCCCCCGGTTCAAATCGATGCGTATCTTGTCACCCGTGCGCAGCCACGATAGCCCGCCGCCGGCCGCGCTTTCGGGCGATGCATTCAGAATGGATGGGCTGTCGGCCGTGCCCGATTGACGTCCATCGCCCAGGGTCGGCAGGCTTGAGATTCCTGCACGCAACAGAGCGTCTGGCGGTTGCATATTGACGACCTCGGCAGAGCCTGGCCAGCCGATGGGACCGGCTCCCCGGATCACCAGGATGCAGCGTTCATCGATATTCAGCGCCGGGTCGTTGATACGGCGGTGATAATCCTCGGACCCGTCGAATACAACCGCACGGCATTCAAAAATGCCTTCGCTGCCGGGCTCGTTCAAATAGCGTTGTCTGAATTCTTCCGAGATCACGCTGGTTTTCATGATCGCGAAATCAAACAGATTGCCCTTGAGCACCATGAATCCAGCGCGTTCTTTCAATGGCGTGGCATATGGATAGATGACTTCACGATCCGTGCTTTCGCGGCCTTGCAGGTTCTCACGCACGGTCTTGCCCGTGACAGTGGGGCAATCTCCGTCCAGTTTGCCTTGCTGCAGCAATTCCCACATGACGGCGGGCACGCCGCCTGCACGATGAAAGCGCTCGCTTAGGTATTTGCCGGCAGGCTGCACGTTGGCCAGTAGCGGCAGGTCGTAACCCTCGCGTTGCCAGTCGTCCAGCGGCAGTTCCACACCCGCATGGCGCGCCATGGCCATCAAGTGCGGTTGCGCATTGGTAGAGCCGCCCAGGGCGGTATTCACCCGAATGGCATTCAAAAAGGCGGCGCGCGTCATGATGTCAGAGGGTTTGATGTCGTCCAGCACCAGCTCCACCGCCCGGCGGCCCGTGCGATAGGCCATCTGGCCGCGTTCGCGATAGGCGGCCGGAATCGCCGCACAGCCGGTCAACGACATGCCCAGCGCTTCGGCCATGGCGTTCATGGTCGAGGCCGTGCCCATGGTGTTGCAATGACCCACCGAGGGGGCAGAGTCCAATGCGGCCTGCATGAATTCTTCTTCGTTGATTTGTCCGGCTGCGAGCTTGCGGCGCGAGCGCCAGATGACTGTGCCGGAGCCGACCAATTCATTCTCGTGCCAGCCGTCCAGCATGGGGCCGCCGGACAGCACGATAGCGGGAATGTCGACTGTGGACGCGGCCATCAAGGCAGAGGGTGTGCTCTTGTCGCAACCGGTCATGAGCACCACGCCATCAATGGGATAGCCGTACAGGATTTCCACCAGGCCCAGATAGGCCAGGTTGCGATCGAGTGCGGCGGTGGGGCGCTTGCAGTTCTCGAACAAGGGATGCGTAGGGAACTCGATAGGGATGCCGCCCGCATCGCGCACGCCATCACGCACGCGTTTGACCAGTTCCACATGCACGCGATTGCAGGGCACCAGATCACTGCCGCTTTGCGCAATGCCGATGATGGGTTTGCCGGAGCGCAGTTCTTCTGGAGTGATGCCGTAATTCATGAAGCGCTCCAGATACAGCGCCGTCATGTCGATGTGATCGGGGTTGTCGAACCAGTCCAGTGAACGCAGCCGTTTGACGGGTTTTTTACTGTTGTCCATGTCTACTCCGGGTTAGCCCAGCTTGCCGCCGAGTTCGTCTTCGATATGCGCGCGAATGATCTCGTCGAACGACGATTCCGCCGTAAAGCCCAGTTCACGTGCCCGCGTGGCGGTAAACCCGGGGGCCCAGCCTTGGACCATTTGCGTGATCATGGCGTCGGGCTCGCGCCGAATCAGGGCGACGGCCTTGTCACCGGCTGTGCGGCGCAATGCCTCGATCTGTTCGCCGACGGTGGCGCTGACACCAGGCATGTTCAGATTGCGCCGCGGCCCCACACCTTGCAAGTCCAGCGTGGCGGCATGGCGCAGGAATCCCACGGCCGAACGCGGCGACGCGTGCCAATGCCGCACATCCTCGGGAACGGGCAGCACCGCCTCCTGGCCTACCAGGGGCTCGCGCAGGATGCTGGAAAAAAAGCCCGATGCCGCTTTGTTGGGCTTGCCCGGGCGTACGCACAGAGTCGGCAGACGTATCCCTATCCCATCGAAAAAGCCGCGTCGCGTGTAGTCCGACAGCAGCAGTTCGCTGATGGCTTTTTGCGTGCCATAGCTCGTCAACGGCGTATGGTGAAAATCGTCGGGAATGGGGTAGGGCAACGGTGCGCCATAGACGGCGATCGACGAGGCGAACACGACGCGTGGTTTATAACCATCGGCCGTAGATTGCGAACGGATGGCATCAAACAGGTAGCGGGTGCCGTCCAGATTGATGCGGTAGCCCTTGTCGAAATCCAGTTCGGCTTCGCCCGACACGATCGCAGCCAGGTGCACGATCAGGTCGGGCCGGGCGGCGACGAGGGTCTCGGCCTTGCCCGGCTCGGATAAATCCGCTGCCTCGCAATCAACCTGTCCTCGAAATTTCGCAGGCGCCTCGGGCGGCACCACATCCCATAACGTCAGCCGGTCTACGTTCTGCGTGCCCAGCACCGGGTCACGCGTCAACGATTCCGTCAATTTCCGGCCGACCATCCCGGCCGCGCCAATGATGGCGATATGCATTGCAGTCTCCTCCGGGCATCCCAGGGCCCGATACGATATTTTTGTTGAGAGCTAGGGTTGATCTCTAGTAGGCATAACCTGCACTTCCAGGTAATCTGATGACCTATTATAGGGTTGTCTGACAGGCTGACTACTGGTAAAAACCAGTCCAACGAAAAAAATCTGGAGACTCGCATGACATCGTCGGCTATTGCCCGTGTCGCTGATTTGCAGACCGCCTTGGTGCACAGGCTGGGGGCTGCGTCGGTGATTACCGATCCCACGGATCAGGCGCGCTATTGCCGCGACTGGCATGGCGATGTGACCTCGGGGGCGGTCGCCGTATTGCGCCCCGATTCGACACAGGCGGTGGCAGAGGCGGTGCGCGCATGTGCTGAGCTAGGCTTGGCCGTCGTCCCGCAAGGGGGCAATACGGGCCTGGTGCTGGGCGCCACGCCCGACGATCCACAGAATCAGGTCGTGTTGACCCTGGAACGCATGAACCGGGTGCGCAGCATGGACCCGGGCGATTTTTCTGCGGTAGTCGAGGCGGGCTGTATCCTGCAACAGATCCAGGAGGCCGCCGAGGATGCCGATATGTTCCTGGGCCTGTCGCTGGGCGCGGAGGGCAGTTGCCAGATTGGCGGCAATATCAGTACGAATGCCGGCGGCATCAACGTATTGCGTTATGGCATGGCGCGCGAACAGGTATTGGGGCTGGAGGTAGTGCTGCCCGACGGCACGATCCTGGACGCGTTGGGAACCTTGCGCAAAGACAATCGCGGCATCGACATCAAGCAATTATTCATCGGCGCCGAAGGCATCCTGGGTGTGGTCACCGCGGTGTCGTTGAAACTGCACCCGCGTCCCGAGCAGGTCGAGACCGCCTTGTTGGGCGTGGACTCACTGCACACTGCGATTGCGTTGTACCGCCGCGCACGGCGCGATTGCTGCGATCTGATGACCGCTTTCGAGTTCATGCCGCCATCGGCCTTCATGCTGGCGCGCGAGGCGATTCCCAGCCTGACGCTGCCGATCGCGATGGACCATCCCGGTTATGTGCTGATGGAGCTCTCGGGTTCGGGCCTGGTCGATATGCGCGCCTTGCTGGACCACTTTCTGGAAAACGTCATGGCCGATGAGTTGGTGCGTGATGGGGTGGTGGCGGCCTCTCGGGCGCAGGCTGCCAATCTTTGGAAATTCCGCGAAGCCATGAACGAGGGTCAGGCGCAGCGCGGCGCGCATTTGCGTACCGATGTGTCGGTGTCGCTGTCGCAATTGTCGAGTTTCGTAGAGCAGGCAGAGACGCGGCTGCGAGCTGAGTTTCCCGATTGCCTGACGCTGTCATATGGTCACGTGGGTGATGGCAACGTTCATATCAATGTGATCCCGCCGGCTTCGGCGGATGCCGTCGAGCGCGATCGCGTGATTCACGATGCCAAGGACTGCATCAATGCGGTGATTGATGAGTTTCGCGGCAGTATCAGTGCCGAACATGGCATTGGCCGCTTGAAACGCCCCGAATTCGAAGCGCGTATCAGCGACCCGCGCCGCCAGCTGTTGACGGCTATCAAGCGGGCGATTGATCCGGACGGCAGGCTGAATCCCAATTGCCAGATACGCAGCGATGCATGATGTGCGCTGACACGAAAACGCAGGAACACAATGGTTAATTTCGGACAGATCCAGCGCTTGGAGCATTTGCCTGCCAAAGTCGCTGCCACCATAGGACAGGAGATCTCGTCGGGCCGCCTCAAGGCCGGCGAGAAACTGCCTACGGAGCACGAGCTGGCCAAGACGTTTGGCGTGAGCCGGTCGGTCGTGCGCGAGGCTATCGCGCAATTGCGGAATGAGGGCCTGCTCGATACGCGCCAAGGCGTCGGAGCCTTTGTGCTGGAGCCGCAGCGCCGGCCGGTCATTCGCATTGACAGTACCGACTTGTCTAACCCCGAGAGCTTTCGCAGTCTCTTTCAGCTGCGTGTGCCTTTAGAGGTCGAGGCTGCAGGACTGGCTGCCTTGCATCACACAGCCGACGAACTGGGACGCCTGGATGAGGCGCTCGACATCATGCGCGGCATGGATACGCGCTGGACATCCGAAGGCGTTGCTGCGGATCTGGAGTTTCATTGCGCTCTGGCCGACGCTACGCATAACGAGTACTACGCAATGTTCGTAGGATTCATCGGCGAAAAAATCACCAACACGATTGCGGTGGCGCGTGCGCGCGCCGAGCTGGAACAGATTGTGCAGATCACCGTTGCCGAGCATACCGCGATACGCGATGCCATCGCGTCGCGCGACATGATGCAGGCGCGTGCCGCTATGCGAGCCCATATTCTGGGGGCGGCCGCGCGTCTGGACCTGCATTTGGAAACCCCTACCGGCGATCGCCTCAGAGATCGTGGTGCAGTGACCTGATATCGAGGCAGAACGAGCCGCTCGCAATAGATTCATTTCTAACGACAACCGTATTCGCGCGACATGCGCGACCAGGAGACCAGAATGACCGCGCCCAGCGCATCCTCAGGCACCATCCCCGAACGAAGCGACGCCGCAGCCCAACGTGCGCGGCTGACCGCCGCGGATATTTTGCCCCGCGACGTCGACCAGGCCCGTCTGGTCGGCCGCGTCTGGTCTAAAAAAATGGGCGGCCCATGTCCTGTGTTTTTGCGCCAAGGACAGCTCCATGACGTCAGCAGTGTGGCATGCACACTGTCCGCGTTGCTCGAGCGTTCTGACCTGCTGACGCAGTTTGATCAGAACCAGGATTTGCCTGTGTTGGGAAGCGTGCAGGATTTTCTGGATGGTTCAGCGGGCGAATTGCTGGCGCCACTGGATCTGCAAGCGGTGAAGGCTGCAGGCGTCACGTTTGCCGATAGCATGCTGGAGCGCGTGATCGAAGAGCAAGCCAAAGGCGATCCTTCTCAGGCTCAGGCGATTCGCGCCAAACTGGCACCCGTGCTGGGCGATAACCTGCGCGGGCTCGTGGCAGGTTCAGAACAGGCACAACAGGTCAAGGCGCTGCTGCAGGATATGGGCCTGTGGTCGCAGTACCTCGAGGTCGGCATCGGCCCGGACGCAGAGATCTTTACCAAGGCGCAGCCCATGTCCTCCGTGGGCTGCGGTGCGACGATCGGCATCCATCCCGGATCGCATTGGAACAATCCCGAGCCCGAAGTCGTGCTGGCGATCACCTCGGACGGCCGTATCGTCGGCGCGACGCTGGGCAACGATGTCAATTTGCGTGACTTCGAGGGACGGTCGGCCTTGCTGTTGAGCAAGGCCAAGGATAACAACGCTTCGTGCGCGATCGGCCCCTTTATTCGTCTGCTGGATGACGATTTCACGCTGGCATCCCTGGGCCAATTGGAAGTGTCGCTGGATGTGCAAGGGCCCGACGGTTTTCGCATGCAAGGCATCAGCGCCATGTCGGCAATCAGCCGCTCGCCGCGCAATCTGGCCGATCAGTTGTTGAATCGTTGCCATCAATATCCCGACGGCGCGGTGTTGTTCCTGGGCACCATGTTTGCGCCGACCAAAGATCGACGCGGCGAGGGGCAGGGCTTTACGCATGAGGTGGGTGATCGCGTCAGTATTTCGACGCCTGCGTTGGGACAACTGGTCAACTGGGTCGATACGTCCGACGCATGTCCGGAGTGGACGTTTGGCGTGGGTGCATTGATGCGCAACCTGGCAGAACGAGGATTGTTGGCACCCAAGGCATAGAAAGCCCGGCGGGCCGAGACCCGCCACAGCATTGCTCTGCATGAGGACTAATAACGTATCGCGCACGCCGGAGGGCACAGCGCGATCACCAAGGAGACAGGTATGCAACGAGTCACTGAACTGTTTTACAAATTTCTGGGCCTCATTATGGTCCTGTTGCTGGCCGCCATGGTGGTCATGGTATTTGGCAACGTGCTGCTGCGTTACGGATTCAATTCCGGCATCGTGGTGTCCGAGGAATTGTCGCGCTACTGCTTTGTCTGGCTGACCTTTGTGGGAGCCGTGCTGACCTTTCGCGAGCATTCGCATATGGGCATCGAAAGCCTGGTGCAGCGTTTCGGACGGCGCGGCCGCCTGACCTGCATGGCGTTGAGCAACATCATCATCATGGGCAGTTCCGCGATCTTTTTTTGGGGCGCGGTCATGCAGTTCGATATCAACGCCACGATGTTCGCGCCGGTCACGGGGCTGTCTCTGGCCTGGGTCTATGGCATCGGGCTGTTCACTGGCGCTGCATGCTTTTTGATCTCGGCATTGAGATTGATACAGGTATTGATAGGCAGGATCAGCGACGAAGAAATTGCTCGCTTCGTCGGTGAAGACGGCCAGATTGCGGAGGTGGTCTGATGACGTTGCTGATCTTTGTAGGTTCGCTGCTAGGTGCCATGGCAGTAGGCGTGCCGATCGCCTTTGCCTTGATTTTCTGCGGTATCGCGTTGATGTGGCACATGGATATGTTCAATGCGCAGATCGTCGCGCAGAACATGGTCACGGGCGCGGACACGTTTACCCTGCTGGCGATTCCCTTTTTCCTGCTGGCGGGCGAGTTGATGAATGCCGGCGGCCTGTCGCGCCGCATCATTGATTTTGCATTGGCCTGCGTGGGTCACATCAAAGGCGGCCTGGGCATCGTTGCCATTCTGGCTGCGGTCATCATGGCCAGCTTGTCGGGGTCGGCTGCAGCCGATACGGCAGCGTTGGCGTCCATCCTCATCCCCATGATGCGCGAGGCCGGCTACAACGTTCCTCGTTCCGCTGGCTTGATGGCGTCGGGAGGCATTATTGCTCCCGTGATTCCGCCGTCGATGGCGTTCATCGTGTTCGGCGTGGCTGCCAATGTGTCGATTTCCAAATTGTTCATGGCCGGCATTGCGCCGGGGCTCATGATGGGGTTGACGCTGGTGGGTATGTGGCTGTGGCTGGTACGCAAATCCGACATCAAACCCTTGCCCAAGCAAAGTATGAAACAACGCTTGCAGGCGACGGGGCGCGGCGCATGGGCGCTGGGCATGCCAGTGATCATTCTGGGCGGCATCCGGATGGGTGTTGTCACGCCGACCGAGGCTGCCGTGGTGGCGGCCGTCTATGCCTGGTTCGTGGGCACATTCGTCTACCGCGAACTGAAGTTTTCCCATCTGTACGACGTATTCCTGAAGTCGGGCAAGACCACGGCCGTGGTGATGTTCCTGGTGGCCGCCGCCATGGTATCGGCCTGGTTGATTACCGCGGCGGACATCCCGGGGGAGGTCACGGCGCTGATCGAACCCTTGATAGACCAGCCCAAGTTGCTCATGTTCGTGATCATGCTGCTGGTAATGGTTGTCGGTACCGCGTTGGACCTGACGCCCACGATCTTGATCATGACGCCGGTGCTGATGCCTATTGTGAAACTCGCCGGCATCGATCCCGTGTATTTCGGCGTCATGTTCATCATGAACAACTGCATCGGTTTGTTGACGCCGCCGGTTGGAGTGGTGCTGAACGTGGTCAGCGGTGTGGCGCGCGTCCCCTTGGGGCGTGTGGTGTGGGGAGTGATGCCGTTCCTGCTGGCGTATTCAGTGTTGCTCGTGTTGTTCGTGATTTTCCCGGAACTGATCACCGTGCCCATGCATTGGTTGTTCTAGATTCCTGATGTTGAGTTCGCCGTGACGACACGTTGCGGCCAGACGTACGAAGCGAGCAACAAGACTCGCCGCTTTACCCAAGTCCAACGTTTATTGACTGATATCGAAAGACAAAATCTGCCGATCAGATGAGGAGATCTACATGAAGAAACTAGTCATAGCCGCCGCCATCGCCGCTCTGGGTGCCGCTACCGCGTTGCCTGCATCCGCCGCGGGCGACTTCAAGTCGCGCAACATTCGCCTGTCCAATGGATTGGCCCAAGAGCACCCGGTCGGTAACGGCGTCAAAGTCTTTAATGAGTGCCTGCAGGAGAAATCCGGCGGAAAAATGAAGATCACCGCATACTGGAGCAGCTCGCTGGGCGACGATATGCAGGCTACGCAAGCGCTGCGCTCAGGCACCCAAGAGGCCGTGATCACCTCGTCCTCGCCGTTGGTGGGCCTGGTGCCCGCATTGGGCGTGTTCGATCTGCCGTTCCTGTTCAGCAACGAACAAGAGGCCGACGCCGTCATGGATGGCGAGTTCGGAAAATTCATCAATGAAAAACTCGACGCGGCGGGCGTGGTCAACCTGGCCTACTGGGAAAATGGCTTTCGCAATCTGAGCAACTCCAAACATCCCGTGAGCAAATGGGAAGACTTTGGCGACCTCAAGCTGCGTGTCATGCAGAACAATATCTTCCTCGACACGTTCCGCACCATGGGCGCCAATGCGACCCCGATGGCGTTCGGCGAGATTTTCTCCGCCTTGGAAACGCGTGCTATTGATGGCCAGGAAAATCCCTTTGTGACCATCGATACCTCGAAATTCTATGAGGTGCAGAAATACATCTCTGTGACCAATCACGCGTATACGCCGTTCCTGGTCTTGTTCTCCAAGCCGATCTGGAGCCGCTATTCCGATGACGAGAAGGCCGCATTGCGTGAATGCGCCGTGCTGGGCGGCAAAGAGGAACGCAAAGTCATCCGCACCATGAACGGCGAGTCCCTGGCCAAAATCAAAAAGGCTGGCCTCGAGGTCAACAACGTCAGCCCCGAAGAGCAGAAACGCATGCGCGACAAAGTCCAATCGGTGTACGAGCAGCACAAAGCCACCATTGGTGCCGACGTCGTGGACCGCGTTCAGAAAGAGCTCGCAGCTTTGCGCGCAAAGAGCGGTTCTTGATCCCTCGCAGGCTGCGCCGTGCTCACAGAGCCGGCCAGCCTGATGCATGGCCCGTGCAAGACCATGTATGAGAATCATCTCGTCATCAACGTGGAACGTCCCGATGCCTGAAGCAGCATGATGACAAGACATCTAACGGAAAATGGCGATAAGGATTACAGGGAAGCCCCATGGCACAGCATGTAAACCAACCGGCAACGCCCTCATCGGCAACCGCCTCGTCCCTGTTTGACCTGTCCGGCCGGCGTGTCCTCGTCACGGGCTCCAGCCAGGGGCTCGGTTACGCGTTGGCGCGTGGGTTGGCTCAGCACGGCGCCACCGTCATCATGAATGCGCGCAACGCAGCGCGCCTGAACGAGGCAGTACAGCGTTTGCGCGGTGAAGGCTTGTCCGCTCACGCATTGCCATTCGACGTCACCGATCCCGCCGCCGCACAAACCGGCATCAACGGGGCCGAATCCGAATTTGGCCCCATCGACATCCTGGTCAACAACGCCGGCATGCAACATCGCGGCCCATTGGAGCAATTCCCTGTAGACCAATGGGATGCCCTGATGCGCACCAACATCAGCAGCATCTTCTACGTCAGCAAACCTGCGGCCACTCACATGATCGCGCGCGGCCGCGGCAAAATCATCAACATCGCCTCCGTACAGAGCGAATTGGCCCGCCCTGGCATCGCCCCGTACACCGCCACCAAAGGTGCTGTACGCAACCTCACGCGCGGCATGGCGACCGACTGGGCGCGTCACGGCCTGCAAATCAACGCCATCGCTCCGGGCTATTTCCGCACCGAACTCACTCAGGCCCTGGTAGACAACCCCGATTTCACCCAGTGGCTCAGCCAACGTACCCCCGCCGGCCGCTGGGGCAATCCCGAAGAGCTCGTCGGCGCTGCCGTATTCCTGGCCAGCGACGCCTCCTCTTTCGTCAACGGCCACACCCTCTACGTAGACGGCGGCATGACCGCCAGCGTATAAAACAAGTTGAAGACGCGGAGTCACCGTCCTCCGTGAACAGAACATCCCCAGGACAATCCCCATGCCAACCCCTCTGCTAAACGCATTGATCCAGACCCGCGTGGTCCCCGTCCTCCGTTACACCGACGCCGAGCAAGCCCTCTACGCCGCAGACATCGCCATCCGTGCAGGCTTCGAAGCCATCGAGTTGACCTGGACCATTCCCGACGTCCTGAACGTCCTGCAAACCCTGCGCCAGCAACACGGCAGTGCCGTCCTGCTAGGTGTAGGCACCTTGATGGACGCCGCTCAGGCAAACGCCGTACTCAAGGCCGGCGCCGATTTCCTCGTCTCCCCTGGGTTAGCCACCGACATGATCCCGCCCGCCCACGAGGCCGGCAAACTATGCCTCGTAGGCGCCTTCACCCCCAGCGAAGTCATGACCGCGAACCGGGCCAACGCCGACGTCGTGAAAATCTTTCCCGCCGACACCGGCGGCCCCGCTCATCTAGCCGCCCTGCGAGCCGTGTTCCCTGACACCGTGTTCTGCCCTACGGGCGGCATATCGACAAACAACATGCACGACTATTTCCGCGCAGGCGCCAACTTCGTCGGTATAGGGTCCTCTCTCTACGACAAAAAAGCCTTTGCCGCCCGCGACACCGACAGCCTCTTGGCGGCGGTGCGCCAGACCCGGGAGGCCGCCCATGGCCGCGCATGATTTCGATGTGGTGGGCCTGGGCGAGGCCTTGATCGAATTCAACCAGACCGTGCCGGGCGAGCCCATGTACCGCCAAGGCATCGGCGGCGACACCTCGAACGTCATCATCGCCGCAGCGCGCGCAGGCGCTCGCACCGCCTATCTGGGCCGCTACGGCGGCAACGACGATTTCGGCGAATTGCTGCTGCAAACCTGGCGCAACGAGGGTGTCGACGTGTCCGGCATGATATGTGACGAACAGGCCAACAACGGCCTGTATTTCGTGCAGCATGC
The DNA here is from genome assembly GCF_965139205.1 of Bordetella muralis. Lineage (GTDB taxonomy): Bacteria > Pseudomonadota > Gammaproteobacteria > Burkholderiales > Burkholderiaceae_B > Bordetella_A > Bordetella_A muralis. The sequence continues at coordinate 39,708 of NZ_CBCSIU010000004.1, forward strand.
GGCGGACGGCCATCGCTTCAGCTATGCACGCCACGAGTCGGCTGCCGCGCGCATGCGGCCCGCGGACTTGCAGCATGGACTGGTCGAACGGTCGCGCTATCTGCACGTATCCGGTATCAGCCTGGCCATCAGCACCACCGCCTGCGATACCGTGTTCGCCGCCATGGAACGCGCCCGCAACGCCGGGACGCGCTCGTGCCTGGACGCCAACCTGCGCGCCCGCCTGTGGCCGATGTCACGCGCTCGCGCCATCCTGCGCGAAGCCATCGCGCAGTGCGACGTGTTTCTCCCAGGTCTGGACGATATGGCGTTGATGACCGGCATGGACCAGCCGGATGCGATCCTGGACTGGATTCGCGCCGTCAACGACCACGCCATCGTCGTACTGAAGATGGGCAGCAAGGGCGTGATCCTGGACGACAAGCTCACTCGCACGCCCATTGCGCCGCGCAGCGTGAAAGCCGTCGACGCCACCGGGGCGGGCGATTGCTTCGCAGGTAATTTATTGGCGCGCGCCTGCGCCGGTGACGATTGGTTGCAGGCCTGCTATTACGCCAACGCGGCCGCAGGTTTGTCCACGACCGGATATGGGGCGGTCGATCCCTTGCCTAGACCTGAGCAGGTCAGGGCATTTCTGAATGCGGCAAATTAACATCGCCCGCTAACAGTCCCTCGGCCAAGAGCGCTGGCATCGCATGTGTGCGATGCCAGCGTTTTTTTTGCCTGTGTTGCATCGCACGACAAAAAGTCGTTGACACGTTCTTGCGCTTGGAGGACTATTTGTCCAGACAAACTAACAAATTGAACAAAGGAGGCAGCATGGAGGTAGTGGAAACCGGTCCTCAGCGGTATCGCTTCAGCTTTGGACGCTATCTGGAGGAATTCGAATTAGGCGCTGTGTACGAGCATCGGCCCGGCCGCACCTTGACCGATGCCGATAACATTCAGTTTTCGCTGTTGACGATGAATTTTCATCCCATGCATTGCGACGCGGCGTTTGCTGCGCAAAGCGAGTTTGGCCGTTTGCTGGTCAACAGTGGCTTGACGGTGGCGATGGTGCTGGGCATGACCGTAGCGGATGTCAGCGGTAAGGCGATCGCCAATCTGGGTTGGAAAGAGATCAATCTGACCGCTCCCGTTTTCGCCGGCGATACCTTGTATGCCGAATCGGAAGTACTGGAGCTGCGTGAGTCGCGCAGCCGGCCGACACAGGGCATCGTGACGACCCGGACGCGGGCCTATAACCAGAACGGCGTCGAAGTCATGAACTTCATCCGATCCTGCCTGGTACCCAAACGCGGCCACGCCGTCGGCGACAAGTAACGCCGGCATTTCACTTTCAGCTGTTTGATGAGCCTGCGTGGCTCAAGGGTTCTCTACGTCTGGAGAGAACCGTGGCATTGCAGTACTCACTTCAGGAGATATTGCTATGTTTTATCCGTTTTTCCGCCGGCTTGCGGTGCTATGCGCGTTGGCCATCCCAATGAGCGCCGGTGCGGTCGAGATGGTGCTGACTTCCGAAGTCGCGGCTTCGCACTGGAAAACGCAATACATGAATGAATTTGCCAAGGACGTTGCGAAACGCACCAACGGCGAAGTTCAAGTCAAGGTCTTTCCCGCCTCGCAGTTGTACAACGATCAGGACGGGGTAGCGGCATTGGGCACCGGTGCCGTGCACATGGTATGGCCGGTATCTGTGCGGCTCGAGACATTGGATGCGGGTCTGGGTTATCTGAATCTGCCGTTCGGCCTGTCTGATGAAAAAATGGAAAACGCCTGCTTTGCCAGCGGCCTGACCGATCTGATATCCGAACGATTGAAATCCAGGCAATTGCAGGTGTTGGGCCTGTTGCGCACCGCAGATCTGTTTTTCATCTTTCGTGACCGGGACGTGAAGTCGCTCGCTGATATGCAGGGAGCCAAACTGCGCGTGACGGGGGGCCGCATTTTCCTGGACATGGTGCGTGGTTTTGGTGCCAGCCCGATTTCCATGGCCGCATCGGAAATGAGTTCGGCGCTTGCGCAGGGCGCGATCGACGGCGTGTTGACGTCACCGGCGGGGTGGGCCGAGATGATCGGCAAAACGGGCAAGTACGCATTCCATGTTCCGGGCATGTCGTTGGCCACCTATGCCATCGTGGTGGACCGGGGATGGATGGAGACGCTTTCGGCATCGCAACGTCAAGCCATTGTGGACAGCTTGAACAGCATCATTCCGCGTCAATGGAAAGAAGCTCGTGCAGATGACGCGAGACTCGTGAAGAAAATGCAGGACGAGGGATCGGTCTATCGCGTGGCCGACGAGGCTGCCAGCGCGGAATGGAAAACCCGTGCCGAGGCCGCCAGAAAGGTCTACACCGACAAATACCCCGAGGTCGTCAAACAGGTCGACGAGCTGGCCAAGCGTTGCGGGGTCTGAAATGAGCGCGCTCATTGAATCGGCATTGCAGTGGTCACAAGCGCGCGACTTGCCCATTGATGCGGGGGACGTGCCGGAATTGGCGGAGATGGTCGAGGCCCTGAGAATAGACCTCAGACAGGATTGGGCGGCATCTGACATGATGCAGACCTGCGAGCCATTTGGCCAGGTGCTGCGTGCGTTGGCCCCCCAGCCGTTCCCTGATGTCGCGATTGAGGCCCGCAGCGCATCGCAGGATAGTGAATACCAGGTGCGTTCCAGCCTGGCAGCGATTGAACAGCGCCAGCCTGGCAAGGCTGCCTGGATGCATATCGATGCCGACACTGCACTGGCCGATGCACGCGCACTGGACGAGGAACAGCGTCATGGCAAATGGCGCGGCCCATTGCATGGAATGCCTGTGGGCATCAAGGATATGTTCGACATGCAGGGCCGCACGGCGGGCTGGGGAACGCCGCTGCGTGCCGGCAGCCCTCAGGCGCAAGCAGATGCCACCGTCGTCACGCGCTTGCGCCGTGCCGGCGCTGTCATCCTGGGAACGCAGCAGATGGCCGAGTTCGCCATGTCTCCCACCGGTTGGAATGAAACCTACGGGCCCGGCCGTAATCCTTGGGACCTGGACCGAGTGTCCGGCGGCAGTTCCAGCGGGGCGGCCATGTCGGTGGCAGCAGGGCATGTGCCATTGGCGATCGGATCCGACACGGGCGGTTCGATTCGCTTGCCGGCTGCGTTGTGCGGTTTGACTGGTTTAAAGCCTACGCAGTATCGCGTCAGTGCCGCCGGGGCAATGCCCTTGTCGGCGAGCCTGGATTGTATTGGTCCATTGGCGTGGTCGGCTGAACTCTGCGGCTACGCATATCGAGCCATCGCAGGGCGGGACTGCGCGGATCTGTCTTGCCTGGATGCGCCGGTGACCTTGGGCGCAGCATCGCGGCGCTTAAAGGTGGCTGTGCCGCAATGGGACGACGGCGATCCGATCTCCGGCGCGATGCGGCACGCGTTGGATGAAGCGCAACGTGTATGGCGCGATGCCGGCGTTGAGTGCGTCATGGTCCCGTCACCTTATGCCACCTTGCAGCAGGCGAGTGTTCTGGCCTCCGTCGTGCTGGCAGTCGAGGCCGCGGCCTTGCATCAGCGGTGGCTGCGTCAGTTCGGTAATGCGTACGGACATCAGGTCCGTCGCCGGATCTCGCGCGGTTTGCTGGTGTCTGGCGTGGATTACTACGATGCGCTGCGTCTGCGGCATGCATTCTTGCAACGGTATTTGCGAGACATTCAGGGCGATGCCGATGCGTTGATGTTGCCCAGTACGCCGGATGTCGCGCCACTGGTGGCGCCCACTCAGCATGCAGACCAAGCCCGCCTGGAACGGGAGTTTGCCCTATTGTCGATCTGGACGCGAGGAATCAATTATCTCGGATTGCCTGTACTGAGCGTACCAGCAGGACAAGGGGCGGAGGGCTTGCCGTTGGGGATGCAATTAGTGGGGCCGCCTTTGGGCGAAGACCGTGTGCTGGCGTTAGGACGGCGGTATCAACAATTCACCGAGTGGCATCAGCGGCGCCCTGCAGCATGGACAGCTCCATCGCATCGGGATAGCCGGACCACGGCAACGGAGGAGACGAAATGAAAGCACTTCGGAACTGGGCCATTGCCTGGTCAGCAGCCGCGGTGGTGGGGTGGGGATCTGCGGCACACGCAGCCGACATGATCATCACCAGTGAAATCCCATCGGCGACCAATCCTAGCCCCTACATCGAGCAGTTCATTGCTGCCGTGAAGCAGCGCACGGGAGGAGCGATACAAGGAAAGTATTTTCCGGCGTCGCAACTCTATAACGATCGCGATGGGCTGGCGGCGTTGGGTACGGGCGCCGTGCATATGGTGTGGCCGGTGTCTTCGCGCTTGGAGCAGTTCGATGCGCGCGTCGGTGTGGCCAGCTTGCCATTTGCACTGACCTCGGAGGAGATGACCAATCCTTGTTTCTCGCAGCGGTTCACACGCCAGATTTCAGGCTATCTCGAGCCTCGCGGCATACAAGTGCTGGGTTTCCTGCGCACGGCCGATCTGATTTTTCTCATGAAAGATCGCGATATTCAGAGCGTGGACGATCTCAAGGGCCAGAAGATCCGGGTCATTGGTGGACAGATCATGCTGGACGCGATGCGCGCTGTGCAGGCCAGTCCGATCTCCATGTCTGCTTCGGAAATGTCGGCCGCCTTGTCCCAGGGGGCGATTGACGGCGCCATGACGTCCCCCGCAGGGTGGGTGGATGTCTTGGGGAAAACCGCGAAATTCGCCACCTTGGCGCCAGGCATGGGGCTGGCCACGTCCGCCGTGACAGTGGACAAGCCTTGGCTGGATGCGCTGCCCGAGGACCAGCGCAAGGCCATCCACGACGTGTTGAACGAGATCATCGCCAAGCAGTGGAAAGAGACCGTGGCCAAGGATCAGCAACTGATCGAGCAGATGGTGGCCCAGGGCGGGCATTACCGGGTCATGGCGCCTGAGCAGGTCGAGCAACTGAAGGAGCGTGTCGTCGCAGCGGGGGCAGGGTTTCGCAGCAAGCATGCCGATGCGATTGCCGAGCTGGAAAACATACGCAAGGAGTGTGTCCATGATGGCAAGTAATCTGGAATCCCCTGCGCTGACCTCTGCAAAGCAGGCGTCAGGCAAGACTATGCAACCTGCAGCCGCCATTACGCCGGTATTCGGCAAGCTGGGCTGGTTATCCCGATTGACGTTGGCGCTGGCCACTGTGCTTGCCTTGGGCGCGACCTTGATCATGATCGTGGAAGGCTTTAGCCGCTATGTCTTGAATGTCAGCTATTTCTGGGCTGAAGAGTCTGTGCGTTTTCTGATGGTGTGGGCCTTTTTCCTGACATTGGGGATTGCCGGCTTTCGCCATTACCACATTCGCAGCGAGTTGCTGGTCCAGCGTTTGCCGTTGACGGCGCAGCGCGCGGTCTGGTTGCTGTCTTGCTTTGCGGGCATGGGGTTCGCTTTGATTCTGGCGTATTCGTCCATCCCTCAAGTGCAGCGGTTTTATTCGATGGGCATGGTGTCCGAATCATCGCTGGAGCTGCCCATGTGGCTGCTGTTTCTGGCGATGCCGGTGGGGGGTGTGGCATTGTTTATCTACTATGCCTGCGCCGCATGGTATGCGTGGCGCTGGGGAGATCCCTTTGCCCCCGAGCCTGTCGATGAGGTACCCGACGCAAGCGTCACTGCAGCGTTGAGCCGTCAGGAGCCGTCGCTATGACACTGGGACTCTCTGTTATTGGCTTATTGGTGCTGCTCGCGCTGGGGGCTCATGTGGGCACGGCGATGGGCCTGGTATCCAGCGGCATGGTGCTGTCGGTCGACGGCGTCCCCCTGACGGTCGTTGCCCAGACGGCTTTCAAGTCCATCAATAGTTATCCACTGATGGCAATTCCCATGTTTGTACTGATGGGCAATTTGATGATGCGCGGCAATATCGTCGCTGTCATGATCGAACTCATCGGCAGCCTGGTGCGTTGCGTGCGTGGAGGATTGGCGCTGACGGTGATGTTGGCGTGCGTGTTCTTCGCGGCCGTGTCGGGATCGAGTGTTGGGTCGGCGGCCGCGATTGGCGCAGCGACGGTCGATGGCCTGAAGCGTGAGAACTATCCGCCACGTTTTTCGGCGGCCTTGGTTGCGGTGGGCGGAACATTGGGTTTGATGATCCCGCCATCATTGGGTTTCATCCTGATTGGCTCTATTGTCGGATTGCCGGTGGACAAATTGTTCATCGCAGGAATCCTGCCGGGTTTGATGGAAGCGGCGTTTCTGTTGATGACCACGGTATGGCTGACGCGCCGGCATGGTTACGGGAATACGGCGGGAACCCCGGATTTCGCGGGCTTTACACGGCGTTTGCCGCGTGCCGCGGGTGCGTTGTCCATGCCAGTGCTGGTGCTGGGATCCATTTACCTGGGCATCTTCACGCCCACCGAGGTGTCGGCTGTCGCAGCGGGCTATGCCGCATTGTTATGCGTGTTGATCTATCGCACGATGAAATGGCGGGACGTGTGGCAGGCTTCACAAGAGTCGATCCTGCAGTCCACCATGATTTTCATGGTGGTCATGGGGGGAAGCCTGATCGGCTTCATTCTGGCACGTATGGGGGTGTCGGCGTCGCTGATCGGTTTCATGGAACGCATGGACATGACTGCGTGGCAGTTTCTGCTGCTGGCGAATGTCGTGCTGCTGGCGTTGGGCATGTTCCTGGACGGCGTTGCCATGATTGTGCTGACCGCGCCGTTGCTCTTTCCCATGGCGACTCACCTCGGGATTGATCCTGTTCACTTCGCCGTGATCATGGTGGCAAACGTAGAGATCGCGACGTTGACGCCGCCGATCGGCCTGAACCTGTTCGTGATGAGCGGTATTGCCCGTATCCCGGTCGAGCAGGTCGCCCGTGGCGTGGTGCCGTTCTACGTCACCAGGTTGGTGTCCCTGGCCCTGATCACTTTTGTGCCCGCATTGTCGTTGACGCTCGTGCATTGACGGCATCGCTATAGACTCTGGAGAACAGACATGAAAGACAATGCAATGCCCGCCGCAGGATTGGCTCTGTCAGAGGTGTTGGCGCAATACGCTGCCGGTTTCGATGCGCGGCGCATTCCTGATGAGGTGCGCGAGCGGGCGCGGCTGCTGATGCTGGATTCCATCGGTATCGCCATCGCTTCGCGTGGTTATGATTTTTCCCGACGTGCGTTGGCCGCTATTGACGAACTGGATGGTGGTGGCGATAGCGTCGTGATCGGCAGCTCACGACGCATGGACTTGCGTAACGCCGCGTTGGCCAATGGCATTCTGGTACATGGCCTGGATTATGACGACACCCATGCCAGAGGCGTGATTCATGCCACGGCGTCGGCGTTGCCTACCGTATTGGCATTGGCGGCGCGCGAGGGCCGCAGTGGTGCGGACATGGTGGCAGCCTATGTGCTGGGTATGGAGGTGTCCACGCGCTTGGGGGCGGTAGCCAAGGGCGGTTTTCATCAAATAGGTTTTCATCCCACGGGATTGATCGGCACCTTTGGTTGCGCCCTGGCAGCGGCTTGGCTGCTCGGGTTGAACGTACAGCAGATGGTGGATGCGCAGGGTATCGCCTTGTCTCTGGCCTCGGGCAGCCTGGAGTTTCTCAACGACGGCGCATGGAACAAGCGCATGCATCCCGGCTGGGCCGCGTCGGCGGGGATCACGGCAGCCACGTTCGGCAAGCATGGTTATACCGGTACGCGTTTAGCCTATGAGGGGAGGTTCGGCTTGTATGCAAGTCATTTGAGCGGAGCCGACTATGACCTGGGCCTGGCCACTGCCGAACTCGGTGATCGATGGGAATTGATGCGCGTGTCGGTCAAGCCTTTGCCTGCCTGCCATTTTACGCATGCCAGTGTCGATGCCGCCGCACGGTTGCATGCGCAAGGGATCTCTGCGAAACAAGTACATCGCATTACTGTGCTGGTGCCGCAGGAGGTCGTCAAGACGGTATGCGAGCCCGAGTCTTCCAAGCGCAAACCCGCCAATAGCTATGAGGCGCAGTTCAGCATTCCGTACCTGGTTGGCACAGCATTGTGCAAAGGCCGGCTGACGCTGGACGATCTGGAGCCGGACGCGTTGCGGGATCCTGCTGTGCTGGCCTTGGCCGAGGTGACGGATTACCGGCACGATCCCGATAGCGGTTTTCCAAAGCATTACTCGGGCGAGGTCATCGTGGAGCTGAAAGACGGCCGTGTTCTGCGCGAGCGCGAGGCAGTCAACCGCGGTGCGGAAGACCGGCCTTTGACCGAATCGGATATCCGGGCCAAGTATCGGGACAACGTATTGCGCCGAATGTCGGCGGCACACGCTGATGCCCTTGAACAGAGCGTGCTGCAGATGGAACAAGGATCGTCGCGCACGCTGGCGGATCAATTGGGACGCGAGGCTTGAGCGGCGTGTGCCGCCTATAGGTGTTGAGGAGCATCTGATGACAATGCATGATGATGGACAGGAACAACTGATTCTGGATATGGTCGGCCGATTTCTGGAGCAAGAGGTGCGGCCTCATGTGTGGCAGCTCGAGCATGACGATGTCTATCCCGAAGAAATCGTCGAAAAAATGAAGGCCATGGGTCTGTTCGGATGCCTGATTGCGCCGGAATATGGCGGACTGGGCTTGTCGACGACGACATATGCCAAGATCATTGAGCGCATTTCCGAGGAATGGATGTCGCTGTCGGGCATTCTGAATTCGCATCTGATCATGGCGGCCGCCGTACAGCGCAACGGTACAGAGGCGCAAAAGCAGGCGTTTCTGCCTCGTTTCGCGACGGGCGAGTTGCGTGGCGGCATTGGATTGACGGAGCCCGATTGCGGCACCGATCTGCAGGCGATCCGGACCACGGCACGGCGCGAAGGTGACGAGTATGTCGTCAATGGCGCAAAGATGTGGATCACCAATGGCTATTACGGCAATTGCTTTGCACTGCTGGTCAAAACGGATCCGCAAGCTGAGCCGCGTCATAAAGGGATGAGTCTTTTCATCGCGGAGAAAGGGCCGGGCTTCACCGTCAGCCGGAAACTCGAAAAGCTGGGCTACAAAGGCATTGACTCGACCGAGCTCGTATTCGAGAACTACCGCATTCCGGCCGATCGCTTGATTGGCGGAGTCGAGGGCCGGGGTCTGCAGATGATACTGAACGGACTGGAGTTGGGCCGCATCAATGTGGCCGCCCGCGGTGTCGGTGTGGCGCAAGCGGCGTTGCGCGAATCAGTCAAGTACGCTCAGCAGCGCAAGACGTTCGGCAAACCGATCTGCGAGCATCAGGCCATCCAGACCAAACTCGGTGAAATGGCGACGCGCACACAAGCCGCACGCCTGTTGACGCTGCAAGCGGCGCAAGCCTATGACCGCGGCGAACGTTGCGACATGGAGGCGGGGATGGCAAAGCTCTTTGCGACCGAGACAGCCGTGGAGAACTCTTTGGAAGCCATGCGTATTCATGGCGGATATGGCTATTCGAAAGAATACCTGGTCGAGCGGTTCTACCGCGATGCGCCGCTGCTGGTCATTGGCGAAGGCACCAACGAACTGCAGCGCATCATCATTTCCAAGCAGTTGGTCGAGAGGAACCGCGTATGAGTCTGCCGCTCACTGGATTACGTATTGTTTCCGTGGAGCAATATGGCGCGGGGCCGTTCGGCACGCAGCATCTGGCCGATTTAGGTGCAGAGGTCATCAAAATCGAAAACCCCCACGATGGCGGCGATGTCGGCCGCGCCGTGGGGCCACACTATTTCGGCCCAGGGGATAGCCATTTTTATCAAGCCTTCAATCGCAACAAGAAAAGTGTCACGCTGGATTTGAAACAGCCGGAAGGCCAGCAGGTGCTGCGCGATCTGTGCCGGCACGCCGATGCGGTATTCAATAACCTGCGCGGAGACCTGCCAGGGCGGCTCGGACTGACCTATGATGCCTTGCGTGAGGTGCGGGCGGATATCGTCTGCGTGCATTTATCAGCGTATGGCCGTGATGGCGAGCGCGCGAGCTGGCCGGGGTATGACTATCTGATGCAGTCGGAGGCGGGATACCTTTCGCTCACCGGTGAGCCTGATGGTCCGCCGTCGCGATTCGGGCTGTCCATCATCGATTTGATGACGGGAACAACGGCTGCGCTGGGGCTGGTGTCGGCTGTTCTGGGCGCACGCCAGAGCGGGACAGGGCGCGACGTGGATGTCAGCCTGTTCGACGTGGCGTTGCATAACCTGGGATACCTGGCGACATGGTATTTGAACGGCGGGCACAAGACAGGACGTGCGCCCCGGTCCGGTCACCCTTCGCTGGTGCCCAGCCAGCTGTATCGTACGGCCGACAGCTGGATCTTTATCATGTGCAACAAGGAAAAGTTCTGGCCCTTGCTGGCGCAATCGATGGGCCATCCCGAGTGGATCGATAATCCGGACTACCGCAGTTTCAAGGATCGTTTGCAGAACCGCGACCGCTTTAATGAGGAGCTGGAAACCGTCTTCATGTCCCAGACGACAGACCACTGGATGGCGCGTTTTGCGGGCCGGGTGCCGGCGGCGCCCGTTTATGATGTGGCCCAGGCGCTGGATAGCTCGTTTGTAAAGGCGCGTCAGTGCCTGTTGGACGCTTATGATACGGAGGGCAGGGCAATACGGAATGTGGCGTCGCCGATCCGGTGCCCTGGAGAAGCCCCATTGACCCGGGCGGCGCCAGCCATGGGCGTTGATACTGACGAGTTGCTGGCGCAGGCGGGTTATGGACCTGATCAGATTGCCAGTTTGAGGAAGAATGCCGTTTTATGACAGTAAAGATCGAAGCGCCAGGAGGCCGTCCACGATATTTGCAGCTGGCGACGACGCTGATCAACGAGATACGAGCGGGCCGGTATCCGGTGGGCAGTTTGCTGCCCACCGAGTTTGAATTGTGTGATCAGTTTGGCGTGTCGCGCTTTACCATCCGCGAGGCGGTCAAGCAGTTGGTCCAGATGGGGATGGTGACGCGTCAGGCGGGCGTCGGCAGCCGCGTGCTCCGGCAGGCGCCGGTGACGCAGTACACGCAAACCATGTCGGGGATCACGGATCTGCGCCAATATGCCTACGAAACCTCTCTGGAAATCGAGGGCCAGGCATTGTTGAATGTAGACGGCGACCTGGCAGATACCTTGGATGCGTCGCCGGGCGAAACCTGGCTGCACGTATGGGGGCTGCGTTACACCAAGGCGCATGACGCGCCTATCTGTTTGACTGACGCGTACATTGCGCCGGCCTTTCGCTCGGTGACGGGCATACAGGGCCGGATGACGCGTGCGCTGTACGCGGTTCTGGAGGACGAGTTCGACGTGCAGATCACGACGGTGCATCAGGATATACAGGGTGTCGTATTGGACAAGGCGCTGGCGTCCCGCCTGGGGGTCAAGGCTGGATCGGCAGGCTTGCGGCTCGAGCGCCGATATATGGATGCGCGCGATGCGCTGGTTGAACTGGCCGTCAGTGTCCATCCCGCGGATCGCTTCAGTTACCGTGAGTCATTCCGCCGTGAATGGCAGGTGCCTGTGTGAGAGTCTCCAGCGGCGCAGTTCTGGCGATTACGTTGGCGGTGCAGTCATTGGTGGCTGCAGCCGCATTGGTGGTGCCGGTGTTGGCACCCGCGATCAGTGCCCAGACGGGCGTAGCGGGCGAGTCGATCGGCATTTACGTGTCGTTGATGTATGTCGGGGCGATGGCAGGCAGCTTGATGGCTGGCGGCTGGGTGTCTCGACTGGGAGCGATCCGTGCCAGTCAATTGGGGCTGGTGCTGTGTGCGGCAGGGCTGCTCTTGAGCGTGGCCGGATATACGGTGTTGCTGGCTATCGGCGCGATACTGTTGGGGCTCGGTTATGGGCCGATCACGCCGGCCAGTTCGCATCTGCTGATCCAGACCACGCCTGTGAATCGGATGTCGTTCGTGTTTTCCGTCAAACAGACCGGCGTGCCGCTGGGAGGCGTGTTGGCGGGTCTGTTGGCCCCCAAGCTCGAAATCGGCGTGGGGTGGCAGGGAGCGCTGCTGGTGACGGCTGCGGCATGCCTGGTCTGTGCGTTGTTGGCGCAATGGGTACGCGCGGAACTGGATGCGGACCGCAAACCGGCCCGAACAGCGGGACTGGGAGGCCTACGTGCGCCGCTGGCGTTGATTTTTTCGCATAGAACGCTGTCGCTGTTAGCTGGCGCATCGTTATGCTTTTCGGCGGTGCAATGGTCGTTCAGTGCCTACCTCGTGACGTATTTGCACGATAGTCTCGCGTACACCTTGATTGCTGCGGGCGCCCTGTTGTCGTTGGGCCAGGTGGCCGGGGTGGTGGGACGGATTTTTTGGGGATGGTGTGCCGACCGCTATCTGGGGGCGGTCCTGATGCTGGCCGTGCTGGCAGCCTTGATGGGGTTGGGGGTACTGGTGTTGGCGTCGTTGTCGGCCCAGGCACCTGTGCCGATGGTGGCGCTTGCACTGGTGGTGCTGGGCGCGGCAGCCGTCGGCTGGAATGGCGTATACCTGGCAGAAATCGCGCGGCAGGCGCCGGCGGGAAAAACGGGTATGGCTACGGGCGGAGCGCTGACCTGCACTTTTCTGGGCGTTGTCGTGGGACCGCCTTTGTTCGGCGCGATGATGGCGCTGTTTGACAGCTATCGGATCGCCTTCGTTCTGATCGTGATTCCGGCTTTACTGTGCGGCGTGCTGTTGGTGACGCAGCGGCGTCGTTTCTCAGTTCGCGAGGAGGCATGAGTGATGAAACGTCTGCGTAGCTTGCTGTTTGTGCCGGGAGATCGTCCCGAGCGTTTTGACAAGGCTGCGGCGGCCGGGGCGGGCGCCATCATTCTGGATCTCGAGGATGCAGTGTTGCCCGAGGCAAAAGTACGGGCGCGCAGTTTGGCGGTGCCATGGCTCGCATCATCTGCCTGCCCAGCGTTGATACGTATCAATGGCGCAGACACGCCTTGGTTTGACGCTGATGTCAGCGCCTTGCAGCAGGCGGGCTGTCATGCGGTGATGCTGCCCAAGGCGGAGGATCCGTCGATACTGAATCAGCTGCGTCATCGCCTGGGCGATAACGTACGCCTGTTTCCGTTGATCGAAACCGCAGCAGGGGTGGAAAATGCGGCGGCCTTGGCGCGAGTGCCCGGGGTCGTACGCCTGGTATTTGGCAGCGTGGATTTTGCCCGTGATACGGGTATTCAAGACGAGAATGGCTGGCTGCCAATACGTGTTGCCCTGGTGCTGGCGTCGAGGCGTGCCGGCTTGGCTGCGCCTGTCGATGGCGCGACCTTGCATTGGGATGATCCCGACGCCTTGCAAACCACGGCAGCCGCTGCGCGCCGCCTCGGCTTTGGCGGGCAGCTATGTATTCATCCCAAGCAGGTGGCGCCGGTGAACAGGGGCTTCTTGCCTTCTGAGGATGAGCTGGCCTGGGCCAAACGAGTGATAGACGCGGTAGCGCAAGGCGCACATGGTGCGGTGACGGTGGACGGCAAACTCGTGGACAAGCCGCTGCATGATTTGGCCCAGGCATGGCTGGACATGATTGACGAGGGATCATTGCCAGCCTGCGCTTGAGCGGGATGTGCCGTCCGGGCTGTGTGTCAGGCTCGGTACGCGTCGTCTATGCCAGATCGTATCTCTTCGTTATGTTCTCCCAGTTTCGGCGGCAATCGCCGCAAACTGGCTGGCGTGCGAGACAACTTGATCGGTGATCCCACGCCTCGATATTCGCCTTGTTCCAACACCATTCCGCGATGCCGGGTATGTGGATGGTGCAGCACGTCCTCTACATTTTGTACCGCGGCGGCGGGCACCCCCTGTCGCAGCAGTTGTTCTGCCAGTGTCGCTGCGTCGTGCGAGGCCAGTTTTTCCGTCAACGCTGCACGCAAGGCATCACGATGTTGCAGACGATCCGCATTGTTCGTAAAGCGCGCGTCAGTCAACAAGGCCTCGGCGTTCAAAGCACGCGCCAACGCTGCAAACTGCCGATTGTTGCCCACAGCCAGAAAGATCGGTCCGCTTTGTGTCGGCAGCGTTTCGTAAGGTGCGATGTTGGGATGCGCATTTCCCGTGCGGCCAGGGACCTTGCCGCTATAAAAATAATTCGCCGCATGCGGATGCAATAGCGATACTGCACAGTCGTACAACGTGATGTCCAGAAACTGGCCCAGGCCGCTGCGCACGCGTTCGTTGAACGCTAGCAGGATGGCGACGGCTGCATTCAGGCCAGTGACCATGTCCACGACAGGCAGGCCGACCCGTGTGGCATCGCCATCGGCATCGCCATTGACGCTCATCAAACCGCACATGGCTTGTGCGCAGGCGTCATAGCCGGGCAAGCCGCCTAATGGGCCGTCGGCGCCAAAGCCGCTGACGCGGCAGTGAATCAGACGCGGAAATGCCGCGCTGAGCTGTTCGTACCCGAGGCCCCATTTTTCCAGGGTGCCTGGCTTGAAATTCTCGACCAGCACATCAGCATCTGCCAGAAGATGACGCAATAGTTCCTGTCCCGCTGGCTCGGATAGATCCAGCGTCATGCCGCGCTTGTTGCGATTGACGCCGATGAAATATGACGCGGTCTCATGCAGGAAAGGCGGGCCCCATCCGCGCGTTTCGTCGCCGACAGGCGGCTCGATCTTGATGACGTCAGCACCATGGTCTGCGAGCAGCTGGGTGCAATATGGGCCCCCCAGTACACGCGACAGGTCAATGATTTTGCATCCGGTCAGCGCACCGGCCGGCAGCGAAGGGAAAGACATGCGGGATATCCTTAGTCTAAGGCGACGCCGGCTTCCTGAATGATGGCGCGCCATTTCGGGACCTGTACATCGATGAACGAGGCCAGGCCTTGAGGGGTTTTGTCGTCCGCTTCCACAATGCCTTGTTTGTGCAAGGTCTCTTTGACATCAGGGTCGGCCAGGACGGCGATGAACGCCTGGTTCAATTTATCGATCACATCGCTGGGCGTGCTGCGCGGCGCCACGATGCCGAAGAACACGCTGACGTCATAGCCGTCCAGCCCTTGCTCTGACAGGGTGGGCAGATCGGGCAGCGCTTGCGAACGCTGTGCGCTGGCCAGGCCGATGGCGCGCAATGTGCCTGCTTTGACATGAGGCAGGGCAGTGAGAATGTCGGTGAACGACATCGACACCTGACCGCCCAGCAAGTCATTCAATGCAGGCCCGGTGCCCTTATAGGGAATGTGCAGGATCTGCGTGCCCGCCATTTTGTTGAACAGAATGCCGGCCAGATGCGACGAGGCGCCGTTGCCCGATGAGGCATAACTGAGCTTGTCCGGATTCTGTTTTGCGTAGGCGATCAGCTCTTGCACATTTTTCACGGGCAGCGACGGATGAACGACCAGGATATTGGGCAAGTGGCCGATGCGGATGACGGGAGCAAAGCTCTGTTGGGGATCGTATTGCTGCTGTTTGTAGAGGCTGCCGTTGATGGCGAGCGGGCCCGATGTGCCGAACATGATGGTGTAGCCATCGGGTTTGGCGCGGGCGACATATTCCGCGCCGATGTTGCCGCCAGCGCCGGGGCGATTTTCCACGACGACGGTTTGGCCCAATTGACGTTTTAATCCTTCGGCCAGACGTCGCGCCATCGCGTCGGTGGGGCCGCCCGGAGGAAAGGGCACGATGAGCGTGACCGGCTGATTGGGGAATGCTTGCGCGGCGCGAGCAGAGGTGGACGCCAACAAGGCGGCGCCGGCCAGCGTCAGGCAGAAATGTCGTCGTTGCATAGTTGTCTCCTGTGGGGTGAATATTTGCCCGTTGAACAGGTCTGTTTGTTGGGAAATGTCCCTACGCGTGCGTCCACGCTCGGTTGCATTCGACGCGCGAGGTTTCTGAGTTCTACGAGGCCGCGCTCGCTGAATACCTAGCTGATGCTTTGTGCCTCGGGGCTGTCTGACAGCAAGAAATGCCGCAGCAGTTCGCGGCAGCTGTCGTCTTCATCGTCCGGAATGGCGCACGGATTGGGCTGCGCCAGGCGGTGTCGCAGGACATGGTCGGCCAGCAGGCTACGATCGGCCAGCGCCGTCTCTGAGGCCTCCCAGCGCAGTGCGGCAATCGATAGCGCATGATAGAGCGCCGATGCCGCTTGGCGCGCCAGGTCGGGACGATCTTTCAGTGCCGCATGATGGGCGAGCGCAAAGGCGCTCTCCAGGGCTTTGGTTTGCGTATCAGCCACGGCAGGACTGCACGGTACACCGGCTTGCAAGAGCGTATCGATATGCTGGCGCAACGCTGCCAAGGCATCGGTTTTCTGAATCGCACGCAATACGTCCAGCGCCACGATGTTGCTGGTGCCCTCCCAGATGGATCCCAGATGAGCGTCGCGTACCAGGCGGGCTTCGACGAATTCTTCGATATAGCCGCAGCCGCCGCGCACTTCCATACCATCTCCGGTGACTTTACGCGCATCGCGGCAGGCGCGGAATTTGATCAGCGGCGTCATGATGCGGGCCAATGCCGCCGACTGCGTGTCGTGTTCGGCGTCAGCCAGGGCCGCTGCGGTTTGGAACATCACACTGCGCGCTTGTTCGGCCCAGACCGTCATTTTTACGAGCTGACGGCGCATCAACGGCATCTCGATCAATCGCTTGCCAAAGGCGCGGCGATGTTGGGCAAAGTAAATCGCCTCGGTGACTGCCCGCCGCATCAAGCCAGCCGCTCGCATGCCATTCGACAGCCGGGAATTGTTGATCATGTCGGCCATCTGCTGGAACCCTTTGCCGCGTTCGCCGACCAGCCAGGCTTGCGCGCCTTCCAGACGGATTTCCCCGCTGGCCATCGAGCGGGTGCCGAGTTTGTCTTTCAACCGCAGGATCCGATAGGCGTTGTGCGTGCCGTCGGGCAAGTCACGCGGCAACAGGAAAAGCGATACGCCTTTCAAACCCTCGACGGGCTCGCTGCGCGCCAGCACCATGGCAAATCCCGCGTCAGCGTTCGAGCAGAACCACTTGTCTCCATATAGCCGCCAGGTGCCGTCATCCTGCAAGTCCGCACGCGTTGTCGTGGCGCTGACGTCGGAGCCCGCGCCTTGCTCTGTCATGAACATCGCGCCTTGGCGCAATTCATCGAAATCCTGCGAGGTGACTTGGGGCAGCACTCTTTCGATCAATGCGGGGTCGCCGAACTTGCGTAGTGTCCGCGCGAGCGAATCCGTCATGCTGACCGGGCAACACAGGCCGAATTCCGCTTGAACGAACAGATGGCTCAATGCATATTTGGCCGCGGGCGGCATGGGATTAGGCCATCCCAGTACGCCGCCGCGATGCGACATGGCCGCCAAACCGAACTCGCTGTACGCCAAGCGCTCCATGTCGATATAAGCGGGATGTTTGTGTATGCGCGATTCGTCCTGCCCGGCACGGTTGCGTACCGATAGGGTGGGAGGATTCTGGTCTGCAATGGTGGCCAGTTCGTCGATACGTGAACCCGCGAGCGCGCCGAGGCGATCCAGGTGAGGCAGCAGATGCGCGTGTAAATCAGACGGCAGATATCGTGCGCTCATCGCGGCCGCATACGGATCCGCGCGAAACAGATTCAGGCCCCGGGAATCGGGAACATCGGAGGAGGCTGGCGACAAGGTCATGGCGGGCTCGAGAAAGGGCGTAGTGCACGTGCTGGAGCACGCATCGTCACTCAAACCATCCATCTATACAAATACTGTTTTAATGTTGAACAATACAAATTAAATATAGATGAAAAGATCGACGGGAGATGCACATGGATCTGGAGCCACGTCTGTTGCGTTACTTCATCGCAGTCGCCGAAGAGCGCCATTTCAGCCGTGCCGCGCAACGGCTGCATATTTCTCAACCGCCTCTCAGTTATGCCATTCGACAGCTCGAGAGTACGCTTGGGGCGCAACTGCTGGAACGCACCAGCCGCCACGTGGCGCTGACCGAAGCTGGACGCGTGCTGTATCGTGAGGCGCAAGCTTTGTTGCGCCAATCCGAGGCCATCGGCACGTTGGTGCAGCGTGTCGATGCCGGTCTGCGCGGACGTTTGCGCATCGGTTTCGTCGGGTCGATGTTGTATCGCGGTTTACCCGATTTGCTGGCGTCGATGCGTGCGGCGTTGCCCGATGTCGAGCATGTTCTCGTTGAACTGAATTCTCACGATCAATTAGAGGCTGTGCGCCGGGGCGAACAGGACTTGGGATTCATTCATGCGAATCCTGCGCCTGAGGAAGTCAGGACGCTGGACTTGATAGCCGAGCCCTTTGTGTTGTGCGTGCCTGATACGCATCCGTTGGCGCACCGGCGCCGGGTGACGTTGCGGGCGGTGGCCAAAGAGGATTTTATTTTCTTTGCGCGAGAGGCCTCGCCCAGCTATTACGAGACGGTATTGTCGATGTGCGTGACCGCGGGCTTTCACCCGGTGATACGCCACGAAGTCCGGCACTGGTTGAGCGTCGCAGCGCTGGTGTCGCAGGGATTGGGGGTGTCTATTGTGCCAGCGTGCCTGGCGCGCAGCGGCCTGGCGGGCACGCGCTTTATAGCGTTCGAACACCAGGCGCGGTCCGTCAGTCAGGCGATCTGGCCGAGACAGGTGGACTCGCCGCTGCTGCGCACCGCCGTCCGGCTGGTGCGCGATCACTATGGCGCGGCCAGCGCAAAAGCCTAACGGAACACGACTGTCTTGTTGCGGTTGAGCAGAATGCGGTGCTCGACATGGCTGCGTACGGCACGGGCCAGCACCAGCGATTCCACATCGCTGCCGACTTGCGTCAGGTCTTGTGCCGTCATGGTGTGATCCACGCGTTCGATGTCCTGCTCGATGATCGGGCCTTCGTCCAGGTCGGATGTCACGTAGTGTGCGGTCGCGCCAATGATTTTGACCCCGCGGGCATGCGCCTGGTGATAGGGGCGCGCACCCTTGAAGCTCGGCAGGAAGCTATGGTGGATGTTGATGGCGCGGCCATTTAACGCCTGGCACATGTCCTGCGACAGGATCTGCATGTAGCGCGCCAGGACCACCAGATCGATCTGTTCCGACTCGACCAGGCCCAAGACTTGCTTTTCCTGCTCGGCCTTGGTGTCGGGCGTGACGGGCAGATGGTGAAACGGAATGCCGTACGACGCGGCCAGGCTTGCGTAGTCATTGTGATTGGACACAATGGCAGCGATTTCGGCATGCAGTTGGCCGCTCTGTACGCGAAACAGCAGATCGTTCAGGCAGTGCCCTTGTTTGCTGACCATGATCAACAGGCGCGGCTTGCGGCGGGCGTCATGGATCTGCCAGTCCATGGCGAAGGTATCGGCCATGGGGGCAAATCGTTCGCGCAGGCTGTCCGCGGTCACGGTGTCAGGCAGGTCAAAATGCACGCGCAAAAAGAAACGGCCGCTTTCGTCATCGCCGAATTGCTGTGAATCCAGGATGTTGCAGCCCAACTCGAACAGCAGGCCGCTGACGCGATATACGATGCCTGTGCGGTCGGGGCAGGAAAGGGTCAGGATATGATCGTTATGCGGCATGATCTGAGAAAAATAATAAGGTCACTACGCTGCGGCTCGGCGGCGGGAAAACTACGACGACAACCGAGCGACGGTCTCGTCGGCGATGGCCAGGCTGGCGGTCAGGCCCGGTGATTCGATGCCGAACAGATTGACCAATCCCGCGACGCCGTGCACGGCGGGACCGGCAATGACGAAATCCGCGGCGGGTTCGTGGGGGCCGGAAATTTTAGGGCGGATGCCAGTATAGCCAGGAGCAAGCGCGCCATCAGGCAAGGCGGGCCAATAGGTGCGGACCGCGTCATAGAACACGTCGGCTCGGCTCGGGTCCAGCGTGTAGTCTTCGGCCGGAATCCATTCGGTATCCGGGCCGAATTTGGCTTGCCCGCCCATATCCAGCGTCAGGTGCACGCCCAGGCCCGCGTGTTGAGGCACCGGGTAGATCAGATGCGAAAACGGCGCTCGGCCGGTCAGCGTGAAATAGCTGCCTTTGCACAGGTATTCGTTCGGAATGCTGGCCGGCGGCAAGCCATCGATGTTCCGCGCCAACGTAGGCGCATGAATGCCGGAGGCGTTGATCAATACGTTGCACGACAGGCTCATCGCCTCGTCGCCGCCGAATTGCACCTCGAATCCGCCTTCGGGCCGAACGCGGGCCGACTGCATCGGCGTGTGAAAGACGCATTGCGCACCGGCATTTTCCGCATCACCCTGGTAGGCCAGCATCAGCGCGTGGCTGTCGACGATGCCGGTGGAGGGCGATAACAGGGCTGCGGTGCAGCGCAGGGCCGGCTCCAGCGCCATAGCCTCGGCGGCGCTGAGCCTGCGCATATCGTCAACACCATTGGCCTGGGCGCGCTGTGCGATTCCGTCCAGCAAGAGGGCCTCATCGTCTGTCGTGGCGACAATCAGTTTGCCCAGGCGTTGGTGCGGCACGCCGCGCGCGGCGCAGTAGTCGTACAGCAGGTGCTTGCCGCGTACGCACAATTGCGCCTTGAGGCTGCCGGCGGGATAGTAGATCCCCGCGTGGATGACTTCGGAGTTGCGGGAGCTGGTGCCCGTGCCTATCCCTTCGGTGGCCTCCGCCAACAAGACCTCGCGGCCTTGCAGGGCGAGTGCCCGCGCCACGGCCAGGCCGACGACGCCAGCGCCGATTACGATGCAATCGATGTCAGTACTCATAAGGGAACCGGGGTTTTATTTCGAGTCAGGGTGAGCCGGGGTCAAGTCGAATCCCCCTGCATGAAAAACAAGGGGCGCCTCTGCAGTGTGGCCGCAGCGTTCGACTTCACCGACCATGATGATGTGATCGCCCTCGACGTACTGGCTGCGATTGCGGCATTCGAACCAGGCCGCGCAGTACTCGTCCAGCATGGGCGTGCCACCCGGGGCCTGACTGCGCGGCAGTCCATCAAAGCGCTCGCGGGTGTTGCCAGTGGCAAAGCGTCGAGCCAGCGCGATCTGGCCGGCAGACAGCACGTTGACCACGTAACGCTCGCATTGCTCGAATACCTCCAGCGAGCTCGATCGTCGGGACAGGCTCCAGAGTATCAGGGGCGGGTCAAGGGAAACCGAATTGAACGAACTGACCGTCAGACCGATCGGCGCGCCGTCCGGCGCGGCTGTGGTGACGACCGTGACCCCGGTGGCAAAGCGGCCAAGGGCAGTGCGGAAAAAGCGCGCATCGAAGGAAGGAGGTGTATGGGACATGCAACTGAGGGCGGCGGGGCGAGAGTCGCGCAGGAGGCTTAGGTTTCAAGGCGACAAGCGGTCAATGGCCCAGCCGCCTTGGCCGTCGGGCAAATAACGCAGGCGGTCATGCAGCCGCGACGCGCGGCCCTGCCAGAATTCGAACAAAGTCGGCACGAGGCGGTAACCGCCCCAGTGGGGTGGTCTGGGCGGCTGGTCGCCATAACGCTCGCGGAATGTCTGCTCGCGGGCTTCGAGCTCGGCACGGGTAATGGGCTGGCTTTGTTCCGAAGCCCAGGCGCCCAGGCGGGAGCCCAGCGGACGGCTATGGAAATAGGCGTCGGATTCCTCGGCCGAGGCTTTTTCGATGACCCCCTCGATGCGTACCTGGCGCTCTAGCGGTTGCCAGAAAAACAGCAATGCGGCGCGCGGGTTGGCCAGCAGGTCGCGCCCTTTACGAGACTCGTAATTGGTAAAGAACACAAAGCCACGCGCGTCAAAACCCTTGATCAGCACGGTGCGGGCCGAGGGTTGGCCAGTATTGTCGACGGTGGCCAGCGTCATGGCGTTGGGCTCGGGGACCTTGGCCTGCAGTGCCTGGTCGAACCACAGGCTGAACTGTTCGAGCGGCGACGCGGCAGCGGTCTCCTCGAGCAGGACGCTTTTCTCGTAGCTTTGGCGCAAATCAGATACAGACATGAGGCGGGACATCCAGGTGCATCAGAATCGGGTATCCCCCAGTTTACCGCCTTCGTGAGATGGGGTTCAGTTATCGGGCAAAGGGTCGGTCTGTTCTTCGAGTTGCCGGGCGATCCGGTCCAGGCGTGCATCATGTATACCTGCCTCGCGCAGGGCCGAGGCGGTCTGGACCACATATTCCGTGCAGGGGCCGCAACTGCCGGATGCCCGCCGCACTATGGCCAGCAATTCGGGCTCGGGCAGCGTCCGGATGTAGGCCGGGTTGTCGCGGTTCATGATGAATACCAAGGCGCGTACGGAGCCTTGGTCCGTGGCGCAGTTGATCCAGCGGGGCAGATAGGCGCCGGTGGACATTTCGCGATTCCACAGTGCCGGGAAAAATTCAGGGACGGAGTTGCCTGCCAAGCGATAGACCACCCCCCGGCAGGAGCCGCCGCGGTCCAGGCCGAACACCAGGCCGGGGCATTCCGGCGTACCGCGATTGACGCGTGACCAGAGGCACAGCGCGCGATGGTGTCCACGCAAGGTCGCCAGCCGCCGTTCCTGAAAATGGAAGTCGGGTCGCCAGATCAGCGAGCCGTAGGCATAGACCCAGACGTCCTCGCCTTCGCGCCAATGTTTAAGAGCCTCGTCGAGCGAGGCGCGTCGTTCTTCGGGCGTCCAGAGACGAAAAGGGGGAGCGGGAGCAGTGAGGGCGGAAGGAGGAGTCGGCGAATTCACGGCGCGGGATTTTCTGCGTCTTGCGGGGGGTGACGATTGACCCAGCCGCCTGCGCTCAGCGCAGCAGCGTAGGCCCAAAACAAGGGAGCGATGCCAATTACCGCACCCAATGCGCCAAAGGTCAATGGCAGAGAGACTTGCGAAGCATTGATGAATGCCATCCGCAAGCCCACCGCCTCTGCGGCGCGACCATGAGGCGTATGTTGGTGCAGTAGCGACAGCATACTCGGTTGGCAGCATCCCAGGGCCAATCCCAGTACAAAAGAAAGCCCGATCAGGACCGCAACGTCGGCGAAAAGAGGGTAAATCAGAAAATCTGCCGCCGTGATGACCATGGCTGTGCGCACAAGCGTCCAGGAACGAACCCGTGTCTGGATAAAGGGTAATGCCAACCGGATGAGGAAAGTTCCCAGCGCGAAGGACGCGAGTATCGTGCCAATGGTGGTAGCGGACAACCCGATGGCGACGCCGAACAGCGGGACGACAAATAGGTGGGTATCCCAGGCGCCCGACAGAATGGTGTTAACCATCAGGATGCGCCGCAAGGGCGGGAGGTGCAGTAATTCGGTGGCCCGCCGGCGCGCGATTTGCCGCGACGCGGGCTCCATGCTTTCGTCTACTGCCCGCAGAGCCGGCTGTAGCCGGCGCAATCCGGCCAACGCCAAGAGCGGCCCCAGGGTCAAGATGCCGAACGCCAACCGCGAGCCCAGATGGTCGATGGCCAGCCCGGCGATGAGCGGACCGCTGAACCCCGATCCCGCCATGGACAGCGACAGCCAGGAAAAATTGCGCAGACGGCGGGCAGGCTCGGCATGCCCCAACACGTCCTGGGTCGCGACTTGGTGCAACATAAAGCCAATACCGATGCTACAGGCCGCAATCAGCAGCGTGATCTGGTGCTGATGGATAAAAGGCAACACGGTGCCAATGACCACCAGTGCATTGCCCAAGGTGATCGGACGCCGTATCCCGATACGGTCGATCCACTGGCCGGCCCGCACGGACATCAACATCGGGATGACGGCGAATACTGCGACCAGGCTGCCCACGATAAACGTAGATAGCCCCAATTGCAGGGCAGTTAGCGATACGGTGATGCGTCCGCCCGTGAGAGCGATGTGGTTGAGCATGGCAACCACGCACAGCAGCCCCGCTCCGGAGAACTCCGTCGCGTGAGAGGAAGACGAGGGGGAATGGGCTGAAGTTGACACTGATGCGGCATTAACTTCTGCGATTTTGATCCTAAGTCGCTGGGGTGTCGAGACGCGGCGGCGGGGCAACTTGGCGGGGATTAGAGACCCGAACAGGACATTTGTGAGCATGTAGGAACCCGGTTGCGATGAACTGATGTTAATTAATTGATAGATCACAGAAGTTGTGCTTTTCCCGTGTGCGTGGCGCGTTGGGCCGACGATCGTCCAGGGTGTGTCCTTATTGCAACGCTTGGCCGCAGTAGGGTTGTTTTCGCTGGCTCGCGTCCCGCATGACGCCGTCGTGGGAAAATAGCGTCCATGGATATTTCAGCTACCTTGGATGATGTTGATGCCGAACGCCGTTTTGGCGGATTGGCGCGCTTGTATGGCCCGGATGCGCCGGCGCTTTTGCGTCAGGCGCACATTGCGGTGGCTGGCCTGGGCGGGGTGGGTTCCTGGGTGGCAGAAGCCCTGGCGCGGTGTGGTGTGGGCGCGTTGACCCTGATCGATCTGGACAACATCGCGGAATCCAATGTCAATCGGCAGATTCATGCCCTGACCTCGACCATCGGACAGTCCAAGGTCGACGCCATGGCGGATCGGATTCAGGCGATCAACCCGGCGTGCGTGTTGACGCGTGTCGAGGATTTTGTCGAGCCTGGCAATATCGATCAGGTGCTGCCGGGCCCCTATACCGTGCTGGCCGATTGCACGGATCAGGCAACGGCCAAAATCGCGATGGTGTTGTACGCCCGCGAGCGCCGCGTGCCGCTGCTATTGTGCGGTGGAGCGGGGGGCAAGACGGACCCGCTGGCCCTGCGCGCTGGGGATCTGTCGCAGGCCGTGAACGACGCGCTCCTGGCCAAGCTGCGCAATCAATTGCGCCGCCAGCACGGATTTCCCAAGGCCAGTGATGCGCGGGGCAAGGCGCTCAAACGGGTCCCGCGCATGGGAGTGAGAGCACTCTGGTTCGATCAGCCGGCGATCATGCCCGCCGCTTGGGCACGCGCTGCCGAGGTGACCGACGATATGGGAGCCGCCGGGCAGGCGGTGGCGCCGCAAGGGTTGTCGTGCGCAGGATATGGCTCTGTCGTGACCGTGACGGCGGCGATGGGGATGGCCGTCGCTAACGAGGCGCTGCAACTGGCGTTGAAAGCTAAGGCGTAGCCAGCGCCTGACTATCCCGGTTCAACGTGAACGCCGGCTGTTCGAGGCCGGCGCCTGTTGCTCACGGGTCAGGCTGATCTCAAGGTAACGTCGAACCAGCCGCGTAGCGCATTGGACAGGCGTATGCCTTCGGCCTCATGCAGGTCTTGCGCGGTCAGGGTGCGTTCGTGCACCGACTCTCGATCGAGCAACTCGGCGCGTTGCACGCCCGGCAGGCAGCCGCTGCGGATCGGGGGGGTGTACCACACGCCCCGGATCAGCAGGTAAACGTTGCTGCGGCTGCCTTCGCAGAGTTCGCCATGTTGATTCAGGTACAGCAGGTCGAATACATCGGGATGCGCGGCCAGCCAGCTCGTCGCCTCGGTGTACCAGGGCCGATAGGTGGTTTTGTAGCGCAGCAGCGGCTCATCGGCGTTGAGCACCTCATCGGACAGCATGATGTGTTGAACGCCGGATAACGCGGGCAAAAGCGCAGTTTGGACGGTGCGGTGTCCCGTGCGATTGACCAGCAATCGCAGCCGGTGCGCACCGGGTGTGGCCACCATCGATAGCGCGGAATAAAGCGCTCGTTCGATTTCCAGCGCGCCCGCCCACGCATAGTCCAGCGCGGCGCAGCTGGCCTCCAGACGGGCCAGGTGACGCGGCAGCAGAGGAATGTTGCCCTCTGCATCGACTAGCATGGTTTCGATCAACTCAGCAGACATGATCTGAATCTCGAGTGCGGGAAACGGCCCGGCGATGGAATGCGGGGGGCGAGATGGAATGTTATCCGATGATGAGGGGTGAAGCCGATGTTGATATCGGTACAGATGCCGGCGTTGCGGCGGATAGCTATGCCGAGACTGACGCAGATGCCGGCATGGCATCTCGCAGGAGTCTAGCCTTCCACTGGCACTCCTGCCATTCCATTTCCGGATCCGAGTCGTGCACGATGCCGCCGCCGACGCTATAAACTCCGTGGCCGGTTTGATCCAGCACCAGCGTTCGAATCGCGACATTCAGTGAGAAATCCCCATCAGGCGCGAGCCAGCCAATCGCACCGCAGTACAGGCCGCGCGGTGCGATTTCCATTTGGCGGATGCGCCGCATGGCGGCGACCTTGGGCGCGCCGGTAATTGAACCGCAAGGAAACAAGGCGTGCAGAATCTGGCTGAACGTCGCGTCCGGGACTTCGGCAGTCACCGTTGAGGTCATCGTCCATACGGTGGGATAGCGTTCCAAGGTGAAGAGGGCTGGCACCTGGACCGAGCCGGGGCGGGCCAGGCGGCCGAGATCATTGCGCAGCAGGTCCACGATCATCAGGTTTTCCGCGCGGTTTTTGGCGCTGGCGTGTAGTTCGCGGCCTAGCCGTTCGTCTTCGGCGGGGTCGGGATGGCGTGGCGAGGTGCCTTTCATCGGGCGTACTGTCAAGCGAGCGCCTTCTCGCCGTACAAACAGCTCGGGGGAAAACGACAGCACGGTGCGTTGGCCGTCTTCGATATAGGCGCCGTGGGCCACCGGATGGAGAGCGGCGAGGTGCTGATAAAGTGCGCGCGGGTCGCCCTGTACCTGTATGTCCAGCGGCTGGGTGTAGTTCACCTGGTAGAGCTCGCCCGCGGCAATCAGCTGGCGGATGGCTTCGATCTGCCGCAGATAGTCGGCCCGTGCCATGCGAGGCTCGATGGAAGAGATCTTTGCGGCAAGCGCTTGTCGAGTCGTTATATCTGCCGTATTGGAGGAGGTCGGGGCAGAGACCGCGTTTGCGTGCCGGAGAGGCGTGTTTTCCGAGGTCTGTGTCAGTACGGTTTTCTCCGCCGGCCACGGCGTTTCTACTGTCATGCGCTCGAATACCAATCCTGTCAGGCGAGGCGTGCCATCGGCGACCTGCCTGGTTGCCGGGCCGCCAGTGGGCGCAGGCAAGACGGTTTCGGGGGCAAGCCATTCGCCCAGCTCATAGTCGAGCAGCAGCGCGACCCAATACCCCGCGCGCCGCGCGGCCTCGATGGTGTCCAGGGCGGCGGGAAGTTCCTCAGGGTGACGGGCTTCGATGCGCTGGCGCAGGCGCTGCAGATTCAGTGCGCGCCCAGCCACGCGATCCTCAAAACGACATTGCATGATGCTTACTGTTGTTGTGCGAGAAATTCCGTCAAGACACGACCAGTATGTGAGCGTTCGCGCAAGGTCATCACGTGTTCGGGCGAACCCTCGGCGACCAGTTGGCCACCTCCGGTGCCGCCTTCGGGGCCGAGGTCGAGCAGCCAATCGGCTTCGGCAATCACGTCCAGATTGTGCTCGATCACGACAACAGTATTGCCTGCCTCGACCAGGCGATGCAGCACATGGATCAGCTTTTCCACATCGGCCATCGACAGCCCGACCGTCGGCTCGTCCAGGACATATAACGTGTGTGGAATGCGCGAAGCGCGGCCAGTCGTGATGACGCCCTCGGTCAAACGGGCTTTCGACAGTTCGGTGACCAGCTTGATGCGCTGCGCCTCGCCGCCGGACAGTGTGGGCGAGGGCTGGCCCAGCGTCAGGTATCCCAGCCCCACGTCCTGCATCAGTTGCAAGGGACGATGAATTTTGGGATGGGCGGTGAAGTAGCCCAGCGCATCGTCGACCTCCATGTTGAGCAACTCGCCCGCGTTTTTGCCGCGCATTTGTACTGACAGCGTGTCGCTATTGAAGCGCGCGCCGTTGCAGGCATCGCAGGGCACTTTGACGTCGGGCAGGAAGTTCATTTCGATGGTGCGCATGCCCTGGCCTTCGCAAATGGGGCAGCGGCCATCGCCGGTGTTGAACGAGAACCGTGCTGCGCTCCATCCGCGCATGCGGGCCTCGCGCGTATCGGCGAATTGGCGGCGCACGTCATCCCAGAACCCGATATAGGTGGCCGGGCAGGAACGCGGGGTTTTGCCGATGGGCGTCTGGTCGACTTCCAGAACGCGGTCGATTGCCTCCCAGCCGCTGATGCGTTCGCAGCCATTCCAGCGCGGGGCTTTGGATTGCGAGACGGCTTGCAGCAGGTTGTCCAGCAGCACCTCGCGTGCGAGCGTGGACTTGCCTGACCCGGATACCCCTGTGACAACGCTCAGGCGGCCAATGGGAATTCGGGCATCGACATGGCGTAGGTTGTGCAGATGTGCGCCATGGATCTGAATCATGGGCGTGTCATCGTCAACCGCGCGGCGGCCATTGAGCGGATGCTTCAAGGGCTTGGCCAGATAACGGCCGGTGACTGATTCAGGGGCGTCGATCAGGTCCTGCGCACTGCCTTGCGCCACGACGCGGCCGCCGCGCACGCCTGCGCCGGGGCCGATGTCGATGATGTGCGAGGCACGGCGAATGGTGTCGTCATCGTGTTCCACCACGACCAGCGTATTGCCGTTGCCCTCGAGGCGGGCGAGGGCGTCCAACAGGATGCGGTTATCGCGAGGGTGCAGGCCGATGGTGGGCTCGTCCAGCACGTAGCACACGCCTTGCAGGTTTGAACCCAGCTGTGCCGCGAGCCGGATGCGTTGGGCTTCGCCGCCGGACAAGGTGGGTGCGGCGCGATCCAGCGCCAGATAATCCAGGCCGACTTCTTTCATGAAATTCAGGCGGCCGCGAATTTCCGTCAGGATATCGCGCGCGATTTCGCCCTCGCGGCCACGCGCGACCAGGCCGGTAAAAAACGTGTGTGCTTCGGACACCGGCATGGCGGCGAGCTCGGCGATGGAGCGGTCGCGCCAGCGCACGGCGCGCGCTACGCGATTCAGGCGCTGGCCATCGCAGACCGTGCAAGTGTGAGCCTCGCCATCGTAGCCCGCATTCCAGGCGGATTCCTCGCCGGTTTGCTCGGCGTCGAAATCCTGCAGTTGTACGCCCGTGCCAAAGCATCCCGTGCACCAGCCATGTTTGGAGTTGTACGAAAACAGGCGCGGGTCAGGTTCAGGGAAACTGGTGCCGCACGACGGGCACGCGCGTTTGACCGAGAAATGCTGCTGTTGCAGTTCGCTGTCGAGCGCTTCATGCAGCTTGTTGACCGGCCAGACCATACTGAGGACGCCTTGGCCGTGTTCCAGGGCCTGTTTGACGGCATCACGCAACGCAGCCTCGTTGTCGGGATCGACGATCAGATCGGCAATCGGCAACTCGATGGTGTGTTCCTTGTAGCGATCCAGGCGCGGCCAGGGACTGACCGGAATAAATGTGCCGTCGACACGCAAGTGCGTGTAGCCCTTGGAGCCTGCCCACTTGGCCAAATCCGTGTAGTAGCCCTTGCGTGCAGTAACCAGCGGCGCCAGCAGGCCGATATGCTGACCCTTGTGCTCGCGCAACAGGCGCGCCACGATCTGGTCCGTGTTTTGCGGTTCGACCGCGACCTGGCAGTCGGGGCAATATTGAGTGCCCAGCTTGACGTATAGCAGGCGCAGAAAATGGTGGATCTCCGTCATCGTGGCGACGGTGGATTTACGCCCGCCGCGGCTGGTGCGCTGTTCGATCGCGACCGTGGGCGGAATACCGAAAATCGCGTCGACGTCCGGTTTGCCGGCAGGTTGCACGATGGCGCGTGCGTACGCGTTCAGCGATTCCAGATAACGGCGTTGGCCCTCGTTGAACAGGATGTCAAAGGCCAGCGTGGATTTGCCCGAGCCCGAGACGCCGGTGATGACGGTGAACTTGTCGTGGGGGATCTCGACGTTGACGTTTTTCAGGTTGTGTTCGCGCGCATTGCGTATCTCGATGGCTTGCGCCTGGCGCCGGCGGCGCATGAGAGATTGCAGCGGCGTACCAGCGCTTTCCGCATACGCGGCGGCGGGCTCGGCCAAGGTGAGCGCGGATGAACCCTGCGCGGCTGACGCGGCATCCATATCGGCATCGCCAGCTGCCCGGTCTGCGACGCGTGTCGCGTCGGCTGTGGCTGCCTCGACGACCTGGCTCGGCAGCACACTGACCTCATAGTCGCGTAACGCCGCACCGGTATGCGAGCGCGGATTGTCCATCAAGTCTTGCGGAGTGCCGACACCGACGACGAGGCCGCCGGCATCGCCACCTTCGGGGCCTAGATCGATCAGCCAATCTGCGGCACGGATGACGTCGAGATTGTGTTCAATAACCAGCAGGGTATGCCCGGCGGCAAGCAGCTTGCGGAACGCGCGCATCAAGCGCGAAACGTCGTCAAAGTGCAGGCCGGTCGTCGGCTCGTCGAACAAGAACAGGCTACCTTTTTTGGCAACCTTGGCGGTAGAGATGCCGCTGCGGGCGGCTCCGGCCAAATGGCCGGCGAGCTTCAGGCGCTGGGCCTCGCCGCCGGATAGCGTAGGGACGGGTTGTCCTAATCGCACGTATTCGAGGCCCACATCGGCCAAAGGTGCCAAGCCAGTTTGCACATCGCGCAAGCCTTTGAAAAATTCCAAGGCCTCGCTGACGGTCATCTCCAGGACTTCGTCTATCGAGGCGTTCTTGCCCAAGTGTTCGATGCGCACCTCGAGCACCTCGGGACGGAATCGCCGTCCGTCGCAATCGGGGCAACGCAGATAGACGTCGGACAGGAACTGCATCTCCACATGTTCGAAACCCGTGCCGCCGCAGGTGGGGCAACGTCCATCGCCGCTGTTGAAACTGAACGTGCCTGCGGTGTAGGCGCGTTCTTTGGCGAGCGGCGCTTGGGCAAAGAGCTTGCGGATTGCATCGAAGGCCCCGACGTAGCTCGCCGGGTTGGAGCGTGCGGTCTTGCCGATGGGGGTTTGATCGACCATCACCACGTCGGCAATCTGTTCGGCGCCCAACAAGCGCTCGAACGAACCCGGGGCTTCGGAGGGTTTGCCTTGGTATTTCAGCAGGGCCGGATACAGCACGTCCTGGACCAAAGTCGATTTGCCCGAGCCCGATACGCCGGTGACACACACGAGCCGGCCGAGCGGCAGTTCGATAGAGACGTTACGCAGATTGTGTGCGGTAGCGCCCTCCAATAACAGGCGCGGCGTATTGGCGGCGACAGGCATGGGGCGCGGCGCTTCGACGCGCAGACGTCCACCCAGATAGTCGCCCGTGAGCGTGGGCGAACTGCGCAGTTGTGCGGGCGTGCCGTCGAACACAATACGTCCGCCGCGTTCGCCAGGGCCCGGGCCGATGTCGATGATGCGATCCGCAGCCACCATGACTTGAGGATCATGTTCGACGACGACCAGCGTGTTGCCGGCCTGACGCAATCGATGCATGACTTCGACAACGCGGTGCATGTCGCGCGGGTGCAGCCCGATAGACGGTTCGTCCAGCACGAACAGGGTGTTGACCAGAGAGGTGCCCAACGCCGTGGTCAGGTTGATGCGCTGTACTTCGCCGCCGGACAAGGTGCGGCTTTGACGGTCCAGCGTCAGATAGCCCAAGCCGACGTCGCAGAGGAATTTCAATCGCGCGCGGACCTCGGTCAAGAGCAGATCGGCGGCGGCATCCAGTACGCCGGTGAACGAGAGCGTGTCAAAGAAATGGCGCACGCGTTCGATGGGCAGCAGCATGACGTCGTGAATCGACAGGCCGTCCAGGGCCTCGAGTTGTTCTTGGCTCCATGCGGCGCCTGCGGGCATGAAACGCGTATAGCGTTCGTCGCCTGGCGGCAGCACCTCGTCGGCCTCGGCCTTGGTTCCCAAGCGCCACAGCAAGGCGTCGGGCTTGAGGCGAGCGCCATGACAGGTGGGGCAGGGGGTATAGCTGCGATATTTGGACAGCAGCACGCGCACATGCATTTTGTAGGCGCGGCTTTCCAGCCAGGCAAAGAATCGATGTACACCGTACCACTGGGTTTTCCAGGCGTTGTTGCCGCCTTTCCAGTCGGGATCGCCGTGCAGTACCCAATGGCGTTGCGCGTCGGTCATGGCCTTCCATGGGACAGAGAGCGGGATGCCCGCGCGCGGCGCGTATTTGGCCAAATCGTCCTGGCATTCCTTGTACGAGGGCGTTTGCCAGGGCTTGATAGCGCCTTCGTTCAAGGTTTTGTTTTCGTCGGGGATGACCAGGCCGTAATCGATGCCGATGACCCGCCCGAAACCGCGGCAGCTTTCGCAAGCGCCAAGCGGCGAATTAAACGAAAAACTGCTGGGCAGCGGATCGGTGTATTCGATATCGCAGTCCGCACAATGCAGTCGATCACTGTATTTCCAGACTTGTGCGTCGACGCCTTCGTCATCGAGCACGTGAACGGCCATGTGGCCCGCGCCCATGCGCAGCGCCGTGTCCAGGGCCTCCATCAGGCGTTCGCGCTCTGCGCTGGAGTGGCGGAATCGGTCTTGCACCACGTGCAGAATGCGGCGCTCCTCGTTGGCCGTGGCGGTTTTGCCCTTGCCGGCGGCTTTTGCGCGTTTGCTGGCCGCTTTGGTGGCCGACGGCGCACGGGTTTCTTCGTGGTGCACGCGCGTGTAGCCCTGCTGTTCGAGAAAACCGCGAACCTCGTCTTCTGTGAAGTTGGCGGGCACGGCAATCGGAAACGTAATGACCAGGCGCGGATCGCCCACCGCCGGCGCGCGCTGCGCCAGCGAGGCGGCAATCGAGTCGGGCGTATCGCGCCGCACGAGTTTGCCGCAGCCTCGGCAGTAGAGTTTGGCACCGCGCGCGAACAGGAGCTTGAGGTGATCGTTCAGCTCGGTCATCGTGCCCACGGTGCTGCGCGAGCTGCGCACCGGGTTGGTCTGATCGATGGCGATGGCGGGCAAAATGCCCTCGATGCGATCGACCTGGGGCTTGTCCATGCGGTCCAGGAACTGGCGCGCGTAGGGCGAAAAGGTCTCGACGTAGCGGCGCTGGCCCTCGGCATAGAGCGTATCGAACGCCAGCGAGCTTTTGCCTGAGCCCGACACGCCGGTAATGACGACGAGCTCGCCGGTGGCGAGCGTCAGATCCAGGTTTTTCAGGTTGTTTTGGCGGGCGCCGACGATGCGAATTTGAGAGCTCATGACGAGGGAACGATGCGTGAACGACGCGGAATCAGACCAGAATCCGCGGGTGATAGGATATCGCTGAAATATCTGTATATTTAAACAGTATCTTAGATTACCGCTAATCCGTGTAATTGTCGCGTGAATATGCTTCGCTACGGCTGCGCATGGGTTCGATTTGGCTGGCGGCGGCGTTTGAGGCTACAATGCTGAGTTATCCAATTTCTGCCACCAGCCTGTGGCCCGTCAGTATTGCGGCGTAGTTGTCTGCGCTTTGATGCTGGGAACGTCGGGCGGGTTTGGGCACTATCGAACCTTACCGGAGATCATCATGGCTGAGCGCAAACGTGTGCGTCGTAACACCCTGGAACGCCGTTGCCTGGGCAAGTCTTTCAAGCGCTTGTTCGTCAACGCCCCCAAGGGTGTTTTCAAGATGCTGGAAAAAATCAAGCGCGTGTAATTCTTGCGCCTTGATGTAAAAAAAACCACCGATCATGTCGGTGGTTTTTTTTTGCCGCCGGGCCGCCCCAAGGCAAAAAACGCCCCCTCGGGGGGCAGCAAGCCGAAGGCGNGGCGTGGGGGCNTTTTTTNCCGCCGGGCCGCCCCAAGGCAAAAAACGCCCCCTCGGGGGGGCAGCAAGCCGAAGGCGCGGCGTGCGATTCCGGGCCTACCCACATTCCTGCCACAGCGCTGTCCGTTTAAATGGCAGGCTCCAGCCAGGGACGCAGAAACTCCATGAATACTCGCGTTTTGGCTGGCATGACAGCGGTTGGCAATTCGGCATAGACCGCGAGGGGCTCCAGGCGCCATTCTGGCAGGATACGCCGCAAGGCGTAGCTGTCGATGATGGGAGCCAGGGCCCGGCAATCGGGCAATCGGGTAATGCCCATGCCCAGGCCAGCCAATGAGCCGATCACACTGATACTGTTGCCCGCGATAGCGCCTTTGACGGCTACACGTTCGCTGCGTTGGCCGTTATGCAGGACCCAGAATGAATGTTCCGGATCGATCGTGGTACGAAAGCATTCGTGGTTTGACAGGTCGGACGGCTGTTGGGGTTCGCCATATTCGCGCAAATAATCGGCCGACGCGTACAGATGCGTGTCCAGCGAGGCGATTTCCTTTGAGATCGAGTCTTCGACGGCGCCTGGTTCGGACACAGGGGCGCTGCGGCCGAAACGCAATACCAGATCAAAGGGACCGCCTTGCGAGTTTTCGGCGGCCTTCATGCTCATGTCGAACTCGCATTCCAAATCGGGGTAGCTTTCAGTAAAGGCCTTTAATGCATCCGGCAACAGCCAGATGGCGATGCTGTAGGGGATGGCAATGGTGAGCCGTCCCTGCGGGCTGGCAGACAAGGCCTGCAGTTGTTCGTGCGCCAGACGGGCTTCGTCAACAAGTCCTTGGCATCGTCGCAAGTAGGCGGCGCCAGCGTTGGTGAGTTCCAGGCGCCGCGTGTTGCGGTTGATGAGCCGTAATCCAATCGCCTGTTCCAGTTGGCCGATGCGGCGCGATAGGGTCGAGGTCGGCATGGCGAGGGCTCGTGCTGCCAGACTGAAGCTCTTGCGGCGAGCAACTTCGACAAACAGTGCGATATCGTTTAACTGGATAGGATGAGAGTCCATAGGTTGTCCGTGGCAGCCGCCAGAGTTTACCTGCTGGATGACGTTTTGTTTGCGGCTGGTGTCAGACAACGACGATATGCTTGTTTCACTACGGCAGAATTTGCAAAATTTGTTTTCAAAATGGCTGTTGCGGAACACGTCTGCGGTCTGCATATCCTCCTACACTTACCCCAGTTTTTACTTGTAAGCAGTGCGGCTGC
Organism: Bordetella muralis; assembly: GCF_965139205.1. Lineage (GTDB taxonomy): Bacteria > Pseudomonadota > Gammaproteobacteria > Burkholderiales > Burkholderiaceae_B > Bordetella_A > Bordetella_A muralis. The sequence goes on from NZ_CBCSIU010000004.1 coordinate 74,330, forward strand.
CGTGGTCGCGCTCGCGCGAACCCGTTTGATTGCATGAGTGAGCCTCAATACACGTTCACGATACTGACGCCCACTTATAACCGGGCCGGCACTTTGCATCGTGTGCATGAATCCCTGAAACGACAGGTTTGTCGTGATTTCGAATGGTTGATCGTGGATGACGGTTCGACGGACCGCACGCACGAAGCCGTCCGGGCATGGCAAGCCGAGGCTGAGTTTCCGATTCGATATATCTGGCAGAAAAATCAGCATAAAAAGACGGCATTCAATCGCGGTGTGCGTGAGGCGCATGGCGAATTCATCATCACGTTGGATAGCGATGATGAAATGCCGCCTGACGCGTTGCAGATATTGAAGGACGCCTGGGAAAGCATCGCGCCGGATCAACGTGAGCGATATGTGGGGGTGACGGGCCTGTGCGCCCGGCCCGATGGCGAAATTGTGGGCGATCGTTTCCCGCAGGATGTTTTCGATGTATCGGCCGTTGATCTGTATTTCCGCTATCGGATCAAGGGCGAAAAATTCGGCAGCCTACGTACGGCCGTACTGCGCCGTTTTCCTTTTCCCGAGGATGTGGCGGGGTTTGTGCCCGAGAGCCTGATCTGGTGGGCGATGGCGCGGGCGGGATACTTGAATCATTGTATTAACCGCGTGGTCCGTGTTTATCACCCGAGTCCGGATGGGTTGAGCCGGGGGGCAGTATCGATACGCAATAACGCGCAGGGGCTGTATTTACTGGCGTGGGACGTGCTCGAGCACCACATGGAGTGGTTCCGGTTTCGGCCCAAGGACTTCCTGATGGCTGCGGCGCGGTTTACGCGGTTCCGGTTGGATCTGGAGCATTCGGGGGTGCCTACGGCGGTGCAGGCGTATCCGCTGACCCGGCCGACAGCCAAGGTGCTGGTGGCGTTGATGTGGCCGGCGGGATATATGTTGTACCGCCGGGATCAGCGGCGCGGCGTGGCTTAGCGCTGCGCTGCGCTGGGGCGATTTTCGCTGAGCCCGCTCTCGGGTTTCAGTGAATGGGATGCCCGGGAGGAATGGCGGCATCGTAGTCGTCGTCCTCGTCATCGTTTTCATCTTCATCCTCCTCCTCGTCTACGTCAGGCAAGGGCTCATCGGACAATGCAAAGGGCAGGACGTCCAGCAGGTCGTCGGACCACGCGGTTTCTTCGCCGGATTGGTCTAGTTTGACGAATCGTTCGCCTTCGGCCAGGGTGATCTGGATGGCCCAAAGATAGAGGCAATCGTAGGTGTCGTTGTCGGTAGGGCTGAGGCCGCCGCGGTTGCCGAGGAGCCGGGCCTGCGGGCCGCCGAGTTGGACGTGAGGCTGGTCATCGTCTTTGGCGCTTTGCTCGACGGGAATGCCGAAGCTGACCCATTCGGTGCCTTCGTCACCCAGGACGACTTCGGCCAAGACGGGTTTACCCAGATAGGCACTGAGGGCGTCAGCGGTTTTGGAGAGCATGTCCAGTTCCTGGGTGCTGAAATGCGTCAACGAGGCCGGGGGCGTGGTGGAGGCGGTCATGATGGGTCCTGATAGGGGCACTGCATGTGATCGAGACGATGCGTGCTGTGCAGCCGTCTTTACGAAACCGATATTGTCGCTCGTTTCTCGAGCGCGGCGGCGACATTCACGATACAGCGCTAATATCGCGGCTTTGCTTACGCAAAGTCTGTTGTCATGTTGAACGCGGTAACGGCGCCATCGGCGCGCCACATGTTGTTTCCACTGCTGGCGGCGTTGATCTGGTCACTGAACATGGTGGTGACCAAGATGGCGGCCGGTGTGATTGCGCCGGCTGTGATCGGATTTTATCGCTGGGTGCTGGCAGGCGTGATCTTGACGCCTTTTGTGCTGCCGGGCGTGTTGCGCGGCTGGCGCGCGATTGTGCCGCATCTGGGCAAACTGGCCGTGCTGGGCGCGCTGGGCATGGCGGTGTATCAAGGGTTGATTTATGTGGCGGCGGCAACGACCACCGCGACCAATATGGGCATCATTACGGCTATGGTGCCGTTGCTGACGATCGTGCTGGTGTGCATCGTGTTGCGAGAGCTGCCGGCCTGGACGGCAGTCGCGGGTGGCGCCTTGTCCCTGCTCGGATTGGGCGTGTTGCTCGGCGAAGGGAATCCGCTGCGTTTGCTTGAGGTCGGCGGCAGTACGGGTGATGCGTTGATGGGCGTGGCGGCGCTGGCTTATGCGATGTATGGGGTGTTGCTGCGCCGCTGGCCGTTGCCGATCGGCGTGTGGCAGTCGCTTTATGTGCAGGTGTTGTTCGGGATTTTGCTTCAGGTGCCTTCGTACTTGTTGGCGCCTGCGTCGCCGTTGAATGCCAGCAATATTCCATTGGTCCTGTATGCAGGGATTTTTCCGTCGCTGTTTGCGCCCTATCTGTGGATGCAGGGCGTGCGTTATTTAGGACCGAATCGGGCCAGCATTTTTCTGAATCTGATGCCGGTCGGGACTGTGGCGATTGCCGCAGTCATGTTGAATGAGGTGCCGCATAGCTATCACATCGTGGGCGGTGCGATGGCGTTGGCGGGAGTCAGTCTGGCGCAGTGGCGGCCGCGGGCGGCTGGCTGAGGCTATTCCGGCCTACAATCATGGCTTCCCTCTGATTCGTCTTTTGCATAAGAGTCCATGGCCCAATACGTCTACACCATGAATCGCGTTGGCAAGATCGTGCCGCCAAAGCGGCAGATTTTGCGTGATATTTCTCTTTCGTTTTTCCCCGGCGCCAAAATCGGCGTGCTGGGCCTGAACGGTTCGGGCAAGTCCACTTTGCTCAAGATCATGGCCGGCGTGGACAAGGAAATCGAAGGCGAAGCGGTCCCCATGCCGGGTTTGAATATCGGCTACCTTCCCCAAGAACCGCAGTTGAATCCCGAGCACACGGTGCGCCAGGCCGTCGAGGAAGGCCTGGGGGCAGTGGTGCACGCCAAGAAACGCTTGGACGAGGTCTATGCTGCCTATGCCGAACCCGATGCGGATTTTGACGCCTTGGCGGCCGAGCAGGCCGAGCTCGAGGCGGTGATCGCCGCCGCAGCATCCAGTGGCGCGGACGATATCGAGCATCAAATGGAAATCGCGGCCGATGCGTTGCGTTTGCCGCCTTGGGACGCCACGGTGGGTAATTTGTCGGGTGGTGAAAAGCGTCGCGTGGCGCTGTGCCGCCTGCTGCTGTCCAAGCCCGACATGTTGCTGCTGGACGAGCCGACTAACCACCTGGATGCAGAAAGCGTCGAATGGCTGGAGCAATTCCTGCACAAATTCCCGGGCACGGTGGTGGGTGTGACCCACGATCGCTACTTCCTGGATAACGCGGCCGAGTGGATTCTTGAACTGGACCGGGGGCATGGTATCCCCTGGAAAGGCAACTACAGTTCCTGGCTCGAGCAAAAAGACGCTCGCCTGAAACAAGAAGAAGCCTCGGAATCGGCTCGCCAAAAGACCATCAAGAAAGAACTCGAATGGGTGCGCCAGAACCCCAAGGGCCGTCAGGCCAAGGCCAAAGCCCGCCTGGCGCGGTTCGAGGAGCTGTCTTCGTACGAATACCAAAAACGCAATGAAACGCAGGAAATCTTTATTCCTGTGGGCGAGCGTTTGGGTAACGAGGTCATCGAATTCAATAACGTCAGCAAAGCCTATGGCGACCGTCTGCTGATCGACAACCTCAGCTTCAAGGTGCCTCCCGGCGCGATCGTGGGCATCATCGGCGCCAACGGCGCAGGTAAATCGACGTTGTTTCGCATGATCGCCGGCCGCGAGCAGCCGGATTCGGGCAGCGTGGTGCTGGGTCAAACGGTGCAATTGGCCTTTGTCGATCAGTCGCGTGACTCGTTGCAAGACGGCAAGTCCGTCTTCGATGCGGTGGCGGACGGCGCAGATCTGTTGACCGTAGGCAAATTCGAAATGTCCTCGCGTGCCTACCTGGGCCGCTTTAACTTCAAGGGCGCCGATCAAAACAAGGTCGTCGGGCAATTGTCGGGCGGTGAACGCGGCCGTTTGCACCTGGCCAAGACGCTGGTCGCGGGCGGCAATGTGTTGCTGCTGGACGAACCGTCGAACGATCTTGACGTGGAAACCTTGCGCGCGCTCGAGGATGCCTTGCTCGAGTTCCCGGGCAGCGTGATGGTCATCAGCCACGATCGCTGGTTCCTGGATCGTATTGCGACGCATATCCTGGCATTCGAGGGCGATTCGCAGGTGGTGTTCTTTGATGGCAACTACCAGGAATACGAGGCCGACAAAAAACGCCGCCTGGGCGAAGAGGGCGCCAAGCCGCGTCGTCTGCGCTACAAGGCGTTGAAATAACCTTCGACATAGGTCTTGCCTGCCATGTTGCTCAACGCCGCCGATTCGACATTGTTGATCGTGGACATGCAGGAACGCCTGCAGCCCGCGATTTCCCAGGGAATGGAGTCGGCAGCGGTGGCTCACAAGTTGGCCCAGGGGGCTCGCTTGTTGGACGTTCCTGTGGTGGCTACCGAACACAGCAGCGCGGCATTGGGCAAGACTATTGCGCCGTTATGCGAGTCGGTGCAGTCGGTGTTTCAAAAGCGGCATTTTTCGGCTGTGCGCGAACCGGGTTTCGAGGCTTGGCTGCCTCCGGCCCGGCGCACGATTCTGGTCGCCGGCTGGGAGGCTCACGTTTGCGTCCTGCAAACGATTGTGGGGCTGCTTGAGCTGAACTATCACGCGGTTCTGGTCACCGATGCGGCCGGCTCTCGCCGTCCTGCGGATCACTATGCCGGCTTGCGGCGTATCCGGGCATCGGGTGCCACGGTCATTACTGCGGAGATGGCCTTGTTTGAATGGATGGAGACTTGCGACCATCCCCGCTTTCGCGACGTGTTACAGCTCGTGAAATAATCCCGACAACAGGCTACGGTCTACAGGGCGACCAGGGTTATTACCTACCCATGGATACAATTTATCGGTATCCCTCACAGCCTGACGAGGCACTTTCTGCGATCCTGACAGTTCATAAAAGTGCGAGGTGTTTTCGCCGTGGGGCGGCTCGCCAGCAAGAACAGGAGTATCACATCATGATGAAAATCGGAACTATCTCAAAAGTGGGTATGGCTATTTTGCTGGCGGTTTCCGTGGCGGGCTGTTCGTCATGGGACAGCATGAGCCGGCGTCAAAAGAGCACGGTAGGCGGTGCAGCGGTAGGCGGCGTCGCAGGTGCCGTGATTACCAACGGCGGTATCCTGGGAACGATAGGTGGCGCCGCATTGGGCGGCATCATCGGGGATCAAGTCGGCAAATAATGTCGGACCGTAGCGCGGGGCCGCGTGCGGCATTCCGCGCTAGCTGTTCGGAATGATCACAGGATAGTGTTTACGTAGCGCTGCCGAGTTTTGATCGATATGAAAAGGGCCTCGACTATTGTCGGGGCCCTTTCTCATGGGAAAGCCAACGTGCCGCGGTCAGGCTTCTTTTTGCGGCATTTCGATTTTGACTTCCAGCACTTCCAGGGTGTCTTGGCGTTCCAGGTGCACCCGGATGTCATCAGGATTGATGTTCACGTACTTGGATATGACGGCGACCAACTCTTGCTGCAATTGCGGCAAGTAGTCGGGCGATGCGCCGCGGCCAGTGCGTTCGTGTGCCAGGATGATCTGCAGGCGTTCCTTGGCGACTACCGCCGAAGTTTTTTTCTGCCCCAGCAGAAACGACAGGAAAGACATTGCTTACTTCCCTCCGAATAGGCGCTTGAGCAAGCTGGGTTTGTTGTAGTCCGTGAAGCGCAGCGGTTTTTCTTCGCCCAGATAACGTGCGACGACGTCCTTGTAGGCTTCGGACACGTCGCTGTCGCGCAAGTGGATGGCTGGCAGGCCCTGGTTGGATGCCTGCAGTACGGCTTCGGACTCGGGAATGACGCCGATGAGCTTGATGCGCAGGATGTCCTCGATATCGCTCAAGGACAGCATTTCGCCATCATTGACCCGCTTGGGGTTGTAGCGTGTCAACAGCAGGTATTCCTTGACGGGATCTTCGTCGGCCTCGATGGCGCGGCGTGACTTGGAGGCCAAAATACCCAGAATACGATCGGAATCGCGCACCGAGGAGACTTCGGGGTTGGTCACGACCAATGCGTCATCGGCGAAATAGGCTGCCATCAATGCGCCTGCTTCGATTCCTGCCGGCGAGTCGCACACGATGTAGTCGAAGCCCATTTCCTTGAGCTCTTCGATGACTTTGCCGACGCCTTCTTGGGTCAGCGCGTCTTTGTCGCGTGTTTGCGAGGCGGGCAGGACGAACAGGTTTTCCAACTGCTTGTCTTTGATCAAAGCCTGCTTGAGCGTGGCCTCGCCCTGGATGACGTTGACGAAGTCATACACGACGCGGCGTTCGCAGCCCATGATGAGATCCAGGTTGCGCAGGCCGACGTCAAAGTCGATCACGGCGGTTTTGTGGCCGCGCATGGCCAGACCGGAGGAAAAGCTGGCGCTCGTGGTGGTCTTGCCGACTCCACCCTTTCCGGAAGTCACCACAACAATTCGTGTCATGACTGTTTAACCCTTATGTTCGAATAAATCGCGTTATCGTAAAGCAAAAAGCCTATGTAAGGCTTCTTACAAGATGTAGACCTCGTTATCGGATCGTGTATCCGATAACGAGATCCATGTTTGGTTCATTTCTTCAGTGCGTCGACGCGCAGTGTTTCGCCGTCGAGATGCACGAGCGCAGGTTGGTTGTGCAGAGCGCTGTCGAGTTTGGCCTCGACCACACGATACACGCCTGCGATTGCCAGCAATTCGGCGTCAAGCTGTGTGGTGAAAATACGCGCCGAGGTATCGCCGCGTGCGCCCGCCATCGCTTTGCCGCGCAAAGGGCCGTAGACATGCACATTGCCATCGGCAATGACTTCTGCGCCCTGGCTGACCATGCCGATGACGACCAGGTCGGTATGCCGTGCGTAAACGCGCTGACCTGAGCGTAGTGGTTTGGTGATGACCAATGCTGTGGTGGGAACTGCCGGGGCTGGCTCGGCCGATGCCGTCTCGGTCTTAGCTGGAACTGCCGCCTTGCCGGATGCATCCTTGCCCGTGGAGGCCGCTGCCTTGCCGGTTCTGGCCGAGGTCTTATCGGTTTTGGCCGGCACAGGGGCTTTGTTGGCCGAGGCGTCTTGCGTGGCAGCCGTTGACGTGGCTGCGTCGTCAACGGCATCGTTGGTCGCGGCAGATCCCGTCGCTAACGCGGCTGCGGGTACGCCAGGGACCGGCGTCGAGACATGGTTGGGCGGCGTCATCTCTACAGTGGCCGCGGGGCGCGCTACGGGCGTGGACAGTTCAACGGGCGCCAGGCCCGCGGCTTGGGCTGTCTTGAGATTGTCGCCTTCGGCAACCACGCCGATAGGGGGCAGGTTGTGGCCACGCAGGGCGGTGAGCAGGGCCGGCCAATCGATAGGATCCGTCACACGGCTGGCATCGATGACCACCGGTTCGTTCTCAAAAAAACTGCCGGCGTCAGCCATGCGCTGATCCAGGGCGGCGGACAGGCGCGTCAGATCCGCGCTGTGCAACACCACGCGGATGGCATACAGCGTGGCGCTTTTGAAGTCGAGGGCGAGGGAGTCTGTCGTCATGGTCAAAATCAGGCCGTGGCCCAGGAGTCGCGCAACGTCACGATGCGATTGAGTACGGGGGCCTCGGGGGTGGAGTCTTTGCTGTCCGCGGTGAAATAACCCAGCCGTTCGAATTGCCAGGTGGCGCCCGGCGTGGCGACGGTGCCGGGCTCCAGCCAGGCAGTCACGGTTTCGCGCGACTTGGGATTCAGGCAGGCCAGGAAGTCTTTGTCGCCGCTATCGGGATGCGGATCGGCAAACAAACGATCATACAGATGCACCTTGGCCGGAACGGCATGCGCCGCGCTGACCCAGGTGATGTTGCCTTTGACTTTGACGCTGTCGGCGCCAGGCGTGCCGCTCTTGGTGTCAGGCAGGTATTCGGCCTGAACCTCGGTGATCTGGCCGGATTCGTCTTTGGTGAAACCGGTGCAGCGCACGACGTAGCCGTATTTCAGGCGGACGGTGTTGCCCGGATACAGGCGGAAGTATTTTTTGGGGGCCTCCTCGCGGAAGTCGTCCCGCTCGATCCAGAGTTCGCGCGAGAACGGAAACTCGCGTTTGCCGGCATCTGGATCGTGGGGATTGCGAGGTGCCGAGCAGAGCTCTTCCTGGTCAGCCGGGTAGTTGGTGATCACCAGCTTGATCGGGTCCAGTACGGCCACGGAGCGCGGCGCAATGGGATCCAGGTCGTCGCGCACGGCCTGTTCCAGCAGGCTGTAATCGATGCGCGAGTCGGATTTGGTCACGGCGGTGCGATCGCAGAACAGGCGGATGGAGGCCGGCGTGTAGCCGCGGCGGCGCAGGCCGAATATCGTGGGCATGCGCGGATCGTCCCAGCCGTCAACGTAGCCCTCGCGCACCAGTTGCAGCAGTTTGCGCTTGCTGGTGACGATGTAGCTGAGGTTCAGGCGGGCGAATTCGTATTGGCGCGGCAGGGGACGGGCCAATTTGCCGAGTTCGGCCAGGCGCGCCAGGATCCAGTCGTAGAACGGACGCTGGTCTTCGAATTCCAGGGTGCAGATGCTGTGGGTGATGCCTTCGAGGGCATCTTCGACGGGATGGGCCCAGCTGTACATCGGGTAGATGCACCATTTGTTACCGGTGCGGTGGTGCGTGGCATGACGCACCCGATACATCACCGGATCACGCAGATTGATGTTGGGCGAGGTCATGTCGATCTTGGCCCGCAGCACCAGGCTGCCGTCGGCATACTTGCCGTCACGCATGTCCGCCAGCAGGGCCAGCGATTCCTCGGCTGGACGATCCCGCCACGGCGAGGCCGTGCCTGGCTCGGTCAGGGTGCCGCGGTTCAGGCGGATCTGTTCGGGCGTCTGTTCATCGACGTAGGCATGGCCGGCCTGCACCAGCGCCTGGGCGAATTCATACATGAATTCGAAATAGTCGCTGGCGAAATACAGGTTGTTGTTGCCGTCGGCTTTCCAATCAAAACCCAGCCAATTGACCGCCTCGATGATGGAGTCGACGTATTCCTGGTCTTCTTTTTCGGGGTTGGTGTCGTCAAAGCGCAGGTGGCAGACCCCGCCGTATTCCCGGGCGAGCCCAAAATTGACACAGATGCTCTTGGCGTGGCCGATGTGCAGGTAGCCGTTGGGCTCCGGCGGGAAACGGGTGCGGATGCGGGCAGTGTCCGGCCCGCCCTGGGACTGTACCGAGGCTGGGCCAGGCGTGCCGGCCCAGCGCTTATCCTGGTAGCGGTTGGCCTGCAGGTCATCTTCGATGATATTGCGCAGATAGTTGGTGGCGGCAGTCGGAGTCGGGGCGGTGGTCATGCTGAATGGATAGGTGAATGCAGCAGCAAAGCATCAATTTTGCCACGTTCGCACACCAATGCTCTCGCGGCCCATCTCCCGCGTTCAGGAAACAGGCTCTACACTACCGGCCATCATGGATATTGTTCCCCTCTTACTGGCTCGGATCCAGTTCACGACCAGCCTCAGTTTTCTGGCGCTATTCATGGCTTTGGCGTTCGCGCTGGCCTGGTTGCTGCTGTTTTTCAAATTGCGCGCGCACGGCACCGGGCAGGCCGGGTGGACGGCCGCCTATCGGTTTTGGGTGCGTGTTTTTGCCCTGTCGTTTGTGTTGGCATTGGCGGCAGGGCTGCCGGTGTTGATTCAGTTAGGCAGCCTATGGCCCGGCCTGATGGACAAAATCGGTAACGTGGCCGCACCGCTGATCGGCTTTGGCGTGTTGTCGGTGTTTGTCCTGAAATCCTGTTTTCTGGGCGTGATGCTGTTTGGCCAGCGCCGGGTATCGAACTGGGTGCACACCTTTGCGGTATTCATGGTCGCTGTGGGCCAGGCTGCGGCACTGTTTTGGGTACTGGTTCTGCAATCGTGGGTACAGACACCCGCCGGGGCGACGCTGATTGACGCTCGTTACCGCGTGCTGGACTGGCAGGAAGTGATTTTCAATCCCTCTCTCAGCTGGAACCTCGCGCTGATGGCGGTGTGGTCGTTGCTGGCGGCAGCTTTTTTGATGCTGGGCATCACCGCGTTGCAAGCGTTGCGTCGTCCCTTGCAGGACGGAGAGCGCTGCACATTCAAGACAGCATTGGTGGTGGCTGTGGTGGCCTCGGCGCTGCAGATCCCGGTTTTGAATGGCGCGGCACGGGTCATGGCTGAACATCAGCCGGCCAAGGCTGCTGCGGCGGCGGGTTATTGGAAAAGCGGTACCGTGCCGAGTTGGACGATAGTGGGTCTGCCCGACAGTCGATCGGAGGCTAATCGCTACGACTGGACGCTCGAACCAGCAGGCGGCGCGTGGCTGGGACGCGATGAGCAGGGCCGTTATCTCGGGCTGGATAAATTCTCCGGCATGCGTCCGCCTGTAGGGCTGACGTTCTGGACGCTGCGCGCGATCTTGGTATTGGGCGGATTGATGTTGTTCGTCTCGTGGGCCACTGCGGCGATGACGCTGAGGCGCAAGCTGGATCCTGCTCCTTTGCCGGCGTGGTGGCTGCGCTGCATGGTGGGCATGTTGTACAGCGGCGGGCTGATGGTGTTGGGGGGCGGCGTGTTTTCATTGGTAGGCATGCAGCCTTACGTCGTCAATGCCACCATTACGCAAACGGAAGTCCTGGGGACAGCCAGCACGACCTCGTTGGCGCTGGGGGTAGCGGGTTTCGGCGTGTTGTATATCGTGTTGATTGCCGCGTTTAACGGCATGTTGTTTCATGCGGCTCGTTACGGCGTGGTGCCGGTACGCAAACCCGGAGGAACGTCTCAATGATCGCCGCACTGGCTGCTTCCCTAGGTGTCAACGCCAACGATCCGACGTTCTGGATCCCGTTGGTGTTCATGGGGCTGTTGTTTTTATTGATTATCGGCGGCGTGGTGCTCGATGGCTTTGATATCGGCGTGGGCATGTTGTTGCCTGTGGCGCCGGTCGATGAGCGCGGACGCATGATGGCGCTGCTGAGCCCCTGGCGCGACGCCAACGAGTTTTGGCCGCTGTTGGGCATAGGCTTGTTTGCCGCGGCTTTTCCGCTGGCGTGGGGCGTTATTTTCGGCAAGCTGTACGGGCCATTGGCGTTGATGGCCATGGGCATGGTGTTGCGCAGTGTCTCGTTTGAGTTCCGGATTCGTGCTCGTGCCGAGTTGAAATCACGATGGGTGTTCGGGTTCTGGCTGGGGTCGTTGGCGACGGCATTTGGTCAAGGCCTGATCTTGGGACGCATCGCCACGGGGTACCAGACGGAGGCGGGTTACGGATGGTTTTCTGTGGTGATGGGCTTGTGTGTAGTGGCCGCTTATGTGTTGTTGGGCGCAGCCTGGCTCGTCATGCGCGTGGACGGGGATTTGCAACGGCGTGCCGCCCGCTGGGGACGCCATGCCATTCGCTGGACGGCGGTGGGGATGGTGGCGGCGTCGGTGATGCTCGGCTTGGCCAATGCCGGGATTTTCTACAAGTGGAGCAATCCTGGGGGATTTGCGACGGTCGCTGGAGTCTGGGCGATCATGCTGCTGTGTTTCTCCGGCGCCGAGATGTTGCTGGCTCGTGTGCCCCGGGAGGAGTCGCCCTATCAATGGCTGCCGTTTGTGTTGTGCATCGTGCTTTATTGGCTGATGCTGGCGGGGTTGGGGTATAGCTTGTTTCCCTATCTGATTCTGGATGATATGACGTTGTGGGATGGGACGGCGTCTATCGAATCCATGCGGCTGGTGTTGTCGGCTGCGGTGGTGGGGGTGCCTGTGGTGTTGGTGTTTAATCTTTGGGCTTATCGGTCGGTGTTTGGGAAGGAACGGCGGGGGTGAGTGTTGGCGCCCGTGGTGGTGGTTGAGTTTGTGCTCGTACGTTCGGGGGATTGGTTCTTCTGGCGTCGAACAGGGGCAATCA
>NZ_CBCSIU010000004.1:86295-266768 GCF_965139205.1 Bordetella muralis
ACCACGAGGCGCCCCCACACCGTGATTGCCCCTGCTCGACTCGCGATGTCTCAAGCTTTCCGCATCGCTGGGACGGCTGTCTTGCTTAGGCTTCGTGGGGACGGGCTTTGGCAAGGAAGAATATCTTGCAGGGTTGTTATTTTTGGCCGCCTACGGGCGCGGCCAAAAATAACGTTTGGGCGTGGTATGCCGGAGGCTTGGGGTTGGCAGCCTTGGCATGCGCCGTTGCGATAGGGCCGGCATAGCCATTGGGCACCCGGCAGGAACGTCTTTCCAGAGACACCCAAGACCAGCAAGCAACGCAACGCAAAACCAGTCAATAGCACGACAAAACCACAACCCCAAAAACCTACGCCGTCAATGGCAAACTGATTCGCACCAACAGCCCCCCGCTCTGGGCTTGCAGCAGAGCCAGTGTCCCACCATGCGCCCGGGCAATAGCATCGGCCAGCGCCAAGCCCAGGCCGACGTTGCCCGTGCGGGTACGGGCATCGTCTAGGCGGGCGAAGGGGCGTAAGGCCTCTGTACGGCGCTCTGGGGCGATGCCAGCGCCGTGATCCGCGACGTCGAGGATGGCGAATTGGCCATCCCGTCGCAGGGTGATGTCGATGGGCGGTTCACCGTGGTGCAGCGCATTGCCGATGAGGTTGTCCAGCAGGCGGCCCAGCGCGACGGCGTCGCCTTGGACGGTCATGGCGTCTTCCGTGGTGTCCAGCGTGATGGCGGTGCCGGTGCTGGTCCAGCCGCCTACGCGATCGGCCAGCCATTCGGGCAAGGATAGCGGGGCGTAGCGGTAGGCGGCAGGGTCTGTGCCGCGGACAAAGCCGATAAATTGGTCCACCATGTGCTGCATGTCTTGCAGATCTTTACGCAGGCCTTCTTTCAGGGCGGGATCATCGGCCATTTCGATGCGCAGCCACATGCGCGACAAGGGACCTTTCAAGTCGTGCGGCAGGCCGGAGAGCAGGGTGCGCCTCACCGAATCGGACTCGGCCAAGGCGTCCAGCATGGCGTTGAAACGTTCGCCGAGGGCGCGGGTTTCCCGTGGGCCCGAGGGCTCGACGCGCTGGGGTTGCCCGGCCGCCAGATGGTCGGCGGCCTCGGCCAGGCGGGTCAGCGGGCGGGTGATGTGCCACGAAAAGCCTGCTGCCAGCAACAGGACCAGACCCAATCCGCCTAACCATACGGCAACCATCGGGGTCGAGACGGAGGGATCCAGGCGCTCGAGCGGGATGACCAGCCATTCGCGCAGGCGGGGCGCGTCTTCGGTGTCCGCATTGCGAGCCAGGGATATGTAAATTTCGGGTTCCGGGCCGTGTGACAGCGCGACGCGGGTGCCATCGTTGAGCCGGTCATTGAGCTCGCGGATGGGGCCACGCAGGTCGCGCCTCAGGTCGTCCTGCGGGGGAGGAGGGCGCGGACGCGCTGTGTCACGGCTTTGGGCGCCGCCGTCGCCCTCCATGGCGGGGCGGCCAGGATTCGCAGGGTTGCCTGGTGTACGAAGATCGTTATCGCCGTTGTTGGCCCGCGGCGGCGGTGGCGGCGGGTAACGGCGGTGAGGGCGCTGCAATTGGGCCTCGGCGGGCAGTGTGCGCGACCAGAGCCGCCACTGGTTCTGCGAGGCATTGCGTACGAATTCGGCACGGTCCTCGGCCGGGATTTGAGACAGAGACGCGCGTAGCGTGCGAATGGTCGTGGCGATGTAGCCGATGGCGACGTCTTCGAGAAATTTCTGGCGATAGTAGGAGACCGTGGTCAGGGTGGCCGCCTGGGCCAGCAGTACTGCGCCGAGCACGAGCAGAATCAGGCGCGTGCGCAGCGAGCGCGGTAATAAGAATCGAGTCAGACGACGCATGCGTAGGCGAGCCGTCTAAGGCGAAAACCGATAGCCGATGCCCCAGACGGTCTGGATCCAGCGAGGTTGTTTGGGGTCGTCCTCGATGGCGCGCCGCAGCCGCAGGATGGCAATGTCGATGGCGCGGTCGTTGCGTTCGCCGCCGTCGTCGTCACGTGCCAGTGCCAACAGACGCTCGCGTGACAGTGGTTTGCCTGCATTGCGCACGAGGGCTTCCAGCAGGTTGATTTCTCCGCCAGTCAGTTTCACGGCCTCACCGTCGCGCAACAACTGGCGCATGGTGGGATCGAACGTAAAAGGACCAAACGTAACCGCCGCGTCTTTGGTCAACGCCGAGGGGCCGCGTTTGCGTCGTAACACGGCTTCGATGCGAGCCAGTAGTTCCCGGGGGTCAAAGGGCTTGCCTAAATAATCGTCGGCACCGGCCTCCAGGCCGATGATGCGATCCACGGCTTCGTCGCGAGCGGTCAGCAAGATGACTGGAATGTCTTCGCCTTGCTCTCTCAGGCGGCGGCAGGCATCCGCGCCGTCGCCGCCTGGCAGCATGCGGTCCAGCACCAGGAGGTCGGGCGCGTAGCGCGCAATGCGCGCGGTCAGGTCGCTGGCGTCAGGCGCCAGCAGGGTGTCGTACCCGTGGCGATTCAGGTAATCAGCGAGCAATTGCCGCAAGGCGGGGTCGTCATCGACAACCAGCAGCTTGGTATGTGGTGTATCCATGTCGCCATAGTGGCCGCGGAACGGGCCGGGAGCAAGAGGGAGGAAACGGATTGAAATATACCGTGACTGCGCGCTGGGTCACGAAGACGGCATGGTATTTCACTAAAATGTAGATTGATCTTTGTATCTCTTGATGGGATCTGAGCAGCGCGGTGGACAGCAAGCCGTAGGCGCAGCGTGGGGTTATTGTTGTGATGTTTCGTTTGCAGGTGTTGGCGTGGTCTCGTGTTTTGGCCTCGCATGTGCGAATGCACAGGCGGGCGGCAGAGGTGTTGCTGGCAGCAAAGAGCGTGGAGCAACCGGGCTGGGGTAGCCGTATTGCCATGGCGGCAGCGCTTGCGATGGCAGGCGCGCCGGTCATCGCGGGGACTTTGGATATATCGGGGGCCACATTGGCCGGGCACGCACCGGCGGTCGCGACAACATCGCCAGCGAACCAGGCTGCCACGGCGCGGTTCGTCGCGCAGTTTGATGCCTCGTCGCCGGACAATTATGACGCGATCCAGCGAGCGGCGCGCGAGGGGATCCGGGTCTTGTCGCCTACTCAGTCCTTGCCTGTCACGCCGGTCGCGAACGTGCCGTTTCAGGAGTTGCCGCTCGATCCCTCGCCGTGCCAGATGCAGCCGGTAGAGGGGTTGAAAGATGCATCGTTGCACGAGAATCCACCCGCAGCGGCGTCACAAACCACCCCCGACGCTTCGTCCTCTGATCCTGCGCCCGGCAATTCCGGCGATGCATCGGCCGCGACCGCAGCACCCGCGGATCAACCCGCTGCCTTGCCCGTCGAGTGCGCCAATCTGTTTCCTGACATTGCCCCCACGCCTCAACAGGAGTACTCCTTCGGCCTGGAAACCGTAGATCCCTCGCTACAGGATCCTGTGGTGGTCGTGACGACCGGTCATCCCTCCACGCGCCCCTGGTTTTCGGCTGTGGGGTCGCAGCAGGGGTTTTCTTATGGCGGCGGAAATTGGACCTATCGCGATACCGTCGGACCGACCGTTTCGATGGGCAACTTGACGGCAAATGCCCCCATTTGGGGCAGTGCGGTCCCCATCGGCGGTTTGCAGGTGTCCTCTAGTTGGACTGGCGGGGCGACCCTATCGGAGGGGGCCTTCGCCTACTCCTCTGCAGTGGGCCGATTGAACTACACGGATACGACGGTTTCGGCCGGCGCCATTGATTATGGCGTGACCGCGGGTAGCGGTTCATTGCGGTACGGACTGACGCCCAGGCTGACGCTGGAAAGCCAGATGCAGAGCGCTCCCGACATGTCGACCCATGGACTGGGGACGACTTATGCCGCTGGCGATCTCGGTACGTTTCAAATGGGGGCCACACAAAGCAGTTTCGATCACGTCAATGCGTGGCGATATCGCTTTGGCTACAACGTGAATCTGGCCGAGTCGGTCAGCCTGGCCGTGACGAATGAACAGATTGGTGCCGGGTTCGGCGATTTGTCGGATTACCGCAGCGGTGCGGTGGGGGCGCCCACCATGCGCAATACCTTGGCGGCGGGTGTGCCTTTGCGAGGGTGGGGGACCTTGACGGGCAGTTACACCGGCACGCGCGAAAGCGGCGTGGCAGTCGAGCAGCGCTTTGGGTTGGAGCACAGCATGTTGGTCGCTCCCAGCGTCCGGCTGGCGGTCGGGGCCGATCGCGACGTGGTGACTGGCGATTACGAGATGCGCGCCGGCATCACCATGCCGGTCGATGCCTTCATGCGAGGCCGGTGGGTCCCCTGGTAGTGATCAATTTGTGCGCCTGGCCCCCCAGCCGAGGCAATGAGGCTTAAAATCGCCGCCATGACGTTTTCCGCTACTCCCCATGTCTGACCCCCGCGCCCAGGACGTCCTGCAGCGCGTTTTCGGTTACGAATCCTTCCGCGGCGACCAGCAGGCCATTGTCGATCACGTGATCGCAGGGGGCGATGCCCTCGTATTGATGCCTACTGGCGGTGGCAAGTCGCTGTGCTATCAGGTCCCGGCGCTGGTGCGCCAGGGGACCGGCGTCGTGGTGTCTCCCCTGATTGCGTTGATGCAGGATCAGGTCGACGCCCTGACCGAGCTGGGGGTACGGGCCGCATTTCTGAATTCCACGCAGGACTGGCGGGTGGCACGCGAGGTCGAGCAGGCCTTTATCAATGGCGAGCTTGATCTGTTGTACGTCGCGCCCGAGCGATTGCTGACGGACCGTTGTCTGCAACTGCTCGAACGCGGCCATATTGCGCTATTCGCCATCGACGAGGCCCACTGCGTATCGCAATGGGGGCACGATTTCCGGCCGGAATATCTCGGCTTGTCGATGCTGCATGAGCGCTGGCCCGAGGTGCCGCGCATCGCCTTGACCGCGACCGCGACTGCCGCCACGCGCGTCGAGATTGCGCAGCGCCTGGCACTGGACGAGGCCGAGCATTTTGTCGCAAGTTTTGATCGTCCCAATATCCGCTATCGCATCGTCGAAAAAAACGAGGTGCGCCGCCAATTGCTGGATCTGATCCGCTCCGAACACGAGGGTGATTCCGGCGTGGTGTATTGCCTGTCGCGCGCACGCGTCGAAGAAACGGCTGATTTTCTCTGTCAGAACGGCATCAGTGCATTGCCCTATCACGCGGGGTTGAACACAGCCGTGCGGGCTGCAAACCAGTCACGTTTTCTGCGTGAAGACGGTATCGTGATGGTCGCGACTATCGCCTTTGGCATGGGGATCGACAAGCCCGACGTCCGCTTCGTTGCCCATATTGACCTGCCGAAATCCGTCGAGGGCTATTACCAGGAAACCGGCCGTGCGGGCCGCGATGGCCTGCCCGCCAGTGCGTGGTTGGCCTACGGCTTGCAGGACGTGGTGCAACAACGCCGGATGATCGACGAGTCGCAGGGCGACGAAGCCTATCGCCGCCGTCTCGGACAGCAGCTCGACGCCATGTTGGGTCTGTGCGAGACAGTGGAATGTCGCCGCGTGCGGCTGCTGGCTTATTTCGGACAGACGATTACAGCTTGCGGCAATTGCGATGTCTGTCTAGAGCCGCCTCAGGCCTGGGACGGCACCGTGGCAGCACAAAAGGTCTTGTCTGCCGTCTATCGACTCTGGAAAGAGCGCGGGCAGCGATATGGGGCCGGGCATATCATTGACATACTGCGTGGCAAGAGCACCGACCGGACTCGGCAGCATGGCCACGAGAGCCTGAGCGTATTTGGCGTGGGGGCTGATCTGTCGGATAACGCGTGGCGTGGCGTTTTGCGGCAATTACTGGCGCAGGGGCTCTTGACCGTCGATAACGAGGGATTTGGCACCTTGGCCCTGACCGAAGACAGCCGCGCCGTTCTCAAGGGCGAGCGCCAGCTGATGCTGCGGCGCGAGTCCGAAAAGAAACCTCGCGGCTCGAAATCGAGCACACGCACGCGTGCGCCGGCGATTGATCTGCCGCCGGACGCCATGCCGTTGTTCAATGCGTTGCGCAACTGGCGCGGCGAGGTTGCGAAAAATCACGGCGTGCCTGCTTACGTGATTTTTCATGACGCGACATTACGCGAAATTGCCCTGGCCAAACCTGCGTCCATGGAGGACTTGGGGCATATCAGTGG
This sequence comes from Bordetella muralis, assembly GCF_965139205.1. Classification (GTDB taxonomy): domain Bacteria; phylum Pseudomonadota; class Gammaproteobacteria; order Burkholderiales; family Burkholderiaceae_B; genus Bordetella_A; species Bordetella_A muralis. The sequence goes on from NZ_CBCSIU010000004.1 coordinate 92,449, forward strand.
CGTCGGGGCGCGCAAGCTCGAAGCCTATGGCGACGATATTCTGCGACTGGTGGAGTAGGGCCGCAGGGACGGATTTCCCGCGTTATTTGCTGAACAGGTCGGCATTGTCCGAGGGCGGCGTCAATCCCAGATGCCGCCACGTTGTCAGTGTGGCGGTGCGGCCGCGCGGCGTGCGTTGCAGATAGCCGTGTTGAATCAAATAAGGCTCGATGACGTCTTCGATGGTGTCGCGTTCTTCGCCTATGGCTGCTGCCAGGCTGTCCACGCCCACCGGGCCGCCGTCGAATTTGTGGATGATGGCCTCCAGCAGCTTGCGGTCCATCAGGTCCAGGCCCTGCGGATCCACTTCGAGCATGGCCAGTGCACGGCCAGCTGAATCGGTATCAATCACGCCGTGGGCTTTGACCTCGGCATAGTCGCGCACGCGCCGCAGCAGGCGGTTGGCGATACGAGGCGTGCCGCGAGCGCGGCGCGCGACTTCAGCCGCGCCATCGGGTGTGATTTCAGCGTTGAGCAGGCCTGCGCTGCGCGTCACAATGCGCGCGAGATCATCAGCGTTATAGAACTCCAGACGCGAGACAATGCCAAAGCGATCGCGCAGCGGGTTGGTCAACATGCCTGCACGTGTGGTGGCGCCTACCAGCGTAAACGGTTGCAGATCCAGCTTGACGCTGCGGGCAGCGGGGCCTTCGCCGATCAGAATGTCGATCTGAAAGTCTTCCAGCGCCGGATACAGAATTTCTTCGACTACGGGTGACAGCCGATGGATCTCGTCGATGAACAGAACGTCGTTCTTTTCCAGGTTCGTCAGCAGCGCGGCCAGATCGCCAGGGCGCTCAAGCACCGGCCCGGAGGTCTGACGCAATTGCACACCCATTTCGTGGGCAATGATATGAGCCAACGTCGTCTTGCCCAACCCCGGCGGTCCGAACAGCAGGACGTGATCGAGCGCCTCGCCCCGCTTTCGGGCGGCAGCGATGAAGATCTCGAGCTGCTCTCGCGCCCGGTGCTGCCCCACGTACTCTTGCAACGCCTTGGGCCGCAAGGCGCGTTCAATGGATTCCTCGTTGGGCGACACCGGTTGCGGTGCGACCAATCGAGGCGAGTCGGGCAAAGAAGAAAGCGAGTCAGACTGGATGGCCATAGTTCAGAGTAGGGCTGGCGGTCATGCAAAAGGCAGGGCAAAAATAAAAGGCGCCGGCACGTGAGCATCGTACACCACGTGGGCGGCGGCGGTGGGCGATGCAGCCGCTCGAGGACAGCAATAATGAGACCCGCGGCGGGGCGCTACGACCGAACTCGATAGCAGGGCGGACGGTGATCGGCGGCGGTATCGGCGACTGCCGGACATAACGGCGCTGACGATGCGGCAAACAAAAGATATCATTTCCACATTCCCTCACCTTGCTTTTCCAGGAATCCCATGTCCGCTGCATTACCTACTTACGAAGACGTTGTCCGCGCCAGCGAAATCCTGGCTGGTGCAGCACATCGCACGCCTGTGCTGGTTTCATCCACAGCCAATGCGCGGACGGGTGCCCAGGTGTTTTTCAAGTGCGAAAATTTTCAGCGCATGGGGGCGTTCAAGTTCCGCGGCGGTTACAACGCAATTGCACAGCTGACGCCCGAGCAACGCGCTGCCGGGGTGGTGACATTTTCGTCAGGCAATCACGCGCAAGCCATCGCTCTGGCGTCGCGAGAACTTGGCGTGCGCGCCACCATCATCATGCCTCACGATGCCCCGGCGGCCAAGCGTGCCGCCACCGAGGGCTATGGCGGGCAGGTGGTGACGTATGACCGCTACCAGGATGACCGCGAGGCCGTCGCGCGCCGCATTCAACAGGAAACCGGTGCAACGCTGATTCCTCCGTACGACCATCGTGACGTGATTGCCGGCCAGGGCACGGCCGCCAAAGAATTATTCGACGATGTCGGCCCGCTGGACGTGTTGTTCGTTTGCCTGGGTGGCGGCGGCTTGCTGGCGGGCTCGATCCTGTCGGCCAATGCCCTTAGTCCCGATTGCGAGGTCTATGGCGTCGAGCCGGAGGCGGGCAACGACGGGCAGCAGTCGCTGCGCAAAGGTGAAATCGTGCGTATTCCTGCGCCGAAGTCCTTGGCTGACGGCGCCGTGACCACGCATCTGGGGCAACTGACCTTTCCTATCATCCAGCAGGGCGTCAAAGACATCGTCACCGTTACCGATGATCAATTGGTCGACACGATGAAATTCTTTGCCGAGCGCATGAAAATGGTGGTCGAACCCACAGGGTGTCTGTCGACCGCCGCGGTGTTGCAACAGGTCGTGCCCGTTCCCGGCAAGCGGGTCGGTGTCATCATCAGTGGCGGCAACGTCGATCTGGCCCAGTATGGCCGTTTGCTGGCGGGGTGATGGCGGCCGTCAGTTCAGCGCACCAATGCCTTCAGGGCCAGGCGTATACCATCCGACACGCTTGTGCCCTCCGGCAACGTTTTGAGCGCAGTTTGAGACTCTTTATCCGAGTATCCCAGCGCCAACAACGCGTTCAAAATATCCGTTTGCGTATCAGGCAAGGCGTGTGCCGTCGCGCCGATGTCCGCGCCCAGCTTGCCGCGCATTTCCAATAGCAGGCGTTCTGCGGTTTTCTTGCCGATGCCCGGGACGCGCGTCAGCCTACCCGGTTCCTGCAATGTGATGGCTTGGGCCAGATCACTCACTGACAACCCTGACAACACGGCCAAGGCAGTGCGAGCGCCGATGCCGCTGACCTTGATCAACTCGCGAAAGGCGCTGCGTTCATTGGCCGAAGCAAAGCCATACAAGATATGCGCATCCTCGCGTACCGTCAGGTGCGTATAGAGGGTGACTCGGGCGCCGAGCTCAGGCAGCCCATAAAGCGTGCTCATCGGGACTTCGATGTCATAGCCTACGCCATTGACGTCCACGCACAGCGTGGGCGGAAGTTTTTCGATCAGGGTTCCGGTGATGCGTCCGATCATGGTGACAATGCCAGCAAACAGGTGAGAAAGGGCGTGAGTGATACGCCGCGTATTGTCGGCATTCTACGCGGGATGGCATGGCAAGCGGCCATCGTGCATGCGAACTGAATCGTTGCCGCAGCCTTGCATGTCAGATCCGGTAAATGGTCTGGCCGCGATCGGCGGTTAGCGTACCAACCGGCCGCCGCGCACCCGAGCCCGGCCGCTGCTGCGGCCCAGCGTCTCGGCATTCGCCAAATTGCCCAGCCGCGCCTGCAGCGGGCCAACGTGAGCGTGACAAATGGCGCAAGCCAAGGCATCTGCCGAGTCGGGCGCCGGTGTGCCGTCCAGCGACAGCAGGCGTTGCACCATCATCTGCACCTGTTCTTTCGCCGCTCGGCCGGTGCCTACCACGGCCTTTTTGATTTGCAGCGCCGTGTATTCGTGCACGGCCAACTCGCTGTCCGCCAGTGCGCAGAGCGCAGCGCCACGCGCCTGCCCCAGCAGCAAGGTCGAGGCAGGGTTGGTATTCAGAAACACGATTTCCAGTGCGGCGACATCCGGCCGGGTGTCGCGCGCCACCTGGCGCAGATTGTCCAGGATGACCTTCAGGCGCTCAGGCAGCGATAACGCCGGCGGTACCACGATGGTGCCGCTGGCGACATAGCGCAGCCGCATACCCTCGGCATCGATCACACCGAAACCGGTGCGGCGTAATCCAGGGTCGATGCCGAGAACTCGCATCAGTGGCGGAAATGACGCGTGCCGGTCAGGACCATGGCAATGCCATGCTCGTCGGCAGCGGCGATCACTTCGTCATCACGGACGCTGCCACCGGGCTGGATCACGCACGTTGCGCCTGCTGCGACCACCACATCCAGCCCATCGCGGAACGGAAAGAACGCATCGGACGCCACGGCCGAACCCTGCAGCGTCAGGCCCGCGTTTTCCGCCTTGATGGAGGCAATGCGAGCCGAATCGATACGGCTCATCTGGCCCGCGCCTACGCCCAGGGTCATGCCGCCGCCGACGAACACGATGGCGTTGGACTTGACGTACTTCGCGACTTTCCAGGCGAATGCCAGGTCGTTCATTTCCTGTTCGGTAGGTTGGCGCTTGGTCACGACCTTGAGGGCGTCGCTCGGCACCTGGTAGGCGTCGGGCGTTTGCACCAACCAGCCACCGCCCACGCGCTTGATATCGAAATCGTTCTGGCCTGTGCCGGCGGGGATTTCGAGGACGCGGACGTTTTTCTTGGCGGCCAGGACTGCCAGCGCAGCGCCGTCATAGGCAGGGGCCAGCAGAACTTCCAGGAATTGGCTGCTGACGGCTTCGGCCGTCGCGGCATCGACCGGACGGTTAAAGGCGATGATGCCGCCAAACGCCGAGGTCGGGTCCGTCTTGAAGGCTTGCTGATAGGCATGCAACGGGTCTTGCGCGACCGCGACGCCGCAGGGGTTGGCGTGCTTGACGATGACGCAGGCCGGCGTGTCAAAGCTGCGCACACACTCCCATGCAGCGTCGGCATCGGCGATGTTGTTGTACGACAGTTCTTTGCCCTGCAACTGGCGATAGTTGCCCAGCAGGCCGGCTGCGCGTGTCGAATCGACATAGAACGCGGCCTTTTGGTGGGGGTTCTCGCCATAGCGCAGGGCTTGGGCCTGCTGCACCTGCAGCGTCAGCGTACGCGGCCAGTCCTGCCGAGCCGGAACAGCGTCCTGGGCGGGCGCAGGCTCGGCCAGGCTGGTCAAATAGGCGGCAATCGCGCCATCGTAGGAGGCGGTGTGCGCGTAGGTCTTGGCGGCCAGCTCCAGGCGCAATGCATACGAGGTGCTGCCTGTCTGGTCGATTTCGTGCAACACGCGCGAGTAATCGGTCGGATCGATCACGACCGTGACGCCGCCGGCTTCGGTGCCGTGGTTCTTGGCGGCTGCGCGCAGCATGGCCGGGCCGCCGATATCGATGTTTTCTACCGCATCGGCAAAACTGCAGTCCGGCTTGGCAATGGTTTCACGGAACGGATACAGATTGACGACCAACATGTCGATGCGATCGATGCCGTGCTGGGCGATGGTGTCCAGATGCTCCGCGCTGTCACGGCGAGCCAGCAGGCCGCCATGGATCTTGGGATGCAGCGTCTTGACCCGGCCATCGAGAATTTCGGGCGAGCCGGTGTGCGTTGCGACCTCCGTGACGGTCAGGCCGGAATCGGCCAGCAGGCGGGCCGTGCCCCCGGTAGATAGCAGGCGTACGCCGCGCGCAGCCAGTGCGCGGGCGAATTCGACGATGCCGGTCTTATCGGACACCGAGAGCAGGGCAGTTTCGATTTTCATGGTTGGGTTGGGGGGATAGAAAAAAAGCGTTCAGAGGCGCAGCGCGCGAAAGGCTTACGGCTGGATGTTGTGTGCCTGGAGTTTTTTGCGCAGGGTATTGCGCGTGATGCCCAGTATTTCGGAGGCGCGGGATTGGTTGCCGCCGGAACGTTCCAGCGCGACTTCGAGCACCGGGCGTTCGACGCAACGCATCACCATGTCCCACATGTCGTGGGGCTCGGAGTCACCCAGGTCTTCGAAATAGCGCGCCAGGCTGGCGCGCACGCAGTCTTCCAGGACATCATTCTTACTCATTTGTACAGATTTTATAGTTGGAGGTGGGAGGCGGATCACGCCGCCAGCAGCGGTTGCGCGGCGAAAACCGGTGGTGCCGGGTCGCCGCGAGTGAGTTCGTCGAACCAGTCCGACACCGCCCGCCATTGCTCGTGCGTGTTGTCGATCTGGTTCATGCGGTCGCAAAACAGGTCTGCGCCGGGCAGGCCCTCTACGTACCAGCCGATGTGTTTGCGTGCCGACCGGACACCGGTATGTTCACCGTAAAAACGGTAATGATCATCCAGATGCTCGAGCAGCAGGTCGCGCATTTCTTCGTAAGACGGCGGCGCCAGGGTCTCGCCGGTGCGCAGATAGTGGTCAATCTCGCGGAAAATCCACGGCCGGCCTTGGGCAGCCCGGCCGATCATGACGGCATCGGCGCCTGTGTAATCCAGCACATAGCGTGCTTTTTCCGGGGAATCGATGTCGCCATTGGCGACGACGGGAATGGACAGTTCGGCCTTGACGGCGCGTATCGTGTCGTACTCGGCCTCGCCGGTATAGAGATCGGCGCGCGTGCGGCCATGCAGCGCCAGGGCGGCTATGCCGGCATCCTGGGCGCGTCGCGCCACGTGCAATGCATTGCGATGCTCGCGATCCCATCCGGTGCGGGTTTTCAGCGTGACGGGCACGCCCAATGGTGCGCATGCCTCTACCACCGCATCCAGTATGCGGGATACCAGGTCTTCGTCGCGCAGCAGAGCCGAGCCCGAGGCCAGGCTACACACTTTCTTGGCCGGGCAACCCATATTGATATCGATGATGCGCGCGCCGCGTTCGGCATTGAATGCGGCCGCTTCGGCCATCATGGCGGGGTCCGCCCCCGCGATCTGGACTGCCACCGGGGCGATTTCACCGTCGTGATTCAAACGGCGGGACGTCTTGACGCTGTCCCACAGGCGCGGATTGCTCGCGGCCATCTCCGACACCGCGTAGCCTGCGCCCAGCCGTTTACACAATTGACGGAAAGGACGATCCGTCACCCCCGCCATGGGGGCGACCAGAACATTATTGGAAAGGGTCCACGGGCCGATACGCATGCGCACATTTTAACCGACCGGGAGGGCGTCTTTTGGCACGAAACAGGCTGCTCCTACAATTCGTCGGTAATCCTCCGGTTCCGGGCACGCCGATTTACCGCGGACGTCAGTCCGTATCGGGCATCTCTGTCACGAGGATCGAAGGCAATGAGGGTCGTATTCCATGGGCTAGGAACGCAGACCCTGTAATAAATGACGTGCCAAGGGGGCTCGCAGGGGGGCAGCCAGATCCAATGCCAACAAACCCGCCCCGCAGGCGTGCTCGACAGGCGCGAGCCCCGTCGCAAAGGCGCGCGGCATCAAATCGGTCAATCCGGCCGTAATCCAACGGTCGGCAAGGCGTGAACTGGCGAATTCCGCCAGCTTGGCGGCCGGATCCCCCGCGGGAGAACTCAGCCAACCGGACAGCACCTGCGCCAGGCGCGCGGCGTCGCGCAACCCGAGATTCAGCCCCTGGCCTGCCACCGGGTGCAACGTCTGGGCCGCATTGCCTATCGCGACGACGCGGCCTTGGACCAGCGTGCGCCGGGCATTGAGCGCCAAGGGGAATACATGACGTGGAGCATCGCTGGACAGGCGGCCTAACCGAGTCCCGAATGCCGTACTCAAGGCAGCCGAGAACGCCGCATCATCCAGTCGCACCAGTTCGGCAGCACGCTCGGGGGCGCTGCACCAGACGACCGAATAGGCCTGCGCATTGAGAGGGTGAGGGAGCAAGGCCAACGGCCCTTCGCGCGTGAAGCGTTCCCACGCCCAAGCAGGCCGAGGCAGCGTCGCCTGAGCGCTCGTGACAATGGCATGCTGGCTATATTCACGCCGTACATCGGCGCCGCTGCTGCCGTCGGATAGCACGGCGACGCTGCACAGCAGCTCAGTGTCGCCCTGTCGAACCTGAATTCTCTGATTATCCTGGCGGTGGACATGGGCAGGGGGGCCATGCAGCACCGTTACGCCGCTCGCCTTGACGCAGTTTTGCAGGGTGGCGTGCAATTCGGCATACGACACGACGCTGCCCAGGCGCGGCACCTGAAAATTATCAGAATGAATAACCGTGCTGCCCAGCCGTCCGCGCTGGGAGACGTGAACATGGCGGATATCTGCCGCCCGGCCAGGCCAGGCCTGCAAAGATTCCAACAAGACCCGGCTGCCGTGGTTCATCGCCAGCACACGGGGATCCGTCGCGGGGGACGGCGCTTGTGCGGCCGGCGCTGCCGATCCCGCCAGCAAGGCAATGCGTTGCGGTTGCGCGGTATGCCGTGCTAACAAGAGTGCCAGCACATGGCCAACCGGGCCGGCGCCCAAAATCGCGATATCGTAAGCAGACTGAGTCATCGTCGAATTTTACCGTCCACCTTTACAATCTCACCATGACATCCGTCCCATTCTCCGCGCCCGCAGCAATGCCTCGTCCTCGCAACAAAGTCGTGCTGGGGCTGCTCGCCTGTTTTCTGGGTGGTTTCGGAGCGCATTGGTGGTACCTGAGGCGGCGTTATGCCTGGCTGGTGACGTTGGCTGCCGTTGTTTGCCTGGTGGCGGCGGCACAGTTTCCAGTGTGGTATGACAATCCCGTGTTTTTCCTGTTGTTCATCCCGATGATCGACGGTTTCATCGAGGGGGTGGTATTCAGCCTCATGCCGGACGAGAAATTCGATCGCCTGTATCACCCTGGTCAGGGACGGGTGACCCATACAGGGCTGGGGCCGGTGTTAGTGGCGATTGTCGGGACGCTGATAGGCGCCATCGTAGGCATGTTCGCCATCGCCATGGTGGTGGTGTACACCTGGACGGCGATGGGATGGCTGGACGGATACGTGCTGTAGCCGTTTGGATTATTCCCGCATCAGCGCCTCGATCTCTCTGGCGTCGACCGGCACACCTCGCGTGATCAGCTCACAGCCCTCTGCAGTGACCAGCGCGTCGTCTTCGATGCGGATACCGATATTCCAGAATGCCTCGGGCACGTCCGCTGCCTCGCGCACATAAATGCCCGGTTCGATCGTGAGCACCATGCCGGCCGCCAGCGACCGCCAGGGGCGATCCTGCTCCGAGACTGAACCCTGTCTATAGTCGCCCACATCATGCACGTCCAGCCCCAGCCAATGGCCGGTGCGGTGCATGTAAAAACGCGTATAGGCGGTCGATTCCAATACGCCATCCAGAGAGCCGTGCAGCAGCCCCTCGTCCAGCATGCCTTGGGCCAGCACACGCACCGCGGCCTCATGAGCATCGTTCCAACTGCGCCCTGGCGCCGTCGCCTGCACAGCGGCCTGCTGTGCAGCGGCCGTCAAGTCATAGAGCGTGCGTTGGGGGCCCGTAAATCGTCCGTTGGCGGGGAATGTGCGGGTAATGTCCGACGCATAGCTGTCATATTCACAGCCAGCGTCTATCAATACCAGGTCGCCATCACGCAGTACGGTATCGCCCGCAGCGTAGTGCAACACACACGCATTGGCGCCCGCAGCCACGATGCTGGGATAGGCGGGCGACTGGGCTCCATGACGCCGAAACTCGTACAACAGCTCGGCTTCCAATTGGTATTCGTGCATACCGGGCCGGGCGGCCCGCATGGCGCGCGTATGGGCGCCCGCCGAAATACGCGCCGCCTGGCGCATGGCGGCGATTTCGCTCGCGTCCTTGATCACGCGCATATCGGCCAGTATGGGTCGCAGGTCCTGGATGCGGCCAGGCGCCAGACGCCGGCCGCGCCCCTGCTGTTCGGCTTGGAGCAGCCAGTGCCGCAGCTTGCGCTCGACCGATCCGGCCGCCGCAAAGGAGCGGTACAGCGTGGGTTGATCCGATAACAACGCGGGCAACAACGTATCCAGTTCATCTGTGGCATAGGCCTCGTCGAATCCATAGCGCGTCACGGCGGCATCCGGGCCGCAGCGGTACCCTTCCCAGATTTCTTGCTCTGGATGTTTTGCCCGGCAAAACAGAATGGCACGATCTGTGATGCCAGCGACCAGCACCAGCCATGCCTCGGGCTCTATGAAGCCCGTCAGATAATAAAAATCGCTGTCATGCCGATACGGATATTCAGCGTCGTGGTTACGCTGCGCATGAGGGGCTGTGGACAGCACCGCGATCCCGCCGCCTGCCGCCCGCATATGGGCCAACAAGCGTCGACGGCGTTCTACGAATGGAGCGATATCAGTGCAGGGCAGGCTCATGGCAAAGTCGGCGAGGCCATCAATAATGAAAACCCACTCACTTTACCGCGACCCATCGCGTCCAGGCAGGGCAGAAATGTCTCAATCGGCGTCTGATTTTCTGTCTGCGCCGCATACCGCCAAGGCAGCAGCGGCTTATCGGCACCGCGCGTTCAGGCAGGGCTCATGAACACCACGGCGAGGGCGGCACGGCGTCAGCAAATATCCCGTTCCCTGTCATCCTTGTGCAACGTGCATCGTTGGAGCGGCTGCTACAATCCTGCCCACTGTCATTGGGGAGTAGCCATCCTTTGATCCCCAAAGGAGTCAGCGTCAACAGACTTGGTGGTCTTGACCCCCATGGCGCTGACGGCTCCCGAGCTGCGGCCTTGCGCGCGGCCGGATCAGCCAGGCGAGACCTTTGGCCGCAGTGCGTTCACCTTGCCGGGCGAGCCGCATTGTCGCGCCATTGGTATCTGCTCGTCCGGCTGTGCATCATGTTTCTCACCCTGTTGCTGTTTTTCCTCTCTGCGCTGGTTATCTATTTTGCCTGCGAGTATTTCGTCAACGGTATCGAGTGGGTAGGTCATAGACTGAACCTGGGCGCGACTGCGACCGGCACCGTGCTCGCTGCGTTCGGCACCGCTTTGCCCGAAAGCGCCGTCACGTTCATGGCCGTGGTGTTCGGCTCCTCTCCAGAGCAAAAAGACATAGGCGTCGGCGCCGCCATGGGCGGGCCGCTGGTGTTGGCCACCCTGGCGTATGCTGTGGTTGGCCTGACCCTGTGGCGAGCACGGCGCACTGACTGCATCAACGCCGATCAACCCAGGCTGGCACGCGACCAGGCGTGGTTCATGGGCGTGTTTGTCTTCAAGGTCGGATTGGGGCTCCTCGTGTTTGCCTGGAAACCCTGGCTAGCCCTGCTGTTTGTCGGGGTATATGCGCTTTATGTCAAACGCGAGTTGTCCAACGACGAGGCCTGTCTGGACTGCGAGGATCTCGAGCCGTTGAAACTGCGGCCCAGCGACCAGAACCCCTCCATGGCTTGGGCCTGTGTGCAAACCGTCCTGGCACTTGCCGTGATTGCGGGTGCGTCCCACGTGTTTGTGAATCAGATTGAGTTGTTGGGCATCGCATTTGGCGCCTCTGCGCATCTGGCCGCATTGCTGCTGGCGCCTGTGGCGACCGAGTTGCCCGAGATCATGAACGCCTTGATCTGGGTACGCCAGGGCAAAGAACGCCTCGCTTTGGCCAACATCTCGGGCGCCATGATGATCCAGGCCACCATTCCCAGCGCCTTGGGTATCGCCATGACGCCGTGGTTGCTTGATGCCCCATTATTGATGGCAGGCCTGCTGACCTTGGCTTCCATTTCGATACTGTGGATACGTTTTCGCCGCGCCAGCATGAGCGTTACCGGCCTGGCTGGCGTAGGCGGCTTGTATGGGGTGTTTGTGCTGTATCTGGCCTGGCATTTTTGGGCTTGATTTTGGGAACCCGAAAATCGGCCTGCGCCGGAAAGACCGGCATGGCTTGAAAGCGAGCCGTTGACACAATTTCGGGAAAACCCTTGTTATCGAGTCGAAGTTCGCGTAAAATCAACCTGTTTACATCATTCGGAGTTGTTCTGTGAATACCGATTCCGGCGACAGTAGTCGATCTTGCATCGACGTCGCTGCCTGACAGGATCTCCGCAGAATCTCCTTCTGCCGCATCCTGCCAGTGCAGGGTGCGGTTATGACAACCAGTTCTTGGTTGTCACATCCCCACCAAACCGCCAGAACCGCCGCTGTCTTATCGCAGCCTGCGTAGCCGCGCCTCGTTTGTGCGTCTAGCGTATGGCCGCTGGATAGGCGCGTGCGTATTCGTTTGAACGCTCCGAGCTTTATCGGGAGGCTGCCATGCGTTTATTTGATCTGTTCATGCGCCGCGCTGGTGTGGACCGCGCCAGCTCGCTCCATCGCCGTCACGGTACGTCGCGATTGACCATCGTGTGTCCGCGCGATGCCTTGGGTGCCGTACGCAAGCAAGTCTGTCTGGACTTTGGTGCGGCCGGGCTCGACGTTGCCCAATTCCAAATCGACTCCAGCCGCGACGCCGACTACGCGTCTGCGTGCATTACCGTTAATTGTCCCCCCGAGCTCCGTGCCGAGCTCATGTCGCAGGCTCGCCGCTTGCAGGCCAACCCTGCCGTTCGCCACGTGCATTTTGGCGCATCGGCCAACCCGACCAACGTCGCCGCTGTCGCGACGGCGTGATCATCCGAGGCAGCGCTGCAACGGCGCTGCCTTTCTCAAGCCAGCCTGTTTCTTCATCAACTTGCCGCAGAGCTCACCCAGTTCTGCAAAATCCNCGCGGCCGTAGTCACGCAAACCCGTTTGTACGGCCTCGTACCATCGGCAAAATCAAGTCGCCGTAGCGGGTTGAACCGGAGGCGCTATCGTTTTCGCGTACATCCCAAAGGCGCAGAACGGTCTCCCTTACAATGAACGCATCGTCGGGCTCAACGGATCTTGGCATGGATAGTTTAGGCTGGCTCGTTCCATGGGAATTTTCCCCCACCTTGGTGGCCGCATTCGTGGCCGCCATCGTGTTGTTCTTGCGCGGCCAGCGCGTACATCGTGTCACCAAAGCCCGCCAGTTTCTATTCTGGGCCGGCATGGTGTTGCTCTACCTATCCCTGCACACGCGGGTCGACTACTACGCCGAGCGTATGTTCTTCATACATCGTATACAGCACCTGGTCCTGCATCATCTGGGGCCGCTGCTGGTGATGGCCGCCTTCCCTGGTTCCGTCATGCGGGCGGGCTTACCTCTGGCTTGGCGAGTACGCTTGCGCGGTTTCCTGCGCACGGCCAGCGGCCGTCTCATCGTCGCCGTATTGACCAACAAGTACTTCGTTCCGGCGCTCTTTGTCTTTCTCGTCCTGATCTGGCTGATCCCGTCCGTCCAGTTTTATTCCATGCTGGATTGGCGTTTATACCGTCTGATGAATTGGTCCGTCGTCATCAGCGGGTTCATGTATTGGAACCTGATCCTGGATCGCCGCCCCAGCCCGCCCGCCGCCATGAGCCCTGGCGGCCGCGTGATTTCCCCCGTCCTGACCATGGCCCCCCAAATGGTCGCCGGCGCTGTCATTGCCTTCACCGAGTCCGACATCTACCCCTTGTTCGAACTCTGTGGCCGCGCCATCGCCATGTCCGCCCAAACCGACCAAACTATCGGCGGCCTGACCATGTGGATACCCGCTGCCCTGGTGGAGGTCTTTGGCCTGATGGTCGCGCTAGGCACCTTGATGCGCCTCTCTGGCAAAGGCCGCCTTCGCCCCGAAGACCGCCAAGCTCGCGCCCGGCAACGCCAATCCGCACAAGTCCAGCCGGACAAATCGGTCATCACCCCTTGATTCATGCCAAGGGGCTCATTCCCCTGTGCGCCGCTATGTATCAGTCAGCCCGTGATACTTCCGTCCCAACGCCACGGTCGCCTGAAACATTCCCTCCTTGTTTCCGCAGTCATACCGCTGCCCTTCGTACCGATGCGCCCAGACCGAACACTCACCCAGCATCGACGCAATGCCATCTGTCAGCTGGATTTCATTATTCGCGCCGGCCTGCGTCGCTCTGAGATGAGCGAAGATTTCCGCTTCAAGCACATAACGCCCCACCACGGCAAGCGTTGATGGCGCTTCCTCCGGAGTGGGTTTCTCGACTATGCGCGTAATCCGGGCCGTACGGTGATCTAGCGCGCGGGTCCCCACGATGCCATATTTGCCGGTGTCTGCGCGAGGGACATCCTGCACGGCCACCACGCTGGCATTCTGGGCATAGGCCGTGTCGATGAGCTGCTTCAAAACAGGCGTCTCCGCATCGATCAGGTCGTCGGCCAGTAGTACTGCAAAAGGCTCGTTGCCCACCGCCGGTGCGGCCGTAAGCACCGCATGGCCCAGCCCCAGCGGCGCCGATTGCCGGATGTAGAGGCAATTGATGTGGGCTGGCAAAATACTTCGCACCATGTCCAGCAACTCGTCTTTACCCTTGCGCGCCAACTCGGCCTCGAGTTCCGGGGCCGAATCGAAATGGTCTTCGATCGCGCGTTTATTGCGGCCCGTAACGAAAATCAAGTCGGTGATTCCGGCGGCCAATGCTTCTTCGACGGCGTACTGAATTAATGGTTTGTCGACGACAGGCAACATTTCTTTGGGCATTGCCTTGGTGGCCGGCAGAAAACGCGTACCCATTCCCGCAACGGGGAATACGGCCTTGCGAATCGGGCGCATGAGAGAGAACCTCAATAGAAAATTGAACGATCTGCCAAAACTTTTGCTGGCGATCGCTATCATATTGCCATGAACCGCAGTTATTCGATAATTTCGACATCAATGGTGAAGCGCTGCCTGGCCGGCGCCCTCAGTTTGAGCTTGGTCATGCCTTTTGCGCCTGCCAGCGCTCAGCCTGTGGGCCTGCCGTCCATGGGCGCGGCTTCGTCGGCAGACTTGTCGCCCGCGCTGGAGCGCCAACTCGGCGAGGCGATCATGGCGCAGGGCAGGCGCGACCCTACCTACATCAACGATCCCGAAGTCACTCAATACCTGACGACCATGGGGCGCAAGCTGGCGTCCTTTGCCCCTGGAGCGGTGCCTGACGTCGAAATGTTCGGCGTGCGAGACCCCCAGATCAACGCCTTTGCCATGCCAGGCGGGTTCATCGGCGTCAACAGCGGGTTGATTGTCGAGTCTACCAGCGAGGCCGAACTGGCGTCGGTGTTGGCCCACGAAATCGGACACGTGGTGCAGCGCCATATTGCGCGCGGCATGACGCAGCAAAGCCAGAGCGGTGTCGTCATGATGGCCAGTCTGGCTGCAGCATTGCTGGCCGCCCTGGCCGGCGGAGGCGGCAATCTGGCCATGGGTGTGGCCGCCTTCGGGCAGGCTGCCGCGATCAATCAACAGCTGGGTTTTTCGCGCGATGCCGAGCGCGAAGCAGACCGGGCTGGATTTGTCATGCTGACCAAGGCAGGTTATGACCCCCAGGGCATGGTGCGCATGTTTTCGCGCCTGATGGGCGCATCGCGTTTGAATGAAGGGACGGGCGGTGGCGCCTGGGCCAGTACTCACCCCTTGTCGATCGAGCGGATGTCTGACGTACAGAACCGGGCTCGCAGCTTGCCGTCCGAAAATTACGCAGATAGTGACGATTACTGGTACATCCGGGCAAAAATGCGGGTGATCCAGGGGCGCGATGCCGTCAGTTTGCGTACGGCGAATCAAGTATTGCAGGATGAGGCCGCCAGATTGACCGGCGTACGGCAGTCGGCGGCAAATTATGGTCTGGCCTTGCAGGCGTTTCAGCGCAATAACCTGGACGATGCCCAGAATTTTCTCAATCAGGCCGAGGCCGGTGGGCGGAGCGCCCCGCAGTTGGCACGACTCGGCATCGACCTTGCCGCGGCCCGCAAAGACAATGCGCAAGCTTTGCAGTTGGCATCTGCGGCCGTCAAGCGCTGGCCGCAGCAGCGTGCGCTAGGCATCGCCTACGCCCAGGCCCTGCAGGGCGTAGGCCGTCATGCCGATGCGCAGGCGTATTTGCGTCAACGCATCAATCAATGGGGTGATGACGAGCCTGGCCTGTATCAGATGTTGGCAAACAGCGAGGAGCGCAACGGCCAACCCGTGCAGGCGCGCCGCGATATGGCTCGGTACTATGTGTTGACAGGGGCCTATGCCTCGGCAGAATCTCAGCTGCAGCAAGCACGTGGCATGTCCAAGGATTTTTACGAGCAATCGCAAATCGATGTGCAGATCCGGGAGGTCAAAGACAGATTGGCCGAAGAGCGCGATCTGCTGGAGCGATTCAAGAGTTGATCGCGCAGTGAGAATGCGGCAATCCACAGAGGAATCGATCCCGCAGGAGATTCGATTCCTCTGGCAGATTCACTGCCCCGTTTCGAAAAAACGTCCCAGCCGTTGTGGCAACCACCCCAGGTGCGCCGGAAATGCGCCCGTCGGAAAGCCGGCATGGCCGCCTTCGGCGGGTTGGTGCAGCAACACCTGATTCGAGCACTCGCGCGGCATGGGCAGCGCGCTTTCCGGCAAGAAAGGATCATTGCGCGCGTTCAGCACTAATGTGGGAACGGCAATGCTGGCCAGCCAGGGCTTGCTGGAGGCGCGCGTCCAATAATCCAGGGCGTTGCGAAATCCGTGCATCGGCGCCGTGTACGCATCATCGAAATCGCGCAAATCGCGCGCATGCGCAATACGCATGACGTCGATGGCGCCGGGAAAACGCCTGGCCTTTTCCAGGACCTTATGTTTCATGGTCTTGAGAAAATAGGCACTGTAGACCCGGCGGTTGAACACGCCGCGGGACAAGGCGGTGCCGCCCGCGACCAGATCCAGCGGGACCGAGACGCCTGCACACGCAGCGAGCCAGGACATCTGTTCCTGCTGCTCGCCGAGAAATTTCAAGAGGGCATTGCCCCCCAGTGATACCCCGACCGCATGCCAGCGCGCATGCGGAATGCGTGCCCGAACCGTATCCAGCATGAAACCGACTTCGGCGGAATCCCCGGAATAATAAGCGCGCGCCAATCGATTCGGTGTGCCAGAGCAACCCCGAAAATGCGCAATCGCCACGATCCAGCCGCGCGCCCGGAAATGATGCGCAATGGATTGTGCGTAGCGGCTGGTGCTGCCGCCCTCCAGGCCATGAAACAACAGCAACGCAGGCGTGTCGGGAGTTTGCGGCAGAGATAGCCAATCCGCCTCCGTCATCCAGCGCGCCGCCGCGGTCTTGCCGGTCACCACCGGCGCGGCATTGGCGATGGCTTGGCCATCTGCGCTTTTATGGGGGAACAGCCCCGGGCCGGTCCAATCAATATCGATAAAGTCGGTGTCCGGGGTGTCCACGCGTTGCCTGACAAAAGCGATGCTGTGGTGTTGCGCGAGCAGCGCGGCATAGATCGTCTGACTATGACGATCAGGCAACCAGGCTGGGACTGGGCAGGGCGAGGTGTCGAGTCGGGCGATGGACACGCGAGCTATCCGCCTTAATGCAGTCGGTCGGGCACGTCGTGCAGATCCAGTACCCCGGCATCGGCGGGCGCCGGCGAGGCATGGTGCACGACCATGCGCCAACCGGTTGGGCCTTTGTGATAGATGTTGGTGGCGTAGCAGTGAGCGTATTGCGTGCCCCCGCGCGTGCGTACCGACACTTGCTCGACCAGCGTATGTATCGAACACATCATGCTTTGCATGATCTGCGGCCGCAGCGGCCGGATATGCAACGGCCCAGCAGCCAATGTCTGTTGCCAGGACTCGTGCACAGCCGTATGGCCGACCGCACGCAAGCCACCTGGGTGAATGCAGATGATTTCTTCGTCGTCGGCCCAGATTTGCATGAGTCGGGCGGTATCAGCTTGCTCGAGCGCTTCGTAAAACGCTTGTTCGGCTTCTTCTGGCGTGGCGAACATGGGGGCGGTGTTGGGCTGGCAGGTGAGGGCAGTAGGGGTTCAGTGACCGTGGACGACCGTGCCGGGCTTGAGCCGGTACTCGGCGCCACAGTAGGCACAGCGAGCCGAGCCTGTGTGCGTCACATCGAGGAAAACGCGAGGATGCATGCTCCAGAGCGGGGCTTTCGGGCCAGGGCAATAGACGGGCAGGTCCTCGGCTCCGACTTCGATGGTTTCGTGTGCGTGCGCAGCGGCAGGGGCGGCAGCGGTCATTATGGTTCCTGAAAAAAAGAGATGCTAAAGATGTAAGGCTTCAGGCTGGAGTCAGCCAGTGCGCATGGTTGGGATCGCGCCCGCCGGAATACAGGGAATGCGTCAGAACCTGCGTCGCGGCGTCGCGCCACGGGACAAGTTTGCCGTCGTACCAGATGAAACCGTCGCGATCTGCCATCGACATGGTGTTCCCCTTTCAAGTGGCGCCTATTGTATCAAGCGGCAGAGGTACAATGCCGCGTTTCAGTGCCAAGCTTGTTGCTGCCTGCAACTTGGTGCCGCGCCGCACAGGCTGGCGTGCGTGAGTTTGTCTTTGATGAGTTCCATGCCGTTCAGTTCCATCCGCCAGGGGGCACGCCGTGCCTGTTGATTCTGCCCACGATCTTCAACAGATCCGGCAGGAGCGCATTGCGGCGTTCCGCCAAGGGATACGTGCCATCGTCCCGGCGCTGATCGCCACGGGAACATGGGGGATGGTGACTGGCGTGGCCATGGTCAAATCCGGTTTGACCGAGTCCATGGCCCTGGCCATGACGCTGCTCTTGTATGCCGGATCGGCTCAACTGACGTCTTTGCCGCTGATCGCCGCTGGCGCGCCGCTATGGCTGATTTTCATGGCAGGCTGCGTGGTGAATTTGCGCTTTATTATTTTCGGCGCCGCCTTGCATCCGTATTTCCGTCATTTGTCCTGGCCCCGGCGCCTGGGGCTGGGATATTTCACGACCGATATGGGGTTCGTGCTGTTCATGCCTCGTTATGGCGACGCTGCCGAGCGCGGCACACGCGAACAGCTCTGGTTTTTCCTCGGCACGATTGCGCCGGGCTGGATCGTGTGGCAATCATCTTCCATCGTCGGCATCTATCTGGGCGGTATGGTGCCCTCAAACTGGTCGCTGGATTTCGCGGCGGTATTGGCGCTGCTGGCCATTACGATCCCTTTGGCCAATTCCAAGCCGATGCTGATCTCGATGCTGGCGGCGGGGTTGGTGGCCTGGGTGGGGCAGTTGTTCCCTCTGCGTCTGGGGCTGGCTGCAGCGGTGATCTGTGGGATTGTGGCCGGTATGCTGGCTGAGCGTTTCCTCCAAAAAGGGCGAGCATGACCTTCTGGCCGTCCGAGATTTACGTTTATTCCGCCATTCTGTTGCTGACGTTTTGCAGCGTGTTGACCCGGGCGGGTTTCATGCTGTTTGGCGATTACATTCCCTTGCCCGATGGCGTCCGGCGCGCCCTGCGCTATGCGCCTGCCGCCGCATTGACGGCCATTCTGGTACCGGATTTGCTGCCCTGGAGGGCCGATACCGGGCCGGCTTTCGACTATAGACTGGTGGCCGCCATGGTGGGCATCATCGTTTTCCTGCGCAGTCGCAGCGCGGTGCTGGTCATCGTGACGGGGATGGTCACCTTGTGGGGCTTGCGCTGGCTTGCCAGTTGACGCGATGCGGGCGCGCATGACTTCGATATAGGTGCCGATGTCTGGTAGTATGCACGGTTGCGCTAAAATAAAGTTATCCACAGCAATCCGGGCATAGCAGCATTTCTCGTTTTGTTCTTTTTCGTAGCCCCGGCATCTGCCCATCCTGATGACTGACTCTACCCATTCCGCAGCCCCTACCTCCGACGCTTCTTCTATCCCGACTTTTGCCGAGTTCGGGCTGCATCCCCAACTGCTCCAGTCGGTTGCCGACACCGGATACACCACGCCTACGCCGATTCAGGCCCAGGCGTTGCCGGCGGTTATCGCTGGACGCGATGTCATGGGGGCGGCTCAAACCGGTACGGGCAAGACCGCAGCGTTCACGCTGCCGATTTTGCACCGCCTGATGCCGTTGGCTAACAGCAGTGCTTCGCCGGCCCGTCACCCTGTCCGAGCCCTGATTTTGGCTCCCACGCGTGAGCTCGCCGATCAGGTCTACGAGAGCGTCAAACGGTACAGCAAGCACACGCCGTTGCGTTGCGCGGTGGTCTTTGGCGGTGTCGATATCGGGCCTCAAAAAGAGGCGCTGCGCCGGGGATGCGAGGTGCTGGTCGCAACGCCTGGCCGTTTGCTGGATCACGTCGAACAAAAAACCGTCAACCTCAGCCAAGTCGGCATTCTCGTCCTGGACGAGGCCGATCGCATGTTGGACATGGGCTTTTTGCCGGATCTGGACCGCATCGTCCGTTTGCTGCCCGCGCAACGGCAGGGGTTGCTGTTTTCGGCGACGTTTAGCAACGAAATCCGCAAACTGGGCCGTACCTATCTGAATCAGCCGGTGGAAATCGAGGTCGCAGCGCGCAATGCCACGGCCGATACGGTGAGTCAGATTGCGTACGAGATGCCCAGTGACGCCAAGCGCGCCGCGGTGGTGCATCTGGTCAAATCGCGTGGCCTGAAACAGGTTATCGTATTTTCGAATACCAAAATCGGCACGGCCCGCCTGGCCCGTGAGCTGGAGCGCGACGGTGTGCGCGCCGAGTCTATCCACGGCGACAAGAGCCAAGCCGATCGCATGAAGGCCCTCGAGGCCTTCAAGGCCGGCGAACTCGAGGTCCTCGTGGCGACTGACGTGGCTGCGCGCGGTCTGGATGTGGCGGGGGTTCCCTGCGTTATCAACTATGACCTGCCTCACAACGCCGAGGATTATGTGCACCGTATCGGCCGTACGGGCCGCGCGGGCGCCTCGGGCGAGGCCATTGCCTTGTTCACGCCGGATGAGGTGCGTTATTTGCAGGACATCGAGAAACTGACCAAACGTCCGGTGCCTCGAGGCAAGCTCGAGGTTCCTCAGGAACTGGTGGTACGCAGCCATACGCGCGACAGCCATTCCCGCAGCCGCGATCGTCGTGGGAATTCTTCGTCCTCTTCCTATACGTCGCCGCGTCAGCCCGTCGACGATTTCTTCTACAAGCCCTATCAGCCTTCGGCGGCGCCTTTACAGGCGGGAGAGTCAAAGTCTGAATCGCGGGCCAACACGCCAAAGCGTCAAGTGGGTGTGCTGTTGGGGGGCGGTGGGCGCAAGGCTGACGATAGCGGCGCGTCCTGATAGCCGCGGCATGCGTCCGTTCTTGGCTATTCCCGCAATAACGCCATGACGTCGGGTAATTGCGTGGGTACCGTTGGGCTGTCAGGAGTCAGGCTTTCCAGCAGGCGTTCCAGGTGACCGATGTGCGGCAGCATGGGGCCGTAGAACAAGGTTCGTGATCCGCGTTGCACCAGCAGCGTAGGGAAATTCTCGACATCTTCGTCGCCGAGCAGGTCGGGGTGGTCCTCGATATCGATCCAGGCATAGACGCGCTCAGGTTGGCTGTCCGACAGGGCGGCCAGCTTGGGGCGGTATTGCGTGCAGGTGTCGCACCAGGCGGCACAGAAACAGGCGATGAGCCAGGTTTCGTCTGTGCCTGATTGCAGGGCAGTGCGCAGGGCAGAGGTGTCGGGTCCGGGTACGAGCAAAGGCATGGCAATGAAAACGAAGCGTGTTTGAGACTATGATACCCGGCATGTCTATTAACGGGTTCGCGACATGATTCCTCCTCGCCCCGAGTCTGCTGTCTCGTCTTCTGTTCGTACCGCTGCCGTGGGAACCGCGGGTGTTGCCCAGGCGTTCAAGCGCGCCCTGGTATCGCAATGCCATCCCAATATGTTGTTCGCGATACTGCTGCCCTTTGTGATCGCCTTGTTGGGGGCCTTGCTGCTGTTGTGGCTGTTTTGGACGCCGCTGACCGACTGGCTGGATATGCAGGCGTCGCAATGGCAGTTTATTAACGATGCGGATGCCTGGTTGATCGGTATCGGCCTGTTTTCGCTCAAGCTGTACCTGGTTCCGATTATCGCGGTGGTGATCTTGCTGCCCGTCTCGGGGATCTTGGGGTTGGCCATTGCGGCGATCTTTGTGATGCCGCTGGTGCTGCGGCACGTGAGCGCTCGCGAGTACGTAGGAGTCTCTCGTCAGGGGCGAAACGCCACCGCCTATAGCGTGTGGAACGCTATCTGGGTCAGTTGCGTGTTTGCCGCGGGCTGGTTGCTGACCTTGCCGTTTTGGTTGATTCCGCCCGTGGGGGTGGTGCTGTCGGTGTTCTGGTGGGCTTTTGCGTTCTCGCGCATGATGCGGGTCGACGCGATTGTGGAACACGCCAGCCCCCAGGAACGCCGCGTTCTGCTCGAGCGGCACAACCTCGGGTTCTGGACGATAGGCCTGATTTGCGCGTTGTTGAATCTGCTGCCGCCGGCCTGGATCATATTGCCTGTGTACGCAGGATTGGTGAATGCCCATTATGGGTTGGAAGCCCTGCGGCGCTTGCGTGACGAGCGTGTCATCGAGGCCTGATCCTGCTGTAGCTATCCCCTTGAGGGTTTTCCTGTTTCTCCCTGGCATCCATGCCGAGGTTTTTCGAGGCGATTAATGACTCAATCCTCCTCCGTCTCTCGTCGCATCCGTTTGATTGTCGTGGGCGACGAGATTCTGTCTGGCCGTCGCCAGGACAAGCATTTCGCTAAAGTGATCGAACTATTGTCGGCGCGCGGCATGCGATTGTCGGGGGCGGAGTTTCTGCCCGATGACCGCGAGACCCTGACGGCCGCGTTGCGCCGTAGTTTTGCATCGGATGACATCGTCCTGTCTTGCGGCGGTATCGGCGCAACGCCCGACGATCACACCCGGCAGGCAGCCGCGGCAGCGCTGGATCTGCCGTTGGCACTGCATCCCGAGGCAGAGGTAGCGATTACGCAGCGCGTGGCGGAAATGGCGGCCGAGGGTAAAGCACCCGCCGATATGGCTGCCGAGGAAAATCAGCAGCGCCTGCAAATGGGGATGTTTCCCCAGGGCTGTGAAATTGTGCCCAATCCCTACAACCGGATTCCTGGCTTCTTTATTCACGAGCACACGTTTTTGCCTGGTTTTCCCGTCATGGCGTGGCCGATGCTCGAATGGACGCTGGATACCCGCTATCAGGCGCTGCATCACGCTCAAGCGCATGTGGAGCATTCATTCCTGGCCTTTGGCTTGCCCGAATCCCGCATCGCTCCTGTGATGCAGGCGTTGCAATTGCGCTGGACGGGCGTGAGCGCGTTCAGTCTGCCCAGCGTGGGCGAAACGCCTCATCTGGAACTGGGCGTCAAGGGGAACCCCGACGAGGCGGCGGACGCACTGGCGTACCTCCGTGAGGAAGTCTTGCGCCTGGGCGGGCGGCTGTCTCCCTAGGGGATCTTGAGCGGGACGTGCGGCCCCGCATATCGAGCGGCTGTTCCCTGTCGTGTGCCGGCATTCGCAGGGCCACGGCATAAGGGAGTTGCCAAAACCCGCTCAAAATTTCACAATACGGGAAAGACATTAATGCTGCGCTGCCGCATTAATATATACCCAGGGGCTGTTTTGCTGCCCCGCCTCTATTGACTGTGACTACTGCCATGTCTGTTACTGCGTCGGGTTCCGATAGCGAACGGCCTTCGGGTCAGTCGCCAATTGCTATTCAGGTTATCGAGCGCGCCATGCGCCTGCTCGATGCTTTGGCTGCCCATTCGGATCCTGTCACACTAAAAGAGCTGTCTGCGACGACGGGTTTGCACGCATCCACCGCCCACCGGATCCTGAACGACCTCGTGGTGGGCCGCTACGTCGAGCGTGTGGACAACGGCTTGTACCAGCTGGGTATGCGCTTGCTGGAACTCGGTTCCCTGGTCAAAGGCCGCTTAAACGTCCGGGAGGCGGCGATTTCGCAGATGCGCTCCTTGCACAAACTGACTGGCCAGACCATTAACCTGTCGGTCCAGCAAGGCGACGAGATCGTTTATATCGACCGGGCATGGAGCGAGCGCTCGGGGATGCAGGTGGTGCGCGCCATTGGCGGCCGCGCGCCTTTGCATTTGACCTCCACCGGCAAACTCTTTCTGTCGACGATCGATAACCGGCAAGTACGTGCGTATGCACTGCGTACCGGGTTGGCTGGCCATACCCGCAACAGTCTCACTGATATTGACCGTCTGGAACGCGAACTGGCGCTGGTGCGGCGCCATGGCTATGCCCGCGATAACGAAGAACTCGAACTCGGCGTGCGATGTATTGCAGCCGGTATTTTTGACGATACCGGCAAATTGGTCGCCGGCCTGTCGATTTCTGCCCCCGCCGAGCGTTTGCAAGACGAGTGGATTCAGCTCCTGGTCGAGTCCGCCCGTATCATTTCTGAGGCGCTGGGCTATGAGCCCGTGGTGGCTGGCAACGCCAACGGGAGCGGTAATGCCATTGGCAAAGGCTTATCGCCGCATCTGGCGCGCGTATAGGCATCGCCGGGAGCTTGGGGCGCACTTTTCATATCGCGCCAAGCACAAAAACATCAAAGGCCTGAGCCCGGATAACCCCGGACTCAGGCCTTTTGGTTGAAGCGCCTGCGGCGTGCAGGTTTATTGCGGTGCTACACCGGCTTTCTTGAACAGTTCAGCCCATTGCGGCACTTGTTGCTTGACCTTGGCTTCCAGTGCTTTGGGATTGGCTTCGTCGTTCAGCACTTCCGCGCCCAGGCCCGCCATACGTTCCTTGAATTTCGGATCGGCCATCCCGGCCTGTAGTGCCTTGACCAGCTTGTCTACGATAGGCTGAGGCGTGTTCTTGGGTACCCACATGCCGTGCCAGATACCGACCTGAAAGCCCTTGTAGCCCGATTCGTCCATCGTGGGCAGATCAGGCAGCGTGGGTACGCGTTTCAGGCTCGTGACCGCGTAGGCCTTGACCTTTTTCGAGGTGATGTATTGCGACGTATTGGTCGTCTGGTCGCACAGCATGTCGACCTGTTTACCCAGCAGATCGTTCATGGCAGGCGCGGTGCCCTTGTAGGGAACGGTCAGCAGGTCCACGCCCAGCGCATCGACGAGCATCGTGCCGCACAGATGGCTGGCCGCGCCGATCCCGGCGTTGGCCAACGAGATCTTGTCCTTGTTGGTCTTGACGTATTCGACCATCTCTTTGATGTTGTTGGGCGGGAAATCTTCGCGCGCAATGACGGTCATGGGTACGTCCACCACCAGGCCTACGGGAGCGAAGGTCTTGTCGGGGTCATAGCCGGGGTTCTTGTACAACGACGGGGCGGTGGTGTAGCCCAGATGCATCAGCAGCACGGTATAGCCATCGGGCTCGGCGCGGCCGACGAACGAGGTGCCGATCGTACCGCCGGCACCGGTCTTGTTTTCCACCACGACGCTTTGCCCCAACGTGGGGCGCATGGCTTCGGCGAGCGAACGAGCCACGTTGTCAGTGGGGCCTCCAGCGGCAAACGGTACAACCATGCTGATGGGGCGCTCGGGATACTCTGCCTGGGCAGCGCCAGCAGCAAAAAGAGCGCTGGTAGCCAGCAGTACCGATAGCGTACGGGGGATGAATCTCATGGGGTCTCCTGCGCCGCGGGATAGGCGGCAATTTTGATAGCTTGGACTGATGCGTCTTTCTTGGAGTGTCATCAGGTGGTCTTGAGTGTAGAAAACAATACGGTTGCCGTCACCGGGGGATTTCCCCTGAAACAAATAGTCCTCTAGCTGTTTGCACCGATTTGGGGCTAAACCTGTTGCGTTGCACCAAAAGTGCTTGACAGTCGGTTTTAAGTACGTAGAATGATGTTTGTGCAGTGCAGCAAACGCGCCGGCCTTAGCTTCAAATATCGGTTCCGAGCACGTTTATTTCCCCTTATTTGTCGCAACGTATCGCCATAGCCGGGCGCCCCGGCATTTTTACCGGAGACCACCATGACTGCAATCCCCCAACAAGTTCTGGACCGCCAGAAATCCGCCCTGAATGCGCTGACCGCCACTCAGGCGACGCTGTTTGCCGGCTTTGAAAAGCTGGTCGATCTGAATCTGAAGGTCGTCAAAGCCACGCTCGACGAAGTCGCTCAGACTTCGCAACAAGCCTTCGGCGTGAAAGACCCCCAGGAAGCCACGGCTTTCGCCACCTCGTTGGTGCAGCCCAGCGCTGAAAAGGCCCTGGCCTATGGCAAGCATGTGTATGACATCGTTGCCGGCGTGCAGGGCGAGCTGGCCAAGCTGGCCGAGGCTCAAATCGCCGAAGGCCAACAACAGGTCGCCGACGCTGTCGAGCAATTTTCCAAGAACGCGCCGACTGGCTCGGAAAGCGCCGTCGCGTTGCTGAAATCCTCTCTGGCTACTGCCAACGGTGCCTATGACTCGCTGAGCAAGGCCGCCAAGCAGGCTGTCGAAGTCGCCGAATCCAATCTGAACGCTGCGGCCAACGCCACGTTCAAGGCGGCTTCTGACGCCGCCGAAGCTGCCGGCAAGACGACCCGTGCCGCCCGTCGTGCTTAATTAGCGAGATTGATGCCGAACTGTTGTCGGCATACAGCTTGTTGTAGTACTGTTGAGTGACAGAGCAGAGCTGGAATTAGCCACCCCACGGGGTGGCTTTTTTTTCGCTACGTCAGGGCGCAGCAGCAGAGCCTTGCTTTGCTATGCGGCCTTGAGAGCCTGCACGCATTCGCTGACCAGTGCTGGCCCGCGGTAAATCAGTCCGGTATACAGCTGGACCGCATTGGCACCTGCCTCCAGTTTTTCCTTGGCTTGCTTGCCCGACAGAATCCCGCCCACACCGATAATGCTGGCATCGGCGCCCATCCGCTGACGCAGGCGCGCGATGACGGCCAGCGATAGCTGATGCACGGGGGCGCCCGACAGGCCGCCAGCCTCATTGGCATGGTTCAGGCCGGTCACGGCATCCCGCGAAAGCGTCGTGTTCGTGGCAATGACGCCGTCTATGCCAAAACGTGGCAGGAGGTCGGCGATCGTGTCGATCTGGCTTTCAGACAGATCAGGCGCGATCTTGACCGCCAGCGGCACATGGCGCTGATGTTGGTCGGCGAGCTCCGCGCGCTTGTCGCGCAGGCGTGCCAACAATGCACTCAATTCATCCTCGCCCTGCAGCGCACGCAGGTTTTGCGTGTTCGGCGAAGAAATATTCACCGTGACATAGTCTGCGTGCGGATAGACGCCGGCCAGACCGATCAGATAGTCGTCCGCGGCCCGCTCGATCGGCGTGTCCGCGTTTTTTCCGATGTTCAGTCCCACAATGCCGCCCTGGCTGCGCCACTGGCTGCGGCGCACATTGGCGATAAAGGCGTCCAGCCCCAGGTTGTTAAAGCCCAGGCGATTGATCAGCGCTTGCGCACGAGGCAAGCGGAACATGCGGGGCTTTGGGTTGCCCGGCTGAGCGCGTGGCGTGACCGTTCCGACCTCGACAAAGCCGAATCCCAGATTACCCAATGCGTCGATATACGCCCCGTTTTTGTCCAGCCCGGCAGCCAGTCCCACGGGGTTGCGTAGCGTCAATCCCATCAGGGTAGACGGCGCCTGCGGCTGGGCGTGCATCAGTTTGCGGGTGGCGCCGCAGTCATAGGCGCGTTGCAGGCCCGCCAAGGTGACTTCGTGGGCGGTTTCCGCGTCCATGGCAAACAAGGCCGGACGCGCCAGGGGGTAGGCTTGAAAGAGGATCGACATGGAGCGCAATTGTAGCCAGTTTGCGCGGTTGGACAGATAAATTCAGACCAAATCGGGTGAGGCCGTCTGCCAATGGCCGTCCAGATGCATTTGCAGCGGACGAAAGCTGGATTTGTACGCCATTTTTCGGCTGTCGCGGATCCAGTAGCCCAGATACAGCCACGGTAGATTCAGCGTACGGCATTGCTCGATCTGCCACAGCACGTTGTAGGTGCCCAGGCTGCCCTGGGCATCTGGATCGTAAAACGTATAAACCGACGACAAGCCGTCATCCAGGACATCGATAATGGACACCATCATCAAGACATCGTCTGCATTGCGGAATTCGACCAGACGGGTATTGACACGGCTGGTCAACAAAAACTGGGCATACTGTGTCCGGCTGTCGTCGTCCATACCGCCGCCGGGATGGCGACCCTGCTGATATCGGGAGTACAGCTCATAGTGCTCGGGAGACCACGCCAGTTCCGCCACAAACGCGCGCAGCGCCTGATGGCCACGCCAGGCGCGCCGCTGGCTGCGGTTGGGTGTGAAATTGGCCGTATCGACGCGCACCGGCACACAAGCCCGGCAGTTATCGCAGTGCGGGCGGTACGTAAACAGACCGCTGCGTCGAAATCCCTGTTCCACCAGTTGCGAATACGTGCCCGCGTTGATCAAATGCCCGGGCGCCGCGACCTGTGAGCGCGCTTGGCGATCAGGCAGGTAGCTGCATGGATACGGTGCAGTCGAATAAAACTGCAGGGTGGCAAAAGGAAGTTCTTTAAGTTGACTCATTGGCAGTTCGCCCCGACGTCGGACGGCAGTCGAGTGATCATCTTAACGCGGCTGCCAGAGATGACAAGTTTCCGTCGAGATCAGGCCTGATCAGCGGAGATTTGCCAAGCCCGGCTGAGCGTTATCCCGTCTGGTCCAGATCGGCGGGCGTCCAACCGGTCTCGGCCGGGCTCAGTCCAGGCCAGTCAGCTCGTGAATATTGCCGGCGCTGTCCAGCCGCCCTGGACGCCAAAGAGGAGCGGGCAACCCGACCGCTTGCCGCACATGCTCGACAAATTGGGCGCGCGGCACCGGCTGGGCGCCCAGACTGGCCAAGTGCCGGGTCTGCTGCTGGCAATCGATCCACTGCACGCCATGGCGGCGCAAGAACGTCACCAGATACGCCAGCGCAACTTTTGAGGCATCGGGGACCAGCGTGAACATCGACTCGCCAAAAAACATGCCACCCAGGCTGATGCCGTACAGGCCGCCCACCAGGGTTTCATCCACCCACGTTTCGATGCTGTGGGCCCCGCCCGCCAGATGCCAGGCATAGTAAGCCTGTTGCATCTCGGCTGTGATCCAGGTTCCCGCTTGACTGTCCCGCGGCGCTGCGCAGCGCGCTATGACCGCGTCGAATGCGGTGTCGACACGTATTTGCACACGAGGGGCTGGTCCAGACTGATCCCGTTCGATTTGGCGCAGCCGTTTGCGCAGCGAGTGCGACGGAGCAAAGTCCTGGCAAGCCAGCACCATGCGCGGGTCGGGGCTCCACCACAGAATCGGCTCTCCCGCGCTGTACCAGGGAAAAATCCCGTTCGAATAGGCCAATTGCAGCCGGTTGAGTGAGAGATCCGCGCCAGCGGCGAGCAGTCCGGCCGGCTCGGCTAACGCGCCTTCAACGGGCGGAAACGGGGTGTCGGGAGCGAGCCAGGGAAGCTTCACGGTTCAGCAAGACGATTCAAACGGTCCAGATGAGAAAGTGAGAAAGGCCGGTACGCCATCACAGACGATGGCGGAGCCGACATTCAGCGGTGCCAGTCCAGCGTGTAATGATGACAGCCCAGATGGCCCCGGCGGCGGTCCTCGAGATACTGCTTCAGCGTCGTACTGACGGTGCGAAACGACAAGTCGTCCCAGGGAATCTCGGATTCGTCGTAATAGCGTGCCTCCAGGCTCTCGGGTCCGGGATCCAGCTCGGGGCCCAGAGCCTGTGCCAGGTAAAAGATATGTACCTGGTCTATCTGCGGGACGTCGATGATGGTGAACAGCTGACCCAACTCGATGCGCGCACCGGATTCTTCCAGGGTCTCGCGAGCGGCGCCTTGGGCCGTGCTTTCCCCGAGTTCCATGAAACCGGCTGGCAAGGTCCAAGTGTTGTAGCGCGGCTCGATCGCACGCCGGCACAAGAGAATGCGGTCTTCCCAAACGGGCACCGTGCCTACGACCATGCGAGGGTTCTGATAATGGATCGCGCCGCAATGATCACAGACATCGCGCTCGCGGTTGTCGCCCTCGGGCACGCGGCGATGAATGGGCGAACCGCATTGGCTGCAAAAAAGTGTGCGGCGCGGTGCGGGGAAATAGGTCAGGGGCGGTCGGTCGGTCATGCCGTTGATTCTACCGGTAGCCGGGCTCTCTAGGAAACGCGCAAACGCCGGGTGGCGTGATGGCCGGGCCGGCGTGCATCCGTCTATTCCGGTAACGGATTTGCCACAAAACCCTGGTCAGCGGCCAGCGCCGATCTGCTGGCGTCATTGTGCAGCGGTACAGGGGTGGGATAACTGGGATGGCTGACCTGCCAGGACGCCTTTTCCGTCTGCGTTTCGCTGTCCTCCAGGACATCCAGCAATGGGACGTTTCCGGGCAGGACGCGCAGAGGAGCGAGGACGGATTCCAGATCCCGTCCGTCTATCAGTCCGAGGCCCAGGTCCGTCTGCGCATAGAGCCGGCCAGTCTCATCCAGCCACCATGCCTTGATGGCGCGGACAGTTTCCCCGGTATGCGTGATCAACCTCAGCCCCGTGTCCGCTACGCGTAAAACATACGGCGCAGCATCCAATCGGACATAAACCCGTTGCGGGCCGTTTTGAAAATACCAACGTCCTTGATCATCTGCGGCGTAGTTGCGGCCAATAAACGCCACGATCTGCGGGCTGGTGATGAGCTCGCCCGTGCCTCCTTCAGCGGCATCGCCTCGCTCGTGGATATGCCAGCGCCCGCGTTCGTCCAGCGAAAGCCAACCGTACACCGCAGGGACATTAGGCCATTTGGCCATCGCTTGTTTAACAGACAGGTCCATAAAAGACAGCCGATGATCAGCAGTACGAAACGTTCCATTTAACCAGAACGCTTGATAGTTAGGACATTGGTACTGGTGATGACAGGCATTTCGCGCGTGACGTTTGACCACCCCAGCGATGAGCGCTGGGGAACCTGGCGCCGATGTTGGCCACCGCCCTGGGCAGGCCGTTAGCCGGCGCAGCGGTTGTGACAATTACTGAGGCACTTGGCTTGAGGGCGGACGCGACTGACGCTGAGATCGCGAAAAAGCTGGCGACTGCTAGCCCAGACACTTTTTTGCAGCTGAAGAAATCCGCGCAGGAGTTTGCGGCTCGTATGGCTGAGCTTGGATTCAAGAATGACGCAGATCTTGAGAAGATCGCAGCGGACGACCGTGCCAGCGCCAGGCAGCGCGAGGTCGATCGACAGGACTGGACGCCACGTGTGATGGCTTTTCTGGTGACCAGCGGCTTTTTCAGCATGCTGGCCATTATGGTGTTTGCCGTCATTCCCGAGGGCAGCAGGGAACCGCTCTACATCCTGCTGGGATCGTTGGGAACTGCGTGGACGCAGATCATTGCCTATTATTTTGGCAGCACGGCGGGAGGTCAAAAGAAATCCGAGTTACTGGCCAAGACGGGCAAGTGAGGCACTCTTTGCGACCTCTAAATTCAACGAGAACTGGGGCTATCCGTTCCGAGTCTTGTCACGGTTGCGGCTCCTTTCTGGTGACATTTTTTTTACAGAGAGTATTCGTTGCCGGTGGCGTGATACAAGTAGTTCCTATACACGGGAGAACATCATGAGCGTGTTCAAGAAACTTGATGAAGAACGACAGAGCCAGCTTCGTGCTGCAAAGACAACGGAACTAGACGCTAAAGCAGGCCGCGAAGCGGCATTGAAGACATTGGAAACGGAGGCAGGTGCCTTACTCGAAGCGATTGTCCAATATCTCGAAGTAGAAAAGGCGGAGGCCAAGGCTGGCGGTTATACGGCGGAAGTCCATCGTATTCGCGACGATCACAGTTCATTCGTCGGCGCGGAGTTGAGCTTCGCATACGTTGCAGATATCTTGCCATCTCAAGTGATGACACAGTTCGGCTTTCTCGTCGCGATCGGTGAGGATCGACAGGTCAAGGTTTCTTATATTTGGCGTGAGCGTGGCCAGCGGCCATTGACGCTAATTCCAACCGACGTGATAGGTTCCACCGATGAGGCTGGGATCATGCCTCGCATTGAGGCATCGCTCGAGAAATTTGTGAAAGCGGCGGAACAATCCCGGGCAGAGCAGCGGTCTCATTGATTTGCGCGATGGGGCGGCTATCGTCGGCGGCTGGGGAGGGCGCAATTGATGATGGCAGGACGCTCACAATCCGGCCGCTGCACACTGCGCTGTAAGGCTGGTCGGGGCGTTAACGTGTCGACGCGCATTGACAGTTTTGCTGGGGACTGGCGGATGAGTACCGGGTCTCATTGCATGTGTTGCAAGAGCGGCTTACCGGAGGCTGACCAAGACTCCAAGTGCCATGCCCGCCGCAATGCAGATACCCATCATTTTCCATGGATTATTACGCGCGAAGTCGCTTGATGCGTCCGCTGCACTTTCCAAATTATGCGTAGTTGCAGTGCGTATAGAATCAAACCAATGATTGTCGTCGTCACCCAGTGATTTTGCATTGCCTTGCGGGAGGTTATTCGAATCATCGCCCGAGGCAGGCAGAGGTGCTTTGATTCCAGGCTGTAACTTGGAATCAGTGTCGTTTGGGCTATTCATTGAGTGCTCCTTGAACGAGCGAAAAACTTTTGATTGCACCCGTAGATCGTTCGTTACTGTAGATCGTAGGTGGGCACACGCCTGCCACTGGCTCTCGCGTCCGGGCGATGAGCCAGCTACAGTGTTTGTCGTGCGTGATGCCGCTTGGTTCGACTTCAAAGACATAGATCGCTTGCGGTCTACGATTGGAGCCAAAGGCGAGCCAGAGCTTGGGTTAGATTACCCAGCTGCGTTACTGAGGGGTGCGTTGCTTGTTCGGATCGCTTTGGGCTTGCTTGCGCGCGGCATCGTCTTTCTGCTCTTGCGTTTGCTGCTCTTGCGAATGGCTAGGTGCTTGCTTCTCGTCGGGCTCATTAGGAGTAACGGAAGCAGCGAAGCGGGTTGGGAATGTCATGATGGTACCTCTTGGGTTATTGTGGCTGAATGCCACCTCTTCACGGTGCGCTCCTGTTGCTCGATAACCTAGCGATTATTTGAAACAGTTAATCATTAAGGCAGCTATATACTGAACTTCCGACTTCAGGAGATCGAAATGATCAAGTCAACGCAGCAGTCGGACAATGAGCGATGGGATGGTGAGGGCGGGTCGCAAATTGCTGAGCTAGCAAAATCATTGGCAATAGAGGAGTTGGAGGAGGCAGATCGGCGCATTCTTGCGTTTTTGGGCGCGTCGGTTCTTTGCTTGTGGGACGAGCTTCCCGACGACGCTCGTCAGAAGGTTCTTAACCGAGAGTTGGTCCAAAGCAGTTTTGATGCGTCCGTGGTGAGAGCTCGAATAGCCCTCTTATTCAAGTAGTAGGGCGGGCGTCACCAGTCAATGTGCGGGAGGCGCGATGTGGATTTGCAGACATTGTGATGCAGCGGTGAAGGCTGGAGAAACGGACGCCGAGCATGACGAAGATGGATTCTATTTTCGGTGTCGTAGATGCCAATGTCGCAATAGATTGATTGACGCAGCGCGTAGAGACGTCGGCAGCGCTGTTGGGTTGGTTCAACCCGATCCGTAACTCAGTTCTCTTGGTCGGATCTCGCTTATGGTCAAAATGCTGCTTTTACAAACAGTATTTCCAGCCGGAATTGAGGCGTGTCCCCTAATATTCAGCCCTGGACGACCGGTACTGGGATCAATGGCGTCCGGCAGCTCGTGCTCCGACACCTCCTCCGAGCTCACTGTCCTCGAAGCGTCGACTGCTGACCGAGCGCTACACTCGGTTCTTTTCATACGGTCCAAGTCAGTGAAGCTCTGCTCGACGTAATCCATCGGGCCAGACTTCTGCACTATGCGACCGCACATGATTGGCGCCCAAGTTGGAACCAGTATAGCGGCGGTCGAATGTCAGAATTTCCCCACACAGGTACACAAAGAAAAAGGCCCTCATCTCTGAGAGCCTTGATCGTACTGGAGGCGCAAGCCGGAATCGAACCGACGTACACGGATTTGCAATCCGCTGCATAACCACTCTGCCATTGCGCCGTAGGCGTGATCAGCCAAGCCCGCTATTGTACAGGAATTTGTGGCGTTGTGTTTGATCGAGCTGCTTTCTGCAAAAAAATCCCGTAAGGCACGGATGCCGCGTGGCGAGAGAGGCGGGACGGCCGAATCGTTGAATGCTTAATTCAGATCCAGATTCACGTCCTGGATCTTCGCCTGTACGGTGACGAACTGCGCAATCGATTCAGGATCGATGGTGGCGAAGTCCTGTTTTGCAGTCAGCTCGGGCGCCCAGCGCTGCAGGATCCTGGCCCACAGGGCGCTGAGGTCTTTGCCTAGGAGCTTCGTTTCCAGTGAGCGGATATAAAAGCAGCCGGCGATGATCCCAATCAGCAGCAAACCCGCCGCAATGCTGATGGTGATCGCAAACAGGATGAAGTCAGACATGAGCCCCTTGATCAGACCGCTGGTCGGTCCAAACATCGATAGCCCGTAAATGATCAGCGCGATCGCCAGAATCACGCCAGCAGCCACGACGAGACCTTTTTTGGCCGAATGGTAGCGGTTGAGCGATTGGCCGTATGTCTGGTCGCCCAGGGCTCGCTCCAGTGCTGCGGTCTGCGCAAAGAAGTCTTCTGACTTTTCGACGGGGATCTGCTTGGCATCAATCAGAGCGTGCAGGCCCTGTAGTTGCTGTTTTGCAAAAGCGATGAACTGAAGCGATGAGCCAAGATTGGTTAGAAAATTCACGGCAAACTCGTAAGAAAAGCATAACCGGCGGCATGTGCCCGGCATAAAAAGAGCAGGGCAGCGGCGGGATCATTGCGCCTATACGGCAACCGTCGGAGCACGACATGTCGTCAGCCCAGACGGGATCATAGCAGCGGTGCCGGCGGTGCCGGTGGGCAAGCGTCCCGATACCGATGACTCGCCTTTCCTTGTCGTATTGCGAAATCCAGCACTAGAGTATGTCCAGCGAAGATTGGATACTTGCAATGTGTTTCGCGATGGATATGGCGGCTGCCTGTTGGTCATCCCTGGTCATCCGACTGTCGATTGAGGATGTGGTGATCGCGCCCATGACGGAGCCAGCGGCGTTACGCATCACCATTCCTATCCCGATGACGCCGGGCACGTTGTAGTGCCCGATGATTGCATACTCGCGGCGTTGGGTTTCGCGAATGAGCGTGCGCAGCGTCGACTCTGTCAGCGAGCCGTAACTCCTCAGCCGCTTCGCATTCGCGCGAATGCATTCGTTTTGCTCGGCCAACGGCAACGTCGACAGGATGGCGAGACCGCCTGCACCTGCACCTAAAGGATTCCTGCTGCCGACGTTGACTGTCAGCACTTGCACAGGGTAGGAGCCGACCACACGGGCAAGGCAGATTGTCTCGTACCCGATTCGAGCAATGAGGAACGCACTGTTTCCCGTCTCATCCGCAATCCCTTTTAGTGCCGGTTCGCACACTGTTCTCAAGTCTGCACGGTCAGCGAAAGCAGCCGCCATCTGGCGGCAGTAGTCACCCAGCACATAGCGCTTCGACCCAGTGGGTCGCTTCAACAAGCCCTGTCTTTCCAGGGCCTGGACTATGCGATGCATGGTGGGGCGTTCAAGCCCACTGAGCGCCACGAGTTCGGCCACCGTCAAGCCGTGAGCTCCATGGGCAACCACTTGCTTCAACACACCGATCGTGCGATCGATGCTCTGTGTTCCGCGTGAATCTGTGTTGTTCATGATTTCGATCATATCGTGGACATGGTGAGGTAGTACAGGCCGTAATACGGGATTTTATCGAGAGTTTATTCGGAAATTTTAGTTAAAACATCCACATTGTGGATATGCAGGTTTTGAGATTAG
The DNA here is from genome assembly GCF_965139205.1 of Bordetella muralis. Classification (GTDB taxonomy): domain Bacteria; phylum Pseudomonadota; class Gammaproteobacteria; order Burkholderiales; family Burkholderiaceae_B; genus Bordetella_A; species Bordetella_A muralis. The sequence continues at coordinate 127,529 of NZ_CBCSIU010000004.1, forward strand.
ACGCCCGGGAATACGATCCGCCCTGACGAGTTCGAGTTCCATCTGGACTGCTTTCACCTTTCATTGAAATGGAGCACTGCATGACTGACATGACAAAGACCGCGGATCGCAAATACTGGCGCACCGCTATCGGCGACCCGACACCACACGAAGGTACTTTGGTCAGGGGCTATGACGTCCTCACTGATCTCGTCGGCAAGATCGACTTTGGTGCCATGGTGTATCTGCTCTACAAGGGAGAGCTTCCCAAGGGTAACGAGTCGAAGATCATCAATGCCATGTTCATCTCGGTCGCTGATCACGGCATTTCGCCGTCCTCGACAGTCACCCGTTTTGTGCAAGCAGCTGGCGTGCCAATCCAGTGCTCGGTCGCAGCCGGTGCCATGATGTTTGGCGACGTTCACGGGGGGGCCGGTGAAGAGTTCTCGCGCTACATCCAAAAGTTGGTGTCCGAGGCAGCCTCCAGCGGACGTAGCTATGAAGACGTGGCGACAGAGTATGTCAATAATCACAAGCGGCTGGACGGTTTCGGTCATCCGCAGCATCCCGAGGGCGATCCTCGCGGAAAAGTGCTGTTTGCTCTGGCTGAAGAGTATGGGATTTCAGGTGACCATGTCCGGATGACTCGAGAGCTGGAAAAAGCGCTGATCAAGAAGAAAAAACGACCGTTGCTGGCGAACATCGATGCGGCAGTAGGCGCACTCATCTCGGACATGGGTTTTGACTGGCGGCTGGCTCGAGCCTTCATCGTTGTCCCCCGCACTGCTGGCCTGTTCGCTCATGCCTTCGAGGAGTCCGTACGCGAGCCCGGCTGGCGGCAGATCAGCTTGGACCAGGTGGAGTACGACGGTCCCGCCCGCCGCAAGAACGACAACCCCAGCGCAATCTGATTGCGCCAGCTTCGACTCTGCTGCATCTGCCGGCACCCCTTTTTGACCTTCACATAACTTTGATTGGAGAGAGACCATGACCACGCGCGTCGCAGTCGTTGGAATTGGCATGACTTCGTTTGGCAAATATATCGACCGCTCGGTCCGGACTTCGGCGGAAGAAGCCGTACGGAACGCGCTGGCAGATGCCGGCATCGGAGCCGAGCGCGTCGACCGCGTTTTTTTCGGTAACGCGGCGGCCGGACTTATCACGGGCCAAGAGATGGTGCGTGCTCAAGCCGCTTTGAGATACACCGGCCTTTTGGGCAAGCCCATGGTCAGCGTCGAGAATGCCTGCGCAACCGGTAGCACGGCTTTTCACCTTGCCTGGCATTCGGTCGCCAGTGGTCAGTCCGACGTGGCCATGGCTATCGGTGCGGAAAAACTGAGCCATCCTGACAAGGCGGTGTCGTTCGGGGCATTTGGTGGCGCGGTGGACAAGGAAGATGTCATGCCGTCGCATATCGGATCCGGCAGTGGGTCCATCTTCATGGACATCTATGCGGAGCGCACGCGGCGCTACATGGAGGCGACGGGGACGACGCCGGAGGACTTTGCCCGGGTCACTGTCAAGAGCCGGCGTGCTGGGGCTCTGAACCCATACGCGCAATTCCGTAAGGAGACGACGGTCGAAGAGGTGCTGACCGCCCGTATGATCAGCCAGCCACTTACGCTTCCAATGTGCTCGTCAATCGGAGACGGCGCGGCTGCGATCGTTCTCGTCTCGAGCCGCGTTGCCGCGCAACTGACAGGGTCCAGGCCAGTGTGGGTGGCGACCTCTGTACTTTTGTCAGGGATGGCCGACCCGACCAAGCCGAGCGCTTCCGTCAGCGCGGCGAAAGCTGCCTATGAGGATGCCTCGATCGGTCCCGATGAGGTCCATGTTGCCGAGGTTCATGATGCTTCGGCTCCCGGTGAGATCATCAACTACGAGGTCGTGCAGTTTTGTCCTGAAGGACAGGGCGCAGAGCTGCTCAGAAGCGGTGCCACGGACATCGGCGGTCGGATCTCCGTCAACCCGAGCGGCGGTTTGCTAAGCAGAGGCCATCCGATCGGCGCCACCGGTACGGCCCAGATCGCGGAGCTGGTCCAGCAGCTGCGCGGCGAAGCAGGCGAGCGGCAGCGTCCGTCGGCCAAGGTAGCCCTGGCGCAAAACTCGGGAGGCCAGGTTGGTCACGAGTCCGCCGTGGCGGTTGTCTCTATTTTGACTGCATAACGGAGGCGGCCATGACACAACGACTGCAAGGAAAAGTGATTGTGGTGACCGGCGCAGGCGCCGGCGTGGGCAAGGAAATCGCACTTGAGGCGGCGCGTCAGGGCGCGCGGGTGGTCGTGAATGACCTGGGCGTGAGCATGGATGGCGACAGCGCCCACAGCGCCGGACCGGCACAACAAACTGTCGAACAAATTCGCGCCGCGGGGGGCGAGGCCAGTGCCAACATAGACAGCGTGGCGGAATGGAGTTCGGCCCAGCAGATTGTGGCGCATGCACTCGATACCTACGGGCGTATCGACGGGCTGGTCAACAATGCCGGCAATCTACGCGACGGAATCTTCCACAAGATGACGGAAGAGGATTTCGACGCCGTGGTTAAAGTGCATCTGAAGGGCTGCTTCAATATGGCCCGCGCCGTTGCGCCGCATTTTAAAGGCCAGGAGGCTGGTGCAATCGTGCACATGACCTCGACATCTGGGCTGATCGGTAATGTCGCGCAAGCCAACTACGCTGCAGCCAAGATGGGCATTGTCGGGCTGTCGAAATCGATCGCGCTTGATATGGAGCGCTTCCACGTTCGGTCGAACTGCATCGCTCCGTTTGCCTTCACTCGCATGGTGAGCTCTATCCCGACTGACACGCCGGAAGGGTTGGCCCGCACGTTGGTCAACCAGCGTATGGAGGTAGCCAAGATCGCTCCGTTCACCTGCGCGCTGCTGACCGATGAAGCCAGCGATGTGACCGGCCAGATCTTCGGTGTCCGCAACAACGAGATCTATCTGTTCTCGCAGCCACGGCCGATTCGCACTGCGCACCGCAGCGAAGGCTGGACCGTGGATACGTGTCTCGACGTGGCGCTATCCATGATGAAGCCCTCCTTCTTCCCGTTGGACAAATCGCGCGACATTTTCACTTGGGATCCAGTTTGACGTGATGCGGATAACCACCAGGAGCAAGTGATGGGTGACGAGACAAGAGGCATGCTGCATGAGGCGGCCCTCCGAATCTTTGCAGACAAGCCTGACAATGTTTGGGAAGTGCTGCAAGGGTCCGGATTCGATAAGGCTCTGTTGCCAGAGCACAAGGGCGGCGCGGCCCTGCGTTGGACCGATGCATGCGGCATTCTGATGCTTGCGGGTGAGTACGCTGCGCCCGCGCCGCTGGCGGAAGCGATGGTCGGACATTGGCTTTTGGATCAAGCAGGTGTCGAGGGCGCGACTTTACCCACCATTGTGTCGACACACGACGAGCAAATTCGGGCGAGTCGCTCTCTCGACGGTTGGCGCGTTGATGGCACACTTCCGCGTGTGCCATGGGGGGGAGCATGCACGCATATCGCATTCATTTTGGGGGCCGGTACGGGCGCCCAACTGATCGTCGTGGCCCGCGATGCAGCAGGGGTCTCCATCTCATCGGGTCGCAATCTCGCCGGTGAGCCGCGCGACACACTGCTTCTCGATGATGTTGTGCCGCTGGCTGTTGTTGCCGCTCCCTTCGATGCCCGCGAGCTGCTTTCCCTTGCAGCTGTTCTACGTAGCGCGCTTATGGCAGGGGCGATCGAACGTTCGCTAGCGTTGGCAGTTGAATACGCCAACCTTCGTGTTCAGTTCGGACGACCGATCGGTAAATTTCAGGCAGTGCAGCAAAACATTGCCCATCTGGCAACGCAGGCGGCTGCTGCGCGTGCGGCAGCCGAGGCTGGCGGCGAAGCAATTGATGAATGGCTTGCTGGGGGTGGTAAGCCGCTAACGCAAAGCGTTGCAGCCCCCAGCGCGAAGATCCGGACTGGTGAGGCAGCAAGCCAGGCATGTGCGATCGCGCACCAAGTGTTCGGCGCAATCGGTTTCACGGAAGAACACGAGTTGCACCAATTCACCAAGCGGCTCTGGTCATGGCGGGACGAGTGCGGTAACGAAGCATTCTGGTCTCGCGAGCTTGGCGAGCAGATCCTGGCAGGAGATGTCGGACAGACCCTTTGGCATGCAATGGTCCCGACCGAAACGAGCGCAAGCGGTGCAGCAGCCGAATCCGTGGGAGCAACGCAATGAACAATCTCTCTTTTCCGCACCCGCGGCAATCCGAGATCGGCGAAAGGCTGAGGGTTGAGGTGCGCGAGTTCCTCGATGGCTGGCATGGGGATCGGCACGGCGCTGCTTCGTTTAGCGGCTTCGATCCTGAGTTCAGCAAGGCTCTCGGCAAGCGAGGCTGGATCGGCATGGGCTTTCCCAAGCAATATGGTGGCGGCGGCTACGGGCTAATGGAACGCCTTGTTGTCCTTGAGGAATTGCTTGCCGTGCGCGCACCGATCTTCGCGCATGCGGTGGCGGAGCGCCAGAGTGGACCGCTACTGCTGAGATTTGGCAACGAACGGCAGCGCGAGGAGATCGTTCCCCGCATTGCCGCCGGAGAGTGCTATTTCTGCATCGGTCTGAGCGAGCCGGACTCGGGTTCGGATCTCGCGTCGGTGCGAACGCGCGCCACAAAGGTTGACGGTGGCTGGGTCGTGAATGGCGCCAAGATCTGGACCTCGAGTGCACACCGTACTCACTACATGATACTGCTGTGCCGGACGGCGCCTCCGAGTGAAGTACGGCATGCTGGCCTGAGCCAGTTCCTGGTCGACATGAAGACACCAGGAATCACATGCCGGCCGATCGTCAACATCGCCGGCGACCACGATTTTAATGAAGTTCACTTCCAGGACGTATTCCTCGCCGACGATGCGCTCATTGGCGTAGAAGGGCAAGGCTGGCAACAGGTCACAAGTGAGCTCACGTTCGAGCGAAGCGGGCCTGATCGCTTCATGTCCCACATGGGTGCGGTTGAAGAGTTCGTTGCCGTGCTCAAGCAGCGGCCATCGAGTGAAGGCGCTAGGACTGTGGGGCGCCTCGTCGCTCACCTTTCGACGCTAAGACGGATGTCGCGCTCGGTGGCCACGATGATCACCGATGAGCAAGATGCCGCATTGCATGCGGCTCTGGTTAAGGACCTTGGCACCTGCTTTGAACAGGAGATTCCCGAGAACCTCCGGCTAGTTCTGCAGACCGAGCCCGGCGCATCTGACGCATACAGCTCGGCACTGGCCAACGTCATCCTGCACGCACCTTCATGCACTATCCGCGGCGGGACGAAAGAAGTGCTGCGCGGCATTGTAGCGAAGTCGCTGGGTCTGCGTTAGCGAGCCATCTCATTTACTACTTAAATCGAAACCCCTTAGGAGAGACAAATGGATACAGCAACGAAAACAGATGAACTGCAACAACAGCGGAGCGAAGCCGTTCTATGGTTGAAACTGAATCGACCGCAGGCATTGAACTCGCTAACGTTGTCGCTCGTCAATGCATTGGCGACGGCGATAAAAGATGCGGAAAACGACCCAGACGTTCGCGTTATTGTTCTGACCGGTGAGGGCCGCGCCTTCTGCGCAGGCGCCGATCTGAAGGATCCCGCCAGGAGTCGTCCAGAAAGCGGCGCTGAGTTTGTCAAAGCGATTGGCGCGCTAACGGAGCTAATAGAAGCTTCCCCCCGGCCGGTCATTGCAGCGATCAACGGAATTGCGGTCGCCGGCGGACTAGAGCTGGTACTTGCATGTGATGTCGTGATTGCCGCCGAGTCTGCCCGCCTTGGCGATGCTCATTCGAACTATGCGCTCTTTCCGGGTGCGGGCTCCACGGTGCGTCTGCCGAGAAAGGTGGGGCTCAACAACGCAAAGCTCCTCATGTTTTCGGGAGAGATGCTGCCCGCGAGCGAATGGAAGACGCTTGGACTGGTGAGTCAGGTGGTCGCGGATGACGGCTTTGTCGATGCTGTGTCGGCACTCGCCAAGAAACTGGCGGTCAAGAGTCCGCTGGTGCTGGCCAGAATGAAGCAGGCCCTCAATGATGCCGTGGACCAACCACTGCCGATTGCGCTGCGTTACGAGCGGGCCCTGAGCAACCTGCACCATTTCTCCTCGGATCGAGTGGAAGGGCTCACGGCGTTCAAGGAGAAGCGCGCCCCACGGTTCACGGGCAACTGAGTCTTTATCGCTTTCTGGTGACTTGGTATCGACGACTTGAAGGAAACAGAAGTATGGAATCGAAAGACAAAGGGCCGTTGGCCGGTATCCGCGTGATCGATATTGGCACTATGGTTGCAGGCCCGGTCGCCGCAACCCTGCTAGCAGACCTCGGTGCTGAGGTGATCAAGATCGAGCAACCAGGCCGCGGGGATTCACTGCGCCATATCGGGCCGTCGGTAGAAGGCGAGAGCCTATGGTGGAACGTGGAAGGTCGGAACAAGAAGTCCGTGACGCTTGACCTGCGCCAACCCGAAGGTCAGCGGGTCCTGAAAGAAATGTTGAAGCACGCGGACGTGCTCGTGGAGAATTTCCGTCCCGGCATCCTGGGTAAATGGAACCTCTCTTGGGAGCATTTGCGCGAAGTGAACCCAAGACTCGTGATGTTGAGTGTTTCTGGCTATGGCCAGACAGGCCCATACGCAAAGCGCGCAGGATATGACCGCATCGCCCTGGCGATGGGTGGTACGCTATACGCCACGGGTTATCCGGACCGTGCGCCGGTCAAACTGGGCACCGCGCTGGCCGACTACTCGACTGCGTTGTTTGGCGCTTTCGGGATCATGGTGGCCCTCTACCACCGTGACACGCGCGGTGGCGAAGGTCAGCAAATCGACCTCTCGTTGTATGAAACGGTGTTCCGCTTCACCGACGTAATGATCACAGCTTACGAGAAGTTGGGACTGTCGCGCGAGCGCACGGGCAACCTGCACTTCGCGGCAGCCCCTGGCGATCATTTTGAAACCTGCGATGGACGCTACATCGTTCTGACCGTGTCCAACGATCGCATGTTCGGTCGGCTGTGCGAGGCCATTCCGGCCCTGGGCGGCGAAGAGCGGTATTCGACACACGCGAAACGCACGGCGTGCGTCGAAGAGCTCAATGCCATCGTCGCCGCATGGATCAAGTCGCTGCCAGTGCTGGATGTCTGCCGCATCCTCGAAGAGAAAGGCCTCGCTTACTCGTTGATCTACTCTATCAAGGACATCGTTGCGGACCCGCATTATGCGGCTCGAGGCACCATCGCCAGCGTCAAGCACCCACAGATCGGCGAGCTGAAAATGCCAGCCGTACAACCACGGTTCAGCGGGACACCCTCCTCGCCGATCAAACCGGCGCCCGCCTTGGGTGCCGACACCGATGAGATTCTGCGTCAACTGGCAGGGCTCTCGGCCGGGCAGATTGCCGAGCTGCGTCAGGCAGGTACGGTCTGAGATGGTGAACACCATGGAGACACTCGTGACTATGTCCCACATCGACGCAGTCGTTCGGGATCCGGCCAGCGTGATGGCGGCCATCGAGAGCCGCTTCTCATGCCGCGCGTTTTCTCCTGACCGGCCGGTCGCGCGCCAGAAAATCGAAGAAATCCTGCGGGTCGCGAGTCGCGCTGCGTCCAGCACGAACACCCAGCCGTGGAAAGTGTACGTTCTGCAAGGCGATCGTCGGGATGCTCTCGTGGCTCAGGTGTGTGCTGCACACGATGCGACCCGTGACAATTCTTCCCTGACCGCTGAGTACGGTGAGGTAGACGGCTACTACCCCTCAGAGTGGGTCTCACCTTACATCGATCGGCGGCGCGACAATGGCTGGACCTTGTACGGTCACCTCGGGATCAAAAAGGGTGAGAAGGACAAAATGCATGCGCAGGGGCAACGGAATTACCGCTTTTTCGACGCACCGGTCGGCCTCATGTTCACCATCGACCGCGTCATGGGCCGCGGCTCGCTGATCGACTACGGCATGTTCCTGCAGACGCTGATGCTGGCGGCACGCGCGTTAGGCCTGCATACCTGTCCGCAGGCGGCGTGGAACAACTGCGCAAAGATCGTCCTCCCGTTCATCGGCGCGGGCGCCAACGAAATGCTGGTCTGCGGCATGGCACTGGGATACGCAGACGAGTCCGCGCCTGTGAATACCTACAGAACCTCGCGAGAGCCGGTGGAAAGTTTTACGCGTTGGATCTGAGTCCGGCGCCTGTGTTGACCTTTAACCCGTCCAACGACCTCATCAAGGAAATTTATGGATTTCAAACTTTCTGACGACTCGCTCGCCATGCAAGCGTCTACGCACAAAGTGGTCAACCATTTGCTCGAGTACGAGCAGCACTTCCACGAGACAAACGAGGTGCATAAGGACGTGGACGAAACCTTGCGGGAGATGGGCTACTACGGGTTGTCCATCCCTGAGGAGTTTGGTGGGACCCCTGTGGACAAAGTCACATTGGCATTGATCCAGATGGAACTCGCGCGCATGCCGCCGCAGTTCTGGCCGTCCATACGCCAGGCATTGGGGCCAATCCCACAATTGCTGCTCCTGCACGGCACGGCGAAACAAAAGGACAAATGGCTGTCACGGATCGCGGCTGGTGCCACCGCCTGCTTCGCGCTGACCGAGCCGGACGCCGGATCAGACGTCGGAGCGATGCGAACAACTGCGGTGAAGAAGGGCGACAGATGGGTCCTCGAAGGTGCCAAGACGTACATCTCGAACGCCGAACGCGGCGACCTGTTTCTTGTGTTTGCCAAGACCGACCAGAGCAAAGGCCGCGATGGCGTGTCGGCATTCCTCGTAGAGCCGACGACTGCCGGCTTCAGCATGAGCAAGCCCATTCGCACCATGGGCTTCATGACGAACGGTGTCTACGGACTGACGTTTGACAACTGCGAGATCCCTGCAGAGAACTTGCTCGGCGAGGAGAACCGCGGGTTCTACTACGCGGTATCGGGGCTGAACGAGGCTCGGGTCAACGTTGGCTGTCAAGCGCTGGGTGGCAGCCAGATCGCGTTTGAGCACGCGCTTCAGTACGCCAAGGATCGCGTGACGTTCGGTCAACCACTGTCGAACCATCAAGTTGTGCAGCACATGTTGGCCGATATGGCGATGGAGCAGCATGCCGCACGAATGCTGCTGCTGGAAGCGGCATGGGGCCTGCAAACCGGCGTGGACGTGCGCTTGAAGTCCTCTTACGCCAAGGTGTTCTGCACCGAAGTTGCCAATCGCATTGCGGATAGAGCTTTACAGATTTTTGGCGGTGCGGGCTATATCAAAGGCATGGTGGTAGAGCGGGTCTACCGCGAGTTGAGGGTCATGCGAATCTTCGAGGGGGCGAACGAGATTCAGCGCAACATGATTGCAAAACAGTTGCTAGGAGACTAGTGGGCGAAGGCTCTGTTCGGCCAATGCATAAAAACAGCCACATTATGGACTCCCTACTTTCGATTTGTGGCGCCGAAATTACGATTCAGTGACTCAGCTTCGGGCTGACTGCCGTGACCTGAGCGCCGCCATAGCGTTGTTCGACGATGATTTTTTATATAACTAGAGTGAGACAAATGAAATTCCAGAACACTTATTCGAGCCGCCGCAACTTCCTGCTGGTCGCTGCAGCCGCCTCCCTGTTGCCGCATTTAGCGTTCGCCCAGGTACCCGCCTGGCCCACCCAAGCGGTGAAAATCGTAGTGGGTACCGGCCCGGGCTCGCAGACCGACATGGTCGCTCGCCTTCTGGCGCCTCGGTTGGAGGCAATGTGGAAGCAGCCAGTCATCGTGGAGAACAAGGCGGGCGCGGGGGGCATCATCGGCACCGAGTACACGCTGGCCGCGAACGACGGCCACACGCTTCTCATGGCCAGTCCGAGTATGCTCCTGGCAAAGTACACAGCCCCCAAGCTCCGCTTCGATCCTCTGACGGACTTGATACCGGTCTACCGTGTTTTCAACACGCCGGTCGTGTTCGTCACCAATGCGAAAACGGCGCAGCGCGCGAAGACGATGGCCGAGTTGGTGGAGTTGAGTAAATCCACGCAGCAAGGGATCTTTTTCGGCGGAGCCGGTCCCGCGTCGTTCTTCACCGTCTCGATGTCGGCTCTGGCGAATCCGATGGGATTGCGCTATTCGACAATAGATTACAGTGGCGTGGGTCCAATGATCTTGGGTCTTCTGCGCGACGATACGCAACTTTCCATAAGCGGGTATCTCTCGGTGAAAGGTCAGATCGATTCAAAGGAGTTGCATGCGCTCGCGGTGATCGACAGTACGCGACTCGCTCGTCTGCCGGACGTACCCACGCTCGAAGAAGCCGTCGGCTACAAGGGCTTTCTGCCCATATCCTGGGGCGGGATCTTTGCGCCCAAGGGCACGCCCACGGCAGTGGTCGACGTCATTGCGCGCACCTTCGGAGCCTTGTATGCGGATGAACCGGGGCGCAAGTTGTTGGAGGCTCGCCTCGCAGGCGCAGGCACGTTGGTCGAGTCGTCGCCGGCGCAGTTCTCCAAGGAGTATGAGGAGGAGGCGATCGTGTGGGAGAAGTCACTCGCTGGACGTGAGACCGCCGTTTCGCAGTAATACTAAGCCAAATTGACTGCGACGTTTACCGTCTGACAAGCTATGTGCTGCGCTCATTTTCACTCGTTTGCCACCCCGTGCCACCATTCGATCTGGAGCACGCCGATGGCGTCTGTTCAGGCCATTCTCAACGGCGATGTCGGACCCAACGGTTCGACCGAAGCGGCCCGGGTTGCCGAGTTTGGCGTTAAAGCGTTGGCGGTGTTGCGCAAACACATCTCGGTAGATGTCCATACGCACGGCGGACCGCAGGGCATCTACTCGCCGGCCGCTCCTAACGGGACGCTCGCTGCCGGGATGCGGGCCGGCTCCCTTGCCGCCGTGTGCCTGTCGGAAATTCCGGACGAGCCTCTTCTTGGCAGGAATGCAGCGGGGGTCACAGGCATCACACGTTCGCCGAAGCCGGGTGAACTCTACAGGCACCATCTAGAACGACTCGCGTGGGTTGACGAGATGGTGACCCACCATGGCTTGCAGCGCGCATTGACAGCAGCCGACCTGGCATCGGCCCACGCCGCAGGCCAGCCGTCGTTGGTCGGAGGCGTTGAAGGCTTGGACTTCATGGAAGGGAAGCTGGAGCGATTGGAGGAAGCACACCAGCGCGGCATCCGTTCGGCTCAGCTTGTGCACTACACCCCAAACGATATAGGTGACTTCCAGATGGGCGTCGTGACGCACGAAGGATTGACCGAACTTGGCGTCGAGGTGATTCGGGAGTGCCATCGGTTGGGAATGATCATCGATGTTGCACACGCCACTGAACAAACGGCCAAAGCCGCGGCGAGAGTCTCTACCAAGCCGCTGCTGCTTTCACACACCGCGCTTGCCGGTTCTCGGGCGATGGCATCGACCCGATTGGTCGCCCGTTGCGTGAGTGCGGACCATGCGAGGGCGATTGCAGAGACCGGTGGTGCCGTCGGGATCTGGGCCATATTTCCTGACCTGGAAAAGTACGTCGAGGGACTGAAGGAAATGGCTGACATCATCGGGGTGGACCATGTCTGCGTGGGGACCGATCAACAAGTCGCCCCCGGTGCGCTGCAAGACTATGCGCAGTGGGTCAACCTGATCGCGGCGATGTTACGTGGCGGATTCACGCCCGAAGAGGCGGGGAAGATCGCGGGTGGCAATTACATGCGCATCTTCCGTGCTGCGATGGGATGAAGCACTCACGAGGTCGGAGATTCCATGAATACAGATACAGTGACTCGCGAAGAGTTGCACCACCGCGACGTCGACTTGCGATTTTACCGTCGCAGTGACGGCCTCTTCGAGGTCGAAGGGCGACTGGTCGACACCAAGACACACCCGTTTCGTCGCTTGTTGGCTGAAGAGGATGCCCCGCCAGGTCACCACCTGCACGACATCACCGTTCGCCTTGTGCTAGATGCTGAGCTCCGAGTTCATGCTGCGGATGCAAGAATGTCGGCGACTCCGTTCAGCATCTGCCCGGGGGCTGCAACTGCGCTGCAGGCGCTGGTGGGTCTCAGCATCGGTGCAGGCTGGAACAAGCGCGTACGCGAACTGCTTAGGGGCGTGGCGTCCTGCACGCACATTGTTGAGCTGTTGGGTCCCATGGCCACGACCGTGCTGCAAGGCATCGCGCCGCTACGCCTCGCGTCGACTGATGACCCTGAAGACGACGCACAGCGTCGTTTTCGTGTGGACAGCTGTTACGCGTTCGCGGCAGAGCGCGAAGTTGTGGTTCGCCTGTTGCCGCGCCGGCAGCGCGAGAAACTAGGCACGTCGATCTGACCGGGTCTTTTACCAAAATCAGAGAAAAGTGTGTGACTTACGAGTGATTGCCCAGCGTCACTGGCGTGTCGGCGAACTGGTTGAAGCCGTCGCTATGCTGTTCGCGCGGCTCGTCCGCGAATACCAAGCGGCATGCCGACGCGGGAAGTGGGACCGAGTCACCAAGGACTGAAGGGGCAACATGCCATTCACAACACGCGCGATGTCGCATCAGAATCGAGAGCCTTTTTATGACCACTGATATTCCCCTGCTGCTTGAGCGTGAAGGCGCTGTGGCTTCAATTTGCTTTAACCGGCCGTCGGCGCTCAACGCCATCGACCCGCCCATGGCGCGCGCATTTCTCTCCATTGTGCGCGAATTGGCCGTCGACCCGAGCGTGCGTGCCGTGATCATGCGCGGGGCTGGAAACGGCTTCATGGCCGGAGGTGACCTGGCTGTGTTGAATGCCGACCCGCGACGCGGAGCCGCAGAGCTGATCGGGCCTTTGCACGAGGCCGTTCGTGTGCTGGACACTATGGATGCCCCGCTTGTCGCGCAGGTCCATGGTGTGGCGGCCGGCGCGGGACTGAGTCTGATGCTGCAGGCCGACTTCGTGCTAGCCGCCGCTGGCACGCGCTTCAATCTCGCGTACGCGAACATCGGCGCTAGCTGCGACGTCGGCGCCTCATGGGCACTGCCGCGCCGGGTAGGGCTGAGGCGCGCGCTGGAGATTGCACTGCTTAGCGATACGTACGACGCGGATGCCGCTGAACGCATGGGCTTGATCAACCGTGTGGTACCAGCCGCAGAGCTGGCGGCCGAGGCGTCGGCGCTGGCGCACCGGTTGGCGAATGGCCCAACCCTGGCATTGGGTCACCTTCGTCGATTGATGCGCAGTTTTCAGGACCGCGACCTGGCGGGCCAACTCGACGCCGAGGCAGCTGCCTTTCAGGCCTGCGCTGCCACTGACGACTTTCGTGTCGGCGTTGATGCCTTTCGACATCGGGAGACACCGTCTTTCACCGGCCGTTGAATCCTACTTTCTTTGCTCTTTCTTTATCGACGCAGCGGCGTGCTGGCCGACGCCAGGGTGAACACGCCTCTTACTCATCTGACGCTAACCGGCCAGCCTATCGGCGGCGTCCTGCAGGCCGTTGAGGATGCTGTCTGCCACGTGTTGAGGAAAGCCCTCTGGCAGTAGCGCTCGAACCGTCTTTACGACCCCCGGTGTGCGCGCTACCAGATCGTCCAGGACATGCTCCACCCCCTGGCCGTTTGGGGTTACCACGCCATGTTCGGTACCCACGGCAACCCAGTGCCGGCGTAGGATATTCCGCACAACCCAATGAGGACTCTTCGAGCGCACAGCCATGGCCATCTTGGCTTTATACGGCGACAACTGGTTCGCGCCTTTGCCGATGATAGGGTATGCCGAGAGCACGTCGTATAACGGCGTGAGTTCGTAGGTGCCGCCCTGGCGCAGAAAAATGCTGAAGTTCTTCGCGTGACCGTCTGTGGCGCAAAGCATCCAGAATAGGACCTGCGCCTGAAAGAACATGCGCCGGTCGCGGTCCGGGGAGCGCGACGTGGCCAACAGCTTCATGATTTGGCGTACGCCGGGCCCGCCATCGGACTCGTACTTCAGGTGCGGCGGGGTGCCCGTCGCCTGGCACATGTCTTCCTGGGGCAGGCGGATGAGCCAGCGCTTGCCTTCTTCGGTCTCCCACCACATCCGGTCGAACCGCTCGACTGCCAGCACCTTCATATCCTCGAACATCAGGGGCTTGGTGCGCGCCACCGGCATTTGGTAGGCGTGCAGGATTTCCGAGCATAGCCACTCGTTTTCGACCGAGTCGCGCATGTCGAACTTCATGTTCGCAACCAGGCCCAGAGGTAATTTAAAGATGTGGGTGGTCGGCGTCGAACCATGCGGCCGGCACCATCGGCCGTCGTACCAGAGCAGGGCTGACTTCTCCTGCGCGCCGGCGATGGAAATGCGGAAGTCATCATCGTCGGCGGCTTCTCGGCCGCCCAGCGGCGCTGACGCCAGGGTGTTGCGTAGCAGACGTGCGACCTCGGCATCGGTCATTGGAACCGCGTTCACTTCCTGCGTTCCGCCTGGTGCTTCCGTGCCGGGCATTACCTGTAGTGCGCCGACACAATCCCGGCCGACTTCGGCAAGCAGTGCGAACGCATTGGTCGAGCCGGCCTGAAACCGCCGGGCGACGCGCTCCCGGATTTCTTTACTGTCCGGCAGCAGGTTCTCGAAGTAGGTACGCACGGCATCGCCGCGGAGCAACTGATTGCCCGGGGTGAAGGGGAGGGAGAGCGACAGCGGGCGTCCTAGGCTGGAGGCCACCCAGGCGTCGTCGTACTGCAGGACCTCCCCGATATGAGGTTGCACGCTCCAGGTGCCGACGAATTCGCCGTTCATCCAGAGATTCAGGGAGCGTGTGTGCGAGCGTCGCCCCATGGCTCACCAGTTCGGGCTGGCTGGCGGCTTGATCGCCGCCGATTCGTTGGTCTTGCGCAGGACGAGCTCCACGCCCAGGATGCTCAGGAGTTCCAGCAAGCGGTCGGCGCTGACCTTTTCGGCGTTGCGTTCCAATGAGGAGAGTGTTTGCTGAGTGACACCCAGGCGCATGGCCGTAGCCGCCTGTGTCAAGCCGGCCTGCTTACGAAACGCCTGGAGCAGTGTGGGCAGTTGCTCTGCAGTGCGGACGGTGAAGTCGGGCATACAAACCTCGTGCTATATCGGTGTTTTACAAACTATAGGGTGTAAATACGAAATACGCAATGTGGTTTGTAAAACGAAAATACAAATTATGAACTGTATTTTTGATTTACAGCTTCTAGGCTGTGAAGCGATCGGGCAGTGAAGGCAGCGCGTGGCCGTAGGTAGATAGCAGACATCACTGGACGAAAAAAAGGCCGAAACACGAAGTTTTCGGCCTTTTTCAATCATCTATGAACTTTGGTGGGTGTTCATGGATAAAAATCTTGGAGCGGGAGACGAGTCTCGAACTCGCGACCTCAACCTTGGCAAGGTTGCGCTCTACCAACTGAGCTACTCCCGCATTTTGGTAACACCGGTGTCCGGCACCAAAGAAAAAAATTATAGCAGGATTTTTTCGGGTTGTGCAACTGTGACCATGCTGCGGGCGCCAGGTGCATAATTCTCCCGTTTTTAGATCTGACTTCATTGCTTCATGCCATATCTCGGACTTGGCCTTCATGTGGCCATCGCCCTGTTTTTCGCCGTTCATGCGGTGCGTAGCCAGCAAAACACCTATTGGTTGTTCATCCTGTTTTCATTCCCCGGGCTTGGCAGCATCGTGTACTTTTTCGCGATCTATCTGCCGGAAATGCGTCATTCCCGCGGGTTTCGCACGACGGCAAAGGCAGCGTCACGCTTGATCGATCCCAATCAAGCCGTCCGCAAAGCTCGGCAGGACCTGGAGCGTGCGCCGACGATCCAGCATCGCATGCGGCTGGCAGACTTACTGCTCGAGGCGGGGCAGGCTGCCGAGGCATGCGAGCAGTATCAACAGGCTGCCAATGGCCCGTTTTCGGATGACCCGGATTTGTTGAAGGGCTTGGCACAGGCGCAATATGCCATCGGCGACGTGGCGGGCGCGAAAGCGTCTTTGGAAAAGCTCTTTGTCGCGCAGCCTTCCGCGAAAGAGCAGTCAGGGCCCACATTGCTCTATGCCCGCGTATTGGCACAAACCGGCTCGGAGCAGGCGCGCGAGGCATTCGCTCGGGCTGTCACCTATGGCACCGACGCCGCGGCTCGTTGTCTGTATGCGGATTGGCTGGTCCAGCAAAACAACGAGGCGGATCGCAAACAGGCACACATGCTGTACAGCGATGTTTTGCAGGACGCAAAGCATGGTCCGCGATACGCGCGCCAACATAATCGCGAGTGGATAGATCGCGCCAAGACCGGTTTGGCCGAGATGACGCAGCGATAGCAGCGGAACCAAGCTCAGCAGACTGTCATGTGTCCCATGGAATAATCAGGCAAACGCTCGGCCGCCTTGCCCTGGAACGCAAGTGTTCTCTCGGAATCTGGCGCGGCCGTGCTGCGTGGTTTTCTTTAGGAACAACATGAGTTCAGGTGATTTTCAGCTGCTTGCGACGGCGCTTGCGAGTGTCTTGATTCTGGTGGCATTGATCGTCTCGCGCATCAAGATGCATCCGTTGCTGGCGCTGCTGGTGGTGTCTATCGGGGTCGGCCTCGTGACCGGTATGCCGATTGATCACCTGGTCAAATCGATCACCAATGGCGCGGGCAAGACCTTGGGCGCAGTAGGCCTGGTGGTCGCTCTGGGCGCCATGCTGGGCAAGGTCCTGGCCGATACCGGCGTGACCGAGAGTATTTCGAACTTCATCCTGAACCGTACGTCGGTGCGGGGCCTGCCCTGGGCGATGGCGTTGGTGGCTTTCATCATCGGCATCCCGATGTTTTTCGAAGTCGGCCTGGTGGTATTGCTGCCGCTGATTTTCAGCGTGGCACGCAAAGTCGAGGAAACCTCGACACGACGCGGTTCGGCCTATGTGTACGTGGGTGTGCCTGTCATCGCGGCGTTGGCGTCGATGCACGGCATGGTGCCTCCGCATCCCGGCCCGCTGACGGCGATTGCGACACTCAATACCAGTGTCGGCGCTACGTTGATCTATGGCTTTATCGCCGCCATTCCTGCGATTGTGCTGTCGGGACCGCTATATGCGGCGTTCATCGCGCCTCGTTTGACGGTGCGTCCGGACGAGTCATTGATTGCGCAGTTCTCGCCGCAAACCGATACCGCTGCGAATGCCTCGTCTCGCCCTGGGTTGGGTTTGGGGTTGCTGGCCGCGCTATTGCCGGCACTGTTGATGTTATGTCATGCGTTGGGTGAATTGTTGTTTTCCAAAACGTCGGCCGTCGCGCAGGTGACGGCGTTCTTGGGGAACCCAGTGATCGCCATGTTGATCGGCCTGTTGTTCGCCACCATTGCCTTGGTTTACGCCCGACGCGGCGACGCGGAACATCTGCAGAAATCATTGACCGCGAGTCTGAAGCCGATCGCGGGCGTGTTGTTGATCATCGCTGGCGGCGGTGCCTTTCAGCAAGTGCTGACCGATGCAAAAGTCGGCGATGCGATTGTCCATCTGACGCATCAGTTCGCGCTGTCACCGCTGATTCTGGGCTGGATCATTTCCATGCTGTTGTCCGTATCCACCGGTTCTGCGACGGTCGGGATTGTCGGGGCGGCAGGGTTGTTGGCGCCACTGGCTGGCACTGATGCTGCGTTGAATCTGCCGTTGCTGGCCTTGTCGATCGGTTGCGGTTCGTTGTTTTTCAACTATGCCAATCATGCCGGATTCTGGCTGGTCAAAGAGTCCTTTGGCATGACCATGGGCGAGGCGACCAAGACCATTTCGGTGGTGCAGTCGATTGTGGCGGTAGTGGGCCTGGTCATGGTGTTGTTGTTGAATCTATTGCCGCCGCTGGTGTGACGCGATCCGACGAGAGTGGAACCTCACGATCGCTTCATTACCAGATAGATTCCGGCCGCGGCGAGTGCCATGCCGGGGATCGCCAGCGCCGGCAGCGTTTCCCGCAAGACCACAAACGCAATGATTGCGGTCATCGGCGGCACGAGGAAAAACAGCGCGGACACGCGCGATGCCTCACCGCGCCGGATCATGGCCAGCAGCAATGAGATTGCCAGCAGCGAGTTGCACACGACCAGATAGGCCAGCGATCCGAACAGGCCCGCCGTCCATTGCACCTGCATGGGCTCGAGCCAGAATGCCAATGGAGCTGTGACGGCCAGGCCGACGCTGTACTGCACGGTGTTGGCCGTCAGCACATCGGCTTGCGTGCCAAAACGCTTTTCCCATAATGTGCCTCCCGCGAGGGTGAGCAACGCCAGGACCGCGAATCCCAGCCCCAGTGTCGACGTCAGCGCGATGGATGATTTAGAAAGGATCACAACGATTGCGCCGGTCACGCCCAGGATCAAACCGATCCATCTGCGTAGCCCCACGCTTTCTTTGGCGACCCAGGGCGCGAGCAGCCCGATCAGAATAGGTTGTTGCGAGGTGATCAGCGCAATCGTCCCGGCAGACGTGCCGAGTTTCAGGCTGAGGTACGTGAACGCAAAATAACCGGCCTGGATCAAGAGGCCGGTGCCGATCAGGCTGACCCATTCATGGGCTGTTAACCGAAAGCTCGGCCGGCGCCAGCAACACGCGACTAGAAGCAGCCCTACCACGCACACGTAACGCAATGCCAGAAAGGTCAGCGGGTCGGCATACTGCAACCCGGCCTTCAGGAAAACGAATCCACTGGACCAGAGCAAGAGAAAAAGCGCCGGTGAGGCGATCACCCAATAGGACGTCGATGGTGTTGCGGTTTGATTTCCGGTCTGTGGCACCGTCTTGTCCCAATGTGAATGGCTGTGTTCTCCGGCTATGAGATTAACAATCTTGCAGGGGAAAGGCCATTCACGCGAGATGGAGTGCGGTGAGCAATGCCTCTTGATCCGCTGCCAATTGCTCCGGTGTGCGAAACGCCGTTCCCTGCAGCGACAGGAACTGCACGCTGTTTAATCCCACGCATCCCAGTGCGGCGGATAGATATGGTGTCAGAAAATCCGGTTGTTTGGCGTTGTCTCCTGTGAAAAGCCCTCCGGACGCGATAGCAATATACACAGGACGATCCGGCAGCAGACCGATTTTTTCGCCGGTAGGTGCCGGCGCAAAACTGCGGCCTATGCGCACGATCTGGTCTATCCAGGCTTTGAGTACAGACGGCACCGTGAAGTTGTTCATCGGCGTGCCCATGACCAGGACATCTGCGTCTTCGATTTCCAGAATCAACTGTTCCGACAGACGTGTTGCGCCATTGGCTATGCCTATCGCCAATGTCTCGCGCGAGGCCAACGCAGTCGCGTAATCGGACTCGGCGTGCGGAATCGGATCACCGCCGAGATCGCGGCGCGTGATACGCGCATCAGGATGAGCGGCGAGCAACCGCGCCACAATCGCTGCCGAAAGCTGGCGGCTATGTGATGCGGCTCTCGGGCTGCAATCGATATGGAGAATGTTCATTGGCGCATTCCGATGGCCAGTCGATTGAATGCGCTCATCAAGGCAATCGCAAAGCATAGATCCGAGATTTCGGCATCGCTGAAGTGCGCCTTGAGCGGTTCGAAATCTGCATCGGGCGCATGCGTCAGATCCACATGCGTGAGCGATTCTGTCCATGCCAGTGCGGCGCGTTCGCGTTCTGTGAATCGTTCGCTCACGCGCCAACCCGCGACGCTATCGAGCTTGGCGGTGTCGATGCCGTCGCCGCGTAGCGATTTGCTATGCATTTCCAGGCAGAATGCGCAGCCGTTGATCTGCGACATGCGCAGCCAGATCAGTTCGATCAGCGATTTTCCCAGGCCGCTTTTTTCCAGGGCTTTTTTGGTGACCATGAAACCTTGATAGGCTTCGGGGGAAAGTGTCCAATAAGGAAGGCGTAGTGTGCTCATTGTCTGTTCCGATGAGGGATACTCAAGAATAAAAAGCAGCGATAAGAGAAATTTACAGCTGCTGACCGAAATGCAGCCCTGTGGCCAACAAGCCTTGACGAAAATAAAAGCGTTGCCCCAAAGCATTGGCCAGGCCAGTGTCCAGCACAAAATGCGCGCAACCTTGGCGGCGCGCTTCGTCGCGCACGCTGTCGATCAGCGTTGCGCCCACGCGATGCCGGCGCGAATTCCCTGTGGTGATCAGGTCATCGAGATAAAGAAAGCGTCCGTATATCAAGTTTTCCTGCAGGCGATACCCTGCCAACCCTTGAATCTGTTCGTCTCGCCAGGCTGCCAGCAGGCGGTAACCCTGTTCGGCTTGCCGGCGTACCTGGGCGGTAAAGGCACTGGCGCCGGTCAGATGCGGGCGCAATTCCCGCATGACTACAAAACCGGCTTGATAGTCTTGATCGCTCTCAAGATGTCGTAAATGAAGATCGGACATGAGATTTCCTTGTGGTGAGGCCTCTAATTTAGGAAAATCTTGACCTATCAGGTAGGTGCAAGATTTGAATAAATTAATAGGACATGATTTATGGACTGGCGTGACCTGAGGTTGAGCCGGAAGCAAGGAGGACCGGTTTATTTGCAGCTATATCGCCGATACCGAGAGGCGATCGAGTCAGGCAAGCTGTCGCCAGGTGATCGTGTTCCTTCTGTGCGCAGCCTTGCCAGCGAGTTGAACCTGGCGCGTGGAACCATCGAGACGGCGTATCAAATGCTGGTCGCCGAGGGTTATTTCGTGGCGCGCGGTGCGGCCGGGACAGTGGTGTCGCCGCGATTGGGAACGCTATCGGAGCCTGTTCACGTCAAGGCGTCCAGCTCTGGGACGCATACGTTGGCACGTCCGCTGGAGATGCTAGGAGACGATGTGCCCTTCAGGCTGGGGTTGCCTGCACTGGATGCCTTTCCACGTAAAACCTGGGCCCGCCTAGCGGGGCGCAGCCTGCGTACGCTGGAGACGGCGTCGATGCTGGCGCCCGATCCGGCGGGATACGAGCCCCTGCGGCGCGCTATTGCGGCTTACCTGGGTATTTCCCGCGGTATCGCTTGCTCGCATGAGCAGGTGTTTGTGACGGTCGGCTATCGAGGTGCGTTGGAACTGGTTTATCGCACCCTGTTGCAAGCCGGAGATCTGGGGTGGTATGAGGAGCCCGGCTATCTCTTTGCTCGACAGTGTTTACACCAACTCGGCTTGCGTTTGATGCCCGTTACGGTCGATGGCGAAGGCCTGAATGTGGATGTCGGAAAACGGCGCGCGGATCAAGCGCGTTTTGTGGTGGTGACACCGGCTCATCAGAGCCCCATGGGGATGGCGCTATCGCTGCCCCGCCGGCTGCAATTGCTGGAATGGGCCAGCCATCACCAGGCTTGGATCATCGAAGACGACTACGACAGCGAGTTTCGCTATCACGGGCGTCCCTTGCCGGCATTGAAAAGCCTGGATCGGGAGGGCAGCGTGCTCTATACCGGGACGTTTAGCAAAGTGCTGTTTCCCGGATTGCGATTGGCCTACTTGGTCGTGCCGGATTCGCAAGTACAGCGGTTCCGGGACATCGTGGAGCACATGCCGGGCGCAGGCTCAATGCTGCCGCAAGCCATGGTCGCCGATTTCATCGAGCAAGGACACTTTGCGCGGCATCTGCGCAGGATGCGTTCTCTTTATGCTGAAAGACGCACTTATGTCGTCGATGCGCTGCAACGTACGCTGGGCGATCGGCTATATGTCGAACCCCAGGCTGGAGGCATTCAAGTGATGGCGCATTTACAGGGGGAGTTTGACGACAGACACATCGCGACCCAGGCGCAGGCCAATGGACTGGCTGTCCAGGCATTGAGTCAATGGTGCATGCGTAAATCGCCGCTATCGGGATTGATCATGGGTTTTGCCAATTTCGCTACGCCCGAGGCCGCCCAGGCCGCCGTGCGGCGATTGGCGGAGTTGGTCGTCGAGCGGTAGGGTTCACACGGCCTCTCCGATTTCACGGCGAATCAGTTCTGCGATGGCGCGTTGGCGGGGGGCAGGCATTCGATCGAGAATGCACGAGACGCTGAGCGCCAACCGCGGGTACCCGGAACGGTCGCGCAATGCGACGCCAACGCCGAGTACGCCCGAGACGGCGGCATTGCCGACAGTTGCCCATCCTCTGTCACGCGTGGCTTCGACCAACAGTCTCATGTGGGCCATGGTCATGTTTCCGTATGAGCGCAACGCCTCACGGTTTTGCTGGATGACGGCTTCCGCCTCATCTGGGGGTAAAGCCGCCAGCAACGCCAGCCCTGCCGCGCCGACTCCCAAGGGCTGACGATGGCCGATGGTCACGGCCAATACCTGAACGGGGTAGCTGCCGATTTCCCGATGCAGGCACAACGAGTCGGAACCAACACGGCAGATCAAAAAAGACGAGTCGCCCGTGTGATCGCTGATGCGTCGCATGGCAGGAGCGAGCCGCGCCACTGACAGCGTCTGCTCGTCACCCAATTGCGGCCAGAGCGACGCTGCGCGGTACAGGCCCGTTTGCGGATCGCGAACGGCATAGCCTTCTTCGACGAGGACGGAGATATAGCGATAGACACTCGTGCGCTGCATGGACAGCGCCCGGGCAATCCCGTTGATGTCCAGCCCCTCGGGGGAGCGTCGCAGTGCTGCAAGGATATGCAGCCCCCGTCTCAGGGTGCTTGCGCCATGGCTACTGTTTTGGGAGTCTTTGTTCATTATTCAAACACAACATCTTTGCGAGATATCCGAGCGAGCACATCATAGATCGCACAGGACAAACCTATATTGTCCAAATAATAAACAACCCATTGGAGACTGCAATGCATTCTGTTATGCGACGTTTTGCCGGCTGCCTGACACTCGCCCTCGTGAGCATCGGCTTTGCGACTGGCGCTCAGGCGGCGGACAACTATCCTTCTCGTCCTATCACACTGGTCGTCGGCTATGCGGCCGGCGGCGCCACAGACATCGTGGCTCGTCTGATGGCGAAGTCTTTGTCGGACTCGCTGGGCCAGGCGGTGGTCGTCGAGAATCGCCCCGGCGCCAACAGCAACATCGGCGCCGAAGTGGTATCCCGCGCCAAGCCTGACGGCTATACCTTGTACGTCGGTTCGATCGCGAACACGATCAACCGCACGCTGTACGAAAAGCTGAACTACGATTTCAAGAAAGACTTCGCGCCTGTGGCATTGCTGGCCACCATACCGAACATCCTGGTGGTGCATCCCAGCCTGCCCATCAAGTCGGTGCAGGAATACATCGCTTACGCCAAGAGCCATCCCGGCAAGCTGACCTGCGCCTCATCGGGCAGCGGTTCTTCTATCCATCTGTCGTGCGAGCTCTTCAAAATGGCGACCGGCACGGATATTTTGCACGTGCCTTATCGCGGCAGCGGACCGGCGGTCGCCGATTTGTTAGGCGGGCAGGTGAACTCGATGTTCGACAACCTGCCGTCATCGCTACCGCAAGTCCAGGCAGGCAAGCTGCGTGTCCTGGGCGTGACGTCGCTTGAGCGAGTCCCCTTTGTGCCTGACGTGCCGACCTTGGCGGAATCTGGTTTGTCAGGGTTCTCTGTGCAGTCGTGGTTTGCGGTGATGGCGCCTGCAGGCACACCTGTTGCCGTCGTCGAAAAACTGAATGCCGCGATCAACAAAGGCCTGACGGGGAACGAGATGCGCAGTGCGTACGAAAACGGCGGGTTCGTGCTGCCCGCACAACCCAATACGCCGGCAACCTTGCAGGCATTCATCGATAGCGAGATCGCGAAGTGGGGCAAGGTCGTGACCTCGGCTGGCATCAAAGTGCAATAACCATCTCAGGAGCTGTTTGTGTACCCGATTGATTTTTTTCTGCGGGCGGCTGCTCGCTTTGGTGATCGCATCGCGTTGGATACGCCACAAGGTGCCTGGACCTACGACCGCCTGCGCCGCGAGTCGCTGGCACTGGCGACCGCGTTGCAGACGCTCGATCCTGCACCGCAAAGCCGAGTCGCTATTTGCGCGGGCAACACCGCACAGCATGTGGTGGCGTTGCTCGCTGTCATTGCTGCGGGAAAAATCTGGGTACCCCTGAACTATCGCAGCACCAAGTCGGAGATCGTGCGCATTCTGGATGCGACTGAGCCCAGTATCGTGATGACCGATGGTATGGGGGATGCGTTGGTAGATGTCGGTCAGGCCGTGCATATACGCCTGGATGCGCCGGCTGATGGGCTGGCTCTCGCCAGCCTGCTAAAGACTTACGAGGGCCGCGAACCGGTGCGTTGCGAGCCCGGGACCGACGCTACGCAAGCGATTAAATTCACGGGCGGCACGACGGGACTGCCCAAGGGCGTGATGCAACCCTATCGTGCCTGGACGGCGGTGATCGTCAATCAGATCCATGCATGGAAATTGACCAGCGATGATCGCTACGTCGTCGCCGCACCGGTGACACATGGCACCTCGACATATTTGTTGCCGGTGTTGGCACAAGGCGGCACGCATGTCTTTCTCGAGGAGTCTTCGCCTGCCACGATTACCGCAGCGTTCCGCGAGCGCGGGGGGACGTTGTCATTTATGCCGCCCACACTGATCTATATGATCATGGCGCAGCCCGGTGTGTCGCGTGCAGATTTTCCGCAGCTGCGTAATCTGATCTACGGCGGGGCACCGATGCCGGTCGAGAAATTTGAGCAGGTCCGTGAATTTTTCGGCCCTGTGATCGGTTCTACCTATGGCCAGACCGAGTCGCCGCAAATCGTGACTGTCATCACGCCAGAGGATTTTGCTGATCCCGCCAATGTGGGATCCGTGGGCTGCGCAACGTGGTTTTCAGCGTTCGCCATCATGAACGCCGAGGGACGGATTCAACCGGCAGGTCAACCGGGCGAGGTTGTCGTGCGCGGCGATTTGGTGATGACGGGCTACTGGAGGCTGCCGGAAAAAACAGCTGAGACGCTTGTCGACGGATGGCTGCATACGGGGGACGTCGGTGTCGTCGACGAGCGTGGTTTTTTATATATCAAAGACCGCTTACGCGACGTGATCATCACGGGCGGCTTCAACGTCTATCCCATTGATGTCGAGAACGCGTTGGCGCAACATCCCGCGGTCTATGAATGCTCGGTGTTCGGCATTCCAGACGATAAGTGGGGCGAGGCCGTGCAGGCCGCTGTGCAATTCCATCCCGGCCTCTCGGTCGATTCGCAGGAACTGATGTCATTCGTTCGCGATCGGCTCGGCCCGGTGCACACGCCCAAACGCATTCATGTGATCGATAGCCTGCCGCGTTCGCCGGTCGGCAAGGTCCTCAAAAACGTTGTTCGAGATTCCGTGCTGAAGGAGGCCGTATGAACCGTCCCGTTACCCATCTGTGCGCCCATCATCTCGAGGGCATGTCGTACCGTGATGCCGATCTGGTCGAGGATCTGATTGGCAAGAAGACATTTTCCGAAGTGATGTTTTCACAAATCATGGGCCGCGATGCGCGGCCGGTGGACTTGCGCATTGTCGATGCCGTATTGATCACGCTGATGGAGCATGGATTAACGCCCAGCGCGATCGCAACACGCGTGGTGTACATGAGTGCACCGGAGAATCTGCAAGGCGCCGTGGCGGCTGGCTTGATGGCGGTCGGCAGCAGTTTTGTCGGTACGATGGAAAACTGCTCTGTGCTGCTCGATCGGATTCTCAAGGCAGACGACGCAGAGGCCGAGGCGCGCGACATCGTGCAGGCGCATCGAGATACTAAAAAGCCATTGCCTGGATTCGGCCACCACTTGCACAAGCCGGATGATCCGCGTGCGCTCAAACTATTGGCTTTGGCAAAAGCGGAGCCGGATCTGCAAGGCAAGTGGGTTAGCGCATTGGAACTGCTCGCTCGCACCGTCGACGAGATCTACGGTCGGCACATCACCATCAACGCAACCGGAGCCGTGGCGGCGTTGTTGGGTGAGCTGGGTATTCCGACCAATTTGATGCGCGGATTTGCGGTGATTTCGCGGGCAGCAGGACTGGTATCGCATATTGCCGAAGAACAACAAGACCCGTCTGGACGATTTATCTGGGAAACGATTGACCGTGAGATTCCGTATGTCGGAGCAGGGAAATCGGCGCATCACCAAGCGGGGGATTGAAGATGAGCACTTTCGACGCCAAAGGCTCGTCGCCGCCTGCCGTGCTCGTGACGGGCGGCAGCGCGGGTATAGGCCGAGCGGTGATTGAACGCTTGCTGCAAGAGGGATACGAAGTCATCAACTTTGATGTCAGCGCGCCGGCCCAGTGTTTGCCAGGCGAGACGCACGTCTGCGTCGATCTCGCGAATGCGGCGGACACCCGTCAGGCGGCTGCGGCATTGGTGGCAGAACGTGACGTCCTGCGTCTGGTGAATAACGCGGGGACGGTGCGGCCCGCCTTGCTCGAGCATGCATCGACGGAGGACCTGGCGTTCGTGATGGCGTTGAACATCCAGACGCCGATGTTACTGATGCAGGCACTGTTGCCGACGATGCGCCGTCACCGGTTTGGGCGGGTCGTGAATATTTCCAGCCGTGCTGCCTTGGGCAAAACCGAGCGCACCGTCTATGCGGCTAGTAAGGCAGGCCTGTTGGGGATGACGCGTACGTGGGCTCTGGAGATGGGCGGCGATGGGATCACGGTCAATGCGATCGGGCCAGGTCCGATCGCGACCGAACTGTTCGAGCGGGTCAACCCTCCAGGCGCACCGCAAACTGAAAGAATCCGGGCAAGTATTCCAGTGGGGCGCATGGGCACCCCTGCGGATGTGGCCCACGGAGTGGCCTCTCTGTTGGATGACCGAGCCGGGTTCATCACTGGACAGGTGTTGTATGTATGCGGCGGTATGACCGTAGGCCTGGGGAACGCAGCATGAGCACAGATCTCGACTACCTGCAGACGGTGCTGCCCGCCCCGAGCGCCAGGCTGGCGGGGAAGGTCGTCCTGGTGTCAGGGGGAGGTTCCAGCGGCCCGGGGTGGAGCATAGGCAAGGCTTGTTGCGTCACCTTGGCTCGTCATGGCGCCTCCGTGTGCGTGTTGGATGCCAATCTCGATGCGGCCCGGGATGCGCTATGTGCCGTCAAGGCGTTGGGCGCACAGGGTATCGCGTTGCAGGCCGATGTCGCTGATGCGGCAGCGATGGAGCGCGCCGTGCAGGCGGTGATGTCCGCATACGGCCGGATCGATATCCTGCAGGCAAACGCCGGCATAGGCAAAGTCGGCGGGCCCGAAGACATCGCATTAGCCGATTGGGAGCGCATTCAGAAAGTCAACGTCGATAGCCTGCTGATCGCGAGCCGGTTGATCCTGCCCATTATGAGTAAACAGGGTCATGGGTCGATCATCACCGTCTCGTCGGTCGCCGGCATGCGCTATTTGGGCTATCCGCATCTGGCCTACAACGTCACCAAAGCCGCCATCATCCATTTTGCCCGCATGATCGCTCAACAGTATGCGGAGCAGGGCATCCGTGCCAATACGGTTGTGCCGGGTTTGATCGACACGCCACGCGTGCGCAACACCGTGGCAAAGATGTTTTCGGCTGACGATTTTGAGCAAGCCAAAGCCGCGCGGGATCGGCAGGTACCCATGGGGCGCATGGGCACGCCGTGGGAGGTCGCCAACGCGGTCGCGTTCCTGGCCTCGGACGAGGCCGCCTATATCACGGGTACCGAACTGGTCGTGGATGGCGGGTTGATCGGCAAATACGTGTGAATTCCTGAAGACCCCTGCACGCCTGCCGTGTGGCATGCGTGGCGGTGTGTCATCGACACAATCACAAACCATATCAGTGGTGTTTATCAAGGGAGTTTGAAATGTGGAATCGCCGCAGTATCAAATCGTTGGTAAGCTTGGCTGCCGTCACGGCAGGGTTGGCTTGTGCTGTACCGGTATTGGCAGACGAGCCGTATCCTCAACGGCCTGTCACGATCGTCGTGGCTTTTGCTCCGGGAGGAGCAACTGATGTACTGGCCCGCAAGTTAGCGCAAAAACTGGGGGATCATTACAAGCAGTCGTTTGTCGTCGAGAACAAGCCGGGGGCAGGGGGAAACATTGGTACCGCCTACGCGGGCCGGGCCAAACCCGATGGCTATACGCTGTATCTTGGTACGGTTGCATCGCACGGCGTCGCCCCCAATCTGTACAAGAACGTGGGCTATGACCCTGTCAAGGATTTCGCACCTATCGGCTTGATCGCCGCGAGCCCTCAAATCGTCGTCGTGAACAAAGACTCGCCGCTGCATTCGATCGGCGACTTGGTGCAACACGGTAAGAGCGGCAACGCCACCTATGCCTCGTCAGGTGCGGGGACCACGATTCATTTGGCTGGCGAGATGTTCAACATCAAAGCCGGCACCAAGATGGAACACGTGCCTTTTTCTGGCAGTGGGCCCGCCGTCAATGCTTTGCTGGGCGGACATGTGGACGTGATGTTTGATGACATGCCGTCGTCGGCACCCCATGTGAAAGCCGGCAGCCTGCGTGCCTTGGCGGTAACGGGTACGACACGCTCTGACTTGTTTCCCGATTTACCCACATTGTCGGAGGTGGGTAAACCGTATGGATTAGAGGGTTTCGATGTCTCTGCCTGGTTCTTTCTGGGAGCACCGGCGGGCATTCCGGACGATATTGCAGACTCCCTTAACCGGACGCTCAACACAATCTTGGTCGAGGATGATATGCGGCGTTATGCCGCTGAACGCGGCGCCGGGACCTTGCCCGGAACACGTGATGAAGCTCGGCAGTTTATTGCCAAGGAGCTGAAAAAATGGGACGACATCATCACCCTGGGCAATATTCCGAAGCTGTAGCTTCGGCATCGGGAGTCCTCGCGTATAACCAGGAGCGTGCGGTGAAAAGTATGGCCAGCGGACAGCTTGAAATAATTGAAAAGTGGCAAGAAATGGCAAATCGCCTGGCCGAGGCCGCGATGCCCAGCCTAGGTTTGACGTCGATCCCTATGGCACAGGCATTGCACGCCACCGCCCAGGTGGAGCCGAGCCGCGATGCGGTCAATATGCCAACTGCTGAACTGGGTTGGCACGATTGGTGGGAAAAGCGGGCAGGCCTTGCCGCGCGCGCTTTCAGCGTGCAAGACCTGGCGAACATATCGCTGGATCGTTTGGCTCGCGTGAATGACGTGACGATGGCGTGCGTTGAATTGCTTCGTGAGTCAGCGCTTGATCAGGCCCGCGCATTGGACAAGCGTTTGGCAAGTGGGCTAGCGCTGGGGCCGGTAGGTGGAATGCCGTTGGCACATAAGGACCTGTTGCACCGCACAGGCTATGAGACAGGCTACGGTATGGCGGGTCCAGCCGCGAAGGCTTCGTTCGATGCTACCGTGTTGCGTCGTTTTGACGAAGCCGGAGCATTGCACTTGGCTCGGCTGCATATGACGGAACTTGCGTTTGACCCGTCCGGCACCAACGAAATGGCGGGCCATTGCCGCAATCCCTGGTCGATCGATCACATTCCCGGCGGATCATCTAGCGGCTCGGCCGCTGTGGTCGCCGCGGGCGCTGTGGATGGGGCATTGGGCAGCGACACCGGGGGCTCGATCCGTATTCCTGCCGCATTATGTGGCGTGACGGGTTTAAAGCCTACCTATGGTTTGGTCAGCCGCGCAGGCGCGATGAGTTTGAGCGCTACGCACGATCATCTCGGGCCTATTGCGCGCAGTGCACGAGATTGTGCGCTGATGTTGCAGGCAATCGCAGGGTACGACGGTGCAGATGCGGGCAGTGTGCCGGCCCCGGAAAACAACCATTACGTTGACGGGATTGATAGATCGGTGGCGGGGCTGAGGATAGGCGTGCTGCAGGGGGGCTTCGCCGACGGCGTGGATTCACGAATACAAGCCGTCATGACGCAAAGCCTGGCGTCGTTGAGATCGCTCGGAGCCGACATTCGGGAGGTGCCGGAATTCCCCTACGATACGCTTAATGAAATGGCGATCTTGATGATTCGTGCCGAAGCCACGTCGTTGTATGAGCGCCTGATAAGGCCTGGGACTGACGCCGTCCTGGGCGACTTTACCCGCGCCAGGCTGCAGGAAGGCACGCCGATTCCCGCCTCCCTGTATCTGCAGGCGATGGCTCTGCGTGGTCCGTTATTGGTGCAGTTTGTGCGGACGGTCATGTCAGATGTGGATGTACTGATGGCGCCTGTTTTTCCCCTGCCGACACCACGTGTCGATGCGTTTGACACGATGAATGCCGAGTCACGGCGTTTGCGTGGCGAATTGACGCGCCTTACCCGGCCGTTCAACTACCTAGGCTTGCCCTCGTTGTCGTTGCCAGGAGGAACCTGTGTGCCTGACGACGAAACGGCCGCGCTTCCAGTAGGGTTCCAGTTGATTGGGCGCCCTTACAGCGAGTCATTGCTATTGAGGCTCGGGCATGCATTTCAGAAAAACACGGCATGGCATCTCCGCATGCCTGCGTTGGCCACGCTATAGGGTTTCCCTTGGGCATAAGTCGCCGCCCTGAATGGTTGCTGCCAGTCTTATATAAGACTGGCATAATAATACCTGCCGGCACCTATCCCTTTGTTTGTTCCTTGCCCGAGGAACGGCCGCCGGCTCTGGCCGTCCTTTACCCGACTTTATGTCTGCCCCGTCTCCCTCCAGCCGCTCTGCGCTATTTCATCAGCCCTCCGGTTTCCTGTCGTTTCTGCTCGCTCGTGTATTGGCCATGGTTGCTACGCAGGTGCAGGCAGTGGTGGTGGCTTGGCAGGTTTACGATCTGACGCGCGAACCCATGGCGTTGGCCTATGTGGGGTTGGCCCAGTTCCTGCCCATGCTGTTCTTGTTACTGCCAGCAGGAGACCTGATTGATCGATTGCCGCGCAAACACATTCTGGGAGTGAGTTGGGGTGTAGGCGCAGTCTGCAGCGCCTTGCTATGGTGGCTATCGGATCATGGATACGACGGCGTCTCGAATATATATGCCGTGCTGGTATTGTTCGGCGCTTCGCGCGCGTTCTCCGGGCCGGCGATGCAAAGTCTGCTGCCCCAATTAGTCACGCGCGAACAATTGCCTCAGGCGATTGCCACGAACACCATGGTGATGCGCAGCGCAGCGATCGGTGCTCCCATGCTGGGTGGTTTGCTGTACGGCGCAGGTGGCAGCCACGCGACGTATCCCATCTGTATGGTGGCGTTTGCTGCAGGGGCGCTGTTACTGCAAAAAGTGCGTGTTTTGTATTCGACGGCCCACCAGAACGGGGCCGCTACGTCGCAGGCGGGCAGCACCAATATCTGGCAGCGTTTTGGTATCGGCATTCGTTTTATTTTCCGCCGCCCCATGATTCTAGGAACGATTTCGCTGGATCTGTTTGCCGTGCTGCTGGGTGGGGTTGTGGCGCTGTTGCCTATTTATGCTCACGAAGTCCTGCAGGTAGGGCCGCAGGGGCTGGGCCTGTTACGCAGCTCCGCCGCAGTCGGCGAGGTGGTGGCGGGTATCTGCCTCAGCATGTTCCCCTTTAACGCCAAGGTGGGCCAACGGATGTTGCTGGCGGTGGCAGTGTTCGGCATTGCCAATCTGGTGTTCGCGTTATCGCACTGGATGTGGCTGTCGTGCCTCGCGCTAGCCGTCGCGGGCGCGGCTGATATGGTGAGCGTGTATGTACGAGGCGCCTTGCTCCAATTTGCGACACCCGACGAGATGCGCGGCCGGGTCAATGCCGTGAACATGCTGTTTATCGGTTCGTCCAATGAGCTGGGCGAGTTCCGCGCCGGCGCCAGCGCGGCCTGGATCGGCGCTGTGCCGGCGGCGATAGCGGGCGGTCTTTGTACCTTGGGCGTAGTGGGCCTGTGGAGTTATCTGTTCCCGCCATTGCGTACTGTCAATCGATTTGAGGATGCGCAAAACCGGGATTGATCCCGGCCCTGATGCGCGTATTACGTCAGGCAGCGAACGGTGCGAGGTGTTGATGAATACCCGGGTGATCCAATCATAGTCGGCGAAGACGTCTTCCCTGCCTCGCAGGAACGGTTGCGCGACTCAGGACGTTAGCGATCCTTGAGTCGCGTCATACGTGTTCACAAGATCGGAAACAGCGTTATCGCACCGATTTGAATGCGGCGCGCAGTTCCTCGGCAAACAGCTGCGGCTGTTCCCATGCTGCGAAATGGCCACCCTTGGCTGCTGTATGGTAGTAGTACAGAGAAGGATACGCCTGCTTGCTCCAGCTCTCCGGTGCTTGGTAGATCTCGTGCGGAAAGACGGTAATGGCTACCGGCACTTTGATGTCGCGTGTCTTTTGGGTTTCGGCGCTGAAATTATTGTTATTGTTTTCCCAGTAGAAGCGCGACGACGATGCCCCTGTATTGGTGAGCCAATACAGCGTAATGTCGTCCAGGATGGCATCACGGGATATCACTTGCTCCGGCCTGCCATTGCTGTCGCTCCATTCGGCGATTTTTTCATAGGCGAATGAGGCCAGGCCCAGGGGCGAATCCGTCAATGAATAGCCGATGGTTTGCGGACGCGTGACCATCATGGCGCCGTAGGCAGCATTGCGGCCAAAGAAAGTACTCAAGGTTTGGTAGGCCTTGCGCTCCGGGTCGGTGAGTTGGGCCGGTGCGGGGTCGCCGGCAAGGAGCGACTTCATCAGCGGACCAGGTACCGTGGCGGGCATATTCAAGTGAATTGCCTTGAGTCCTGGCGGCGCCTGGCGTGCGAGTGCGTCGGAAATGACGGAGCCATGGTCACCGCCTTGCGATACATATTCCTTATACCCAAGCCGTTTCATCAGGACGTCCCACGCGTGCGCGGTGCGATCGGGCCCCCAACCCAAATCCGTGGGTTTTTCCGAAAAACCATAGCCAGGAATTGACGGAATGACCACGTCGAATGCATCCTCTGCGCGGCCGCCGTAGGCGGTGGGGTCGGTCAGCGGCCCGATGGTCTTGATGAACTCGAAGATCGAGCCTGGCCAGCCGTGCGTCAGAATGATTGGCAAGGCGTTCGGATTGCGCGATTTGACATGAATGAAATGGATGTCGATACCATCGATCCTGGTCACGAATTGAGGCAGCGCGTTCAACTGAGCTTCGGCCTTGCGCCAGTCGTACTGGGTACCCCAGTATTTCAGGAGTTCCTGCATACGCGCGGTCTGGATACCCTGAGAATCATCATTGACGGTTTCCTTGTCCGGCCAACGCGTGGCAGCAATACGCCGGCGCAGGTCGTCGATCTGGGCCTGGGGCACGTGTACGTGGAACGGGCGAATGCTTTCGTCGGCGTTGGCATCGGCAGGTACCGTAGCAGTGGCCTGGGCCGTAGTTCCTGCGGCGCTGGCGGGCTGTATGTATCCAACCAGAGCGATCGTTGCCAGGGAGGCAGTAGCAAGCACACGTCGGATAGACTGGGAATTCTGAATCAGAGCATGAGGCATGATGGTTATCCAGGTTGACTCCAATTGATGCAGAGATCAGGAGCAAGGTTGAACGAGCCATCACAGTCTAGAAATGGAGTGTCGCTGATATGTGTCGGTGCGAATGCGTTTTGCGGTCGTTCTGTATCCGTTGTGTGGTGGTAGATACAGGGAGGTACATGGAATTGGATGTGCGCTGCCAATCCATTGTTCACCAAGGCAGGCTGACCCAGGTGGAGTGATATGTTCCCGCCATTGCGCGCACTGTCACTCGATTTGAGGATGCGTAAAGCCGGGATTGATTCCGGCCCGGGTTGTGTCAACGGCTGCGTTGCCGCAGATGTTGCGGCCCCAACTCTGACGGGTTCAGCACGCCCAGCAAGGCCATGTTGCGCGCCATTTCCGTAGCGAGAATACCGATGGCGTGCGTGACGCCTGCCTGCCCGGCCACGGCGCCGGCGTAATTGAACGGCCGACCGACGAACACGAATTTTGCACCCAAGGCCAACGCCATGAGGACATCGCTGCCTCGACGAAAACCGCCATCTATCATGACGGGATAATCCGGGCCTACTGCACGTACGACATCGGGCAGTGCGCGCAAGGGAGCGATCGCGCCATCGAGTTGCCTGCCGCCATGGTTCGAGACAATGATGCCGTCAGCGCCATATTGCCGTGCCATTTGCGCGTCTTCCGGGGCAAGAATGCCTTTGATGACGAGGCGGCCTTTCCAACGCTCGCGTATCTGTTGCACGTGCGCCCAGTTCAGATGATCGCGGGCGCCAAATTCGCGCATGACGTTCGACGCGATGATGGGCGCGCCGCGTGTGGCGTGGGAGTTTTCGAAATGCGGCACGCCATGACGCAGAATGGTTTTGAATGCGGTGCCGAACAGCCAACGGGGATGGGTGATGCCATCCCAGGCCAGACGCACACTGGGGCGCAGCGGCGTGGAAAAGCGCGCGCGGATATTGTTTTCGCGATTACCCGAAACTGGGACGTCGGCGGTGACGACGAGCGTTTTGAATCCCGCGGCCGCGACACGGTCCACCAAGGCGTCGATGCGTTCGGGTTCGCCAGGAACATAGGCCTGAAACCAGGCTTTAGGATTGGCGGCGGCGATGTCTTCCAGGCGGATGAGCGAAGACCCGCTCATGATGGCGGGGATCTGCGCTGCCGCGGCGGCCTGTGTCTGGATCAGATCGCCCCGGTAGGCTGACAACGCGCTCACGCCCATGGGGGCGATGCCGATGGGCGCGGCCCAGCGTTCGTCGAACAGCGTCGTGGCCAGTGAACGGCGCGAGGTGCTGATGAATACCCGGGGGATCCAATCGTAGTCGGCGAAGGCATCCTCGCTGCCGTGTAGCGCACGATCGGTTTCGCAGCCGCCGCTGACGTAGGCAAAGATGGGCGAGGGCAGATGGCGGCGAGCGGCTTCCTCGAAATCCGCCAGCGACAGCACGCGTCGCAAGCGTTGGGGCACCTGCCATCCACCCGTATTGGATTTGGTGGGAGAGGTGTGGCTGGCGATGGGGTAGTCCTGTAGGCGGAGTTCGTCTTGCATGAAAATTCCGGAATGAGCGAGTAAGGTCGTATGCTAGAGCGAAATAATCAAGTAATGGGCGATAATTCGTCGTTCCATAAGTAAGGAATTCTTGACAATAGCGCAGCTGCCTCAGAAAAGGCTGCCATCGCGCATTCTGGATAGCCAGGGGCTCGGACAACCTATGAAACTGCAGTATTTGGCCACGCTTTCCGCCGTTGTCGCGCACGGTAATCTGACCGCCGCCGCCGAACAGGTCAATCTGACACGCAGCGCCGTCAGCTTGCAGATGAAGCAACTGGAGGCGTATTTCGGGCAGTTGCTGTTCGACAGGTCCGGGCGTCATGTGCAGCCTACTGCCTTTGCGCGCGAGGTGGTGCGTACGGTAGATCGAGCCATGGCCGAAATCGAGGCGTTGCGCAGTCATGCGGCCCGTGCGCCCGGCGGACTGGTTCGGCTGGGCATCACTGATTCCGCGCAGACCACGCTTTTGCCATTGGCGTTCGCCGATCTGTTGCGCAGCGCGCCGCAGGTGGAGCTGCAAATCGAACGCGGTTCGACGCCCATTTTGCTGGACGAATTAAAAGCCGGCAGGATCGATGTGGCGGTGCTGATCCGGCCGCCTACCGGCGGATCGAGCCGGCTGTTGTGGACGGAGTTGCTGAATGACGAACTGGTGCTCGTGGTGCCCAAGGGATTGAGATCTGCACCGCCCGCTCAGATTTTGCGTGAGCAGCCCTGGATCCGATTTGACCGCCGTATGGTCGCGGGCCGCATGGCTGGGCAATTCGTGGAAAAGCTCGTGCCTCAGCGGCAGGCGTTGATCGATCTGCCGTCGATAGATGCGATTGTGGCCATGGTTGGCGCGGGTGTCGGCGTGTCGGTGCTGCCGCGATTACGCGTCGAGCATTTGCATGCACACGCCGTGCGTGAAGTGAGCCTGGGACCGAACGCGCCAGTACGCAAGCTCGCCATGGTGCGTCGCAAAGCCGAGTCGGATCATCGGCTGCTGGATATTGTGGAGACGTCTTTTGTGGCGGCGGCGCGGCAGTTAACAGAGGGCGGGCGTCACTCGGGATAGTCGCAGCGGCCTAACCCCGCCATTGCTGATAAGCCAGACGCGTCACGGTGGAGACCGAGTCCAGTACCTTCTGATGACTCACTTGGTGCCGTAGCATCAGCCGTGCATCGGCCACGTTGCGCGATTTGCAGTACCAGTGGCAGCTGTGCTGAAACAGATACAACTCTGCCGAGAGGTGATACGCGCGGGTTTTGGGATCCCAGCCATCGTTGTTGTCTACGACATGGCGCAAGCCCGCTGCGTGGATATGCAGCAGTTCACGAAAATCCCGCGTCATGCTGGGTAGAAAGCGCTCGATGTAAGGGACACAGAACGACAGCATGCACATGGGCGTGTCCTGGCGGCTTTCCTGTTGCATGGATTTGGCCAGTGACAGTACTTGTGCAGCCACGGAGCGCTCGGTGGGAGCAAAGGTCTCCAGCACCTGGAGCTGACGGGCTTCGGTGTCCGCCTTGATGGCGCGAATGTAGCCTTGTGTGAGGGTTTCCATGTGGCGCTCGAGTTGCAGGTTGGCCAAATGGCGTCCGAGCAAAACGATGTGCGTGCGCTGATAACGCACGCGCAATACCTGCCATACCACGACTACTGCCAACAACGTTAATGCGATGTCCATCGCTTGTGATCCTTCTATGTCCTACCGATACGCCGGCGCACAAGACAAAGGGCCTAAACCGAAGTCTGGCCCTTTTTCAAATTGGGAGAGAGACGAGATCTGCATTAGAACATTAAGTCGTTGTTCCTGAATGGATCCTTGGGATGAAAAAAGCGTATGCTTTCGGCGACCTATGCGCCGCCAAGCTCCATGCCATGCCGGAAAAACCCATCAAAACCTCGCAGCGGGTGTTCGAAATACTCGAGGCCTTCGAGACCGAGCAGCGTCCTATGGCGCTGAAGGATTTCACGCGTGGTTTCGGCTATCCGCCCTCCAGTGCCTCGGCGCTGTTAAAAAGCCTCGTGACGCTGGGCTACCTGGATTATGACCGCTTCTCGCGCACCTACATGCCCACGATGCGTATGGCGTCGTTGGGTACCTGGGTGCAACGCGCGCTATTCGGCCAGAACGAAGAGGTGCTGTGCCTGATGCAGCGATTATCCGAGGCCTACGGGGAAACTGTCACACTGTCCGCGCAAAGCGACTTGTATGTCCAGTATGTTTACCTGATCCCCTCGCGTCTGCCGATCTGGTACGCCGTGCCGATCGGCACGATCAGGCCCATCACGCGTTCAGGCAGCGGCTGGGCCATGCTGGGCGCGCGCAACGATGAAGAGATCGCCGAGCTCGTGCGGCGAGTCAATTTCCATGAGCCGGATCGGGCTCGCAAGACCTCATTGACCGAGCTGATGCTGCATGTCGAAAAGGGCCGGCGCGACGGCTACGTATTCAACAAGCACACGCTGGAGCAAGGCGCAGGAGGGATTTGCATGGTACTGCCCGAACGTCGCTTTGGCCGGCTGTTCGCGTTAGCGGTTTCCGGTCCCGTGCAACGATTGGAAGAAAAAGAAGCCGAGGTCGTTGCGGCCATGCGTGCAGGCATCGCCCAATTGGAAATCGCGAAATCTACGCAGGCAGGCGAGCCGGATTCGACTGCCTGAGGACCGGGGCTTCGGCTCCATCACAACTTGGCGCCGGGATTTTCACATATATGTAAATGCAGCCGGAATGCGGCTTTCCGGCCTGTTTTCCGGGGCTCGATGATAGAGTACCTGCAAGCTTTTCAAAGCGTATTGCAGTGTGCCCTTGTCCCCAATCAGCAGGAGGGTCATCATGCGTATCGAGCGTCTGCATCCGGACTTCGGCGCGGAAATTCACGGTGTGGGTTTGATCGAGGCAACATCCGACGCGGCGGTGTTTGCCCAAGTGTGCGCCGCATTCGAAGAGTATTCCGTACTGGTATGGCGAGACCAGCCCGTCACCGACGATGTACAGGCTACGTTCTCGCGCGGATTTGGGCCGTTGGAGTTGGTCAAGGTCGGTTCGGCGGGCCATGGCACGTTTTATTCGCGGATGAGCAACATCGGCCAAGACGGAAAGATCGTGCCGCCCAGTGACAAGTCGCTGATCATCGCGCGAGCCAACCAACTCTGGCATACCGACAGTTCATTCAAACAGATACCGGCCGTGGCGTCCGTCCTGTCTGCGCGCGTCATTCCCGAGCAGGGCGGCGAGACTGAATTCACCTCGACTCGCGCTGCCTGGGAACGGTTGAGTGCGGCTGAGCAGGCCGCGCTGCGCGACGCCGTGGTGATTCATAGCTATGCCACATCGCGCAACAAAATCGACCGCACCATGATGACACCCGAAGAGCATGCCGCCTTGCCGGCCGTGCGTCGCCGCATGACCTGGCGTAATCCAGTCAATGGCCGCTGTTCGCTGTACTTGGCATCGCATGCGGGCGCCATCGAGGGGATGGGTGACCAAGATGGCGCCGATATGCTGGCTGATCTGATCGAGCGTGCCACTGAGCCAGCCTATACCTACGTGCATAGTTGGCGGCCGAGTGATGTGGTCATGTGGGATAACCGTGCCACCATGCATCGTGGCAGGCCCTGGGGACCTAATCAACTGCGCTCCATCGTGCGCACGACCATCTCGGCCACAGAACAGTCCGGCCTGAACGATGTGCTGCCTGAGCGGTGGGAGCAACGCGCAGCGGCCTGAAGCAGCGCGCGGCGGAGCCGGAAAGGCCCGCACAAAAAATACAAGAGGAGGAGACTTTATGAAAATCAGGTCCTTGATGGCGGCCTGTCTGTTCGGGATGGTGGTCGCAACTCCGTTGACGGCCATGGCCGACGACGCGGGGGACTACCCCAATCGCGCTGTGCGCATCATCGTGCCATATCCCGCTGGCGGTTCCACGGATATCCTGACCCGCCTGCTGGCACAGGGTCTGACCCAGCGTTGGGGCCAGCCGGTAGTGGTAGAAAACCGCGGCGGTGCTTCGGGCATCATTGGCAACGAGGCCGCGGCACGTGCCGAGCCGGATGGCTACACACTGCTGATGAACGGTAGCGGTCCGCATGTCGTGAACATCAGCCTGTTTGACAAGCTGCCATACCATCCCGTCAAGGACTTTGTGCCCATTGTGCTGGGCATGACGATTCCTTTGTTGATGGTGGCACCGGCCGATGCACCCTACAGTGACGTCAAGTCCTTTATCGCCTGGGCCAAGGAAAATCCGAATAAGGCCAACTACTGTTCGATTGGTCCGGGCTCGCCATCGCATTTGGCGGGGGAGCTGTTCAAGTCCATGTCGGGGCTGACTCATCTCACGCACGTTCCATACAAAGGCAGCGGTCCTGCGATCATCGATACCATCGGCGGCACCTGCGACATGATGTTCGATGCTGCGTTGTCGTCCGGGCCGCAAGTAAAAAATGGCAAGATGAAACTGCTGGCCATCGGTACCGCGCAACGAGATCCCTCTTGGCCGGATACGCCGACGGTGGCCGAAAGCGGTCTGCCAGGCTTTAGTGCATACACCTGGAGCGGCCTGATCGCGCCCGCGGGAGTACCGCCAGCGATTGTCAAAAAAATCCAGGATGCTGCCAACGTGGTGTTGCGTAGTCCGGAGGTCAAGGACGCGCTGCAGAAACAAGGCGCACAGGCCGGTGGCGGAACATCTGAAGAGTTGGGGAAATTCGTCGACAGCGAAATCGCCAAATGGGCCAAGGTGATCAAGGACAGCAACATCACCGTGAACTGAGTGCGGCGCGGCGGTTCACTTCGTTGAATATATAGCGAGCTGCTCGGGGCCTTTTGCGATCGAGGCCGTTCGAATAGGCCTGTCATTAAAAAGAGTAGGGAATGAAACTGGCGATCGTTGGATGTGGTGTGGTCGGCTCGTCATGGGCATTGGTATTTGCGCGTGCCGGTCATGAGGTCGCGATTTATGATCGCTCGCTCGAGGCCGCTGAGGCCGCGGTGGCTTTCGTCGCATCTGAGGACGCGTCATATGCGGGGCGATGCCGGATAGCGGCCGATTTAGCAGACGTGTTGGCAGGGGCCGACTATGTCCAGGAAAGCGCGCCCGAGAGACTGCCGATCAAACAGGCCCTCTATCGGGAAATGGACGCGCTGTTGTCCGCTGACACAATTGTCGGCAGTTCGACATCCGGCTTTCCTGCCTCGAGCTTTACCGCGGAGTTGGCCAATGCAGAACGATGCCTGGTGGCGCATCCGATCAATCCGCCTCACCTGATTCCGTTGGTCGAGCTCGTTCCGGCGCCTGCCACGGCAACAACGACGGTGAGTTTCGTCCATGGCTTGATGTGCGAAATTGGCCAGAGCCCGATTCAACTGACTCGGGAAATCAACGGTTTTGTTGTCAACCGTTTGCAAAGCGCTGTGCTCGGTGAGGCCTTTCGTCTGGTGGAGGATGGTGTCTGCACTCCCGCTGAGGTAGATGCCGCGATGGCCGACGGACTGGGCCTGCGTTGGTGTTTCATGGGGCCGTTTGCGACCATAGACCTGAATGCAGCAAATGGCGTCGCACAATATTGCGAGAACCTTGGTCCGATGTATTACGGTCTGGCTAAAGAGCAAGCCGATCCGCGCGAGTGGGGGCCGGCATTGATTGCCGGCATCGAAGCGTGCATGCGCGAGGCCGTGCCCGCGCAGGCTTTAACGGAACGCCGCCGCTGGCGTGATCGTTTTCTGCGGCGTATTGTTGAAGCAAAGCGGGCCATTGGCAGGGAGCTCGGGCGAGGGTGAGCGGCCTTGCTTTACCCGAACGAGGGTGAACGCTTGTGTGTCCTGAGGGCATCCAGGCGATAAATGCATCGGCGAGTCGGCAGGGGCTATCACTGCCGTGATTCAATAACATGAGTCGAGGCAACGATGGTGAGAGCAAATGCGTCATGAACGGGTAGCGGCAGGCGTTCCGGCTGGTGGCATAACTATTCCGAACAAGGTCTTGGACCTTGCAGGGACCGATTCGGTCGAGGTGGTATGGCGTAATGAATTAGGAGGCCTGACTTTTCGTTGTCACGGCGAACGGGGAGCACGCTATATCAAGTGGCAGCCTTCGGTCGGTTTGAGTCCGGCCGAGCGGGCGGATGTGGACCTCGTCATAGAGGCCGAGAAGCTACGCTGGGCGGGCCAGTTCGTTGCGGTTCCCCGCGTCGTTGACTATGGCGAGGTTGATGGCGCCGCCTGGCTCGTTACTGAGGCCATTGACGCGATACCAGCTGTCGACCTGCGGTGGCACGGTAAAGCGGAAGTCGTGGTGCGTGCCATCGCGACAGGGTTACGGCGATTCCATGATGCGCTGCCAGTGCATAGTTGCCCATATCGCGGCACATGGGTCGGGGCAAGCGAGCTGGTGCCGGAGCCCGAGCGCTTGGTAGTCTGCCATGGCGATCCGTGCGTGCCGAACACGCTCCTCAATAGCGGCGGTGGATTTTCCGCGCACGTCGACCTTTCCAGACTGGGTATTGCAGATCGCTGGGCTGACTTGGCTATTGCGACCTATAGCATCAGTTGGGAAGTGAATTTTGGGCGGAGCTACGACGACCTCTTCTTTTCGACCTATGGCGTTGAGCCAGATATGACGCGGATTCAGTTCTACCGGGAGCTCTGGGATAGAGACTGACCAGGGCGGTTAAATGATCCGCATCGGCGGCTCGTGCGATTTCAGCTGTATTTCGGGTGCTATGGAAACGCTGCCGCCAGGGCAGCGAATATTCGAAAGCATGAAAAAAAGCCCAAACCGAAGTTTGGGCTTTTTAGAATCTGGAGCGGGAAACGAGACGTGTACTAGGACAGTAAGTCGTTGTTTCCCAAACACTTTCTTCGTTGGACTGGCCAGCGAAGACCTCAATTGTAGCCTTGTTTTTCGTCCTCGGCAACAAATTCGTCCAAAGAGTTCCACAGACGTCCAAAGAGCTGCACTCAGTACACCAGACCCACGATCGGTACATCGTCGTAGGCGACTGCCTCGAACTCATCATCCACGCCCGGTTGTCTGCCCCGCATCCATCATCGTGAAGACGATCAGGCAGATGGTTCTGGTGATGGCACAGGTCGGATGCTGGGAACGCCTGCACCACAACTCACAAGGACCTTCTGCTCAAGCTCCTTTGAAAGAACGCGCACGCTGGCCACCGCGTTTCCGCACACGATTCTTTGTCGATATATCAGGATGACGGGGCAAGCATGACAGACGCGGGTTTGCTGCGTCCGGCTGGACATTCGACGACGATTGCGGCCCCTTAACGCCTCCTGAGACCGCTGGCATATCAGGTCATACCTAGACGGTTTTGCAGAAACCGTAACTTCTCACGACCCTGATAGCGTGAGCGTCACTGTCGAGCCTACGTCCCGATGCTCGACCTTCTAATCGATGAATTTTTGCACATCGAGCACACGACGACTACCAGTTGCGCGAACTGGTGAGCAGTATTCAAACCACATGACGAAGCGGCCTTCGGTGCCCACTTCCTGCACAGACGACAGGCCGACCATGAGGTCGGTGACAAAGGAGTCGGTCATGTAGTTCTTCTCCTGGAAGGAGACGGAGCATGCACGAGAACAAGAATGATGCACCAACATCAAAGGTGTT
The DNA here is from genome assembly GCF_965139205.1 of Bordetella muralis. Taxonomy (GTDB): domain Bacteria; phylum Pseudomonadota; class Gammaproteobacteria; order Burkholderiales; family Burkholderiaceae_B; genus Bordetella_A; species Bordetella_A muralis. The sequence goes on from NZ_CBCSIU010000004.1 coordinate 169,935, forward strand.
CTATCGCCCGATCGAAGCGTCCATCCGCTGGGCCGGGCTGCTGCGATACGAGCAGGTGATCCTGGCTTCGATTTCGTCGCCAAGGCGCCTGCCGCAGTCGTTGGACTGCCCACGTTGCGCCGAGCTGAGACTTTGCACCGAACGTATCTTCGACGGCATCCTCAATGGAGAACTGCCCTTCGGGCAGAACGGCATCACGACGCGCGATTCCACGCTGATCGACTCCCCTGATCTGACGGTGCGCCACGTCGATCTGAAGCGCTGGATGCGCCAACACTATCCCGAGCAACGACCGGGCTTCCTCTTCTCCCGAAGCGAGCGCATCACCCATCCCTTCATCTCGCTGGAAACTGGGCAGGCGATGCTAGTCGAGCGCCTGGCCCTGAAATCCACCTTGGACCAGTACAAACGCCAACTGCATGAGTTGCAGGAAAAGCACGGGGCGCTTCTCAAGCAGATGGCGCCCTCTGCTGGCGCACAGTGCCTGATCAGTGATCGCGCCGAAGCCACCTACCTGAACATTATCGGCAGCATGCTGGACCTGATGCTCGGCCAGTCGCCTTCGGGCGTGCCGTACTCCAGCTTCAAGACGCAGGAGGCGGTGGTCAGTGCATTGGTCGCCCATCACAGCGGCGCCATGGGGATCGCGGAGCGGACGCTAAACGGCAAGTTCGCCACGGCCAGACGCCGGCTGCGTAGCGCGACAGTCTGAGGTTTTCCATCTTGTATGTGCAATCGCGGAGATTGCATTTGCAATGTCTTTTCCCATCCATGTCTATTGAATGGAGGTCACGCCAACAAACGCCACTGAGCGTTCAGGAGTGACCGCCATGTCGCAAACACCTGCACTGCCCGCAAGCGAGCGCCGCATCCTGCGGCTTGATGAAGTCGAAACCAAGTCCGGTTTCAAACGCGCCCACATCTACAACCTGATGCGCAAAGGCTTGTTCCCGAAGGCGCTGCGCCTGGGCGTGCGCGCGGTCGGCTGGGACTCCATCGAGATCGATCAGTGGATCGCCGAGCGCGTCAACAACCGGGCCTGACCCGTTCTCCAGCGGACTTCCCATCCTCACACGGAGAACGCCATGCAGGTCGTATCCATCATTTCAACAAAAGGTGGCGTCGGCAAGACCACCACGGCCGCGAACCTCGGCGGGCTTGCCGCCGACGCGGGGCTGCGTGTGCTACTGCTCGACCTCGACGTGCAGCCCACCTTGTCCTCGTACTACGAGCTAGGTCACCGCGCACCTGGTGGCATCTACGAGTTGCTGGCCTTCAACGAGCGCGACCTCGGGCTGCTTGTGTCCCGCACGATCGTCGCGGGCCTGGACTTGGTGCTCTCCAACGACCACCGAGGCGAGCTGAACACCTTGCTGCTGCACGCGCCGGATGGCCGCCTGCGGTTGCGCCATCTCTTGCCGGTCCTGGCGCCTCTCTATGACCTGGTACTGATCGACACCCAAGGCGCGCGATCGGTGCTGCTGGAGATGGCGGTACTCGCCTCCAACCTCGCGCTGTCGCCCGTGACCCCGGAAATCCTCGCGGCGCGCGAGCTGCGGCGCGGCACCATGCAGTTGCTCGAAGACATTGCGCCCTACCGGCACCTGGGCATCGAGCCTCCACCTCTGCATCTGCTCATCAATCGCGTCCACCCTGTGTCAGCCAATGCACGGCTGATCCAGCAGGCCCTGCGCGATCTTTTCCAGGACCATGCCGGCATCCGCGTGCTGGCCACCGACGTGCCGGCCATCGAGGCGTATCCGCGTGCAGCTACGCGCGGATTGCCAGTGCATCGGGTCGAATACCGCCAGCCGCCGGGCAGAGTCGCCCCCGCCGCGCTCGACACCATGCGCGGCCTCGCAGACGAACTATTTCCGCAATGGCGGCACCGATTTGCCATGGTGTCCGGCCGTCCGCCACACCCTCTTGATGCCGGGAGGTTCCATGGCGAACGCACATGAGCTTGCCCGAGGCCACAAGCGGCTTCGCGCCCTGATCGAGTTCGCGGTTGGCGAAGGTTGGCACGTCAAACGCACGCCTGGCGGCCACCTCAAGTTCACCAAGCCTGGCTGCGCCGCGATCTACACCAGCTCGACGGCCAGTGACCACCGGGCGACCCTGAATGCCCGTGCGCAAATCCGCCGCGCCGAGCGCGAGGCCCGATACCAAGCGCAGGGAGGCGGCCATGGCTGAGATCACCTCCCAGCAGATGGCTGGCAAGCTGCTCGCGGCCGGGTTCGAGCGCAGCGGCCCGTCAGCCTCGACCTTGAGCGACCCGATCGCCGACACACCCATGGTCGTGACCCTAGATCAGTTGCGCCCCTACGACCACGATCCCAGGAAAAAACGCAACCCGGCCTACGAGGAAATCAAGGCGTCCATCCGCGAGCGCGGTCTGGACGCGGCGCCGGCCATCACTCGCCGACCAGGTGAGGACCACTACATCATCCGCAACGGCGGAAATACGCGGCTGGCGATCCTGCGCGAACTATGGTCAGAGACCAAGGACGAGCGGTTTTTCCGTATATCGTGCCTGTTCCGGCCGTGGCCCAGCCGCGGCGAAGTCGTCATGCTGACCGGCCACCTGGCCGAGAATGAATTACGCGGGGGCCTCACGTTCATCGAGCGCGCCCTCGGCGTCGAGAAGGCACGCGAGTTCTACGAGCAAGAAAGCGGCACTACCTTGAGCCAGTCCGAGCTGGCCCGCCGCCTCGCTGCCGATGGCTTCCCGGTACAACAGTCGCACATCAGCCGCATGAACGACGCGGTGCAGTATCTCCTGCCCGCGATCCCCACCGTGCTCTATGGCGGCCTCGGTCGCCATCAGGTCGAACGCCTGTCGGTCATGCGCAAAGCCTGCATGCTCGCGTGGGAGCGCTACGCCAAGGGCCGCTCCCTGGTTCAGGACTTCGACGAATTTTTCCAGGAAGCGCTGTCGCAATTCGACGTCCAGGCCGACGAGTTCTCCGCGCAGCGCGTACAGGACGAGCTGATCGGCCAGATGGCCGAGTTGCTGGGTGTCAATTACGACGTGCTCGCCCTGGACATGACCGAATCCGAAAGCCGGCAGCGCGCCTTGATCAGCGACCCAACGCCGCCCTCGACGCCGCCTGCGTTGCCGGAGCCGGAGTCGGAAACCATCGCGCGCCCAACTGCCAACACCGCGCCACCCACCGCAGGGGCTGCATCGGCAGCGCCGCCTGCAGGCCGACCTGCGCGCGAGAGCGACACGGATACCAGTCAGGCGGGTCCGGCCAGCCCTGCGGCGGGGAGCGATCTGCTTCGGGAGCACATCGTTTCGCCGGCACCGACGACCGAACGGCTCCAGTCCATCCAGCGCATGGTCGCCGATCAGTTGGGCGATGCGCTGCCTCCCGACTTCTCGGCGAGCGTCTTGCAGTCCATCCCCGTGCAGGCTGGCGGGCTCTATCCGATCTCCGATGTCTGGTACATCGATCCCGGCTTGGATACTGCCGAGCGCTTGCGCATCCACATCGCACAGTTCGCCCGCGAAATCGCGAGCGAGGCAGACCTGGACGAGTGCATTGATGACCGTGCAGAGGGTATCGGTTTCGCCTGCCGGGCCCGCACCCAAAGTCCGGCGCCGCTGGGCCGTTCCGTCCTCGCATTGTTGGCGTGCCTGGCCGGTCAGCGGCCCGCCGACGTCGGTCTGCACGACGGGCAAATCGTCATCGACCTGCCGGCATTGCTGCACGGCCAGGGTGATGCGGCCCAGCGATTGAGCGACACCGCGCTGGTCAAGCTGTTCCGGCTGCTGCGGCTGGCCCGGCGCCTGCTCGATCTTGAAGCCGGCGCTGCGGACCTTGGAACGTGAGCGAGGGAGGCCAGCATGTCCGCACCACACCCACTCAACCAGGCCGTCATCGCGCAGGCCCTCTATGACCTGCGCAATGGGCAACTGCGCCGGTGCAAACTGATGGGGTTTGGTGAGGAAGAACTGGACGCCCTCAAGCATCCCGCGCTGATCAGCGTGCTCGCCAACGCCAACGTCTCCTGGTGCTCGGTGACGGTCAACCGCGAAGTGCTCCGGCGACTACTCAAGCAGGCGCAGGACGTGGAGAAGGAAATCGCCACGGTCGATCGCATGCTCAGGCTGGGTGCGAGCACCGAGATGGTCAGTCGGTTCTATGGCCTGACCCACCAAGAGGTGGCGCTTCGCCGCGAAATCCTCGGCCTGCCCAAGCGCAAGGGCCGCCACCCCGTGCTGGACGAGAAACAGGACACGGATCTGTGGCGGCAATGGAAGGCCGTGACCGGCAGCAGGAATGTCGATCTCGAAGACGAAACCTCCATTCTCGACGCCGCCATGGACTTGGCCGAAGGCATGTCGCTGCCTCTGTCGGTGGTCTGGGCCTCGATCAAGAGCTGGGTCGATCAAGGATTGGGTTGAGCCATGGCCGTGGACGACACCGCACCACGCCGTGGCCCCGTCGCACTCGCGGACCTGTTCGACGCCGCCTTGAAAGACCTCGTGCCCAAGCCCAGTGCGCCAGCACCTATGCCTGCGCCGACGCCCGCCACGTCCGGCGATGCCTTCCTCTTCAGCGGCAACCGGCATGAGACCGTGCCGCGGCGACTGTTCCTCGACCGTCGCCTTACGCCGCTGGAGCGCAACGCCTGGCAGGTGTTCCGGCTGATGCTCAACGACGATGGCGTGACAGCCTTCCCGACGTATGAGCAGCTTCGACCCTGGCTGGCATCGATGCCCTGCGCCGGGCAGGCCTCGCATGAAACCGTGGCCCGAGCGTTGACGCTGTTGCGCCTCACCCGATGGTTGAGCCTGGTGCGGCGACGGCGTGACCCCAAGACCGGCCGCATCCTCGGCAACCTCTACGTTCTGCACGATGAACCGCTGACGCCCTTCGAGGCCATGCAGCTCGACGCCGACTACCTGGCACTGGTCAGCCAGTCCCTCGGCCATTCGGCCAAGGCCGTCCAGATGGTCGGCCTGAACACCCTTAAGGAGATCGCGGAAGATCCGCTGCTCTCCGGGCGCACATTGCCGTCGCGGCTGCAGGTTCTGGCAGAACGCCTCGCCAGCCAAGGCATCACGGCCGCCGCAAGTTATCCACAGGAGGACGCCGCCCACGATTCCGAAGAAGGAGTATCGAGCCTTCTTCGGAATGCGGATGACCCATCTTCGGAATCCGAAGCAGGGGCGAAACCCGTGCCAAACGCCTCTCTTCGGAATCCGAAGCAGGCCCGTACAGTACGTAGTAGTCGTATTAATGAAGTACGTACTACCGCGCAGGCGCGCGCGCTGGGCGATCTGCAATGGCCCAAGCGCTTCACGGAACTGAAGGCAGAGCAGCAGACAGGTGCCAGGGTGGCATTGCAGCAGGTTGATGCCGCGCTGAGACAGGCCGTGCTGGACGAATGGGCCACACGATGCAGCAGTCATGGCATACGCAATCCTGCGGGGTATCTGTTCGGCATCATCCAGCGCGCCATCCATGGCGAGTTCAATGCCTGGGCCAAGAAAGACGCGCCATCGGCATCCGTCCCACCAAACGAGCGACCACCACCAGCACCGCCACCTCAGCCGCAGGGTAAGCCAGTGCCGCCAGAAGTCGCCAAGCAGCACATCGAGCGGCTACGCAATCTGCTCGCCAGCAAATGAGTCGGCATGCCAGGCGGTGAAACTAGATGCCCATGGCCGCCAGTAGAGCTATCCCCTGGGGATAGTTCCGCTGCTGGGCACAACGCCAAGCTGTCGCAGGCCTGGGATCGACCATCTGCCGCAGCATCGGCGTTGTCCCCCCTGATCTCGGCGTGCAGCGTTCGTTAGCGCTCCATGGAGCTATCCCCTGGGGATAGCTCGCGCCGCATGCAACCGCCACGCCCTAAACCGGGGCCCGCCGGGATTCGGATTCTTGACTGACTGCCTTCCGCTTCCTGTCGAAGCTGGCCGCTCCTTTTCCAACAACGAGCAGACACCATGGCAACCAATGAACCTCTGCAACTGAATCTCGGCTCCCTGCGCAGTGCGATGTCGCTGACCCTGCACACCCATCACGCTTCCCGCATCTGGCATGGCCGCGCCGCCGCCGAGGGGCGACCGGGCATCGTCGGCCTGAATGGCTATATCGCTCAGATGAACAAGATGCGGCGGGGCTCAGAACAAGACGATCCGTACTCGGACTGGTGGATGCTGCGCATCGAGGACAAGCTCGACCACACCAAGGTCACGCTGCAATCGCTGCGCGAGCAGGTGGACCAGGCGCTGGCGAGTGTGCCGCCGGCGCTCAGCCTGGGCGAAAACCTCAACGTGCAGCCGGTCAAGCTCCCGCTCTTCGTCAACGCGCAGCTCGGCTTTGCCGCGGTCTATCTCCTGGCCGACTACGACGACATCGCCCGCAAGCTGATCCTCGCCCATCACACCGCGCTCATTGACCGCAGCACCTTGGAACGCTGGCTCAACGAGGGCGCACATTCATTGCGCAGCCTGTTCTCGCTGGCCCAGCAGTATCGCTATTCGGGCTGCACACGCGATGACTTCGCGTCGAAGAATGCCGCAGCGCGGGCAGCGCTGGAGAAGTATGGCGAACTGCCGCAGGACGTGCTGGAAGGCACGCGCCGGTCGAAGTTTGCGCCGCCCATCGTGCGCCGTGGCCTGAAGCAGCGCGGCGACGGTCCTGCCGAAGCATCACTGCTCGGCGATGAAACCACCACCGCAGAGTCGCCCGAAGCCGCAGCCGGCGAGGACGAGCCGGCATGAGCGATCCGAACCCACCGACCCGCTACTTCCGAGGCCTGCAACAGGGTGCCTTCATGCGGCTGGAACACGCGGCCTATCTAAAAGGCCTTTTAAAGCCTTTTAAGGGTAAAGGGGACTTCGAGGCCTGGGCCAGCCAGTGCTTCGCCATGCGCGACGAGTTGATTGCCCTGGCACAGCGACAGGTACTGGAGCAGGCATGCGGGCACCCCTTCCACCTGCTGCCCATCGAACTGGCCCAACAGACCACTGGCGCAGGAACCGTCTTCTTGCGCTGGCGCAGACACGACAGGTCGGCCATGGGCGTGGCGCTGTGGCGGGAGCTGGTCGCCAGCAGCAGCACACCCGTCAACCTGCTGGCCGACCTGCACGCGATCGAGCTGCAGCGCATCACGTTGAACATGCAGATCAGCCTGCTGCACACCTTGGGCAGGCAGGCGCAGGAATGCGCCAGCAAGGCGGCCGAGGCGGACGACGCCTACCTGCGCCGGCTCACGCCCATTCCCGCCGCAATGCGCGATCGGTGATTGCGCCGGGCACCCAGCACGCTCCCGGCGCCGACGAGGCACGGGTATTTCAACCACCACGGAGATCACATCATGAGCACGCATTTTTCCGGCGAAGGCAACATCGGTTCGCCACCGGAGTACCGCGAATTCCCCAACGGCAACGACGAACCCAGTCGCCTGCTACGCCTGAACGTCTATTTCGACAACCCTGTGCCGAAGAAGGATGGCACGTTCGAGGACCGGGGCGGCTTCTGGGCGCCGGTGGAAATCTGGCACCGCGACGCCGAGCACTGGAAGGACCTGTACCAGAAAGGCATGCGCGTGCTGGTCGTCGGCCGCATGGAGCGCGAACCCTGGACGGATAACGAGGATCAGCCGCGCGAGACCTGGCAGATCAACGCGCGCAGCGTCGGCATCCTGCCGTACCGCATCGAATCCGTGACCCTCAGCCCGAAGCCGCAAGAGGCAGAGCCCAAGCCCCAGGCCGCGCAGGAACCGGCTGCGCCGAAAGAATCCAAGCGCAGGAAGTGAACCGGCATGGAGGGCGGTCGCACGTCTTCGCCGCCCTCCATGCGCTCGCGAGCTATCCCCAGGGGATAGCTCCACCAACGTCCACCGACTTTCACGCGCTCCCTCATATCGCGGCTCCCGGTCCGCACACCTGCGGCCACGCGCCACCCCCGCACAAGCCATTCCATCCCGTGAAAGCGGTCACCGCCGCATGCGGCTTGTTTGCTGCTGCCCCAGGTGGCGCTCGGCATCCTCGATTCCAGCAACTCCATGAACAACGGGAATCGGGATGGACGGACATGCGGCTGTTCTTGTGCGAGAAGCCCTCCCAGGGCAAAGACATTGGCCGGATTCTCGGTGCCACGCAGCGCGCTGAAGGCTGCCTCAACGGTTCCGGCGTCACCGTCACCTGGTGCATCGGCCATCTCGTAGAAGCCGCAGCGCCCGAAGCCTACGACGAGCAGTTGAAGCGCTGGTCCATCGAGCAGTTGCCCATCATTCCTCAGCACTGGCGGGTCGAGGTCAAACCGAAGACCGCCACGCAGTTCAAGGTCGTCAAGGCGCTTCTGGCTAAGGCGACCCAGCTTGTCATCGCCACAGATGCCGACCGCGAGGGCGAGTTGATCGCCCGCGAGATCATCGACCTGTGCGGCTACCGCGGCCCCATCGAACGGCTGTGGTTGTCGGCGCTCAACGATGCTTCCATCCGCGCGGCACTCGGCAAGCTCCGGCCATCGGCCGAGACGTTGCCGATGTACTACTCGGCGCTGGCACGCTCTCGGGCGGACTGGCTCGTCGGCATGAACCTCAGCCGCTTGTTCACGGTGCTGGGACGACAGGCTGGCTACGACGGCGTGCTGTCGGTCGGCCGCGTCCAGACCCCCACGCTCAAACTGGTCGTGGACCGCGACCGCGAGATCGCCGCCTTCGTGTCCGTGCCGTACTGGGCCATCGACGTGTCCCTGTCCGCTGGTGGCCAGGCTTTCACCGCGCAGTGGGTTCCCCCGAACACATGCACCGACGACGCCGGCCGCTGCCTGCAGCAGCCCATCGCGCAGCACGCCGCGCAGCAGATCCGCGCCGCGGACAGCGCCCAGGTGGTGGCGGTCGAAACCGAGCGCGTGCGGGAAGGCCCGCCGCTGCCGTTCGACCTGGGGACCTTGCAGGAGGTGTGTTCCAGGCAGCTTGGGCTCGATGTGCAGGAGACCTTAGACATTGCTCAGGCCCTATACGAGACGCACAAGGCCACGACGTACCCGCGCTCCGATTCGGGCTACCTGCCCGAAAGCATGTTCGCCGAGGTGCCAACGGTCCTCGACAGCCTGGTCAAGACCGATCCCTTGCTGCGACCGATCATGGACCAGCTCGACCGCACTCAACGCTCACGCGCCTGGAACGACGCGAAGGTGTCTGCTCACCACGGCATCATCCCGACGCTCGAACCGGCGAACCTCTCGACCATGAGTGAGAAAGAACTGGCAGTGTATCGGCTGATCCGGGCGCATTACCTGGCGCAATTCCTTCCTCACCACGAGTTCGACCGCACTGTGGCGAACCTCTCCTGCGGCCAGCAGACGCTGGCGGCCACCGGCAAGCAGGTCGTCGTCAAGGGTTGGCACCTGGTGCTGGCCGAACCGCAATCCGAGGAGGATGGCGACCCTGCGGCGCGCAGCCAGGTACTGCCCGCGCTGCGCGAGGGCCTGGCATGTCAGGTGGCCGACGTCGATCTGAAGGCGCTCAAGACGCTGCCCCCTCGACCCTATACGCAGGGCGAGTTGGTCAAGTCCATGAAGGGCGTCGCCAAACTGGTCTCGGACCCGCGCCTGAAACAGAAGCTCAAGGATACGGTCGGCATCGGCACCGAAGCGACGCGGGCCAACATCATCAGTGGCCTGCTGACGCGGGGCTACCTCGTGAAGAAGGGCCGCGCCATCCGTGCCTCGGATGCGGCCTTCACCCTGATCGACGCGGTGCCCACAGCGATTGCCGACCCAGGGACAACCGCCGTCTGGGAACAGGCGCTGGACATGATCGAAGCTGGACAGCTCACGCTGGACGTATTCATCGGCAAGCAGGCTGCATGGATCTCACAGTTGATCGCGCAGTACGGCAGCACGTCCCTGTCCATCAAGGTTCCCCACGGACCGCCTTGCCCACAGTGCGGCGCACCGACGCGCCAGCGCACCGGCAAGAGCGGCCCATTCTGGTCGTGCAGTCGCTACCCCGACTGCAAAGGCACGCTGCCGGTCGAATCCGGCACGTCCAGGCGTGGTGCCTCGCGCCCGCGCCGCAGCGGCCGCAAAGGCTCCTGACCGACCCCGTTCCCCGTGAGCCGTGCCCGCCATCGGCGGCGCGGCCTGTGTTCCGCACGCCCTGCGGGACGCCCAGCGCGCAACGCCTTCTTGTCCGTGTGCGCGTCCCGCCTGGCCGTCCCCGGCCGCGGGACCTGAAGGTAGCTTCTCCGCGAACCGCCTCCTGCGCGTTCTGCTGATCTGCATTTCTCCCGCCTCTGCGAAGGGTCCCCCGGTGGCTTGCCAAGCTGCGCGAGCCACCCGGAGACCCTTCGTGGTCAGCGGTATTCGGTGCCGGTGCCCGCCGGCGCAAAAACGGGCTCCCTTTGTGCGCGGATGTGCGCCAGACGATGCCGGCGCGAACCACGACATGCGCCGGGTGTGATTGCTGATGAGCAGACGGTTCTAGCGACGACCGGGCCTGCACCAGCCCACGGGTGGTTCTGTCCTCCCGAGCCGAAGGCCGCAGGGCCTTCGGCGCCTTTCTCCTGCCTATCAACGTCCCGGCCCGCCCCGGGCCACACGAACAGGAGACCCGACATGAACCCGCAACCTTGCACCCTTCGCGGTGCGCCCCAGGCCGCGCCACTGCTGTACGGCAGCGTGTGCAGCGGCATCGAGGCCGTGAGCCTCGCATGGCAACCCCTCGGCCTCAAAGCCGCGTGGTTCGCCGAGATCGAGCCGTTCCCGAGCGCCGTGCTCGCCCACCGTTACCCCCATGTGCCCAACCTGGGCGACATGACCGCGATCGCCCGTCAGGTGCGCGCCGGCATCGTGCCGGCNCCCGACATCCTGGNCGGCGGCACGCCGTGCCAGTCGTTCAGCGTTGCCGGCGCGCGCCAGGGGCTGAACGACCCGCGCGGCGCCTTGACCCTTGCCTATGTGGAGCTTGCAAATGCCATCGACCAAACCCGCCACCAAGACCGCCGCCCGCCGGCAACGCTCGTCTGGGAAAACGTCCCCGGCGTCCTCAACGACCGCAGCAATGCCTTCGGGCATTTCCTGGGAGCACTGGCCGGAGAAAGCCGTGCGCTCCAGCCGCCAGGGGAAAAATGGGCGCACGCTGGTTGTGTGTCTGGACCCCGCCGCCGCATCGCCTGGCGCGTGCTCGACGCTCAATATTTCGGTGTCGCCCAACGCCGCAAGCGCGTGTTTCTTGTGGCATGTGGTGGTGATGACCTCGATCCCTCCGAAGTACTTTTTGAGCGCACAGGCCTGCGCGGGGATTCTTCTGCGGGCCGCGCGCCGTGGCAAGAAGCTGCCCGCGCTGCTGGATCGGGTGCTGCTGCAGCAGGCGGATACGCAGGATTCGCTGGACTGAACCAGCCCTACGGCAAGGTCACGACGACGTTCGGATTCAGCGGCGGCATCGGCCCCGTCGATGTTGCGGCATGCCTGATGGCCGCGGGTCCCAAGCACGACATCCGCACCGAGACGTTCATGGTGCAGTCCATCGCCGGCAGCATCGCCCACACCCTCGACACCGCCAACAACGGCAAGGGCAGCAGCGAGGACGGTACGGGAAAGGGCGTGCCGATCATCGCCTTCACCGCCCAGGGCAGCGGCGCGGACGCCACGATCGACCTGACGCCGACGCTGCGTGCCGGCGGGCATCGCAACAGCCATGCGAACGCAGGCGTCGTACCCGCCATCGCCTTCGCGCAGAACAACCGCGGCGAAGTGCGCTTCGAGTCGGGGCATGGACAGGTGTCTTGCACCGTCCTGTCCAACGGCAAGCCGGGCTACGGTGTGCCGATGGTGGCCTGCGTTGCCCTGCGGGGACGGACGCAGGGTCTTGCCGCCGAACTGGGCGGAAGCGTTGCAGCGGCGTTGCGTACCAGCGGCGGCGGCGCAGACAAGCCCCATGTCCTGGCCCCCGACTTCGAGGCACATTTCCGCTACGACTGGAATGAATCCGGTGCAGCGGACTGGTCGCAATGGCGGGTGCGGCGGCTGATGCCCATGGAGTGCGAGCGGCTGCAGGGCATGCCCGACGACTACACGCTGATCCCGTATCGCGGCAAGCCTGCCGCAGACGCTCCGCGCTACAAGGCGATTGGCAACTCCATGGCCGTCCCGTGCATGGCTTGGCTGGGCAACCGGCTGGTGCAGTGCCTGCACAAGACGGACTTGACCGATTCGGATTGATCGACGACGCAGCCTGCCGGCCGCGCCATTCTCTCCCTGCATTGCCGATGTATCGGCAGCAGCCCGCAGCCAGGGTGTCAAGGCTGCCGTGGGTTCCGCCCACGCCACCCACCAGTTCGCTTCGGCATCTCACCGGCGAACGCTGCCCACCGGGGCATCGATGCCTCCTTTCTCCAACCCACGGGATGGTCGCCACGTCCCGTTAGGGGCATGTCGCCACCCGGTCGATTTCAGGATCTCCCATGGAAACCATCACCAAGCAAGACCGCATCACGCTGAAGAACCTCAAGGTGGCCGACTTCGCCAGCGAGGAAACGCTGTGCTTCACCGCGACCATCGTGTTCGACGGCATTCCCATCGCCGAGGCCCGCAACGACGGCCACGGCGGCTCGACGTTCCTCCACGCACTCAACGGCAAGGCGGCGCTGCTGGCGCAGGCCGAAGCCTTCGCCAAGGGCCTGCCGCCTGCGCCGCTCGACCTGGGCCACGAGGGTGAAGACCCTCATTACATCGCCATGACGCTCGACTTCCTGGTCGATGAGCTGGCCGATGCCATGCACGCGGAACGCAAGGTGCGAGCCGCGTTCAACCGCGACATCGGCAACAAGGTGCTGTTCATCAAGGACCGCAAACTGCTGTTCATCAAGGGCATCAAGCTCAAGGCCATCGCCGACCGCAAGTCGTACTTCGCTTCGCTGCGCGCCCGGCAGGCCCAGCCCATCGTCATCCTCGCCGAGCTGCCGCCCGAGCAGGCATTCGACCTGTGGAAGCAGCATGTCCTGGGCGACAAGCCCGACTGACCCAGCACCACCGCACCCTCCTGACAGCCCCGCACTCGACGCGGGGCTTTTCTTTTCTCTGAGCCCATCAATCGGGGCTGTGCCGGATGCGGTTTTCCAACTGACGCAGCACGGCCCTCGCAAGAAGCTGCCCGCATGTTCGCTGATTCGTCAGCACATGCCAGCAGCCAGGGTTCCAGGCTGCCGCGGGTCTCTCCCGCGTCACCCACCAGTCCGCATCGCATCAATTCTGCGGATGAGCGTCCCCGTGACGCTGATGCTTTTTATCAACCGCGTGCGGGAGCTGCCATCCCGTGAGGGACAAGGCCCCGCTTTTCCAAGGAGCCCGTCCATGTCCCAGCAAGCCTCTTTCGGCCAGTTGGCCCTGACCTACTGCGGCAAGTTCCTGCCGCTCGAAGTCTTGCAAAGCGCCGCCGGCCACTACATCGGCACGCGCGATACCGAAGGTCCCGTTTCGCGGGAATCCCGCGAGTACTTCCGCAGCTATGCCGCGGCTCAACGCGCCCTCGAAAGAGGCGGCTGGTCCCAGCTCGCCATTCCCTGATCCAACTGGAGAAATCACATCATGAACCAGCTACTGCCGCGGGAAGTCGTCGATCAGATCATGCGGGAAGAGCAGCATTTCGCTGCCGCGCCCCAAGCCTTCTTCGAGGCCTGGAAGCGCGGTGTCGAGATTGCTGGTCCCGAGTGGTTCGGCGACGGCACCCGTGAAGGCCTGAACCGGGCCAACACCAAGTGGGATTTGCGTCCCGACATGCTGCGGCTCAACGATGCCCTCGGCGTCCTGAGCAGCGGCGAACGCATGTTCCTGTCCGCCATGGTCAGCTTCTACAACGCGCGCGAGGGCGGTGCCATGCTCAAGCGCTGCCACTTCCACGGGCTGTCGGACTTCGACGGTCTCGATCTGGAACGCCGCAAGGTCATCGCCGACCTGCTGGTGAACTACAGCGGTTGGTGAGTCGGTCTCCGGCACGCCACTGTCTTCTCGATCCTCCCGTGAGGGACATGCGCTCATAAGGCCATGTCCCTCAATTTTTCTTCCCCATCGCCCGGCGCCAACGGCCCTGGGCTATTCCCTGCGGATGCCATCGTCCGCAGGGGCTGGCTCCGCTCTTCTCGAAAGGAGCCAGCATGGCAAACAACTACTACGAAGGCACGGGCGTTCTCGTGCTCGACCGCGTTACTCCCGTCATCAAGGCACTGTTCGATGCCTTCGCGCTCGACGAAAACCATCCCGGCAATGGGCAGGCCTACATCGCCCAGATCGCCGAGACCAATGATCCACGCTGGACAGATGTGCTGGACGGTCTGGAAAACCTGGCCACACAACTCGGAATCCCCATGCCCGACGACGAAGAGTTGTCGATTCCGCCTCTGCTTGAACGGCTGGCCGCGCACTTCGGTGCTGACCAGGACGGGGAGCTGGAGAACCTGATAGAGCACCACCACTTCGAGGACAGCGCGGACCTGGAAGCCCTGCTTCTGATCGCTACCCGCTTCGATGATGGCCATAACCTGACCGCCATACAGTTTGAGGGCTGCTGGTATTGCAGCAAGCCAAGGCTATTCGAGTTCGGCGGCAACGGCTGCTACCTGAGCCGCGAGGTCCAGGTCTTCAGAACGTCCTCGCAGGCGCTTCAACTCGGCGATCAACTGCGCAACACCATCCTGGCCGCCGACATCGAAGAGGCCTCAGCGTTGATCGCGCTGGAGGCCGCCAACCTGCTTGCCGGCATCACCGATGAGCAATTTCGCCTAAATGTGCGCCATCGCATCGCCGAACGGCTGGCTCAGACGTCAACGATCAGCGCCGACTGACGCATTTTCCACTTTCAACCCACCGGGTCCAATTCCCGGTGGCGGGGATTGGCTCCATTATTCAAATCTGGAGAGTTCCCATGTCCCTGAAACCCAATCCCTTTCTCCGCGGATACTGGAATCTGAAAATCGTCCGCACGCTGTGCATCAGCTACGAGGATGGAAGCCCGCATGTCTGGCGAATCATCCACCCGAGCCAAAAGCACCTTTCCGACGAGGAAATGATTTCATCCTCGTGCATCGTCACCAGCGATTTCGCCGTAGTCAGGAATGGTCCCGAACCCGTGAGTGCCGAGGTACTGGCCGAATGCGATGCCGGAGAAGGTGTCAGCGGCGAAGGCGTAATCGGCGCCGTGGTCTATGCCATCCATGGCGATGACTTCGACGGCCGCCCCATCCACGTCGGCGACGCCTATTCGGCAGAGGCAGCGCGGGAGGTCGTACAGCGCCTGAGTTTCGAGACCGGCTATTACAGCCGGTGCTGGGAAATCAGCAGCGCGCACATAAGCGAGGAAACCAGCCAATACCTCGCCAACCTGGCAGACCTCGCCACGCCGGAGGCCTTCCTGTTCATCGCGTTCCGGGTTCCGTACAGCCCGGCGATCGGCATCAAGCTGATCTCCACCCCCTGGACGGACAAGAACCTGGACCACGCCGAGGGCATCAGTGCGGAGCAGCTTCGCCAGGAGCACCGAAGCAAGGGTATGCCGGATGACCTGGCGAACGTCATTGAACTGGCTGGCCAGGCCGATGTGCGCATCCTGATTCTCGACGCCGACGCACCCGTGCTGTTGGGCCTGCCGTTGGCCGAATCCTAGCAGCCGCTCGACGCAACATCCTTCCTCTTTGTTCTCCCCCATACCGGCCCGTCTCCCTCCCGGAACCGGGCTGATCCATTTTCATAGGAGCAACCTCATGTTCCCCGACCTCATCTCGCGCACGCCAGACTTCGAGCACCAGCTCGGCGCCTGCGTCAATGCCATGGGCCAGGACGACGCCATCGGCCAGATCCTGGTATTCGAGCGCATGAGCGGCACGCTGCACATGCGCCATATCGCCAGCGCCGACCTGGTGGACACCGACATTGACGACTACGAAATGGTCGTCTTCGACGGTGGCAACACCAGCGGCGATACATGGAAGCATGTCTTCTTCCCACGTCAGCGCGAGCACTACTTCGTGTACGAAGCCTGACCCAACCAAGCCCCTTTCGAGGGGCTTTTTCTTGTCCGCAGCGCAGGAAAGCGGGTGCGACGCTGTGCGATTTCTTGCGGGCAGGCCGCCCATTCCAGAGCCATCCTTGCTCCATGTTCGTCGGCGTTGCCGACACATGCCCTGGCAGCCGAGACCTTCAAGGCTGCAAGTGCGGGAAACCGTGCTGGTCGTTTCTTCCTATGGACGTACCCCGTCCGTTCACGCCACCCACAAGGGACCTCTCCCTTGCGGGCGGGGAATCCCTTGTTCTTCCTCAAGGAGATTCCCATGGACCGTTCCCTCATCAAATCCATGATGCCTTCGCTTGTCGCGGGCCATATGCCTCGCAACGTGCGTTCGTTCAAATACCGCGTATTCGATGATCAGCCGCAGTCCTCGACGTTGGGCTTCGCCATCGACCCTCAGCCCTTCAACGGCAAGGTGGTCTCCGCGACCGACGATGCCATCGTCGTCAAGCTCAAGCCTTCCGAGTTCGCCGTGCTCGATCCCAACCTGGTGACCACCGTTCCCAGCGAGGGCGCCAAGGTCCATGTCCAACCCTACGCCCGGCGACGTTTCGACGGGCTGCGCGCGGACACCCCGGAAGTCGTCACCGAGAAGACTTCGGATGGCACGCCTTACACCATCACGAGGCATATCCTTGGCAAAGCACCCGCCAAGCTGCCAATTCCCGAGCCGCAGTGCATGGAGCTGGGCCAACTCATCGAGCAGTTGGAGGAGATGCCCGCGCCCGACGGGTTCCGGTGCATCACCCACATGCTGGTCGATGCAGGTGCCCGCGACTTCGCCTGGGTCGATCCCAAGCCCTCCAAGATCATCGAGACCCCGCCGGCGATCAGCTTCACGGTCTCAACCACCAAGTTCGAGGGTCAGGTGACGATCCTCTACGACCGTGGCGGCGACACCTACGTGGTGGAGCTGCACCGCGACGGTGAGTTGATCGATAGGCACGACGAGGTGTATTTCGACATGCTCGGTGAAGTGCTGGAGCGGCTCATCGACGACGGGCGCTGGCGCCTGATCGGCGTGAGCGTGATCGACGCCAAAGCCTCTCGTCAACGTCAGGCGGTTCCAGCCTGACGCGCCAGACAGGAAGCCTAGCGGCACGACTGATCAGTCCACAGCCTACCGGCGACTGCCCCACAAGCCTTCCATCCGTTTCGGTGGAGGGCTTTTTTCTTCATCCATACAGGAGATTTCAACCATGTCACTGCGATTCAGAGGCTCCGACCTGCGCCCCGTGCTTGCCGAGGCCATCGCCAACCAATGCCGCGTCGCCCTGGCCAAGGACCAGGGCGTGTACTTCCTCGCCGAGCGCGGAGAGCGCCGCCCCGATGGCCGCGTGAAGCTGCTGGCCTATGCCGTCGGCTGCAACCCGGATACCGACCCGTTCGATGACTGGTGGGAACTGGCACGCGCCGAGCTTGGCGGCGACGATTTCGGCGAGTTCTTCGACCCGAAAGACAGCGTTTTCACTCGCATTCTGCAAAGCTCAGATGATCTGGAGCTGTCCGCCACCGCTACGTATCTGTCACTGGCGGCGGTGGAATCGGCGTAGTCCAAAAATGTCCGCATACCCCTTGAAGCCCCCATTTCGGGGGCTTTCTTTTGGGCGGAACTGGGCAGCCTGGAAAAAATGGGAAGCGCCCGGATGCCGATTGATTGCTGTCGCGCGCGCGAGGCCCGGCCATGCTGACCCCATGCCTGCTGACGTTGTCAGCGACATGCCAGGCAACCATCGGTCTTCGAGGTTGCGTCGCAGTTCCCACTGCGTGACCGAGCCAGCTCGCACCGCATCCATCCGCGAGCGGCCACCAGTCTCTGGTGGCGGATGCTTTCGCCTTATCGACCCACCGCGGGGTTACGCACCTTTCCCCGCATGCGTGGGGCTGGTGTGTCTCCGCTTCTTCCCTATGGAGATTCACCATGAACACCACGTCCAACGAGAAATCGTATTTCGACCTCCACACCTCGGGCATCGGCTACATCCAGCGTGTCCGTGAAGTGCCTGTCCGGGGCGGCCGCCGTGCGCAGCCTTTCCTGGCATGCACCGTTGCCGCGCTGGTCGGCCCCGCCAGGGACCCCAGCTACCGCTACTTCGACGTCAAGGTCTCGGGTGCCGAGGCCAAGAACCTCGTCCAGCGCTACATCGGCGTTGACGATCCCAAGCAGCGCCCGCTGGTGCGCTTCCGCCTCGGCGACCTGTGGGGCGATGCGTACATCCGCGACAAGGGCGAGCGCAAGGGTGAAGCCGCCGCGTCCCTCAAGGCGCGACTGCTCAAGGCCGAGCCGCTTGACCGGGCCGAACTGGCTTCCATCAAGCAGCACGAGCTGATCACCCGCGGCATCGGCTACCTCAGCCGTCCGAAGGACGTCACCCCCAAGGATGGCGATCCGTTCCTGTCGTGCTGCGTCGCGGCTCTGGCCGGGCCTGTCGGTGAACCGGACTATCGGTACTTCGACACCATCGTCGCCACCCCTGAAGCCGAGCACCTGGTTCGCCGGTGCGTGCAGGCCATCGAAGGGGACCGCAAGGTGCTGATCGCCTTCAAGTTGAACGACATGAAGATCGATCCGTACATCCGCACCAAGGGTGAGCGCGCCGGGGAGCCGGGAGCGAGCCTGGAATCGACGCTGATCCACATCGGTCTGATCAAGATCGACGGCACCCAGGTCTATCCGACGAGCCAGGCGCAAGCCGAGGCGCCGCAGGCCGAGGACGCACCCGCGCCCGAAGCCGAGGATGCCGCCGACACCGCTGCCGACCAGCCTATCGAGTCCGCCGAGCGCGAGCCCGCAGGTGAAGTCGAAGAGCAGGAGCCGGCATTGGCTGCTTCGTTCTGATCCGGCATGGCCCCTCACGGGGCCTTGCCTTTTTCCTATTCCTCAAGGAGAAGCATCATGGCAGTCACATCGGCACCCGAGAAATCGGCCACGCCCATCATCGTCCCGGGCCAGCTCGCGCTGCGCACCATTCACGGCCGCAACGGAAAGTTCAACGTTGGCAAGCTCGAATGCCAACTCGGCAAGTTCACGATTAAAGACGCGGAGTTGGAGCAATACCCCGAGGGCAAGTACCAAGGGGAATTCGTTCTTCGCTACATCTTCCTCAAAGGCTATCCGATCAGCGACGGCAGCATGCGTTTCGAGATGCGCGCCAACCTGGACGGTATGACACTTTTCGGCATCGACAAGCTGAGCAAGGCCGAAGCACATAGCTTTGCTCCGCAGGAAGTCGATCCGCTCGATGAAGAGCAAGGGACACAGCCTGCGACAACGCCGGCCAAGCCCGCCAAGGCATCCAGGTCCGCCAAACCTGCACCCGTGCAGACGTCCGCGGACCCGCTGGTCGATACCACGCCCTTCGGCGTGGACGCGCCGCCTGCTGCGGCTGCTGCCCCCGGCAGCACCGAGGATGGCGACGCCGCGCTGTTCGGCCTGTTGTGGCCGCTGGGCGAGTCTGTGAAGCTGGATTCGACCATCGACCGCCGCACCCTGCGCGCGCAGATCGCCCGCCTGGGCGAACTGGGCTACGCGCTGGACTTCAAGACGCAGGAGTGGAGCCGCCAGGCCGAACTGCAACCTGCGTGATTGCAGACACCGCATCCGCGGTGTTCTTCATCCACCCGCCGGGGTTCCTTCCCCATGCGGGGGTGGCCTCGGCTTTCTTCTGGAGGTCTCCATCATGTCCATCATCACTTGCGATACACCCCGTTCCGCGCTGGACGAAACCGCGTGGCGCGCCGTTTGCAAGACGGCCGCCGAGCATGCCCAACGTGGTTGCGGCCTGTCCTGGGATCACTGGGTCACGCTTTTCAGCTCGGAGATCGACGCGCAAGCCAGTCGATTGCCGGAAAGCCAGCGCGTTCATGCGCTGGAAATCGCGACCCAGGAATGGGACTACGCAACACCCGCCGAACGGCAGGAAACCCAGGACTGGCTCGCTGAAAACGGCTGCTGTTCGCATGGGATCACGCTGGGTTGCTGCCCGGCCGGTTGCGGTTCCTAGCCCGCACTGCATTCCATCGCCGCACACGCGGCATTCCATCACCCGCTGGGGGTTCTTCCCCACGGGGAGGCCTCTGGCTCTACATTCTTCAGGAGGCCTCTCATGGGCTGGTATTTCTCTCCCCAATCGCGGTCTGAACTGATCGCGGAACTGATCGCACCGCAGGAGACCGAGCGCGCCAGCGTGAAGGTCATCGCCCACACGCTGCGCGGCAACGTCCTCTGGTCCGTCGCGGAAGTGACGGCCAGGGCCGAAGGCGTGCATCGTGATCTCGCACCGGGCCAGTCCCTGCGCTACATCCGCTGCGATCTTCTGGAGCGCAGCGGCAGCCAATGGGGCTACAAGCCCTTGGACGAGTCCATGCACCCGTACTACTACTCGTGCCCGTTGAGCTACCTCGACATGACGCCGGAGCAGTCCGCCGACTGGCGTGCAGGCGTTCGCGCCTACCACGCGCGGCGGCGCACCCCCACGGCATCCACGGCACCCGCCGCGGCGCTGTTGGCCTGAGTCAGGAGGAACCGACATGGACCCGATCCTGGCTGCGCTCCCCGCCTCACTGTTGAAACTCGTTGAAGGCAGTTTGTCCAACGACGAAGTGTCTTCCGACGAGGAAATGCAGGAGTACTTCATCAGCAACGGCCTTACCGAGGAACAGGCGCGGCAGGCGCTGACCTACCGCGACCAGTACCTCAACAACATCTACCTGGACGGCTTCACGCCGATCACCGCGGTGGACGAGGCGCTTCACTTCAACCCGCACACCCGGCAGTTCGAGCCGGACTGAGCGATTTTCTTCCACCCCCTGGGGCAGTACTTGCCCCGGCGGGCGGTGCTGTTCCCGTTCATCCGAGGACACCACCATGCCCGCAAACACTTCTTCCACGCTGTACCGCATCGACGAATGCCCGGACGTGATGGCCGACGCCTGCGTCGGCGATGACCAGGGCAACCTGATCTTCCTGTCCATCTGGGCGCGCGACACCGCCGTCCAGCAGTTCCTCGCTCGCCTGACCCTCGGGCGCGACGAGCAAGGACTGGACCAGTTCCACGTCATCACCGACCAGGGCGGCAGCGTCCCGGTGTTCGTCGGCAACGTCGATCGCCTGGAAAAGCGCATGACCCGCGCCTACCGGCGAACGCTGTTCGGTTCGCTGTCCAACGTGTGGCTGTTCGACCGGCGTTGCGTGAAGCCCGACAAGGCCAACGCCAGCGCGCTGGCATTGCTGCCACGCGACAGCTCCCACCGGCTTGACCGCCTGTGGATGCTGGTGCGGGACACCTGCCCGTTGCCGCTGCTCGACCACTGGCGCGAGACCGTGCTGGAACTGCTGCAAACCCGCGAGATGCTGGCCCGCCTTCCGTTCGCCCTCGGGCCGTTGGAAGGCCATCGGCTCGCCATCGACGTGCCGGCGCTGACCCTGGCGCTGGGTTCCCTGATCCGAAGTGACGTACTCACCGCCTATCCGTATCCGGCCAAGATTTGGACGCCGGAAGCGGTAGCGGCTTGACCCACCTGCGGAGGCACGCCTTGGCGTGCTTCCGCCATTCCTCCCCGCCAACCAGGAGACTTCCATGGCCCTCATGTTCCCGCGGCTTGCCCGCAATTTCGCCAAGAACGGTTACTACCCGACCGACGAACCCACGCTCGAAAGAGCCCTCAACGCACTGATGCCCAGCGACGGGCCGATGTGCATCCTCGATCCCTGCGCCGGCGAAGGCGTGGCGATCGCCGAAGCCGCCCATGCCCTCGGGCGCGAGCAGGCCAAGGCGTTCGCCGTCGAGTTCGACCCGGAGCGGGCACGTCATGCCCGCGGCCTGGTCGATCACTGCCTGCACGCGGACCTGATGGACACGATGGTCTCCAAGCAATCCTTCGGGTTGCTCTGGCTCAACCCGCCGTATGGCGACCTGTCCAAGGACGTCAACGGCAACATCGGCTACCAAGGCCAGGGCCGTGCCCGCCTCGAAAAGCTGTTCTATCAGCGTTCGCTGTCGCTGTTGCAGTACGGCGGCGTGCTGGTCTTCATCGTCCCCGGCTACGTGCTCGACGCGGAGTTGGTCGGTTGGCTGACACGCCACTACACGGACCTGCGCATCTACCGAGCGGTGGAAACGCAATTCAAGCAGGTGGTGATCTTCGGCCGAAGGGTGCGACAGCGTGAACAGGCTCCCGATGGCGTCAAGGCCGTGCGCAATCTGCTGCTGCAGGTTGGGCTTGGCGAAGTCGAAGCCGAGGAGCTGCCGAGCGATTGGCCGTTCCTGCCGTACATCGTCCCCGCCAGTCCGGCCGAGCCGGAGCATTTCTTCCGCGTGACGATGGAGCCCGAGCAGTTCGCCGACGAGGTTGGCAGGCTGCAAGGCCTCTGGCCGTCGCTGGACACGCACCTGGGGGCCGCGCAGCAGTCGCTGCGTCCACCGGCGCGGGCTTTGTCCCACTGGCATCTCGCCCTGGCTCTGGCCGCGGGCGCGATCTCGGGGGTTGTGCGCTCCAAGACCGGGCGCGTGCTCGTCGTCAAAGGTGACACCCACAAGGACAAGACGCTCCAGCGTGAATTCACCGAACGCGAAGACGGCTCGATCGCCGAGACCCGCATCCTCACCGACAAGTTTGTGCCCGTCATCCGCGCGTGGGACATGACGCCTGGCTCCGCGACACGGGGCGAGGTGTTGACCATCCGCTGACTCACCGGACGCGCTGCCGTCCTGCTATTCCCACATCGAAGGAGAAACACCATGTTCGCAAACCCGTTCAAGCGGCCCGCGCCGCAGAAGCAACCGTTGTTCGCACCGGGTACGCTGAAGTTGAGCGAGAAGGTGCATTGGTTGGCACGCAAAGGCCTGATCGACCCCTTGGCCTATGTCCAGCGCCACGTGCGCGGTGACTGGGGCGAGATCGACGAGGCCACCCGCCAAGCCAACAACGTCGCAATCCAACAGGACAACCTAATGATCTCGCAGTTCAGGATCACGCCGGACCTGGCACTGATCGTCAAGACCAGCGAGGACCATGAAACCACGGTGGTCCAGCTATCCGAGGAGCAAGATCTGATTTGACGGCCCCACATCGTCATTCTCATCCACCTGACGGAGCCACTTCACTCCGCCAGGGGTGTCGTGGCTCAATAACCTTTCAAGGAGGAGCCCATGGCATCACATCGCATCGAAACCTACTGCCAGAGGCTGGCGTTCCCCATCGGGGCGCTTATCTTCAGCAAAGGCATTGACCGCCTGGTCCGCTCGGGTCGCCTCGACCCGATCCCGTACTTCAGGCGCCACACCCGTGGTGACTGGGGCGACGTCAACGTCCAGCAATGGCAGGCCAACAGCACCGCGCTTCAATCAGGTGCTTCGCTGGCATCGCACTACGTGATCCACCCGGGGCTGGCCATTCGCATCGTTACCGACGCGGAGCGCCGCGCCACCGTCATCGTTCTGCCGTCCGAGGACTGAGCACGGTTCACCCGCTGGCCATCCAGGCCAGCACCTTCAACCACCTTCGGCCACGCGCCGATTTACTTCCCACCACGGGGCATGCCACTGCCCCACTGGGGGTGGTGCATGCCCCATTTTCTTTGGAGCATCACCATGTCCCTCGATCTCGAAACCAATGCCGCTGAAGCCGCGCCCGTACAGGGCGAACTGCTCGATGCGGAATCTTCCCCTCTGACCCTGAGCCTTCAGGATTTCGTCGGCGAGTTCGGCGACGAACTGCTCGACGCCCTCAACAGCGCTAATCCGCCGGTCTATACCGGCCAACCGCAGGCACATCGCCAGCTCATCGTCGCCAGCCTCAAGCGCAAGCTGTTCCAGGCCCAGGCCGAAGTCGTCCATGCCGCCGCCGAGCTGCTGATTGACCGTGGCGAACATGCCGCGATCGTCAATGGCGAAATGGGCTGCGGCAAGACGACCGTCGGCATCGCCACGGCCGCCGTGCTCAACGCCGAAGGCTACCGCCGCACCTTGGTTCTTTCGCCGCCGCACCTTGTTTACAAGTGGCGGCGCGAGATCCAGGAGACGGTAGCAGGCGCCAAGGTGTGGGTGCTCAACGGCCCCGATACCTTGGTCAAGCTCATCAAGCTACGCGAGCAGTTGGGCGTGCAGCCCACGGGCCAGGAGTTCTTTGTCCTGGGGCGCGTCAGGATGCGGATGGGGTTCCACTGGAAGCCTGTCTTCACTCAGCGGCGTACCCGCCACGGCAACGTGGCAGCGTGCCCGGACTGCGGCACGGTCATCACCGATCTCGACGGCGAGCCGGTCAACCCGGTCGAACTCGAAGCCGAGGAATCCCGCAGGAAGTGCAGCCACTGCGCCGCCCCCCTGTGGACGCTGATCCGCCCGAGAAGCCTGTCCGGCAGCGATCAGTCCTCGGCCGTCCTCAAAGCCTTGAAGCGCATCCCGACCATCGGGGAAGTCACCGCGCAGAAGCTGATGCAGAAGTTCGGCGACGGCTTCCTGGCCTCGATGCTCGGCGACAACATCCATGAGTTCATCAACCTCATGGACGGCAACGGCGAACTGGTGTTCTCCGACCGTCAGGCCACGCGCATGGAACGCGCGATGGCCAACATGGAGTTCGGGTTTGGCGAGGGCGGCTATCAGCCGTCCGAGTTCATCAAGAGATACCTGCCGCAAGGCACGTTCGACCTGCTCATCGCCGACGAGGCACACGAGTACAAGAACGGCGGCAGTGCCCAGGGCCAAGCCATGGGCGTGCTGGCGGCGAAGGCTCGCAAAACCTTGCTGCTGACCGGCACGTTGATGGGCGGCTACGGGGACGACCTGTTCTACCTGCTGTTCCGAGCCCTTCCCGGGCGGATGATCGAAGACGGCTACCGCCCGACCACGAGCGGCAGCATGACCTCGGCCGCGATGGCGTTCATGCGCGATCACGGGGTCTTGAAGGACATCTACTCCGAGAGCGCCGGCACGGCGCACAAGACGGCCAAGGGCACCAAGGTATCGGTGCGCACGGTCAAAGCCCCGGGCTTCGGCCCCAAGGGCGTCTTGCGCTGCATCCTGCCGTTCACGATCTTCCTCAAGCTCAAGGACATCGGCGGCAACGTCCTGCCGCCGTATGACGAAGAGTTCCGCGAAGTCGCGATGGACACGGCGCAAGCCGCGGCCTACCGCGATCTGGCGGGCCGGCTGACCGCGGAGCTGAAACAGGCTCTGGCGCGACGCGATACGACTCTGCTGGGTGTGGTCCTCAACGTGCTGCTGGCCTGGCCGGATTGCTGCTTCCGGTCGGAAACCGTGGTGCATCCGCGCACGCGCAACACCTTGGCGTTCGTCCCGGCTCAGTTCAACGAGTTCGAGATCAGCCCCAAGGAGCGTGAGCTGATCGATATCTGCAAACAGGAGAAGGCGCAGGGCCGCAAGGTCCTCGCCTACACGGTCTATACCGGCACGCGCGACACCACGTCGCGCCTGAAGGTACTGCTGGAGCAGGAAGGTTTCAAGGTGGCGGTGCTGCGCGCGAGCGTGGATGCAAGCCGCCGCGAGGACTGGATTGCCGAGCAACTGGATCGTGGCATCGACGTGCTCATCACCAACCCCGAGTTGGTCAAGACGGGATTGGACCTGTTGGATTTCCCGACAATCGTGTTCATGCAGTCGGGCTACAACGTGTACTCGCTCCAGCAGGCGGCCCGCCGCTCCTGGCGCATCGGGCAGAAGCACCCCGTGCGCGTGATCTATCTCGGCTACGCCGGTTCCTCGCAGATGACATGCCTCGAACTGATGGCCAAGAAGATCATGGTCTCGCAGTCCACCTCGGGCGATGTACCCGAATCGGGGCTGGATGTCCTGAACCAGGATGGTGATTCCGTCGAGGTCGCACTGGCCCGGCAACTGGTCGCCGCCTGATTCCCACGCCACAAGCCGGCCTAGCGCCGCCGGCATTTCTGTTGTTCCCACCTTGCAGCCACGCCCACGTTCTCCGTGGACGTGGCTGCGCTTTTTTCATCCCAAGGAGATTTCCATGAATACCAACACCCAACCGTCCGAAGCCATCGACACCCAACGGAAGCTGGAAGCCGAGATTGCGGATTTCCTGCGGCAGCGCATCGAAGATGGGAACCTCGATGCGGAGGACATCCCTGTGCGCCTGGCACGCTATGGTCTGATGGCCCCCGAGGCGTTCCTCGCCGAAATGCGTGAGCGCATGGGCATCGACGACGAGAAATAAGAGACCCATTTTCACAGGCCCCAACTTGGGGCCTTTCTTTGGTGAAGGCGCTGCCGGCAAATCGGGCGCTGTCTGGTTCGCATTGTTTGCTGCCGCTCGTAGCCCGAGCGGCGATGGTGAGGGCTCGATGTTTCAGGACGCCGAGCTATGTGCCCCTCTCCACCCTGGTTTCACCATCCCGAACGCCGCCTGCTGGCGGGATTTTTCGGCCTGCTTTGGTCGGTGCTGGCCGGTGGCTGCGCGACGACGACTGCGCCGGTCGCGCCCGACACCATCGAGGAAGTCTCGGCCGCGCCCGAACCCGAAGCGCCCGAGTACATCCCGGTCGTGCGCTACGCCCGCTACACGCTGGTCGAACTGGCCCCTACAGCGGCGCAGCGCGACCTGCTGTTGCAGACCATCGACGTGTCGATGCCCGAGGATGCCCGCGCCACGGTCGGCGATGGGCTGCGGCATGTGCTCAAGCGCAGCGGCTACAGCCTGTGCCAAACGGCGCATGCCGTGATCGAGCTGTATGAGCTGCCGCTCCCGGCGGCGCACCTGCATCTCGGTCCCATGACCTTGCGCGATGCGCTGCTCACCCTGGCTGGTCCGGCCTGGGAACTGCACGCGGATGACCGCGCACGACAGATTTGCTTCGAGCGGCCCGGCGACAGCGTGGCCGCCGAACCCATGCCCGAACCGACCGCCGCCGATGCGGTGCAGACCTTCCCGCTGATGCCTTCCACTCCAGGAGGCCAGCCGTGAACGCTCCGCAATCTTCGCGTCGCCCGACCGCCGCCGTGGTGGTGCAAAGCATGCTCTGGCTCTGGCTGCTCGGTCTAAGCGTCATCGTGGCCCTCGGCTACCAGGCGATGAGCGACCAGGCCGACCAGGAACGGCTCGATTCCCGTCTGCAACGCCTCGAAGCGCAGGCGGTGGCCCTGGCCGAGGCCATCGAGACCATCCAGCAGCGTCCGGCCGTCGCAACGGCGGCGGACCTCAAAGACACCCGCCAAATCCTGGAAGCACGCGCTTCCCAGGTTGAGAAAACACTGAGCGGCTACGCAGCCGCCGACGACCTTCAGGCGCTGCGCGCGGAGATCGAGCAGATCAAGACGCGCCAGACCGCCGCGCGTGCAGCAGCCCCCGTCCAGCCGCGCACATCGAGCAAGCCCGCCGCCAAGTCTGAACCGCCGCCATTGCCGTTCCGCATCGTCGGCGCCGAACTGCGCGCCGGCCAGCGCAGCGTGTCCGTCGCGCCGAGCAGTGGGGACTTCACGCCCGACCAGCTTCAGGTGCTGCTGCCCGGTGATGCGGTCGGCCCATGGCGCTTGCAGGCAATCGATGGCAGCGCCGCGGTGTTCCAAGCCGGCGACCAGACCCGTCGCGTGGCGATTCCCTGATCGGAGCACACCACATGAAGCCGTCGATCATCCTTTCCGCACTCCTACTGGCTTCAGTCCAGTGGCCCGCGTGGGCGCAGCAGTCAGCCACGGCTCCCGCTCGCAATGCGCAGAGCCAGGAGCGCCCGCTGGCCGCCCGCGTCCTGGACGACCGAGTAGCAAGCAACTGGGGCCTCCAACCCCAGGAATGGGTGCGTTACCGCGAGCTGATGGATGGGCCGCTGGGAATCTACTCGCCCAACCTGGACCCGCTGTCTGCCCTAGGCATCGAGGCACGGACCGACGAAGAACGGCGGCGCTATGCAGAGCTGCAGGTGCAAATCGAAGCACGCCGCGTCGAGAAGTTGCTCGCCTACCAACGCGCCTACGACGAAGCCTGGCAGCGCCTGAACCCCGGCATGCAGCGCGTGAACCTGCCCGACGACGGGCCGGGCGCCGGCACCGCGCGCGGCAGCGGCCGAATGGCGGTGTTCGTCAAGGACGGCTGCGCGGCCTGTGGGCAGCTCGTGCAGCGCCTGCAATCCTCGGGTGCCGAGTTCGACCTGTATATGGTGGGCAGCCGCCAGGACGATGCACGCATCCGCGACTGGGCCAAGCGCGCGCAGATCGACCCGGCGCGCGTGCGCAGCGGCAGCATTACCCTCAACCACGACGGCGGCCGCTGGCTGTCGCTGGGCCTGCCCGGTGACTTGCCCGCGGCTGTGCGCGAGGTGAACGGCCAATGGCAGCGTCAGCCGTAGCGGCCACCTCCGTCTCGCAGCTCCTGCGCGCACTGGTGCTTGCTACCGGCCTGTGCGCCTGCGCCGTCCATGCCCAGGAGGTTCCACCACCGGCCTACCAACTCGCCGCACAGCGGGCGGGCATCCCCTCGACCGTGCTCTTCGCCGTGGCCTTGCAGGAGAGCGGTGTTCGGCGCAACGGGCGCATCGTCCCGTGGCCGTGGTCCCTCAATGTCGCCGGCCAGTCGCGCCGCTTCGCCACGCGCGCCGACGCCTGCTCGGGCTTGCAACAGGCAATGCGCGCCACGCCCCACACGCGCATCGATGCAGGCCTGGGCCAGATCAACCTCGGTTACCACAAGCACCGCTTCACCAGCGCGTGCGACCTGCTGGACCCCTATCGCAACCTCGCCATCGCCGCTGAGATCCTGAAGGAGCAGCACACGTCCGGCGAAGACTGGCTGTTGGCGATCGGCCGCTACCACCGTCCTGCGGGNGNNGNNNNCCGCCCGCTACCGGCGCAGCGTGTCGCGCCATCTCGCGCGTGTGCAGGGCGCACGCCCAAACGCCGCGGTGCTCGCCACGCGCCAGGAGACTTCCCCATGACGAAATCCCATCTGGCCCTGCGGGGCCTGCTTGTGCTGCTGGCGGGTCTGCCGCTGGCATCGCGTGCCGGCGATCCGCTGATCGTGGTCGAAGATCGCGGTGGCACGTCGGCGCTGCCGTACTACGAGGCCCTCAACCTCCAGCCGCGCGCCGATGTCCCGGCCCGGCCGCCCATTCCGACGCCACAGGTTCCCGCCACACCCGCGGACGAGGCAGCGATGCTGCCGGTGCGCAGCACCAAACTCACGCCTGGCACCGTCGCTCGGCGCGTGATCGAAGCGCCCGGCCTGCGGCCGTTCGTGGTCATCGGCGACGACGACGCCTCCCGGGCCTGGTTGCAGCGCCGCGGCGTTGCTTTGCGCGAACGCGGCGCGGTCGGCCTAGTGGTCAATGTCGAGACCGCGCAGGGCCTGGCAGGGCTGCGTGCCCTGGTGCCGGGCGTGCCGCTCGCGCCCGTAGCCGGAGACGACCTGGCCGATCGCCTAGGCCTGCGGCATTACCCGGCGCTGATCACGGCCACCGGCATCGAGCAATGAAGCCATGTCGGGGAAACAGCCGGTCGAGGTTCTGCTACGCCCAGCGGTGGAGCTATACACCGTCGCAGCGTGTGCAGGCGCCGCGTTTCTGTCCCTGGTGGCCCCGTGGTCGCTCGCGCTGAGTCCGGCCATGGGCGTCGGCAGCGCCCTGGCGTTCGGCGCCTACGGCGCGATCCGCTACCGCGACGCTCGCGTCATCCTGCGTTATAGGCGCAACATCCGCCGCCTGCCGCGTTACGTGATGACGAGCAAGGATGTGCCCGTCAGCCAGCAGCGGCTTTTCATCGGGCGCGGATTCCTGTGGGAGCAGAAGCACACCCATAGGCTCATGCAGACATACCGGCCGGAGTTTCGCCGCTACGCGGAGCCGACACCGGCCTATCGCCTGGCGCGTCGGCTGGAGGAACGGCTGGAGTTTGCGCCGTTCCCGCTGTCCCGGCTCTCCGCTCTCACGGGCTGGGACGTTCCGTTCAACCCTGTGCGCCCGCTGCCACCTGTAGGTGGCCTGCCGCGGCTGCATGGCATCGAACCCGACGAGGTGGACGTCAGCCTGCCGCTGGGTGAGCGCGTCGGACATTCGCTGGTGCTGGGCACGACGCGCGTGGGCAAGACGCGGCTGGCCGAGCTGTTTGTGACTCAGGACATCCGTCGCAAGAACGCTGCCGGCGAGCACGAGGTCGTGATCGTTATCGATCCCAAGGGCGACGCGGATCTCCTGAAGCGGATGTACGTCGAAGCCCAGCGCGCAGGCCGTGAAGGCGAGTTCTACATCTTCCACCTCGGTTGGCCGGAAATCAGCGCCCGCTACAACGCGGTAGGACGCTTCGGTCGCATCTCGGAAGTCGCCACCCGTATCGCAGGGCAACTCTCCGGTGAAGGCAACAGCGCGGCCTTCCGGGAGTTCGCGTGGCGCTTCGTCAACATCATTGCCCGCGCTTTGGTGGAACTGGGGCAGCGCCCGGACTACATGCTGATCCAGCGGCACGTCATCAACATCGACGCACTGTTTATCGAGTACGCCCAGCACTACTTCGCCAAGACCGAGCCCAAGGCCTGGGAGGTGATCGTCCAGATCGAGGCCAAGCTCAACGAGAAGAACATCCCGCGCAACATGATCGGGCGCGAGAAGCGCGTGGTCGCGCTGGAGCAGTACCTTTCCCAGGCGCGCAACTACGACCCGGTGCTCGACGGCTTGCGCTCGGCAGTTCGGTACGACAAGACCTACTTCGACAAGATCGTCGCATCGTTGCTGCCGCTGCTGGAAAAGCTCACCAGCGGCAAGATCGCCCAGCTCCTGGCCCCGAATTACTCCGACCTGACCGACCCGCGCCCGATCTTCGATTGGATGCAAGTCATCAGGAAGCGCGCCATCGTCTATGTGGGACTGGACGCGCTGTCCGACGCCGAGGTTGCCGCAGCGGTCGGCAACTCCATGTTCTCCGACCTGGTTTCGGTCGCGGGCCATATCTACAAGCACGGGATCGACGATGGCCTGCCGGGCGCATCCGCTGGCACGCGCGTGCCGATCAATGTCCATGCGGACGAATTCAATGAACTCATGGGTGACGAATTCGTGCCCCTGATCAACAAGGGCGGCGGTGCCGGGCTACAGGTCACGGCGTACACACAGACCCTCTCGGATATCGAGGCCCGCATCGGCAACCGCGCGAAAGCTGGCCAGGTGATCGGCAACTTCAACAACCTGTTCATGCTGCGCGTGCGCGAGACGGCCACCGCCGAACTGCTGACGCGGCAGTTGCCGAAGGTCGAGGTCTATACCACCACCATCGTCTCCGGGGCGACCGATAGCTCGGACATCCGTGGCGCGACGGATTTCACGTCGAACACCCAGGACCGCATCAGCATGTCCAGCGTGCCGATGATCGAGCCATCGCACGTAGTCGGCCTGCCAAAAGGCCAGTGCTTCGCGCTGCTGCAAGGCGGCCAGCTTTGGAAGGTTCGCATGCCGCTGCCGACACCAGACCCGGATGAAGTGATGCCGGCGGATCTGCAGCAACTGGCCGGATACATGCGCCAGAGCTACAGCGAGGCCACGCAGTGGTGGGATTTCACCAGCTCCCCTGCCTTGCAGGATGCGGCCTTGCCCGATGACCTGCTGGACGATGCTGCTCCAGCCGAGCCTGCTGCGGTGGCCACCGACACCGACCACAGTACCGACGAGGCCGCGCCATGAAGGACGCCGCCTCGACCGCGCAGCGGGAGCAGAACCAGCGCCAGGGTCTGATCGTCGGCACCATCACCTTGCCATTTCGCCTGCTCGGGGTATTGATTGGCTCGCTGCTGTTCTCGATCGTGGTGGAGTGCGTCGGCATGCACCTGTTCTGGAAGGATCAGGGCTGGCGCCATTCCCAGCAGATGTTGCAGTACGAGCTTGGGCACCTGTCCAGCCACTTCACGCGCAGCGTGGTCGTGCAGGAGCCAGGGCGCACGGCGCACGAGTTGGTGGATACAGGCTACGAATGGGTGTTCGTTCGCTCGGGGCTGCTGGCGCGCATGAGCCAGACCGCCGAGCGCGTCCGCGCGCCCAGCCACGAGCAGGCGCGCAACTTCCGCTACTACATCAGCCAAGTCTATGTCTGGGCCGAGAGCTACCTCATCGCCGCAGCCTTCACGACGCTGACCTTCCTAGTGCGCCTGCTGGTCCTGGTGCTCACGCTGCCACTGATCTTCACGGCCGCCTTCGTCGGTCTGATTGACGGTCTGGTGCGACGCGACGTGCGCAGGTTCGGCGCGGGCCGCGAATCCGGGTTCATCTACCACCGTGCAAAAGCCAGCCTCATGCCGCTGGCCGTGCTGCCGTGGATCACGTACCTGGCGCTGCCGATCTCGGTGCATCCATTGCTGATCCTGTTGCCGAGCGCCGCCTTGCTGGGACTGGCCGTGAGCCTGACTGCGGGCAGCTTCAAGAAGTACCTCTAGCAGATCAATCCGGTCATCTGCAGGTTCCTATTGTTTGCGGCCTGAAACAGCCCCGATCTCCACGATCTAGCCATTGCTGATCACACAGGAATGGCGCGATGTTGGCTCCGATCTGGCTGCGCGCCGCGCATCGCGGCGTGCCCACTTTTCTCGTGACGGCCCTTGTACTGGGTCAGTCCTCGATGGCGTTGGCCGAGTCCCCGGCGCAGCGTCAGGAGTTGGTCGCAGCGCTGCGCCAGCTCGACGCGCTGGAGCGCACCGTCGCCGACAGCGCTACGCATGCCCCCATCCAGCCGGGCGAGCGCTACCACTTCGATTACCCGAGGCTGCTGGCTGACCTGGCGCGCGTGCGCGCCGGCATCCAGGCCCATCTCACACCGTCGCGCGCCCAGCCGCGCGNCGCCTCCGAACTGATCGGCGACTACCGCACGGAGCGGGTCGTCCCGCCATCACCGCCGACGACCACGGAGGGCAAGCCATGAACGGCGCCCAGGTCTCGGCATTTCAAGCCAACAGCGGCATCGCGCCTTCAGCGATGGCGACCGTCCTGGTCGGCGTCGTGTTCGCGGTCCTGCTCGTCTGGGGCGTCTGGGCCATGCGAACGGCCTACGTGGGGTGGTCCGAAAGCCGCCTCAACCAGCGCCAGTTCCTCGGCGTCTGCATCCGATTCGTCGCGATGTACCTCGTCCTGACTTTCTTCCTCCTCTCCTGACCTGAAAGGCATGACCATGCAAAACTGCATCCTCACTTCCCGTCTTGCCCAGCGCGCCACCGTGGCCCTGGGCACCGCAGCGCTGCCCGCCCTGTCGTTCGCGCAGGGTCTGCCGCAGTTGGAGAACCCGACCCGCGGCACAGGCAACGGCATCATGGAAACGATCCGCAACTACGGCTACGACATCATCATGCTCGTGGCTCTGCTGGTGGTGGCGTCCATGTTCATCGGCGTGTGCTACCACGCCTACGGGACCTACGCGGAAATCCACACAGGCCGCAAGACGTGGGGCCAGTTCGGCCTCACGGTCGCCATCGGCGCCGTCTTGCTCGTGATCGGCATCTGGCTGCTCACCGAAGCCACCGGCATCCTGTAAGCGAGGCCGGTATGTCCGAGCAGCAGCACGTCCGTGCGGACGGGACGGTCACGTTCCTTCCGCACCGGCTCAATCGACATCCCGTTGTGGTGCGCGGTCTCACCGCCGACGAGTTGTGGATCTGCTGCGGCCTGTCCGGCGCCGCCGGTCTGCTGGTCGGCGCACCGCTGTCGTGGGTGTTCCGCACGATCGCGCTAGCACCCACGTTCGTCGTCCTGGGCGTGGCCTTCGGCGTGTTCATCGGCGGCGGCATTCTTCGCCGCCTCAAGCGCGGGCGTCCCGACACCTGGCTGTATCGGCAACTGCAATGGCGCATTGCCACACGCCATCCGCTGATGGCGGGCTGGGTAGGCGGCCATGTGCTGATCTCGCGCTCCGGCTTCTGGACCACCCGAAGGAGCGCACGATGAGCCGCTTCAAGAACGAGATCACCCACCTGCAGGCGCACATCAAGACGCTTCGCCTGGGTGCTGGCGCCCTGATCATCGTCGCCCTGGTCATGGGTGGCGGCTGGTGGAGCGCTCCCCGCGATCTGACCATCCACGTTCCGCCTGACCTGCGCTCCGGCAGTACCAGGAAGTGGTGGGAAGTGCCGCCCGAATCGGTCTATGCGTTCACGTTCTACGTGTTCCAGACGCTCAACCGCTGGCCGACGAATGGCGAAGAGGACTACGCGCGCAACCTCCACACGCTCTCGCCGTACCTCACCCCATCCTGCCAGGCCTTCCTGCGCGCGGACTACGACTACCGCCGCAGCACGGGCGAGTTGCGCCAGCGCGTGCGCGGCATCTACGAAATCCCCGGCCGCGGCTACGGCGACGACCCCACGGCCCGCGTGCGCGTGGTTTCCGACCGCGACTGGGTAGTGACGCTGGACATCACCGCCGACGAGTACTACGGCGCCGAGCAAGTCAAGCGCGCTCTGGTGCGCTATCCCGTGAAGGTCACGCGGGTGGACGTCGATCCTGCCCGCAACCCGTTCGGCCTGGCGCTCGACTGCTATGAGGGCGCGCCCCAGCGCATCAGCACGCCGGAGCCGACGCGCCCGGCGTCTGGTGGCCTGTCTCCGCAAGCGCCCCAAGGAGAAACCCCATGAAGCATCCTGTACTCACGCTGCTGGGGCTGTTGGCCGTGGCCGCGGCTCCTGCTGTCCAGGCGGTGGAGATCCTGCGCTGGGAACGTATGCCGTTGGCGGTGCCGCTGAAGGTCGGCCAGGAGCGTATCGTGTTCATCGACCGCAACGTCCGCGTGGGCGTACCCTCGGGCGTCGGCGAGCGCCTACGGGTGCAGAGCGCGGGCGGCGCGGTGTACCTGCGCGCCAGCGAGCCGATCGAGCCCACGCGGCTGCAATTGCAGGACGCCGACACGGGCGCGCTGATCCTGCTGGACATTGCGGCGGAGCCAGCCAAGGACGGCGAAGCCGAGCTGGAACCAGTGCGCATCGTCGAGGGCAACAGCACCCCGGCGCGCTATGGCGATCAGCCCGGCGATGACAACGAAGCTCCGGCGCGCGCCCAGGACCAGGCAGGTGCGCGGGCGGCGCGACGCGAGACCCCGGTGCCGGTTGTCCTGACGCGCTTCGCCGCGCAGAACCTCTACGCTCCGCTGCGCACTGTGGAGCCGTTGCCCGGCGTCATGCGGGTGAACCTGCGTCGTGACCTCGACCTCGGCACGCTGATGCCGACGCTGCCCGTGCGCGCGGTCGCGCTCGCGTCGTGGCGTCTGGAAGACCAGTGGGTCACTGCCGTGCGACTGACCAACAACAGCAGCGGCTGGATCACTCTCGATCCGCGCATCCTGCAAGGCGATTTCCTCACCGCCACCTTCCAACACGAGGCACTTGGCCCGCGTGGCACGCCCGAGGACACGACCGTCCTGTACCTGGTGACGCGCGGGCGCGGCCTGGCGCAATCGCTGCTACCGGCGATCAACCGCTTCGACCCGGCCGTGCATCTCCCGCAACCGGAAGACCGCAAGGAGGCCCGCCATGCGCAGTAATGGACTCCTGAAGTGGCTGATGGTCCCGGTTGCCTTGCTGGTGCTGTTCGTTGCCATCCGGCTGTTCTCGGGTGGCAGCAGTTCGGCGCCACCGGCCGCGGATGCCGGTGCCAAGCTCACGCCAGCGGAAATGAAGGCGTTGGGCATCGAGGGCGATACCCCGCGCGACACCGTGGCGACGCTCGTTGCCCAAGTGAAGCAGTTGCGCACCGAGCTTCAGACCGCGCTCTCGGACAACAAATCCCAGCGCGAAGAAAACCAGCGACTGCGCCAGCGCGAGAACTCCATTGATCAGCGCATCAATTCGGCCCTCGACTCCGAGCGTACCAACCTGCGTCGCGACCAAGAGCAGGCAGCCAGCGCGCGCCAGCAGACCGAAGGGTTGCTTGCCGACCTGCAGCGGCGTCTGGACAGTATCGGCGGACGTGGCGGCGGCCATGCCGACCTGCCGGTGGGTCTGGGGCTGCGCGACGGCGACGAGGCCGGCATGGAAGGCGGCGTGCGATGGGTCGAACCCGACGATGCGAGGAAGGCCGAGGGGCGGAACAGCAGTCGTGGCACGGGTAGCGGCATGAGCTTCCCGACGAGCTTCGGCCCCGCGCAGAGCACGTTGGAAACCACGGCGGAAACCGTGGCGAACGCGGGCGCACGCGCAGCAGGCGTCAAGAGCGCCAAGGCGGTCTATACCGTACCGACCAATTCGACGCTGATGGGGTCGGTGGCGATGACGGCGCTGATCGGCCGCGTGCCGATCGACGGAACCGTTAACGATCCATACCCCTTCAAGGTGTTGGTCGGACCGGACAACCTGACCGCCAATGGCATCGACATTCCCGACGTGGCCGGTGCCGTGTTCAGCGGCACCGCATCGGGAGATTGGACGCTCTCGTGCGTGCGCGGCCAGGTGCGCAGCATCACCTTCGTCTTCCACGACGGCACGATCCGCACCATCCCCGAAGACCGCGACGGCAACCAGCAGAACAACCAGCAGCGAGACGGCCTGGGCTGGATCAGCGACCCATACGGCATTCCCTGCGTCAGCGGGGAGCGGCGCAGCAACGCCCAGCAGTACCTCGGCTCGCAAGCCCTGATTACCGCCGCCGGTGCCGGCGTCGCTTCGCTGATCGACAGCGACAGCGGCCAGATGTCCTACGTCGGCGCCGACGGCTCCATCGGGAGCGTCGGCATCTCGGGCAATGAAGCCGTGGGCCGCATCCTGGCCGGTGGCGTGCGCGACATGGCCGACTGGGTGAACAAGCTATACGGCCAGGCCTTCGCCGCCGTCTATGTCCAGCCCGGCGCGAAGGTCGCCGTCCACCTCGAAAAGCCGCTTGCCATCGACTTCGATCCCGAAGGCCGCAAGGTCGATCACCGCGCAGGAGAAAGCCATGCTCTCGAACTTGAATAAGGGCCTGGCGCTGGCCCTCGCCGTCGCGGTGCTCGGCGGCTGTGCCACCAGCAAGGAAAAGCTGCTCCCGCACGGCGACAGCACGATGATGGACATCTGGCAGCAGAACGCCGGCGACGGCAGCGGTGGCGCCGGCCAGGTGGCGCGCAGGCAATTGCTCGATGCACGCCAGAGCCTGCGCCGGCCGCTGACCGAGGCCGACGTGGAGGCCGCGCCCGCCGAACAGATGCGCTACACGCGCACGGCGCGAAACGAGGTCTATCGCCAGTTCCACCGCCTCCCGAACCCCGATCTTGTCATGTATGTGTACCCGCACCTGGCGGGTACCGACCCCGTGCCTGTTCCGGGCTACACGACAGTCTTCCCCCTGTACCAGCGCGTGCAGTACGCCATGCCGGGCGAGCGCGTGGAGGACTACTGATGCGCTGGAAACTCCCTTGGCCGAAGCTGGCTGCATCCGATGGTGGCAATGACGAGCAGCCGGACGGCTGGCAGCGCCACGTCGAGGCGTTGCGCCAAGCCGGCATCGCCGAACCCGGAGCGACGATCCAGGGCCGCAAGCCGGCGACCGTGGCGGACGAGCAGGCGCTGTACGACGTCGCGCAGTCGTTCGCGGAGCTGCTGCCGTGGGTGGAGTTCCTGCCGCCGTCGAAGTCCATGCTGCTGGAGGACGGGCAATCGGTCGCAGCCTTCTACGAGCTGGTCCCGCTGGGCACCGAAGGTCGGGAGCCTGGCTGGCTCGCGCATGCCCGCGATGCGCTCGAAAACGCGCTCCAGGATTCGTTCGATGAGCTGGACGAGAACCCCTGGGTGCTCCAGCTCTACGCCCAGGACGAACCCAGCTTCGACCAGTACATGCAGACCCTGCGCAACTACGTGCAGCCGCGCGCTCGCGGCACAGCCTTCACCGAGTTCTATCTTCGCTTCTTCGGCCACCACCTGCGCGCGGTGGCCAAGCCCGGCGGCCTGTTCGAGGACACGGTGGTCACGCGGTTGCGCTGGCGCGGCCAGACGCGGCGCGTGCGCATGGTGGTCTATCGCCGGGCCACCGGCCAGGCGAACCGCCGTGGCCAGACACCCGAGCAAATGCTGAACATCGTCTGCGATCGCCTTTGCGGCGGCCTGGCGAACGCCGGCATCCAGGCCCGGCGCATGGTCGCGGCCGATGTTCACGACTGGTTGCTGCGGTGGTTCAACCCACGCCCAACGATGCTCGGGCCAAGCGCTGAGAATCGAGAGCGCTTCTATGCGCTGGCCCGCTATCCCGACGAGGTGGAGGAAGGCGAGATCGAGCTGGCGAGTGGTCGGGATTTCAGCCAACGGCTGTTCTTCGGTCAGCCTCGCTCCGATGCCGGGCACGGTACCTGGTACTTCGACGGCATGCCGCACCGTGTGCTGGTCACCGACCGACTACGCATGCCGCCCGGTACGGGACACCTGACTGGCGAAACCCGCAAGGGCGATGCGATCAACACGCTTTTCGATCAGATGCCCGAAGACACCACGATGTGTCTGACCATGGTGGCGACGCCCCAGGACATCCTCGAATCGCACCTGAATCACCTGGCGAAGAAGGCTGTCGGCGAAACACTGGCATCGGAGCAGACGCTCAAGGATGTGCAGGAGGCGCGCTCGCTCATCGGCAGCGCGCACAAGCTCTACCGCGGCACGCTGGCCTTCTATCTGCGCGGGCGCGACGAAGCCGAGCTTGACAGGCGCGGCCTGGACCTCGCCAACGTGATGCTCAACGCGGGGTTGCAGCCCGTGCGCGAGGACGATGAAGTTGCGCCGCTCAACAGCTACCTGCGCTGGCTACCGTGCTGCTACAACCCTGCGCAGGATCGGCGGAACTGGTTCACCCAACTGATGTTCGCCCAGCATGTGGCGAATCTCTCGCCGGCGTGGGGACGCAGCCAGGGTACGGGCCATCCGGGCAACACGTTCTTCAACCGCGGTGGCGGGCCGATCACGTTTGATCCGCTGAACCGCTTGGACAGGCAGATGAACGCCCATCTGTTCCTATTCGGCCCCACCGGCTCGGGCAAGAGCGCAACGCTCAACAACCTCTTGAATCAGGTCACGGCCATCTACCGGCCGCGGCTGTTCATCGTGGAAGCCGGCAACAGCTTCGGCTTGTTCAGCGACTTCGCCAAGCGCCTGGGTCTGACCGTAAACCGGGTCAAGCTGGCTCCTGGCTCAGGCATCAGCCTGGCGCCGTTCGCCGACGCTCGCCGGCTGATCGAAACGCCCAGCAACGTGCAGACGCTTGATGCCGATGCACTGGATGAAGAATTGCCAGCCGATTCCTCGGTCATGGAGGAGGACGAGCAGCGCGACGTGCTGGGTGAACTGGAGATCACGGCACGGCTGATGATCACAGGCGGCGAGGACAAGGAAGAAGCCCGGATGACGCGGGCCGATCGCTCGCTGATCCGCCAGTGCATCCTCGATGCCGCCGAACACTGCGTGGCCGAGAAACGCACGGTGCTCACGCGCGACGTGCGCAACGCGCTGCGCACGCGCGGCCAGGACCCGACGCTGCCCGAGATGCGGCGCGTGCGGCTGCTGGAGATGGCGGACGCGATGGACATGTTCTGCCAAGGCACGGACGGCGAGATGTTCGATCGCGATGGCACGCCGTGGCCCGAGGCCGACATCACGCTGGTGGATCTCGCGACCTATGCCCGGGAGGGCTACAACGCGCAGCTCTCCATCGCCTACATCAGCCTGATCAGCACGGTGAACAACATCGCCGAGCGCGACCAGTACCTGGGCCGTCCGATCATCAATGTGACCGACGAAGGCCACATCATCACGAAGAACCCGCTGCTCGCGCCCTACGTTGTAAAAATTACAAAAATGTGGCGCAAGCTAGGGGCCTGGTTCTGGCTGGCTACACAAAATATCGACGATCTGCCGCGTGCCGCGGAGCCCATGCTCAACATGATTGAGTGGTGGATCTGCCTGTCGATGCCGCCCGATGAGGTCGAGAAGATTGCACGCTTCCGCGAACTCTCGCCCGCGCAGAAAGCGCTGATGCTCTCGGCGCGCAAAGAAGCGGGCAAGTTCACCGAGGGCGTCATCCTTTCCAAGAGCATGGAAGTGCTGTTCCGTGCCGTGCCGCCCAGCCTGTACTTGGCGTTGGCGCAGACCGAACCCGAAGAGAAGGCCGAGCGCTACCAGCTCATGCAGCACTACGGCTGCACCGAACTGGAAGCGGCCTTCAAGGTGGCCGAGAAGATCGACCAGGCGCGCGGCATCGAGTCGCCGGCCTTGGAACTGTCGTAAGACGGAGAACGCCATGGAACAGAAACGTCCTTCCATTCCGATGCAGGTCCAGGCGTTCCGCCGCCGCAACGGGCGGCCCCGCTGGCCCTGGGCATTGGTTGCTGTGCTGGTCGCGCTGCTGCTGATCTGGCTTGTGCCGAGGTCGCCCGGCGAATCCCCGCCGCAGCCGCCCACGCCGGTCAGCATGGCACCGGTGGCCGGGCCGCCCTGGCTAATGGGCAACCCCAAAGGCCGTTTCACGCTGACGCTCTATGCCGACCTGGAGTGCCCGTTCTGCCGGGAATATTTTCCGCAGCTCAAACGGTGGGTGGGCACCAACGCCGACGTGGCGCTGCAATGGCACCACCAGCCGCTAGCCGCGCACGAGCCGGCCGCGTCGGCCGAGGCACGTCTGGCCGAATGCGCAGCCGAAGCTGGCGGGCATGCCGCGTTCTGGCAGGCGGTCGAATGGGTCTATGCCCACACGCGCAGCGACGGCCTGGGCTTGCCGGATGGCTTGCGCTACCCCGAATCGACGCCAGCCATCGAGCAGTGCATGTCAAGCGAAAGGTCCAGTGCCGCTATCCGCGCCCAGGCCGCGGAAGCCACCAAGAGCGGCGTTACCGCCACACCGTCACTGCGTCTGCTTGATCGCGAGACGGGCCAGGCCATCCTGCTGCAGGGACCAATCGAGGGCGACGCCTTGTTGTCTGCCATGGACATGCTGACGGCTGACGGTCCGACCGGCACACCCACATCCGAAATGCCTGCCGACGTCGTCGGCGACATGCCCAGGTAGCCCCGGTCTTCAAGGCTACGGCGCAGTCCGCTGCGCTGACCGCAACCCGTTCGCCTCGCATCCTGGTCGCGAACGATCGCCGCTGCCGCGGTGATGGATGCACCTTGTTCGTTCCCTAGGAGGGCTGGCCCTCCTAGGGCGCGCGCCCTCCGATCTCACCGTCTGGAGGTTCGCCATGTCTTTTGTCGTCAACGACTCCTGCCCGGAGTCGCTTTCCGTCACCGCTGCCCAACACGAGGACTGGATCATCCAGCAAGCCATCGTGCTGCTGGAGAGGCGGGTTTTCAAAGCTGGACCGTGCCTCAGCCGACCGGCCGCTGTGCGGGACTATCTGCGCGTGAAACTGGTCGCTGAACCCAACGAGATATTCGCCGCTGTGTTCCTGGACAGCATGCACCAGGTGCTGGCCTACGAGCCATTGTTCAGGGGCACGATCAACTCGACTTCTGTTTATCCACGTGTCGTCGTACAGCGTGTGCTGGAGTTGAACGCCGCCGCGGTGGTCTTCGCGCACCAGCACCCCTCGGGCATCTCCGAGCCGTCGAGCGCGGATCGTGTGCTGACCCAGCAACTGCAGGCCGCGCTGGCGCTCATCGATGTACGGGTACTGGATCACATCATCGTAGGCCAAGGTTCCCCGTTCTCCTTTGCGGAGTCAGGCCTGCTGTAACGGTCGCATTGCTTCATTGATCCCCGCGGAGGCTTCGGCCTCCGTTTTTTTATGGCGCGGGACAAGCAGGTATGCGGGCAGCCCGCGATGCGCATTGTTTGTTGGGGTGGCATCGGGTTCGCGTTTGACTATGGCCCTGATCAACTTTCGGGGCACGCGACATGCCGGCATCCTTTTCCACGTTCGCGTCGGGCTGGCGAACCCTTGGTCTCGTCGTGGCGCTGCCGGCGTCCCTGGCCGTGTTCAGCCCCGTCGCCTTCGCAGCCGACGTACTGGTCGTCACCGACAGCCACCACCCGGTCAAGACCATGGGCGGCGAGCGGCTGATCGAGCTGGACGAAGCCCGCCGGATTGAAGCGGAGCTTTCTGCGGAACTGCCCGCCGCCCCCGAACAGGCGGCGGCCACCGTCAAGCGTCGGCTGAGCCAAGGCGGCGCCGACCTACAGCGCCGCATCGCTTCCGCATACCAGGGCGTCACCGACGCATGGAGCCTGGGCATCACCAGCATCCCGGCTGTCGTGGTGGATCAGCGCTACGTGGTCTATGGCGAGCCGGATGTGGCCCGCGCTGTCGCGCGCATCGAGCAGCGTCGGAGGACCCAGCCATGACGCGACCATTCGACCTGATGCGCCGCATGCGGGCCGGCGTGGCTTCCTTGCTGCTGCTCAGCGCCACGGGTAGCTACGCCTTGAACACCACCGCCATCGTTGCCTCGGTGGCCTCGCCCGATTGCTTGGAGTACCGGGTGGTAGGTATCTGCTACTGGCTCTACTGCACCTGGGGAGGATGCACGGTGCGCACCTCTGTCAAGGTGCGCCACTACATCCCCGATGCGGTCGTCTCCAGCTACAGCAACACGGGCGAGAACCCGTGGGTCGAAGTCCGGGCGATGAGTACGGCCAATCCGTCCGCCCAAGC
Source organism: Bordetella muralis (assembly GCF_965139205.1). Taxonomy (GTDB): domain Bacteria; phylum Pseudomonadota; class Gammaproteobacteria; order Burkholderiales; family Burkholderiaceae_B; genus Bordetella_A; species Bordetella_A muralis. Next base: position 212,495 of record NZ_CBCSIU010000004.1, read on the forward strand.
GGGGGGCGATGGAACGACGAACGAGGATCACGAAAACAATCTTGCGAAATTCAAGAACGCCGACGTGATCGGCCATCCCGGCGTCGAGGTGTTCAACCAGTTTGTTTCGTCCTCGGGCTACTTCTGCGAGGGCGCAGGAACGGCATTCATGCCGTATCTGCTCAGCACCTTGGACACGCTTGCCTGGCGCTACAACGTGCCCGAGATGGCCTACCCGGAGGCATTGATTCCCGGCATGCGCGAGGTCGGCGCACGCACCACGATGAACCTTTGGGGCAACGTGTATCCCCGCGGCGGCTTCCTGCACCAGACCGACGACCACAAATCGGGGGCCGTGGTGGCCCAGCGTGCGGGAGATATCGTCACTCGCCGGGGGCAGTTGCACGTGTACCAGCCGCTGCTTGCCAACGCCCGCGATGGCTACTGGCCCGCCGGCGCGCTGATGGAGGGTGATGCCTCGACTGGCAAGTGGCAGGAACTCACGCCCGTCCTGTCCTCGTCTTGCACGGTTTTCCCACGCACCGGCTTCCTGACCCAGGCCCAGCAAGGCGACTACGCCTGGGCACTGTGGCGGCCGTATGCCTGCTGCGAACGCCGTGGACAGGTGTTCCTTGGAAGCGTTGATTTCCTTTGAGGTGCCGCGATGAAGCGTTTCGACTCTATGCAGTTCTCCCCTCCGGCTCGTGGCAAGAGGATCTGTTTGGCGCTCACCGGCGCGTTGGTTCTGGCAAGCGGCGTGGCCTGGGGCCAACTGGGCTACCAGACCAGCGGCAACGTCATCGGCGATGACGTCATGTACTCCATCGGCGGCGGCAGCGCCGTTTCGATGGGTCGCGCAGCCGGCATGCGCTCGCTCGGCGTGGGTGTCGGCTGGAACAGCAATCTGATCTGCGGTGACATGAGCATCCAGACCACGTTGAAAAATCAGCTCAACGGCGTGACCAATGGCTTTCAGCAGATCATGTCCTCGGTGATCCAGAGTGCTACGAGTGCTGTGGCCTCCCTGCCGGCGTTGATCATCCAACGGGCTGATCCGGGCCTCTACAACCTGCTCACCAACGGCGTTCTGCAAGCGCGGCTGGATTTCGACCGCTCGAAGCTGACGTGCCGCGCCATGGCCGAAAAGATGGCCGAAACGGCCGGCGGCCAGCTCGGCTGGAGCCAGATGGCAGAGGGGTTGGCACTGCGCGATGCTGTTTCGAGCACGGATGCCGTCTCGGCCGTCGAGCAAGCCGAGACGCGCCGTGGCAACGACGGCGTGCCTTGGGTCGGGGGAAGCAATGCCGGCGGCTCCGGTCAGCCCGCGATCAAGGTGGTCGGCGACGTCACCCGCGCGGGCTACAACCTGGTCAATGGCCGCGGTGTGACCGACACATCGGCAATCGCACCGGCAAGTTGCGCGAGCCTGTCGTGCCAGACCTGGACCACGCCGCAAGCGGCCGTCGAGTGGGCGACGCGGGTGCTCGGCGAGAAGGAGCAGCGCACCTGCGACGCCTGCACCAAGACGGAGACGGTGCCCGGCGTCGGGCTGACGCCGCTGATCCAGGATGAGTACGATGCCAAGCTGCAGGCGCTCCAGGACCTGGTCTCCAAGGCGAAGAACACGACGCCCGAAAACCTGCGCGAGGCCGGCAGCGCGTCGCTGCCCATCACACGCGGAGTGATCGAGGCACTGCGCGACGAGCCGGACCAGCACCTGCTGTCGCAGCGCCTGGCGTCCGAGGTTGCGCTGGCGTCGGTGCTGGAGAAAGCGCTACTGCTGCAACGCACGCTGCTGACCGGCAAGAAAGAGCCCAACGTGGCGGCCAACCAGCTCGCCGTGGAAGCTGTGAACCACGAGAGCGACACGCTCGATCGCGAGATCCGCAACCTCAAGACCGAGCTGGAGCTGCGCCGGGAGCTGGCAAACAATTCGCCCATGGCGATCATCCAGCGCCACGGCACGCGCGCGGCGGGCTCGCGTGGGATCTACGAAGGCGATCCGGTGCCTGACCGCCTCGATCAGTTGCAGAAGGGCAATCCGGGAGGCCGGCCATGAGCCCGATGCGTGCGGCCTGGCTGCGCCCGCGCTGGCTGTTCAGCCGGCGCGCAGCAAAGGCGCTGCTGTGGACGGTGGTACTCGCGGCCGTCGCCGTGTGCGCCAACATCGTTGGCATCTACCTCGTCGGAAGCGTCGCAGGCTGGGAGCGTTGGCTGGCGGCAGCAGCGGGCTACTTCCTGGTCTGGCGGCTGTGCCTGTACGGCGCGACGGCCTACGGCTGGGTCTGGATGCGTCGCCGACTGCTGGCGCGCGAGGACGACGCGCAAGCGCGGCGCCGCCTGGTGCGCAGCGAGATCGCCGGCGTCGTTGCCATCGTGGCGCTTGAAGCCAGCCTGTTGATGCAGGGCTGAGGGGAGATCCGAGCCATGACGCTTTTCGCGACCGACTACCTGGAGTACTACCTGACCCTGGTTTCCTGGATCGTCAACAACGGCATCTGGGCGGTACTGGTATCCAGCGGGGTATTCGCACTGCCCTTCGTGGCGATCATCGTGCAGGAATGGCTCAAGGCCCGTGGGGAGGGTGCAGACGAAGGCAATAAGGGCGTGCTCTCGGCCGCACGCATTGAGAACCGGGTGTTCGTCGCCATCGTGGTCGTGATGTTCGCCGGCATCCCCTTCATCGACGTGGACCTCAACACCATTCAGTACGACAGCTCGCGCTCGGCTCAATGCCAGGTCAGCGTGCCGCAGCCCACGGATACCGGCTGGTCCCAGTCCTTCAGCACCATCAACAACCAGAGTGCCAAGGTGCCGGTCTGGTGGGCATTCATGCACGCGCTCTCGCGCGCCGTCACCAGTGCCTCGGTGGCAGCGATCCCGTGCGGAACAGACCTGCGACAGATGCGCATGGAGATCGACGCTACCCGCATCAACGACCCGGTGCTGGCTCAGGAAGTGGCCGATTTCACACACGACTGCTACGGGCCAGCACGCGCTAAATTGTTCATGGCGCGACCGGAGCTGGACGAAGCTCAAATGAACGACGTGACATGGATCGGTTCGAGGTTTTTCACGGACACCGGCGGCTACTACGACAGCTACCGCTCCAGCACGGCGCGCGAGTCATGGCCCTATGACGACACTCGCGACGCAGGGCTTGCGCAGGTGGCCAGTGGCGGCGGCTACCCGACTTGCAGGCAGTGGTGGGCCGATGGCAGCAACGGCCTGCGAGCACGGCTGCTGAGCCAGGTGGACCCCAGCCTGTTGAATCGCTTGGCGGGCTGGGCCGGGTTCCTCAGCCGTACCGAGGTGGACGATTCGGTGGTCCGTACCATCGCGTCACCGCGACAGCAGAAGCTCAACCAGGGTTCGGTCTATACCGACTACGGCGGCCAGATCGACAAGACCCTGCCGAACATCGTGACGCGGGCCACGGGGGACGTAGGAATGGCGGTCGGGGCACTTGCCGCATTCCCTGCCATGGACGTGGTGCGCCAGGCGCTGCCCATGGTGCTTGCCTTGCTCAAGATGGCGCTGGTCATCTGCATCCCGCTCGTGCTGGTCGTCGGCACCTATGACCTGAAGACGGTCGTCACCGTCAGCGTCGTGCAGTTCGCGCTGTTCTTCACCGATTTCTGGTTCCAACTCGCTCGCTGGATCGACAGCACCATCCTCGATGCGCTCTATGGGTGGGGCTTCGGCTGGAACCGGCCGCACACTAACTTCGATCCGCTGGTGGGGTTGAACAATGCCTTTGGCGACCTGCTCCTGATGTTCGTCATGGGCACGATGTTCCTGGTCTTGCCGGGTTTTTGGCTTGCGAGCCTTACTTGGGTTGGGATTCGGGCTGGACACGTCATCCAAGGGCTTTCGGATGGCAGCAAGAGTGCCGGCCAAGCAGGCGGTAAGGGCGCTGGGGCCCTTACCGGAGGTAAGCTGAAGTAGCGCGGCGCCGGTCAGTCGTCGGTGTACAACTCGTGCGACGTATCGTTGTACAGGTTGGGATCGTAGCCCGGCGTCTTGCGCAGTTCGGTGAGGTCGGTGAAAGGCCACTCGTCTTCATCCGAGGTATTGGCAGCAGCAGCCCATCCCGCCACCACGACTCCCAACAACACGAGTGCGAACCAGAAGGCGACGTAGAGCAGCGCGCCCAGCACAGCCAGCTTGACCGCCCACAGCAGCACTGTGGCACCAACCGAAGGCACCCCTTTGACCATCAACCAATTCGATACCCGCCGTTCGCCACGCGCATAGGCACGCCATACACGGCCAAATGCGCGGCCGATACGTTCTGCGGTGCTGGTACGAGTTGTGGTGTTCATGGTCGTCTCCTGCTACTGAGGGATGTCTATTCCAGGGTGCTCCACTTCATTCCGTTTCAGGCTTCAATGTGTTTTCTCGCTGCTTCAGGACGCTTCGTCATCCGGTTCCACCGGGCCCGGGTCGGGTTCCACGCCGATGCGGTAGGTGGCAACGAAACGCGGCCAATCCACATGGTCAACCAGATCGATGTCCTCGATGACGCTGACCTTCGCTCCCGCACGCTCGAACAGGGCGATGCTCTTGGCGGGATAGTTGTTGCGCGACGGATAGAGCACTCCGTCGAACAGAGGTTGGCCGTCGTCGCCGACCATCGCATGCACCTGAGCGGACACCTGCTGCGTGTGCGTGTAGTCGCGGCTGGCCAACTGCTCCAGGTTCAGGCCAAAGTAGCCCGCCATGACGCTCGGTGCCGTGAGATCGGCCAGAAGCACGTCGGCCACCACCCCTACAGCGCGCACCATCCTGCCCTGGACTTCTTTCAATGCGATCGAGCGCTTCGCGTCATCAAGCCACTGATGCTTGTGAAACACCGACTCCATCAACGCCGTGGGCAGGTCGCGCCCCAGGTAGAGCACGCCGTAGGCTCGGGCCGGGTCGTCGTAGCGATTGGTGCTGCTGCGACCATAGTACAGCGGGCTGCCCCGATAGACGACGCGGCTCACATGCTGGAGCAGTTCACCGGCATCGATCAGAAAAGAAGGCAGCTCGTGGTTCATGGCAGTCTCGCTTCAATGCACCTGAACGCCCAGCACGTTAAACACGGCCTCGGCCACGGCGTCGATCGTGCCATGCGTCACCGCATCCACCGGCGAGCGACCGCCCAAGCCTTCGAGCGGTTCGGACAGTGCGCGGTAGATCGTCCAGTGATCGATACCCTCGACCTCCTGAAGCACGGTTTGGGTCAACTGCTGCTTTACCGGGTCGAGCTGCCAGTCGGGCAGCTTCTGACCGCGCGGCCCCACGTTCAGCGCCAGCAGCCGACGCGCGAGGATGTCCTTGTAGATCTGCTGGCGCGACTTGTCCGCCAGCTTGGCGAACTCCGCGGGCGGCAGGTTGTGCGGCTGGTTGAAGGTTTCCAGTAGCACCGCACGGCCTCGCTGGACGTCGGTTTCATTCGGTGCCCAGCGCGTGTCGGCGCGCAGCGCGGCCGCCTTGCGTGCAAGGGCCTGCCCAACGGTCTCCCCCTGCAAGTTGGCGGGCAGTGTTACCGCTTCCACGCGCTCGTGGACGAACGCCTGCAACTCGGCCGCGAAAGCCGTGGCATCCCGGATTTCGACGGTATCCGCGAAGCGGCGTACATCTTCCACCGTGACGCGCGGCAGACGGTCGGCAATGAATTCAATGGCAGTGGGCATGGTCATCTCCCAAGTAGGTTTGAGACAGGTTTCACTCTAGTCGCCTTTGTCGCGTTTGTCAACTTTGACGCCTAGAAAGCAACCTACCCGGCGGAAGCAGCGCCTTCGCAGCATAGACCGAGGCCAGCGCCTGGTCGCCGTCCAATGCATTCGAGCGGGTTCCACATTGACGGTGGAGCCGCGATCCAGGCCCCGCTATACCGAAACGGTTAAAGGCCAAAGGGTCGAAATGGCAAGGGAATGGGGTGCAAGGGGAAAGGCCCTACCTCGAAAAGGCCAAAAGGCCTCCCGGTCGGCCCGTCATTAGGACACCTCACATGCTCTCCCTGTTCCAGCGAAAACGGCCCCCGGTCGCTGCCGCACCGACGCCATCACCCGTCACCGACCTCCCGAAAGGGCTGCTGCGTCCTGAGTCGGCCGCATCGCTGCTGGCCACCCCACGCCGGCAGAAGCTGCTGGAGCACATCTGGCAGCGCACGTCGCTCTCACACCGGCAATTCGTCACCCTGTACCGCACGCCCCTGGAACGCTACGCCGAACTGGTCCAAGCCTTTCCGGCCTCCGAAGCGCATCACCATGCCTATCCGGGCGGCATGCTCGACCACGGCCTGGAGATCGTGGCCTACAGCCTGAAACTGCGGCAGTCCCATCTGCTGCCCATCGGTGCCAGTCCCGAAGACCAGGCGGCGCAGTCCGAAGCCTGGACCGCCGCCGTCGCCTATGCTGCGCTGCTCCACGATATTGGCAAGATCGCCGTCGATCTACACGTCGAACTGGCCGACGGCAGTACTTGGCATCCGTGGCATGGCCCGCTGCACCAGGCGTACCGATTTCGCTACCGTGACGACCGCGAATACCGCCTGCACAGCGCCGCAACAGGCTTGCTCTATCGCCAACTGCTCGACCGCCACGTCCTGGACTGGCTCAGCGACTATCCGGCTCTCTGGGCACCGCTGCTCTATGTGCTGGCCGGTCAGTACGAACATGCCGGTGTACTGGGGGAACTCGTCGTGCAAGCAGACCGGGCGTCGGTGGCCCAGGAGCTGGGCGGCGATCCGGCGCGCGCCATGGCCGCGCCTAAGCACGCACTGCAACGCAAGCTGCTGGACGGGTTGCGCTACCTGCTCAAGGAACAGTTGAAGCTGAACCAGCCGGAAGCCTCCGATGGCTGGCTCACCGAGGATGGTTTGTGGCTGGTGAGCAAGACGGTCTCGGACAAACTGCGCGCACACCTCCTGTCTCAGGGGATCGATGGCATTCCTGCGAACAACACCGCCGTGTTCAACGTGCTGCAGGACCACGGCATGCTCCAGCCCACCTCGGACGGCAAAGCGGTCTGGCGCGCGACCGTCACCAGCACGACCGGCTGGTCCCATTCGTTCACCCTGTTGCGTCTCGCTCCCGCGCTGATCTGGGAGTCTGGCGAGCGACCAGCACCTTTCGCAGGCACGGTAGAGATCGACGCGACGCCCGCAGAAAACGACGCCAGCATGTCGGCTCCCGTGCCAACCGTCTCGGTGAACCCAGCGCAGGGAGGTCAAGAGCCTCCAATTTGGGAGGACGACAGCACCACCATCGTTTCACCGCCCGCGGCCCAGCCCGTGCCCGACGTCATGGAGGACTTGCTCGCGATGGTGGGCTTAGGTGAGTCGGCCGGCGTTGGACAGGATGCCGAAGAGTTCCTCCACCCTCCCGCGCCAGCAACAGCCGCGACGTCCATTCCATCACCTGTACCCGCGCCTACGCCTGGGTCATCGGCAACGAAGCCATCCACGGAACAGTTCATGGTTTGGCTGAAGCAGGGAATCACCTCACGACGGCTCATCATCAACGACGCGAAGGCGCTCGTGCATACGGTGAATGACACGGCCTACCTGGTCAGCCCGGGTGTGTTCCAACGCTATGCGCAGGAGCATCCCGAAGTGGCCGCGCTCGCCAAGCAGGAGAATCAACAGGATTGGCAGTGGGTGCAGAAGCGCTTCGAGAAGCTGCAGCTACATCGCAAGCACCCCAATGGCCTGAACATTTGGACCTGTGAAGTCACGGGCCCGAGGAAGTCCCGCCGACTGCATGGCTACCTCCTTGAAGATGGGTCCTTGGCATTCCCCGAAATACCGCCCAACAATCCCTATCTTGCTCTGACTCAGGAAGGATGACGCGATTCGGGCATTGATCGCCACCGTCGTTTGGCGACGATCAATACCCCGCGAAAGCTGGCAACATTTGGCGAACTGAGCTACTCGGCCCGCGCCAACTCCTGCGCAAGGAACGGAGCGGTTCGGCTGCCAGACGTTCGGGCCACCTGCTGAGGGGAGCCCGCCACCACGATGCTGCCGCCGGCAGCGCCTGCACCAGGCCCCACGTCGATCACCCAATCGGCCTGAGCCACCGCGCGCATATCGTGCTCGATCATCACCACGGTGTTGCCGGCATCGACCAGGCGCTGCAACTGCACCAGCAGCCGGTCGGCATCGGACGCATGCAGCCCGGTGGTTGGCTCGTCGAGCACGTACAGGCTTCGGCCGCGCTGGCTGCGCTGAAGCTCGGTCGCCAGCTTGATGCGCTGCGCCTCGCCACCGGAAAGTTCCGTGGCCGGTTGCCCCAGGCGCAGATAGCCCAATCCGATATCGCGCAGCAATTGCAGGGGCCGGGCCACGGCGTCTTCACCCGCAAAGAATTCGCTGGCTTCGTCCACGGTCATCTGCAGCACCTCGGCGATGTTGCGCCCGTTCCATTGCACCTTCAGCGTGGCCTCGTTGTAGCGTGCGCCATGGCACGTCGGACACGGGGCGTACACGCTGGGCATGAACAGCAACTCCACACTGACGAAGCCCTCGCCCTCGCAGGTCTCGCAACGCCCCTTAGCCACGTTGAACGAGAAGCGCCCGGCGTCATAGCGGCGGCGTCGCGCATCGGGCGTGGCGGCGAACAGCTTGCGCACGTGGTCGAACAGGCCGGTGTAGGTGGCCAGGTTGGACCGGGGCGTGCGCCCGATCGGCTTCTGGTCCACCTGCACCAGGCGCTGTATGGCGTCCACGTCGCCCGCCAGATGACCGCCAGTCGCTTCGATCACTGCCGGCCCTTCGCTGGTGGCGCTTTCGGCCGCGTCGTCCTCGGGCTCGTGGCCCAGGTGCAGTAGCACCAGCTCCGGCAGCGCCTGCGCGACGAGGCTGGACTTGCCCGAGCCGGAGATGCCGGTGACGGCCGTCAGCACGCCCAGCGGAATGCGTGCGTCCACGCCATGCAGGTTGTGACGATGGATGCCCTGCAGCTCCAGCCAGCCGGTCGCTTCGCGTGCCCGGCTTCCCGGCGCGGCGATTTCGTCGAACAGATAGCGGGCGGTGCGCGATTCGGCAATCTTGCGCAGGCCGTCCGGCTCGCCGCTGTAGAGCACGCGGCCGCCACGCTCCCCGGCATCCGGCCCCACATCCACCAGCCATTGCGCGCGGCGCATCAGGTCCAGGTCGTGCTCGACCACGAACACCGAGTTGCCCGCGTCACGCAGCCGGTCGAGCGCGTCGTACAGCGCCTGGCTGTCGGAGGGGTGCAACCCCGCCGAGGGCTCGTCGAGCACGTACACAACACCGAACAGCAGGGAACTCAATTGCGTGGCCAGCCGCAGGCGCTGCAACTCGCCGGCCGAAAGCGTCGGCGTGGCCCGGTCCAGCGTCAGGTAACCCAGGCCCAGCCCACGCAGTTGACGCAGGCGCGCCATCACACCGCCGGCCAGGCGCTGCGCGGCGAGGCGCTTTTCTTCCGACAGCGCGGAGGTGCGGCGCACGTCGGGCGATACCGCATGGACGGCACGGCCGGAGGCCGCGCGTTCGGCACGGTCGCGTCGGGTCGCTTCCTTGTCCGTAGCCGCCCCCGCTGCATGGGCGCGGAAATCGCCCTGGGCAATGGGTTCGAGCAAGGCCGCCAACTGGTCCAGCGGCATCTGCATGAACGCGCCGATGTCCACGCCGGCGAAGGTGACCGACAGCGCCTCGGGCTTGAGCCGCTTGCCGTGGCAGGTGGGGCACGGCTTGCCCTCCATGAACCGGGACACGCGCTTTCTCATCAGTGCGCTTTGGGTATTGGCAAAGGTGTGCAGCACATACCGCCGGGCGCCGGTGAAGGTGCCCATGTAGCTCGGCTCCATCTTGCGCTTGAGCGCCGTGCGGGTCTCGGCGGGCGTGAAGCCGGCGTACACCGGCACTGTCGGTGTTTCCTCGGTGAACAGAATCCAGTCGCGGTCCTTCTTCGGCAGGTCCTTCCACGGTCGGTCAACGTCGTAGCCCATGCTGACCAGGATGTCGCGCAGGTTCTGGCCTTGCCAGGCGGGGGGCCAGGAGGCGATCGCCCGCTCGCGGATGCTCAGGGAGGGATCGGGCACCATGATGGCCTCGGTCACCTCGTACACATGGCCCAGGCCGTGGCAGGTCGGGCACGCTCCCTGCGGCGTGTTGGGCGAAAAATCCTCGGCGTACAGCATCGGCTGGTTGGCTGGGTAGGCGCCGGCGCGCGAATACATCATCCGCACCAGGCTGGACAGGGTGGTCACACTGCCCACGGAGGAACGCGCGTTGCTGGAGCCCCGCTGCTGTTGCAACGCCACCGCCGGCGGCAGGCCGTCGATCGCATCGACGTCCGGCACGCCGGCCTGGTCGATCAGGCGCCGCGCATAGGGGGCCACCGACTCGAAGTAGCGCCGCTGCGCCTCGGCGTAGATGGTGCCGAAGGCCAGCGAGGACTTGCCGGAGCCGGAAACGCCGGAGAACACCACCAGCGCGTTACGCGGGATGGAAACGTCCACCTCTTTGAGGTTGTTCTCGCGCGCGCCGCGCACTTCCACCATGCCGCTGGCCGCAGCGGTACAAGAGGATTCACCGAAAGAATTGTTTGGCATGTTCTTATCCTGTAGTTCGTCCCGCTCAGGACGGGACTTCCTGAGTTCGGGGGCCGCGGCGACTGGCTTCGAGCGCCGCGGTGACAGTGCGGGCGTCGTAGCTGCCGCGCAGACGACGACCCTCGACGAAGAACGTCGGCGTGGCGTGCGCACCGCTGGCGACGGCACTGGCGAGGTCGCGCTCGACACGCTCGATCACCGCGGTGCTGTCGAGATCCGCGATGAACCGTTCGACGTCGAGCCCAAGCTCGGCGGCGTAGCCGATCAGATGCTCGCGCTCCAGCGCATGCTGACGGGTGAACACGAAGTCCAGCCACGGCCAGAACATCCCCTGGTTCGCCGCTGCCTCGGACGCCCGCGCGGCAATCGGCCCGTGCGGGTGGTGCGGCAGATGGCGCACCACATACCGCAGGTCGTCCCCGAAGTGGGCGCGCAGATCGTCCCACGAACCGGTGGCGTGCGCACAGTACGCGCACTCGAAGTCCACGTACTCGACGAGTGTGAGCTGGGCGTCCTCCGGCCCGCGGATGTGATCGATCTCCGGATCGACCGGTGGCTCAAGCACCATCGGCAGGTCAGCGGTCTTCTCACCCCACCGCTGGGCGGCGACCTTGAAGATCAGCCACCCGAGCAACGTGGCGAACACCATCGACACGAGCACGCCGACCGTCGCCTGGCGGCCCAAGTCGGAGGTCGTGCCGAACGCGAGCCCGATGATCAGCAGCGACACGGTGAACCCGATCCCGGACAGTGCCGCACCACCGAACACGCTGCCCACCCCGACGCCCTCGGGCAGCCGGCCCAGGCCGAGACGGACGGCGATGAGAGTGATGAGCCCGATGCCCAGGAGCTTGCCGAGCACGAGCCCTGCGATGACGCCCCACGTGACTGGCGAGCCGAAGGCCTCGGCGAGCAGCCCGCCACGCACGTCCACTCCGGCGTTCGCCAAGGCGAACACCGGCACGATCAGCAGCGCCGTCGGCAGCCGCAGGAACTCGTGCAATCGCTCGTTCACCGAGATACCCCGGGACAGCCCGCAGTCCACCGCGCGGGCCGATGCGGCACTCGGAGACTGCCAGAAGTCGCGGAACAGTTGTTTTGCCGCGACGACCTTGTGACGTTGCGTCGCGTAGGCGGGGATCAGCAGCCCCGCGGCCATCCCGGCGAGAGAGGCATGGATGCCGGAGTACACGGTTGCGAGCCACAGCACGATCACGATCAGCACATACGGCATTGCCCGCCACTGGCGGGTGCGCCCTAGCCGCCACAACGCAACGAGACTGGCGAGGGCGATCAACAACGGGACGATCCGAATCTCATCGCTATAGACGATGCCGATGATGGACACGGCGAGGAAGTCATCGACCACGGTCAGGGTGAGCAGGAACACGCGCAACTGACCGGATAGCCGCGGGCCGACGATCGCCAGGGTGCCCAGCATGAATGCCGTATCGGTGCCGACCACCGCCCCCCACCCGTGCAGGCCCTCACTTCCGGCCAGCCCCACGATCAGGACATACACCAGCGCGGGAAGCACGACACCCGCGACCCCCGCGATCAGAGCGAGACGGGCACGGCTGCGATCCCGGAGCGATCCGTGGGCGAACTCCTGACGCACCTCCAGGCCGATCAGGAAGAAGAAGACCACCATCAGGCCGTCGTTGACCCAGTGATGCAGGTCCATGTGCAGGCCCAGCGGCCCGAAGTCAAACCCGACGTCCAGGTGCCACAACTCGAAATAGGCATCGGATAGCGGCGAGTTCGCCCACGCCAGCGCCACGACCGTGACGATCACCAGCAGCACCGCAGCACCAGACTCCGTGCGCAGATAGCGGGCAACGCGTCCCCGGCTGATCTTCGCCGAGGATGCACCGAAAGAAGTGGCTGACATGTTCTTATCCTGTTCCTGTAGTTCGTGAAGTCGCGATGAGCCGGTTTCGGAGACGACCAGTCAGGCGTCCGCCTCTGGCAGCGTCCCATCATCCAGCGAGCGCAGCCAAGTAAGCCTTTCTCCCAGCCTGCGCTCAACACCTCTGTCCGTTGGCTGATACCAGCCCGGCCGCGCCACGCCCTCGGGAAAGTAGCTTTGCCCAGCGGCATAGCCGTTGGGCTCGTCATGGGCGTAGCGGTAGCCTTCGTGATACCCCATCTGCTGCATCAGCTTCGTCGGCGCATTGCGAAGATGGAGAGGCACAGGCAGGGAGCCGTTGTTCTTGACGAAGGCCTTCGCCTTGTTCCAGGCGGCATAGGCAGCGTTCGACTTGGGGGCGGCAGCAAGGTAGGTCGCCGCGTGGGCAATCGGTATTTCGCCTTCGGGGGAACCCAGCCTCTCATAAGCCAGCGCGGCATTGAGCGCCAGTTGCAGCGCCTGCGGGTCGGCATTGCCGATGTCTTCGCTGGCCACCACGATCATGCGGCGCGTCACCTGGCTGACGTCGCCGCTGCCGTCGAGGATGCGGGCCAGCCAGTACAGGGCCGCGTCGGGGTCGGAGCCCCGCAGCGACTTGTGGAAGGCGGAGAGCTGCCAGTAGAACTCGTCGCCGCCCTTGTCGAACCTGCGCAGTGATGGGCTGGTGGACAGTTTGGCAAACTCGCCATCGACCACGGCCTTGCCCGCGCCCGACGCAGCATTCGTCACCTGCTCAAGCAGATTGAGGAAGCGCCTGCCATCGCCATCGGCAAAGCCCTTGAGCAGATCCAGCGCGTCCGCGTCCAACGTGACGCCCTGGAGATGCGGCAGTGCGCGTTCGTAGAGCTGGTTCAGTTCGTCGCCGGACAGCGGTTCGAGGGTATAGACCTGCGCGCGCGAGAGCAGCGCGGAATTGACCGCCAGCCCCGGATGCTCGGTCGTCCCCCCCACCAGGGTCAGGAGCCCCGACTCGACATGGGGCAGTAGGGCATCCTGCTGCGCCTTGTTGAAGCGATGGATCTCATCGACGAAAAGCACCGTCGATCGACCATGGTTGTCCAGTTCTGCCTGGGCCTCGTCGATGGCTTGCCGGATGTCCTTCACCCCGGCAAGCACGGCCGAGATGGCGATGAATCGGCTGTCGGTCGCACTGGCGGCCAGGCGCCCCAGGGTGGTCTTGCCCACGCCTGGCGGCCCCCAGAGGATGAACGAGTGCAACTTGCCCGCCTCGAACGCGAGACGAAGCGGCTTGCCGGGGCCGAGCAAGTGCCGTTGCCCGACGAATTCATCCAGCGTCTTGGGCCGCAGGAGTTCGGCCAAGGGAGGCTTGGGCTTTGTCGTGAATAGATCGGTCAAGTTCCTCTCCCTGGCATTTCTGATAGTTGACGTTCCGATAACGTTGGCACCTCAATCCAGGGAGCCGGATTTGTCCAACGCCGCGGGCTCTTTGTCGCTAATCGCATGCATGATGATGCGAGAGCCGCGGTAGCCGATGCTGTGGTTCCATACCCAGCTCAAAGCGACGCTGAGACGATTTCGCGTACCGATCAGAAAGTAGATGTGCGCCAGCTTCCAGATCCACCACGCAAAGGCACCACGCAGCTTCACCCGCCCCATGTCAATCACCGCCAGGCTGCGGCCGATGGTGGCCAGGTTCCCCTGATGCCGGTATTTGAAAGGTCCGTCAGCGGGCTTGCCCTTCAAACGCCGTCCAATGAGGTTGGCGACGTACTTCCCTTGCTGTTTGGCGGCCGGGGCGATGCCCGGCACGGGCTTCCCATCGGCCATGGTGCACGAGGCTGTATCGCCGATGGCGAAGACCTCCGGCCGACCGGCCACCGTCAGGTCAGGGCCAACGACCACCCGACCCGCACGATCAGACGCAGCGCCCAGCCAGCGAGCCGCGGGAGACGCCTGGACTCCGGCGGCCCAGACGATGGTCTTGGCCGAAAGGGGCTTGCCACCGTACACCACGCCATCGGCCGAGCATTCGGTGACCGGCGTACCCAGCACGACCTCGACGCCGAGCTTTTCGAGCGCCTGGCGCGTATAGGCCGAAAGATCCTCTGGAAAGACGGACAACAGACGCGGGCCAGCCTCGATCAGTACAACCCGCGACGTGCTCGGGTCGATCGAGCGAAAGTCACGCGCCAGCGTGTCTCGTGCAAGCTCGGCGATGGTTCCGGCCAATTCAACCCCGGTGGGACCACCACCGATGATGACGAACGTCTGCAGCGCGGCACGCTGCTGAGGATCGCTCGTGCGCTCAGCCTCCTCGAAAGCCGCGAGGATTCGGCCCCGAATGGTCGTGGCATCTTCCAGCGTCTTCAACCCCGGCGCGAAAGCCCCCCATTCGTCGTGTCCGAAGTAGGCATGGGTAGCGCCTGTCGCGAGCACGAGCGTGTCGTAGGTTTGCCGCAATCCATTGTTGAGAATGACCTGACGCGCGTCCTGGTCGATACCTTCCACTTCCGCCATCAAGGTGTTCACTTCCGGGCGATTTCGGAAGAGATAGCGAATAGGCCAGGCGATCTCGGATGTCGAAAGTGACGCCCCTGCAACCTGGTAAAGCAAGGGTTGGAACAGGTGATGATTGCGCCGATCGATGATCGTCACATCGACCTCGGCACCAGCAAGCTGGTTGGCAACCTCGATCCCGCCGAAGCCCGCTCCGATAATGACGACGTGATGTCGGTTTTTGGAGGTCTTTGTCATGACCTGATCTCCTCTCTCTCAGCGTTTCAGCGCCGATGCGTGGTGTGCCATATGCTCGCCAATGAAACTGGCAATGAAGTAGTAGCTGTGGTCGTAGCCTGGGCGCAGATTCAACGTGAGCGGGTGCCCCGTCTCGTCGCAGGCCTTGCGCAGCAGGTCGGGCTGAAGCTGGCTCTCCAGGAACTCGTCGCCCAAGCCCTGGTCCACCAGCAACGGCAAACGCTCCTGCACGGTGCGAATCAGCTCCACGGTGTCGTACTGTTTCCACACCTCCCGATCGCTGCCCAGGTACGCCTCGAAGGCCTTGTGCCCCCAGGGAACCTGGGTGGGGGCGACGATGGGCGAGAAGGCCGAGACGCTTCGATAACGGCCCGGGTTGCGCAGGGCGATGACCAGAGCACCGTGTCCTCCCATGGAATGGCCGCTGATGCTCCGCTCCGCTGTCACGGGAAAGTGGGCCTCGATCAGCGCCGGCAGTTCCTGCACGACGTAGTCGTACATCCGATGATTCGCAGCCCAGGGTTCCTGTGTGGCATTGACGTAGAACCCCGCGCCCTGTCCGAGGTCATAGGCAGGATCGTCGGCAACGCCTTCGCCGCGAGCGCTGCTATCGGGCGCGACGACGGCAATGCCATGTTCGGCCGCGTAGCGCTGGACGGCGGACTTGGTGATGAAGTTCTGCTCGGTGCAGGTCAGGCCCGAAAGCCAGTACAGCACCGGCACTTTGCCGTGCTGCGCCTGCGGAGGCAGATAGACGCCGACCTTCATCGTGCAACCGAGCGTCGTCGATTCATGCTGATAAACGTCCTGCCAACCATCAAAGCTGGCGTGATGTTCGATGCGTTCCATGTAGTTCTCCTATGTTCAAAGGAACGGCGCAGCTCTCGCGCGCCAAGACGGCAGCTCGTCAGGAAGATTTCTCTTCCGCCACCGTGTCGCCGTGGGCATGCCTGATCCTGCGCACGATCCACCAGATCGTCAGCATCACCGCAGGCACCAGAACCGCCATCACCGGCGCCACGCTGTCGTGAACCATCGGAATGCCCTTGAGCAAGTAGCCGAGAAGACTCACGACGTAATAAGAAATTGCCGCGACCGACAGGCCTTCGACGGTCTGCTGAAGGCGCAATTGCATCTTGGCCCGGTTGTTCATCGACGCCAGCAGATCGCGGTTCTGGCGTTCAAGCTCAACGTCGATCCAGGAACGCAGCAACGCGATGGCCCGGGTCAGCTTGTCTGAGAGCTTGGCCTGGCGCTCCTTTACGGATTGGCATGTCCGCATGGCTGGAGCGATGCGGCGCTGCAGGAAATCCGCCCAGGTGCAGTACCCGGATACGGCCTCTTCCGAAAGCGCTGCCAGCCTTTCCTCGACGATCTCGTAGTAGGCACGGCTGGCACCGAAGCGATAGAGATTCGCCGCAACTCCAGCTTCCAGCTCGGCAGCCAGGCCGGTCAATTCGGACAGCAGCACGTCGCTGTCGCGCCGTTCCACCAAGCTCGTACACATCTCGTCGGTGATCGCCGCAAGGCGCGACTCCATGCGTCGCAGCTCCGACGTCATCGATCGTGTCAACGGCAGGGACAGCAACGCCAAGGTACGGTAGGTCTCGATCTCCAGCAGACGTTGAGCCAGCGCACCCGCCCGCGCCGGGGTCAAATCGCGGGCCAGGACGAGGATCTGCGTCAGGCCATCCTCATCCTGTCGGAAGTCGGTCAGAATGGCGGCAGAGCCGTTCTCCACCAGCGAGTAGCACAGGCTGGCAGGATCGAAGCGATCGGCCTCCTTCTCCGTTTCCGGCGTCCACGGAAGAAGTCTCAAACGGATGCCGGATACGACCGGGCCGGGAGGCACAAATCCATGCCTGAACGGGTTTTCGCCGCACGGCTCTCCCGTCTCGGAATCCAGCGAAGCGCACCAGAGATACGTCGAGAACTCGGTGTGCTTTTCACAGTGCAGGTCTCCTTCGTCCCATGTCACGCCGTGAAGCGGCGTAGCATGGTCGGGTTCGGCAACGCCGAAGCGATGAGACAACTCGCTCATCGCCATCTGATCCTTGGCCTGGTCGCCTTCGGTCATGAAAGCGAGCTGCAATATGCCGCGCGGGGCCTGAATCAACAGATGCGGGCGCGCATGCACTTCACCCACGGCGGCAGCACGATCGGTGTAGGCCGGCATGCCGTACACGGTGGCGGTCGGGGTGGGTTGTACGGTCGTCGTATTTATGTTGGCCGGCTCTTTCATAACGACCTCATTTCTTCTTGGTTGAAAAACACGCTTCAAAGCAAATGCCCGCAGCCATGCGTTTCGCACATGGCTGCGGGCCGATCTTCATGAGCAGACACCGCTCTACACGGTCCGTCTAATAGGCTCGCCGTGTAGAGGCTTGTGCTGGCCCTTTCAGAACGCCCTCAGCTTCCTAGCTTTCAGACGAAGGTGTACGAGCAGACCTTGTTGCCCGCCGGATCACGCAGGTAGGCCGCATAGGCACCCGGCAGGTGGCCACGCGGGCCAGGCTGGCCCTCGTCGGTGCCGCCTGCGGCAAGGCCGGCGGCGTGGAAGGCATCCACTTCGGCGGGAGTGGCGGCCGCAAAGCCGACCGTCACGCCGTTGCTCGAAGGCGCTTCACCATTGCCCGGACGGGCGATGATGAAAGCCGGCTTTTCGCGACCGAAAAGCACCCATCCGTTGCCGAAAGGACCGAGGTTCTTGATGCCGAGAGCACCCAGGGCGGCGTCGTAGAACGCGGCCGACTTCTGGACGTCGGCGGCGCCGATGAAGACGTGCGAGAAGATGCCGTCGCCGGAAATGACAGGAGTGGACATGGTTAGTTTCCTTGATGGTTGGTGTTGAATGGATAGTGGGTGATCAGTAGTGGATCACCGTGCGAATCGACTTGCCTTCATGCATCAGGTCGAAGGCGTGGTTGATCTCGTCGAGACCCATGGTGTGGGTGACGAACGGGGCGAGATCGATCTCGCCTTTCATTGCGTCTTCCACCATGCCCGGAAGTTGGGTACGCCCCTTGACCCCGCCGAAAGCAGAGCCCTTCCAAGTCCGGCCGGTGACCAACTGGAACGGACGGGTCGAGATTTCCTTGCCGGCACCGGCGACACCGATGACGATCGACTGGCCCCAGCCACGATGGGCAGCTTCCAGAGCCGAACGCATCACGTTGACGTTGCCGATGCACTCGAAGGTGTGATCGACACCCCAGCCGGTCATCTCGATGAGAACCTCGTGAATCGGCTTGTCGAAGTCCTTCGGATTGAGGCATTCGGTCGCGCCGAAGGTACGAGCCAGCTCGAACTTCGCCGGATTGGTATCGATGGCGATGATGCGGCCCGCTTTGGCCTGGCGTGCACCCTGAATCGCGGCGAGACCGATGCCGCCGAGGCCGAAGATGGCCACCGAGTCGCCCGGCTGCACTTTGGCCGTGTTGTGCACGGCGCCGATGCCGGTGGTCACGCCGCAGCCCAGCAGGCAGACGTGCTCGGGATTGGCGTCCGGGTTGATCTTGGCCAGCGAGACTTCGGCGACGACCGTGTATTCGCTGAAGGTCGAGCAGCCCATGTAGTGGTAAAGCGGCTGACCGTTGTACGAGAAGCGAGTCGTACCATCGGGCATCAGCCCCTTACCCTGGGTTGCACGAACCGCGACACACAGGTTGGTCTTGCCGGACTTGCAGAACAGGCACTCGCCGCACTCGGCGGTATAGAGGGGAATGACGTGATCGCCAGGCTTCACGCTGGTCACACCTTCACCCACCTCCACGACGATACCCGCACCTTCATGACCCAGCACGACCGGGAAGAGACCTTCGGGGTCGTCGCCCGACAGGGTGAAGGCGTCGGTATGGCAAACGCCGGTGTTCGTGATCTTGATGAGCACCTCGCCCTTGCGCGGCGGCTCGACGTCGATCTCGACGATTTCCAGCGGCTTTCCTGGCCCGAAGGCAACTGCTGCACGTGATTTCATGATGTCGCTTCCTTTACTAGCTAACTAAATTTGCCCTCACCGAGGGCACCCTGGTGCCTCTACCGCAGATAGGAGCGGACGATAGAGATGGTCTCGTCAATGGACTTGTTCTGCGAATCGCTCCTGATTTCGCTACTGGGAAACTCTTCCCGCAGATAGCTCTCCAGAACCGTTGCCATCAATCCGTTGACTGCCCCACGAACGGCCGCAAGCTGCTGAAGAATTGCAGGACATTCCGCACCTGCATCAAGCGCTTGCTCAAGAGTCGCTACCTGACCTTTGATGCGCCTGATGCGCGTCAGTGCTTGCTTCTTTTCTTCCGGGCTGTGTGGCATCGAACACCTCTCTACTTGGGTACACCGCCGCATTATACAATACTCCCCCATAGTATATGCGGCCGAACTTCGCCACAAAATCTGTGCTCTTCGAGCACGCTTACAGGCTAGTACAGATTTGTTCCCAAGAAGCGCAAAACATTCAAATTAATGAATATTTCTTGCATGTATCGACAGCATCGGGGCAAGTTCAAAACTGGTCAAACTGGAAAAATCTATGCGCAGATAGACGTGGCCTATCTAAGCCGACTCATCGAACTGAAGCTAACAAGATGAGACCGGCTAGGCGACCTGACGACCCGAATACCGAGCCTTCCGCAGTGCAGGCAACATCTGGCCGTCCCAGTCACGATCGACCGCAACCTGGGCCTGTTCCTGGTTTCGTTCGAGTGCTTCAACGTCAAGATCACCGATCGCCCATGTCTGCGTGCCGCAAGTCGTCGCGAGAATGCCATCATCCGGGAATCCACGATCCATTGGTGCATAGATCGTGGCCTCGCCAGTGTTCGTGTCCAACGCCGGACTCCAGTCAGCAGCTCCGGTCGTCACGGCCTGCGCGATGAACATTCGGTTCTCCAGCGCCCGCGCCATGCAGCCCACACGGACCCGGGTTGCACCTGCTTGGGTGTCGGTACAGCTCGGGACCAGCAGCAGGCGCACTCCCGCCTCTCTCTGGGCTCGCACGGGCAATGGAAACTCACTGTCATAGCAAACAGCGATGCCGGCACGCACACCGTTCAGGTCGAACACCTTGAGTTCGTCGCCACCTTCGATGACGCCGGTGTCCTTCTCGAACCCCGTCAACTGCAGTTTGTCCTGGTAGTCGCGTGTACCGTCAGGCGCAAACCACCAAGCTCGGTTGCGGTAGCGGTCCAAACCAACCTGGGTCAAAAACGTACCGGCCTGAATGGTCATGCACAACTCGCGCGACAGGTCGGCATACAGTGCCAGCCAAGCAGGCTGCAAGGCCTGCAGCGCGGCCAGAGAGGCGTTGAAATCACGGCGGATGCTAGGCTTGAACGTTGCAGCCAGTTCGAGGGATAGATACTCGGGCAACACGGCCAGTTCCGCTCCGCCACGGCGCGCCTCCTCCAGAACCAGTCGCTGCCGCGCAGCAAATGCCTCGAAGTCCGTCGGCTTACCCACTGCATATTTCGCAACTGCTACTTTCACTTCGCGTTCTCCAGAGAGTGCAGCCACATCGTGAGCGTCTGCTCGGTTTCGGTCGGCTCACCCACCTCCTTCCAGGGCAGCGTAACCTTCATGTCCGACTGTCGCACGTAGCCACGACGGGTCCAGAAGGCATCATTACTGCGGTAGTTGGAAGGACGCCGGGGATCGTCGTCTGCTCGATCCACCGACGCGAACGATGTCCACTGCATGCCGCCCAACGAACGGGCATGCGCTTCGCGTTCGTCAAAGAAGCGATGGCCCAGGCCAAGGCCCCGAAAGGCTGGGAGCAGGACTGATTCGCCGCAGTAAAACACTGCCTCCATCGGGATTCCTCGATCGGCGAACGGTACCTGGAAGGCCGGCTCCGTATCGCCGAGCGGCAACCCCGTGGACGCACCCACAACCACGTCATCAGCGAGCACGAGCACCAACAGGCTGTCTGCCGAACGGGCGTACATGGAAAGGTAGTGCTTCTCGTATTCGATGTCGCCCTCGTACAGGTATGGAAAGCTGCGGAAGACCTTCGCCCGCAGATGTGCCACGGTGTCGAACCATTCGGCAATGTCCGGCCCACGACGAACCAGCACCTGCACGTCGCTGGTCATTTCAGGCGTCCCCTCCGACCTGTGCGATCCAGTCGCCGAGGTTGTAGTAGTTGGTGACACGAGCGATCTTGCCATCGCGGATCTCGAAGAACGCGCCACCCGGCAGCACGTAGCGCTGGCCCTGGGCGTCCGGCAGCCCGTCGTCCGTCACCTTGTATTCGCCATGCACCACGTACTCCGCGCCTGCGCGCAGGCCGTCGGCGCTGACCATCACCACGATCCCGCGGAGTTGCTCGCCATAGCAGCGGTCCATGCGCTGCAGGAAGGCGCGGAAGGCTTCGCGACCGACCTCACGAGCGCCCTGGTTCAAATCGTGCGCGACGTCATCGGTCAACATTGACAGCATGGCCTCGCGGTCACCGCGGTTGAAGGCGTCGTAGTAGGCAGTGATGAGAGTCGCAGCGTTCATTCGCGTTCCTTGTTGGGTTGTTCGGAGCGGAGCATTCCGGGGTGCTGTCAGTCTGGGCAACCGCGCCTCCCTTGTATATGGAATTGTTGCGATTTTATAATTCCACCATCTGGAACAATTAACGAGCGGCGAAACCGACCATGAGGCGTGCGTCATGAACAAGGAAATGGAACTACTGCGCATCTTTCGGGTGGCGGCCGAAAGCAGCAGTTTTCGCGATGCAGCCGTCCGGCTGGGGACTTCTCCGCAAGGTGTCACCCGTGCCATCCAGCAACTGGAGCAACACTACGGCGAGGTGTTGTTTCATCGAAGCACGCGCC
The DNA here is from genome assembly GCF_965139205.1 of Bordetella muralis. GTDB lineage: Bacteria > Pseudomonadota > Gammaproteobacteria > Burkholderiales > Burkholderiaceae_B > Bordetella_A > Bordetella_A muralis. The sequence continues at coordinate 234,485 of NZ_CBCSIU010000004.1, forward strand.
AGGTGCGCATCACCGCCTTCGGCGAAGGGCTGTTAGACCAGGTGCGCCCGGCATTGGAGCGGTTCGAGGATCTGTGGCGAACGCCTGGCTCCGACCAGCAGGCATCCCTGTCCGGTACGGTTCGCATCACCGCACCGCACAGCTTGGGCACCAGAGCGGTGCTGCCGGCACTGGAGCGCGTGGCCGCGCGTCATCCCGACATCACGCTGGATGTGCGCCTGTCCGATCGCATCAGCAATACGGTTGACGAAGGGATTGACGTCGGAATCAGGGTCGGATTCATGCGTGATAGCCGCTTCGTCGCACGCAAGGCAGCCGACATGAAACTTCCGATCGTTGCCGCTCCGCGCCTGATCAAGAAAGTGGGCGTACCTGAAAACATCGATGCGCTAAGCAGCCTGCCAGCTACCGTGGCCTTGGATATCAATACCGGCCGTCCCTGGCCTTGGCACTTCAAGGCGGGACGCCAGTGGACACCTGCCGCACCCACTCTCGTCGCCGACAATGCCGACATGGAAATGGGAGCGGCGCTGGCCGGGATCGCGTTCGCGCAACTGGCGGACTACATGGCCGCCCCCTACATTGCCAGCGGGAAGCTCGTGCGAGTGTTGGAGAGCGAAGAACCTCCGGCATGGGGGTTGTACGTCTATCGGCCTCAGCGTGGCCCCATTCCGGGAAGGGTTCGAGCGGTATTTGATGAAATGCTGGTCGCCGTTGGATCGTTGCCAGCTTTGCGCTGACACGTCGCAAGACACTGAAAGGCACACGCCCTGGAAAGCGGGGCACTGAGCCTTGGCGGCTCGCCCCTCCGGTTGAATGATGAGCCGACCGTCTGCCCGCTTGCGCCAGGTGCAGATCGGTCGGCCATGCAACCCTATGCCGGCAAACGATTAGATGTAAATGAATTGCCGGTACAAACCATCCAACTGACGACGAATATCTTCGACGCGCTGCTCGTCACCGGTATCGGTAAATTCGAGTAGCTGCTGTTCCTTGGCAGTGATCTGATCGCAAAGGTCGGACAAATTCTCGCAGAAAGCCTCGGAGTGAACGGTGGGCTCCTCCGTATTCGTCTCTTCTCCTGCTAGTTTTCGCACAGACGAGGCCGGAGAAATCCCATTTTCCTCGTTAAAGGCAATTTGAAGCTGCCTGCGCCTATTGGTTTCATCGATCGCCTGTTTCATCGCCGGAGTCACCGCGTCGGCGTACAAGATCGCCTTGCCGTTTTCATTCCGAGCGACTCGACCTATCATCTGAATGAGAGCATGGGCCGAACGCAAGAATCCTGCACGGTCTGCATCGAGAATAGCAACCAATGATGCCTCTGGAATATCCAGCCCTTCGCGCAAAAGACTAATCCCAATCAAAACATCGAACTCTCCTGCGCGCAGGCCATTGATGATCTCAACACGATCCTCCGCTTTTATGTCCGAATGCATGTAGCGCGCTCGAATCCCGTTGTCCGTCAAGAAATCCGTTAGCTCTTCTGCACTGACCTTCGTCAGCGTAGTCACGAGCACGCGATTTTTCTTCTTCACGCACTTCGATATTTCGGCAAGCAGGTCATCTATGTATCCGTCCGCTTTCCGCACCTCAACCTTGGGATCAAGCAGTCCCGTTGGTCTGATAACTTGTTCGACAACCCTGTCTTTCGACACCCTCAGCTCGTAGTCTCCCGGAGTAGCGGAAACAAAGATGGTCTGAGGCTTGACCTTCTCAAATTCACCAAAGTTCAACGGGCGATTGTTCTTAGACGAAGGCAAGCGGAACCCGTAATCTATCAACGTCTCCTTGCGCGCCTGATCCCCCCGGTACATTGCGGATATCTGTGGCACCATGACGTGGGATTCATCGACGAACAGAAGCCCATCTTTCGGCAGGTAATCCAGCAATGTGATCGGAGGCGAGGCCGGGTCCCGTTCGCTGAAGTAGCAGGAATAATTTTCCATGCCCGAACAATAGCCTACCTCGCGCATCATCTCCACGTCATGCGTGATCCGCTCGTACAGCCTGTTTGCCTCGACCAAGCGATTATTCCTGTTCAGCTCGGCAACCCGCTCTTCCATATCAGCGAGTATCTTCTTGGACGCGGAATCTATTTTATTCGTGGGCGGTGCAAAAAGCGTCTTTGGCGAAACCAAGTAATGGTCAATTGCCCCAAGCGTTTTACCTGTAACAGGGTCTAGCCATTGAACAGACGCAACAGAGTCATCCAGCAGTTCCACCCGAACTGCCCTATGCTCGGAATCAGCAGGAAAGATATCGATCACATCACCTTGAGCGCGAAACGTTGCACGTTTGAGAGTGCGCTCAGTGCGATCATATTGCAGCAGAGCCAAACGACGAATCAGCTCTCTCTGGTTTAGTTTGACCCCAGGGGACAGAGCGATCTGCAACGCTCGGTACGCCTCCGGGTCACCCAGGCCGTAGATTGAAGACACCGAAGCGACGACGATCACATCGCGGCGCTCAATCAAGGATTTGGTCGTGGACAGGCGTAGGCGCTCAAGGTGATCGTTGATGGCCGAGTCCTTTGGAATGAAACGATCGGTGCCCGGCATATAAATCTCGGGCTGAAAATAATCGTAGTAGGAAACGAAGTACTCGACAGCATTCTCAGGAAAGAAGTGCTTCATTTCACCATAAAGCTGCGCGGTCAATGTCTTGTTAGGAGCCAAGATCAACGTGGGCCGCTTCAGACGATGAATCACATTGGCCATCGTAAAGGTCTTACCAGAGCCGGTGATACCCTTCAGCGTCTGGTGTGTCGCACCTTCTTCTATGTCCGATAGCAGGCGCGCTATCGCCTCTGGCTGGTCCCCCGCCGGCGTATAGCTGGAGTGCAGAATGAACGTACCGGTTGACATTAGATATCTCCTAATTGAGCTACTTCAATTTGTCCTGATGTATCGGCTATTTCGGAAGACCTATAGCAGTACCAAACTGGGGTGTAAATGACGGCGATCCTGCCACGCCCCACCTGGGCGTAGGCGTCGCCAACATGATAGCCCAACACACGGGCGGGCTTCCCAGTGCATATCCGCCGAGCGCCACGACGTCAGCCAGCGGCCCGTCTGCCAATGCACCTGGAGCTACTCGCCTCGTTCAGCGCCGACATCGAGTCGTGGCGGGCGAGATTGCTCTGTACGCCCCATGTGTGGCGGCGGCTCCCGCCGATGCGCGCCTTTGCCTCTCTCAGCCATCAAGACGAGACGCCGGAGGCGTGGAGCTACGTCACCTGCTAAAGATGCACGATCTCAACATTCGGCCATTTGCCTGCAAGGTACTCGGCCACTAGCCTCCGATGGCAGTGATGGGGCTTGTCTTCGCTGCAAAGCAGGCAACTGTTATCAATCTTTTCTTTATCGATTGACTCAATCTTTCGGGACGACATTAAATCCAGAAACTTCCTCGCGTAGATATCCCAATCTCCCCCTTTTATTTTATATGCCTCGAACATGTCCTTGGTTGGAGCAAGTGCTGGCAGGTGCTCATATTCCATCCCACACAACGCCTCGGAAAAATACCGAAGATCCTCGCGCTTTGCGAAGCCGGCCAATTGCGAAACATTATTCAGACGAACATCGACTAGGCGTTTGGCACCAGAATCACCTAATTTGGTGAAGAAGGATCGCGCGGAGGTCTTAGTGAATCCAATCGTGAATATCTTCATCTGCCTTACTCCACTCGTTCCTTCATCCATAAATGGCTGTTATTGATCTGCCGCCAGGTACGCCCGTCAATCGCAGCCAAGGAAACGCCGGGGGCATGGCGTACTAGCTACTCCACAACGGCCACGGCAGGCTCCATTCTCTGGCCGCTTCAACGACTCGCGGCCACGACCCGAGCAGCTCAAGAGCTTAGCACCGCCTTTTGCGGTTGCGTGCTTCACCACTCCCGCTTCTTCCCTTCCAGAACGCGCCAACTGCTAAGCTACATGAGGACGACTCGCCCTACAGCGCGAAGCACCTGTGTTCGCGCTATTGGCTGTCCCGTGCGTTGTGGTGCTGGCCGCCGATGACGAGCCGAGCCTACTGAATGGGCACTGCGCACAACAGCCTTTCATGCGTGCCACCTGCGTGATCAAGGTTGAACGCAGATCGAAGCGTGCACAGGTTTTTTCATAAAAGTATAAAATTCAATCAACTCTATCAGAAGAAAATCTATGATCGTAAGAAACTTTGAATACTTGCTTGCTTTGCACCGTGAAGGCCATTTTGGCAACGCGGCAAAAAGCTGCAATGTTTCTCAGCCGACACTCTCCGCGGGCATCAAGCAATTGGAGGAAGACATGGGTGTCGAGATCGTGCGTCATGGCCGACGCTACGACGGGCTCACTTCTGAAGGAATGCGCGTACTGTCTTGGGCTCAGCAGATGTATGACGACTGCAAAGGACTGGAGCGAGAAATCTCCGCACTACGGCGGGGTATAGAGGGGAAATTCCGGCTAGGGATACTCCCAGGAACTGCCGGCGTAGCACCCACATTAAGCATCGCCCTTGCCGAAAAAACACCTTTACTTCAACAATCAATTCTGGTCTCCGGCGCTTCTTCCCTGCTGCAGGCGATTCGAGAAAACAATCTGGATATCGCACTCATGCATTTGGAGGATATTCCAGGGGAAGACTTCGATACTCACCTTCTGTACCGTGAACGCATTTTCCTTTTTCACGCCGCTAGAACACAGCAACCCCGAAGCACAACGTGGGACCATGTTCTTAATAGACAACTGTGCCTGCTGAACTCGGCAGTACCTGAATCCATTCAAGATAGACTGACGCAATGTACCGCACAGACTATTCGCACTGATTCAATTGACGTGCTATCGGCACACGTGGCGACAGGAAAATATTCGGCAGTTCTTCCGCAATCTCTCGCCGGCCAACTCGCACACATTCCGAATCTCCACGCAATCGGTATCAGTGGACCAATGTCACACTCAAATGTCGGATTCGTTGCTGGGAAAAATGCGTTCGAGGCACCGTCATCGCACGCATTGCTCGAAATGGTGCACACCCCAGAACTGGCCGCCGCTCTTCAATCCGTTATATCGATCCATCGTCGGTTCCAGCCCAAAGCAGACTCATCCCAAAGCCCCTTGAAATAGCGAGTCTCGAAGAGCAACGCTGTATTGCTTCAACCAGGCAAAGATGGCAGGCACGCCGTGTGCGCCGCTAACAGGCGCCACGTGCTGAGCAACCCATCGAAGGCCACCAGGTCTAGGGGCAACACGGGCGACAGGAGTACCTGCTGCATGCGGCCTCCTCATGTCTCGCTGGGTCAAGCTGACTATTCCTAGATCAAGCTAGGAGGCGCGATGTAGTGATGATCGTTGTCCTCTCCCAGCTAGGAGACGAGCACGGCTCGACGAGCCCGTGTAGATAGATCGTGTCTATCTGCACATAGATTATTCCAGTTTGACCACTTCTGAGCTTGATCCGATGCTGTCAAGACCGCAGAAGGAGACGCGGCCAACGGCTAGGCAGTACCACGATCGTTCTTCTTGACAGCGGTAAGTCTCGTTTCCCACTTCGATTTAGAAGATGGAAACATTAACGCACAGAGGTGACGAAATGACTCCGACCGGTAACCGAATCGTGACTTTCGAGAAGCCCTTGGAAATGAAGGTCAACACCTTCAAATTTCCAGAGCTGATAACCCCTCAAGGGAAAAGTGCACCCCACGGCGCTATCCTCAAAATAGTTACCACAAATATCTGTGGCAGCGACCTTCACATTTATCGCGGTTCGTTTGCTGTTCCCAAGGGAATGACCATGGGCCATGAAATGACCGGCGAAGTGATCGAAGTGGGATCAGACGTCGAAGTCGTGAAGAAGGGCGACATCGTTTCCGTCCCCTTCAATGTGGGTTGTGGGCGTTGCTACAACTGCAAGCATATGCGCTCCGATGTATGCGAGAACACCAACCCCGAAATCGACTGCGGAGCCTACGGGTTCAACCTCGGTGGCTGGACGGGGGGCCAAGGTGATTATCTCTTCGTACCGTATGCGGATTTCAATCTCCTGCGCTTTCCTGACAAGGATGCCGCCATGGAAAAGATCCGCGACCTGACCCTTCTCTCTGACGTACTACCCACAGCTTTCCATGGGTTCGCTGGCCCTGATTGGCCAGCCGCACCGGCCTACGTCGTCGGCGAAAACATCCTGATCTTCGGTGCCGGGCCGGTCGGCAGAGCGGGTGCCGCCTGCGCCAGACTTCTGGGTGCAGGCGCCATCATCGTTGCCGATTACATTCAAGAGCGGCTGGACCTTCTCAAGCCACACGGCGTGGAAACCATCAACCTTTCCGACGGCGTGCCGATCGAGGAACATCTCGAACGCATTACCGGGCACAGGGAGGTGGATCGCGTCATCGACTATGTTGGTGTGGACTGCCGCGGGTTTGGCGCGGAGGCTGACAAGATCGTGGAGAGCGCTGTTACCAACGCAATGCTCAAATATGTCCGCTTCGGCGGAATGACCAGCACGGTCGGTGTGTACTGCGCAAACCCGATCTCGAAAGACCCGAAAGCCAAGAAAGGCCATATGGATCTGGAATGGTCCAACGCCTGGATCAAGTCGCCGCGAATGTCGGCTGGTCAATCCCCGACGGCCAATTACAACCACGCGTTAATGCGGGCGATACTGAACGATCGCATGCCTTACCTTTCGCCGATGATGAACACTAAGTTCATCAAGCTCGAAGACGCGCCCGCCGCGTACAAAGAGTTCGACGCGGGTTCTGCATACAAGTACGTCATCGACCCGCATGGTTCAGTGCGGCAGTAAGTATCCGGCGCGGGCTACGCATCAGGATGTCTCACACTTTCTGGTGAGAGACATTCTGGCTCCTCTAGTCTCCGGCCAGCAACTGAAGCCGGCGAATATTTTCGCCGGCATTTGTCTGCTGCCCCAAGGCGTTGTGATTTTGACGGGGTGCTTGCCTTGGCTCGGGCCAGGAGCAGAACCTCAGCAATCCGCAGGTGATGATCAACCGCAGGCGTGTTCGAGCGCCTGGTTCGCAATCGGTCAAGGGTCGGACGGAGAAGATGCGCGGCATCCATTGATGTGCGTGGCTGAACATAGCCTTCGCCTGATCCTGACCACCCCACGGACTTGATCAGTCTCGCCTGGTGTTGTGCCGGCCTCGGGCCATCGCACGATCAGCCCAGCCCTGGCTCATTTAGCCAGAAGTTTCCAAAGACGTGGCCGAACTCGCCGCCGCCGAAATGGCAGTCACTTCTATAGGGAGATAGCACAGTGTTGGATAAGTCGGAACGGGAGGGTGGCCTATGGAGCTGCGCCATCTTCGCTGCTTCGTAGTTCTTGCTGAGGAGCTACATTTCACGCGGGCGGCTGAGCGCTTGCATATCGAACAACCACCGCTATCACGAGCCATCAAGGAACTTGAGGACGAGTTGGGCGTAGTGCTCTTCGACCGAAACCGACGAGGAACAGTTCTGACGGCGGCGGGTGCGGTCTTCTTGCAAGATGTACGCCGTCTATTCACTGTGCTGGAACAGGCTCGTGAAAATGCCAAGGCTGTGGCATCGGGCTTGCGCGGTAGCCTGCGCATCGCAGTATCAGATGGAGCTATCGATCCACGACTGTCGGCATTTCTGGCTCGTTGTCGCGCCGAGGAGCCGGAGATCGAAATACGCTTGTCAGAAGTGCCTCTGGCAGAGCAAGTGCGCGGTTTGCGCTCGGGCGACTTCATGATCGGGTTCGCGCACACGGCCGATGTCGGCGACGGTATCGCTGCCGAGGCAATCTGGCACGACCCGCTGGTGATTGCTGTGCCAGCTCGGCACTCATTGCTCACCTACAAGGAGGTGCCACTTCAAGAACTCCAAGGCCATCCACTTGTCCTGTGCGACCCGCAGGTATGCGAGGGTTATTGCCGCGAACTCAAGCGGCTGCTCAACACGTTGGAGCACAAGCTGAATGTTGTCGAGGAAGTATCCTCACTGGACATGATGCTCACCTTGGTCGGCGCCGGCTACGGCATCGGCTTCATGACGGCGACCAAGATTCCCATCTCTCAACGGCCGGATGTGGTGATCCGCCCCTTGGCGATGGATTCTGCCGTGATCACGACCTACCTGCTTCGGCCCGACGGCAGCAATTTATCGGCTTCGGTAGAGCGATTTGTCGTTCGCCTACGCGACTCATCGGACGGTTGACGGAGCCTGGCAAGCCAGACACTCAGGGATCGGTGTCGGCACGCAGATTGCGTTCGGTCGCCGTCATCAGGTCAGCCGCGCTTATTCCGAGTGCCGTAGAAATTTTCAGTATGAGCGGAAGCGTGGGCACGTGCTCACCACGCTCGATCTTACCCATGTGAGAACGCGAAATGCTTGCCCGAGATGCGAACTCGTCTTGCGCGACTCCTTGAGCGACGCGCGCAGCGCGCACGGCCTGTCCGAAGGCTAACGCCGACTCGGATTCATACGTCGATGTGCCAGAAGGACGGCCTGGCTGAATTGTTGATTTCTGCATTAGCAGAAGCGTCAAACAATCTGCCACAATTAACCACGTTAAAGATAACGACGTTAAACTTCACTCTTTACTGCGACGCTGGTTTGCCTTTCTGGACAGATCGCTTATTGGGGGCCCTCATGCATGACGCCACCAGCCAGTTTTCCCATTTCAGGCTTGCTATCGCACCTGGAGTGCCATCCTCTTGCCTCATAACGCTTCTTGCCCTTCAGCGCGCAGAGGAGCCTGAAGTCACCATCGCGTTCTTTGAGACCTCGGGCGACGACCTGATGACGGGCCTTGAGGAAGGCCGCTACGACGCCGGAATCTCGCTTCGGAACGCTGGTGCTCCAGCCGTGAAAAGCCAGCCGCTCTGGGTCGAGAACGTGGCCGTTGCAATGCCGCTGGGGTCCCCCTTACTTGCCCAGGCGAAGATCACGCTTGCCGAGCTTCTGGACTATCCGGTGTTTCGCTGGCCGGCGGAGGCATGCCTACTGCTCGATCAGCGACTGTCTTCCCTTCCGTTGAGCCAACAGAGCGTGCAGCATGTGACTTCGTTCGAGATGATGGCGCTTTGGGTCACCGCTGGCTACGGTGTGGGGCTCTCGGCGCAATCGCGCATGGAGCGTGCCCATGCGTGGGGGATCACTATGCGACCGCTTTCAGACGGCCCCTACGAGATCGTGACATACCTGCAGCGGCCCCACGGACGAGCCAATGCTGTTTCTGAGCGGTTCGAGCACAGGGCAATGCTGGTTGCCAGGGATAGGGCGGCTTGCTCGAATATCCCATAGCCCGCTCTCGCCGAGGCTGCGTTCGGGTAATTACCGCGGCACGCACCTGTTAGCGCGCCAGTGATAGCGCTTCCATCTTTGGCAATATGATGAATTAACATGGTCTTTGGAGGCACGAATGGTTGGAAGTGGTTGGGACCGAGTACCAATTGACTCGCAAAGCATCGATGCGCCGCTGTCGCGCGCGGCGGTGTTTCTCACGTTGACGGTCGCCGAGGGCCACGAGGCCCTTCAGGCGGTCGCCGGCATCTTGGACGGGCTGGACGACCTGATCAAAACGGTGGGCTTCCGCGATCTCAACGGCCGGCTGTCGTGCATCACTGCGCTGGGATCGGCGCTATGGGACCGTTTCCAGACCGGGAAGCGCCCGAAGGAACTACGGCCCTTCGTGCCCATCGAGGGTGCCAAGCACACCGCGCCTGCCACGCCCGGCGACCTGTTCTTTCACATCCGTGCCGAACGTGAGGATCTCTGTTTTGAATTCGAGCGCCTGCTGCTGGACCAACTGGGCAGCAGCGTGACGGTGGCCGACGAGGTGGTCGGTTTTCGCTACTTCGACTCCCGCGACCTGCTTGGCTTTGTCGATGGCACGGCCAACCCGACCGGGCACGACATCGGCGCCTCGACGCTGGTCGGCAGTGAAGATCAGGCGTTCGCCGGCGGTAGCTACTTGGTGGTGCAGAAGTATCTGCACCAAATGCAGCCGTGGGCTCGGCTCGCCAAGGACGAGCAAGAGCGGATCATCGGCCGGGAGATCGTCAGCAATGTCGAATTGCCCGACGCGACGAGCGGCCAGAAATCGCACAAGACCCTCGCCACAATCGTGGACGACGACGGCACCGAGCACGACATCCTGCGCGACAACATGCCCTTCGGCCGCCCCGGCCAGGGCGAATATGGCACCTACTTCATCGGCTACTCCAGGCATCTGTGGGTGACGCAGAAGATGCTGGAGCGCATGTTCCTCGGCGATCCGCCAGGCATGCACGACCGCCTGCTCGATTTCTCGACGGCGCACACCGGCGCCGTGTTCTTCGCTCCCGCACCGCGCACGCTGAGCGAACTCGTGGAGGCGGTGCAAGCGTAATGCAGGGGCCACAAGGCCCCTGCAAGGTTTGAGAGCCCTATGCTCCGTCTAGAACTACTGCGCTATCCACCAGCCGACGAACGCTTTGCCGCACATCCTCGGGGATGGGGTAAGGGGCAATGGCCTCGGGCATATCCGCATGGTGCTGGTAGTCGCCCATGATGACCCGGATGATCGCCGGCACGTTGGTCGGCGTGACCGCATCAATGGCCGCGCGGTCCCCCAGGTCAGGGTGCGGCTGGGTCAGCATGCGGTACAGATCCCACGAATCCGCGTGCAGGCACTGGTTCATGAGCACCTGGGCCAGCTTGTGCTTGAGCGGCACCAGTTGCCAATCGGGAACACGCTGCCCCCGATTACCCAAACTGATGGACAGCAACTTGCCCGCTTTCAGTTCGCGGTTGATCTGGTCCTTGGACTTTCCAGCCAGCTTGCCGAACAGCGGGACCGGCAAGCTGCTTGGAGACTCGTAGATGGTCAGCATTTCCTCGCGCTCGCGCTGGATCGCGGACACTTCCGGCTCTGGGGCATGCGTCGGAGGCGGCGGCACCTGAGACAGCCGCTGGAACGTGATCCCGCCGCTGCTCGGGGTTACGACAATAGGCGTGGCCACGACGGGCGGGACGCCGGGAGGAGTGGGCTCGGCCATCGTGAGGGTCGCATCCATCGTTTCCTCCACTTCTGCCATTGCCGGCACCCCGTCGATACGGATGGTCAGGTGCGCGCTCGCGGCTTCCACTTCGCCCTGTTCGAGCAGGTCGAGCCGATCGGCCCAGTCCTGCATCATCCGACGGCGCGGCTCAACGTACTTGGCGTGGTTGTAGGACGAACTCACCTTATTGGGGTCGGAATGGGAAAGCTGCGCGTCCACCCAAATCTTCGGGTAGCCAATCTCGTTGAGCGCCGTCGAGATGGTGCCGCGGATGCCGTGGCCGGTCAGGCGCCCCTCATAGCCCATGAGCTGCACGGCCTTGTTGAGGGTGTTCTCGCTGATGCGCTTCTTGAGTTCGCTGCGGTGTGACAGCAGGTACCTCTGCGCCGGCCGCATCACCCCCAGAAGATAGCGCACGATCTCGATGGCCTGCAGGGATAGCGGCACGATATAGGGGGGCACATCCTGCGGCCGCTTCCCTGCCTTGCGCATTTCATCCTGGAGCTGCTTGACGATCTGCGGCGGGATGATCCACAAGCCCCTGTCGAGGTCGAACTGTTCGGGTTCGGCCAACCGCAGTTCGCCGGTGCGCACCCCGGTCAGGAACAGCAGCCGGACGCCAAGCTGGGTCTGCCAGCCACGGGGGTTGTAGAGCCGGAGCTTCTGGAGGAACTCGGGCATCTCGGGCAGGTGCAAGTAGGGGTTGTGGGCTACCGGGGGCTTGGGTTCGGCTACCACGTCCAGGTCTGCGGCCGGGTTGACCTCCAGCCCCTCGGCGATGACCAGGGCATAACGGAACATCTGGTTGAACCAGGTGCGGACCTTTTCCGCAGTAGTGAACGCCTTGCGCTTCTCGATCGCCGCCAGGACGCCCAGAAGCTGAGGGCGGCGAATGTCATAGATCGACATCTTCCCCAGAGTGGGCAGCACGTCTTTGTTAAAGATGCGCAGGATCTGGGAAAGCGTGCTCTGACGGCCTTCCTTGAGTTCCTTACGGCGATGCTCGACCCAAGCATCGAAGACGGTCTTGAAGGTGTATTCGCCCGCCAGCTTGGCCGCGTGCCGTTTCTGGTCGCGCTCGACCTGGGGATCGATCCCCCTGGCAAGCAGGGCCTGGGCCTTGTCTCGCTCGGTCCGGGCTTCACGCAGGCTGAGGGCAGGATAGCCGCCCAGGCACAGGCGCTTTTGCTTGCCCAGCCAGTAGTAGCGGAATTGCCATGACTTGCCGCCTGCGGCTGAGACCATCAGGCCCAGGCAGTCGTTGTCGGAGAGGGTGTAGCGTTTTCCGGTGGTCTTCGCCTGCCGGACGGTCAGATCAGAGAGCGCCATTTCGAGACTCCTAAGTAATGACTTAGGCCCTATGCTCGTCATGGTTCCCGCTCAGCCCCAGCAACTATCCGGTAGCCGCCCCACCCGTATTCTTGTGCCTTATTTGGTCACTCAAAAACGGTAGCTGTGGGTGGATTTCCGTGGCACTCGCTGGAATGAAAAAAGGAGCCGAAGCTCCTTTTTTCAATGACCTACAGACCCCAGTAGAAGTCTGTGGATCAAAATTTGGAGCGGGAGACGAGTCTCGAACTCGCGACCTCAACCTTGGCAAGGTTGCGCTCTACCAACTGAGCTACTCCCGCATGGCTGCAAACTATGCGTCAGCAGCGAAGAAACGAGATTCTATATGGCTTTTTTTGGTTGTGCAAGTCGTGCGTTTGTTTCGAACGTGGGCCGTAGTGTGGACTGACGGGAAGCAGGCAGCCAGCCGAGCAGCGCAGCACGGCATTTACGGCAACGCCTTCAACGATTTGGACGCTTCCACCGCATATTTGATCAGCTCCGCCTGGCCCTCGATATTGAGTTTGCGCTTGATATTGAGCCGGTGGGTTTCCACCGTGCGCACGGACAGATTCAAGGCCTGGGCAATTTGCTTGTTCGCGTGGCCATCGGCGATGTGGCGCAGTACGTCGCGCTCGCGCTGGGTGAGCAGCAGGGCGGGTGAGCTGGTGGTAGACAGGCTGACCGTCGCGGCTGCACTGAAATACATGCGGCCGCTCATGACGGCGTGGATGGCAGTGATGATTTCCTGGGCAGGCTCGTGTTTGAGCAGGTAGCCTCGCGCACCGGCTTTGGCCGCCTGAACGATGTATTCGCCGTTGTCGTGCATCGTCAGCACCAGGACGGCGATTTGCGGGTATTGCTCGTGTAATTGCGCAATGAGCGACAGGCCGCCCATGCCTGGCATGTTCAGATCCATCAGCACGAGGTGAGGCAAGGTGTCGCCCGTGGGATCCTGCGCCAGGCAGTCCTGGAGAAACGCCAGCGCGGCCAACGCATGTCCGGCCTCGCCGATGACTTTCAGGCCCGGTACGGTTTCGAGACGCAGCCGCAGGCCATCGCGTACCAGAGGGTGGTCGTCGATGAGCAGCAGGCGGATGGTCTTGGAGGTGTGGGGCATGTCAGGTTGTTATGTCCGCGCTGTCTGGGGCGAGCGCTGTAGCCGGAAGCGGCAGCCACGCTTGCAGGCGGGTGCCTTGGTTATCGGCGTGGCACGTTAACGTACCCGCCAATGCCGCCATGCGCTCGCGCATGTTGCGCAGACCGATTCCGAGTTGTGGATCTTGTTGCACGTTCGCGTAATCAAAACCTACGCCATTATCCGCGATCGTCAAGCTCAGGCCCCGTTTGGCATAGTCGAGTGTGATGTCCGCGCGGCTGGCATGGGCGTGCCGCAGGACATTGGTCAAGGCCTCTTGTGTGATGCGGAATAGGGCGGTGGCATGCGCCTCGGGTAATGGGCGCACGTCACCCGTGGTATGCAGTCGGACCTGCAACGGCGGGGAACCATCCTCGTGTGCAACGGCAAATTCACGGCCCAGGTGTTCTAGTGCAGCGGGCAGGCCCAGGTCGTCGAGCACCGTCGGACGCAGATTGTGGGAAATCCGCCGGACTTCGCCCACGGCTGTGTTCAACCGCTCGAGCGCGCCGGACAGGGGGCGATCGATCAGGGCCAGCGTGTGCGGATCGCCCGCTTGTGTTTGCAGACGGTCCCGCGCTGCCTCGAGTGACAGTTTGATCGACACCAGGATCTGACTGATGCCGTCATGCAATTCACGGGATAAGCGGGCGCGTTCGTCTTCTTGCGAATGCACGACGCGTCGCGCCATGAGTTGCAGCTTGGCGTCGGATTGGCGGTGGTCGCTGATGTTCAGTGCGAGACCGCAGGCCGTCACGCCCAGGATGGCGGCGGCCACGATACCGCCCACCCAGGCAAACATATTGCGGATATTGGCTTGGGCGGCAGCGTCTATGTGAGCCAGGGCCTGTTCGACGTCGTCCAGGTAGATGCCGGTACCCAGCATCCAGCCCCAGCGCTCCATGATCACGACGTAACCCAGTTTCTCGACCATTTGGCCGGTGGAGGGTTTTTCCCAAAGATACCGGACGGCCTCTCCCTGGTTGCCGCCATGGCGGGCAGCGGCCAGCAGGTTTTGGATAACGGGTTGGCCTCGCGTATCGCGTAGATCCCAGAGGTTTTGTCCCACCAGCTCGGGCTGACGCGGATGCATCAGATTTTTGCCGTGCAGATCGTAGATGAAGAAATAGCCATCGTGGCCAAACTCCATCTGTTCCAGCAAGGCGAGGGCGCGCGCCTGCGTGGCCGGGTCGTCGCCCGCGTTCTGCAGCGGCGCGACAGCGCTATAGGCGAGGCTGACATAGTGGCGCAGTTCGCTTTCTTTGCTGGATAGCCAGGCTTGTTCTACGACCTGCTTTTCACGTTGGGCGAGCTGCATCCCCTGCACGTAGACCGCAACGGAGATGGCGGCGACGGCAATAAGCAAGGGCACAACGGCCAAGAGCAGGATTTTCAGACGGAGTTTCATAGGTTGGCAAAAAACGCCATTGATGCGCTGCGGGACGTTCGCAACTCCTTTGTTCAGCTACGAATTTTGCTTTGCATTTTAAGTGGTTGTCTAACGATTGTTGCGGTGCGATACGTAATAGTACGTAGTCAATTTACGTAGTTTCTCGCTTGTTGAGGCGCAGGGTAATCGAAATACTACGGCCTGCGCTGCAAGGGCGCATGGCTGGCGTATCTGCCGGCCGCCAGACAACAACGAGTCTGCCCACCCGCAAGACATCGGCATGGCCGCGCTTTACCCAGGTGGAAGGCTAAGAGGAGCATAGTTTATGCATACCAGCAGTAGAGGACTGGGGAACCACCTGGTCTGGCTGGCGATTGCTGTGCTGGGCGCATTTGCGCTCGGTACGGTGGCGCTTTCCCGTGGCGAAACCATCAACGCGCTGTGGATCGTGATCGCAGCCGTCTGTGTGTATCTGATCGCCTATCGCTATTACAGCCGCTTCATCGCGACGAAGGTGCTGCAGTTGGACGCCACCCGCATGACGCCGGCGTGGAAATACAACGACGGGCTCGATTTTGTGCCCACCAACAAACATGTGCTGTTCGGCCACCACTTTGCCGCGATTGCCGGTGCAGGACCCTTGGTCGGGCCTGTGTTGGCGGCGCAAATGGGGTATCTGCCCGGCGTACTGTGGCTGCTGGCTGGCGTAGTGTTTGCCGGCGCAGTGCAGGATTTCATCGTGCTGTTCATCTCGACGCGGCGCGATGGCCGGTCCTTGGGAGATCTGGTCAAGGCCGAACTGGGCACGGTGCCGGGCGTGATCGCGCTGTTTGGCGCGTTCATGATCATGGTCATCATCCTGGCCGTCCTGGCATTGATCGTGGTCAAGGCTCTCACGCATTCGCCTTGGGGCACGTTCACCGTAGCCGCGACCATTCCCATTGCCTTGTTCATGGGCGTGTATTTGCGCTATCTGCGTCCGGGCCGGATCGGCGAAGTATCCATCATCGGTTTTGTGCTGTTGATGGCTGCCATTGTGTTCGGACAAGACGTGGCGGCGCATCCGATCTTGGCCACGTGGTTCGATTTTGATGGCAAGGGCCTGACCTGGATTCTCATCGGTTACGGTTTTGTGGCTTCGGTGCTGCCGGTGTGGTTGCTGCTGGCACCACGTGACTATCTGTCGACGTTCCTCAAAATCGGCACGATTGCCGGGCTGGCAATCGGTATTTTGATCGTTGCTCCCGAATTGAAAATGCCTGCGTTGACGAAATTTGTCGACGGCTCGGGTCCGGTGTGGTCGGGCAATCTGTTCCCGTTCCTGTTCATTACGATTGCTTGCGGCGCGGTATCTGGTTTTCACGCGCTGATCGCGTCGGGCACCACGCCCAAGCTGATCGAAAACGAAACGCAGGCTCGCTATATTGGCTATGGCGGCATGCTGATGGAGTCATTCGTCGCCATCATGGCGCTGGTGGCCGCCTGCGTGATCGAACCGGGTATTTACTACGCGATGAATAGCCCTGCGGCTGTGATCGGCACCACGCCTGAGCATGTTGCACAGGTGGTGTCGAGCTGGGGCTTCGTGGTCACGCCTGCCGATTTGATTCAGACGGCGAAAGACGTCGGCGAAAGCACGATCATTTCGCGCGCAGGTGGCGCCCCGACCCTGGCTGTAGGCATGGCGCACATCTTGCACCAGGTCATCGGCGGCCAGGCAATGATGGCATTCTGGTATCACTTTGCCATCCTGTTTGAAGCATTGTTTATTCTGACCGCGGTGGATGCAGGAACGCGTGCAGGCCGCTTCATGTTGCAAGACCTGTTGGGCACATTTGCGCCGTCGCTCAAGCGTACAGAGTCACTGCCCGCCAGTCTCATCGCGACCGGTTTGTGCGTAGCGGCTTGGGGCTATTTCCTATATCAGGGCGTGGTCGATCCGCTTGGCGGCATCAATACGCTGTGGCCGTTGTTTGGCATTGCCAACCAGATGCTGGCGGCGATTGCATTGACGTTGGGTACGGTGGTGCTGTTCAAGATGAAGCGCGACCGCTACGCGTGGGTGACAGTGGTGCCGACGTTGTGGTTATTGGCATGCACCTTGACCGCCGGCTGGCAGAAAATGTTCGATGCCGATCCCAGAGTGAGCTTCCTCGCGCACGCGGCAAAATACAACGCGGCCATCGCGCAAGGCCAAGTCCTGGCTCCGGCCAAGGACCTCGCCGAAATGAGTCGTGTCGTATTCAACGACTATGTCGACGCGGCGTTGTGCGGCATCTTCATGTTTGTCGTACTGAGCATCGTGGTGTTTGGCATTCGTTCCGTATTGCAAGCCCGTGCCAAAGGCGCGGCCACATCCCGCGAAACCCCGTACGAGCCGCTGCCTGCAGCGGCTGGCGGACATTGATCAACGGAGGGCGCCATATGTTGTTTACCAATCTGGGCGCCGCGACCGGCAAAGCCGGTCGCTATCTGGGCCAGACGTTGCGTTTGATGGTCGGCGTGCCCGATTATGAAAACTACGTCGAGCATATGCGGCGTACGCACCCCGACCAAACGCCGATGACGTACGAGGAGTTTTTCCGAGAGCGTCAGGATGCCCGTTATGGCGGTAAAAAACGTCTGGGATGTTGCTGAAGCGAAAGCCGGTGCCTGCCTTGACCGAAGGCGGCCCGGTTGCTGTGAACGACCGTGCTAGCCGGGCCGCAGGCAACCAGGACGCGCCCAGGCTGCTGTTAACATGTGAGCGCCCCAGGTTTTAGCGTTCTCTTGTATTCATGCCGGATTTCCCTCAGGCGTCATCCACCGCCACGTTAACGCCCGCCCGTCAGGATCTTACCCAGCTCAATACGCTGGGCTTGTCTGCGTGGGCGGACGCTTTTGTGACTTTGCGTTCAGTTGATCAATTGGATGCCTTGTCCGATCTGGCAGATCAGTATTCCCATTTGTTGGTCTTGGGTGGCGGCAGCAATATGGTGCTGCCCCCCAGGATCGAGAGCCTTGTCGCACATGTCGCCGTGACAGGCGTGCGCTTGATCGAGGCGCGGCCGGATGCCTGGATCATCGAGGCGGGAGCGGGCGAGAGCTGGCATGGTTTTGTGACCGCCTGTGTGGAACAAGGATGGGACGGGCTGGAAAACCTGGCATTGATTCCAGGCACAGTGGGCGCCGCACCGGTACAGAACATCGGCGCCTATGGCGTCGAGCTGGCGGATCGTTTTCAGGGACTGACAGCATGGAATGTCCGTCAGCGCCGTTTGGTAGACATGACCGCAGCCGACTGTCAGTTTGCCTATCGAGATAGCGTTTTCAAACACGGCGAGCCCGGCGAGTGGATCATCGTCGCGGTGCGCTTCGCGCTGCCACGCCCCTGGCAGGCCGTGCTCGAATATCCGGATTTGCAGCGTCATTTTGGACTGTCTGGTGGTTCTGCGAATTCTGGTGCATACGCGTCCGGCGCACCGACCGCACGCGACATTTTCGACGCTGTTTGCGACATTCGCCGCCAAAAACTCCCTGACCCCGCCGTCATCGGCAACGCAGGCAGTTTCTTCAAAAACCCGCTCGTCGACGCCACCGTTCGCGACGCCTTGCTGGCGCAACATCCAGGCCTCGTATCCTACCCACAGCCCGACGGACGCTACAAACTCGCCGCGGGTTGGCTGATCGATCAATGTGGATGGAAAGGCAAGCAACTCGGCGCCGCAGGCGTGCACGACAGGCAAGCCTTGGTCCTGGTGAACAAAGGCAGCGCCACTGCTGCCGACATCATGGCATTAGCTGCGGCGATCCAGCGTGACGTTTCAATGCGTTATCACATCGAGCTAGAACCCGAGCCCCTCGTCTGGCAATCCTAAGCGCTGAGGCCCAACCCGCGTCGCAAACCAAGCTCGAATGCGATCTGTCGGCGCGCCCGTAGGCGCCGACAGATCNCGGCCCTGCAGGATCTTCTTTTTAACAAGACAGGGCGCCTACGAAGCCTAAGCAAGAAACTCGTCCCAGCGATGCAACGAGCTGGAGACATGCCGGATCGATGCGTGATCTCGATACGCTCACCGTCCCCGCAGAAATACACCGTATGGTCGCCAACAATATCCCCCCCCCGCACCACCGAAAACCCGATAGTGCCAGGCTGGCGCACACCCGTATCGCCATGTCGCGTCCAGGTCGCGACGTCAGGCAGCGCAACATCCCAAGCCGAGGCAACCGTCTCACCCATCTTGAGCGCAGTGCCTGACGGAGCATCGACCTTGTTGCGATGGTGCGCTTCGAACACCTCCACGTCATACCCGGAGTTCAGAATACGCGCAGCGACATCCAGCAGCTTGAGCGTCGCATTTACCCCCACGCTCATATTGGGCGCGAAAACGATGCCGATCTTTTGTGCCGCCACCTCAATGGCGGCGCGCCCGGCATCGTCAAAACCCGTCGTGCCGATCACGATTCGAGTGCCGTGTTGCACGCAAGCCTGCAGATGCGCCAACGTAGCTTCAGGGCGAGTGAAATCGATCAGGCAGTCAGCATTGGCCAACGCGTCAAGTTGATCCGTGATGGTGACGCCAGTCTCGCGGCCCAGAAACGCGCCCGCATCTTGCCCCAGGTCAGGAGAGCCTGCACGATCCAAGGCAACAGCGAGTGTGATATCCGAAGCATTCAGGACGGCTTCGATGAGCATGCGGCCCATACGGCCGCCTGCGCCTGCAATAGCGATACGCATGTTTTTTCCTCTGGCAACCGCGATCAACGCAGCGGCTCGGCGCCACCGGTGGCGGGATTGGACGAGCCCGTGCTTGGCGCATTCAATCGCAACTCGCGCTGGCGAGCGGCATCGCTGGATGTATCCTGCGGCGGTAATGTGTCTGATTCGGACATGCTCGGTGCACGAATGCCGCTGCCTGAGTCGGAGGCCGGCTGAGACGCCGTGTCCGGTTGCGAGACCGCCGTATCTGCGCCGTTGGCGCCATTTGCGGGCAGGGCGCCGCCCGGCGGCGTCCCCAGCGCGGGCAACTGTGCCGCATCAGCCGGGACAGCGGGTTGAATAGCCCCCTCGGCATTCTGGCGAGCGGTTTCGGCGTCGATCTGCTCGTCAATCTTTTCCTCGGGTTTACCCTCTGCATTCAGTTGGAACGGTTGCAGATCGGGCTGCTTGTCGCCTTCCCAGCGTACCAGGCGGTCATTGTCGAACCACACCGTGAACTTGCGTTCTTGAGGGTCGCCGTAGCCAGGCTTGAAGTAATACGGATAGTCCCAGCGATCCGCGTGCAAGACACTGGTCAACGTAGGGCTGCCTAATGCAAAGCGGACTTGCTCGCGCGTCATGCCAGGCTGCAGCAGGGCGACTTGCTCTTGAGTGATCCAATTGCCCTGCTGGACAGGAGCTTTGTAGGGGAAGCCCCATTTGTCGGAAGAGCAGCCCGCCATAACGGCTGCGACGGCGGTGGCTGCCAGTGCGGTTTTCAGGAACCGGGTCGGAATACGTGCAATGATGGACACCAAGCGCCCCTATCTGTGATTTAAAGCGGGTAAAACCGTTATCATAAAGGTTTCACAATGCGGTAGCTCCGTGGGCAGCGGAAAAAGGGCGGCGCGCTGCTTCAGTTTGTGCGCCGCAATTTCTGCCCTTGCCACCGCGGACAGAGAGCGATTACACCATGACAGACCAAAGCGAACTGAAAAACATGGGTTTGAAGGCGACTTTTCCTCGTCTAAAAATCCTGGATATCTTCCGCAAAGCAGACCAACGGCACCTGAGCGCCGAGGATGTTTATCGCGCACTGATCGGCGAAAACGTCGAAATCGGCCTGGCGACGGTTTATCGCGTGCTGACACAGTTCGAGCAGGCCGGCATCCTGAGCCGCAGCCAATTCGACAGCGGCAAGGCGGTTTTCGAACTGAATGACGGCGATCACCACGACCACCTGATCTGCACCAATTGTGGCAAGGTAGTCGAGTTTTCCGATCCCGACATTGAGAAACGTCAACACAAAGTGGCAAAAGACAACAATTTTGCCTTGGAAAGCCACGCCATGGTGCTGTACGGCATCTGCGGCGACTGCCAAAAAACCCGCTAGGGCTGATAGGCTCGTGGCGGCACGTCCGAGGCTCATCAGGCCTCGTGCCGCCGCCCCGTTGCCCGCGAGGTCGGTCAGCAATCGTTACGTATTGTTCTGACTGTACCGAGTGTGCCGGGCTGCCCGAAAATCAAAACGCCCCCATGCAAGGGGGCATTTTCCGTCGATCGACTTAGCGCGCTGCTTGTTCGGCCAAACCACCCAGCATTTCGCGCGCGTGATCGCGCGTCGTCGCCGTGATCTTGATGCCGCCTAGCATGCGGGCAATTTCCTCGACGCGTTGATCGGCGTCCAATTCGGCAATCTGCGATCGCGTGGTGCCTGCCGTTTCTTTTTTGCTGACCCGATATTGCGCATTACCGCAGGCGGCGACCTGCGGCAGATGGGTGACGCACAAAACTTGATGGCGTTCGCCGAGCTCCTTGAGCAGTTGCCCGACGACCTCCGCAACGGCGCCGCCCACACCACTGTCGACTTCGTCAAAAATCAAAGTGGGCACGCGTGCCGCACGGCTGGCGATGACGGATAGCGCCAGAGATATCCGGGAGAGTTCGCCCCCCGATGCGACTTTGCCCAACGGACGCGGTGTGGTGCCGGCATGGCCGGCCACCAGAAATTCGACTTGGTCGCTGCCCTGTGCCGAGGGGGCGCCTGCGGTGACGATCGGCTCGAATCGGCCGCCTTGCATGGCGAGCGTCTGCATGGCCTGGGTGACTTGTTTGCCCAGGCTTTTGGCGACTTTGGCACGCGCTGCGGACAGTTGTTTGGCCGCGGCGAGATATTGCGTTTCGGCTGTTTCGGCGCGCGCGCGCAAGGCGTCTATATCGGCTGCGGCTTGCAGGTCGGCCAACTGGGCATGCACACTGTCGCGCAGCGCCGGCAAGGCCTCTGGATCGGTTTTGAACTTGCGCGCCATTTCAAACACCACGCTCATCCGGGTGTCGACTTGGGCCAGGCGTTGAGGATCGAGTTCGACGCGGCTGACGTAGTTGTTGAGATCCGAGACGGCTTCGGCCATGGCAATGCGCGCGGATTCGATTTCGTCGGCGACGCCTTGCAACCCGGCGTCGTGACGCAGCATGTTCTGCAGGCGATGCTGAGCCGTATTCAGACGATGGAGGGCCGAGTCGTCTTCGCCGTCGAGCGCCTCCAGGATCTGTCCAGCGCCGTCCAGCAAGGCTTGGGCATGGGCCAGGCGCGATTGTTCGGATTGCAGGCTGTCCCATTCGTCAGCCTGCAGCGCCAATTGGTCGAGCTCGTCGGCTTGCCATTGCAGGCGCTCGCGCTCGGCGGCAAGCCCTGCAGCGTCTTTTTCGGCCAGTTCCAATTGGCGGGCGACTGCCCGCCAGGCTTTCCATGTCTGAGCGACGGCTTGGCGCAGCTCGGCATGGCCGCCATGGGCGTCCAGCAGATCTCGCTGCGCATCCGGGCGCATGAGGCTTTGGTGTGCATGCTGCCCATGGATATCCACCAGGCTGTCGCCCAGCTCGCGTAATTGCGTCAGTGTGGCCGGCATACCGTTGATATAGCCGCGGCTGCGGCCTTGTGCATCCACGACGCGGCGCAACGCGAGCTCGTCTCCGTTGTCCAGGTCACGCTCCGTCAGCCAACTGCGCAGTGTTGCCGACGTATCAAACATGGCGGTGATATCTGCGCGAGCCGCCCCCTCGCGCAGGACGCTCGCGTCGGCGCGCCCGCCCAGTGCCAGGGCCAGGGCATCGATCAAAATGGATTTTCCGGCGCCGGTTTCGCCCGAAAAAACGGTAAAACCCGAGCCGAAATGAATCTCGGCCTGTTCGACGATGACAAAATCGCGAATATGCAGGGTGCGCAACATAGGTGATAGTCGGTACGGTTATTCCACGCTGTCAGACGCCTGAGGCATCAGATTCCAATGCAGCTTGCGGCGCAGGGTCGAAAAGAAGCTGTAGCCCTCCGGGTGCACAAAGCGGATCGTGTGCGGCGCACGCTGTACGGAAATACGATCGCCCGGCTGCAAATCGGACCATGTCTGCATGTCGAAATGCACGCTCGCGCCGGTTTCGACGCGGCCGATGGCTGTCAACGTCATGCTGAGTACTCCAGTGCCCGGGATGACGATCGGACGGTTGGACAGCGTCTGCGGCGCCACGGGCACCAGCACCATGGCGTCCAGGCCCGGATGCAAAATCGGACCATTGGCAGACAATGCATAGGCCGTGGATCCCGTCGGCGTGGCGATGATGAGGCCGTCGGCGCGTTGCGCATACATGAAGGCCCCGTCCACTTCGACACGGACCTCGATCATGCCGCCGCGTCCGGCGCGGTTGAGCACCACATCGTTCAGGGCAGGCGCGGTGTACATCAATTGATCACCACGCCAGACACAGCCCTCCAGGAGCATGCGGTCTTCGGCGCGATAATTGCCCTCGATGATGCGGGCCAGGGCGTTTTGCGATTCCTGTACGGGGATGTCGGTGATGAAACCGAGCCGGCCATGGTTGATGCCCACGATCGACAAGCCAAACGGGGCGAGCGTACGCGCGGCGCCCAGCACGGTGCCGTCGCCGCCCATGACGACGGCCAAGGAGGCGGTTTCGCCAATTTCTTTCAGGGTGGCTACGGGATAATCGCGCAGGCCTGTGTTCTGTGCA
Source organism: Bordetella muralis (assembly GCF_965139205.1). Taxonomy (GTDB): domain Bacteria; phylum Pseudomonadota; class Gammaproteobacteria; order Burkholderiales; family Burkholderiaceae_B; genus Bordetella_A; species Bordetella_A muralis. Next base: position 258,056 of record NZ_CBCSIU010000004.1, read on the forward strand.
GTGTCTGCGTCGATCAATACCTGCCGGCCGGCTTTGATCAGCATTTCTGCCAGGGTGCGCAGCGGCGCGTCCAGGCCCGTATCCTGGTGTCTGCCAATCAGGGCAACAATGGGAAAATGCATGGCGAAAAGGACCGATAATCAATAGGAACGGCACATTGGCCGGGTCGATTCGCCGATTATATGGGGCGGCTTATCCGGCTGCAGGACAAAAATCGCCCATTTCTGAAAGTTTCCCTACAATAGCCCTCATGGATGATCGCGCCCGCGCATTACTTAAAGCCCTGATAGAACGTCACATTGCCGATGGACAACCGGTAGGGTCGCGCACGCTATCCAAGGTCTTTGATTTGTCGCCCGCCACGATACGCAATGTCATGGCGGACCTCGAGGACATGGGGCTCATACACAGTCCGCACACGTCGGCAGGCCGCGTGCCTACGCCGCGGGGCTATCGCATGTTTGTCGACTCGCTGCTGGCGGTGCAGCCGTACGAGTTTCAACCACAGCAATTCGGCGAGGCCGCCTTGACGGCCACCGAGCCTTCGCGGGCGGTCAACGCCGCGGCGGCGCTGTTGTCCAATCTGACGCAGTTCGCGGGCGTGGTGTTGACACCCAAACGTGCACAGGTATTTCGTCAAATTGAATTCATCCGCTTGTCGGGCAAACGGGTGTTGCTCATCATCGTCACGCCCGACGGCGATGTCCAGAACCGGATCTTGACCGTGCAGCGCGACTATTCCGAGGCCGAGCTCCTCGAGGCCGGGAATTTCTTCAACGTGCATTTCGCCGGTAAATCCTTCAATGCGGTGCGCCGTACATTGACGACCGAGCTGGCACAATTGCGTGAAGACATTTCGCGTCTGATGCAGGCTGCCGTCGAGGCCGGGGCTGAGGCAGCCGAGGATGGCGACGATGTGATTATTTCGGGTGAACGCAAGCTGCTCGACGTGACGGATATCGCATCCGATATGGATCGGCTGCGCAAAATGTTCTCCTTGTTCGAAAAGAAAACCGATTTGCTGCAATTGCTGGATACTTCCAGCCGTGCCCAAGGGGTGCAGATCTATATCGGCGGCGAGTCGCAGTTACTGCCCATGGAAGAAGTATCCGTGATCACCGCTCCGTATGGGGTTGACGGCAGGGTGATCGGCACCTTGGGGGTCATCGGACCCACCCGCATGTCCTACGAGCGCGTCATTCCTATTGTCGACATTACGGCGCGCCTGCTGTCCAACGCATTCAGCCATAATCATTAAGATTCAGCCGGATCATTGAGCCGGCTCTCCGGCAGCTTGGTTCTTGAGAGGTATTTCGTGTTTCTGCGCTTGTTCAAGTATTTATGGCCTGAGCGTTACCTGCCTGAACCCCCCCAGACGGATCCTTTCGATGACAATCCCGCGCCGCGAGACGCAGGGCCTGTCGGTGTCCTGCTGGTCAATCTGGGGACCCCGGCCAGTCCGACGCCGCGCGATATACGCCGTTACCTGGCGGAGTTTTTGTCCGATTCCCGTGTGATCGAGATTCCTCGCTATTTGTGGCTGCCGATCTTGCATTGCCTGGTGCTGGCCAGGCGCCCGAGCCGTTTGCAGCCGCGCTATGCGGGAATCTGGATGGAGGAAGGCTCGCCTTTGATGGTGTATAGCCGCCGTCAGGCCGAGGGCGTGCAGCGTGTGCTGCAGACGCGTGGCCGGGATGTACGGGTGGAGCTTGCCATGCGTTACGGCGAGCCGTCTATCGAGCAGGCCATTACGCGATTGCGGCAGCAGGGTTGCCAGCGCATCTTGACCGTCCCGCTGTACCCTCAGTATGCCGCCAGCACGACAGCGACTGTCGTGGATGCCGTCACGGGACATGTGGCCAAATTGCGGGATCAGCCTGAGCTGCGATTTATCAAGCGTTTTCATCAAGACGCAGGATACCTGGATGCGTTGGCGCGTCAGATCTCGGACTATTGGCAGACGAATGGCCGCCCGCAGAAACTGGTCATGAGTTTTCACGGCTTGCCTCGTTATTCGGTCGAATTGGGTGATCCGTATTACCGTGATTGCCTGGAAACGGCGCGCTTGCTGCGCGAACGCCTGGCGTTGACGCCCGATCAGGTCGAGGTGACATTCCAGAGCCGTTTTGGCGCCGCCCGGTGGTTAGAGCCCTATACGGAGCCCACACTGAAAGCCCTGGCGGGTCAAGGCGTTACCGAAGTTGACGTGGTGTGCCCGGGTTTCGTCGCCGATTGCCTGGAGACCCTCGAGGAAATCAGCCAGGAATGCCGTGATGCTTTCTTGGCAGCCGGAGGGCGTCAGTTCAGGTATATCCCGGCACTGAACGATCATCCCGATTGGATCGAGGGATTGGCGGCGTTGACCGACAATCACTTACAAGGTTGGACCCTGCCAATCACCCGAGGCCGTACACTAGAATAGAACGTGAGAGTCCCGTTGGCGCAGCGTCGGCGGGGCATGAGTGAACGGCAGCTTTCAGGGGATCTCGAATGAGCACATCCAATAAACCTGGGACGCAGGCGACGCCCCGGACCGAATCTCCCGCCAAACAGGACGAGCGCGTCGAAGGCGAACTCGACAAGGCGCTCGACGAGTCTTTTCCCGCGAGTGATCCCGCGGCCACAGTCGCGCCGAAGGCGGACGCTCAGGACGGAGAGGAAGACGCGCTGGACGAGGCACTGGAAGAAAGTTTTCCGGCCAGCGATCCGCCCGCACCCGCCCAGCCCAGGGAAAAGTAGCCCTATTTGCTGCATGGCCTCTTGAAATAGCCTATAAGGCCCCCATTATTGGGGCCTACGCTATTGTTTTTTGGAGGATCCCCCATGACGGCATCTCAAGAGCCTGTCGATCAAGCCCCCGAGTCCGAGGACCAAGGCGCCGCCGCGCCCGTCACCATCGAGTCGCTGCAGGCCGAAATTGCCGCGTTGCGCGCCGAGCTCGAGGCCGCCCAGGCCACCGTCACTGGACAGCAAGACCAATTGCTGCGTACCCATGCCGAGGCCGAAAATGTCCGCCGTCGCGCCCAAGAAGACGTGTCCAAGGCACGCAAGTTCGGTATTGAGTCCTTTGCCGAAAGCCTGGTCCCGGTGAAAGACAGCCTCGAAGCCGCGCTAGCCCAGGCAGACCAGACCCTGGAAGCCCTGCGCGAGGGTGTCGAAGTGACGCTCAAGCAGTTGAGCGGCGCATTCGAGCGCAATCTGCTCAAGGAAATCGCGCCGGTGCAGGGTGATAAGTTCGACCCGCACCTGCATCAGGCTATTTCCTCTGTGCCCGCCGAACAGCCTGCCAATACGATTGTGCAGACCTTGCAAAAGGGCTACGTGATCGCTGACCGTACCCTGCGGCCGGCCTTGGTGATCGTTTCTGCAGGCTGATCGGCACGCGACCATGTCTGGCTCCACATCCTTTGATCCGTCTCAGGTTTTTGAGGTGTTCGCCATGCGTGCTGTCGGCACCGCCGATATTGATCAGGCGGTGATCGAGGCGCCGGGCGATGACTTGCGATGCGTATTCTTGTGGGGCCAGGATTGTTACAACTGCAATTTATTCAAGCAGGCCGCGTTATTGCATCAGCGGGCCTTGCTGGATCTGGGATTGAGCTGGTTTCAGGCTGACGTTTACGCCGACGAGGCGTTAGGACGGCGATTTGCGTTGCACGGCGTGCCGACTTTTGTGTTTTATCGCGGCGGCAAGCGCCTGGGACGCATTACCAGTTGGCCCGGGCTGCCACAGTTCGCGGCAGCTGTCGGCCGCCTGCAGGGCGCAGAGTCCGCTGGCGAGCAGAAAAGCACGCCAGGGTCTTGAAAAACCCCATTGGCAGCCCCAGTTAGGTTGAGACTGAGTTTTTTCCCCAATTTTCTGTACTTACGAAATCAATATTCAAGGTATTCCAACCATGAGCAAAATCATCGGCATCGACTTGGGCACGACCAACAGCTGCGTGGCTGTCATGGACGGTAACCAGGTCAAAATCATCGAAAACGCCGAAGGTGCCCGTACCACTCCTTCCATCATCGCCTACATGGACGATGGTGAAACCCTGGTCGGCGCGCCCGCCAAGCGTCAGGCAGTGACCAACCCCACCAACACGCTGTATGCCGTCAAGCGTCTGATCGGCCGCAAGTTCGACGAAAAGGCCGTTCAAAAAGACATCGACCTGATGCCTTACAGCATCGTCAAGGCCGACAACGGCGACGCCTGGGTTGAAGTGCGTGGCAAGAAAATCGCGCCTCCTCAGGTTTCCGCTGACGTGCTGCGCAAGATGAAGAAAACCGCCGAGGACTACCTGGGCGAAGAAGTCACCGAAGCCGTGATCACGGTGCCGGCCTACTTCAACGACAGCCAACGCCAGGCGACCAAAGACGCCGGCCGTATCGCGGGCCTCGAAGTCAAGCGCATCATCAACGAGCCTACCGCTGCTGCGTTGGCGTTCGGTCTGGACAAGTCCGAAAAGGGCGATCGCAAGATCGCGGTGTATGACTTGGGCGGTGGCACGTTCGACGTGTCCATCATCGAAATCGCGGACGTGGACGGCGAAAAGCAGTTCGAAGTTCTGTCGACCAACGGCGACACCTTCCTGGGTGGCGAGGATTTCGACCAGCGCATCATCGACTACATCATCGGCGAGTTCAAGAAAGAGCAAGGCGTGGATCTGTCCAAGGACGTCCTGGCCCTGCAACGCCTGAAAGAAGCCGCTGAAAAAGCCAAGATCGAGCTGTCGTCCAGCCAACAGACCGAAATCAACCTGCCGTACATCACGGCCGATGCTTCCGGTCCCAAGCACTTGAACCTGAAGATCACGCGTGCCAAGCTGGAAGCCCTGGTCGAAGAACTGATCGAGCGCACGATCGAGCCCTGCCGTGTGGCTATCAAGGACGCTGGCGTCAAGGTCTCTGAGATCGACGACGTGATCCTGGTCGGCGGTATGACCCGTATGCCCAAGGTGCAGGAAAAGGTCAAAGAGTTCTTTGGCAAGGATCCGCGCAAGGACATCAACCCGGACGAAGCTGTGGCTGCTGGTGCCGCGATTCAGGGTTCGGTGTTGTCGGGCGACCGCAAAGACGTGCTGCTCTTGGACGTGACGCCTCTGTCGCTGGGTATCGAAACCCTGGGCGGCGTGATGACCAAGATGATCCAGAAGAACACCACGATCCCCACGCGTTTCTCGCAAACGTTCTCGACCGCTGACGACAATCAGCCGGCCGTGACGATCAAGGTGTTCCAGGGCGAGCGCGAAATCGCCGCGGGCAACAAGAGCCTGGGTGAGTTCAACCTCGAGGGTATTCCGCCCGCGCCGCGCGGTCTGCCGCAAATCGAAGTCACGTTCGACATCGACGCCAACGGCATTCTGCACGTCTCTGCAAAGGACAAAGGCACTGGCAAGGAAAACAAGATCACCATCAAGGCCAACTCTGGTTTGTCCGAGGACGAAATCCAGCGCATGGTCAAGGATGCCGAGGCGAATGCCGAGGAAGATCACCGGATTGCCGAGCTGGCTCAGACTCGCAACCAGGCCGATGCGCTGGTGCACGCCACCCGCAAATCGCTGACCGAGTATGGCGACAAGCTCGAGGCCTCTGAAAAAGAGTCCATCGAAGCCGCCATCAAGGAAGTCGAGGATGTGCTCAAGGATGGCGACAAGGCTGCGATCGACGCCAAGGTCGAAGCGCTGTCGACGGCTTCGCAGAAACTCGGCGAAAAGATGTACGCCGATATGCAGGCCGCCCAAGCTGCCCAGCAGGCTGACGGCGCAGAAGCCAAGCCGGCTGACGACAATGTGGTCGATGCTGACTTCAAAGAAGTCAAGCGCGATCAATAAGTCGGGCAATAACGGCCGTCTATGACGCCTGATCTCGCCCGGTACCCGGATTTTCCGGTTACCGGGCGGATTCGTTCTGTATCACCGAGGTTATAGCTCGTTTTCGGGCTGATTCAATATGGCAAAACGCGATTACTACGAAGCTTTAGGCGTGGCAAAAAACGCCACCGACGATGAGCTGAAAAAGGCCTACCGCAAGCTGGCCATGAAATACCATCCGGACCGTAATCCGGACAGCAAAGACGCCGAAGAAAAGTTCAAGGAAATCAAGGAAGCCTACGAAGTCCTGGGCGATGAACAAAAGCGTGCGGCTTACGACCGTTATGGCCATGCGGGCGTTGACCCCAATGCCGCGGGCATGGGCGGCGCCGGCATGGGTGGCGGCTTTGCTGATGCCTTTGGCGACATATTCGGCGAAATTTTTGGTGCGGCGGGTGGACGTCGCGGGGGCGGCGGTCCGCAGGTATACCGCGGCGCTGACCTCAAGTACGCGTTGGAAATCACGCTTGAGCAAGCCGCTCAAGGCTTTGACACTGAAATCCGCGTGCCGAGCTGGGAAAATTGCGACACCTGCCACGGCAGCGGCGCCAAGCCCGGCACCTCGCCCAAGACCTGCCATACCTGCGGCGGCTCAGGGGCTGTGCGGATGCAACAAGGCTTTTTCAGCGTGCAGCAGACTTGCCCGACCTGCCACGGCAGCGGCAAGGAAGTCACCGATCCTTGCGTGGCTTGCGATGGCGTCGGCCGCCTCCGCCGGAACAAGACCCTGCAGGTCAAGATCCCGGCAGGTATCGACGATGGCATGCGGATTCGATCGAGTGGCAACGGCGAACCCGGCATCAATGGCGGGCCGTCGGGGGATCTCTATGTCGAGATTCATATCAAGCAGCACAAGATCTTCCAGCGCGACGATGACGATCTGCATTGCGAGCTGACAATTCCGTTCACCACGGCGGCGTTGGGAGGCGAGCTGCAGGTGCCGACGCTTGGCGGCAAGGCCGAAATCTCTATTCCCGAGGGGACTCAATCGGGCAAGACGTTCCGCTTGCGTGGCAAGGGTATCCGTGGCGTTCGCGCCAGCTATCCGGGTGATCTGTATTGCCACGTGGTCGTTGAAACACCGGTGCGGCTGAGTGACGAGCAGAAAGCGATTCTGCGCCAGTTCGAGGCTTCGCTTGGCGATGGCGGTGAGCGCCATTCGCCGCAAAGCAAGTCCTGGACGGATCGGGTCAAAGAGTTTTTTAGCTGACCCTGGCTGACCCAGGCGCTGCATGAAGAAAGCCCCCTGTCACATCACATGACAGGGGGCTTTTGCCTTTGCGCTGCGTTCCGTACTACTTGCTTCACATCGCTCGGAACGCTTTGCAATTAGCGGGCAACAGGCGGGTAGTCCAGTTCACCGAACGTGTATTGGCCCGTGGCTTTGGCTTCGGCCAGCTCGGCACGTACTTGTTCGCGGGTCTTGCCGGACGTGGCGGAGACTTGAGGCGGATAGTCCTCTTCGCCAGAGGTTACGAGGCCAGCAGCTTTGGCTTGTGCCAGATCGGCTACGACTTGAGCGCGGGTCGGGGCGTTGGCGTCGACTTGGCCGTACACGCCTTGGAAAGGCACGTTGTTAGGTTCGATATTGGGGGAGGCGGCGTAGGCGCCGGCGCTCAACAGGCTGATCGAAACTAGCAGGGCAGAAGTTAGGGTTTTCATGATAAGACCTCCATTTGTCTGAGTTTGGGGTTGGAATCCGGCGGTCTTCCGTCGTGGTTCGTGTTTGCTTCCCGATGACTTCATTGTGCTCTTGCTGGCACCTGGGATAAACCCTGATTGGTTGGAAATATCTTTCCATTTTTATGCGTAATCAGATTTTCTTTAATGATTGTTGTTGAAAATGGAAGTGACGCGTTGGCCGAGGGGACAAAATGAAAGCCCCGCCACACGGATGTGACGGGGCCCGGCTTGCTGCTACAACGATCAGGACTGCAACTTCAACAGCTAAAACTACTGCTACATCAACTACTTACTGCGACTTCAACTACGTACTGCATTTCACTGCTTGGTACTGCTACTGCTACTGCTTCGTACTGCTACATCAACTGCAGGCACTGCTACCGCCGCACCTTGTGAGCGCGGTGGTGTTCACCGCTTAGCGAACAATGGGATAGTCCAGGTCGCCGAAGGAGTACTCGCCATTGGCCTTGGCTTGAGCCAGCTCGGCAACGACTTGGTCGCGGTTCTTGTTCGAGTGGTTGGCGATTGCTACGGGGTACTCTTGTTCGCCGTAGGTCACCAGGCCAGCAGCCTTGGCTTGGGCCAGGTCGGCTACGACCTGGGCGCGGGTCGGGGCGTTGGCATCGACTTGGCCATAAACGCCTTGGAAAGGCACGTTGTTAGGTTCGATATTGGGGGAGGCGGCGTAGGCGCCGGCGCTCAACAAGCTCATCGAAACTAGCAGGGCAGAAGTTAGGGTTTTCATGATAAGACCTCCATTTGTCTGTGAATTTGGGATGGAATCCGGCGGCCTTCCGTCGTGGTTCGTGTTTGTTTCCCGATGACTGAATTGTGCGCTTGCTGATGCCTGGGATAAACCCTGATTTTCTGAAAATATTTTTCCATTTAAACGAGTAATCATCGGAATAACTGGGATTTTTGGTGAAAATGGAATTGATATGTCGGCTTGCTGAACAAATAAAAACCCCGTCACGCGGACGTGACGGGGCTCTAGGCTGGTGGCGCCAAGCGACTTTTGAGGGGCGCGTTTGCTATTGAAAAAATGCCGGAATATCAGCTACTTGCCATACCCCAAGAGTGTTTTGAGCGTATCTCGGAGTTTGTCGATCAGCGACCCTCCACGAGTCGGTTCGTCTGGCTTGGTCGGGGCGGGCCGGGCGGGTGTCGCCGGG
>NZ_CBCSIU010000005.1:0-47173 GCF_965139205.1 Bordetella muralis
CGGCGATAGGCCCGGTGTGGCTTCCAGGCGCCCGACAGGGACGTCTTCACAGAGAAGACCTATGCACCCAACTGACTGGCAGATTCGAATCGCATAAAAAAGACCCAAGCAAGCAACTACCCGCTCGGGTCTTTCTTTAATACACAAAGCCAAGACTACTTAACTTCTTCGATGGTCTTCACATCGTCCTTGTTAACTTGCACTCTCTGGCCGTTTTTATCGTACTCGTAAAAGCCAGTGTCCTCGTTATATTCAGGCTTGTCAGAAGTCATAACCTGACTGCCATCGCGCTTTTGGATCACTGAGGGCGTTGAGCATCCAGCCAGAACAGCGATTCCGGTAATGGTCGAAGCGAGCATCAGGGTTTTGAATTTCATATAGCGGTAACTCCGTCAATCTTGAACGAAGCTTCACTTTAGGTCGTAACCCCGCCTATTCCGTGACCGGATGTGGCCAAAATGCATAAGACTGTAATGACACCGCCCGGGCGGGCGGTGTCATAAAACAGCCTGCAACGCCTCTTACACCTTGGCGTTCGCCTCAATGTAGCGTCGCACCAACTGTGCGTCGCAATCCATGACCTCGACTCGCTGGGGCAAGGACTCCAGATCGGCCAAGGCCGCCGGGGGTTCGACCCTTTTACCCAGGGCGGCTTCGATAGTTTCGGAGAACTTCGCGGGCAAGGCGGTTTCCAGGACCAGCATTGGCACGCCTGGCTCCACATGCTCGCGTGCGACTTTCACGCCGTCGGCGGTATGGGGATCGATCAATACGCCGGTTGCTGCATGCGTGGCGCGAATCACGGACAAGCGATCGTCGTGCGTGCTTGTACCTGCGACGAAGCCATACTGCGATTCGAATGCGGATTTGAGCGAGGACAGATCAAAATAGCCATCGCGCGCGAGATCGGCCCACAGAGCCTTGACACGTTGCGGATCGCGACCGACCAAGTCGAACACAAAGCGCTCGAAGTTCGACGCGCGCGAGATGTCCATGGAGGGACTGGAGGTCGCGTAGGTATGCTCTGCGCCGCGAGGACGGTAGATGCCCGTGCGGAAGAATTCTTCGAGCACGTTGTTTTCGTTCGTGGCCAACACCAGACGGCGTACGGGCAAGCCCATGCTGCGGGCGATGTGGCCCGACAGGATGTTGCCGAAATTGCCCGACGGCACGGCGAACGAGACTTGTTGGCCGCGGCCTGTCGTGGCGCGCAACCAGCCGTGGAAGTAGTACACGACCTGCGCTGCAATCCGCGCCCAGTTGATGGAATTCACTGCGCCCAGACGATATTGGGTCTTGAACTGCAGATCGCCGGCCAGTGCCTTGACGATGTCCTGCGCCTCGTCGAACACACCGCGCACGGCGATGTTGTGAATGTTCTCGTCTTGCAGCGAATACATTTGTGCGCGTTGGAACGCGCTCATGCGGCCATGCGGCGACAGCATGAACACCGATACGCCGCGTTTGCCGCGCAGGGCATATTCCGCAGCCGACCCGGTATCGCCGGAGGTCGCACCCAGAATGTTCAATGTCGCGCCGCGTTGCGTCAGGACGTATTCGAATACCTGGCCGAGGAACTGCATGGCCATGTCTTTGAAAGCCAAGGTGGGCCCTTCAGACAAGCCCAATAGTTGCAAGCCACCATCCAGCGGCCGCAAGGGCACGATGTCTGCGCTGCTGAAGATGCCTTCGCGATACGCGGCACGCGTCAAGCGACGCAGGTCGTCGGCGGGAATGTCGGTCGCAAACGTCGATAGCACCTCGAAGGCGAGATCGGCGTAGGACAGGCCGCGCCAGGATTCGAGCGTATCGGCAGAGATTTGCGGCAGCGTTTCAGGAACGGCTAATCCGCCATCGGGCGCGAGGCCCTCCAATAGGATGTCGGTGAACGCTTGCGGCGCCATGCCGCCGCGGGTAGAGATATATTTCATCGGGAGCCTCGAGAAACCTCGATATTCATGCCGGAAAGATAAAGGAACATTGTCAATTCAAGGTTTCTACGCGCAGGCGCGTGACGCTGGAACGTACAAACGGCAGTTGTTCGATACTGTGGATGGCTTTGTCGACGTTGCCTTCGGTGGCTTGATGCGTCAGGAAAATGATGTCGGCGCCACCGATGTGCGAGGGTTGCTGGATCATCGAGCCGATGGAGATTTCGAGATCGGCCAGCACACGTGCGATATCGGCCAACACGCCAGGCTGATCGTCGACGCGCAAACGCAGGTAATACGAGGTACTGATCTGATCGATAGGCAGAATGGCCAGATCCGACAGGGCGTCAGGCTGGAATGCCAGGTGCGGGACGCGGTTACCCGGATCGGCGGTATGCAGACGCGTCACGTCAACGAGATCGGCGACCACGGCAGAGGCAGTAGGCTCCTCGCCCGCGCCCTGGCCGTAGTACAGCGTCGGGCCGACGGCATCGCCACGGACCAGCACGGCGTTCATCGCGCCCTCGACATTGGCCAGCAGACGCTCGGCGGGCACCAATGCCGGATGCACGCGCAGTTCGATGCCATCGGCACGGCGCTTGGTGATACCCAGCAGTTTGATGCGATAACCCAGACGCTCGGCGTGGGCGATGTCTTCTTGGGCGAGCTGCGAGATGCCCTCGATGTGGGCTTTGTCGAATTGCACCGGCACGCCAAAGGCCAGCGATGCCAGCAAAGTGAGTTTGTGGGCCGCATCGACACCCTCGACGTCGAAGGTAGGATCAGCCTCGGCATAACCCAGACGCTGCGCCTCTGCCAAGACGTCGGCAAAAGGCAGGCCACGCGAACGCATTTCAGACAGAATGAAATTCGTGGTGCCGTTGATGATGCCCGCGACCCACTCGATGCGATTGGCCGTCAGCCCTTCGCGAATGGCCTTGATGATGGGGATGCCACCCGCGACAGCGGCCTCGAACGCCACCATCACGCCTTGGGCAGATGCGGCGGCAAAAATCTCGTTGCCATGTTTGGCCAGCAAGGCCTTGTTGGCGGTAACGACATGCTTGCCGTTTGCGATGGCCTCGAGCACCAGTTCGCGCGCGAGCGTGTCGCCGCCGATGAGCTCGACCACGATGTCGACATTGGGGTCACGCACCAAGGCCTGCACGTCGGTGTCCACCGGGATGGCCTCGCCGATACGGCCGCGCGCCTTGGCTACGTCACGCACGGCGATGCGGCTGATCTCGATGCGACGTCCGGCACGGCGGGCGATTTCTTCGGCGTTGCGGGTGAGCACGCTCCAGGTGCCACCGCCCACGACACCTAAGCCCAACAGGCCAATCTTGATGGGTTTCAGGTCGGCGCCCGGATGAACTGCCCCGGAGGCGGGCTGGGTACTTGCAGCGTTTGTCATTTCCAATTTCCAGAATACGGTGGCTGGTCTGTGATGCCGGGATCGGCAACAACCAGGTTCATTTCAACAAGCCGTCCTTGCGGAACATTTCTTTGATACCACGCACCGCCTGACGCGTGCGTTGTTCGTTTTCAATCAGGGCAAAGCGTACGTACTCGTCGCCGTATTCACCAAAGCCGATGCCCGGCGATACGGCGACCTTGGCGTCGGATAACACGCGCTTGGAGAATTCCAGGGAACCCATGGCTCGGTATGGCTCGGGAATCTGCGCCCAGATGTACATGGATGCTTTGGGGATCTCTACGTTCCAGCCGGCCTCGTGCAGCCCGCGCGCCAGCACGTCGCGGCGATTGCGGTATTGCTCGACGACCTCGTTGACACAGTCCTGCGGGCCGTCCAGGGCGGCAATAGAGGCCACCTGAATCGGCGTGAACGTGCCGTAGTCGTGATAGCTCTTGATCCGCGCCAGCGCATTGACCAGGTCACGATTGCCCACCATGTAGCCGATGCGCCAGCCAGCCATGTTGTAGCTTTTGCTCATGGTAAAGAACTCGACCGCGACATCGCGCGCGCCCGGGACCTGCATGATGGACGGCGCGACGTAGCCGTCAAAGCAGATATCGGCGTAGGCCAGATCGTGCACGACCAGGATGTCGTGCTCCTTGGCCAGCGCCACCACGCGCTCGAAAAACGACAGGTCGACACATTGCGCGGTCGGATTGCTGGGGAACCCGAGAATCATCATCTTGGGCTTCGGAATCGACTCGCGAACTGCGCGCTGGAGTTCTTCGAAAAAATCCACGCCCGGCGTCATACGCACCGAGCGGATATTGGCGCCGGCGATCACCGCGCCATAAATATGGATGGGATAGCTGGGATTGGGCACCAGAACGGTATCGCCGCGATCCAGCGTCGCCAGCATCAAGTGCGCCAGGCCTTCTTTCGAACCGATGGTGACGATGGCCTCGCTATCCGGGTCAAATTCGACGTCATAGCGGCGCTGATACCAATCACAGATGGCTTTGCGCAGGCGCGGAATGCCTTTGGACACGGAATAGCCGTGAGTGGTGGGCCGCAACGTGGCCTCAACCATTTTGTCGACGATGTGTTTGGGGGTAGCGCCATCAGGATTGCCCATGGACATATCGATGATGTCCTCGCCCCGCCGACGGGCGGCCATCTTGAGCTCGCCGGTAATGTTGAACACATACGGGGGCAGACGCTCGATGCGGGAGAACTTCCTCATGGGGGACCATTCCTTGATATGGGGCGGGATGACGCGGATTTGCAGCGCAGCAAAACTTAGTAATCTAGCGCATGCAGGCCCCGTCGGCAAATTGACACGTTCTGTCCCTCTACCGGTAGTTACCCGGCAACAAACCGACATCCCGATGCGCTATTATCGGAAGCATCAAGTTGGAGTTTTTATTGAAGCTGCACACCGACCCAGCATCGGCCCTGAATACCGTCACCGCCTACGGTGATGGGTACATTGAAGTCAACCAGGTACGATTTTCCCATGCCGTCGCCTTCGGCCCCGAAGGCACGGTCTCCGAATGGCCTGTCCAAGGCGCCGCGGACATTACCGCGCCTCTTCTGCAACAAGCCGCCGGACTCTCCGAGGCCAAGCGCGACCCGCTGGCGTTTCTGGACGAGCCTGAAACCGGCACGCTCGCAAAGGGTATCGGCCCCGAGGTGCTGCTCGTCGGGACAGGAAGCCGCCAGCGCATGCTGAGCCAGGACGTCCTGCGCCCGCTATTGGCGGCCGGTATCGGGGTCGAAGTCATGGACACCCAGGCCGCCGCACGCACCTACAACATCCTGATGGCCGAGGGCCGACGCGTGGTCGTCGCCCTGCTGCCGACCCAAGGAGATCTCCCCACATGACCACGCTCATCGGCAAACCTGCCCCTCTCTTTACCGCTGAAAGCACCATCGGCCCGATCAGCCTCGAACAATGCCAGGGCCGCGCCGTGGTGCTGTATTTCTACCCCAAGGACAACACCCCGGGCTGCACGACCGAGAGCCAGAATTTCCGCGATCTGCATGCCGACTTCCTCGAGGCCAGCGCCGTCGTGATCGGGATCTCGCGCGACTCGCTGAAATCGCACCAGAATTTCCAGGGAAAGTACGAGCTGCCCTTCCCCCTCATCGCGGACACCGATGAGGCCGTCTGCAATCTATACGGTGTCATCAAGCAGAAGAACATGTACGGTAAACAGGTACGTGGTATCGAACGCAGTACGTTTCTGATCGACGCTTACGGTAGGCTTGTCCAGGAATGGCGCGGGGTCAAGGTGCCCAATCACGCCAATGAAGTCCTGCAAGCTGCCCGCAGTATTGGTTAAGTCTGTCTGAGCATCATCGTCAGGCGCTAGAGCCGGCCCACCAGGAGAACCCCCTATATGCCGCTACCCAAGTTGCCCTCCCGACCCGCAGCTATCCTGACATTCCCCTCGGGCGAAACCGCCCGACCCAAAGCCCGACCCAGCAAAGCTGCGGGAACGGCACCCTCGGCACGCGCCGAGGCGGTCAACACCCTCCCTGTACAACCCGAATTAGACGGCCTCAAATCCCAGGCCAGCGCACCTGCAACGGTACCTAGTATTGCCCCTGCGCCCGTGGCGGCCAAATCGCGCACAACTCGCGCAGCCAAGCCCGCCGCCCCGGCCCGCAAACTCAAAGCTCGCGCCCAGTCCGAGGTACGCAAGCTGTTCGTGCTGGATACCAACGTCCTGCTGCATGACCCGAGCTCGCTGTTCCGTTTCGAGGAACACGATATCTTCCTGCCCATGATGACGCTCGAAGAGCTCGATCATCAAAAGAAAGGCATGTCTGAGGTCGCGCGCAACGCGCGCCAAGTCAGCCGTTCGCTGGACGCCCTGGTCAATGACGCCGAGCAATTGGACGAAGGGCTGGAACTCAGCGCGCTGGGCAACAAGGACGCCACCGGCCGGTTGATGTTCCAGACCACGGCGATCCACAGCACGCTGCCCTCTGACTTGCCGATGGGCAAGGCCGACAACCAGATTCTGGGCGTCGTACGCGCGCTGCAGGAAAAATTCCCGCAGCGCGAGGTGGTGCTGGTGTCCAAGGACATCAACATGCGCCTGAAGGCCCGCGCCCTGGGCATGGCGGCCGAAGACTACTACAACGATCACGTTCTCGAAGACTCGGATCTGATGTACTCGGGCGTGATGCAACTGCCCGAGGATTTCTGGAATCGCCATGGCAAGGACGTCGAGTCCTGGCAACAAGGCGGCACCACGTTTTACCGTATCCATGGTCCGCTATGCTCGCAGTTCATGGTCAATCAATTCGTGTATTTCGAGGGCCAGATGCCCTTGTATGCACAGGTTCGCGAAGTCAGCGGCAAGACCGCGGTACTGGCTACGTTGCGCGACTATACCCATGGCAAAAACAACGTCTGGGGGATTACCGCACGCAACCGCGAACAGAATTTCGCCATGAACCTGCTCATGAATCCCGACTGTGACTTTGTGTCGCTGCTGGGTCAGGCAGGCACGGGTAAAACGCTGTTGGCGCTGGCCGCCGGGATCACCCAGGTCCTGGAAACCAAGCGTTATACCGAAATCATCATGACCCGCGTGACGGTTCCGGTTGGCGAAGACATCGGCTTTTTGCCGGGTACCGAGGAAGAAAAAATGCTGCCCTGGATGGGCGCATTGGAAGACAACCTCGACGTGCTCAACATGAACGACAGCGAAGGCGGTGCCGACTGGGGCCGTGCTGCGACGATGGATCTGATCCGCTCGCGGATCAAGGTCAAATCGCTGAACTTCATGCGCGGCCGTACGTTCCTGAACAAATATCTGATCATCGACGAGGCCCAGAACCTGACGCCCAAACAGATGAAGACACTGGTCACCCGGGCAGGCCCCGGCACCAAGGTCGTCTGCCTGGGCAACGTGGCACAGATCGATACGCCCTATCTGACCGAAGGCAGCTCGGGCCTGACGTTTGTAGTGGATCGGTTCAAGGGTTGGCCGCACGCGGGACACGTCACGCTGCAACGTGGTGAGCGTTCGCGTCTGGCGGATTATGCAGGCGACGTGTTGTAACGATTAAGGCAGTCTGGCGCGCCTCGTCACTGTGCGCCAGACTGCTTCATCACAGACAGGACAAGCAGCAATCGTGCACAGCCCCCTCTACGTTGGAGGGGGCTGTTCTGTTTCATGCTGGACACAGGTGCGATCAAGAGGCGTACGATGCATGAAGAGAGCTGCGATGCCTGCCAGCATTACCTTGAAATAATCATCTAACTATCATGTCTGAATTGCTTCCTGTTGGCATCACCATGGGCGATGCCGCCGGCATAGGCCCGGAAATTATCGTCAAAGCCTGTGCGCAGGGTTTGCGCGCCCCCGTGGTCGTCTACGGCGACGCAGGCGCCTTGCGCCGTGCGGCGGGTCAACTCGGGGCCCGCCTGGACGTGGTCGAAATTGCAGATGCCAGCCAAGCCAGCAAAACGCCAAGCCGCATCGACGTCATTCCCTGCGGCGCCCCGCTGCCCCCCGATTTACCTATTGGAAAAACCAGCGCGGCCGCCGGACAGGCGGCCTACGACTATCTCTGCGCAGCGATCGACGATGCGCAGGCGGGCTTGATTCGCGCCATTGTCACCGCGCCATTGAGCAAGCATTCCATGCATCTGGCAGGCATCGATCAGCCGGGCCACACCGAAATCCTGGCAGAACGGTCAAACACGACCGATTTCGCCATGATGCTGGCCAACGACGAGTTGCGCGTGCTGCTGGTCACCATCCATATGGCGTTGGCGGACGTCCCCAAAGCTGTCACACCGCAAGCCGAGATTCGCGCCATTCGCCTGGCCGATCTGGCTTGCCGGCAAATGGGCATTGCACGCCCCCGCATCGCAGTAGCTGGGCTGAACCCTCATGCTGGCGAAGACGGGAAATTCGGTCGCGAAGACCTGGATGTGATTACCCCGGCAATCGGTCAGGCCCGTGCCGAGGGATTGGAGGTTTCCGGTCCGTGGCCCGGCGACACGATCTTCATGCGGGCGCGACGCGGTGAATTCGATATCGTCGTGGCGCAATATCATGACCAGGGCTTGATCCCGGTGAAGTACCTGGGCGTGGATCATGGGGTCAATGTGACCGTTGGACTGCCTTTCGTACGCACCAGCGTGGATCACGGCACCGCTTTTGATATTGCCGGTAAAGGCATCGCGGATCATGCGTCGCTGGTTGCAGCGTTTGATCTGGCGTTGGCCATGACGCCGTAGTTGTTGCCGGCCACAAACCGATTGGCCTGATGCCGGCCATGCTGATCCGTGCTTGGCTATTAATGACGTCTGCCGATGACCGGCAGACGGTCGCTGGCCAGGCCCGCTACTCGCGAACTGTCGGCCATTGACGGTTAACGGCTGACTCTTACTCGGCCTACTTGCTTTTCCTGATCTCGGACACCAATCGGGTTCGCGCCAGTCTGCCTGCCGCCGCGCGATTCGATCCCTGCCAATATTCAGCGTCGACATTCTGTATGCGAGTCGCTGTGCTGAGCATGTGATGAAAGGCCGCGGCTCTGGCCGCCTCGATATCGCGCCGCTCGATGGCGGCACGTATTGCCTCGTGTTCGTTACGCACCTGATCGGCCAATTGTTCCTGGCGCGCTTCGTTGCCACGCGTCACGCGGATAGCGTCTTTCAGCGCGCGGGTCAGCATCCCCAACAGTTCCGGATAATGCGGATTGCCGGTCGCCTGCGCGATCGCGATATGAAACGCCAGATCCTCCTCCACCCCGTCGCCGTTTTTGGCGACAGCGTGATGGATCTCCGCCAGTGCCTGATTGATGCGCGCCATATCTTGGTCGCTGCGCCGCTCGGCGGCCAATGCGGCCATTTCTGCCTCCAGGCCGCGACGCAACTCGATGATGCGCAACACCCCGCGCGCGGGATCCTCGTCGGGCGTGCCCAGCCGAAACACATCGCTGGACGCCGGATCCAGCACCACCGTGCCGCTGCCCTGACGCGTGTCCACCAAGCCCGCGGATTTCAGGCGCGAAATCGCCTCCCGGATCACGGTGCGGCTCACGCCATACTGCTCCATCATGAATTTTTCCGTGGGCAGCCTGGCATTGACGGGGTACGCACCACGCCGGATTTCCTGCGCCAGCATATCCGTCAGCTGATCGGATAGCGTCCTTTCATGGGGTGTTTTTTTTTCTGGCATGGCTGGGGTAACGGATTCCCTCTTGACAAATTTGTCGTACAAATTGATAGTACCAAAAAACAGACAAAGGAGGCATTGCAGGCAATGACAGTTACTGCGACCAAACCCAAGGCATATCTATGCCGCCGTTTTCCGAAAGCGGTCGAAGCCGCTTTGCGCGGGCGCTATGAGCTTCAGGTCAATACGGACGACAGCATTTTGCGGCCGGACCAGATCGCGCAATCCGCGCAAGGATCCGAAATCCTGTTTGCCAGCGCGACCGAGCAAATCAACGCAGACGTGCTGCGCCAACTGGCCCCGACGCTGCGTTACGTCGCCACACTGTCCGTGGGGTACAACCACATCGATATGGCGACGGCCCAGGCATTGGGAATTGGCGTCCTGCATACGCCCGACGTGTTGAGCGACGCGTGCGCAGAGATCGCCATGATGTTGATGCTCAATGCCTGCCGCCGCGGATACGAAGCCGATCGTATGGTCCGTACCGGCCGCTGGCCCGGATGGAGCCCCACCCAACTATTGGGCCTGGGCCTCAAAGGCAGGCGGGTGCTGGTTTTCGGCATGGGCCGCATCGGCAGGGAAATCGCCACCCGGGCGCGCGCCTTTGGCATGGAAATCCATTACCACAATCGCCGCCCGCTCTCCGACGATCTGGCACATGGCGCGATCTACCACGCGGACTTTGACGATGGGCTGCGCAATGCCGACGTACTGGTCATTGCCGCACCTGGCTCGCCCGAACTGAAAGGCGTCATCAATGCCGAACGCATTGCGCAACTGCCCCCAAACGCCGTAGTGATCAACATTTCACGCGGCGAACTGGTGGACGACGATGCCCTGATCCAGGCCTTGTCCTCAGGCAAGCTTTTTGCTGCGGGTCTGGACGTGTACGCCAACGAACCGAATATCGACCCACGATATCGTGAATTGGACAACGTGTTTCTGTCTCCGCACATCGGCAGCGCCACACACGAAACCCGTGACGCCATGGGATGGCTGCTGATCAACGGCCTGGACGCCCTGTACCAAGGCACGACTCCCGACAACTTGCTCAGCCCACGCTGAGATGCCCTTTTTTCATGAGGTTTACGATGAATTTGCAACGACCTTCACTATTTCGCCAACAATGCTACGTCGGAGGAAAATGGATCGATGCCTCCGGCGGCAAGACCATTGACGTCACCAACCCCGCTGACGGCTCCACGCTCGGCACCGTCCCCTCGCTGACGCAACAGGACGTACGGCAAGCAGTCGAGGCGGCAAACAAGGCACTGCCCGCATGGCGATCCATGGCTGCCAAGCAACGTTCACAGTTGATCCGCCGCTGGTTCGACTTGTGCATGGCGAACCAGGAAGACCTGGCCACGCTGTTGACCCTGGAACAAGGCAAACCGCTGAAAGAATCGCGTGGCGAGATTGCCTACGGCTCGTCGTTCCTGGAATGGTTCGCAGAAGAAGCCAAACGCATTTATGGCGACATTATTCCCGCCGCCTCGGCCGATCGCCGTATCGTCGTGATCA
Organism: Bordetella muralis; assembly: GCF_965139205.1. Lineage (GTDB taxonomy): Bacteria > Pseudomonadota > Gammaproteobacteria > Burkholderiales > Burkholderiaceae_B > Bordetella_A > Bordetella_A muralis. The sequence goes on from NZ_CBCSIU010000005.1 coordinate 11,082, forward strand.
AACAGCCTGTCGGGGTCGTCGCCGCCATTACGCCGTGGAATTTCCCCAATGCGATGATCACGCGCAAAGCCGGCGCAGCGCTGGCTGCGGGCTGCACCATCGTCATCAAACCGGCAACGGCAACGCCCTATTCCGCCCTGGCACTGGCTGAATTGGCAGAAGAAGCAGGCATTCCCGCAGGGGTGCTGAACGTCGTGACGGGCAACTCTGGCACGGTCGGTGGTGAACTCACCGGCAACCCATTGGTGCGCAAACTGTCCTTTACCGGATCGACCAGCGTCGGAAAACTGCTGATGGAGCAATGCGCCGGCACCGTCAAAAAGGTCTCGATGGAGCTCGGCGGCAATGCGCCATTCATCGTGTTCGATGACGCAGATCTGGACTTGGCCGTGGCCGGTGCCATGGCGTCCAAATTCCGTAACGCTGGCCAGACCTGCGTCTGCGCCAACCGTATTTTCGTGCAGGACGGCATTTACGATGCCTTCGCCGAGCGCCTGAAACAGGCAGTGCTGGCACTGAAAGTCGGTGACGGCCTGCAAGACAGCATCGACCTGGGCCCGCTGATCGACCAGGCCGCCGTCGAGAAGGTCCAGGAACACGTGGACGATGCCATCGCAGGCGGTGCCACCGCCTTGACCGGCGGCCGCGCCCATGCGTTGGGAGGCCTGTTCTATGAGCCATCGATTCTGTTGAACGTCTCGCGAGACGCCAAGCTCATGCAGGAAGAAACCTTCGGTCCGGTTGCACCGCTCATCCGATTCAGCACGGAACAAGAAGTCATCGACCTCGCCAACGACACGCCGTTTGGCCTGGCTTCCTATTTCTATACGTCGGACTATAGCCGCGCATGGCGCGTCTCCGAGGCGCTTGAAACCGGCATCGTAGGTTTGAACGAAGGCATCATCTCGACCGAGCTGGCCCCGTTTGGCGGCATCAAGGAATCCGGCGTCGGCCGCGAAGGCTCCAAATACGGCGTCGATGATTATGTCGAAATCAAATACATCTGCGCGGGCGGCCTGGGCAAGGTCTGAGCGTTGCTCCAACACCTGAGCAGAACTCGACTCACACTGCACATAGAACCCGCATACCACTCAAACCCGACGAGGCTCGCAGCCTGATGGCTGCGCCTCCTTCCTCCCCGGCATTCCTGCCGGGGATTCCCGGAGCAATGAATGACATCCAATAAACCGCAAATTGGCCTGATTGGCGCCGGCCTGATGGGATCGGGCATCGCCGCCAGCCTGCTGCGCAACGGTTTCCCACTGACCATCCTCGAACATCCGGGCAACCAGCCGCTGGACAAACTGCTTGCGGCCGGCGCAAAAACGCTGCCGAAGGCATCCGCACTGGCCGCCGAGGCGGACATCCTGATCATCTGCGTCACGGGCTCACCTCAGGTCGAGGCCGTACTGTTTGACGCAGACGGCGCGTTGCAAGGCCTGCGTCCCGGCAGCACGGTGATCGATTGCTCGACCGCGATCCCCTCTTCCACACGCAAAATCGCTCAAGCGGTCCAGGAGGCGGGCTGCGCGTTCCTGGACGCCCCAATGACGCGCACGCCCAAAGAAGCCGCGGAGGGCCGATTGAACTTGATCGTCGGCGGCGACAAGAACGTCTTTGAAAAATGCCTGCCCGTGCTGCAGAGCTACGCCGAAAACATCGCCTACGCAGGCGGTGTGGGCAGCGGCCATCAGATGAAATTGCTGCACAACTACGTGTCACTCGGATTTTCCGCCGTCCTGGCCGAGGCAGCCGCCTGCGCGCGTCAGGCGGGGACCGATCCGAAAGTGTTCTGCGACATCCTGGCCGCCGGCGGCGGTGGCGGCGTGGTGCTCAATCGACTGCGCCCCTACATCGAGTCGGAAGACTCATCGGGTTTCGTGTTCTCTATTTCCAACGCGTTGAAGGACATGGGCTACTACTGCACCATGGCTGAAGAACAGGATTCGCATAACGCGCTGGCCAGCGGTGTCAAACGGCTGTACGAGCAGGCCGCGGAGACGGGCTTGAGCCAATCGCCCGTGCCTACCCTCGTCAGCTATTTGGCAACATCGCCGACAGGCACGGCGAAATAGTCACGACGTTCTACTGCAGGTCCCGACAGGTCTGATTGACGTACCCTGGCTGATGGCGCTATCAAGCCTGCAGCCAGGGATACCCCGATCATGCCGTCAACAATCAAAACGACATCAACGAGGAGACAATATGAAAATTACCCGCATTACTGCGATCCCCATTTCCTACCGCTTGCCTGAAGGCAAAACGGTGACGATGGGCGTAGGCAGCACCTTGAAACGCGACGCCATCATCGTGCGCGTCGAAACGTCCGAAGGCATCACCGGATACGGCGAATCGCATCCGGGACGCAGTCCCAGCGCGATCGTCAGCCACATCCACAACACCTTGTCACCCTTGCTGGTCGGCATGTCCGCTACCGATGTCGTCGGTGCATGGCAACGCATACACCGCATGCAGTTCTCGAGCCACGGCCTGGGCGCGGGTGCTGCCCTGGCGCTGTCCGGTATCGACATGGCCCTGTGGGACATCCGCGGCAAGGCGGCCAACATGCCTCTATACGAACTGCTCGGCGGCTCGCGCAAACGCCTGCCTGCGTATGCCGGCGGGATCGCATTGGGTTATCAGGCCCCGGAAACGCTTGCCGAAGAAGCACTGTCATACATCGAGCAAGGCTATCGCGCGGTCAAACTGCGCATCGGCGATACGGTGAAAGACGACATTGCCCGCTGCGTACACGTCAGAAAAATGGTGGGCGACGAGATCGATATCCTGACCGACGCGAACACCGCGTACACCATTGCCCAGGCGCGCCGCGTATTACCAGCATTGGCCGACATTCAGGCAGGCTGGCTGGAAGAGCCCTTTGCCTGCAACGATTTTGCGTCCTATCGCGAGGCCGCCAAGATCACGCCGCTGGTTCCCTTGGCCGCAGGAGAGAACCATTTCATGCGGTTCGAGTTCGCCCAGATGCTGGAGGCAGGCGCCGTCCAGGTGTGGCAACCGGACCTGTCCAAGACGGGCGGTATCACCGAGTCGGTACGGATCGCCGCGATGGCATCGGCCTTCCGTATCCCCATCAACGCGCATAGTTCAGCAACAGGGTTGAACCATGCCGCGACCTTGCATTTTCTCGCGGCGACCGAAAACGCGGGATATTTCGAGGCCTGCGTTTCTCACTTCAACCCATTCCGGGACATGTTCGGACCGACGTTCACCATCGGCAAGGATGGCTGCGTCGAGCCGCCCACGGGTCCGGGCCTGGGCGTAGAAGTCGACGAATCCCTGTTCGACAAATTCCCCATGGTTGACGGCCCCGGCTATGTAGTGAAGTTCTGAATCAGCAACACCGGACGGGCATATCGCCCGTCCATTGCAGCACCAAGGCACAGCCATGCCAGTCCGCACGACTGACTGTGCTGAATGACGATCGATCCACAACAACATCAACGGAGACAGATCGCCGAAGCGCTGCATAGCAGTTGGATGCGAAGGCAAATACAGGCTGGATCTGACGCTGCACCCCTATCCCATCCTGCCTTCGTCACACCGCTATGCCAGCTCCAAAGGCGGTCAGATAACACATCATGACGATTGGAAAACTGAGTGTAATGCTGGGCAGCCTGAGCCTGATCATCGCCGCTGCCGTCGCGCCAGCGGCCCAAGCCGCGTCGCCTTATCCCAACCAACCCGTACGCATTGTCGTTCCCTATACGCCAGGAGGATTCAACGACACGCTTGCCCGGACCGCGAGCGAGTATCTGACCAAGGCATGGAAGCAATCTGTCATTGTCGAGAATAAACCCGGGGGGAATACCCTGATTGGCAATACATTCGTCGCAGAATCCAAGCCGGACGGCTATACCCTGCTGATCACGCCGTTGCCGTTTTCGGCCCTGCCCGGACTGTATCGAGACAAGATGAAATACAACGCGCTCAAAGATTTTGAGCCCATCATCTGGGCAGGCAGCACACAGAATATCCTGACGGTACGCGCCGACTCCCCGTTCAAAGACGTCAAATCGCTCATCGCATACGCCAAGGCCAATCCCGGCAAACTCAATTACGGATCAACGGGTTCCGGTTCGTCGAACCATCTCTCCATGGAGCTCTTTCTGGAATTGACCGGCACCAAGATGTCGCACATTCCCTATAAAGGCAGTGCTCCAGCGGTCACGGCGTTATTGGCTGGGGACATCGACGTGTTGTTTGATAACTTGCCGAACGTTTATCCCAACATCACGGCAGGCAAATTGACCGCGCTCGCAGCGACTGGCGCCAAGCGCCCGGCATTGTTGCCCAACATTCCCACCGTTGTCGAAGCAGGCGTTCCTGGATACGAAGTCAACGTCTGGTTCGGCATGCAAGCACCGGCCGGCACCCCCGCTGACATCGTGCAGAAGATCAACGCCGACATGGTGAAGATGCTGCATGAAAAGGATGTCGTCGATCGATTCGGCAAACAGGGCGTTGAAATTGTCGCGAGCACGCCAGCGGAATTCAAAACGCTGGTCCATGACGAGGTCAAGAAATGGACGGGGGTCATCGACCGGGCCGGGATCAAAATCGAATAATCCGCCGGGACGATTACCCTACAAATAGCTGAATATCGCACCTGACGTGGCGGTCTACAATAACGGCCTTTGACCGCCACGTCGGCGATCGTTTAGCAGCTTATCTCCAATGTCCCGCTACACCCGATTTTTGCCCGACCGCTTTACCCTCCTCCTTGTTACGACCGTCCTGCTTGCCAGTCTGCTTCCCGCCCATGGCCAGGGTTTGGTGGCATTTGACTGGATCACCAATCTAGCAATCGCACTGCTATTTTTCCTGCATGGCGCACGTCTGTCGCGCGAGGCCATTATTGCAGGCGTCATGCATTGGCGGCTGCATCTGACAGTCTTTTCGGCGACGTTCATCATGTTCCCGATCCTGGGGGTGGCGCTCAAACCGCTGTTGCAGCCATTGGTCACGCCAGAGCTCTATACCGGCATCCTGTTCCTATGCTGCCTGCCCGCGACGGTGCAGTCCGCGATCGCCTTCACGTCGATGGCCCGGGGTAATGTGCCCGCTGCGGTCTGCAGCGCGTCGGCATCCAGCCTGTTGGGCATTTTCCTCACGCCGCTGTTGGCGGGCACTGTGGTGGTAGCCAGTGCGAGCGCACCGATTTCCTTTGATGCCGTGGGCCAGATCATGTTGCAGCTGTTGCTGCCGTTTATCCTGGGCCAGATCATGCGCCGCTGGATCGGTGCGTGGGTACACAAACGCAAGGCGTTGCTGAAATTCGTGGACCAGGGTTCGATTTTGCTGGTGGTATATACGGCTTTTTCAGAAGCGGTCAACGAAGGGCTCTGGCATAACACCCCCGCGCCTGCCTTGGTCGGCCTGGTATTTTCCTGCGCCGTATTGCTGGCCTTGGCATTGCTGGGATGCGTGATTCTGGGCAAGATCTTCAAATTCAATATCGAAGACCGCATCACGCTATTATTCGGCGGCTCAAAGAAAAGCCTGGCTAGCGGAATTCCCATGGCGCAGGTCATTTTTGCAGGACAGGCAGTGGGAGCCATTGTGCTGCCATTGATGTTGTTTCATCAGATTCAACTGATGGTTTGCGCGATGCTGGCTAGCCGATTTGCCAAGCGGCCGCATGGGAGCGCGAAGGCGCGGACGAGGTGAGCGANNCGGTGTCCGGCGCCCGCGCGCCGGACCGACTTTGTGAAGCCCGGCCGGGCCGATTGCCTCGGCTCGACGACCAACAGAACCTCTACTCCGTCATCTACTCCGCAGCCATCAACTTCCGCCACCCCTCCCACCCCAGCCCCCTCAACGTAGCAATATTCTTCTCATAAATCTCCGCCGCATCCTCAAACGCCTCCACGGCACGATCGATACTATCCTCTCGCAAGATATGCAAAACAGGATAAGGCGACCGATTGGTACAGTTCTCAACATCATCCGGCTCAGTCTCCGCGAACTGAAAATCCGGATGAAACGTCGCCACCTGCAGTTCCCCCACCAACCGCATACGCTTGAGCAGCCGATCGGAATAATCCTCAAAATCGTTGAACTCATAAAAATCGTTCAACGCATCCGGCACAATCAACAACGTCGTGTCGGTTTGATCTGGATCCGTCTCGGACAACAACAATAGTTCGCTTTCCAAGTCCGTCAGCACGCCCTCCGCATCCGTAGCGTCACTGACCGCATAGCGAACTTGGTTTTTCACCTGCACAGCTTTGGCAAAGGGACACAGGTTCAGGCCGATCACGGCCCGTTCCACCCAGAGACGAGTTTCGTCGATGATGCGCTGATAAGCGCCGTCGATATGAATCATAGGAATGTACTCAATCGCCAGACATCAAACCGGCAACGCCGCCATGATTTGCGCCACTGACGCCGTCAGGCGTTTACCGTATGGCACATGCAGGAACTCGTTGGGACCGTGCGCGTTGGAGCGTGGCCCCAACACGCCGCAGACCATGAACTGAGCTTTGGGAAAACCCTCTTGCAGCAGACTCATCAGAGGAATCGTGCCACCCTGCCCGATATAGCCGCAAGGTGCGTCGTAATACTGGCGCGATGCCGCGTCCAGCGCCTGGGTAAGCCAAGCCTCGGACTCAGGCGCATTCCAGCCCGTAGCGCCATGCTGGGCGTCGAAAATGACTTTCGCGTTATAGGGCGAGTCGGCCTCGAGCAACTGTTTGATTTCATCCGACGCCGCAGCGGCATCCACCAGCGGCGGCAAACGCAAGGATAGTTTGAACGACGTCCGCGGACGCAGCACATTCCCGGCGCTCATCAGCGGCGGCAAGCCCTCGGCACCGGTCACCGACAGCGTCGGACGCCAGGTGCGATTCAGCAAGGCTTCTTCGGGCTCGGTCGTCATCGGCAGGACGAAACTGCCGTCAGCGCCACAGCTCCAGGGAAAACGGCGCCAGACTTCATCACCCAGGATACGGGCAGTTTCCTTGACCTGCTCGCGGCGAGCCGTCGGAATCTCGCAATGCAGGCTCTGCGGTAACAGGCGCCCTGTGCCGCTATCCTCCAGGCGATCCAGCAAATGACGCAGAATGCGGAAACTCGAGGGTACGACACCGCTCGAATCGCCGGAGTGCACGCCTTCGTCCAGCACCTGGACCTCGAGCGTGCCGGCGACCATCCCGCGCAGCGACGTGGTCATCCACAATTGATCGTAGTTGCCGGCCCCGGAATCCAGACAGACCACCAATGCCACATTTCCCAGGCGGTCCCGCAGCGCGTCGACGTAGGGCAGCAAATCGTAGCTGCCCGACTCCTCACAGGTCTCCACGATACCCACACAGCGAGGGCGTGGAATGCCCTGCGCATCGAGCGCCATGATGGCCGTGATCGACGCATAGATGGCATAGCCGTCATCGGCGCCTCCGCGGCCATACAGTTTGCCGTCCTCGTATTTAGGCGTCCAGGGGCCCAAATCCGAACGCCAGCCCGAAAACTCAGGCTGCTTATCCAGGTGACCATACAACAGCACGGTGTCCCCGTTGTCGGCGCGCGTTGCTGGTGCATCGAAAAAGATCACAGGCGTACGCCCAGGCAAACGCACGACCTCCAGCTTCAGGCCAGCGACCTTGCGCGACTCGACCCACTGCGCCGCATCGCGCACGACGCGCTCAATGTAAGCATTTTTTTCCCAATCCGCGTCAAATGCCGGGCTCTTGGCGGGCACGGCGATGTAGTCGGTCAGGGCCGGGATGATTTCGTCGTCCCATTGGCGGTCCACAAACGCCTGCAGGGCGTCGGGGTCTAAGGTAGGCGGCAAAGCGTCGTCGGGAATGCGAGCGTTCATGGCGCAGATCCTGTACGAAAAAAGGGGTAAACCTGGATTTTATGCTATCGCCTATCATTAGCAACGATGTGAATGCCCGAACGTCAAGTCCGTCCATAGCGAGCTATGGCGCATAGCCCGGGTTACTGCCGACAAGCGCTTGCAGTGCAATAACTACAATTTGAGCCTAACAGCCAGTACGCCTTTTATGTCAAAAAAATTTCCTCCCATGAATCCTCTCCGTGCGTTCTACGTCGTAGCGCGCGCCAAGAGCTTGACCAAAGCGGCGAAAGAGCTTCATGTTGGTCAATCGGCCATCAGCAAGCAACTGGATGTACTGGAAAAGTATCTGGGCGTAAAACTGTTCCGCCGTGAACAACGAGGAATCAGCCTGACTCATATGGGGCAGGAATACGCCGATCGCATTATTCCGGCCTTTGAGCAGATATCTGGTGCAACCGACAGCCTGTTGGAACACGGCGATGACAACAAAATCCGGGTGCGTACCTACACGACCTTTGCCGCCAAATGGCTGATCCCCAGGCTCGAGGATTTTCACAAACAGCACCCGGACCTGTCGGTACTGATCACCAACTCGGTACACAATACCGATTTTGAAAAGGATCACATCGATTTCAGCATCCAGTTGGGAACGGGAGACCAGACAGACACCATAGCCGACCGCTTGTTCGACGACATCATCGAACCGGTATGCAGCCGCGATTTTTTGCAAAAGCATGCCCCGGAAGCACTCTACCCCCAAGCCCTGTTGCGCACACGACTGCTGGTTTCACACTATCGTCCAAAAGGTGAATGGGCCATGTGGGCGCAGGCATGCGCATACTCGTCGGAAATTTCCGATACGCCGCAAATGAACTTCAGCAGCTCGGTGCTGACCTGGCAAGCGGCCATGGACGGTCTAGGAATTGCCATAGGCCAAAAGGCCTTGATACTCGAAGACCTTCACGAAGGAAAACTGCTCGCGCCATTCAATCAACCCGTCAGAACCGGCCTTTCCTTTTATCTGCTGCGGCCCACAGTTCGACGAGAATCCCGGAAAACGGCCCTGTTCAGAGACTGGATCCTCGCACAGGCAGCGACGACCCAGTCTTTGTTGCCGGATTGTTAAAGGCTGTTTTCAGCGTTCAACGACATTGTCTTGTACATGACGGGATAGTAGTTGTCTGCATAGCCGGCATCGATCGCCTGCTGCAACTTCCTGGCCGTCACTGCCGTGAGTTCATTATCGACGTCCACAGAAGCAGATAGCCCCAGCGCCAGTTTCAGGTCTTTGAGCGCATAGGATGCCGAGAACATTTTCTCCGGGAACGTGTCTTTGGCCAGATAGTCTTCGCCGGTGAGCTTCAAAGCAAACGACGCTGCCGAACCCAGCCCCAGGGCCTGGGCCAACAGGTCCTTTGAAACCCCTGAGCGTTCCGATATCGCAAACGCGGCGGCTAATGCATGCACGGTGTTGATCAGGACCATATTGTTCATGGCCTTGACCACCTGTCCTGCACCTGTCGGGCCGCACAGCAAAACGTCGCTGCCCATACAGTCGAGATAGGGCTTCAACCGGTCGAATTGATCCTGCTGTGCGCCGACGGTGATCAATAGCGTTCCGCTTTTTGCGGCAGCACGGCTTCTTGCGACCGGCGCATCAATCAGGCTGACCCCACGCTCCTGCAGTGTAGAAGCCAGCGCGCGAACACGCTCGACCTCACTTGTGCTCATGTCGACAATCGTCTTCAAGGATCCGGAGTTCGCCAACAGCCCCTGCTCTCCAAGGCAGACCTGCTCCACTTCATTAATCGAAGGCAACGATAGAAAGACCGTATCCGCCCGGCTGGCTATTTCGGCTATGTTGCTTGCGATGACGCCAAAGGAGGACAAGGCATAAACGTTTTGCATGTCCAGGTCAGTGGCCAACACCTCGCATCCTGACTTCTGCGCGAGGTTCATACACATGCCGCCGCCCATCGCGCCCAAGCCGATAAACCCCAGGGTAGTCTTCATGCCAGTCCTCCTTGGCGCACGCACTTTACGCGCAGGAATTCCCGCAGGCCTTCGATTCCGCCTTCGGAGCCCAGGCCACTGTCCTTGTAGCCGCCAAATGGCGTTTCGGGCAGCGATGCCTGCAGCTCGTTGATGCAAACGACCCCGCTTTGGATTTCGTTGGCGAATCGATGAGCCAGCTTCATGTTCTCAGTAAATGCGTACGCAGCCAGACCAAATGGCAACGCATTCGCTTCGGCAATCGCCTCATCTGCGGTTTCTACCGGGATCAGCAGTGCTACGGGGCCGAAAGGCTCGATTCTGCAGACGTCCGCCTTTCTGTCATGAATAGCCAGTACCGTCGGTTGGTAGAAATAGCCGGGTCCTTCGATCGCCTTACCGCCCGTCAGCAGTTTGGCACCCGACTCCACCGCGTTATTGACCAATCGATCAATCGCATCCCGACGCCGTTTGTTTTTCAACGGGCCCATCGTTGAGTCGGGATCAAATGGATCCTTTACCCGCAGGCCGTTCGCGTGCCTGACAAACTGTTCGCAGAATTCGTCGTAGATTTCCCTTTGGATGAGAAATCTCGTAGGCGACGTGCATACTTGGCCCGCATTCCGGAATTTCGTTGCTACGCAGGCCCGGGCAACCTTCTCGATATCGACATCCTTCCAGATCACAACTGGCGCGTGCCCGCCAAGCTCCAGGGTAGCTTTTTTCATGTGCAACGCGGCTTTGGCACCGAGCTGCTTGCCCACGTCGGTGCCGCCCGTGAACGTAATCATGGAGACCAATGGCGATGTGCAAAGCTGATCGGCAATAAACGCAGGATCGCCGAACACCATGTTCACCGTACCAGCAGGCAATCCTGCCCGCTCGATGGCCTGCGCGATCAACAACGCGACTCCGATTGTCTCCTCAGACGGTTTCAACACAATGGTGCAACCTGCGGCCAGCGCGGCGCTGATCTTGCGAGCGGGCGTGATGGCTGGCGCGTTCCATCCCGAGAATGCACCCACGACACCATATGGCTCTAATTGCACCAACTGTTGTATGCCGGGCGCCCGGGCGGGAATCAGCCTGCCGTACAAGCGGCGCGCCTCTTCCGCCGACCACTCAAACATTTCGGCGGCGGTGTCCACTTCCTTCTGTGCCTCGGACAAGGGTTTTCCCAGCTCCGCCGAGATCTGGCGAGCCAGATTGTCTCGATCACGACGCATTTCGTTTGCCACATTGCGCAGCAATTCCGAGCGCCGCGTTACCCCGGTTTTGCGCCATGCATCAAACGCATCCTGCGCGCAGGCGATGGCTTGCTCTACGTCGCCTTGAGACGCGCCACGATATCGCCCCAGTTCCTGCCCGGTTCCCGGTGATACAACGGTCAATTCGGCATTATCAGTGCCGTCACGAAACTTGCCGCCAATATATTGTGAATACCGCATGCTGTAGGCTCCCAGATTACTCAATCACGATGTTCGCTTTCTTGATGATTCCTTCCCAACGGGCGGACTGATCCTTGATGCGCTCTCTGAGCTCATCCGGCGTGCTCGAAAAAGGATATTGGTCCAGTTTCAGAAGCTGCGCTTTTACCTCTGGATCAGACAGCACCTCGTTGACCGCCGTATTCAACGTAGTCACGACTTCCTGTGGCAAACCGGCCGGGCCCATCAGGCCGTTCCATGGCTCAGCCTCAAATCCCGGGACTTTTTTCTGTCCGATGATTTCGATATTCGGAGCACCTTTGTCGGGGGACGAACTCGCCGACGCCAGAATCCGGAGCTTTCCTGCTTCAGCCTGAGGCAGCGCGACAATCCCCGCCAGCAATGCATAGTCTATCCGTCCGGCAATCAGGTCGGGGATCGCCGCCGAATCGCCCTTGTAAGGAGCGTGCAAGGCGTTGATCTTCGTCTCATCCTTCAGCCACTCGCCGGCCAGATGATTGACGGCCCCTGTGCCGGCGGAGGCGTAGGTCAGCCGATTGTTCTTGTCACGGCCATAAGCGATCAGATCGTCAAAGGTCTTGAACTTCGAATTTGCCGGTACTACCAGGTAATACGGATAACTGGCCACCAGCGCGATGGACGTGAAATCTTTCAGCGCGTCATACTGGATACCCTTCTGGACGTACGGGACGATGGACAGCGTGCTGCTACTGCCGAGCATCAGCGTATAACCATCCGGCTTGGCTTTCTTCAAAAGATTGGCAGCGACGACGCCACTGGCTCCGACCTTGTTTTCAACGACAAATGTCTGCCCGAGCTTTTGGCTGAGCTTGTCCGCCAACAAACGACCGACCATATCGGTGGGCCCGCCGGCAGAAAAACCAATGTAGAGCGTAACGGGCTTTTCCGGGTACGCGGCAGCATGAGCGATAGACGACATACTGAGCGCAGCGGCACCTGCGCAAGCAGCAGCAAGGCTGAGTATGGCACGGCGATTGATGGCCACAAAAGTCTCCTGATTCATTGTTGATTTATTGACGAGACGCACCATTGTTTCAGTGCAATTTCGCCGCAGTCTATCAATCAAGCGCTGCGGCCTGGGCTCACTTTTCGTCTGCCAAATATGCCTTTTTGGACTATCAGCAACCTGCTCTCCGGAGGACCCATTACGCCAGACGATTGATATTCCTTAAAGGACTATCAAGGGGACAAAAAGTCCCCGCAAGGTGCGATCGAACGTCGATACACTTTGCGCGTTAAACAGGAGGCATCATGAATATAGGGTTTGTCGGCTTGGGCAGAATGGGATTTTCGTTGGCACGTTCATTGGTCAACAAAGGCGAAAAAGTCTGCGTTTTTGACCTGAATGAGGACGCCGCCAAGAAGCTGGAGGCGCAAGGCGCCCAACGTGCCCGCACTGTGGCTGACCTGTGCACACAATCTGACATCGTGTTTACGATGCTGCCAGGGCCGAAGCAAGTAAAAGAAGTCGCGCTGGGCGCAGAAGGGATCATCAATCACATCCCCCATGGCGCGATATATATCGATATGAGCACCGTCGATGTGGATACAGTCGACATGCTTTCGCAGGCGTTCACCGCAAAGGGAATCGCATTCGGCGATGCACCAGTCGGCAGGCTGGCCATGCATGCCGACACGGGAGAGTCCCTCTTCATGCTCGGCATTGACGGTGAGCATCTCCCGCAGGTCGAACCCGTGCTGTACAAGATGGGCACCACCGTCTATCACTGCGGCGGCGCGGGAACGGGCACTCGCACCAAGCTCATCAATAACATGATGGTCCTGTGCTATTGCCAGATCAACTCCGAGGCCCTGGTCCTGGCCCAGTCGTTGGGACTGGATCTGAACAATACGTTCAATGTGCTGACCAGCACTACCGCCAGCAACGGACAGTTAAAACAAAAATGGCCTGAAAAAGTCTTGAAAGGCGATCTCTCGCCCGGCTTTGATCTCGCGCTAGGCTACAAAGACATTTCCTTGGCCTCCAACGCCGGGGCATCGAGCCAGATAGCACTACCGGTATGCGACACCACCAAGAATATCTTCCGCATGGCGCTAGCCGCAGGAAAGGCGGGCCAAGACACCTCATGCCTCACTGATTTCTGGGCCGAAGTAAACAACTGCGCCAAGCCGCGGTTGAGTTAAGCACTACCAAACATCAAAACAATAAGCACAAAACTTTTGTAGCGCGAGCCAAACCTGGACCCCGCGCCGACACGGAGGAGACAGCACATGCCTGCCAACAAACGATTGCCTTTAGCCAGCCTGCTCGTCGTATTAGGGGCTACGTCCGCCGCAGCGTCTGCAGCGATTTCCGATGATGTCGTGAAAATCGCCGTCCTCACGGATCTGTCGGGCGCCTACTCGGGCAACGTGGGACCCGGCTCAGTGCTGGCCACGAAGCTGGCCATCGCCGAGTTCGGCGGGAAAGTGCTCGGGAAACCGATCGAACTGGTCGTCGCCGACCATATGAACAAGGTCGATATCGGCTCGGCCAAGGCCCGGGAATGGCTGGATCAAGACAAGGTGGATGTCATCACCGAATTGGGCAACAGCGCCGTGGCGCTAGCCGTAATGAATATCGCGGAGAACAAACAACGCATGACGATGGTGACCGGAGCCGGTGCAACCCGAATCACCAGCGAAGAATGCAAGCCCACCAATGTACAGTGGGTATACGACACCTATGCCCTCGCAAAGGTGGGCACGATGCCGCTGGTCGAGTCGGGTACGAAGAGCTGGTATTTCATTACCGCCGATTATGCGTTCGGCCACTCATTGGAAAATGATGGTTCCCGGTTTATCAAAGAGGCCGGAGGCAAGGTCCTGGGCTCGTCCAGATACCCTTTTCCGGGGTCTGATTTTGCGTCTTACCTGCTTTCCGCTCAATCCAGCGGCGCCCAAGGTGTCGCTCTGGCGAGCGCAGGCGCGGATCTGCAGAACGAAATCAAACAGGCCAACGAATTCGGGCTGACAGAATCGCAGAAAATCGTCGCCATGCTGATGAGCATCACCGACGTTCACGGTGTGGGCTTGGATGCCGCCAAGAACATGAACTTCGCCGAGACCTTCTATTGGAATCTCGACGATGAATCAAGAACATTTTCCCGGAAGTTCTATAAAGAATTCGGCAAAATGCCGACGGCATTGCAAGCGGGCCAGTACTCGGCCGTTCTCAATTATTTAAGAGCTGTCGAAAAATCAGGCAGCGACAACGTGACAGACGTCATGAAAACCCTGCAGGATATGCCAATCCACGATGCCTTTGCCAGAAACGCCCGGCTCAGGAAAGATGGCAAGCTGCTGCATGACCTGTATCTCGTTTCAATCAAATCGCCAGCGGACTCTAAAGAGCCCTGGGACTACTACAACATCGTAAAAACGGTCGGCGGCGAGCAGGCATTCATGCCGCCCTCTGAAAGCAAATGCCCTTTGCTCAAGAACTGATAGACCCGGCCACGATCCGCTCGTCGCCAAGCAATATCCTGCCATAGGCGGCGACGGCAGCGAGATTTACTGCCTGCACCAGGATCCGGCCTAGTACGCCACAGATAGCGCTACACAGAGATTCTCGAACAGAATCCATGAGGAGAACAACAGTGATCGATATCCAGGAGTCGCTGGCTCAGTTACCAGAACGATTCAACAAGAAACTCTATTTTGTACAGCATGCAAAACGGCTGAACACCCGTTTCTTGCTAATGTCGGGTGACGCCAGTTATCGCATTCAGATTGTGGAAGGCAAGGTAGCCGCGGTCCAGACGGGACCTTTCATCATGGGCGAGTGGGACTTTTGCATTCGAGCGGACGAGGACACGTGGCAGGCATTCTGGTCACCTCATCCCCCGCCCGGATATCACGACGTCATGGCGCTGTCCAAGGCGCGCAGAATGTCGATTCAAGGAAACATCTACCCATTCATGTCGAACCTGCTTTATTTCAAGGAACTGCTGTCAACCGTCCGGATCCCGGGAGCAACGAAATGAGCACCTCTGGCGTTGAAATCGAACCCATCATCGGCCGATATCTCCGAATCACGCTCAACGGCAAGCCGCATCGGATTTATTTCGAAGAGGCGGGAGCAGGCATTCCCCTGCTCTGCCTTCATACCGCAGGTTCCGATACCCGCCAATATCGGGCGCTCATGAACGAGGCGCAGGTCACGCAGCGATTCAGAGTGATCTGTTTCGACCTGCCATGGCATGGCAAATCCTCCCCTCCCGCCGGTTGGCACGAAGAACGCTACCAACTCGGGTCGAAAGAGTATGCAGGCATCATTCTAGCCGTCGCGAATGCACTCTCGCTGGATCGGCCGGTGGTCATGGGATGCTCGATCGGCGGCCGGATTGTGCTGCACCTGGCCTTGCACCATGCGAAAAACTTCCGGGGCCTGATCGGCCTGCAATCCGGGGCTCACGTCGATCCCTACTACGATCTGGACTGGCTGCATCGCCCCGATGTCCACGGCGGCGAGATGTGTGCCGGCATCGTTTCCGGGCTCGTCGGCCCATCCAGTCCCACAGAACATCGATGGGAAACGCTTTGGCACTACATGCAAAGCGGACCCGGTGTTTTCAAGGGCGATCTGCATTTCTACACGGCCGATGGCGACATTCGAAAGGACCTGACCCTGATCAATACGCAGGACTGTCCTTTATGGCTGCTGACGGGTGAGTACGATTACTCATGCACACCCGAAGACACTGCGTTGTTGGGGAAATCCATACCAGGTTCAAAGTGGCAAATCATGACAGGCATGGGCCATTTCCCCATGAGCGAGGATCCGGAGCGATTCTTGAGTTACCTGTTACCGGTTCTCGACGAAATCGTCTGAAGGGATTAGCGCGGAGCCTCCGTGATGCACCATCTTGTGCGTCACGGCCCTTCACATCTTTGCGATCCCCTGCGCGGTCAACAACGCCTAGACCTAGGGAAAACGTGATCCGTTGATCAGCAGATCGCTTTGACCCGTGTATTCGAATAAGATTGCGAGCATGCCACATCGAATGGAAATAGACACCCTATAAAAAGCATTCGTGGCCCCTATTCCACGGTGGCGGCTGACACGAGGTAGGAAACGGTCATTTCATCAATGCATGCTTCATGAACTCATTTTTTTGATAAGTACTGGAGACAAGCGTGAAAGTGAAAACAAAATCCCTGAAAGTCGGCGTCTTGGCAGCTCTGTGCGCATCTATATTGTCCACGTCAGCCATGGCAGACGTAAAGATCGGAGTCATCAATAGCCTATCCGGCAACTTCGCGGCATTCGGCCAGCGGTACAACACTGGCATGCAGGTCGCCCTGGAAGAAATCAATGCGAACGGCGGAATCAACGGCGAAAAAGTAGCGCTGATTATTCAGGATGATCGCTCGGAAGCGCAAAGCGCACTGGCAGCGGTCGAATCGCTGAATAAGCAACAGGTTCCATTGATCATCGGTTCTTATGCATCCGGCATTACCGGACCGATATCCAAGGTCGCCACTCGCCAGAAAATTCCGTTGATTGTGCTCGGCAGCGCTGACGATTCGATCACAAAGCCCGGATCGGATTGGGTATTCCGCGCAAAGCATAACTCTACGATTGTCGCAAAGGCCTATTTCGACTATTTCGACAACCTTCGTAAGAATAATCCCGAGATCAAGAAGATCGCGGTGATGTATGGCAATGGCGCGTGGCCTACGTCCATGAGTGAAGAAGGCATCCGTCAGGCAGAAAAGCGAGGCTACGAAATCGTCGGGAAACAAGCCTATGACCAAGGGACCACCGATTTCAGGCCGATTCTGAACAAGTTCCGGACCGCCAAACCGGATATCCTGCTCACCAGCTCGTATGCCGACGATGGCATCGCGATTGCCCGTCAGATCAAAGAAGTCGGGCTTAATACCAAGGTGGTAGCGATCGATACGGCGTCGTCCATGGTGAGCTTCATCCAACAAGTTGGAAATCCGTCAGAGAATATTGTCTCCGCCGTCAGCTGGAGCCCCGACGTCAAATACGAGGGCACGCCAGAGCTATACGAACGCCTCAAACAGAAAGCCAAAGAAGACCCCTCTTTTTATGAAGCGGAGGGCTATCTCGCTTTGACGGTTGCCGCAGACGCGCTGCGTAGAGCGAAATCCCTGGATCGGGATGCAGTACGGGACGCGCTGACAAAAACGGATCTGAAGACTCCCGTCACTGATGTCAAGTTCGAAAACTACGACGGCTTCAAGGGACAAAATCCCATCAAGAGCGTGATCATTCAAATTCAGAATGGCAAGCATGTGACCGTGTTCCCCGAGAATCTTGCTTCGCAGAAAGCACAACTCGCCAACTGATCAACAACAATAAAGAAGAAATGCCGCGTATTGGCTATACGCCAATATGCGGCGATGCCTGCCTGGCAGCTATCGCTGTCTAAATCTGATGGCCAAT
The DNA here is from genome assembly GCF_965139205.1 of Bordetella muralis. GTDB lineage: Bacteria > Pseudomonadota > Gammaproteobacteria > Burkholderiales > Burkholderiaceae_B > Bordetella_A > Bordetella_A muralis. Next base: position 28,783 of record NZ_CBCSIU010000005.1, read on the forward strand.
GTAGATCGGCCAAAGGTGCTCCATGATCGACTACGTTTCCTTTTTTCAGAATCTCTCAAACGGGATTTTGATCGGCGCTGTCTACGCCTTGATCGGCGTCGGACTTACGCTGGTTTTTGGTGTGATGAGAACGATCAATTTTGCGCATGGCGATTTTGTGGTTCTAGGCATGTACTTCGCCGTGACACTTAATTACGCGTTCGGATGGGACCCCTACTTGACCCTGATTCCCGCCATTCCATTGGGGTTTCTCGTTGGTGCGTTGATCCAGAAAGCCATATTGACGCGCGTCATTGATGCCAAACCGGAGACCATGATGTTGGCAACGCTTGGCCTCTCGCTTGTCATCGCCAACCTCTTGTTGCTGGCTTTCGGCGGCGAGCCCAAATCGGTCAACGTGCCGTATTCATCCAGCACGCTGACGTTAGGCCCCATCAATATTTCGGTAGTACTCCTTTTTGCGGGCCTGGCGACCCTGGCCGTCATTGTTGCGCTCTATCTCCTGCTAAATAAAACAGAGGTAGGCAGAGCCATCAAAGCAACGGCAGAGAACAGGCTAGGCGCAGAACTGATCGGGATCAACACAAAGAGAATTCAGGCCATCGTTTTTGGCTTGGGGATGGCGTTAGCCGTAACAGCCGGGGTCTCGTTGATTCCGCTGCTTTTCGCGTCTCCGGTGACTACCGGAGCGCTGTTCACACTAAAGGCGTTTGTCGTGACGGTGCTGGGTGGACTGGGAAATATTGGTGCCGCGATTATCGGCGGCGTACTACTGGGGATCGTGGAAGTAATGGGCGCGTCCTATCTCGACTCAGCTTATCGCGATGCGTATGGACTGTTGGCGTTCGTCGTCGTGCTATTGGTCAAACCCGAAGGCCTCTTTGGTAAATCGGTGAAAAGACTATGAACAAGAACTTCTTATTTCTTACCGGTCTCATTATCATCGCCGCCCTTTATCCCATCACGTCGTCGGCCTATATCACCGTTGGTATCTCGGTGCTGCTCTTTACCGGTTGGGCCACCTCATGGAATCTGCTCGGGGGCTGGGCCGGGCAACTCAGCCTGGGACACGCCAGCTTTGTCGGCATGGGAGCCTACTTCGTCGCCATTGGGTCAGCGCAATTCGGCTTGGCACCATGGTGGTCGATACTGATAGCGATGGCCGTGGCAGCCGTGATGGCCCTGATCTGGGGGAAGCTGACATTCGGCCTGCGAGGCCCCTATTTCAGCTTATCCACCATCGCTATTGCCGAGATTCTCAGACTCGTCGCGATCAATGAGAGCTGGCTGACCGGCGGTGCATCGGGCGTGTTCATCGATACTCTGCCGCAGCCATTTGGCGTGGACCTCTTCGATCAGAAAACCCAATACTATCTCGCCCTGCTCTACGCGGCGATCACGATAGCCGTGACGATATTCATTTCCAGCAGGCGCTTCGGTTATCAATTGAAGGCAGTCCGGGACAACGAAGAAGCCGCGATGGCAGCGGGGATCAATCCCAACGCCGTCAAGCTGAAAGCATTTGTCCTGTCCGGCACGATGACGGCTCTAGGTGGCGGGATCTATGGCATCTTCTTGTCATTCATAGAGCCCCACATCATTTTCAACCTGCTGTTTTCCATACAGATAGCGCTGACCGTGATCATCGGCGGGCGCGGCACCATCTGGGGGCCGGCCGTCGGCGCCGCCCTGCTGGTGATATCCGGGGAAATATTCAGAACGGCCTTTGCACAAGCCAATATGTTGGTTTATGGCGTGCTGATATTAGTCGTCATACTGGTTCTGCCACGCGGCGTGGTAGGCGAGTACGCCCACAAGCTGATCAGGAGACAATATGCAAACCGTGCTCAAGGCTGACAGCGTAACAGTGCAATTTGGCGGCCTGATCGCTGTCAATGACGTCTCGCTCTCGCTGGAAAAGGGCAAAATCCTTGGACTGATCGGGCCGAACGGAGCGGGGAAATCAACCCTGTTCAACGCCATGACCGGCTTTGCTCCCGTGCGCTCTGGCACTGTCTCGTTTCTGGGGCAAGACGTCACAAGGCTGCCACCCTATCTCAGAACAAGAAATGGCATGGGACGCACTTTTCAGACGGAGCGGCCATACGACGACCTGACCGTGCTCGAAAATGTACTGGTTGCGGCATTCCTGAAACATCCAAAACGCGAGAATGCCGAAAAGGTTGCGCTGTCCGCCTTGGAGAAAGTGGGCCTGCTCGATAGAGCGAACCAATTGTCGTCCGATCTGAATCTGGCGAGATTGCGACGGCTGGAGCTCGCTCGAGCCCTGGCGCTGGAGCCCCAGGTCCTGTTTCTGGATGAAATCATGGCGGGCCTGAATCCGCCGGCGCTAAAAGAGATGATCGAGTTCCTGCAAACGCTCACCACTACAGGCATGTCGATTGTCATGGTCGAACACATCATGGAGGCGATCATCCAACTCGCCGACCATGTGATTGTCCTGGCCAGTGGGAACAAGATCGCAGAAGGTTCCGCTACGGATGTCATTAACGACGCAAGAGTCATTGAAGCTTATCTGGGAACGGACTGATAAACATGAGCAACACAGATGAAGCCGTATTGAAAGTCGAGGGAGTCAGCCTCGGATACGGAACGCTGCAGGTCGTCTTTGACGTCTCTCTTGAAGTCAAAAAGAACGAATTGGTCGGCCTGGTCGGTGGCAATGGCAGCGGCAAATCGACCATCCTGCGTTCGGTGTCCGGCATGATCAAGCCATGGCACGGCAAGATTCTATTCAAGGGTGAGGAAATCGCCGGACTGGAACCTCACCAAATGGCGGAACGGGGCTTGGCCCACGTACCGATGGGCCGGCAGCTCTTTCCCAATCTGACCGTCAAGGACAATATCCTTCTAGGAGGATATCTTCCTCGTCTGCGAAAAAACAGAAACAGGAACCTGGATAAGGTTTTCGCCCTGTTTCCCGACATCAAGAAATTTGCCGATATGGCAGCAGGCGCCCTGTCCGGAGGGCAACAACAGATGGTTGCGATCGGCCGAGCGCTGATGCTCGAGCCCGATCTGCTGATCATGGACGAGCCGAGTCTGGGTCTATCGCCCTTGTACGTCAAACAGGTGATGCAGGCGATCCGTCAGATTGCCGATCTCGGTTTTCCTGTTTTGCTCGTCGAGCAAAACATCAAGCAAGTGCTTCAGTTCAGCCACCGTACTTATGTTCTGGAAAACGGCAAACTGGTGTTGGAGGGTGCCTCTTCTACGCTGGAGGGCCATCCCATGATTCGGAAAGCTTATTTAGGTCTATAGAGCAATACTCAAACGATTCGATTTTTCGGAGGCGAAAACAATGGATGATCTGCCGCTTGACCCATTTAACAAGGGCGGCCTGGAGGGCTTTGCAAGGGACTTCCGCGCAGGAAAGGTAAGCTCGGAAGCCGTCACGAAGATCTATCTCGAACGTATCCGGACAATAGATGCCAAGCTCGGATCATACGAGACCGTCGCTGCTGATAGAGCATTGGCCACTGCGCGGGCCATGGATTTGTTGATCCAATCGGGAACGGACCTGGGCCCCTTGATGGGGGTGCCTGTTGCGATCAAGGATGTCTTCGTTATCTCGCAGATGCCTGGTCCGAAAGTAGGCTCCAACATCGATCTACCCGATGTCATGGGATCCGAAGAAGGCACATTCATTAAAGCGCTCAGAAAGGCCGGCTGCGTGTTTCTGGGACAGACCAAGGCAGTGGAATTCTGCCTGGGCATCACCGGCCATTCCTCTCCCCGGGGCACTCCCTGGAACGCATCGGACATGGAGAACCATCGCGCACCAGGAGGCTCCAGCTCAGGCTCTGGTGTAGCCATCGCCGCAGGACTATGCGCATTTGCCATAGGCACGGATTCCGGCGGTTCGGTTCGCGTTCCTGCCGCTTTTAATGGCGTATTCGGCTTAAAGACGACCGCGGGTCTCTGGCCTGTCGATGGTGCATTTCCGTTGGATCCGAGGGTTGATTCCATCGGTCTATTGACGCGATCAGCCAAAGACGCGTTGCTGGCGTTTAACACCATATCGTCGATTCTGTTCGGCTGCGGGTATCAGCCTCGCCGATCGGGTGTCCGCCTGAATCGGCTATGCCTTGGCGTTCCTGAAAACCATTTCGGCGACAACGTCAATCCGCAGATCCGCAATGCCTTTCAAAAGACGAATCAGCATCTGCAGGAAAGAGGATGCCTGTTTGAAAATCTAGCCGTACCTGAGGCCCCCGAGCGCGCCGGCTATTTCCCCGTCTCGATGCCATCCGCCTTGCTGTCGATCCTGGGCAAAGACAATTTTCTCTCGCAAAAGCATCTGATGGATCCCGTTATTGCGAAGCGGATAGAGTCGGGGCTTGAGGTAAAAGCCTATGAATTCCTTGCACTTGAGGACAAAAGGACCGAGAGCAGGAAAGCCGTTGCCGACAGATTCATCGGATTTGATGCCTGGGTAAGCCCGACGACTGCAGACTTCGCGCCATTGGTGTCTGATCTGGAAGACCCTGAAAAAGGCATGACACTGGCCCTGGGCATGACGCAAAACACCCAGCCCGCCAACTATTTGGGGCTATGCGCCGTATCCCTGCCATTGCCTGTTGACGGCCTGCCCATCGGTTATCAATTAATGGCTGCTCCTGACGCCGATGAAAAACTGTTGGAAATAGCGGTCGAAGTCGAAGCATCGCTTGCTCAGCAAGCTTGATTTTTTGACGTTGAGCGGCAGCCCTTATCCCCTTGATCAGGGGATGACGCCCGCCGCCGTTCCAGTGTGCGCTCTACATCAGTATTTTCTACATTTTCTCGATATGCGCGCCCTCTACAATCTCCGCATATTTCCGCATTTCACTTTTGAAGAAATCCTTCGTGCGATCAGGCGGCATAAGTTTAATAACGTTACCCTGAGTCGTCATGGCCGCCTTGACCTCTGGGGTGTTGAACGCCTCAGTAAAGGCCCGGTACACGCGTTGCACATTTTCCGCGGGCAGCTTTGCCGGCCCGACGACGGCGATCCAACCTTCGACGTTGTAATTGGACATTCCCTGCTCGCGCAGGGTGGGAATATTCGGCAGTGCAGTGCTGCGCTCGGTGCCACAGTAGCCAATGGCCCGTAACGCACCGCTTTCCAAGTGCGAACGAATCGACGCCACCGACAGCACGCCCAGGTCCACCTGGCCGCTCAACAGATCAGTCACCATGGGGCCTACCCCCTTGTACGGGATATGGCGCGCCTTTGTGCCGCTTTGCAGCAGGAACATTTCTACGGCCAATTGCAGAATGGTGCCATTACCTGACGAGGCGTAGTTGTAGTCATCCGGATGCGCTTTCAAGAGCGCAATCAACTCGGGCGCGGTCTGGGCGTTGATCCGTGCAGGATTGGTGACCAGCACCAGGGGTGATGTGCCCACCACTGAGATCGGGGTGATGTCGGCCAGCGGATCGAATGGCAGGGACTTGTATACGCTGGGAAAAATCACATGGTTGTTCGATACTACGCTGAGCGTATAACCGTCTGCGGGGGACCTCACCAATGCGGAGGTGCCTACGATGCCACCGGCGCCTGGTTGATTCTCCACCACTACGGTATGTCCGAACGCGCGCGATAGCGCCTCCGAGGCACTGCGCGTAATGGTATCGACGCCCGAGCCGACACCCACCGGCAAAATGAATTTGATCGGCCGATCGCTTTGGGCACGCAGCAGTCCGGGCGCAGCCAAGGCAGCCAGGCCCGCCCCCATATGCATCAGTATCTGGCGGCGCGACCATCCGGTTTGCTGCGTAGAACAGAGATTGTTCGCGAGTTTGATGCCGTTATCGCCGGTTTTATTCAGTATGTCTTTTGATTTTTTCATGTCACCTCCGTCGTTTTTCAACCCTGCCGTCCTCTCTATCGAAGGATCTTGCCACCCTACGGCTGGCAGGGCCCTGCCCTATGTGCCCATTCACTGAGCAAAAGCTTATCCCACAGCCTTTCGCGCTTTGAGCTCGGCGATTTTCTGTTCGTCGTACCCGAGATCGGTCAACAACTCGGTCGTGTGTTCTCCCTGTCTGGGTGGGTCCAGTCGTACGCCCAGACGCTGGCCATCCAGCGTTAGCGGAAATAGCGTCGTGCGGGTCATTTCACCAGCACGATCACCGTCCGGCAGACGGATTTCCGCTAAACCGCCCGTCGCGCGCAGATGCGGATCGTCATAGAGCTCTTCGGGTTTCACAATGGGTGCAAAAGGCAGCCCTTGCGCTTCGAAAATCGCAGAGAGCTCACTGGCGCTATAGTTTTTCAGACGCTCGCGCAGTTCAGGCAATAACGTGGGTCGCGCAATGACGCGATCATTATTAGTGGCCAGGTGCGCAGCGGATTTCAAATCATCAAAACCAAATGCATCGCAAAACGTGCGCCATTGCGCGTCACTGACTGCCGCCAGGAAAATCTGCTCATCGTCTTTCACCGTAAAGACGTCATAGAGCGCCCAGGCGGAGATACGCTCCGGCATGGGTGATGCCGCCTTGCCCGTGATCGCATACTGCAGCATATGCTGGCCGACCAGGAACACGTTGTTTTCAAACAGAGCCGACTGCACCTCCTGGCCGCGCCCGGTGATACCGCGCTGGATCAATGCGGCCATCGCACCGATCGCGCCGAACATCCCGCCCATGATGTCATTGACACTGGTGCCTGCGCGCAAGGGGTCGCCCGGCCTGCCGGTCATATAGGCCAGTCCGCCCATCATCTGCACCACCTCGTCCAAGGCAGTGCGCAATTCGTATGGGCCTGGCAAAAAGCCCTTGTGGCTCACGTAAATGATGCGGGGATTCACGCGATTCAGGGACGCGTAGTCCAGGCCATATTTGGCCATCGTGCCCGGTTTGAAGTTCTCGGCCACGACATCGGCGCTGGCCGCCAAACGGCGCGCTGCCTCGGCGCCCTCGGGATCGTGCAGATCGAGCTCGATGCTTTTCTTGTTGCGATTGAATAGCGGGAAAAACCCTGCGCCCGCGCCCAGCAAATGGCGCGTACGGTCACCGCCCACGGGCTCGACTTTGATGACTTCTGCACCCAGGTCGGCCAGCACCATGCCGCACGTTGGGCCCATGACCATGTGCGTAAACTCGACGACACGCAGCCCTTGCAGCGGCAATGCACGTGGCGCCGCCTGGCGACCGTCCGCCGACGATGTCACTGCGTCAGAGCCGGTCGCATCGTCACGTGATGCCGTCGTACCGGACGACGCTGCCATGTCAAAGGATGAAGTGCCACTGGGTTGCTGCATGTCTATTTCCAAAAAATTGTTGGCTCGTCATGATCGCAACGGCGTATCAAATCAACGCCGACGATGCTCGTGCCTGAATTGATGAAGAAAACGCCTGCGCCTGATGCTCAGGAATCCCCGCCCGCCACAACGTACCGTGTAGCGGCTCTCCGGCCAACCAGCCCGCCACCTGCTCGCGCAGCGTAAGCAGACGCGGCAAATCTATGCCTGTCTGGATATGCATGGTCTGCAACATGTAGACGAGGTCTTCAGTCGCAGCATTGCCGCTGGCGCCCGGCGCATGCGGGCAGCCCCCGATACCGGCGAGGCTGGCGTCGTAGCGTTCGATGCCGGTTTGCAATGCAGCAATCACATTTGCCAGCGCTAGCCCCCTCGTATCGTGAAAATGACCGCAGCACAGACGATTCCCCGCTACATCGCGAGCAGCCCTGAACAACGCCAGCACGGAGGCCGGATCGGCATGTCCTACCGTATCGGCCAGACTGACCTGGTCGGCTCCCGCATCGAGCGCATCCTGCAGCAGCGCTAATACGTCATCAGGCTCCACCCTGCCCTGCAACGTACAGCCAAATGCCGTACCGATGCCGACCTCCAAACGCGTACGAGACCCTCTGGCATCTCGCTCTGCACGCATACGCGCCACCTCGGCAATAGCCTCTTTCGGCGTTTTGCGTAGATTTGCCACGCTGTGCGCGTGACTGGCAGACAACGGCATCAACATCATGTCGGCCTGCTCGTCCATCGCCCGCTGCGCACCGATCAGATTGGGCACCAGCACGGATACGAACAACCCCGGCAGCGTCTTGGCAAACCGTACCAGCTCGGCGGTATCCGCCAATTGCGGCAACAGGCGCGCAGGAACAAAGGAGCCGACCTCGATTTCCCGTTGTCCCGCGTCATAGGCGGCGCATATCCATTGTTGCTTTTGCTGTGTCGGCAGGACGAGCGAGATGCTTTGCAGTCCATCGCGCAATCCCACCTCACGCACGACTGCGCGGGCGGGCCAGGGTGATGCCGTGGCACTGCGGGAAACGGTTGAGTCCGACTGCGGCAATGGCGCAGACGACTGCCCTGCCTGTGGGTTGCGGGTATGTCGGGTCATGAGGCTGTAACACCGTAATCGAAACGGTCTCAGTTTAGATATTCCTCAAAATTAAAAAAGTGGTAATTTGGAACCCTAAAAGTTCCAAAGCAGAATATCTATAACGATCCCACCATGCGCGACCTGGACATCACCACCCTGCGCCTATTCGTACGCGTCTGCGAAACGCGCAACATTGCCCGCGCGGGCGAGCAATCCAATATTGTCGGCTCGGCCATCAGTAAACGGCTGGCCCAGCTCGAAGAAACGGTAGGAGTACGGCTCCTGACGAGGCGGCGCCATGGCGTCGAGCCGACCGTGGCCGGCCAGACCTTGCTCGAACACGCCCGCGACATGCTGGCCAGTGCGGAACGGATCGATCGGGATATGTCGGCGTATGCGTCCGGTATACGCGGTAATGTCCGCATTTTGGCGTCGGCCTCGGCGTTGGCAGAGTCACTCGCCGAGGACATCGCCGTGTTTCTGCAGGACCCGCAACACCGCGACATCAAGATCGAGCTCGAAGAACGCGTGACCCGAGATTTGATACGCGGGATACGCGATGGCGTAGCCTCGCTAGGTATCTGTTGGGACGCGGCGGATTTTGATGAACTGCAGACCCGGCCTTATCGCAGCGACCGTCTGGCCATCGTCGCCCATCCCTCCCATCCGATCGCGGCGCATCACACTATCAGTTTTGCCGAGACGCTCGACTACGAACACGTCAACATGCCGCCGGCCAGTGCTGTCCTGCTCATGCTGCAACAGGCGGCCTCTCGCGCCGGGAAAATACTGCGGCACCGCGTCACAGTCTCGAACCTGGACTCGGCTTTTCGGGTGGTGCGCGCCAACCTCGCCATCAGCGTATCCCCACGAGAGATTGCCGAGCCTTATGCCAGAGCGAACGGATTGCGCATTATCGATCTGACCGATGACTGGGCCTATCGGCGCTTTGCCTTAGTCACGCGCGACGAAGCCTCGCTATCTGGCGCAGCCCGCTTGTTGTTGACGCATCTGGAGCAAGCCGCCAAAACGCCATTGAACGAGCCGGCTCCATAACGTCGCTCGATCAGAACAATGGACAGTATGGATGCTGTTGAATGATCACGGGCCGGCTCGCTCCTGTCCCGATGATCACGCCGGAGTTACTGCGAACACCCGCAGCGGCGATCCCGATCCGTTCTGAATCTTCAACGGCGCAGCCACAATCAATGCTCCGCGTGCGGGCAACTGATTCAGGTTGGTCAGGCACTGCAAACCCAATTTGTTCGCACCGTGCATCAGCGTATGGCATGGGAAAGGCATCGGCCACGCATAGGATTGACCCGCATCAGTATTGATCGTCTCGACCCCGAATCCTCGCACATTGCGCGCATCGATCAGCCATTGGACAGCTTCCTGTGACGGGCCGGGTGTGTGGGCGCCGTCTTCGCGCACGTTCAAAAAGGCGGCCGCATCAGGCATACGTTTATGCCAATCCGTGCGTAGCAACACCCATTCGTCTTCGCCTATCCGTCCGTGCTGACTTTCCCACTGCTGCAGAAACTCCACCGTCAGCACAAAATCCTCGTCTTGCGCCGCCTGAGCACTGGCGTCGATCACACACGCCTGCCCGACAAAGCGCTGGGGATCCATCGTCTCGACGGTATTCGAGGGATAGTCCTTTCCCGTGACCCAATGCACGGGGGCATCCAGATGGGTGCCGGTATGTTCGCCACAGGTGAAGTTATTCCAGTACCAACCCGGGCCGGCCTCGTCATACTGAGAGATGCGTTCGATCTTGAATGCGCTGACCTGGGCAAACTGTGCAGGCAGCTGCAGGGCGGGAAACTCGGGCGACAGCGTGTGCGTCAGATCGACGATACGCAACGCCCCGCTCGCGACGTCCTGGGCGAACTGCGTCATTGAAACGGTCATGTTGAACTCCTATCCAAATATCTGCGATTCGTCTGCTCATGGGCCCGCATCATCGGCGCACGCACGAACTGAAAAAAAACGGCGTCACGTTGCCCCCAACGCGCTCGCCACGTGAAAACCGGATGTGCCTCCCAGCCCTGGCCCCGGATGCGTGGACGCACCAATGTGCCATAGCCCCTGCACTGATGTCGAGTGATTGCGATTCACGCGAGAGGGACGCCAAAAGAAGGATTGATCCAGGCCACAATCCCCGCCATAGGGATCGCCGCCAACCAGGTTGATATTCATCGCCGCCAGATCTGCCGGCGACAACACGGCACGCCCCAACAGGCTGCGACGCAGATTCGGGATATGCTGCGCCAACGTGTCGATGATGCGATCGGCATACGCCTCGCGCAATGCAACGGTCCAGTTTCCCGGCTCGGGAATCGTCAGCGCGCCTAATGCGTCGTCCACTGGATGACGCGGGCATTCCGGCAGTTGCACCCACAAAATATGTTTGCCGAGTGGCGCCCGAGTTGGGTCCAACACGGTCGGCTGCGCCACGCAAATCGTCGGCGCAGCGGGCAGCAGACCCCGTTCGGCCTCGTTCACCGCCCTGGACACCGCATCGACACCGCTGGTGATGTGAACATAGCCGACGTCTCGTAAAGCCTCGACGTTCCACTGTGGCGCCTCGTCCAAGGCCAGATGAATCTGCATGTTGCCTTTGCCATAGCGCCAGGCCCGTGCCTCGGCCCTCACTGCGTCAGGCACCTCAGCCTCGTCCAACAGGCGCCCATACAACTGGGTCGGGGTCACGTTGCACACCACGTTGGCCGCACGGTAGACGCGGCCATCGGCCAACGCCACCCCGGCCGCTCGGTCCTGTTCCACGCACACCTTGACGACATCGGCCTGTGTTTCAATCGCGCCGCCCGCGTCACGGATCAACCGTTCGAACGCCCGCACCGTATTGGCGTTACCGCCTTTTACGATAGGCAAACCGACTCCCTCCAGTGTCATCGCCACGACCTGCGCCATCAATGAGGACAGCGGTGCATCCGGGCTCAGACCGCAGTGCAGCACCCACGGCGCCAGCAATGCCGCCGTCAAATCGGATTTAAAGTCCTGACGCAACCATGACGACGCAGGGGTAAGTGATCTGCCCATAAATCCGACCAGATGACGTGGCCCCTGCTTCCAGGCCACCCCTGCTACGGTGCGCAGCGTCTTCAAGCGCCACAACGCATTGCCGAGCAAGCCAAAGACCAGCGGTGCGTTCGCCTGCACGTTGGCCAGCGCCGCTGCGTACGCTTGCCCGTCGCCGGCGTGTGCCTGTTCGAATGCCGCCCGATTTTGTTCGTGCGACGTCGACAAAGTCAGATGCCGGCCATCCGGCAGCAATACCGCCGTCGGCTGCGATGTGTTGCAGTATTCCAGCCCGGCTTCGTGCAGCGCCTTTCCCAGCGCGGCATACGCTGGCCCCACCATGAACAGCGGATGAGCAGTCGACAAGGTGTCATGGTGAAAGCCGGGCAAGGTCAACTCGTCGGTCCGGATGCAGCCGCCCAATTGCGCCTCGCGCTCCAGCATCAACACCCGGCGGCCGCTGCGCGCGAGCAGCGCCGTGCACACCAGGGAATTTATGCCGCTGCCTACGACGATGACATCGAATACAGGATCAGAGGATGGCGCCATCAGAGGTTCCGAAAATCCCCGGCGTGATTGCCGAGGCTGAAAGAGACGTTGCGGCCGGCGATGACAGCTGGCCTGATGCCCTCAATCATGGCGTCCTCGATCCAGGCAAACTATCCGCAAAACGCAAAGGGTTATCCAGTTTTGCCCTCACGATGCCATGGCAGCAAGACGCCGTGAGTCCAATTGTGGCGACTGGGCACATTGCGCCTCTTTCAGCGCGCGACCGGTTTGCTTGGGCAGCTCTCCAAAACGCTCACGGTAGTAGGCGGAGAATCGGCCCAAATGTCCAAACCCATACTCCATGGCCACCTCGGTGATGCTGACGGGCAAGCCTGATAACAGACGCTGGCGGGCCGCATCCAGCCGCAGATTGCGCACTAGCGTCATCGGCGCGACACCACGGTGCCGATGACACACGACGTTCAGCGTCCGCGCGGTGACGCCCGCGGCGCGGGCCAGATCTGCCAGCGAAAGCGGCGCAAACAGCCGGCTGCGAATATAGTCCTCCAGCCGGTCCAGTTGCGAGCATTGTCCAGCACGATATCCGGGCGTCACCTCATCGGGCCCGCCATCATCGAACCGCTCGGCGGCCTTCAATACGGTCGGCTGATGGGCATAGACGAATCCTGCCAGTGTTTGCTCGAACTGGTTCAGCCATGCAGGATGCAGCAAGTGCGTATTCCCTGCCGGCAACAAGCTCACCGCCTGCTGCAGCATCCCGATCCAAGGATCAATCAGATCCGCCCGGATTTTGTAGACGGAGTCCGTCCAGTTCGGTTTGGAGCTGCCCGCCAGAGGAACCGCCATGCCGCGATGCGAGCCAGGGGCCTCTCTCGTGCGCTCCTGGCACCAATGGACGCCAGCGGCCAGGCCGGACGGCAGACGGGCGCCGGCCAATGACGCTACGCCATGAGGTGTGTCGCCAGCATCGGCCAAAAGACTATCCGGCAAACGCAAAATGAGTTGCTCGCATCCAGGCTCCCATAGCAAACGTACCGGGCATCCACGCGGGACCACCGCGACCTCGCCAGGAACGACCCGAATACAGGTACCCGCAGACTCGATCTGCACCGCGCCCTTGAGCGGCATCTGCACGAGGGTGAAATCCTCGAACGTCAAGGGCGAAACCTCGACCTCAGTGCCATATTGCAAAATCATCAGGCTGATGCGATTCAGTTCGCGGCGATACAACGAGGCCGACACCTCGCCCGGAAACCACCGTAAGCCGTGGTCAACCAACTGGCGGCTGAGCTGGTATTGCGCGTCTCTGGCCGAACGCGTCTGGAATATCGGGGCACGATAAATCTTAGATAAATCCAGATTCCATCTGACGTCCATCATGCGTTCCCCCCGGATGCATAAAGTCTGAATCAGGCAGCGCGTGCCATGAAACATCCGACGATAACGCTTAGTTTAGCCCTAAACTATTCGTGCAAATCCCTAGTCCGTGTTCCGTGGCGCCGTCTCGAACCAACGTCTGGCGGACATCCCCTGATCGGGACCCAGACAACTGAATCCCCCATCGACGGCCAGATCCGTTCCCGTCATCCACGAGGCCTCGTCGCTGACCGCGAAAACCACCGCTTTGCCGATTTCCTCGCCTCGGCCGACACGGCCCAGAGGATGCAAGGCTGCTCCGACCTGATCGGCCCGCTCAATGGACCCCTGGCTCATCTGCGCCAGCATCGGCGACCAGGTCCAGGCGGGAGAAACCGACAACACCCGAATCCCCGCTGGCGCCAAGGTAACCGCGAAATTCTTGGTGATCTGCAGCAGCGCGGCTTTCGAGGCAGGGTAAATGGCTCGCCCTGCCGCGCCGAATTTGCCGCCGATGCTGCCCATATTGATCACGACGCCGCCACGCGGCATATGTGGTGTGACCATCTGTGTCAGTATGGCCGCCGAGATCAGGTTCACATTCAGGGTGCTGAGCCACTGCTCACGCGTCGAGGCCAGCCCTGCGTCGTCATACGCGGCAGCGCAGTTGACCAGGATATCGATGCGGCCGGCATAGCCGGTTGCGATCTGCACGCAACGGGCCAATGCCGTGTCGTCGGTGATATCGGCCTCTATCGCCACGCCGGCCCCGCCCAGCGAGGCCGCCACGTCCTCGCCGGCCTGCTTGCCCCGCCCCACGACAAAGACTCTCTCGGCGCCCGCAGCGGCGAGCTGGCGGGCCACGTCGGCCCCGAGTCCTTGCGTGCCGCCGGTCACCAGTGCCACTTTTCCCGCCAAGCGGGCGGGGACGTTGCCAGAAATCTGTGCAGGCGCAATGTGCTGCTCCATGATCATTCCTTTTCCGCTGATGCGATCAGCTCTTGAACCGTGGTCACCTGCGCCATCAACGCCATCGATGCCAATGCGGCCTCGTGCGTCGCACGAGCCGCTGCGGCACAGGCATCCGCAACAACAGTGACCTCGTAGCCCGACTCCGCAGCGTCGCGCACAGTGCCTTCGACCACCGAATGCGTGGCAACTCCCGCCGCCATCACACGCACAATGCCATGCGACCTCAGCAGTTGATCCAACGCCGTGCCACGAAACGCACTGATGCTGGTGTGCTTCAAGGCAAACTCACGCCGGCTGCTCAGTGGCGCCAGTGACGGATAAAACTCCGCGCCCCACTCTCCGTCCTTTACCGCACCGAGGGCTTCGGTCCGCAAAAAAATCGGAATATTGCGCGGCATGTCTGCATAGTCGGGCCGAAAGGCGATACGCACATGCACTAACAACCAATCGCGGAGCCTCGCCTCAGCCAACAACGCCGACGCCCGTTCGATCAACGCTGTGCGCACCTCGTCGTCGGCAATCCCCACACGGATCAGCCCGTCGGGATGCAATACCTCGTTCTGATAGTGCAGCGCCAGCAACGCCGTCGGGACTCGGCTCATATAAAGACCTCGAGGTTCGCAAACACGCTATCGCAATTGACCAGATCGACACGTTTGAGACGGATGCGCCATCCTCCCGCTCCATCGCGCACCAACTTGTGATGCACGGTCCCTGCCAGATGCCGCTGTTCGCCGCGCCACTCGGTATGGTGCACGCTGGAACGCACGATCAGATGCCCTGCCGAGTCCAAGCCCTTGACCGCCACGTTGCCCACCAGATGCGAACATCGCGTAGGTGGCTGCTGCGACCAGTTGCGGGCGTTGCTCAATCGCTTGACCCGCACCTCGCGCAGCATTTTGTCTTCCCAGAACAACGACACCTGTTCAAAGGGATTCGCCTGGTGTTCAAACCGGGGAACCCAGTACCGGCCATCCTCGTCCCACAACGCGAGCCACGCCTCAAAATCCCGGTCATCCAGATACTGGACTTCCTGGAACAAAAACTGCTCCACACCGCGTATTTCGTCGGCGCTCAACGCGGCGGGCGACACGGGCGTTACCGAGACATCAAAATTACGATCAAGCAACAGCACGGCCCGCTCCTTGGATATGTTCTGATCCGGTCTCCAGCATGTACTGGCGCCATGCCTTGAACTGATTACGCATGGGCAATTCGCTGGTGCCATTGGTGGACACCATGCCATCCGGCAGAACCTTGTCGGTACCCATGTAGCGATGCAGGCTGACCCAATCGCCCCCGTCGGTCTGGTTGCCCTCCTGGCAACGCTTGTAGACCTCGACATCATCGGGCATGACATTGGATGAGGGAGAATTGATCACGTTCGCATAGGTCAGCGCCCGGTCAAACACGCCATCCGGCGCACCTTTCAAGCGAAAGGTCTGAATTTCTACCATCGTGCGATTGACCGCCATCGGGCGTATCACACGAAACTGCTGAAACACCGTATGCGGCGAGCCGCTGCCATAGATAATGGTGTTGTGCCGGTTCATCCCCAGGATTTCACGCGCGCGTGTCTCGCCGTGTACCGAGGACAAGGACTCGAAATGCGCGCGCGACACAGGATCACGCGTCGCCGCGGCGGGATCGAAGATGCCCTCCATATAGCCGTGACCATTGTCATAGGCACGCAGTTCCAGCTTTTCCCAGAACTCGTAGGGCTCGCCATTGCCGTCCATGATCAACAGCTCAAACGGCATTTCGCCCAACACCGCGGCCTCGTCGCGCGCTGCCTGAAACGAGGACTCGTGCGTCACCCGTGCATGCATGGTGTCGTGCAGATTCTCGTAAAACACCTTCCAGTTTGAGGGCTGCAGTACGCGGAACACCCCGCCTGCCACCTCGACTTCGCCTATCGGCGAGCGGTCGCACATATTGTCGATCGACGAGATCACACCCCCGAGAAAGCTGCGCAGATCCGGCCCCTCGGCCGACTGGCTCGCAAACACAAAGCCACGATAGCTCTCGACCCGGGCGACTTTCCTCATCGAAAAATCGGGATGCGCAGGATCGTAGCAAGTGCCCTCCATGGCATTCTTTAACGGCACCGCCAATGACTTGCCGTCCAGTTTGTAGGTCCACGCATGGTACGGACAGCGAAAGAACTTGCCGGTATTGCCATCCCCATCGGCCAGCAGCTTGGCGCCCTTGTGCGGACATCGGTTGTACAGCACGTGCACGGCACCGCCTGTACTGCGCACCATGATGACATCCTGATCACCAATTCGTGTCGTGTGATAGTCACCGGTATTGGGCACCTGGCTTTCGTGCCCGACATAAATCCAGGCCTTGCCGTAGATGCGCTTCATTTCCAGGTTAAAGATGTCCGGGTCCGTATATACCCGCTTGTTTACGCTATCCGGCCGGACCAACTCGGCCAGTGCTTCATTGGAAAGCGTCATCGCAATCTCCCAAAAGGTCCAGAGACCTAACACCAGATACCCGACAATCTAGAGACATCCTGGTCCACAAAATAGCCAGAGTTCGCAATCCGGTATCCACGTTTGGCAAAAATGCGCCTCGCTGCACGATACGGACAAGACTGAGCGCGAACCCGCCAAAATCGGATAGTCCGCCGCCACGGGTTTGCGCACAATCTGCACGAGGCTTGGCGACTTCCGCCGGCGTATTGCAGTGCCACAAACCTGGACCCGACACCATGAGCAAAGCTGCCTCCTTTCCACGCGTGCGCGCCACAGCGACCGCTGCCGCCCTGATCGCCAGCCTGGCATTCTGTCCCGCCCAAGCAGAAGACGCCGTCAAAATCGGCCTGCTGACCACGCTGTCCGGCCCCGGCAGCGCGTTGGGCAATGAAATACGCGACGGCTTCAACCTCGCCGTAGAGCATGCAGGCGGCAAACTCGGCGGCGTGCCCGTTGAACTGGAAATCGAGGACGACCACCAAGACCCGCAAACCGCACGCCGCGCGGTCGAGCGCTTTCTCAAACGCGACAAAGTCGATGTGGTGACCGGCGTCGTGTTCTCGAATGTCCTGTTGCCCGTGCTGCCTGAAATCCTGCGCAGCGACACGGTCTATCTATCGGTAAACACAGGCCCCAAAGACTACGCCGGCGCAAAATGCGACCCGCGCTTCTACGCCGTCGCCTGGCAGAACGAAGACATCCCCGCCGCCATGGGCAAATTCGCGACCGAAAAAGGCTACAAAAGCGTCGCCCTCATCGCCCCCAACTACCCTGGCGGACGCGAATCGCTGGATGGCTTCAAACGCCTCTACAAAGGCACCATCGCCGACGAGGTCTACACCAAACTCAGCCAACTCGACTTTTCCGCCGAACTGGCGCAACTGCGCGCCACCAAACCCGACGCCGTATTCCTGTTCCTGCCGGGCGGCCTGGGCGTGAACTTCATCAAGCAGATGGGCGCGGCCGGCATGGACAAGCAAATGGCCATTCTCACCCCGGGTTTCTCTGCCGACGTCGACACCATCCGTGCCGTCGGTGACGCCATGGAAGGCCTGTACAACGCCTCGCAATGGGCCGCCGACCTGGACAACCCCGCCAACAAGAAATTCGTCGCCGACTTTGAAAAATCCTACGGGCGCACACCCACCATGTACGCCGCCCAAGCCTACGACACCGCCATGCTCATCAACAGCGCCGTACGCAAAGTCGGCGGCAAGATGCAGGACAAAGCCGCCTTCAGGCAAGCCCTGAAAGCCGCAGACTTTCAATCCATCCGCGGCAGCTTCAAATTCAACACCAACCAATATCCGATCCAGGACATCTACATGCGCCAAGTCCAGCGCACCGCGGATGGCAAACTGCAAAACAAACTCGTCGGCACCACGCTGACCCAGCACGCAGACGCCTTCGCCGCCGAATGCAAAATGCCTTAACCCCACCAAATGTCCCGCAGCAAATACTGAGCGCATCAATTCTTGAGACGCTGCTAATCTCGAAACGCATCAATCTTGAGACGCTCGAATCTCGAAACGCATCAATCCTGAAACGCAGCGATATTGAGACCCATCTTGAGACGCAGCAATCTCGAGACGCTATGAGTCGAGGCTGTGCAGTGGCCGCGTGAGGGCGCCTCGTGGTCGAGCGAGGGAAACCGAAGGAGCGTAGCGANG
>NZ_CBCSIU010000005.1:47183-57107 GCF_965139205.1 Bordetella muralis
ATCCCACGAAGCCCTCACGCGGCCACTGCNCAGCCTCGACGTCCAAAAGAACGCCAACGTTACCGCCTTTACCACCCCAACAACAACCGACTCTGCACCGTCGATTAGCGGCCCTAAGGAGGGCATTTCTGTTTTAGGTCATCCTGGCAAAAAAAAAGCCTAGCTAAAAAGCCAGGCCTTTTTCACCTCAAGAGGTAACGCTCACCCCACCCAAACCCGAGCATTACGGAACATCCGCATCCAAGGGCTATAAGCACCACCACTATCTGCGGTCCCCCATTGCTGAGGCGCCCAAGACATCATCACATTACGCGTCACACGCTCAGGGTGCGGCATGATCACAGTAAAGCGTCCGTCCGCAGTCGTCACCGACGTCTGTCCATCCGGACTGCCGTTCGGGTTGAACGGATAAGCCTCCGTCGCCTTGCCATGGTTGTCGATAAACCGCGCAGCGACCAGCACCTTGCCCGCGTCGCCTTGCTTACTGTAGTCCGCATAGCCTTCGCCATGCGCCACCGCCACAGGCACTCGCGTCCCTTCCATTCCCTGGAAGAAAATCGACGGCGACGCAGCCAACTCGACCAGCGACAAACGCGCCTCGTATTTCTCGGATTGGTTGCGCGTGAATCGCGGCCAGAACTCCGCACCAGGAATCATCGGCGCCAATGCCGCCATCATCTGGCAACCATTACACACACCCAGACCAAAGGTATCCGAACGCCCGAAATACGCCGCAAACTGATCCGACAAACGGCTATTAAAGCGAATCGTACGCGCCCAACCTTCACCGGCGCCCAACACATCGCCATAGCTAAAGCCGCCGACAGCCACCAGACCCTGCATCGTGCTCAGATCAATACGGCCCGACAGCAAATCGGTCATGTGCACGTCGACCGCATCAAAACCCGCCGTATCAAACGCCCAGGCCATTTCAACCTGACTGTTGCAACCCTGCTCACGCAAAATCGCAACACGAGGACGCTTGCCCGTCGCGATGAACGGCGCGGCGATGTCCTCTTGCGGATCAAAGGCCACGCGCGGCGACAGACCCGGATCCTTGACATCGTTCCACGTATCCAACTCTGCCTGTGCGCAAGCAGGATTATCCCGGCGCGACATGATCTGGTAGCTGACATCGCTCCACGCACGACCCAGATCGGCACGCGGCTCGCTCCAGATCTTTTTACCGTCACGATAAAACTCGACCGTGTCGGTATCGTTCAGCCCGCCAATCACATGCGAATGCGCCGACAAACCCGCGCCGCGCAGAACCTGCATCACCGCATCGCGCTCGGATGCGGGGACTTGGATCACCGCGCCGGCTTCCTCGGTAAAGAGTGCCTTGAGCGTCAGCTCATCACGTTGCACCGCGACCTGCTCGGGACGGATCTTGTAATCGCCCCAATCCGCCGAGTTTGCATCAAAGGTCAGCATGTCCAGGTTGACCGAAATCCCGGTGCGGCCGGCAAACGCCATTTCGCACAAGGTTGCAAACAGACCGCCGTCGGAACGATCGTGATACGCCAACAACACGCCGGCCTCGGCCAACGTGCGAATCGTCACGAAGAAAGCGCGCAAATCCTGCGGCTCGTCGATATCCGGCACGCTTTCGCCCACCTGGTTGTAGGCCTGCGCCAGGATAGAGCCGCCCATGCGATGGCGGCCACGCCCCAGATCGATGACGATCAGCACGCTGTCGCCCACCTCGGCCCGCAACTGCGGCGTCAGGCTGGCACGCACGTCGCCGACCGGCGCAAACGCCGTCACGATCAACGATACAGGTGCCACGACCTGGCGATTTTCACCGTCCTGATTCCACGATGTCTTCATGGACAAAGAGTCTTTACCGACCGGAATCGAAAGCCCCGTGGCCTGGCACAGTTCACTGACCGCAGACACCGTGTCATACAAGGCAGCGTCCTGACCGTCGACACCGCACGCAGCCATCCAATTGGCCGACAGCTTGATGTCCTCCAGGCGTGCCACATCGGCAGCAGCCAGGTTGGTCAGCGCCTCGGCAACAGCCATACGGCCCGATGCCGGCGCATTCAGCACCGCCAGCGGCGTGCGTTCGCCCATCGCCATGGCCTCGCCACGGAAACCCTCGTAATCGGCCAACGTGACCGCGCAATCCGCCACCGGGATCTGCCATGGTCCAACCATCTGGTCACGGCTGGACAACCCACCCACCGTGCGGTCACCAATGGTGATCAAGAACGATTTGTTGGCCACCGTCGGATGACGCAGCACGCGATAAGCCGCCTCGGTCAAGTCGATGCCCACCAGGTCCAAGGGCTCCGACACGCCAGGCAAGCGCTGCACATCGCGCGTCATGCGCGGAGGCTTGCCCAGAATCACATCAATCGGTACGTCGACTGGCCGTGCATTGGTGTCGCCCGCGGCCGCAGCGTCCACAACCGCCGCGCTCTCACCGACCGCAGCCGTATCCACACCCGGCAGGCCTTCGCCATCCACCACACGCAATTGACGCTCTTCGGTCGCCACGCCCACCACCGCATAGGGGCAACGCTCACGACGCGCGATCGCGTCGAAACGCTCCAGATCCTGCGGCAAGATCGACAGCACGTAGCGCTCTTGCGACTCGTTGCTCCAGATTTCCGCCGGCGACAGACCGGACTCTTCCAGCGGCACACGCTTCAAATCGAACACCGCGCCACGGCCGGCATCATTGACCAGCTCGGGGAACGCGTTGGACAGGCCGCCCGCGCCCACGTCGTGAATCGCCAGAATCGGATTGTTCGTACCTTGCTGCCAGCAACGATCGATGACCTCTTGCGCGCGACGCTCGATTTCCGGGTTGCCGCGTTGCACCGAATCAAAGTCCAGCTCGGCGGAGTTGCTGCCCATGCTGATACTGGATGCCGCGCCGCCGCCCATCCCGATACGGAAACCCGGGCCGCCCAGCTGGATCAGCAAGGCACCAGGAGGAATGATTTCTTTCTTGGTCAGCTCGGCATCGATACTGCCCAGACCGCCTGCGATCATGATGGGCTTGTGATAACCCCAGCGCGTATCGCCCGCGGTTTGCTCATACGTCCGGAAATAACCCAACAGATTCGGCCGGCCGAATTCGTTATTGAACGCCGCACCGCCGATGGGACCATCAATCATGATGGACAGCGGCGACGCGATACGGTCGGGCAAGCCGTGATGATCGGCTTCCCAGGGCTGCATGGCATCCGGAAAACGCAAATGCGACACGGTAAAGCCCGTCAGACCGGCTTTGGGTTTAGATCCACGGCCCGTAGCGCCCTCGTCGCGGATTTCTCCGCCCGCACCCGTCGCGGCTCCAGGGAAAGGCGCAATCGCCGTGGGGTGATTGTGCGTCTCGACCTTCATCAGGGTATGCACGGTGGCATCGCGCCGCACATAGCGCGCAGCCTCGCTGCCCTGCCCGTCAGACGACGGCACACCGGCTTGGAAACGTTGCGCGGCGCCGCCTTCCATGACGGCTGCGTTATCCGAATACGCAATGACCGTGCCCTGAGGCTGGGCCTTGTGCGTAGCGCGGATCATGCCGAACAGCGTTTCCGACTGCGGCTGGCCGTCAATCACCCATTGGGCGTTGAAAATCTTGTGGCGGCAATGCTCGCTATTGGCCTGGGCGAACATCATCAGTTCCACGTCGGTAGGATCGCGCCCCAGGCTGGTGAACGACTGCGCCAGGTAATCGATCTCGTCCTCGGACAGCGCCAAGCCCAATGTCGTGTTGGCCTCGACCAGAGCATCGCGCCCCTGGGCCTGCACGGCGACCGTGCGCATGGGCTTGCCTGCCAGGGTCTGAAACAGCGCCTGACCGTCAAAATCCGCTCCCACCACTGTTTCCGTCATGCGGTCGTGCAAGCAATCGGCCGCACGGGCCAACATCGCATCATCCAGCGTTTTCGCGCCCAGCAGGCCGCGCTCGGGCACCAGGAAATAACGCACGCCGCGCTCAATACGCCGCACCGCAGCCAGGCCACAGTTGTGGGCGATATCGGTCGCCTTGCTGGCCCACGGGGAAATCGTACCCAGGCGGGGGATCACCAGCAGTGTCAGGCTCTTGGCCGGCGCCTCGCCGGCTACGGGGGTGCCGTAGTCCAGCAACTGCGTCAATTGCTGCTGCTGGGCGTCATCCAGGGCGGTATCCGTGCTGATGAAATGTTCGTAGCGGGCGGAAACGTCTGCGACAGGCAGGCCCGCCTCTTGCAGCTGTGCCAGGAGACGCTCGCGGCGAAAGGCGGAAAGGACAGAAGAACCGGGCAAATGCTGGACGAGAGACACGATGCGGGCGCCGTTTGGAAAGTGGAAAGAAGCAAAACAGGCATTTTACCTTTTCAGGGATTTCCGGAGCGAATCCCCCTAAAGTTATGCAGAAACCCTCTCATGCCGGAGTTACAAAATAATTCAAAATCACGCCACCCCCTGATGCCGCTATGCAGCAAACGATCACCGCCCCTGGAAGATCGGCCAGAAAATCTCCTCTCCTGAGGCCAAATCGCGGGTAATTTCCGTGCCGCAACATGTTGCGAAAGCCCTTCATCCACGGGAAAACACGCACTAACGCGGGACGCCGTCAACGGTAGGATGCTGCGATCCTGGCCCGTATGGCCTGCATGGCTTGCTCCGGCCGGTTTGCATAGGCATGCGTGCGCTAGCCGGGCTGCTGTTTATCCCGGGTTATCTGCGTTTCCTGTTTTCCGATTACTGCCCTATTCCAAGCTGCTGTTGCCCATGTCCCTCCCAGACGTCCCCGTCGACTCGGCCAATCCCGCCGAACCCATCATCCCCGCCGCCCCCGATCCTGACGTCAAAGTCCCCCTGGCTCTCGAAGACTGGCTCGCCGTCGGCGTACTGGCCATTCTCGCCCTGATCACCTTTGTCAACGTGCTGGTGCGCTATTTCACCGACCAGTCCTTTGCCTGGACCGAAGAAATCTCGGTGTTCCTGTTGATCGTGCTGACCATGGCGGGGGGCAGCAGCGCATTTGTCCGCAACCACCATATCCGTATCGAGGCGGTCGCCGATAGCGGCTCGCCGGCCCGCCAGCGACGCCTGGCCATCATTTCGCACACCGTCGTCCTGCTGTTTTTCATCTTGCTGACCGTACTGTCTGTCCGCTTGGTGCTGGACGAATATATGTACGAGGAGACCTCGCCCGCCATCGGCGTGCCGACGTGGTGGTATTCGATCTGGCTGCCGGCCATGGCGGCGGCGATTGCGCTGCGTACGCTGGGCACGCTGCGCCGTCTTCTGCAGGGAAAAACGCAATGATCGCTGCCCTGCTTTTCATCGTCTTCGCCATCCTGATGGTCATCGGCGTCCCAGTGTGCGTGTCGCTGGGCGTGGCGGGCACGCTGGCCATTGCGATATCCAATCACGATGTCGCGTGGTTCGGCCTGCTGGCCGTCCCTCAGAACTTTTACGCGGGCTTGGCCAAATATCCCTTGTTGGCCATTCCGATGTTTGTCTTGGTCGGCTCGATTTTCGACCGGTCTGGCGTAGCTCGCCGGCTCGTCGATCTGGCCATCGCCATCGTCGGGCGCGGCCCCGGCATGCTGCCGCTGATCGCCATTGCCGTTGCCATGTTCCTGGGCGGCATTTCGGGCTCGGGGCCAGCGTGCGCGGCAGCCGTCGGCGCCGTCATGATCACCGCCATGTCGCGAGCGGGTTATCCCGCGCCGTTTTCGGCCTCGGTCGTCGCGGCCGGCGCCGCCACCGACATCCTGATCCCGCCGTCTATCGCATTCATCATCTATTCGGTGCTGGTGCCGGGCGCGTCCGTGCCCGCGCTGTTCGCCGCCGGCATGGTGCCCGGCATTTTGGCCGGTATCGCCCTGATCGTGCCCGCGGTATGGTTGTCACGCAAACACAAACTCGGCATCCAGGAAGCCCACCTGCCCCGTCCGCCCTTTTGGGCCAGCCTGCGCGAGGCCAGTTGGGGCCTGGCAGCCCCCGTCCTGATCCTGGGCGGGATGCGGATGGGCTGGTTCACGCCGACCGAGGCCGCCGTCGTTGCCGTGTTCTATGGCCTGTTCGTCGGCATGTTCATCCATCGCACGATCAAGGTCCGCGACCTGTTCATCATATTGCGCGAAGCCGCGGAGCTCTCGGCCGTCATCATGATGGTGGTCGCCCTGGCCGGCATCTTTGCCTGGGCGCTGTCCACACTGAGCATCATTGACCCGATCACCCATGCCATCGTCAATTCCGGCCTGGGTGAATGGGGCGTGCTGTCCTTGTTGATCCTGCTGTTGATGACGATGGGCATGTTCCTGGACGGCATATCGATCTTTTTGATCTTTGTGCCGCTCCTGATGCCCATCGCCAACGCCTATGGCTGGGACCCCGTCTGGTTTGGCGTCATCCTGACGCTGAAAGTGGCGCTGGGTCAATTCACCCCGCCCCTGGCTGTAAATCTGATGGTATCTTGCCGCATTGCCCGGGTACCTATGGAATCCACGATCCCGTGGGTACTGTGGCTGTTGGCGGCGATGTTCCTGGTGCTGGTCTCGGTATTGGTGTTTCCGCAACTGGCGCTGTGGCTGCCGCACAAGCTGGGGTATTGATCATCGCACCCAGCCGTTGCATTGATAACGCATAAATTTCACAAACACGAGGAGATAACCCCATGAAGCTACGCAACCTGATCGGCGCCGCCTTGTGCGCGGCAGCCGCATTCGCGTTGACCCCGGCGCACGCCCAGAATTACAAATCGGAATACAAACTCTCCATCGTCGTAGGCACCAGCTTTCCCTGGGGCCAGGGCGCGGTGATCTGGTCCGACCTCGTGCGCGAACGCACCAACGGCCGCATCAACATCAAGGTCTATCCCGGCACCTCATTGGTCCAGGGCGATCAGACGCGTGAGTTCACCGCTATCCGCCAGGGCGTCATCGACATGGCCGTCGGCTCGACCATCAACTGGTCGCCGCAAGTCAAACAGCTCAACCTGTTTTCCCTGCCCTTCCTGATGCCCGACTACGCCGCCATTGACGCGCTCGTGCAGGGCGAAGTCGGCAAAGAGCTGTTCAAAGTCATTGAAAAAGCCGGCGTCGTGCCGCTGGCCTGGGGTGAAAACGGCTATCGTCAGCTGAGCAACTCGCGCCACGCCATCTCCAAGCCCGAGGATCTGAAAGGCCTGAAACTGCGCGTCGTCGGCTCGCCGCTTTACATCGACACCTTCACCGCGCTGGGCGCGAACCCGACCCAAATGAGCTGGGCCGATGCGCAGCCCGCCCTGGCCAGCGGCGCGGTAGATGGTCAGGAGAATCCCCTATCGATTTATACCGGCGCAAAGCTTTACGATGTCGCTCAGAAATACCTGACGTTGTGGAATTACGTTGCCGATCCGTTGGTATTCGTCGTCAATCGCGAAGTCTGGGAATCCTGGTCTGAAGCCGATCGCAAGATCGTCCGCGAAGCAGCCATCGAAGCCGGCAAAAAAGAAATCGCGATCGCCCGTAAAGGCGTGACCCCCGAAGACCCATCCTTACTCAAGGAAATCGAAGGCCATGGCGTGACGGTCACCTCGCTGACCGAGGATCAACATAAGGCATTCGTCGCCGTGACCAAGCCCGTCTACGACAAGTGGAAACCACGTGTCGGCGAAGACTTGGTCAACCTCGCGGAAAAATCCATCGCCGCGCGCAAGAAATAAGCAGCAACCCAAGGGGATACGGCGGCACCAGCCGCCGACCGGAAGGCACGGACAACAGAGCCCGCCTCCAGCACGGACGCCGATCGGCGTCCGTGTTTTTTATTGTTATGTTCAACGCCCGACGCCACACGCCGTAGCAGCCATGCCGACCAAAACCCTGACTCTCGACGGAAACAATATTCACGATATTCCATCGTTTTACGCGGAGATCAATCGCGTGTTCATGGCAAACGAAGACTGGCAGCTCGGGCCAAGCCTGGATGCGTTGGACGACATGCTATATGGCGCCTATGGCGCAGCTCACGGACAAGAATCGATTGTCCTGATCTGGCGAAACATGGAAAAAAACCGTGCAGATCTCGGTATCGCCGCCACGCGGGAGTATTACCTGGAAAAACTGAAGCATCCAGACCAATTCAACGTGGCGCTCTTCCGTAAAAACCTGGAGTCACTGGAAAACGGCACAGGCGCCACCTATTTCGACACTGTGCAGCAGATCATCGCAGATCATCCCAATATCACACTGCGTAGCCAGGACGACGCCTCATCGGCTCCACGCTAGCGGCATAGGCATTGACACAGCGACCGCCGTTACTCGGGATACTGCACTTCCAGAATATCCAGTTCCTCGACTCCGCCTGGCGTGCGCAGGACAACAGTGTCCCCCTCGCGAGCTTTGATCAATGCGCGGGCCACAGGCGAGATCCAGCTGATTTTGCCCGCCAACGGTTCGGCCTCGTCGACCCCGACAATGGTGACGACATGCTCCTCGCCAGCCTTGTCCGAATAGGTCACGGTGGCACCGAAAAAAACCTGATCGCGATTCGGTTGCGCAGCGGGATCGACCACCTCGGCGATGTCCAGGCGCTTGGTCAGAAAACGCATGCGCCGGTCGATTTCGCGCAGGCGTTTTTTGCCGTACAGATAATCGCCGTTTTCAGAACGATCACCATTCGAGGCTGCCCACGACACGACCTGCACGACAGATGGACGCTCGACATTCATCAAGTGAGCCAGCTCATCGCGCAAACGGGCATAGCCCGCTGGCGTCATGTAGTTGCGAGTACCCGCCGGCAACGCCTGTGTCTCGGGCAAATCATCGTCGCCGTCGCGATCCGACTCTTTAACAAAAGCCTTGTTCATTATTGTCTAGAACCAGTCGTGCCAGACCGGCTTCAAATCGTCGGGTAATGGGGGCAACGAACCGAGATCCGCCTTGCTCTCTGTCGGGCTATGAAAATCCGAACCCCGCGAGGCCAGAAATCCAAAGCGTCGAGCCACGCCCGCGTAGTGACGAGCCTCGTCGGCGGTGTGACTCCCCGTCACCACCTCGATCCCGACGCCGCCCAGCTGCAAAAACTCGTCGAACAGCGCATTGAACTGCAACAACGAGTATTTATAGCGGCCAGGGTGCGCAATGACAGCACGTCCGCCTGCACCAATGATCCAGCTCACCGCGTCCTGCAATGTGGCCCATTGCATCGGGACATGCCCCGGACAATCGTCGCCCAGGTATTTGTTGAAAACAGTCTGCACATCCGGGCAATACCCGGCTTGCACCAAATAACGCGCAAAGTGGGTACGGCTGACCAGGTCCGGATTGCCGGCCAAGGGAATGGCTCCCTCATAGGCATCGGGCATACCCATGTCCGCCAAACGCTGCCCCATGCGGCGCGCCCGCTCGGAACGGCCGGAGCGCGTATTGCGCAGGCCCGCCAGCAGCGCGGGATTTTCGGGGTCAAATCCCAGGCCGACAATATGGACCGTTTGCCCAGCCCAGGTGACCGAGACCTCGCTACCCGTGATGAACTGCATCCCGAGTTCGCGCGCAGCCTCGCCGGCCTGTGCGATACCGCCTACCTCGTCATGATCCGTCAACGCCCAGACATCCACGCCATTGGCGTGCGCACGGCGAGCCACCTCGGCCGGCGGCAAAATGCCGTCGGACACAGTGGAATGGCAGTGCAGATCGATGTTCAAGGTGGTGGTGTACATGAGCACTATTGTACGGCCGTCGGTAGGTCTTGGACCACCTGTTCAATTTTCGCCAGTTTTTCTGGGTCATCCCCTTTTTTGAGCTGGCTTATCTCGCCCGGAATAACGCGGCTTTATGACAGTGCTGGTTTTCTGGCCTGGTCGGTTTAGATGGCCCGTTGACGGAGGATTTGAGTTCTCTCGGACGTTGCAGCACGGGTAGGACGGGGACATGAGTTCTGTTGGACGTCGAAGCGGGGCAGTGACCGTGTTGGCGCTTCACGTGGCCG
>NZ_CBCSIU010000005.1:57158-261429 GCF_965139205.1 Bordetella muralis
CGGCCCCTTCGGGCCTNCCTTCGACCTCCACTCGCTCGGCCACGAGGCGCGCCAACACGGTCACTGCCCCGCTTCGACTCACAGCATCTCTTGTTCCCTCGTCGCTGGGACGAGTGGTCTACGTAGGCTTCGTAGGAACTGGCTTTTGCAAGGATGAAGATCTTGCAGGGCTGCTATGCACGGGCGCCTACGGGCGCGCCCATGCATAGCGTTCGTGATTAGCATGCGAAGGCTTTGGCATCAGTGACATTTTGAAGATCTCTCGAGCAACGATTTCTCGCAGACAAGCAAGAGATCTTTCGAATGACGATTTCGTGATATCCAAAGAGGTGAGACACCTCTTCGCACGTTCTGCGTATCCTGATGCTCTACGTGTAGTGACGTTCTACGTACCATCATTCCATGCGTCATAACGCTCTACATCTCATCGTACGTTCCATGCGTCATCGTCGCAGGCATCAACTATCACCAAGCAGATCTTCCAACCTGGCACCACGCCACCCCGTCGCATGCCCGGNCCGANCGCGATTCGCGTGTGTGCAGGGCACACGCGAATCNCAGCCCTGCAAGATCTTTCTCTTTGCCAACACAGCAGCATAAAAATGCCAAGCAAAACAACCGTGCCAGCGATGTGATGAGCTTGAATTACTGCGAGTCGAGCCGAGGCAATCGGGCCGTGAGGGCGCCTCAAAGCCGAGTGGAGCGGACGTCGAAGGGAGCGCGAAGGCCTTCGCGCTCCCTTCGACGTCCGCNNNACCGGCTTTGTGAAGCCCTCACGGCCCGATTGCCTCGGCTCGACGTCCAATAAGCACTCCAACCTCCTGCAAATCCTACTCACTCGATCACTGAAGACCGCGTTACATAATGCGATAGCAAGATTACGCAGAGCCAAAGACATGCCAACCTGATCAGCTCTCAGTTCATCCCCCTAGTGCCTCACAGTCAACGAAAGCCAAAGAAATGGTCCAGAATCACAGCATGATCCTCGAATAGATCAGCTTCGATTTCAGGCAAACGCTCGATGCGCCACCACACGGCTTCCTTGGCGTCGTCCGAGCCGTGTACCTGCGGCAGTTCATCTCGACTGAAACGAAAGTGAAAAGCCTGTGTGATGAGGCGCCCGCGAGGACTGCGGTCCGGGTGATCAAAAACGGCGCTGCTCTTCAGGGCCGCCCTCATCACTCCGGGTAATGCGGCAAAGCGCGTTTCTTCGTTCAACTCGCGGACCGCGGCGTCATAGAACTGCTCCCCCGGATCGACAAAACCGCCCGGCAATGCCCACTGCCCATGGCCCATTTCGCCGCCACGCTTGATCAGCAGGACGTGATCATTCACCTGCAGCACGCTGTCGGCCGTCAGAAAATACGGCCCCGTGTACTTTGCCTTGTAGCGCTTGATCGCCTGGTGCTCGGCGCGCCGCACCTCGTATTCCGGCAATGCGGCCCATGATCGCAAATAGTCCAGCACGCCTGGATCGACATAGGGTTCCAAGACCTGAATGCTGGAGGACAGCGAGCCTTCGCCAAAATAGACATCGCGCAAACGCGTCGCATCCAGCGGCTGGATGCTGCCTGCATCTTCATAGGCCCAGTCGGGAAAAAGATCCAGGTAGTAGCCCGAAGCATCTTTTTTGAAACCAACCAGAGCGACACGTTGACCCGAGGCGCGCGCTCGTACCTCCTCTCGCAAAACATCCGCCCAACGCCGATCATCGTAATAGTCCCGCACATACACAAATTCCACACGTGCGAGCTGCGCCTGCGTCAACATACTCTCCAGCATGGCGCGGCGTTCGAATTCACGAAATGGATTTTTATCATTGCGTGATCGAAATGAAGATCCAATCACGATCATCACGCGTTCACCGGTATCGAACGCGTGTTCGATCAGCGCCTTGTGCGCCAAGTGGGGCAACTGCCAGCGGCCGATAACGACAGTGACCGGATAGCGATAAGTAGATGACATCACAACATTCCTGATTTTCTAGACAATGTCCGCCCCAATCCGTTTCAATTCAGAAAAATGAGTTGAACAGAAGCCAACACCGAAGCCCCTCAATACTGCCGCGCCGTGATAGGCACCTGCCTGCCCGTTCCAAACGCACGGGCACGTACCCGAATGATAGGCGGCGCCTGGCGGCGCTTGTATTCACTGCGTGCGATGAGCCGCTGCACCTTGTCCAGCGTCTGCCGTCCTGTCTCGGTCTGCGTCAACGCATCGACCGTATTCTGCGCGACCGCCAGATCGTCGGCATCAAGCAAGGTGCCTTCGATCAGCACCTTCAGGATCTCGTCCAGCACCTCATAGGGCGGCAGCGAGTCCGTATCCTTTTGATCGGGAGCCAATTCCGCCGACGGGGCTTTTTCGATGATGCTCTGCGGAATCAGCTCCCGGCCCGCAGTCTTGTTGATATGCCACGACAGGGCAAAAACCTCGGTCTTGTAGAGATCGCCAATCAAACCCAAGCCGCCGTTCGTATCACCATACAGCGTGCAATATCCGACAGAGAGCTCCGACTTGTTGCCCGTCGTGAGCAATAACGGACCATATTGATTGGAATACGTCATCAACAACGTGCCACGAACGCGTGCTTGCAGGTTCTCCAGCGCCAAACCGCTCGGCGCCGCACCAACCGTACTGTCCTGCATCGACGCCGAAAACTGCGACACGATGTCCCGTATGGGAATCTCGTGCAGCGTAACCCCCAGATTGCGGCACAACAACACCGAGTCAGACACACTACCCTCGCTCGAATAGACCGACGGCATGGTGATGGCAATCACATTTGCCGGCCCGAGCGCCTCCACTGCCAACGCGATCGTCAGCGCGGAATCTATGCCGCCAGACGAGCCCACCAGGACCTTGTCGAACCCGCAACGACGCGCATAATCGCGCAGGCCCAGCACGATCTGCTGGCGATAAAACTCCAGCACAGGCAGGCCATCGCGTGGCACCGGCTGCAGCGCTTGCCCCTGCGCGTCGAAGAATTTCTGACTGCTCAGATCGAAGCGCAGTGTAGGCGAATCGACCTCAAACCGTTTGGCCTCGAACACCACCGTCCCAGCCGCATCCACTGCAAACGAGGCTCCGTCGAACACCAACTGATCATGCCCGCCTACCTGGGCGACATACAACACCGGCAGTTGGTGACGCGCGCACGCTTTGGAGAACAATTGATGGCGCACTTGGCGTTTCCCCTTACTGCTGGGGCTGGCGTTGATAGAAATCACCAGATCCGGCGCTGCATCTGCCAAGCGCTGAAAAGGATTCACCGAATAATCCTGAGCCTCATCGTTCCAGGCATCCTCGCAAATCAGAAAGCCGATCGTCGCCCCCCGGAGACGCAGTATTTTGGCGGTATCCGGCCCGGGAGCGAAGTGCCGCTGTTCATCGAACACCCCATAGGTGGGCAATAACTGTTTATATTGCGTGTGTACGACTTCACCGTTCAACAGCACCTGCAGGCCGTTATAAAAAGGCTTTCCAGACGTGCCCTCTCGCCGTATCGGCAGCCCGACCACCCAATACACATCCGGCGTCTGACGGCTCGTCTCGTAGAGTTTTGCCTGCGCAGCCGCGCGACGACGCTCAAAAAGCGGATCGTCCAGCAGGTCGCCTGGTGTGTAACCCGTCAACGCGAGTTCCGGGAACACTACCATGTCGGCGCCCGTTTTCTGCGCCTGCTGTGCGACCGCCAACATCATAGCGATGTTGCCGTCCATGTCCCCGACCGTGGGATTGATCTGGCCTACCGTGATCGAAAATTGGTTTTGCATGGTTCGATCCTTATATAAAGAATTCCGCTCAATCCGCCGTGCGGTTAAACACCTGCCGCAGATACGCGAGGAACGTCTCGTCATCGCACAAGGTCTTTCCCGGCGAGTCCGCCAACTTGGCCACCGGCTGATCATTGCAACTCACCAGCTTCATGACGATATTCAAAGGCGTCGCCCCCACGTCGTTCGTCAGATTCGTGCCAATCCCAAAACCCAACTGGCAGCGATCGCCAAAATGCGCATATAGCGACAACATCTTCGGCACGTCGAGCCCATCGGAAAACGTCAGGCGTTTGGTATGGGCATCGATACGCAGCGATTTGTAGTGCGCCAAGGCCTTTTCCCCCCATACTACAGGGTCGCCCGAGTCATGACGCAGGCCGTCGAACAGCTTGGCAAAATACAGATCGAAATCCGCCAGGAACGCATCCATGCCGATCACATCGGTCAGCGCGATGCCCAGGTCGCCACGATATTCCTGCACCCAGGCCTCCAAGGCCGCCTTTTGCGACAAACGCAGTTGCACGCCTACCGCTTGAAAGGTCTGCAAATACTCGTGTGCCATCGTGCCGATCGGCACCAGGTCGAATTTCTTGGCCAAATACACGTTGGACGTACCACGAAAATAGGCCGGCAATTCGGTAGCCAAGGTCGCCACCACCTCCTCCTGCCAAGCGCCACTGAAACGGCGGCGCAGACCAAAATCAAAAAACTCAAAGGGGTGACGCAGCTTCAGGTCAGCCAAGGCGTCTCGCAATTGCGCTACCTTATTGCGCAACCGCGCGCGTCCCTCTGACATGTCCTCAATCTGCAAGCGGCGAAAATACAGTTCGTTCACGATCGCCAGTACGTAAATCTCGAACAACATGACATGCACCTGCGGCCCACGAGCGATGATCGAGAGCTGATCGCCTTCGGCCCGCGCCTCGATAAACGGGCGGTGCAACTGAAACATGCGCAAATACTCGATGAAGTCCGGCTTGAAATAGCTGCGCGTGGCCAGGTATTTCAACTCGTCCGGCGAAAACCGCAACGTGCACAGATAATCCAACTGCCGGTTGAGCTCGTCGGCCAAGTCAGCCAATGGAAAAGCCGGCTGGTTACGACATACGAATCGATACTCCGCAGTGTTGGTCGGGTACTTGTGCAGCAATGCTTGCAGCATCGAGAACTTGTACAGATCAGTTTCCAACAGTGATTGAATGACGGGACGAAAGTATTGGGACATCGCGATTCTCTTTAATAGACTGTTGGGTAATCAGCGCGTGCAAGCATCGAGCACCTGCTGAGCCGTCTGCAGCTGCACGCCTGCGGCGCTCGCGCGCTGCAAGAACTGCTCCGCCTGCGCCTCGAATCCGCCGACCGGGCTCATGCAATCCGACAGCAACATCACCTGAAACCCGGGTTTGAGCGGCAGGCGCGGCAACGCGCCCAATAATTGGTCCACGCTCGCCGCCACGCAGTGACTAGAGGCCAAGCCTGCTACCAAAAGCAGATCGACGTCCTCGGTGACCCGCTGAGCCAATGGCATATTGAATTGCGTCCACGGCACCTCATCCAGGGGAACCTCGGCTTCGAATGCACCGTAATGTTCGCTCCATGGGTATTCACCCTTCAATACCTTGTGCGGCGTACTGTGTGACTGCAATTCCCAGGCGGCCAGGGCTTCGGCGACTTCGGCGTGAATGTTGTGGCCCCAAGTGCCCGTGACGCAATGTACGGGCCACACCACCAGTTGATATCGCCCGGCGCGCTCCAATGCGCGCAATTGCCGCAACACCAGATCTGCTTGACTGGCCGGCACGAAATCCCCTGCCGCGACCCGATCCGCCGAGATCAGGGTAAAGGGCGCAACGGGCTGTCCATCACGGTCTTTCCAGAACGTCGTGCGCTCGATCGCGACATGGGGGTGAGAGTCCAGCGTAACCGTAATGTCGCGCAGACGCGGCCCCATTCTGGTCACAAAATCGGCCAGCCGTTTCATATCCCGATCCCCGCCAGAAACCGGCAAAGCGGGCGACGCGGCTATTCCCCGCACCTGCGGCCGCGCATCAGCCGGCAAATCACAAAAGTCATTCTGCGGATCGATGATCAAGAGGTGAATCTGCTGGCTCATGATGGTTCTCCACAAAGGCATCTGGGTAGGCTTGATCAAATTATACATACTTACGGCATATTTGCCATAAGACATAAACGCCAATTGATGTAGAAATATGTGACATACCGCGTTTTCGCCGTTAATATCCTGGAATCCGATTCTGGCTTGGCTATGAGCGATATTTCTTCCACCTCACACCCTACCCCGATCCTGACCGTCGATGTCGTACTGTTGACGTTACTCGATCGCCGCCTTCAGGTCGGCCTGGTTCGGCGTGACAATCCGCAAGAGCCCTTTTTTCAGGCATGGACCGTGCCCGGGGGATTTGTGCATCCGCAAACCGATCACGACGCCCAGCACACGGCGATGCGCGTCCTGCAGGAAAAAGCCGGCGTCCAAAGCCCTTATCTCGAGCAGCTCGCCACGTTCGCGGGCGCGGCACGCGACCCGCGTGGGTGGTCGGCCTCCATCGTCTATTACGCGTTGGTGGCGCCGCACATCGCGCCTGAAGGCAACGATAAATTCCGATGGGAACCCGTCAGCGAGATCACAAAGCGCACCCTGCCTTTTGACCATTCCACGATTTTGCGTACCGCCGTCGAGCGTGTGCAGTCCAAGACCAGTTATTCCGCGCTGCCCATTCATCTGATGCCGCCCGAGTTCACGATTTCGGAATTACGCGGGGCATATGAACAGCTGCTGGGCGGTACGCTGGAGCCCCGCGGATTCATCCGCCGAATCCAGGAGATGAACGCGCTGGAGGAAACCGGCCGTACAAGAACCGAGGGCCATCGGCCTGCGCGCTTGTATCGCGCCAGACGCGATGATGTGCTCGCGACGCTGGAGCCGTCGCTGTTACCCAAATAATGCGCCGTACCGCTTTGACCGAAGCATGACTCTCGCGTCGCGCGTGTTTCAGTATGCGTCGGGCACACCTACCATCACGACGATACCGGCTGCCCGTGCAGAAAACTCGCCACGGGATCGATCTGCGCATCGTCCATGAGCGTCGGCGCATGCCCCACGCCCGGGACAGTGACCAGACTGGCTCGGGAATTGCGTGCCACCATCTCGTGCGCGGTCGCCTCGCTCAACAAATCCGATTCGGCGCCTCGCACGATCAGAATAGGACAATCCAGGGAATCATAGGCATTCCACAGAATCTGCTCGCCCGTGGAATACGCCTCGACCGCCTGCGATGCCAGAGGCACAGCCAGATTCAGATCGTAGTGTTTGACCCATTTGTCGCCACGCTGGACATATACATTACGCGTCAGGTCTTCCCATTGGGCATCCGTATGCGGCCCAAACGTCGCCGATACTTCGCGCACGGCCTGCACCGCCTGAGCAAACGACTCGAACTCGACAGGCTGGCCGACATATTGACCGATGCGGCCCAGGGCTTCGGGGCTCAACCTGGGTCCCACGTCGTTTAACACCATCCGATCAAAGCGGATATCCTGATCGGCCGGCCAAGCCTCGGGACGCGGCTGCACAGCATGCATCATGCGGGCAAAGGTAGCAATGCCGGCCAAGCCCAACCCGATCAAGCCCCCCATCGACGTCCCCACCCACGACAACGAGGCGGGCCGTAGCCTCGCGATCAAGGTCACCATGTCCGAGACGTACTGCGGCACGCTATAGAGCGCCGGCGTGGGCAGCCAATCGGAACGGCCGCGCCCCGCGACATCCGGGCAGACCACCCGGAAATCACCCGCCATTCGCCGGGCCAAAGAATCGAAATCCCGGCCCGTACGGGTCAATCCATGTACGCAGAGCAAAACGCGATCATTATCGGGATCCCCCCATTCGCTATAAGCCATGCGATGCAATCCCGCGGGACTGGCGCAGGTGACGTAATCGAATCTGGGTTCCAGCATGGGGGCTCCTGACCGTTTTGGGGGAGCAGACATCTTATCGCAGGTAGATCCCAGCCCCGTCCTCATATCCCCCCACTATCCCCCCCTGTGTCACCACCAGGCCGGCTCTGAGCCGAAACAATAAAATCGTTTCCGCAAAATCATGGTTATCCCTAATTAATAGCCGCTTAAAACGCCATGATAATTTGTGGAAACGTTTCCACAATATCAATCAAAGGCAGACAATGAATCAGGAACTCCAGGCGGCTCGTGTACAAACCGTGATCGATCACATGGCGCTCGAATGCGTACAGGAATGGGATAAGGTCATCGACACGTTCGAGCACCCCCGCTATGAAATGCACTCAAGCGGTGCAACGTTTGACGGCGTCGATCAGGTGATGGGCTACTTTCATTCTTCGCGCGCCTCTTTTCCTGACCTGAAAAACGAGATCATCGCGGTCGCCGCAGCCGAGGGGACAGACACCGTCCTGGTTGAGTTCTGGCTCACCGGTACGCATAAGGGCCCCTTCTCCGTTGACGGCAAAACGTATGAGCCCACAGGCCGCACCTTTCGCGTGCGTATGGCTGCGACATTCGAATTCGCGCCCAATTCCGACAGAATCATTTGCGAACGCCCCTACAGCTGTCAGAACGCAAAGTTGCGTTCACTAGGGTTGCTGTAAAGCTCATCGGCGCTGTCAAAAGGAGGCGGCGTCGCCTGTCGCTTATCGAGCATGACATAAACCGGCGTCAACGAGCGCACGGAAAAAACGACCTCTCAGGAGACCAAAAATGAAGAAACTATCTGCCGCTGCAATGATGGCGGGCTTGCTCATATCCGGCGCCGTACATGCCGACTACCCCGATCGTCCGATTCGCATGCTCTTGCCGTTCTCCGCCGGTGGAGGCGGAGATACGTTGGGGCGCATTCTCGCCGAACGATTCGCCGCGGAACTCAAGCAACCCGTCATCGTGGAAAACAAGCCCGGGGCGGGCGGAACCATCGGGATAGCCACGGTGGCCAGATCCGCGCCTGACGGCTATACCATCACCATCGGCGGAATGACCACACATGTGCTTTCCCCATTGGTCTACCAGAATCTGTCTTATGACCCTATCAAGAGCTTTACCTCATTAGGCGCAATCGGAAACTCGGCGATCATCGTCATCGCCAACAACGACTTCCCCGCCAACAATGTTGCCGAGCTGCGCAAGCTCGCTGATTCCAGGAAAGAACCCGTGCAATATGCCAGCTGGGGAGTCGGCTCGACGGGCCATTTCTGCGGTGAAGTCATGGCGCAGAAAGGCAACGTCAAACTCACGCATGTGCCCTATAAAGGAACCACGCAAGTCATGACCGACGTGATCGGCGGGCATATCGATCTGGGCTTTGTCGACATGGCCACGGCCACGCCCATGGTCACGCAGCACAAAGTAAAAGCGCTGGCAGTCTGTACCAAGCGATCCCCGAGCACACCGGACGTACCCAGCTACAAGGAACAGGGGATTGATTTCGACCGGGATTTGAACTGGGCAATGTATGTCCCCGCCGGTACCCCTGCCCCCGTTGTCCAGCGGCTCTCCTCGACATTGGAAAAGGTTCTGAAAGAACCGGACGTTATCCAGAAACTGCTTGGCCTGGGGATCACCGCGAACTATATATCCGGACCCAAACACGAAAAAGCCAACGCGGCAGACATCGAGGCCTGGCGCGCCGTCGCCAAAGAGGCCGGAATCAAACCGCAATAAGTCAGTGAAGACATCCCCAATGCCTATGAAACTGCTCGAAGGCCGTGTCGCAATTATCTCCGGCGCGTCGCATCCCAAAGGAATTGGCAAAGCCACCGCACGCTTGTTCCTGGAGCACGGCGCACGGGTCGCCATAGTCGATCTGAATGAAGACGCGATCAGGGAAAGCGCGCGCGATCTGGGCGCAGACGAGTCCAGCCTATTGCCACTGACGTGCGACGTTGGCGATCCTGAACAATGCGCACGCGCGGTAAATAACGTCCGCACATGGTCGGCTGACCGAATCGATATCTTGGTGAACAATGCGGCCATCACACAAAAAGCAGTCTTCCAGGACATCGCTGATGACGACTTTGACCGGCTCGTCCGCGTCAATCTCAAAGGTGTCTTCAACCTCAGCAAAGCCACCGTGCCGTTCATGATCGAGAAGTCTGCCGGCAGCATCATCAGCATCTCCTCACTGTCCGCGCAGAACGGCGGTGGGGTCTTTGGCGGCGCACACTACTGCGCCNCCAAAGCCGGTGTGCAAGGGCTGACCAGGGCCATGGCCAAAGAACTCGGCGCTCACAACATCCGCGCCAATGCCATTGCCCCAGGACTGATTACGACTGATTTTTCCCGCACGGGGCGGTCCGACGAGAGCAAAGACCAGGCCGCACAGATCTGGCCATTGCAGCGAGCGGGGCGCCCCCATGAAATCGCCGGCGGGTGCCTATTCCTGGCGAGCGACCTGAGCAGCTATATCACCGGCACCACGTTGGATATCAACGGCGGCGCCCACATGAATTGATGAGAGACCGATATGAGTATTTTCTTTAAAGGCGCACGCCAGGTCGGCTACGTGGTGCGAGACATCGAAAAAGCCATGAAGCATTGGTCCGATGTACTCGGCGTCGGCCCCTGGTTCTATAAAGAAGAGGTCGGAACGACAGAGTTTCGATACTACGGCAAAGCCTCTGAACCGCCTCGGCTGTCCATCGCACTGGCGAACTCTGGCGACCTGCAAATCGAACTCATCCAGCAACGTGACAATGCGCCTTCACTGTATATGGACTCGCTAAAGCAGGCTGGCGAATGCGCGCAGCATATCGCGTACTGGACGCTGAATGAGTTTGACGCCTTTACCGCCAGGTTGCTGGAACACGGCTACGTGGAGGGCCATGGCGGGCAAATGGGAACGAGAGGCCGTTTCGCCTATTTCGTTCACCCGGACCTGCCCAGCGGCATGATCGAAATCTCTGAAATGAAAGGCGGTAAAGGCGAATATTTCGATGAGATCAGGAAAGCCAGCGACGGCTGGGATGGCTCGGCCCCCATTCGCCGACGATCATAAGGTAGGTCACGAGCCTGAAGACAGTGTATGTTAGCCAATTTTGGCACGGGCAAATGCAAACATGAAAGACCGTATCACTATCCGCGATGTTGCGAAGAAGGCCGGCGTTTCGCTCGGCACGGCCTCACGCGCGCTTAATCGTACAGGCAGGGTGAGCGATGCCGCCATCGCCGCGGTCAACCAAGCCGCGCGTGAGCTTGACTACAAGCCGGACGTCGTCGCACGCAGCCTGCGCACCCGCTCGTCCGGCGTCATCGGTTTGCTCGTGTCCGATCTGGCCAACCCTCTGTATGCGAGGATCATCACCGCTGCCGAGGCTGCCTTGCAGGCAGAGGGATATTCCCTGCTCGTGGCCAGCACACACAATGAACGCAAACGGGAAGAATCCCTGATCGAGATTTTCCGCGGCAGGCGTGTCGATGCCTTGATCCTGGGACCCTGCGAGAGAGAATCTGCCGAGCTCATTGAAAAGCTGAGCCAGGATCTACCCGTCGTCGCTCTGGATCGCGACTTTAGCGCCGGCTCGGTCGGCGTCCTGGTAGATCATTGCGCGGGGGCCTTTCAGGCCACGCAGTATCTATTGAATCTGGGACACACCCGCATCGCCCTGCTGACGCCAGGGACAGAACTCCGAACGGGTAAAGAACGGATTGCGGGATTCCGCAAGGCATTCGAGGCCCGAGGCCTGACTCCCGATTCAGCCTTGATTCGAGCCGAACGCTCTGCCATGCAGTTCGCCTTTGCCGAAGCGATGTCGCTGCTGTCGCACGCAGAACGTCCAACCGCATTCCTGTGCCTCGGTACGAGAATTCTTTCAGGCGTTCTCCAAGCCATCCGCCATACCGGTCACTCCGTTCCGCAAGACGTCAGCGTCATCAGCATCGGGGATACCGATCTCTCCCAGCTTTTCAGTCCCACCATCACATCGCTGAGTTGGGACCTGGAAGTCATGGGGACCTGCGCAGCGCAGTTGGTTCTCAAGCACCTGGACCGGCAATTACCCACCGCCGCGACCGACCGCATTGCCATCAAAACGCAATTGATACTGCGCGAATCATGCGCCCCTGCCACACCACCCAGTTGATTTTTCAAGGAGTAGTCATGGCATTACCCGATACCATCACCCACCAGGATCGTCTGCTGAGCGTCAACATCGCTGACGGCGTCGAACTGCCTGGTTCCGCCCCCGGCTCGACCATCACGCCGCTCTTTCTCGACCGAGAAAACGGCGTCTGGGTGCTCTATGGAAAGTTCGCACCGGGAACTCGGCTGCCTACGCATTTCCATACCGGAGTGGTTCATTTCTTTACCACCAAAGGTCAATGGAACTACCTCGAATACCCGAACGATCCGCAGACGGCGGGGAGCTATCTCTACGAACCTGGCGGCTCCGTGCATACGTTCTCTGTGCCCGAAGACGCCACAGAGTACGCCGAGGGTTTCATGGTGGTATTCGGCGCCAATATCAATTTCGTCGATAACGAGTTTGCCAATATCCGGGATGCCGGCGCCATTGAAGACTCCATCCTCGCCGCTGCCAAAAAGGCAGGCCTGCCTATTCCCCGCTACATCAGGCCAAAGGGCGGCGCTGAATTCACGCGCGATTAATAAATGTGCATCCCGCAGTCCCAAACACGTTGAGATAAAAAATGAGACTGGCAGGCAAGATCGCCCTGGTGTCAGGTGCAGGAACACTGAAGAAATCCTTTACCTCTGCCGATCAGGTAGGCAACGGTGCAGCCTGTGCCATACGGTTCGCGCGAGAAGGCGCCAAAGTGATCTGCACGGACAGATCGCTGGATGCTGCTCAAGAAACGGTTGAAATGATTCGTGCAGAAGGCGGAGACGCTGCTGCGCTGGCACTAGACGTCACCGACACCCCGCAGATCGACGAGGTCGTGAGGAATATCGCCAGCCGTCACGGCGGCATCGACGTTCTGCACAATAACGTGGGAATAGAGATTCAGGGTGATCTGCTCGCTGTCAAAGACGACGAGTGGGATCAAGTGATGGCCGTCAATCTGCGCGGCACAATGGCCATGTCCCGCGCCGTCGTACCGTACATGCGTCAGCACGCAGGTGGCTCGATCATCAACGTCTCTTCTACGGCCAGCCTGAAATGGAGCCCAATGCAGTTTCTGTCGTATAGCACGGCGAAAGCCGGCCTCAACCACATGACGCGCGTCATTGCCCGGCAATATGCCAATGAACAGATCCGCTGTAATTGCATCGTTCCGGGCATGATACGCACGCCGCACGCTGACGCGCTGTACGCCAATGAGGCCGAGGCAGCAAAAGGCCACGAATTCCGGGATTCGCGATGCCCCATGGGCCGCCAGGGAACCCCTTGGGACATCGCAAATGCCGCGTTATTCCTGGCCTCTGATGAAGCCGCCTACGTCACGGGCACACTTTTAGTGGTGGACGGCGGGTCGAGTCTGTGAGGCATCAATCGCATGCACGACGCAGCATGTAAGCGCACCACCGTCTATTGTGGTTCCCGATGCCAGTATCTGCGCGAGACATCCGCCTGCGCCTCGATGCGCAGTCCTCGTCCCCGGTCGGAAATAGCCACAGTGGCACCATGATGATCAGTACGCCAGAAAGTCGCCCCAGCCTCGCGCCAACGCGCTTGCACCGCGGCCGCAGGATGCCCGAACCGGTTCATGTACCCGGCCTGCGCAATGACATGCTTTGCATCGGCCGCCCACACTAACGCCTGACCGGACGATGTCGCTGAGCCATGATGCGGTGCTATGACCACATCCATGCGCGGCAGGCCATGCACCATGCGACGCTCTTGCGCAATGCCGATATCGCCTGGCAGCAATGCGGTATGCGCTTTGCCTTGAATCATCAACACACAACTGCGCGCGTTGCCCGGGCCGTCGGTTTTAATCGCGGCATCGGGATGCAAAAATCGAAACTGCACGCCGTCTACGGTCCATGCTTGTCCAGCATGACAACGCTGCATGGATTGAGGCATTCGCACCTCGGTGAAAAGCGCTGATGCCGTTTTGCCCGCGCCGTGCTTGCGTATCAACGCCGATAAATCGAATGAGCTATAGGATTGGTCCACCACCAACGAGGACAACACGCTGCGCACGCCACCGGCATGATCCATGTCTGCGTGAGACACCACGAGCCCATTCAGCACCCGATGCCCTCGGGCACGTAAATATGGCACGACAACGCGTTCTCCAGCATCATTCCCCTGCCGCGTCATCGGCCCCGTATCGAACAGCCACACCTGTGTCGCCGTCTCGATCACGATAGCGCTACCCTGCCCCACATCCAGCGCCGTCAACGTCCAGTATCCAGGAGCAGGCCGCTCAGGCCGCCAACACAACATCGGCAGCATCAACAACCATGCGGCCGTACGCAAAGGCAAGCCATACGGCTGCACGGCCCACGCCACGCCAAACAATGCCAACGCCATCCAGGGCCATGGCGCGGCGGCGACATCCAACACTGCCCAGTTCGAGGCGCTCATCCACTTTACTGGCACCATCATGGCATCGAAAATCCCGTGCCCGAGAATGCCGGCCCCATGAGCCAGCCACTGCAATCCGGGTATGGTGCTCAACAGCGCACAGGCCAACGCCAGTGGTGTCACTAGAAAACTCACAATAGGGATGGCATACACGTTGACCAGGGGCGATGCCAAAGACACCTGTTGCATCAGATAGGCCAGCAATGGCACCAGACCCAATGTAATGGCCGACTGTACCCAGCCGAACTCTACAAGGGCCGCGCGCAACCGCCCCCTCCAATCGGGGCGTTCGCGTCGCCCGCCTGAATCCATCGATGCCCCTACCCGCAACAAGATCGCCACAGCGCCAAACGACAACCAGAACCCTGGCGCCAGCACCGACCAGGGATCCAATAGCGACACCACGGCACCTGCCAGCGCCAGAATCCGCGAGGGCGACAAAGGCAAGCGCACCATGGCAGCCAAGGCCACTACCGCCAGCATGAAAAAGGTACGGCGTGCGGGCACGCCCCACCCTGCCAATAAGCAATACAACAATGCGACCCATAACGCAGCAGCTGCACCTACGACCTGCGCAGGCAAATACTCGGCCACCCGCACAGTTCGCCAACGTGCGCGCCTCCATAAAAAAGCGGTCGCCACCCCACCCACTGCCGCGATCAAGGTGACATGCATGCCGCTGATCGACACCAGATGCGTAATGCCTGCGCGGTTGAATATCTGCCAATCGACACGCTCAACGGCGGCTTGATCCCCCATAGCCAAAGCGATCAATACCGGTGCATAACGGCGTTTCTCCAACGCCTGTCGCATGCCATCCCGCATCCAATGACGGACACGCTCGATCAGGATGCCAGGGCT
The DNA here is from genome assembly GCF_965139205.1 of Bordetella muralis. Taxonomy (GTDB): domain Bacteria; phylum Pseudomonadota; class Gammaproteobacteria; order Burkholderiales; family Burkholderiaceae_B; genus Bordetella_A; species Bordetella_A muralis. The sequence goes on from NZ_CBCSIU010000005.1 coordinate 72,331, forward strand.
ATGCCAAGGCTCATCCCCCAACAAGCGAGGCACGCCGCGCACCGTCGCCGTCGCGCGAATTCCCATTGCGAATAATCGTCCCTCAGCGTCATAACCGTGAGGATTGCGCGCGCCATGAGGTTGACGCAGCACCAGCGCCATGCGCCAGATCTGACCGGGCTTCAGCGCTGGCAATGGGGCACCAGACTGTGCATGCCAACTCACAGCAATACGCGACGGAATGCCTTCGGGACGAGGTTCATCAACGTCCGCCATGAATCGGTAGTGTTTTCCATCGCCTTGCGGCAAATCAGCGATCCGCACAATCAAGCGGCTGACCACATCATGATGAGCCCAGGCTAGCGCATCGTCCAGGCGCAGTTGAGCTTGCCATAAGGCAGAAGCAGCGCCGATGCATAGACCCAATACCGATGCACAACCAAGACGAGCCAGCAGCAAAAGCGACGTGAATCGATGTATAGATGGGGACGCAACTGGCGCTGCAAACCACGCCCTTGCGATATACCACGACACTCCTGCCATAAGCGTCAACGCCAATAGCGTCGGCGCGAACCACCGCTGCTGCGGCAAGACCGGCAGGCACTGCACCCACCCCGCTCCCGCGACAACGCCCAGCAACAACAAACGGCCAGTAATGTTCGACTCCCAAAATGCACAGCATAGGAAGTACGTTCAGACGTAGGTAGAGGCAGTGAATAAAAATATCCGTGCGTAAATACCGCAGCCTGAAAATATCGCCTGCCATGAATGAAAGTCACATCGGTGTAAAAACTGTCAGTGTTTCAATGCAGAGATGCCGCGGGGAGCGCTCTAGCAACATCATGTTGACAGGTCTCACCTCAGATATCTAGAATATTAGAAATAAATTTCCAATATTGTAGAAATGACCGATTCATCCCAGGACGTCAACACTCTGATCGCCCGGCGATTACGCGAATTGCGCGATGGTCAGGGCTGGTCGCTCGACGAATTAGCGGAGCGCAGCACGGTCAGCCGCTCCGCTATCTCGCTGATCGAGCGGGCACAAAGCAGCCCCACTGCCACCGTACTCGACAAACTCGCCATGGCGCTGAATGTGCCGCTGGCCTCGCTGTTCGAGCCTGATGCGTGTCAAAGCGAAACGGCCCCTTCGCCGTTGTCGCGGGCAGGCGAACAGCATTCGTGGGCCGATCCGTCCTCGGGCTACATACGCCGCAATTTATCGCCCTCGTTTCCTTCGCCTATCCAACTCGTGGAAGTCGAGTTTCCGGCCAAGCAACGCGTCGCCTACGACACCGCCATTCCCGATACGGATATCTATCAACAAGTCTGGCTGATCGAAGGCACCATGGATATCTCAGTGGGTGCTGAACAATGGCGGCTGAAACGCGGCGACTGTCTTGCCATGCGTCTGGACAGCCCTATCGTCTACCACAACCCCACCAACAAGCCCGCGCGCTATCTCGTAGCACTGGCTCGATTGGCGTTTAATAAACCCCGGAAACAATCATGAACAGCAGCGGAATCAACATACGCCGAGTCGATGGCCATGACGCCGAGGCCTGCATACCAGGTTTGGCCGACATTCTGATAGATTGCGTAGAAGGCGGCGCCTCGGTCAGCTTCATGCTGCCCCTCTCGCACGACAAGGCAATACGGTTTTGGAAAAATGTGACCGATAGCGTCGCACGCGGTGAACGAGTGCTGCTCGTTGCTGAGGACGCGCAGGGGCAAGCCGTCGGCACCGTGCAACTCATCATGGACCAGCCAGAGAATCAGCCACACCGCGCCGACATCGCAAAAATGCTGGTCCACCGCCGCGCACGCCGCCAAGGCATAGCCGCGCTATTGATGGCCGAGATTGAACAGGTCGCCCGGCATGAGGGCAAGAGCGTGCTGGTGCTGGACACCACGACAGGCGGGGACGCAGAGCGCGTGTACGCCCGCGCAGGTTGGCAACGGGTGGGCAGCGTGCCTGACTATGCATTGATGCCTGATGGGACGTTGAGCGGGACGACTTATTACTACAAGCTACTGGAAACGAAATCCCGAACAGCAGGCACACAGTCTCATCGAGCGTCGTGAAAGATCAAGCCCGCCGTGTATCGTTCTCCGCTTCGAAGCCGGCTGACGCCATGCCGCATGGCGGCTTTGCGGATGCCGCGTTTGCCAATTTCGGGCCGTTGATTCACGGTAAACACCACCGCATCGCCTTGTTTCAACGGCACCACCTCTACGCGCTGGCTTCTCGCCGACAGACCGGTCATCACAAATTCCCCGCCGGTGAAATCCTCGCCAGGCTTGGACAACAACATGGTCGCCTGCAGCGGAAAAACATGCTCGCCATACAGGTCGCGATGCAGGCAGTTGTAATCGCCCTCGGTGTAATGCAGCATCAACGGCGTTGGCCTCGTTTGGCCAGCGTCGTGGCACCGCTGCAAGAAGGCATCCAGTTCGTCTGGATACTGCACATCGATCCCTAGCTGCTGATTCCAGCAATTGGCGATCGGGGCCAGGCCGCGATATAGCTCGTGACGCAACTGGTCTATCAACGGCGGCAATGGATAAGCAAAGTACTTGTACTCCCCCCTCCCAAATCCGTGACGGGCCATGACGATGCGCGAGCGAAACGCGTCGTCTTTGGCGTAAAGCGCGGCGAGGGCTTGGCACTGCTCTGCGTTCAATAGCCCGGGCAGTACCGCATTTCCATGAGTATCAAGCGAATGTTCGATGTCCGCCCAATCGCAGGTCAAGGCAGGCCGTTCGCGTTTGGCTGTGGTTTTCACCGGTATCCCTCCCCGTGGACTAACAGGATGAGATCAGTATAAAAACCCTGCGTCATGCACGACACCCCGGTCTTTGCGGTCGAATTTATTCTGATCCACGGCGCGTGATACGCATGTCAGTCCTGGCCTGTGTCCGGAGGCCTCTCGTTATGGCTCCCATGCCAACCATCGCCCCACCTTGACGCCAACCACATAACAGCTTTGTCTATCGGACCCCTGCCTTTTCGCAACGGGAATTCCTAGACTGGCAACACGTTACAGGAATCAAGGAGAGGGTCTTGCCTGCGCTGTTGTCGAATATCAAAGTGCTGGATCTCAGTCGTGTGTTGGCAGGCCCTTGGGCCAGCCAGATTCTGGCCGATCTGGGCGCAGACGTCATCAAGGTGGAACGGCCCGGACGCGGCGACGATACCCGATCCTGGGGGCCGCCTTTTCTGAAAAACGGCGCAGGCGAGGACACCAGCGATGGGGCGTATTTCATTGCGACCAATCGTGGCAAACGCTCGATGACCCTGGATCTGCAGACTCCGGAGGGGCAAGAGCTCGTCAAAACGCTATGCCGCGACGCCGATGTGGTGCTGGAAAATTACAAAGTCGGGACGCTGGCGCGCCTGGGCCTGGACTATGCCGCACTGTCTGCTATCAATCCGCGACTGATTTACTGCTCTGTCACGGGTTTTGGGCAGACCGGCCCGCGCGCGGCGGAGCCTGCCTATGATTTTCTCATCCAGGCCATGGGTGGCTTGATGAGCGTGACCGGCGAACGGGATGATAAACCCGGCGGAGGCCCGCAGAAGGTCGGCGTTCCTATTGTGGATCTCAGTACAGGCGTTTACGCCGCGCTAGGCATTGTGGCGGCATTGCTGCGCCGCACCCAGACCGGCCAAGGCGAATACGTCGATGTCTCGATGCTGGATGTGCAGGTAGGCCTGCTGGCCAACCAGGCAATGAACTTTCTACTGGGTAACCGCATCCCCAAACGCACTGGTACCGCTCACCCCAATATTCAACCGCAGCGCACGTTCAGTTGCGCCGACGGTGACATCATCATTGTGGTCGGCAACGACGCGCAATTTGTCGCCTTATGCGATGTCATTGAGCAACCAGAATTGGCCCAGGACGCCCGCTATGCGACCAATAGCCAGCGTGTCAAAAACCTGGAAAGCCTGGATCCGATACTGGATGCCGTCTTTGCCAGCCAGCCCCGGGCATATTGGCTGGACAAGCTCAAGCAGGCAGGTGTGCCGGCCGGCTCTATCAACAACGTTGCCGAGGTCTTCGATGACCCGCAAGTGCAGCATCGCGCAATGCTGCGCCACCTGCCTCATCCCGTCGCGGGCTCGGTCCCCCAGGTCATGAACCCCCTGCGCTTCGGCCATTCGGATTTGCGTGTCGATCGCGCTCCGCCGCTATTGGGTGAACACACGGAAGACATTCTCAACGAGCTGGGAATGAGTGCCGAACGCATCCAGGATTTGCGCGCCCGAAAAATTATCTGATTCATTACAAGGAGACAGCTTTGACTATGCCCCCCGCTCTGCAAGGCCCCTATACCGCCCTGGATGTCACGCTGGACGACGGTGTCGCCGTGATTCTGCTGGCCAATCCGCCCGTCAATGCGCTCTCGACAGAGATGATGAACGAACTGTCGTGGGTGCTGGACCGCATCTCCGAGACGCCAGAGGTCAGAGCGGTGGTGCTATCGGGGCAAGGCAAGACGTTCTGCGCCGGCGCCGATTTGAAGAACCGTGCCGCCACGATCAAAGGACCGGGCGACCTGCCCCAGCACTCGCGCAGGACGCGAGAGTGTTTTCACGCCATCCGGGAATGCGCCAAACCGGTCATCGCAGCCATCAATGGCCCAGCCCTGGGTGCCGGCCTGGCGATCGTGGCCTCTTGCGACATCCTGATTGCCGCGACGACTGCCACGGTAGGCCTGCCGGAAATCAATGTCGGGCTGTTGGGCGGCGGCCGTCACGGCATGCGCTTGTTCAGCCACTCACGGCTGCGCCGCATGATGCTGACGGGACTGCGAGTCGATGGAAACGAGCTATACCGGTTGGGCATTGTCGAGGCTGCCGTGCCGTCCGACACGCTGATGGACGAGGCCATGACATTGGCGCGCGAGCTCGCCTCCAAGAGCCCGCTCGCCTCGGTGCTGGCGAAACAAACGCTCAATGCCATCGAGGAAATGAGCCTGCGCGATGGTTATCGCTACGAACAGGACATGACGGCCGCCATTGCAAAGACGGAAGACGCACAAGAAGCGCGGCGCGCCTTTCTGGAAAAACGCCCCCCGGTTTTCCAAGGTCGATAAGTCATCCGATCCGCTCGCCAAGAGCGGGCACCGTAACGAGGCAAAAAGCCTGTTTAGGGCCCTGCCCGCCACGATTCCAACAAACAAGGAGACATTCATGTCAGGAGCGCTGGACGGCGTAAAGGTATTGGATCTGAGCCGTGTGTTTTCCGGCCCCTGGGCTGCCCAGATGCTGGCGGATTTCGGTGCGCATGTCATCAAGGTCGAACGCCCTGGCCGCGGTGACGACGTGCGCCATCAGGGCTACAAGATGCCAGGTCCTGATGGCGCCCCCAGCAGTGAAACTTCGTCGTTTGTGGCCATGAACCGGGGCAAGCAATCGCTGACCATCGATATTTCGCGCCCGCAAGGCCAAGACTTGGTTCGCCGCCTGGCGCAGAAAGCGGACATTCTGATTGAGAACTTCAAGGCCGGCGATTTGCGGCGCTATGGCCTGGACTATGCAGCGTTATCGGAACTGAATCCGCGGCTCGTCTATTGCTCGATTACGGGATTCGGACAGGACGGTCCCTATAGCCATATGCCCGGATACGACCCGATCTTTCAATCGATGAGTGGCTTGATGAGCGTCACCGGCGTCCCCGACGGCGAACCGGGCGCCGGCCCCGTCAAAGCAGGCTATTCGGTATCCGACCTGACTGCGGGGTTCTACGCCGTGTGCGCCATGTTGGCCGCCCTGCATCATCGCGACCAGCATTCCGGCCGTGGACAGCACATCGACCTGGCGCTGCTGGACGCCCAGATCGCGGCCATGTCGCATATCGGCATGAACTATCTGGCGACGGGCGAGTTGCCTATGCGTACGGGGTCGTCTTCCCAAATCACGGCGCCGTTCAGGGCTTTTGCCTGCGCAGATGGACATCTCATGGTGGCGGTTGGCAATGACACCCAGTTTCAGAGTTTCTGCAACGTAATCGGCCTACCTGAGTTGGCCAACGATCCGCGCTTTGTCACCAATCCAAAGCGCGCAGCGAAACAGATCGAACTGTCCAGCCTGATAGAACCGGCCATGCTCACGAGAAAAGTCGGTGATTGGATCATCGCGCTGGAACAGGCCAAGGTGCCGTGCGGGCCGATCTATACGATGGATCAAGTATTCGAAGACCCTCAAGTCAAGCATAGACAGGTATTGGGACAGATGCCGCATCCCAGCCTGGGGTCCATGCCTTTCATTCGCAACCCCATTCATTTTTCGGGCACGCCAGTGACAACGGACCGGCCGCCTCCCTTGCTGGGAGAACACACGGCCGAGGTCCTGACCGATGAATTGGGACTCACCGCACAAGAAATCGCGCAACTACAACAGGACGGCATCGTATGACCTGCCCCGATCCCTCTCTGATCGAAGAAATTCGCGATAGCGCACGAGACTTTCTGCAACGGCTGGATCAAAAGAAGCGCAAACGTCTGCATGCGCCGCTCGACCGGGACTACTGGCGTGCCATCGCGGATGTCGGCTGGCTGGGGCTGGCAGTGCCCGAACAACATGGAGGGTTGGGTTTAGGCTGGCATGCCATGGCAACCGTGATGGAGGAAACTGGTCGAGCCCAGCTGCCCGAACCCCTGATCGGCGCTGCCATACTGCCTGCTGCTGTCCTGTCCCGCCTGGACGACCCGCAGGGCGCGCATCTCCGCGAATCTCTGATACAGGATATCTGCGCCGGTGAACGTATCGTCGCACTCGCATGGCAGGAAACCGACGGCCAGCTGGAGACCGAAGACGCCGCAGGCGCGTTTGGCGTCAATGTCACCTGGCTCGAGAACACCTATGTGCTCAATGGCGAAAAACGCCACGTCATTCCAGGCAACGATGTTGACGGCTGGCTCGTGTCCGCCGACGGAGAACAAGGGCTCGCCTTGTTTTACGTTGCAGCCCGAACCCCCGGCGTGCACGTCCACCCCTATACGCGTGCAGACGGCAGCCGGGCCTGCCATCTGGTACTGGAGTCCGTCGCGGTACCTCCTGAAGCATTGATTGCCCGGCATAACGTGGCAGACGCGATTGACACTGCACTGGACCTGAGCCGTCTCATGCAATCTGCCGAATTGATAGGCGCGGCTCGTCAGGTATTGGCGGACACGGTCGCCTATCTGAATACGCGTCAGCAATTTGGCAAATCGTTATCCTCGTTCCAAGCCTTGCAACACCGGCTCGTTGATACCACGCTGCAGGTCGAGTTGGCGGCAAAGAGCCTGTTGAATGCGCTGAATAACCTCGAGCAAGGTGATCGCGCTGCCGTCCGCGCGACTGCCAGCCGAGTAAAAGCACGCGCCGCCAAAGCCGGAGTGCAAGCCGGGCGTCAAGCAGTGCAATTGCATGGTGCCATCGGATACACCGACGAATGCGACGTCAGTCTGTATTTCAACAACGCTTTGCATCTGGCCTCGTGGCTGGGCAACGCCACGGCACATCGGCAGCGGTTTCAAGCGTTGACGCCTATTCCCCCACAAACGGATGAAGACGATCACGAGGCCCCGGTCGCGAACGAGTCCTTTCCCCGTCATGCCGACTGGAACACAATGCCGGAGGACGAGTTTCGCGCCCTGCTTCAGCGTTTTTTCCGGCGCCATTACCCGTCGCACTTGCGCCATGTGGCGCGGCGGTTGCATTGGAGTGAAATCAAAGACTGGTATTTCACGCTTTCCCGCCAGGGCTGGATCGCACCGTCCTGGCCGCTGGAACACGGCGGCATGGCCTTGTCTCCGTCGCGGTTGATCGCCTACATCGAAGAAGCCGAACGCTACGGCGTAGCACGCGCCCCGGATCAAGGCCTGGTCATGCTGGGGCCCATCCTGTTTCGCTACGGCACTCAGGCACAGCGCGACCGATTTCTGCCCGGCATCCTGTCAGGCGAAGATGTCTGGGCCCAGGGATATTCAGAGCCTAACGCGGGCTCGGATCTGGCGGCAGTCCGCTGCGAGGCTGTCATTGACGGCGACGATCTGATTGTCACCGGGCAGAAAACCTGGTCTACCTTGGCTCAGGATGCCTCGCATATGTTCATGTTGGTACGTACCGACAAGACAGTCAAAAAACAGGCGGGCATCAGTTTCCTGCTGGTCGATCTGCGCACACCGGGCGTCACCCGCCGCCCGATCCGGACACTGGCGGGCCACGAAGAATTTTGCGAGGTGTTCTTTGACCAAGTCCGCGTCCCACGCAGCAACATAGTGGGCGAGTTGAACGCCGGCTGGACCATTGCCAAGGCCCTGCTCGGTTTTGAACGCTTGTTCAGCGGCAGCCCCAAGCATGCCAATCACACGTTGCAGCAGATATTCCAGCTCGCACGCCAGCGAGGCTTGCTGACGGATCCCGCCTTTTGCGACCGCTTGGCCGAACTGCGCATGGATGCGGCTGATTTGACTGCGATGTACGAGGTCTTTGCCGACATGGCTCGTGCCGGCCAGCCGTTGCCACCCGAACTGTCGTTACTAAAAATCTGGGCCACTGAAACGCACGAGCGTCTGGGCGCGCTGTTGATTCAAGCCACCGAAGAGTATGGCGGCGCGGCGATCGAAGAGGCACCTGGAACAGTGTACGCACTGGCTCCGTATATCAACGCCATGGCGGCCACTATTTTCAGCGGCACCAACGAAATACAACGCAATATCTACGCCAAACAGGTTCTGGGTTTGGACGTGGCATAACTCGCGCAACCATCGCGCCACAAGGAGACATTCTTGAAAAACACTCGCGCCATCCTGGCCGCCGCCTTTGCCCTGGCACTAGGTGCAGCACAACCCATTGCCGCACTGGCGGCTCAAGCCTGGCCCAATCAACCGATACGCCTGATCGTGCCCTATCCGCCTGGCGGCTCGGTCGATAGCCTTGCACGGGTACTGGCTCCTACCCTGGGCAAAAAATTGGGCCAAACCGTTGTTGTAGAAAACAAGGCGGGCGCGTCGGGCACCATCGGCGTAGACGCCACGGTACGCGCCACACCGGATGGATCGACGTTTGGATTCGGCGTCCCAGGCGCGATATCGGGATTACCGCACGTGATGAAGGTGCCCTACGATGTGTCCAAGATCCAGTACGTGTCGCTCGTCGCGCGTATTCCCATGGTGTTCGTGGTCAACCCCGCATTGCCGGAAACATCCTTGCCTGCCTTTGTCGATGTCGCGAAACAGCATCCCGGGAAATACAATTACGGCTCGGCAGGTAATGTGACCACGCCACACCTGGGGGTGGAATTGCTGAAGCAACAGACGGGAATCGATATCGCGCATATTCCGTACAAAGGCGCCGCGCCAGCCGTCACGGCGCTGCTGTCCAACGAGGTGCAATTGTTCCTTGGCGATGCTTCGGCAGTGCTGGGGTTCATCAAGGCCGGAAAATTGCGCGCACTGTCTGTCGGCAGCACCGAACGCTTTGAGGGGCTGCCCGATATCCCTACGACCAAGGAACTGGGATTTCCCGGCGTACAGGTCGAATCGAACTATGGTGTCATTGCCCCGACCGGTACGCCCCCGGATATTGTGAACAAAATGGCCTCGGCGATTGCCGAATCACTTGCCGATCCCGAGCTGCATCGCAAGATGATCGATCAGGGCGCCGTGCCGGCAGCCACCACGCCGGACGAATACCGCTCGCTCATGGAGGCCGAGTCAAAGAAATGGGGGGACGTCATCCGCCGAGGCAAATTGGGACTGCAGTAAAGAAACTGTCCTGATAACGAGGGCACACACTATTGAGGCTGCGCCCCGCCGCGTGCTGCCGTATAGTGTGATCGCCCCCTGCTCTGCGAACGACCATGCCCTCTGTCAAAGCCACTAGCCCCAGTCTGGACCTGACTGCCGACCTGCATAAATGGCGTGCTTTCATCGCCATTGCGGAACTAGGCAGCATCACACGGGCCGCCTTGCATCTCGATCAAGACCAGTCCGTGCTCAGCCGCCGTATCAACGCGCTCGAGCGCGAGTGTAATGCGCGCCTGTTCAATCGTACCGGCCGCGGCGTGCATCTGTCGGAGGTCGGGCAACGGCTCTTTCCGCTCGTTCGGACACTATTGGATGATGCCGAACGCCTGGAGCTCGAGGTCAACGGCCAGGCTCGCGAACCCGCTGGCGAGGTCAGGCTGGGCCTGCTGCCATCGACCGCACACCCGATGATACGCAGGCTGTTCTCACGTTTGCGTAAACAGTTTCCTAAAGTCCATCTGAGGATATTCGAGGGTTCCAGTGGACAGATCGAAGAATGGCTCACCGATAGCCGGGTGGATATCGCGATCCTGTATCGTTATGCGGAAAAATGCCCGCCTGGGGAGACGGCGCTGGCCTATGTGGACTCGTATTTGATTGGCGCGGCGAACGATCCTCTCACGCAATCCGCTGAGATCGATTTCGATACGCTGGACGGTCTGCCGTTCATTTTGCCGGGTGCGCCGAATGGTTTGCGAAATACGCTGGATGGCCTGGCGCGAGCACGCAAGATCACTATTTCACCGCTGATCGAGGCCGATTCGCTGCCCTTGATGAAGTCCATCGTGGAACACGAAAACATGTACACGGTCCTGCCACTGCACGCGGTATGGCAGGAGGTGCACGAAGGAAGGCTCAGCGTCGCTGCACTGCGCAACCCGACCATGGGGCGGATTATTTCCATGGCTTACGCTCGCAGCAAGGGCCCTGGCCGCACGGTCAAAGAGGTCGCCGATCAAATCGAGGCATTGGTGCAGGAAATCGGTGATGAGGGAATTTGGCACGCCAGCCCGCAGGCGGACGCGCCACAGCGACAAGATTAAAACCCGTACAGGCGCGCCGGATTGTCTACCCATACCTTCTGACGCAGCGCATCGGTTCCCAGCCAGTCCCACGCCAGATCAATCAGCGCGTCAGCAGCTGGCGCATTCGCACCCATGCGCACGTACGGCCAATCCGATCCCCACACGACCTGATCCGGATTCGCAGCGACAAATGCGTCGTGCAGCGGTTTGACATCGGCATACCCAGGCGCTGTCCCAACCCGGCACACGCTCAATTTCATCCAGATCGTTCCCTCGGCCAGTTGCGCGCATAGCAGTTCAAACACCTCGTCGGTATAGCCGCGTGCCGGCGTCAGGCTGCCCATATGGTCGATCGCCAGCGGCAAGTCCAGCCGCGCAAGAGACGGCAGATGCTGCGCATAGACATCACTAGGCCCCCATAGCTGAGCATGCAAGCCGAACTGCTTCATACGCGGAGCGAGTACTGCCACCTGTTCAAAACCTATGCTGCCGGGAAACAACCGGCCAGCCGGGTCTCTCGCCTCGACAAAGCGCAGTGCCCGTACCCCTGCGTCGGCCATCGCTTGAAGCTCGGCATCGCTGACGCTGGCATCCGCGACAGCGGCCCCTCGCAACCGCCCCTGGCCTTGCGCGAGGGCGTCCAGCAGTGCAGCGGGATTCGTGCCGTAAGGCGCTGGCTGAACCAGCACACCCCGCTGCGCCCCCAATGTGTCCAACATCATCAGGTAACGCTCGGCGGATGCGTCCGGTGCAGCGTACGATGACGCATGCTGCAATGGGAATCGGTCATACGGACCAAACACATGGCAATGCGCGTCGCACGCCTGCGCTGGCAGTACATGGCGCGGTCGGCCGGGCATGCGAGGCGTTTCAATGGTCTCGGGAACGTACGAGATCGCCTGCGATTCGATCGTCATGGTTTATCCCGATTCGCGATCGTCGGCAACGTGCTCAGGCTCGGTTGGCCAGATTCGAGCGGCACGTCCAAAGGCTCTGGCGCCTCGTCTGGCATGGGTATTTCATGGGCGTTCAGGGTCATCGATACCAGCGTGTAGTAGCCAATGACGGCTGTCAGCTCCACCACGCCCGCGACACCCCATTGACCAACTGCCTTTGCGTGCAGAGCCGATTCCACGCGACTGGTTTCCTGCAGTTGCCGGGTATATTCGTAGACGATTTCATCGGCGGCCGTTTCGAATTCCGGGACGCGTCGTTCCCGGATGGCATCCAGGACACGAGCATCGATGCCGGCGTCCAGCGCAGCCTGTGCATGGATATGCCATTCGATCTGGCTATTCCAACGCCGTGCAGTGACGACGATGGCCAACTCGCTCACTCGGGGTGGCAGGCTGGTCCCGAATCGCAGCAAGGCGCCAAAGGCCTGCCAGCGTTCCGCCAACTCAGGGTTGTGCAGCGCGGCGCGCAGCGGCCCCACCAATCGGCCTCGAGGCCCGGACACGATACGTTCGTAGACGCTACGCTGCGCCTCGTTCATCGTGTCGGGCGAGGGAAATGGAATACGGCTCACGAAATTCTCCTGGCTATGCCGGCACTCATGCTGCGGCATCGTCTGGTTGGCTGCGGACCACAGAGGGCCGCTCGTTGAAACGAAGATGCCATGCCGCCAACGCCGGATGACCATCGCGCCACGGCAGATCGGCAAATCGATAGTCCAGGTACGACAGCGCACAGCCTATCGAGATCAAGCCCAGGTCAAAAGGGGTTGTCTCCAGCTCGGGAGCCTCTTTTTCCAACGCGGCCACGACCGCCTTCGCCTTCAAGCCGAAGGCGCTCAGCCATGCTGGCGTCTGCCGCTCCTGAGGTTTATTGCGCTCCTGGCGATACAACAACAACGTATCGAGAAACCCGTCACCCAATGCCTGACGGCGTTCGGCAATCAAACGTGCCCTGGGCTCAGCGGGCAACAACCCCGCTCCTGCCACGCCATCCAGATACGCGCAAATCACACGCGAGTCGTAAATGGCCGTTCCATCATCCAGCACCAATGTCGGCAATTTGCTCAGCGGATTGTCAGGCATCAGATCCAGATTGGGTTTGTCCATCGCGACAGGCGTGCGTACGCATGTCACCTGATGTTCTATGCCGGCTTCGTACAGCACGATCATGACTTTGCGTACAAACGGCGAGCGTGGCGACCAATGCAGTTTCATTCGACCCTCCTGAAAGTATCCGCTATGTTAGGGGACATTCCAGGGCCAGGCTATGCGAGGAACGGCAAATCAGCTATGCAGGATGCCAGGATGATGAGTCGTTATGCGCAAGTCAGATGCACTCCACCATCGACCGGCAGGCATACGCCGGTGATATAGGCCGCTGCATCCGAAGCCAGGAACACCGCCGTACGGGCGATGTCCCAGGCCGTCCCCATATGCCCCATGGGGCAATGGGCATTACGCGCGTTCACCATGTCTTCCCGGCTGGCGTACTGACCGGAAATGTCCTTGTAGATCAGGGGTGTGTCTATGTAACCGGGCATGATGGCATTGACCCGTATACCCTGTCTGGCGTATTGCAATGCCAAGCCCACGGTGAACTGATTCAGTCCGCCTTTCGAAGCGTAATACACCGGGTAGGGATAGCCGGTGTAGCGGATCGCAGCGAGGCTGGAGATATTGATGATGACGCCATGCCCTTGGGCCTGCATCACAGGCAGCACATATTTACAGGCCAGAAAGGCGCTTTTCAAGTTCACGTCCATCGCCCTGTCCCATTGTGCCTCGGACAGATCGGTGACACCTCCCATCATCGCCATGCCAACGTTATTGTGCAGAATGTCGATGCGGCCGTGCGTCGCAAGGATCGAGTCGACGAGCGCACTGAGTTGTTCGGATTGCGTGACGTCGCACGTATGCGCCTCGGCCAGTCCGCCCTCATTGACGATGATGTCGCGCGTCTGGTTGGCCGACTCGAAATTCAGATCCACGGCGACGACATGGGCGCCTTCGCGCGCATAGGCGACTGCCGCTGCCTTGCCATTGCCCCATCCCTCACCCACCGAGCCGGCCCCAAATACCAAGGCGACACGCCCTGCGAATTGTCTGTCGTTCATCGCTATCGATCCAACGTCCATTATCTCTGCACCATCATCCTGACGCCAGCAAACGGCTATTTATCAAGGAACCCCGTGGACAGCCACGGAATCGCAGCCACGAGCAGCAAACCGATGAAAATCGAGCACAGATAGCCGACAATTGGCTTGATGCCCTTGTCGGGCGCGACACGGCCGATGGCGCATGCTGCGTAGTACCCTACCCCGAACGGCGGAGCGAACAACCCAATGCCCATGGCCAGGATAGCGACCATGGCATAGTGCACATCGTTGATGCCCAGCTCCTCGGCGATCGGAAACAACAGTGGCCCCAGCAGCACGACAGCGGGAATGCCCTCCAACACGCTGCCCAACACGATAAAGGTCACAATCGACACGCACATAAAGGTCAGTGCGCCCCCTGGCAAGCTACCCATGAACTCAGCCAGATCTGCCGAGAATCCCGACTGTGTCAACGCCCATGCCATGCCTGTCGCCGTGCCAATGATGAGGAGGATGGCGCCCGACAAGACCGCGGTATCGATAAGAATGGGATAGAGCCGCTTCACATCGAATTGACGATATACGCAGACGCCGATGATGCACGAATACACAATACCGATAGTCGATACCTCGGTGGCCGTGGCGACGCCCTCCACGACTGCCGCCCGAATGACGAAAGGCAAAGCCAGCGCAGGCAGCGCGACCACCAGGCTCTTGACTACCTCGCCAGGCGACTGACGAGTTACGCCTTTCAAGTCCACCGTACGATTGCGCCACCACACCACCAGGCACAACATCACGCCGAGCACCGCACTCGGCAGCAATCCACCGATAAACAGCGAAGTGATGGACACACTTGTCACAGACCCGATAGTGATCAACACCAGGCTGGGAGGAACGGTCTCTGTCTGTGCGCCGGTTGCCGACAACAATGCAATGAGCTCTCCCTCGTCGGTGCCTCTTTCCTTCATTTCCGGAAACAGCACGGGAGCGATCGCGGCCATGTCGGCGGCCTTGGCGCCAGAGATGCCTGATACCAGATACATGGCGCCGATCAACACATACGACAGGCCGCCTCGCACATGGCCCAACAGATTCGCCAGGAATGACACCATCCTGTGTGCCATCCCGGTCATATCGATCAACAAACCCAGAAACACAAACAGCGGCACCGCCAACAAAATCAGGTGAGACATGCCTTCGTCCATACGCCCCACCAAGACCGTGACGGGCATGAACGTTGTCAGCGACAAATAGGCGTAGGCCGCGATGCCGAACGAGAAGGCAATAGGCACGCCGGTAAAAACGCCCAGCGCAACCAGCGCAACGAAGAAGATCAACAGATTGTAGTTGCCCAGCTCCTCAAACAACGGCGTCATCGCATACAACGCCAACCCGATCACAACCATCAATGCCAGTGTTTTTCCGACAAGCCGCCAGTTGGAAAGCTCGACCAGACGCAACACCGCAAAGATCGTCATGAAGGTCAGACCGGTAGGCAGGGCTGCCGTCCGCCACGCCATGCTTAGCCCCATGGCGGGGGTGGTGATGACGGCTTGTTCTGCAACTGCCTCGTAACTAGGCCCCAACACCAGCAGGACAAAAAACAGCGATACCGAAATGGCGAACACGTGCAGGAAGGCCTGCGTCGACGCGGAGGCCCGATTAACAAAAGCCGTCATGCGCATGTGCTCGCCGCGCCTGAACGCCACGGCAGCGCCGAGCATCGCCAGCCACAGAAACAGCAGCGAAGCTAACTCATCAGACCATATCAAGGGTGTATTGAATACATACCGTGCACAGATACCTGAAAACAATATGACGACTTCGGCAACAACGAGCAGCGCCACGGGAATCTCTATCAGGTATCCCAGAAAAACGTCTACCTGCTTGATCCATCCGGAGGGCTTTCCGGCGCGCGGCTCGATCGCTTGCCGAGGCATGGTGGCTTGATTGAACATGGCTCACCTTTATGCCAATGAACCGACGGAGCCTTCCAAGATGGCCCATGCCTTGTCGCCGAAGTTCTTTTTCCATTCAGAATAGAAACCGGCTTGTTTGAGTTGCGCGCGGATGGGTGCCGTATCCGGCGTATTGAACTGCATACCTTCCGTGGTGAGTTTTTTCTGCAATTCGTCGTTTAGCGCATGCACATCCACACGCTCTTGCATCCCTGCCTCGTTGATGTGTTTGGCCACCACCGTCTGTATCTCTTTGGGCAGACGATGCCAGGCATCTTTGTTGCCCAGGAACCAGAACCCGTCCCACATGTGGTTCGTCAGCGAGCAGTATTTCTGCACCTCGAACAGTTTGGCCGTTTGAATGATCGCCAACGGATTTTCCTGCGCGTCCACAACCTTGGTCTGCAGCGCGGAGTAGACCTCGTTGAAATTGATGCTAGCGGGAGAGGACTGCAGCGCCTTGAACATGGAGGTCCACAACGGACTCACCGGCACCCTAATTTTGAGGTCGCGAAAATCGTCGGGTGAAGCAATGGGCCTATTGCTGGTGGTGATTTCGCGAAAGCCGTTATCCCAGATTTTTTCCATCACCACCAGGTTATGGCGTTCGATCTCGCTGCGGATGTAGGAACCCAATTCTCCATCCATGGATTTCCAGACGGTGTCGTAGTCGGGAAAAGCGAAACCGACTCCGCTGATGGCCGCGGCCGGCACCAATGTAGAGAGAATCAAACCTGACAGCGTAAAGAACTCGACAGCCCCGGAGCGCAGTTGATTCAATGTCTCGGTATCGGAACCAAGCTGGCTGCTGGGAAACACTTGCAGCTTGAACGCACCGTTGGTTTCCTCCTCGATCTTCTTCGCCATCTCCTTGGCACGCAAATTCATCGGATGCGACGGCGGCAGATTGTTGGCGTATTTATAGCGATACGTCTTGGCCGCAAACGCAGATTGAATCGGTGCGCCAATCATCGCTGCACCCGCAACACCAACCGTTGACAGCATGAACGAACGACGGGAAATAGGCATGGTTTGTCTCCGTGGTTATCTTTATTTGATGCCGTTCGATTGTACGCAGCGAGTTATCGCAATAGTCACGAAGTTCCAGATTGTGAACCCAACATGATTAGGGCATTCCATAGTAGAGCGGCATAGGGTGTACCGTTAATCCGCATTTCGCACATAATGAATTAACACGAGCAAACACGTTATAGATTCATATTATGGAACGAGACAATGTGGCTCTACATGACCCGCGTTTGTCGGGAACGCAAGCAATACATCGTGCAGTCAACGTGCTGCGCAGCATCGCTCGCGGCCGAACTGGCGGTACAGGACTGTCAGTTATCTGTCAGCAAACGGGACTGAATAAATCTACGGTGCATCGGCTGACAACCGCCTTGATTGCCGAGGGACTCGTTCAACAGGATGAACACACTCGACGCTATTGCTTGGGAGCCGAATGCTATGCATTGGGTTTAGTCGCCTCGCCGCGATTTGGCTTGCACAACGTTGTCGACCAGCCGGTTCGACGGCTGGCACAAGAAAGCGGCGATGCAGCGTTTTTTTCCGTTCGGCAAGGGGCCCATGGACTATGCCTCATACGTGAGGAAGGCAGCTATCCGCTGAAGTCACATGTACTGCAGGCGGGAGACCGGCATCCGCTTGGCGTGGGCGGCGGCACGCTATCCATGCTGGCCGCGCTGGATGACGGACAGGTGTCGTATTGCCTGGACCTGAACATGGACGACATTCGTCTGATGTATTCCCAATTTGACCGTACCGCCTTGGAAGCCCTCGTGCATCGCAGCCGTGCACAAGGCTATGCCGTCAACCCGGGCATGGTACTGAAGGGATCCTGGGGCATAGGCGTCGCCGTGCGGGACCCCGACGGAAATGTGATTGGCGCCTATAGCATCGCGACAGTAGAGAGCCGCATGTCGCCTGAGCGCGAGGCACTGTTATATCGCCTGCTCAAGAAAGAAGCCGACATGCTGGAAAAACACTTGCGTGAACAGGGACTGCCACGCGCATTTGCAACTTGAGGGCCGCACCTGAATGCGGCCGAACAAAGATCAACTTACTTCGAGGACGACACAATGACTAAAGCCGTAATTGCGGGATGGTCCCACATCCCTTTTGGAAAACTCGCAGACCCGGATACCGAGAGCCTGATGGCGCGCGTGTCTGGTGCCGCGCTCGAGCATGCAGGCATCACGGGCAAGGACGTCGACGGCATTTATGTCGGGGTTATGAACAATGGATTTCAAAAGCAGGATTTCCAGGGCGCCCTGGTGGCGCTTGCTGATCCCGACCTGGCTCACGTCCCTGCCACACGTCTGGAAAACGCCTGCGCGACAGGTTCTGCGGCCCTATATAGCGCTATGGACTTCATCGAGTCTGGACGCGGCCGTATCGCTTTGGTAGTAGGCGCAGAAAAAATGACCTCCCGCCCCACACCGGAGATCGGCGACTTGCTGCTCAATGCCAGTTACCGCAAGGAAGAAGCTGACATCCAAGGTGGATTCGCCGGTGTATTTGGCCAGATTGCCAGCGAGTATTTCGCGCGCTACGGCGATCGCAGCCGCGAACTGGCGATGATTGCTGCCAAGAACCATCACAACGGCGTTGCGAATCCCTATGCACAGATCCGCAAGGATCTCGGGGTAGCGTTCTGCGATGAAGTGTCAGAAAAGAACCCCTATGTGGCCCCGCCATTGCGCCGCACGGATTGCTCTCTGGTTTCTGACGGCGCAGCGGCCATTGTGCTGGTCGACGAATCGCTTGCCGCCGAATTTCCCCGCGCCATCGGCTTTCGTGCCCGTCAACATGTCAATGATATTTTGCCGTTGAGCCGGCGTGATCCGCTGGCATTCGAAGGCGCGACGCGAGCATGGCGTCAAGCACTGCAAACTGCAGGCGCCACCGTCGATAATCTGAGTTTCGTCGAAACGCATGACTGCTTCACGATCGCCGAATTGCTTGAATATGAGGCCATGGGCCTGGCCGCGCGCGGCGAAGGCTACAAGGTCGTACGGGAAGGGATTGCACAAAAAGACGGCAGACTGCCGATCAATCCGTCCGGAGGACTGAAATCCAAGGGACATCCGATTGGCGCGACCGGCGTTTCCATGCACATCATGGCCTGCATGCAACTGACCCATAGCGCCGGCGATATGCAGATTCCAGACGCGCGACTAGCGGGGGTTTTCAACATGGGAGGCGCCGCAGTCACCAACTATGTCAGCATTCTGGAGCGCGTGAAATGACAGCAGTGCAACAAAGCACGCCCGCGGGCGGCTTGATGCCGGTGTCGCGCCGTGTCATGAATCTGTCCACCTTTCTCAGCCAGGCGGCAGCGCGTCTGCCCGATGAGCCCGCGCTGATCATTGACGGGCAGACGACAGATTGGAAAACACTGGAGCAGCGCGTACAAGCCCTTGCCAGAGCGTTTCTGGCAGCGGGACTCGTCAAAGGCGACCGCATCCTCACACATTCACCGAACTGCCGCGAGCTGATCGAAGTCATGCTGGCTACATTCCGGATTGGTGGCATATGGGTACCGACGAACTTTCGTATCACGCCCGGCGAAGTCGAGTATCTCGCCCAAAGCGCGGGCGTGTCGGCGTTCATCTGCCATGCAGGATTTCCAGACCATGCGCAGCTCGCGAAAAACCTCCTCGGGCTCAAGTTGGCAGCGAGCATCGAGCCGACGCCGGAGAGGGCCGATACCGCCTGCACCAGTGATACACCCGGCATCAACGGGTTGATTGGCCAACATCTCGACGTATCAGCCGCCCTGCCCGCGGCACGTGTGGACTACGATGATCCTTGCTGGTTCTTCTTTACCTCTGGCACGACAGGTAAACCCAAGGCCGCGGTCCTGACCCATGGGCAGATGGCCTTTGTCCTGACGAATCATCTGTGCGATCTGATGCCTGGCACCACACATCATGACCGCAGTCTGGTCGTGGCACCGCTGTCGCATGGCGCCGGCATCCACTTTTTGACGCAGCTGGTACGTGGAGCGTGCACACTGTTCTCCACCAACGTGAGGTTTTCCCCCGAGGCGGCATGGGCCACCATCGAACGCCACCGCGTCAGCAATTTCTTTACCGTGCCCACAATTCTCAAGTTGATGATCGAACACGAAAGCGTGGATCGCTACAACCACGACACCCTGCGCTACATCATCTATGCAGGGGCACCCATGTATCGCGCAGACCAAAAACAAGCACTGGAGAAACTCGGTCCCATACTGGTGCAGTACTTTGGCTTGGGCGAAGTGACAGGCAATATCACGGTGCTGCCTCCGTGTGACCACTCGGCCGATGATCAGGCAATGACACGCCTGGGGTCCTGCGGCTATGCACGCACCGGCATGGAGATCAGCATCCAGGACGCCGACGGTAATCGCCTGCCCCCGGATCAAACCGGAGAAATCTGCGTATGCGGTCCGGCTGTGTTTGCCGGCTATTACAACAACCCGGAGGCCAATCGCAAATCTTTTCGCGACGGCTGGTTCCGCACTGGCGATATCGGCTACCAGGATGCCCAAGGCTACCTCTACATTACCGGCCGGGAATCCGACATGTATATCTCGGGCGGCTCCAATATCTATCCGCGCGAAATAGAGGAAAAAATCCTCGCGGCAGGCCTCATCAAAGAGGTCTGCGTACTCGGCGTGCCGGACCCGGTTTGGGGCGAAATCGGCGTCATGGTCGGTGTGCTCAAAGACGGCGTGCAGTGGGATCAATACGCTTTTCAAGCATGGCTTGACGCGAATATCGCGCGCTACAAACACCCTCGCCGGTTTGTCATCTGGCCCGAACTACCCAAATCGGGCTATGGCAAAGTCACCAAGAAAATCGTTTACCAAGAGCTCTTGAACCAGGGAGCTCTTTCTCAACCCTGAGAGCTATCCGCTCTTGTTTCGACAAAGAAGGCAAAAAGATGATTACCCCATCTGCAGTCCCGTTGCTGAAACATCCCGGCCCGGTTGCACCCACAAGGCGTGACGTCATGGTTGGCGAAAATCAGAAGACCTACCGCATCACGCTGCGAGCCGGAGAAAGCCTATATGACAGCGTTGCCAGCACCATCTCCTGCACGGGCGCCACGGCCGCATCGCTGCACATCGGTCGCGCGACATTCAGCCATATTCGCTATTTTCTGATTGTGAGCGATCCCAATGTAGAGCCGGTCGCGAATTACACCACTCCACTCGATTTCCATGAGCCCGCGACGCTGGTCAATGCCGGCATCACCATCGGCACCACGGACCAGGGCCGATACGCCATCCATTGCCACGGCCTGGCCGTGGCAGACTCGGGACTGTTGGTGGGAGGCCATTTCCTGACCGAACATTGCATTCTGGCCGAAGACGGCGTGGCCTACATGCACACGATGAGCTACATGAATCTGGTCATAGGCATAGACCCCGAGATCCGCACCCCGGTATTTCAGCCCAGCTACCGGGAGGCCTGAGATGACCATCATGGAACAGGGCCACACAGGCCGCATTTTTTATATACGCATCCATCCTAACGAAGACCTCGTACAAAGCCTGGAAAAGACGTTTATTGAATCGAAGTTGAACCGAGCCATCGTACGCAGCAGTGTCGGCAGTCTGGCGCACTGCAGCTTTCAACGCGGATCGCACGGCACGCTGGAGCTGGACGGGCCCGCGATAGAGATACTGAACATGAACGGAGAGATCCGCTGCACTGAGTCCGGCGCCCCGTCGGCGCATGTGACAGGCACGGTCATGGACATGAACGGCCAATTCCATGCGGGAGCCTTTGTCAGTGGACGCAATCCTGCCTGCATGACGGTCGAGGCCGTCATCGAAGAATGGATTGTGGACCAGACCCTGACACTGGACTAAAGCCACCTGCCCGCAACATCAGCATAAATAAGATTGGAGACGCAAATTCATGAACACAGCTGAAGCAAGCCACGACGGTGCGATTGTCGTTACTGGCGGCGCCTCTGGCATAGGCCTGGCGTTGGCTCAGGGCCTGCTGGACGACGGCTGGCGCGTGTTGGCGCTGGACATCCAGCCAGAGCGCATCGAGGCCGCACGCTCACAACTGCACGGACCCGATCCCTCCCGGCTGATGCTGGCGACTGTTGATGTCACCGACGAGCACGGCATCGAAAAAACCTTGGATGACTGTGAAAAGGAATTCAGCCCTATCGCGGGTTTGGTGAACTCTGCCGGCATCGCGGCGGAGATTCCCTGCCTGGACACGGATGTCACGACATTTCGCAGGATACTGGACGTCAATGTGGTCGGCTCGTTTATCACTGCACGCGCCGCCGCACGGCGGATGCGAACGCGCGGCACAGGGTCGATCGTGCACATTGCGTCGGTGTCGGGCATGCGCGGCAATTACGGCCGCGTGGCTTATGGATCGTCCAAAGGGGCGATCCTCACCATGACTCAAGTCATGGCCGTCGAATTCGCTGAATACGGAATCCGCGTCAATGCCGTCGCACCCGGCCCCATAGAAACGCCGCTGACCAAAGCCGTCCATACCGAAGCAACGCGCCAGAGTTGGATGACCGCCGTCGCACTGCGCCGCTATGGCTTGGCACATGAACTGTGCGGCACCATTAATTGGCTATTGGACGATGCTGCATCGAGTTTCGTGACAGGACAGGTGATTGCCGTGGATGGCGGCTTCACGGCGGTAGGGATATCGGTGCCGCATGCGTTTGCGACGCATTAGTGACGAGCCACCCTAAGGAAATCACCTAGTCACCATCCCTTTCCCGGGCTTGTTCTTTCTGTTATTTTTCAATCTGTCGACAGACGACAGTCGATGAATAACAATCGACATAGCCAAGGGGCCTTATATGCCAGCAGTGTCTGATACCGAAGCTCAACGCAGAGCGGAGAAGTCCCAGATAGAGCAGGAATTGCAGGTTCGTGAAGACCTGGCCGCAGCCTATCGGCTCGTCGCCCATTTCGGGATGGACGACAGCATCTACACCCATATCTCGGCCCGAGTGCCCGGCCGCACGGATCAGTTCTTCATTAATCCGTTCGGTATGCTGTTCAAGGACATCACGGCCAGCTCGCTGGTGAAAATAGACACCGAAGGCCGCGTCATCGAAGACACTCCCTACGATGTCAACCCCGCAGGATTTACCATCCATAGTGCGGTGCACGCCGCCCGCCATGACGCGATGTGCGTGGCGCACACCCATACCGTCGCAGGCGTGGCGGTATCGTCGTTAAAGTGTGGATTGCAACCATGCAATCAATGGGCACTGCAGTTCTATAACCGCGTGGCCTACCATGAGTTCGAAGGCATCGCGTTGAACTTGCAAGAACGCGAGCATCTGGTTGCGGATCTCGGCGACAAAGCCCGGGCAATGATTCTGCGTAACCATGGCTTGTTGACACTGGGCCGCACGGTGGCAGAGGCATTCATCCTGATGCTCAATCTGGACCGTGCCTGCAAGGTACAACTGGCCATTCAGTCCAGTGGACAAGAAATCAACCCCCTGTCACCCGAAGTCTGCGAGCTGACTGCCCGGCAGTATGAGAGCGGCGACACGGATGTCATGCCCAATCAACAGCGCCGCGCTGATCCGAACGAGCGCGAGTGGCAAGGACTGCTCGGTTTTCTTCGCTCGCCTGAACACAGCAGCTATCGCGACTGAGCAACGCCCCCCCAAACCGCCGCGCTGCCTGGCGGCATTCCTCGTCCTATCACCGGGACGCAGGACAAGCTTTCCTAGGAACAGGAGAAAAGCATGATCAATCGGCGAGAATTCATTTCCTACGCAGTCGCCAGCGCGGGGCTGAGCATTGCTGGAGTCCCCTTATCGGTGCTCGCACAAGAGAATAAGACCGCTATCAATGTACTGGTGCAACCCGAGCCCTCAGGACTGATGCTGGGTCTGGTGCAAAACGGACCGACGCAATTGGTGTCAGGCAATATCTACGAGGGCCTGCTCAGATATGACGAGAAACTGAATCCGCAGCCACTATTGGCCACGTCGTGGAACCGATCCGACGACGGGTTGACGTATACATTCAAGCTTAAACCCGATGTGAAATGGCATGATGGCAAGCCGTTTACTGCCGATGACGTGGTATTTTCGGTCGACAAGTTTCTGCGCAAGACCCACGCCCGCCTGCGCTCCGGCCTGGCCGCGCTAGATACTGTACGTGCGGTGGATCCGCTGACGGTAGAGTTCAAGCTCAAATATCCCTTTGGGCCATTCATCAGCATGTTCGAGACGGGGACCATGCCCATGGTGCCCAAGCACATCTACGAAAACACTGACTTTGCCACCAACCCGGCCAACGCCAATCCGATTGGCACCGGCCCGTTCAAGTTCAAAGAATGGGTCCGCGGCTCCTACATCCAGCTTGTCGCAAACGAGGCCTATCACACGAAAGGCGAGCCCGTAGTGCAAAGCCTTTACTTTCATGTCGTTCCCGATGCGGCATCCCGAGCAGCGGCATTCGAGTCGGGCAAGGTAGATATCGTGCCCGGAGGCGCGGTAGAATTTTTTGACGTAGCACGTCTGTCCAAATTGCCTGGCGCGGCGGTAACTACCAAGGGATGGGAGTTCTATTCGCCGCATTCCTGGCTGGTGCTCAACAATCGTAAAGCCCCCTTCGACAATGTAAAGTTCCGCCAGGCAGTCATGTACGCGATGAACCGCGACGCCATGACCAAGGTGGCGTGGCAGGGTTTTGCGAAAACGGCGGCGGGACCGTTCAACAGCCATGTGAAATTTGCGTCTGACAAGGTCACCCAATACCCTCACGACCTGGACAAGGCGAAATCACTGCTCAAGGAAGCTGGCTACAAGGGCGAGACGGTAAAGCTGCTTCCCCTGCCCTATGGCGAATCATGGCAGCGTCTGGCCGAAATGATCCGGCAGAACCTCACTCAAGCCGGTATCAAGGTGGAAACCGTCGGTACCGATGTCGCTGGCTGGAACCAGCGTACGTCAGAGTGGGACTATGACATGGCGATCATCTATGTCTATCAATACGCAGATCCCGCATTGGGCGTCGCGCGTACGTACACCAGCCACAATATCGCCAAAGGCTCGCCATTCAACAACATCGAAGGGTACGTCAACCCCAAGGCTGACGAACTCTTTGACGCGGGCGCCAAGGCTCTGTCAGACGCAGACCGTGCCAAGGCCTACGCAGAGGTACAACAGCTGCTGACCGATGAGGTGCCCGTAGCGTGGCTGCATGAGATCAACTTTCCCACGCTTTATCGCACCAAAATCAAAAATCCCATCAGTTCCAGTGTGGGCCTGAATGATGGATTGAGCCGGGCTTCGATCGGCTGACGAAGTATTTCACTGTATGCCGGTGCCGGACGTCCGCCTACGCTGGCGTTCGCAGCACTTTACTTGTTGTCCAGCGTCAGGTCTCCAATCATGAACCGTCTCAGATACATGACGATCCGCGTGCTGCAGGGTGTGCTCGTTCTGCTGTGCATTGCCACCGTCAATTTCATGCTCATACGCGCGGCGCCAGGAGATCCGGTCGCGGTGATCGCCGGAGAAGCCGGCGCTTCCGACCCGCAGTTCGTCTCCCAGTTGCGCGAACAGTTCGGACTCGACAAGCCGGTTACCACACAGTTGGCGACTTACCTTTCGCACGTTGTTCAGCTTGACCTGGGTTACTCGTACCGGCAGCAGCGCTCTGTATTGGATCTGATCGCAGAGCGCCTGCCCGCGACACTGCTGTTGACGGGAACGGCCTTCGTCATGTCGCTGATTTTCGGTATAGCCTTGGGTGCGACGGCCAGCCGGCATGCCGGAAAATGGCTCGATAGCGTGATCACCTTCGTCGCCCTGGTGTTTTATGCGACGCCGTTGTACTGGCTGGCAATGATGGCAGTATTGGTGTTCTCGGTACATTTGAATTGGCTTCCGGGCTTTGGCTATTTCACGGTGGGAAGCAACGCCACAGGCCTGGCTCACGTATGGGACATTGCCCAGCATCTGGTACTGCCCGCGCTGACGCTCGCGCTGTTTTACATGGCCGTCTATGCACGCATGACCCGCGCCGCAATGCTGGAGGTCGCCCAGATGGACTTCGTCAAGACGGCTCGCGCCAAGGGCGTGCGCGCAGGGCGTATCCAGCGCAACCACATTCTGCGTAATGCGCTCTTGCCCATTGTGACCCTCGCCGGCATCCAGGCGGGCGGACTCATCGGTGGCGCCGTGTTGACCGAAACGGTGTTTGCCTGGCCCGGTATTGGCCGGCTCATGTTCGATTCACTGCTGCAACGCGATTACAACCTCTTGCTGGGCTGCTTTCTCGTTGCCGCAGCGGTTGCCGTGCTGTTCAACCTGATAACCGACTTTGTCTACACACTGGTCGATCCCCGCATCGAGCTGAGCTGAACCGGAGCCTCCATGACTGCCACCACTCATGCATCCTCGGCCGCGGATACACCGCCCGCCAGCAATAAACACCGCTCGACGTTCTATAAGCGCTTTTGCCGAAACCGTGGCGCGCTCGTTGGTCTGATCATCCTGTTTACCGTCGCGCTGCTCGTGTGCATCGGCCCATTCATCGCCCCCAACAGTCCCTGGGATATGGTCGATCAACCCTTTCTCGCACCGATGGAGAACGCCAGCCTCCCATTGGGGACTGACACATTGGGCCGCGACATTTTCTCCGGCCTGGTGCTCGGCGCGCGCGTGTCGCTGCTGATCGCCGTGATATCCACGCTGGTGTCACTACTTATCGGTGTCAGTATCGGGGCGATATCGGGCTACTTTGGCACTTGGGTGGACGCGTTCCTGATGCGTTTTACCGAAATGTTCCAGTCTGTTCCCAGCTTTGCACTGGCGCTGGTGCTGGTGGCGATTTTTGAGCCTTCCGTGTATTCCATCATCGCGGCCATCGCTCTCGTTTCCTGGCCACCCGTTGCGCGGCTGGTGCGGGGCGAGTTCCTGACCCTGCGTCAGCGCGACTTCGTCGCGGCCGCTCAGCTGGCAGGTCAGAGCACCCCGCGCATTATCCTGACGCAGATCCTGCCCAATGCGGCATCGTCTATCGTGGTGATGGCCTCGCTCATGGTAGCGACAGCCATTTTGCTGGAGTCCAGCCTCAGTTTCATGGGATTGGGGGATCCGAACCTGATGAGCTGGGGCTATATGATCGGCTCGGCCCGTACCGTCTTGCGCCAGGCCTGGTGGATGGCGGTGTTCCCCGGCGTCGCCATTTTGCTCACGGTTCTCGCATTCAATCTCGTCGGAGAAGGTCTGAACGACGGTCTCAACGCGCGTCAGGATGGGAAAACAAGATGAATGCCCACGCATACCAAACCAGACATGCACTCGATACTGGCGAGCAAAAGCAAACAAGCCGGCAGGCACCGGTCATCGCAATACGCGGACTGGACATCCGGCTGCCCTTGGGCTCGGACAGAACGCTGGCGGTAAATAACGCCAATCTGCAGATTGCTCCCGGCCAGACGCTGTGCGTCGTCGGAGAATCCGGCTCGGGCAAGTCCATGATCGCCAACGCGATCATGGGTCTGCTGCCCCGCCCCAAGGTCGAA
Source organism: Bordetella muralis (assembly GCF_965139205.1). Classification (GTDB taxonomy): domain Bacteria; phylum Pseudomonadota; class Gammaproteobacteria; order Burkholderiales; family Burkholderiaceae_B; genus Bordetella_A; species Bordetella_A muralis. The sequence continues at coordinate 99,716 of NZ_CBCSIU010000005.1, forward strand.
CCCGTGGCAGGAGAAATTCTGTTCGAAGGCCATGACCTGCTAAAGCTCCCGGAAGAAGCGTTGCGCGAACTGCGCGGCAGCCGCATGGCGATGATCTTTCAGGAACCAATGACGGCGCTCAACCCGGTCATGCGCATCGGTGAACAAATGAGCGAGGCATTGGACGCGCATCTACAGCTCGACGCGGACGAAAAACGCAGCCGGATCATCACGGCGCTCGCGGACGTCGGGTTGCCTGAACCGGAACGATTGGTCAATGCTTATCCGTTCCGGCTTTCTGGCGGACAGCGCCAGCGCGTGATGATCGCCATCGCCATGTTGCTGGAGCCCAGTCTGCTGATTGCCGACGAACCCACCACCGCTTTGGACGTCACGACGCAGGCTCAGATCCTGAAACTGATGCGTGCCTTGCAGGAAAGGCGCGGCATGGCGATGCTTTTCATTACCCACGACTTTAGCGTGGTGGCCGAAATCGCCGATCATGTGATCGTGATGCAGATGGGTGAGATCGTGGAAGCCGGCCCTGCCGCCGCTGTTCTGCGCCAACCGAAACACCCCTATACGCAGAAACTGCTGGCAGCGATTCCACACGGCCGCGTACGTGATACGCAGCCGTCGCCAGCAGCACCCATTTTGCAGATCAAGAATCTGAACAAGACCTATCGCAGCGGCGGCGGCCTTTTCAAGCCCGGTCGTGAAGTAATTGCGGCCGAGGGCATCAGCTTCGACCTGGGACGTGGGCAAACCTTGGGCGTCGTGGGAGAGTCCGGTTCAGGAAAATCGTCACTCGGACGCTGCATCGTAGGGTTGGCGCCATTTGACAGCGGCGATATTATTTTTGACGGTCAACACCTGAGCGCTGGCGAATCGCTGCGTCACCAGGCGCGCGGCAGAATTCAGATGGTGTTCCAAGATCCATATGCCTCGCTCAATCCCCGGCACAGGATCGGCCCGGCCATTGCCAGCGGACCGGTCGCACAGGGCGTGTCCAAGGCCGAGGCGATGAAACGCACCATGGAACTGCTCGCTCTGGTGGGCCTGGGGCCCGAGGCCGCTGACCGATATCCCCATGAGTTTTCAGGTGGCCAGCGGCAACGCATCGGCATTGCACGCGCACTCGCCATGGAGCCTTCGCTGCTCGTAGCCGACGAACCCGTCTCGGCGCTGGATGTATCCGTACAAGCACAAGTCCTCAAGCTCTTTACCGAGGTACGCCAGCGCTTTAATCTGAGCATGGTGTTCATTACGCACGATCTGAGAGTCGCCAGCCAGATGTGCGATCATATGGCGGTCATGCAGCGAGGCCGCATCGTGGAATATGGCCCTACGGCAGAGGTTTTTGGCTCGCCGAAGCATGCCTATACACGAAGCCTGATCGATGCCATTCCTTCGCTGGAGCAACGATTCGATTCCGAAGCGCCCGCAGTTTCTTGAGCTGCATGATTGTCCGGTTGATTTGATGCCATGACATCCGAAAATACTCGTCCAGTCCGAGAATCGTCTGCACCGCGCCATATTGCCTTCCTGAGCAAGACGCTCGCGATGGATTTCCTCGTGCCCGCCTACCGCGAACAGTTTCCTGATGCGGCGCTTTATCTGGGTGACGATCTGCAGGCGTTGATCGCCTCGGGCCATAGTGATGACATTGATGTCGCAGTATGTTGGCATCCCCCAGCAGAACAGTTGGCTGTGCTTTCTGGACTGAAGCTAGTGCAATCAATTGCCGCCGGTATCGATCATATCGATCTCGGATCGCTGGCGCCGTTTGTGCCAGTATGCCGCATCATCGATACCGAAATGGGCAGCGGCATGACCGCGTTTGTGTGTTGGGCTGTGATTCACCGGCAACGTCATATGGATCGATATATCGAGCACGCCACCAACCGTCGCTGGCAAGAGGAGCCCATTGTTGCTCCGGTGCGGCATCGCGTAGGCATTGCGGGCATGGGTTCCTTGGGCCTGAGCTGTGCCAGGGCGTTGCTTGCCATTGGCTACGACGTGCGTGGCTGGAGCCGTTCGCCAAAGACGGGCCTGCCGGCAGATCTGAAAGCATTCCATGGCGAAACGCAAAAAGCGGAGTTTCTGGGTGGCTGCGACACTCTGATCTGCTTATTGCCGCTGACCGGCGAAACGGCGGGATTTCTGGATCTGGCGCTGATGCGGCAATTGCCTCGTGGCGCACACCTGATCAATGTGGGCCGCGGTGCGCATCTCGTCGAGGATGACCTGCTCACAGCACTTGACGAGGGCCAGGTCGGCGCCGTAACACTGGACACCTTCAACATCGAACCATTGCCGCCGGGACATCCATTCTGGAATGATGAACGTATTCTGATCACCCCGCATATTGCCACGCGCACGGCCCCCCGAGTCATTGCGCAGCAAACGGCCCTCAATTTCGCTGCAATCAGCAAGGGCAGAGCAAAGGAAGTAGCGGTAGACCTGGAACGAGGCTACTGAGCCAGCATCGGCATGCTGGCTGCAAGTGACAATCGACTTATCAAAGGCAGGAGAGCGAAATGAATACAGCAGACAAGAACCGCACGTTGAGCGCACTGGACATCGGCGCCCACTTGCACTCTTACACCAACTTGGCCGCACACGAAGACGTTGGTCCATTGATCATTACACGCGGTGATGGCATTCACGTCATTGACGACAAGGGCACCAAATATATAGAAGGCATGTCAGCGCTGTGGTGCAGTTCGCTGGGATTCAGCCATCCACGGCTGGTTCAGGCCGGCATCAACGCACTGCAAACCCTGCCCTACTACCATACGTTCAATCACCGCTCGAATCCGGCGATTGCACAACTGGCCGACCGCCTCATTCAGCTGGCGCCCTCACCCATGGCCAAAGTGTTCTTTGCAAACTCGGGATCAGAGGCCAACGATTCGGCGATAAAGATCATCTGGTACTACCACAACGCCATCGGCAAACCGCTGAAGAAGAAAATTCTCTCGCGCCAGCGCGGCTACCACGGCGTCACGGTGGCCTCCGCCAGTCTCACAGGGCTCCCGGCAAACCACCAAGACTTTGATCTGCCGATCGCGAATATCGGCCATGTAGAGTGCCCGCACCACTATCGCTACGGGCTGGCAGGCGAAAGCGAAGCCGATTTCGCCACACGTATGGCGCAGGCACTCGAGCAGCGCATTCTGCAGGAAGGCCCCGAGACCGTCGCCGCCTTTATTGCCGAACCTGTCATGGGTGCGGGCGGCGTGATCGTGCCGCCCGAAACTTATTTCGAAAAGATCCAGTCGGTGCTGCGCAAATATGACGTGCTGATGGTGGCCGACGAAGTCATCTGCGGCTTTGGACGCACTGGCAAAATGTTCGGCTCGCAGACTTTCGGCATTCAACCGGACATCCTCACCTGCGCCAAGGCGCTTTCGTCCGGCTATATTCCCATCTCTGCCGTCATGGTGTCGCCGGCCATCTATGACGCCATGGCCGTCAACAGCGGCAAAATCGGCACGTTCGGACACGGTTATACCTATTCGGGTCATCCGGTAGCGGCCGCGGTAGCGCTCGAAACACTCAAGGTCTATGAGGAAGACCGGATCCTGGACCATGTCAACGCTATCAGTCCTCTATTCCAGAATCGCCTGCAAAGCTATCTCGATCGCCCCCACGTGGGAGAAGCCCGCGGCGTAGGCCTGATTGGTGCAATAGAGCTGGTTGCAGACAAGACCGCACGAGCACCATTTGCCCCCGATCTCAAAGTAGGGGCGCGCCTGGCCCAGTATGCGCTGGAAGAAGGCCTCATCGTGCGCGCCATGGGTGACGCCGTCGCGCTGTGCCCGCCGCTCATCATCACTGATACAGAGTTGACCGAGATGTTTGATCGTCTGGACCGCGCCGTCGACAAACTGCAAGCCACCTTGAAATAAGCGACATGCAAGCTTTCTACAGCCCTGCTCAAGCCCTGCACACTCCCCGTCAATTCATGAAGCTGGGAAAACTCGTGCCGGCGCCCGATCTTCCCGGCCGCGCGCAAGCTCTCGCACTGGCATTGCAAAAGGCCGGCCTTGACGTGAGCGAGCCGCCGGAGATGGGGAGAGAACCCTTGGAGCAAGTCCATGCTCCTCACTATCTCGACTATCTGCAGACGGCCTGGCCGCGCTGGCAAGCCATGGCCGACCAAGGTGCCGTCGTCGGCCCGGAAGTATTGGCAAATCTCTCGCCTTACGCCGGCGTGCCGGCCGGACATCACCGCCCTCCCTGCCCGTCGCCTGCGCTCATCCCTCAAACGGGTTATTACCTGGGCGATCTGTCCTGCCCGCTAGGCCCGCAGAGCTGGCTGTCGATCTTGCGATCCGCGCATAGCGCCGTTGCAGCGGCTGATGCAGTCATTAATGGGGCGGCTGCCGCCTACGCGCTATGCCGCCCGTCCGGCCATCATGCACACCGGGATCGCGCCAGCGGTTTCTGCTATGTGAACAACAATGCCTGCGCGGCGGCTCGGTTGGTGCAGCACTTTGGCCGTGTCGCGATTCTGGATGTAGACGCGCATCATGGCGACGGCACGCAGAGCATATTCTATGCTCGCGATGATGTCCTGACTGTGTCTGTACATGCGGACACTACGACCTACTACCCTTTCTACACCGGATACGCCAGCGAACGCGGCAGTGGCGCGGGCGAGAACTTCAATCTGAACCTGCCTCTTGCGCACGGCAGCGGCAATCTGGAATTCCTGGCTGCCGTGGACGAGGGTATTGATGCTGTGCGCGCTTATGCGCCGCAAGCCTTGGTACTGGCGCTGGGCTTTGACACCTTCAAGGATGACCCGATCAGCGTGTTGCGAGTCGATTTTGACGCTTACTACGAAGTGGGGCGCAAACTGAAAGCGTTGCAATTGCCGCTGGTCGTCGTACAGGAAGGGGGGTATCTGGTTGAGGCGATCGGCCCGGGCTTAGTAGCATTTCTGGATGGACTGAATGGCTGATTCAACCTGGACGTATTCGCCGGGACCCGATGCGCCTGAAGGCCTGCCGTTCATTCGCATCCCGACCGCTGAAACACTATGACAACAACCTCAAAAAACGCCCTTTTCGCACTGACGGATGGAGACTCAGACAGCGCAGGTTTCTCTTCCATCCGCATGCCTGATCTGGTGGAGCTCGTGGAACGGCAATTGCTCCAGGCCATCTTTGAAGGCCGCCTGCCGCCAGGCTCTCGAATCGTAGAGGCCGAGCTTTCTCGCCAGATGGGCGTCAGCCGCGCGCCGTTGCGCGAAGCGGCCCGCAGGCTGGAGAGCCAAGGCGTGCTTACCGCCAAACCGCGCAGGGGATTTGCGGTTCGCACCTTCAGCACCAAGGAAATCAAGGATCTGTTCCAGGTTCGTGTGAGCCTGGAGATCATGGCAGCGCGCCTGGCCTGCGAAGTCGCCACCGACGAACAACTGGCCGAACTCAAAGCCTACGCCGACGACATGCTGCGCCGTGCGACCACTCTCACCAATGTAGAACGCATTGCCATGGACCTGGGCATTCACACCACCATCAGCCGCCTGTCGGGCAATGAATATCTCCAACGCTTATTTGCCAACATGCAAACGGAAATCCGTATCTGCCAGGGCTTTATTGAACGGCAGTATCGCGATCCGGTTTTCATCGCGCAATCCCATTTGCCTGTCGTAGATGCCATTCTACGCCGTGACGCACAAGCCGCTGAAGACGCGCTTCGAATACATCTGAACGACGCTCACGACAAGGCCCACGCTCAACTTCTAGACGACGACATGCAGCCCGCCGATCCCAAGGCGAAGCCGACTCGCGCCTCCTCTCGACCAAAGCCAGCCAAGTCATGAAATTCATCTATAGTCACGAGCACCGCGATCACGACCCTCAACAATTCATGGTGCGGGGACAGCTCAAGCGAAGCAACGAACAGCCCGAACGGGCAGATATTCTGCTACGCGCGGCAGAAACGGCGGGGCATCAACCCATCCTCGCAGAGGATTTCGGGCCCGGCCCACGGGCAGCAGTCCACACCCCGACCTATCTGCGTTTTCTCGAAACAGCCTGGCAGCGCTGGCGCGAGCTGCCCGATGCGGCCATGGAAGTATTGCCCAATGTATTTCCCTTCCCCGGCCAGCCTTTCACCTATCCCGATCATATCGTGGGCCAGGCCGGCTATCACATGGGCGATTGCGCCTGCAGCATCGGCGAACATACGTGGCATGCCGCAATCAACTCCGCCCATTGCGCAACGCACGCTGCCGAACTGATCTTGCAGGGAGAGCGTGCGGTATACGCTCTATGCCGCCCGCCCGGACATCACGCTTACGTAGACCGCGCCAATGGCTTCTGCTACCTGAACAACGCCGCCATTGCTGCCCAGCATTTGCGCGGCAAATATGGGCGTGTCGCGATATTGGATATTGACGTCCATCACGGCAACGGCACGCAAGGAATCTTCTGGCGCAGGGCCGATGTGCTTACCGTATCTATCCATGCCGATCCGCATTTCTGCACGCCGTTTTTTACGGGCCATGCTCATGAGCGCGGTGATGGCGAAGGTTTCGGATATAACATCAACGTTCCGCTAGGCCGCGGCACGACAACAGACGAATACCTCGATGCGCTGGAAAACGCGTTGGTCAGTATCCGTCAATTCTCACCCGGTGCGCTGGTGCTGGCACTCGGATTGGACGCCCATGAACGGGACCCCTATCGGGCCTTGGCGGTGGACACCGCCGGGTTTGCTCGCATAACCGCAAACATCGCTCAGCTCGGCCTGCCAACAGTCATCGTGCAAGAAGGCGGCTACCTCAGCGAAGACCTGGGGCTGAATCTGGAGAGCGCGTTGCGTGGGTTCGAACAAGCCTGATTGCCTCGCTTCCGCTGTGATCGGTTCTGTCCGGCGCTCACGATACGGCGGGCAGTACGGCTTGGCACTGACGGGCCAATGCGGACACGAGAATGTCTACGTGCTCGGTCTGGAACGTCAGTGGGGGACGAATCTTGAGCGCGTCTCCTTGATGTCCGGATACACCTATCAGGATCCCTTCGCGCCGTAATCCATTGGAAATTGCCTGAGCCAGCAGCCCGTTACGCGCGCTGTCTCCACCGGGATCACGGATGTCAACTCCCCAGTACAGCCCTTGTCCGCGCACCGCTCCGATGCAAGGGACCGTTTTCGCCAAATGCAACAACCGGTCTGCCATCACCTCACCAACGCGCGCAACGTGTGCTGGCATCTCCATGCGCTCCAGCTCATTCAAGACGGCCAGGCCGACCGCGGCAGAAACCGTATTGCCGCCAAACGTATTGAAGTAGCGGCAGTTCTTGCCAAACGCCTCGACCAGCGAACGCTGTACAACCAGACCCGCCATCGGATGTCCATTGCCCATCGGTTTTCCCAAAGAGACCATATCGGGGATGACGTTGTCGCGCTCGAATGCCCACCAATGCCGGCCGATCCTGCTAAAGCCGCCCTGCACTTCGTCCGCGATGAATATTCCACCATGTTGGCGCACCTGAGCGGCAGCGCGTGACAGGACCTCGTCATAGCCGATATGAATACCGTCACTGGCAAATACCGTATCGACGATCAGCACTGCAACGGGGATGCCCGCTCGTGCCAAATCGCGCGCGGCCTCGTCGACCAACAGAGCGAATTGATCAGCCACCTGTTCGGGTGAACCAGCCAGATGGCAAGGAGCCTCAATGGTGCGCACGTGCGACGCAACGGGGCGTAATGAAGGAGACATGTCGGCCAGCGCCTGCGTCACGCCATGATAGGCATTGCGTGTGACGATAATGCCTCGACGGCCGGTAGCCTCGAATGCAATGCGCAGCGCCAGGTCGTTGGCCTCGCTGCCTGTGCAGGTCAACATCACAGTGTCCAACGCCGCGGGGAAATGTGCCTGCAAACGCTCGGCGTATTCGACCACGCCTTCGCTCAAATACCGCGTGTGGGTATTCAATACCGAGGCTTGCCGCGCCAGTGCTTCAACGACCGCAGGATTGGCGTGCCCGACTACCGGCACATTGTTGTAGGCATCCAGATATCGCTTGCCGGCCGTATCAAACAACCAAACGTCTTCGCCGCGCACGAGATGGACTGGCTGATCGTAGAACAAACGATAAGCCGGGCCCAATATACGGCGTCTTTCCCGCAGTTCAGTGATAGGGGCAGTCGCATGGGTCATTGATGACATGAGTCATACCTCAGCTTTCAGCATTTGAAGGAAACGATCGCGAGCCCTGCGCGGCTCTCCAATCTGGATAGAGACGATTGAACAAAGCCGTAGCAGCATCATGACTGCGCATGATGTAATCCCGGTTACCCGGAAAGCGCGCCGCTCGCCACGCAGTAATGACCATGCGTTGTGCAAGCCGCGCCAACACGAGATCCAGCAAATGGGCGTGCTCCATCGCGTGCAAGGGAGACACCTCGCAGTAGCCGGTCACCACACCATCGAGCGCCCTCATCGGATCCAACGAGTAGGTCATTAAATATGACCCGGCGATAGCGATCTCGGCAATACGCGGGGCATAGACCATATCGCCAAAGTCGAGTATGCCGGCCAGCTCCAATCCATCCTCTTCGACCAGGATGTTGCTGGGTGACAGATCATTATGAATGACTTGCCTGGGCAATTTATCCAACACCGGCGTCACTCGATGCTCAAACAACGCCAGGAACTCGGCAATCACCTGCCGTACGGCCAGACTCTCTACCGCATTCAAAAGCGGTCGCAAATCCAGGACTTGGCAGGCATCCCAAAGGAATTTCCGGTGTGCTGCCGGGTGATCAAACTGCTGTAGTGTACGGTCCAGGATGGCTGCAGTCCGGCCTACAGCGCGCCACGACCGCGGATCGGCCTGGAGATTGGTACCCGGCGCGCCGGGCAAATATCCATAGGCCCGCACACGGATTCGGTGTCCGCCTGACAATGGCCGATATTGAATCCAGTCCAAGGTTGGGCCCGTACTCGCCTGTCCCGCTTGGGAACCCGATAAGGCAGCCAATCCGGCAGGATCGATAGGCTGATGATGAGGCGCCTGTACAGGCATGGTGTCTCGCAGGTGCTTGAGCACCTCCACCTGCATCTCGGTCTCGGCGACTTGCTCGGCGCAGTTGATGAATTTGAGCGTCAGGATCGATCCGTCGGCCCGAGTCACCCGGAAATTGGCATCTCGCTCACCAGATAGCGGCGCGCAGGCGACGCTGCCGGGAAAACATGCGCGCGCTACGCGCTCTGCGTCTTCCGACGACACGGGAGGCGGTGACGTCGTAAACAATGCTCTGATATCGCCCGGTACTTGTTGCTCTGCGACGCCCTGAGATGCCACGGCATGCCCTCATAGATCCTAATGTTTGATGCATTATGAATCTGTTACTTTGGGGTTTGAACTAGTATATTCCCGATTATGATGCATCATCGTGAATTTCAAGGCCATTCACTCACCAGAACCATGACGCCTGAGACCGAGATCGAAACGTCCCGATTTTCTACTGTGCAATACGACAGCATGGGAGACCGGGTCTATAAGCAAGTCGCCGGAGCCTTAATCGAAGGCAAGCTCAAGCCAGGCGACCGACTGCGTATCCGCGAGCTCGCTGCCGAAATCGGGACAAGTGTCACTCCGGTGCGCGATGCGATTTTGAGACTGGTGCAAGACGGCGCGCTGGTCATGCGCAGCGCCCGGGATATTCGCGTGGCGCAAGTGGACCTGGCGCAATATCTCGAGATCCGCGACATACGTCTGGAACTCGAAGGAATGGCAGCGGCACGCGCCGCTGTCTCCGCCACCGACGCAGATATCGCCCGTCTCGAAGCATTGATCACCGTTAACGAGCAGGCTCTGGCCGCAGGCGACGTCGCGGCTGCGATCCGGTTGAACCAACGTTTTCACTTTGAGTATTGCCGACTCGCCAACATGCCCGTACTGTTGGACATATTGGAACGTCTATGGCTCAAGATGGGTCCGTTGATCGCCCAATGCTATGTGCAGGGAGGCCGCGACATGATTGACGGGCACTATGCGCTGTTAGGCGCAATGCGCCAACGCGACGGGCAGGCCGCGCGCATTGCCGTACAGACGGACATTCTGCAGGGTGGGCAATCGATTCTGGCGCTGAAAAAGCAAGCGTCGTAAAAGACGGCTATCTCTGATTATTCCTTGACGCCCCTACGAATCGCCTGCCCCGCCCTGGCCCTGTCTCCCAGCGCCGTCAGCGGCCTGACCAATTAATGCGCCAGGCGTGGCAGCACACGCTGCGCGGTAGCTGTCGTCGCCTCGGCAATGTCGGACACACTCTGCCCGCGCAACTCGGCGAGGATTTCAGCAATACGTGGCAATTGATCAGGGGAATTGCGCCGATGCGGTGTATACAACCAGGCAGGAGGAATATCCGGCGCATCGGTTTCCAGGACCAGATGTTCCAGTCCAACATCCACAGCGTGACGGCGGATCTGCAGGGCACGAGGGTAAGTCATTGCGCCCCCCAACCCCAACGCAAAGCCATGGTCCACAAAGGCATGCGCTTGCTGAGCACTGCCGTTAAAGGCGTGGGCGATGCCGCCGCGCACACCCGTGCGGCGCCGCAAGTATTTCAGCAGGATGTCTTGCGACCGGCGCACGTGCAACAACACGGGCAGATCGAACTCCGCGGCCAGGGCCAACTGCGCATCGTAGAAATATTCCTGGCGCTCGCGCGGCTTGCCTGATGCGATGTCCTGGACGAAAAAATCCAGTCCAATCTCGCCTATCGCCACGAAGCGCGGATCATCCAATGCGCTGATGACGGCTTGGCGCAAGGTATCCAGATCGGCGTCCTGGGCACGGCTCACGTAGAGCGGATGGATACCCAACGCATACGCGCCGCCCGGGATCTGTGCGGCCAGGTCCCGTACCGTCGCGAAATTTGCGACCTCGACCGCCGGAATCACGATCCTGCGCACATCGGCCGCCCATGCTGCCTCAGCCACCTGCATCCTGTCAGGATCGAATTCAGAGGCGTCGAGATGACAGTGCGTGTCGATCAACATGGCAGCCTCGTGCCGATGAGTGGGTTACCCCGAAACCAATTGCCCGCGCTCCATCAGCAATTGCCGATCGGCGCGTGCAGCCAATTCGATGTCATGCGTCACGATAGCAAATGCCGTGCCGGACTCGCGATTTACCTGGGTCAGCAGCTCGAACATTTTGTGCGCGGTGCCACGATCCAGGTTGCCGGTCGGCTCGTCGGCCAACACGCAGGCGGGCCGTGTGACCAGCGCACGCGCCAGCGCCACACGCTGCCGCTCGCCGCCAGATAATTGCCCTGGGTAGTGCTCGGCGCGCTCGGCCAAGCCCACTAGCGACAGCACTTGGCGAGCCGCCTCGCGCGCCGTGTCACGATTTTCGCGGCGCACGATCAAGGGCATCGCGACATTGTCCAGCGCAGAAAATTCCGACAGCAGATGGTGGAATTGATACACGAACCCCAGACTGCGATTACGCAAGGCGCTTTTTTGGACCTCGGATAACCCAGCGGCTGACACGCCGTCAACCGTGACTTCGCCGGAGCTCGGCACATCCAGCAATCCCAGGATGTGCAATAAGGTACTCTTGCCTGAACCAGAGGCGCCGACGATCGCAACCATCTCGCCGCGTTCAACGGTCAGGCTGACGTCATCCAGCACCTGGATGCGGGCGGGACCTTCGTCATAGACCTTGCTCAGTTTGCTGGCCTGCAAGGCGGGGGTACCCGCCTGTCGTGTCAAATCGTTATCAGTCATGGCGCAGCACCTGTGCGGGTTGCAGGCGCGAGGCGCGCCAACTGGGATACAAGGTGGCCAGCAACGACAGCACGAACGACGTCACAGCGATCACGACAATATCCTGGGATTGCGGATCGGACGGCAACTCGCTGATGAAATAAATTTCGCGAGGCAGGAAATGAACGCCGAGCAGGCCTTCGATAAATGGCACGATGACATCCACGTTGTAGGCAATCAGGATGCCGAACACCACGCCCATGATTGTCCCAACTACCCCGATCAACATACCCTGCACCAGGAAAATGCGTGCAATCACGCTCGGCCTGGCACCCAAGGTGCGCAAGATCGCGATGTCGGATTGTTTGTCCTTGACCACCATGACCAGCGAGGACAACAGGTTGAAAGCCGCAACCGCGACGATGATCGCCAGGATCAGGAACATCATGCGTTTTTCGGTTTGCACGGCGGCGAACCAGGTGCGGTTGTTGCGCGACCAGTCGCTTGCCATCACATACGGCGGCAAGGTCTTGGAAAGCTCAACCGCCACCTGCGGCGCGCGCTGCATGTCTTGCACTCGCAGGCGTACGCCGCCCGTGCCGCTTTCGCGGAACATCTTTGCCGCGTCTTCGTCATCGACGAAAACCAGGCTGGAGTCGTACTCATAATGGCCGGATGAAAAAATGCCGGCCACCGTGAACTGACGCATGCGCGGCGCAAAACCTGCCGGGCTGATCGAGCCCTGCGGCGCCATCATCATCAACGTATCGCCGACCTTGACCCCCATCATGTTGGCCAGGTCACTACCCAGGATAGCGCCAAAGCTTCCGGGTTTCAGGTCGGATAATTTGCCGCTGACCATTTGCTGGGGCAGATCCGATACCTGCCCTTCGCGCTCGGGGTCGATACCACGGACCTGCGCGCCACGCAGTGTCTGGCCGCGTACCACCATGGCCTGCGCGGCGACAAAAGGTGCAGCACCTTTGACCTCGGGATTGCGCTCGGCCACGCTGGCAAATCGCTGCCATTGCTCGACGACGCGCTCGGGCGCAGCGCCCGGGATGTACAGCTCGATATGCGGCAGCACCGACAACATGCGGTCGCGCACCTCTTTCTGAAAGCCGTTCATCACGGACAGCACCACGATCAGGGCGGCGACGCCCAGCGCAATACCCACCATGGAACTGGCAGAAATGAAAGAGATGAAGCCATCGCGGCGGCCACGGCGTTTGCGGAGTCGGGCCATCCCCGCATAGCGGGCGCCGATCCATAGTTCGTAAGGTATTTTCAGCACGCGTGCATTATGGCATTAACTGGGAGGTGAGTTTGAGCTGCGAAGGCCGGGGCAGTTCCCGGATGTTCCAGGAAACAACATTCGGAAATATGTGGACGGAAATGGCCTCGACATAGTCATGGACGGGCAGCGACTACAATCGTTGCCATGCTGATCGTAATTCCGGGCGCTCTGCCCTCTTTGCCTGTTGCCGCCGAGCTGGCGCGCTTGCTGCCGCAGCGCGCGCCAGTCCTGCACGGCTGGCTGCTGGCGGCGGCCGCCCAAGTGGACGGCTTTGATGTCCGCGCGCAAGGCTGTACGCCCTATGAGGCTTGGCAGCTCGAGCAAGCCGGCTATCGGCCCGCTGCCGGGACACCCTCAGGCGCGGGATTAGGGCCCTTGTTGGCGGGCGACGCCATCAACGACAATCATCCAGTATGGCTGGCCGACTTGGCGCATCTCTCATTGGGCACAGATCAAGCCGTTTTGCTGGATCCGGGAGTGATGGATATCCGAGCCGACGAAGCCGAGGCACTGTTGGCCACCGCGCTGCCCAGCATAGAGGCCGCCGGATTTGGGGTCACTGTTCTGACGCCACAACGCTGGCGATTGACGCTACCCGATGAATTGGAACCCCGCACGGGCAGCCCTGCCGCCGTCGCTGGCCAACCATTGCGCGACTGGTGGAGCCAGGACGCCGCCATGCGGCCCTGGCGGCGTTTGCTCAATGAAATACAGATGGCCTGGTACGAGCATCCGGCCAACGAGGCCCGGGCAGAGCGAGGGTTGCCTCCCGTGAACGCACTATGGCTATATGGAGGCGCACGTCGCTGGTCAGGAACAGCGACGAGTTCGCCCACGGCAAGTGATTCCGTCGCATCGAAAGGCCAGACGCATATCCTCACCGAACTGGATGCCGCCCATCGCACCGAAGACTGGGCCAATTGGCTTGATGCTCTGGCCTATCTGGACAAGCATCATCTTCAACCGCTCAGCGGTTCCTCCGGTCTGCCAGAGCAGCCGACACAACTCATATTGCTGGGCGCCGACCGGCGCGCCACGCTTACCCTGCAACCGCGCAGCCGCCTGCTCGCCTGGCTGCCTGCGCCCAAAAAGAACTGGAATTCCTGGTGGTCTCGCCCCGTTTAACCGTCCGCTCGACCAATCACGATGCCCGGCTCTCGCTGGAGGCTGCGGGCATTCATCCGTTACTAGCCCGGCTATGGGCGGCACGGGGAGTAACCCACCCCGATCAGACCCGCATGGCCTGGCCTGCACTGATCCCTCCCGGAGGCCTTACCCACGTAGATCACGCCGCCCACATTCTGGCCGACGCGATTTTGGCAGGGAAACGGTTGTTGATCGTCGCCGATTATGACTGCGATGGAGCCACCGCCTGCGCCGTCGGGTTACGGGCGTTGCGCGCCTTTGGGGCCAATGTCGATTTCCTGGTGCCGAACCGTTTTGAAACCGGCTACGGCCTGTCGCCCGCCGTGGTCGATCTGGCCTGCGCTCACCGCAATGGCAAGCCGGACCTGATCATTACCGTAGACAATGGAATCGCGAGCGTGGACGGCGTCGCTGCGGCGAATGACGCCGGCATCGGCGTGGTCGTCACCGACCACCACTTGCCCGGCGACACGCTGCCCGACGCGTTGGCCTTGGTCAATCCCAATCAACCGGGTTGCGGTTTTCCCTCCAAGAACCTGGCCGGGGTGGGCGTCATTTTCTATGTAATGCTGGCTGTCCGCGCCGAGTTGCGCCGGCGCGGGGTCTACCCGGCCGATGGCGGCCCTCGCCTGGACGCTTTATCCGATCTGGTCGCCCTGGGCACCGTGGCCGATGTGGTCAAACTGGACAACAACAATCGCCTGCTGGTCACCCAGGGTCTGCAACGCATGCGGGCAGGACGGATGCAGCCCGGGCTGCGCGCCCTCTTTGCCGTCGCCTCGCGCGAGCCACGCAATGCCAGCGGCTTTGACCTGGGATTCGCAATCGGTCCTCGCATCAACGCGGCCGGGCGATTGGCGGACATGAGCCTGGGTATCGCCTGCCTGACCACTGATGACGAGGCCGAGGCGCTGGACATGGCGCGCCAACTCGACCAGATCAACCGCGAACGCCGCGGCATCGAGGCGGAAATGCGCGAACAGGCCCTGGCCGCCATGGAAAATGCCGGGGCCTCCCCCGGCGCAACGGTCTGCGTATTTGATCCAGGCTGGCATCAGGGGGTGGTAGGGCTGGTCGCCTCGCGCCTGAAAGAGAAATTCTGGCGCCCTACTCTGGCCTTTGCACCGGCCGACGATGACGAAATCCGGGGTTCTGGGCGGTCTATTCCCGACGTGCATCTGCGAGACGTCCTGGATCTGGTGTCCAAGCGCCATCCGGGGCTGATCCGCAAGTTCGGCGGACACGCCATGGCGGCGGGCCTGACGCTGGGACGCCAGGATTTTCCGGCTTTTGCCCCCGCATTTGACGCTGCGGTCCAGGAACTGACGGGGCGCAATCATTTTGAGCCCCTGCTGGAAACCGACGGGTCGCTGGAATCCGGCTATGCCAATGCCGAGGTGGCCACCCTGCTGCAACAGCAAGTGTGGGGCGCAGGCTTTGCCGCCCCCTTGTTTCTGGACGAATTCATCGTCCGCAATCAGCGTCTGGTGGGCGAAAAGCACCTGAAACTGTCTCTGGAACGGGGCCATCAGCGCTTTGACGCCATCTGGTTCGGCCACGACCAATCGCTACCAGAATACGTCCAGGTCGCATACCGTCTCGAGCCCAACGTCTGGAATGGCGTCGTATCCGCCCAGCTCGTCGTCGAGCACGCGGAGTAATCACGCTAAAATGCCGGGTTTCGCTTAATTGCTATCAGGATTCATCATGGAAGCCGAACGTCAGAACCAACTCGCCGCCCGCCTCTCCGACTACGCAGAGCGCGAGCTGGCGTTACGGGGGTATCTTTGACTACGATCTGAAGGCCGAACGCCTGCAGGTCGTCAATGCAGAACTCGAAGACCCCGCGGTCTGGAATGACCCCAAACACGCCCAGGATCTGGGGCGCGAGAAAAAATCCCTCGAAGACGTCGTCGAAACGCTGAGCGCGCTGCATAGCGGCATCGCCGACGCACAGGAACTCTTCGAGCTGGCCGCCGCCGATGACGACGACGCCACGCTGGAGTCCATCGAAGGCGACGCCGACGGTTTCCAAGAGAAACTCGAGGGCCTCGAGTTCCGCCGCATGTTCTCGAATCCCGCCGATCCGATGAACTGCTTCCTCGACATCCAGGCCGGCGCCGGTGGCACCGAAGCCCAGGACTGGGCCTCGATGCTGCTGCGGCAATATCTGAAATACGCCGAACGCAAGGGCTTCAAAGCCGAGGTGCTCGAAGAATCCGAGGGTGAAGTCGCGGGGATCAAATCCGCCACCATCAAATTCGAAGGCGAGTATGCATTCGGCTTTTTGCGCACCGAAACTGGCGTGCACCGCCTGGTGCGCAAGAGCCCCTTTGACTCGTCGGGCGGCCGCCACACTTCGTTTGCCAGCGTGTTCGTCTACCCCGAGGTCGACGACTCGTTCGAAATCGAGGTCAACCCGGCCGACTTGCGCGTGGACACCTACCGTGCCAGCGGCGCGGGCGGCCAGCACATCAACAAGACCGACTCGGCCGTGCGTTTGACCCACATGCCTACCGGCATCGTGGTGCAATGCCAGAACGACCGTTCACAGCACCGTAACCGTGCTGAAGCCATGCAGATGTTGAAATCCAAGCTCTACGAGCTGGAGATGCGCAACCGCATGGCGGAACAACAAAAGCTCGAAGACTCCAAGACCGATGTGGGTTGGGGCCACCAGATCCGTTCGTACGTGCTCGACCAGAGCCGTATCAAGGATCTGCGCACCAATGTGGAAATTTCCAACACGCAGAAGGTCCTGGACGGCGACCTGGATCCATTCATCCAGGCCAGCCTGAAGCAAGGCGTGTGATCCGATAGGCTTGCACCTCATCACGGTGCAAGCCTCACTCCTGAAGAGGGCAAGCGCATGACCGATACGATTGCAATTTTGACTGGCGCCTCACGTGGTATTGGCGCGGGCTTGGCTCGCGGCCTGGTCCGTCCAGGTACGCGGCTGATCACCCTGGCGCGCCGCGCCGACCCGGAGCTGGCCGCCCTGGCACAGTCTCAGGGCGTTGAGCTCGAACAAATCCAGGTCGACCTTTCCGATCTGCAAGCCGCCGAGCAGACTGCCGAGCGCGTCTGCGCCGCCTTGCCTCGCGATGCCAAGCGCTATCTGCTGATCAACAATGCCGGTACCGTCGAGCCCGTCGCGGCCGTAGGCGCGTTGACTGACGGCGCCACCATCAATACAGCTTTTACGCTGAATGTGTCTGCCGTGATCCTGTTGACGGCCCGCTTTATCGCCGCCGTACAGAATCTGCAAGCCGATCGCCGCGTGTTGAATATCTCGTCGGGCGCGGGCCGCAACCCCAACGCAGGCTGGGGCGTTTATTGCGCCACCAAGGCCGCCCTCGACATGTACACCCGAGTGCTCAAACAGGAACAAGGCGGCAACGGCGTACGCACCGTCGCCCTGGCTCCCGGCATCGTTGACACCGGCATGCAAGAAACCCTCCGCGCCAGCGACCCCGCCGCTTTCCCGGCGCTGGCCAAATTCCAGGAATTCCACGCCACCGGCAAATTGGCCTCCCCCGCCGACGTCGCCACTCGCATCCTGGCCTATCTAGACCGTGACGATTTCGGCACCACCGAAATCGACGATATCCGCAATTACCAGTAATCACCATGACCGACCACACGCCCGCCGCCCCGTCCGCCCAAGATGAAAATCGCTTGATCGCCGAGCGGCGCGCCAAACTCGCCAAACTCCGCGAAACCGGTGTCGCTTATCCCAACGACTTCGTCCCGGATGCCCGTGCAGCCGACTTGCACCGCCAATACGGCGAACAAGAACAACAAGCCCTGGCTGACGCCGGTGTGCAGGTCAAAGTCGCCGGCCGCATGATGCTCAAGCGCGTCATGGGCAAGGCCAGCTTTGCCACCGTCCAGGACAGCAGCGGCCGCATTCAGATCTATCTGGAACGCGGCACGCTGGGCGAGGACGTCTACGCGGCGTTCAAGCAATGGGACATCGGCGACATCATCGCCATCGAAGGGTCGGTCTTCAAAACCAACAAGGGCGAGCTCTCGGTGCATGCGACTCAGGCACGCCTGCTGTCGAAATCGCTGCGCCCCCTGCCCGACAAATTCCACGGCGTTGCCGACCAGGAACTGCGTTACCGTCAGCGCTACGTCGACCTGATCATGACCGAAGGCACGCGCCGCACCTTCGAGGCGCGCAGCAAGGCTATCGGCAGCATCCGCCAGGTCATGCTGGACTCGGGTTTTCTCGAGGTCGAGACGCCCATGCTGCACCCCATTCCCGGCGGTGCCGCGGCCAAGCCTTTCGTCACGCACCACAATGCGCTGGACATGGAAATGTACCTGCGCATTGCGCCCGAGCTCTACCTCAAGCGCCTCATCGTGGGAGGTTTCGAGCGTGTCTTCGAAATCAACCGCAATTTCCGTAACGAGGGTGTCAGCCCGCGTCACAACCCCGAATTCACGATGATGGAGTTCTACGCGGCCTATGCGGATTACCGCTGGCTGATGGACTTCACCGAACACGTCATCCGCGAAGCGGCCATCGCCGCCACCGGCAGCGCCGTGCTCACGTACCAGGAACGCGAGCTGGACCTGTCCAAGCCTTTTGACCGCCTGACCATCTGCGAAGCCATCCTCAAGTACGCGCCTGATTACACGCAGGCTCAACTGGATGACATCGATTTCGTCCGTGGCGAACTCAAGCGCCTGGGCGCCGATGTCGCGGGTCCCGTACTTGCTCGCGCCGGCCTCGGAGCATTGCAACTCGCGCTGTTCGAAGAAACGGCCGAAGCCAAACTGTGGAATCCGACCTACATCATCGACTACCCGGTCGAGGTCTCGCCACTGGCCCGCGCCTCTGACACGCGCCCCGGCATCACCGAGCGTTTCGAGCTGTTCATGACCGGCCGTGAAATCGCCAATGGTTTCTCGGAATTGAACGACCCCGAAGACCAGGCCGAACGTTTCCGCTCCCAAGTCGAAGCCAAGGACGCCGGCGACGAAGAGGCCATGTACTACGATGCCGATTACATTCGTGCGCTGGAATACGGTATGCCTCCGACAGGTGGCTGCGGCATCGGTATCGATCGCCTGATCATGCTGCTGACCGACAGCCCCACGATCCGTGATGTGCTGCTGTTCCCTCACCTGCGACGCGAAGACTGATAGGACCGGACCGCCATGCTCGTCAAAATACTGATCATCGCGGTCTTCATCGTCCTCATCATGTACGTGGTGCTGCCCAAGCGCCGCGTCTCTGCCGTATCAACCGCACCCACACGCGGCAGCCGGCTGGCCCTGAACCTGTTCGCCAGCGCGGCCACACTGCTATTCATCCTCGCGCTCTTCTGCTTGCTGCTCTGGCTTGGCGGATTGGCGGGCGTCATCACGGGCGGCGGCGAGGTGCTCAATGGCACTGGCCTGCTGCGTATCGGCGGCGTGCTGTTCGTCCTCGCCATTGCCTGCGCGCTGGCCGCATGGACCAAGCGGCCGCGCTGATCCAAAGCTTGGCAAGTCCGACGTTGCGTGGGGGGATTAGTTCTCTTGCGTGTTGCGGCGGGGGTGGGATGGAATATGAGTTCTNTTGGACGTCGAGGCGGGGCAGTGACCGTGTTGGCGCTTCACGTGGCCGGTCGGCCGCCTGCGCGTCCGACACCGCTTCGTTCACCTCGTCCGCGCCTACGCGCTCCCTACGGTATCCACTCGCTCGGCCACGAGGCGCGCCAACACGGTCACTGCCCCGCCTCGACTCGCAGCATCTCTGATTCCCTCGCCGCTGGGACGGCTGGTCTTCGTAGGCTTCGTAGGCACTGGCTTTTGCAAGGATGAAGATCTTGCAGGGCTGCTATGCATGGGCGCCTACGGGCGCGCCCATGCATAGCGTTCGTGATCGGCATGCGAGGGCTTTGGCATCGGGGATGAACAGAAGATCTCTCTAGCAACGATTTCTCGTAGACGAGCAAGACAACCGTGCCGGCGATGTCATGAGCTTGAATACTGCGAGTCGAGCCGAGGCAATCGGGCCGTGAGGGCGCCTCAAAGCCGAGTGGGGCGGACACCGTAGGGAGCGCGAAGGCGCGGACGAGGTGAGCGAACACGGTGTCCGGNCGCCCGCGCGCCGGACCGGCTTTGTGAAGCCCTCACGGCCCGATTGCCTCGGCTCGACGTCCATAAGCACACAAACTTCACGCCATCAAAACAATACAAGCCCCCCCGCAGACCCTCATATTCCCTGCCGCTTACGCACCGCCTCTGCCCAACGTCGCGCGACAGAGGGCGAGGTCGCGCACGTAGCGCTTTCCGTCACGACACGCACGGCACGCTCCAGCAATTGGATATCGGCCTCGTGCTGGCGCGCCACATGAGGATCCTCGAAAAAGATCACGCGCTGGCATTGATGCTCCAGCACCAGCTCGGCGATCTGGGCATCGCCGCCGAGCGGGCCGCTCAGGTAGCGTGTCACCCAGGGCGTGTCCTTGGGCCAGCCTCTCGACCATGCCAAGTCGTTCAAGCGGCCGCCCGTTGTCCCCGTCGCCACACGGCGCGCATACTGCGACAACACCTCGAAATGCTCGTCGGCGAATGCCACCATCTCGTCTTTCAAGGCATCGTGGGCAATCAATGCCAAGGTCTGCCCTTCGAAATTGAACAATCGCGACAAAGCAGGATCCGGCGGCAAATCCGCCAATACGCGCTCGACCTCTATCCATTCAATTGCACCAGCGAGCGTCGAAATGAACGGCCGGCCGTGCGTGATGCATTGACGTTTCAATGCCAGCGCCTCGGGGAAAATCGAGGAAGGATCAACGGGATCAATCAGGTAAATCGCGCCATCGAACGGCGCTTGCCCATCGCGCCCCTCGGTCACGCGGGCAACGAGTTTCATCAAACCGCCTTCGCGGCCATAGGGGTAGCGGATCAGCCCGCGATAGCCTTGCAGCATTCCCTCGCGCACGATGGCATCGTGCGTGCGGCCCACCGTGTGCAGCTCGATCCCCATCTCGCGAATAGAGGCTCCCGACGCACGCAACCAAGTAAACAACGCCGCGTCAGGCGTCTCGTGATGAAGCCGGTTGGCAGCCAGGCCGAAGCGGAGATGAGGCACGGTCATATTGCTAGAAAATAAGATAGATAGAAGGGAAATCATATACTGCCAGCGCGCTCGCATGCTGAATATCGACCCGCAGAAGCGTCGGCTTCAGCATCTGCACAGAGCAGACACCAGCAGCAGCAACCATATTACGTGCTTTCGCGCGCAACGATGTGAAAGCCAATCTCGACGACCTGCTGTGCGGGCCACAGCCCGTTGGCGCGAGCATCGATCATCTCGGCGGCCTGCTCGCCTATCGCCACGCCATCGACATGCACCGATGTGATCGATGGCGACATCGATGCGGCGAAATCCATGTCACCAAAACCCACGACCGCCAAATCATCCGGCACGCGCAAGCCCTGCGCGATCGCCTCTGTCAGCACACCAGCAGCCATCAAATCAGAGGAACAGAACACCGCATTGATGTCTTTCTGCATAGCCTGCAATTGGCGCAACCCGTCTCTACCCTGCGCATGCGTGGTCGGCGCACGCATATGGATCACCTTCGGCTCAGGCGAGCCGAGCGCCACCGCCGTACGCACAAAACTCTGCGCACGCAACCGTGCACGCTCATCATCGCCGGCGAGCACCGCCTGACGCGTTTTGCCGCGTTCATGCAGGTACCTGCTGACCGCGGCGCCAATCGCATCATGCGACAGACTCAGCAGCATATCGATGGGCGCGGGCGTCGCATCCCATGTCTCTACGATCGGAATGCCCGACGCCTTGAGTAATTGCCGCCCTTGTTCAGAGTGCATCACGCCCGTCAACACAATGCCATCCGGACGCCGGCCAATGATGGCGCGCAATAAAGCGTCCTCGCTGGGCATGTCATAGCCGCTCTGTCCCACGATCAGTTGATAACCCTTTGCCCCCAGAGATCGCGTCAATGCGGTAATCATCCCGCTGAACAAGGATCCCGCGATCGTCGGGACCAACACTGTCACCAAATGGCTGCGCGACAACCGCAAACTGCCGGCCATCAGATTCGGCACATAACCCAGCGACTGAATCGCCGCATTGACCTTTTCCAGGGTCTGGGGCGAGACCGCCTGCGGGGTGTTGATCGCACGCGACACCGTGATCATCGCCACCCCGGCAGCCCGAGCCACATCGCGCACCGTCACACTGGCGCGTTCGCTGGAGCGGGAAGGATTCGGTTTCTCAGAGGACATTTTCAATGTGGAAGTGACAAGGCCAACAAGCCTAACCTCTCGCCTCTCGAATAGGGAGATCAGGCACCTAGGGTTTGTACTGATATCGCGCCCGAAGCTGATATTCGTATTCTATCGAACCCAAATGACAACGTTACCAAATCAAATGACAACGTTACCAACAACAATGGTAACGTTGCCATTGATATAACACTTACAGGAGAGACACATGCACCAGCGTGCACGTAACTGGTTCACAGGCCTGACCCTCATGTTGGCAGCCGGCGCTGCACAAGCCTGGCCCGACAAACCGGTCACCATGGTTGTCCCCTTTCCGCCGGGCGGCGCGACGGATTCCGTGGCCCGCGCGGTTGCGAACAAACTCGGCGAACAACTGAAGCAATCCTTTGTGGTGGAAAACAAAGCGGGCGCCACCGGCACCATCGGCGCCTCTCAAGTCGCCCGCGCCGCCCCTGACGGCTACACCCTGATGGTGACCTCGCTGGCTCCGCTGGTCGTCGCTCCCCACCTGATGAAGGGCCTGAGCTACGATCCGGCAAAGGATTTCACCTACCTGACCGTCGCGGTACAAACGCCGAACGTCCTGGTCGTCAGCCCCAAACTGGCGCCCAGCATCAACTCGATTCAGGACGTGCTGGCTCTGCTGAAGTCCAAACCCGGCGAGATCAGCTTTGCGACCTCCGGCTCCGGCTCATCCGACCACCTGACGGCCGAATTGTTCTGGCAGAAAACCGGCACCAAAGGCCTGCATATCCCCTATAAAGGCGGTGCACCGGCCATCTCCGATCTGCTGGGCAGCCAGGTCGATATGTCGTTCCAGAACGTGAATGCGGTGCTGCCACACATCCAATCGGGCAAGCTCAAAGCCATCGCCATCACCGGCAACAAGCGCTCGCCCGTGTTGCCGAACGTGCCCACCTTGGCCGAACTGAACGTCCCGGGTGTCGAAGTCTATGCCTGGCAAGGCATTGTTGCCCCCAAGAACCTGCCGGCAGACATCCGCGACAAACTCTCCGCAGCCCTGGCCACGGCCATCAAGGATCCAGCCGTCAGCAAACCCTTTACCGACGTAGGCCTGGAAGTCGTCGCCAACTCTCCAGAGGTCTTTACGAAATTCCAGCAAGACGAAAGCAAACGCTGGAAAAACGTGATCGAAACCGGCAACATTACCGTGCAATAAATCACCGTCGGTCGCGGTAAAAATAGATCGCTACCCGGGCCTGTCCCCATACGTAGCGATCTATCATCCCGATGCTCGATCAAGGGCGCCATCCCTGCCAGTCGTTTGCAATACCCGCCCTTGCACACCGATATCTGCCAACGCCGTCACTCTACACCCGCCGATTACCTCTCGCCGTTATTTTCTGCCACCACGTTTCCCGTAGCAGGCTTTGTTTAAAGAAACCACCATGTCGACCGCTGCCACTCCCTCTCGCCAAACTCCTGTCATCACTCACATGCGCGTCGTTCCTGTGGCGGGCCAGGACTCGATGCTGCTCAACCTGAGCGGCGCACACGCCCCGTATTTCACGCGCAATCTGATCATTCTGACGGACAGCGCGGGCAACACCGGCGCGGGGGAAGTGCCCGGCGGAGAAAAGATTCGCGACACCTTGGAAGACGCGCGCGACATCATCGTAGGCAGCGCTATCGGCGACTACAACCGCACGTTGAACCAAATGCGCCAAGCCTTCGCCAATCGCGACAGCGCGGGGCGTGGCCAGCAAACCTTTGATTTGCGCGTCGCCATTCATGCCGTGACGGCAGCAGAATCAGCGCTGCTGGACTTGCTGGGTCAACATTTGCAAGTCCCGCTGGCCGCCCTGCTAGGCGAAGGCGTGCAGCGCACCTCCGTGCAAATGCTGGGTTATCTGTTCTATGTCGGCGACCGCAACGCCACGCCCCTGCCCTACAACAGCGAATCCGACGCCGCGGACGACTGGCTGCGCCTGCGCCATGAAAAGGCTTTGACCCCTGAAGCCATCGTCAAACTTGCCGAGGCATCCTACCAGCGCTATGGCTTTGAGGACTTCAAACTCAAAGGCGGCGTGCTGCGTGGCGAAGAAGAAGTCGAAGCTATCCGTGCCCTGCACGAACGCTTTCCGAAAGCCCGCATCACGCTGGACCCCAACGGCGGCTGGCTATTGCAAGACGCGATCCGCCTGTGCCGCGACCTGCATGGTGTCATGGCCTACGCAGAAGATCCCTGCGGCGCCGAGGGCGTATTCTCCGGCCGTGAAGTCATGGCCGAATTCCGCCGCGCTACGGGCCTGCCTACCGCGACCAACATGATCGCCACTGACTGGCGCGAAATGGCGCATGCGCTTTCACTGCAATCCGTCGATATCCCGCTGGCCGATCCCCATTTCTGGACACTGCAAGGCTCGGTGCGCGTCGCGCAGACCTGCCAGGCTTTCGGCCTGACCTGGGGCTCGCACTCGAACAATCATTTCGACATCTCGCTGGCCATGTTCACCCACGTGGGCGCTGCCGCCCCCGGCCGTGTCACCGCGATCGACACGCATTGGATCTGGCAAGACGGCCAATACCTGACGCAAAATCCGCTACAGATCAAACAAGGGTACATCGAGCTGCCGCAGACCGGAGGATTGGGTATCGAACTAGACATGGACGCCATCGAGCGCGCCCATCAACTCTATCTGCAGCACGGTCTGGGCGCACGCGACGACGCCATGGCCATGCAGTATCTCGTGCCGAACTGGAAATTCAATAACAAGCTACCTTGCCTGGTGCGTTGATGCCCCCCACGCGGTGGCTACCGGCATCACCGTAATACGAAAGCTGGCTGGCAACAGGGGGCGGGATGGTGACGCCAAGCAATGCGATTCCGTGCTGGCTGATCGTCGTAGAGGAACTGGATCGAGTGCTCTCTCGCGTAGGCTGAAAGTTCTCCGGTACGTCCCTCGTCCCCATCGAGATATTTGATATCGCAGAGCTGGCCGCGGGCCGCCAGCGCGAAGATTGCAGACGTTGAATGGCTATGCATCCCGTCTTTTACGTTCTACAGCGCGTCCGGAGATGAACATCACGCCAGCCCCGGCGAGTGCTGCAAAAATCACATACACGATCACGCCCTCTGAGCCGGACCTGTCAATGATCAAGCCTCCTAAAACCGCGCCCATGGCAATGGCAACCTGGAAAATCGATGACAAGAGCGCGCCAGCACTTTCGGCGTGATCGGGTGCCACACGCGCGTTCCAGATCGAGATCGAGACCGGAAATGCGCCGAACGCGAACCCCCAGAGCGCGGTCGCCGTGAACGCGACGCCCGCGATCGTCCCAAAGACGCTGAGCGCGAGGGCGACGCCGGCAATCAGGAACGATGCACTGGCTACCGCCCACGCAGGACTGCGCTCGGCGATGGCTCCGCCGGCGAAATTGCCGAGGAACCCGCCGAGCCCGAAAACCAGGAGAGCGAGCGAGACGGTCGAAACCTCAAGACGAGGCACTTCCTCAAGGAAGGGGCGGATGAAGGTGAAACCTGCGAAGTGCCCGGAGACGACAAGAAGTGCTGTTGCCAGACCGATTGCCACCGAGCGGCGCGATAGCGCCGCCTTGAAAGAGGCAAGGCCAGGGGCCGAAGTGGCTGGAAGCCTGGGTAGAGTCAGCATCTGGACGACGAGCGCTACCGCGCCAATGCCGGACGCAGCCAGAAAGGTTGCTCGCCATCCCCACAGTTCTCCCAGAAATGCGCCCAACGGCGCGGCGAAGACTGTCGCGACCGAAATGCCCATGATGATGATTGAAATCGCTCGCGGTACCTTGTCAGCAGGAACTAGCCGCAGGGCGAGCGCAGCCATCATGGCCCAGAAACTGCCAAGGGCGAACCCCAACAGTGCTCGGGCTATCAGGAGGATCGTGATATTGGGTGCATAAGCCGAGAGAACGTTGGAGAGAACGAGCATTCCCATCAGTCCCCAGACGATCTTCTGCCTGTCCAGTCGGCCCGTGCCCAGAATAAGAAGCGGACCGGCGATGGCAGCGATCACGGCCGTGGCCGTAACGGCTTGGCCCACCATGCCATTGGAGACGCCTAGCTCAACTGCCATTGGAGTCAGCAAACTAACAGGCAGAAATTCCGCCGTCACCAGACCGAAAGCTCCGAATGCCAGAGAAAAGACTGCCAACCATGCGGCATGCGACACAGCAGCAGGCTGGGTCAGAGCGGTTGAATCGGTAGTATCAGACATGCATTGATCCTCGATTGGGTATTGGGGTGCGGTTGTCAACCAAACTGCACCAGTTCTAGCGAGGGCAACGGCCCACCTGGGAACTGCGTCATGCGTCCACCCACGGCCAGCGTGCCGAGATCGATACCCGCGAAGCCCAGTTGATCGATCAACGCACTGACCTGCGCCTTGGCGGGGTGGTGGTCGCCCGCGAAGAACAGAACGCGTCGCCCTCCGCGCTCCGCTGGATCGGCGAAGAGCAGTTGGGGACGGAGATGATTGAATGCCTTCACAACGTGCGCACCCGGCACCAGATCAGCGAATGACTGGCTCGATGTGCGACCATGAAGGTCGATGGGCTTGAACAGCGGCGCCTCGATCGGATTGTTAGCATCGATAACGATGCGCCCCTCGAAATCAGGCAGCCCGGCTAGGGCACCCGGCAACTTCGACCAGTTCACCGCGACCAACACGATGGCCTGCGCGGCCGCTTCCTCTCGTGTGCCGGCGCGTATGCCGGGACCAATGCTCTGCACCAGCACTTGCAGACTCTCCGGCCCGCGGCTGTTGGACAGGATGGCCGGGATGTTGCAGCGTGCCAGCGCGCGCGCGAAGGCCGCGCCGATATGACCTGCACCGATGATGCCGATAGAAGGAAGCGACGGGTTCATGATGAATCTCCTCGACCGAAGATGAAGTGCTGTCTGATGATGAAGATTGGCTTTGCAGTCGTACGGAGCGGACTAACGGGTCCACTCCAGAGGCGCTCAAGACGTGAAACCGCCGTCGACCAGGATGTCGGCACCCGTGACATAGGATGCCTGTGGACTGGCGAGAAACGCCACGACGCTGGCGATTTCATTCGGCTTGCCGTAACGGCCGACGGCGATACCGGGGATGAGCAACTTGGCCCACTCGCTATCGACCGGATTCATGTCCGTGTCTACGGGCCCGGGGTGCACGGTATTGACGGTGATGCCACGCGGGCCCAGGTCGTATGCCAAGCTGCGGTTAAAACCAGCGATGGCTCCCTTGGTGAGCCCGTACACCGAGAGGCCGGGCACACCGGCATACTTCGTCGCCGAACTACCGATGTGCACGATGCGGCCGCCTTCCCTCATGTGGCGTACGGCTTCCTGCGTGGCAACGAACACGCCCGTGACGTTGACCGCGAGCATCGCTTGATAGTCCTCGAACGTAATCTGGTCGATCGGGCTCGCCGACGCGATTCCGGCGTTGTTCACCAGAATGTCCAGACCGCCAAATGTCTCGACCGTCTTGGTGATGGCCGCGCGCACGGCGTCCGGATCCGCAGCATCGGCGACGATGGCCAGCGCGCGGCCACCGGCCGACTCGATATCCGCGATCGTTTGCTTGGCCGAGTCAGGCGAGCCGCGGTAGGTAAAGGCGACCTGGGCGCCGTCCGCAGCGAGTTGCTTGGTGATGGCCGCCCCGATTGAGCGAGAACCGCCGGTGACGAAAGCCGTCTTGCCGACCAGCGGAAGCGATTGGGTAGAAGTTGTGTCGTTCATAGGTCACTCCGTTTAAATGCCGAGATATTCGGTGGAGTAACTTTCGCGCTTTTATTGCTCGTTGATTAGTATCAAATGACTTGGATTATCTTCAAGCATTAGTTTAATATCCACAGATGGAGACCTTGGCCAACTTGGAGTCATTCGTGCGCAGTGCCGAGAGCGGAAGCTTTTCGGCTGCGGCGCGGCGGTTGGCGCTCACGCCGGCAGCAGTAAGCCGGAACGTGGCCATGCTGGAGCGCAACCTAAAAGTACGGCTGTTCCATCGCTCAACCCGCAAGTTGACGCTGACCGAGGCGGGTGAAGCATTCTTGAGCGCGATCGGCGGCAATCTGGAGTCTTTGCAAAACGCCATTGCGTCGGTATCGGCAGATGACGGACAGCCTGCGGGCGTGCTCAAGATCAGCCTGCCGCCAACCTTCGGGATGAGCCACATTCTGCCGCTACTGCCGGACTTCTTGCAGCGCTACCCTCGCATCAAGCCCGAGTGGCATTTCGAGAACCGCGAGGTGGACCTGATCGCCGAAGGCTACGACGCCGCTATTGGTGGTGGCTTCGAGCTCACACCCGGCATGGTCGCCCGGACATTGGCACCAGCGCACATCATCGCCGTCGCATCTCCTGCCTATCTGGCCCGACGCACGACACCTGCTGACCCATCCGGACTGATTGAGCTGGACGGAATCGTCATGCGTTCACTCAAGTCGGGCCGCATCCGTACCTGGAATATGCGCAACGCACAAGGCGATCAGGCTGCCGCGTTGATGCGCGAGACTTTGGTGGTCAACGACCCTGCTGCGCTGAGGGAGTCGGTGCAGCTAGGCTTAGGTATCGCCATGCTGGCCGTGCCTGATGTGCTAGCAGGATTGGAGTCGGGGCAGCTTGTGCGAGTTTTGCCGCGCTGGTGGGCCGATGCGGGCGCAATCTCGCTCTACTATGCGAGTCGCGACCTGCTCCCGGGCAAGACGCGAGTCTTTATCGACTTCGTGATCGAGGCATTCGAACGTGAAGACTACGCACGTCGCTTTGCCGGTAGCTTGGGATAAGAGCGTATGAATGCCTCACCGATAGCAAGCAGTCCTCCATGAAGGTGTGGCAGAACTCCTTCATGATCGGTGCCTTGCGGCCCGCAACAAAAAACCCCGGCCACTGAGCGCATGTCCCAGTGTCGGGGTTTCATTCTTTGACGTGACCTCGCACGCCGCGCGGAAAATCAATCCGCTTCTTCGATCCATGCCATTTGGATCGCCTCGAGGATTTTTTCCCCGCTGCGGCTGGGATCATCATCAAACCCGGGCAAGGCGATGACCCATTCACGCAGCTGCGTAAAACGCACGGTGTTGGGATCGACATCCGGATGCGTATCCACCAAGGCGGCGGCGATATCGTATGTATCTACCCACTTCATCAGTGTGCCTCTTTCGCGTGATTGATCGTGTATTTGGGGATCTCGACCGTCAGGTCGGTGTCCTCGACAATCGCCTGGCACGACAGACGAGAAGTCGAGCTCAATCCCCAAGCCTTGTCCAGCATGTCTTCTTCGCTATCCGACGCATCCTCCAACGAGGAAAAGCCTTCGCGCACAATCACATGACAGGTCGTGCAGGCACATGATAATTCGCACGCATGCTCGATATCAATGTGATTGTTGAGCAGGACACGGCAGATAGACTGACCCTTGGGTGCGTCTTCGATGACGGCACCCTCGGGGCACAATTCCGGGTGAGGCAATACGGTGAGTTTAGGCATACGTCAGGCGAGTTCGTCTAATTTACGGCCAGCCAGCGCTGCACGGATACCACGATCCATGCGGCGGGCGGCGAATTCTTCGGTGGCATCGGACAAGGCTTGCACAGCGGCGCGTACGACGTCGACATCGTCAGCGCCTTGCGCAGCGGCGGCAGCCGCGACACGCTCGTCCACCAACTGTCGTTCCGCCGTGTCCAACAAGTCCCCATCGGCAGCCAGCGCGGCCTGCACGGATTCAACGAGTTGACGGGCCTCGACCTGCTGCTCACGCAGCATGCGGGCTCGCGCATCGCTGTCCGCCTGCGCCACGCTATCGGCCAACATGCGGGTGATCTCGTCATCCGACAGGCCGTACGAGGGTTTGACCGACACTGAGGCCTCGACACCGGTGCTTTGCTCGCGCGCCGTCACGCTCAACAGACCATCGGCGTCGACCTGGAACGTCACGCGAATCCGCGCCGCACCTGCCACCATGGGGGGAATGCCCCGCAACTCGAAACGGGCCAGCGAACGGCAGTCGGACACCAACTCACGTTCGCCCTGCACCACATGCACGCTCATGGCGCCTTGGCCGTCTTTGAACGTGGTGAACTCCTGGGCGCGTGCCACCGGAATCGTGCTGTTGCGAGGAATGATGCGTTCGACCAGGCCGCCCATGGTTTCCAAACCCAGCGACAGGGGCGTCACATCCAATAGCAACCAGTCCTCGCCAGGCATACGGTTGCCGGCCAGCAAATTGGCCTGCAATGCCGCGCCCAGCGCTACCACTTGATCGGGATCCAGATCGACCAGAGGCTGCGTTCCAAACAGATCACCCACCGCTTGACGGATCACCGGCATACGAGTGGCTCCGCCTACCATCACGACGCCTTTGACCTCGGACACAGTCAAATCCGCATCACGCAATGCCGCGCGGGCACGATCCAACGTACGGCGCACCAGCGGCTGCGCCAACTGTTCGAACTGGGCACGGCTCAATGTGACGTTCAACGCACGGCCGTCTTGCAACACCACGTTCAGCGTCGCGCTGTCAGCGTCAGACAAGGCCTCGCGCGCCGCACGGGCGGCAACGAGCAAAGCACGACGATCGGCGGGGGCCAACGACCTGAGCGACGATTGACCATCATGAGACGCATTGGACACTGCTCCCGCAGCGCCCTCACCCGCCAAAGCCGCGTAGGCATACTCGCCGATGAGCCAATCGAAATCGTCGCCGCCCAATGCGGTATCGCCTCCGGTAGCAACGACCTCGAACACCCCTTTGGTCAAACGCAGGATGGAAACATCAAACGTGCCTCCGCCCAAGTCATACACAGCGTAAGTGCCCTCGGCAGCCTGATCCAGGCCATAAGCGATCGCCGCAGCGGTAGGCTCATTCAACAGGCGCAAAACATTCAGACCCGCCAAACGTGCCGCGTCGCGCGTCGCCTGACGCTGCGCATCATCGAAATACGCGGGCACGGTAATCACAGCACCGACCAAGTCATCGCCCAACACGTCTTCGGCGCGTTGGCGCAAGGTAGCCAATATCTGTGCCGAGATCTCGACCGGGCTCAAATCGCCCTGTACAGTGCGCAGCCGCACCATGCCCGGTGCGTCGACAAACTCGTACGGCGCTCCGCTGGCCACAGCCTCATCGAGCGAACGCCCCATGAAGCGCTTGACCGACACAATAGTGTTCAAAGGATCCGCAGCCTGCTGCGCCAATGCTTGCCGGCCGATGTTGACTTTGCCATCGGCAAAATACCGGACGGCGGATGGCAGCAAGGCTTGGCCATCGGCGTCGCGCAGGACCTCTGAGGCACTGCTGCGCACGGCGGCGACCAAGGAATTTGTCGTTCCCAGGTCGATGCCCACTGCCAGCTTGCGTTGGTGTGGCGCTGGCGATTCGCCAGGCTCGGAAATCTGCAATAAGGCCATGATTATGCTTCGAATCGAAAAACGAAAAAGCGGCGCAAGTCGCGCAACGCCGGCACTATAACCGCTAGTGGGTCACTTGCACCGCGGCGAGTTCTTGCGCCAGTTTCTCGACGAACATCCACTCTCGTACTTTGCTGCCCGCGGCGGCGTAGTCCTGGCGCTCGTCGAGCAATGTCGTGAGGGTGTCTTGCATCTGCTGGCGCGCCTGAGTCAACTCGGCTCCGAGCGCTGCGTACGCGTCAGGATCGTTGCGCGCATCGTCCAGCATTTCGCGCCATTGCATCTGCTGCATCAGAAACGACACGTCCATCGACGTATTGCTTTCGGTTTGCAGATCGACGCCTGCTTGCTCGCACAAATAACGCGCCCGTAATAACGGGTCCCGCAACTGCCGATAAGCCTCGTTGGCACGCGCCGCCCACTGCATCGCGACACGGCGCTCGGCCGGACTGGCCGTCGCAAAACGATCGGGATGCACCTGTGCAGCCACCGTACGCCACGCGCTCTCGAGTGCCTGTCCGTCGATATTGAATCGCGCGGGCAAACCAAACAAACTGAAGTGATCGTCCGCGGCCAAGACTACACCGTGAACGACTCGCCGCAGCCGCAGGTCGCCTTTTCGTTGGGATTGCTGAACTTGAAGCCCTCGTTCAGGCCTTCGCGCGCATAGTCGAGCTCAGTGCCGTCCAGATACGAAAGACTCTTGGGATCGACGAACACCTTGACGCCAAAGCTTTCGAAGATCACGTCTTCGGATGCGGGGTCATCGACATATTCGAGCTTGTAAGCCATGCCCGAACATCCCGTGGTACGCACGCCAAGGCGCAGGCCAACGCCCTTGCCACGCTTTTGCAGGTAGCGCCCAATATGCGAGGCCGCCTGTTGGGTCAAGGTTACGGCCATCGCTCAGCCCGCCGTCGCAACCGCCGCTGCGTCAGCTTGCGCGGGCACAGCATGCTTGTCTTTGTAATCCTGGACGGCAGCCTTGATGGCGTCTTCGGCCAAAATCGAACAGTGGATCTTCACGGGCGGCAAAGCCAGCTCTTCGGCAATCTGCGTATTGCGGATGTTGAGGGCTTCGTCCAGCGATTTGCCCTTGACCCACTCCGTCACCAGCGAGCTGGACGCAATGGCCGAACCACAGCCATAGGTCTTGAAACGTGCGTCTTCGATGATGCCCGAATCGTTCACCTTGATTTGCAGCTTCATCACGTCGCCGCAAGCCGGCGCGCCGACCATGCCGGTGCCGATCGAGTCGTCACCCTTTTCGAACGAGCCCACATTGCGGGGGTTTTCGTAGTGATCCAGAACTTTGGTGCTGTATGCCATGATGTTTCTCCTGTATCTGTCGCGGGGCAGCTTAGTGGGCAGCCCACTGCACGCTATTCAGGTCAATGCCTTCCTGGGCCATTTCCCACAGAGGCGACATATCGCGCAATTTGCCCACGCGGCTCTTGATGAGTTCGATCGTGAAGTCGACTTCCTGCTCGGTAGTGAAGCGACCCAGCGTAAAACGAATGGAGCTGTGCGCCAGCTCGTCATTGCGGCCAAGCGCCCGCAACACATACGACGGCTCCAGGCTGGCCGAGGTGCAGGCCGAGCCGCTGGAAACGGCCAGTTCCTTGATCGCCATGATCAGCGACTCGCCTTCGACATAGTTGAAGCTGACGTTCAGATTGTGCGGAACGCGATGCTCCATGCTGCCGTTCAGGTAGGTTTCCTCGATCTGCGACAGACCTGCCCACAAACGATCGCGCAGCATGCGGATGCGTTCGTTTTCAGTGCCCATCTCCTCGCGCGCCAGACGGAATGCTTCACCCATACCGACGATCTGGTGCGTGGCCAGCGTGCCCGAGCGGAAACCGCGCTCGTGACCACCGCCATGGACCTGCGCCTCGATACGCACACGCGGCTTGCGACGCACATACAAGGCGCCGATGCCCTTGGGACCGTAAGTCTTGTGTGCCGAGAACGCCATCAGATCGACTTTCAGCTTTTGCAGATCGATCTCGACCTTGCCGGTAGCCTGCGCCGCATCCACGTGGAAAATAATGCCCTTTTCGCGGCAGATCTCGCCCAGTGTCTCGATATCCTGGATCACGCCGATTTCGTTGTTGACCATCATCACCGAAACCAGAATGGTGTCGGGACGAAGCGCTGCCTTGAAAACGTCCAGATCCAGCAGACCGTCATCACGCACATCGAGGTAGGTAACCTCGAAGCCTTGGCGCTCCAGCTCCCGACAGGTGTCCAGCACCGCCTTGTGCTCGGTCTTGACCGTAATGATGTGCTTGCCGCGCTCGGCGTAGAAATTGGCTGCGCCCTTGAGGGCCAGGTTATCCGACTCGGTCGCACCGGACGTCCAGATGATCTCGCGGGGATCGGCGTTGACGAGTTTGGCGACTTCGTTGCGGGCGTTTTCGACCGCCTCTTCGGCCTCCCAGCCGAAGGCGTGGCTACGCGATGCGGGGTTGCCAAAGTTGTCGTACAGCCAAGGCACCATTTTGTCGACCACGCGCGGATCGACTGGCGTGGTGGCAGAGTAATCGAGATAAATTGGGCGAGTGGTCATGAAGTGCTACTCCTGCTTATACGGTGGCGTCGGCGGCTACGGCGGACACGGTCGCGACGGTTTCGCCCGTCCCCCGCTCCATCCGTACGGTGGAACCTTGTGCCGCCTTGGAGGCCTCCTGCAGTTGGCGCAGACGTTGCTGATCGACCAAATCTTGCAGGGAAACGGAATCTAGGTAATCGACCATTTTGCGGTTCAGCGTGGTCCAGAGCTCGTGCGTCATGCACTTGCCGGACTTGCCGTCACGACCGCTGGTGCAGTCGTGCTTGCCGCCACAGCTAGTGGCGTCCAGCGGCTCGTCTACCGCAAAAATGATGTCGGCAACCGTGACATTGCGCGCGAGACGGGCCAGCGAATAACCGCCGCCAGGGCCGCGCACACTATCGACCAGCTCGTGCCGGCGCAGTTTGCCGAAGAGCTGCTCGAGATAAGAAAGCGAGATATTCTGGCGCTGACTGATCGCCGCGAGCGTTACCGGACCGCTGTGCTGCCGCATGGCCAGGTCGATCATCGCGGTAACCGCGAAACGCCCCTTTGTAGTGAGCCGCATGGTGGATTCCTGTGGAAACGTGCTGGCGCCCATCACCGGGCAACCAATACCTGAGTAATTGCGTCAAGTATAGCAAATTCCCGACTAAATTGCTAAGTCATCTTCGGGAATATACATATAAGCCAGATAGCGAGGAGACCACCCGGACCCGGCTCGCAGCCGGCCACAGAGATCACACCCTACAGCCCGCACAACGCCCCTCACCCAGAATCGGGAGGCACGCATCCACCATAAAAAACCGCGCCGAGGCGCGGTTTTTGGGCTGGCCGAACCAGCTTAAGCTATAGCCAATGATTAGGCTGCCTGGTACTGGGTAGCCCGCTTGCGGACCAGTTCCAGTACGCCCTGACAGGCATCCTCGAGGTAATCCAGGACCTTGCCGAAGCCATCGAGGCCGCCATAGTACGGATCAGGCACTGTGGCTTCTTCGAATTCGTTGGCAAAGCGCATCAACAGCATCAGCTTGTGCTGATAAATTTTCGGGCATTGCTGTTGCAGCGCGGAAAGGTTGTCCCAATCCATAGCCAAAATGAGATCAAATTCGCGGAAGTCGTCCGCCGTCACCTGGCGGGCCTCGCAATGGTTGATCTCGTAGCCGCGCTTGCGAGCGGCCGCCTGGGCGCGGGCGTCAGGCGCCTCGCCAATGTGATAGGCATGCGTACCAGCGGAATCCACACGCACCACGTCCCCCAAACCGGCATCGCTCACCAAATGGCGAAAAACGCCCTCTGCGCTCGGGGAGCGGCAGATGTTACCCATGCAAACGAAAAGTACCTTGGTCATCATGGGTGTAAGTCTGCGGGAAAACCCGGAATATAGCAAGTTTTTTTTGCAATTGCGCAACTGGGCCGCTCTTTAGTGTTACTGTAATTTTTACGTTAAAAGTCAATGACATAAAACAATAATTACAAGTAAAACATCAGCTATTTGGACCATTGCTTGTAACAAACCCGTTGGATTGACCGCAGCGCAGCAGCGACCTGTAACTGCCGCCGGTCGATGCGCTGAAGCACCGCCTCGTTAAGGCTATTGACCGCCCCTCTCGAGCCTGCGCAACGGCACGATGAGACCCGCGTCGCGGAGCCCAAAGGTGCACGTTCCAGGCCCTCCCGCTAGGCCGCCCCATCCAACAAGACGCGTTGCTTGAGCGCGTTCAGCGCGTCTCGCGCAGCGGCGGCTTGTTCGAACTCCAGGTTGCGGGCGTGGTCCGTCATGAGCTTTTCGAGGCGGCGAATCTCCTTCGCCACGGCCTTTTCGTCGGCCAAGACCTCGGGGCCGATGGCCGCCTCCAGCGTATCGTGACGAACCGGGGCAACGATGCCGTCGATGAGTTCGCGCACCGCCTTGTTCACGCCACGCGCGGTGATGCCGTTGTCCACGTTGAATTGCAGTTGCTTGTTGCGCCGGCGCTCTGTTTCGTCCATGGCTCGCCGCATGGAAGCAGTGATCTGGTCGGCGTACAAAATGGCATGGCCGTTGAGGTTTCGCGCTGCGCGGCCGATCGTCTGGATCAAGCTGCGCTCCGAACGGAGAAAGCCCTCTTTGTCAGCATCGAGGATGGCGACCAGCGACACCTCAGGGATATCCAACCCCTCGCGTAGCAAGTTGATGCCGACCAACACATCAAAGGTGCCCAATCGCAGATCACGAATGATCTCGACCCGTTCGACTGTGTCGATATCGGAGTGCAAATAGCGAACCCGAACGCCGTGCTCGGACAGATAATCCGTCAAATCCTCGGCCATGCGTTTGGTCAGGGTCGTGACCAGCACCCGTTCCTGAGCGGCCACGCGTTGCTTGATTTCGCCCAGCAAATCGTCGACCTGGGTACGCGCGGGGCGCACTTCGACCTGAGGATCCACCAACCCGGTCGGCCGTACAACCTGCTCGACCACGTTATCCGCATGCTCTTGCTCGTACGCAGCAGGCGTCGCCGATACAAACACGCACTGGCGCATACGCGCCTCGAATTCCTCGAGTTTCAATGGGCGGTTGTCCAGCGCAGAAGGCAGCCGAAAACCATACTGCACCAGGGTTTCCTTACGCGCCCTGTCCCCCCGATACATACCCCCCAGTTGCCCGATCGTGACGTGGCTTTCATCGATGAACATCAATGCATCGGACGGTAGATAGTCGATCAGCGTAGGCGGCGGCTCGCCTGCTGCTGCCCCGGACAAATGCCGGGAGTAGTTCTCGATGCCCTTGCAAAACCCGAGTTCTTGCAGCATCTCCAGATCGAAACGCGTACGCTGCTCCAGGCGCTGCGCTTCGACAAGTTTGCCGTCGGCAGTCAAAAATTTCAGGCGCTCGCGCAGCTCTTCCTTGATCGTCTCGATGGCGCGCAGCACGGTATCACGCGGCGTGACGTAGTGCGAACCCGGGTAGACGGTAAAGCGCGGGACTTTTTGGCGCACGCGGCCCGTCAGCGGGTCGAACAATTCCAGCGCCTCGATCTCGTCATCGAACAGCGTCAGGCGCAGCGCCAATTCGGGGCTTTCCGCCGGGAAAATATCGATCGTCTCGCCGCGCACACGGAATGTGCCACGCGTGAAGTCCGCATCGTTGCGCGTGTACTGCATGGCGACCAGGCGAGCCAGGATTTCGCGCCGGGAAATGTGGTCCCCAGAGCGCAGAATCAACACCATCGCGTGGTAATCACCGGGATTACCAATACCGTAGATACACGAGACGGTTCCGACGATCACCGTGTCGCGCCGCTCCAGCAGACTCTTGGTCGCAGACAGGCGCATTTGCTCGATATGTTCGTTGATGGACGAATCCTTTTCAATGAACAGATCGCGCGTGGGGACGTACGCCTCGGGCTGATAGTAGTCGTAGTACGACACGAAATACTCGACGGCGTTCTTGGGAAAGAACTCGCGCATTTCGGCATACAACTGGGCCGCCAGCGTCTTGTTTGGCGCCAATACCAACGCGGGCCGACCGAGCCGGGCGATGATATTGGCCATGGTGTAGGTCTTGCCCGAGCCTGTCACACCCAGCAAGGTCTGGCACATCAAACCGTCACGAATGCCCTCGCTCAGCCCCTCGATCGCGCCAGGCTGGTCGCCTGCGGGCGGATAGGGCTGATACAAATAAAAGGGGCTGTCGGGGAAATCGACGAATCCAGGAGCTGTCATGCTAGACTGTCTGAGGGTAAACCCCCCATTATCCACAGCAGTGCCTTCCGCGTCTATCTACCCTTAGCGAATTCTCATGAGCTCTCTTTTCGATTCCGTCGA
Source organism: Bordetella muralis (assembly GCF_965139205.1). Classification (GTDB taxonomy): domain Bacteria; phylum Pseudomonadota; class Gammaproteobacteria; order Burkholderiales; family Burkholderiaceae_B; genus Bordetella_A; species Bordetella_A muralis. Next base: position 137,889 of record NZ_CBCSIU010000005.1, read on the forward strand.
ACTTGCGCCGCGCGACCCCATCCTGGGTCTGAACGAACAATACAACGCTGATACCCGCCCTGGTAAAGTCAATCTGGGCGTGGGCGTGTACTACGATGACGACGGTCGCATTCCCCTGCTGGCTGCTGTGCGCAAGGCCGAAATTGCGCGTATCGAAGCCGCCGCGGCACGCGGCTATCTGCCCATCGAGGGCATTGCCGGCTACAACAAGGGCGCTCAAACGCTGTTGCTGGGTGCTGATTCCACGCTGGCCGCCGAAGGCCGCGTGCTGACCACCCAGGCTCTGGGCGGCACCGGCGCACTGAAAATCGGCGCAGATTTCCTGCGCCAATTGCTGCCCCAGTCCAAAGTGCTGATCAGCAATCCCAGCTGGGAAAACCACCGCGCCCTGTTCGAGCGTGCAGGTTTCCCGGTCGACACCTATACCTATTACGACGCCGCAACGCACGGCCTGGATTTTCAGGGCATGCTGGCTTCGCTGCAGGCCGCTCCTGAACAAACCATCGTCGTGTTGCACGCCTGCTGCCACAACCCGACTGGCGTTGATCCGACGGCTGAGCAGTGGCAACAGATCGCCCAGGTGGTCAAGTCGCGCAACCTGGTGCCGTTCCTGGACATCGCTTACCAAGGCTTTGGCGCCGGTCTGCAAGAGGACGCTGCCGTCGTGCGTCTGTTTGCCGATCTGGGCCTGACGATGCTGATCAGCTCGTCGTTCTCGAAATCGTTCTCGCTGTATGGCGAGCGCGTGGGCGCCCTGACCGTGGTCGCAGGCAATCAGGACGAAGCCAAACGCGTGCTGAGCCAGCTCAAGCGCGTGATCCGCACCAACTACTCCAACCCGCCCACGCACGGTGGCACGGTGGTGTCGTCGGTGTTGAATACGCCCGAGCTGTACACGCTGTGGGAACAGGAACTTGCCGGCATGCGTGACCGTATCCGCCTGATGCGCGAACAACTGGTCGATAAAATCAAGGCTGCGGGCGCCTCGCAAGACTTCAGCTTCGTACGCGAACAGCGCGGCATGTTCTCGTATTCTGGCCTGACCTCGGCACAAGTCGACACCCTGCGTGAAGAACACGGCATCTATGCTGTATCCAGCGGCCGCATCTGCGTTGCTGCGCTCAACAGCCACAATATCGATACAGTCGCCAAGGCAATCGCGGCGGTGATCAAGTAAATCGCAGACGCATCGACGCCTGACTGAAGGACCCGGACGCAAGAACGGGTCCTTTTTCTTTTAGCCTGCGCATCTCAGCATCCCTCCCCCCTTCCGAGGGACCCGCCTTCGTCTACAGGAGGCGGACATTCTGCTTACTTTCTGCGCGGCCTGCCTACCAAATGCCTGCCATCTGCGGCGAGCATTTGGCGATGTGCATCTTTCCTGCGGTCCTATTCGCCCCCACCTGACTTGCTTTTTTATACAGGCTCGTCCAAAATCCAGCTGTATATTCATACAGTCCGAAGCGGATCATTGCCATGGCTACCAAACTTACCGAACGCCAACAGGAAATCCTGAACCACATCCGGCAAACGGTGGCACGCACCGGCTTTCCTCCTACTCGTGCCGAAATCGCCCGAGCATTGGGTTTTCGTTCTCCCAATGCCGCTGAGGACCACCTCAAGGCCCTCGCACGCAAGGGGGCCATCGAATTGACGGCAGGCGCATCGCGCGGCATTCGACTGATAGAGTCCGTTGATCCCGCTAGTTCTTCTCATTCCCATGCCACATCGGCTGCCGGCGTCTCAGCACCACCAAGCCTCGCAGGATTTGCCGCAGAAGCCATGAGCCGGTTATTACTGCCGCTGGTAGGTCGTGTAGCAGCAGGCAGCCCCATTCTGGCCGCCGAGCATGTCGAGCGCGAGGTTGGGGTGGATCCGGGGCTGTTTGCCCAGACGCCCGATTACCTGTTGAAAGTACGCGGCATGAGCATGCGCGACGCCGGCATCCTCGAAGGCGATCTGCTCGCCGTCAAACGAGCCAGCGAGGCGCGCAATGGTCAGATCGTCGTTGCCCGCCTGGGCGACGACGTTACGGTAAAACGGCTGCAGCACCGCCAGGGACACATCGAACTCCTGCCCGAAAATCCAGACTTCTCGCCGATCGTGGTGGATGGGACACTAGATTTTGCACTTGAAGGCATTGCCGTCGGCCTGATCCGCACGCAGGCACTGCATTAATTAACCGCTCTACTTGCCGCTAGCAGCAAAAGGCCCCCGGACTCATACGTGACTTGTAATGAGTCCGGGGGCCTTTGTGCCATACCATTTGGCATGGCACGAACTGCTTAAGGCTTAGTGCTTGAACACGGGATCACTTGGCGCAGCGTTTTCCGCTGCTTTGGCGACCAAGGGTTCCTTGACGACTTCTTCGTCGGACAGTGGCTCGGGCTGGCGTTCGAGCGCGAGCTCGAGCACCTTGTCGATCCAACGCACCGGCACGATCTCGAGGTGGTTTTTGACGTTGTCCGGAATATCGGCCAAGTCTTTGACGTTTTCCTCGGGGATCAACACCGTCTTGATACCACCACGGTGAGCCGCCAGCAGTTTTTCCTTCAGGCCGCCGATCGGCAAGACCTCGCCACGCAGGGTGATCTCACCCGTCATGGCGACATCAGCACGCACCGGGATGCGCGACAGGGCCGAGACCATGGCAGTGGTGATGGCGATACCGGCCGATGGGCCGTCCTTGGGCGTAGCACCCTCAGGGACGTGAACGTGCATGTCGTGCTTTTCGAACACGCTGTCGGCAAAACCCAGACGACGTGCACGCGAGCGCACGACGGTACGGGCGGCCTCTACCGACTCTTTCATCACGTCACCAAGCGAACCGGTACGTTGAATCACGCCCTTGCCCGGCATATCGGCGACTTCGATCGTGAGCAAATCGCCGCCGACTTCGGTCCAGGCCAGACCGGTGACCTGACCAATCTGGTTTTCCTTTTCTGCCATGCCAAAGGTATAACGACGCACGCCCAGGTATTTGCTGAGGTTCTCGGCGTCGACCTTGACGGGCTCGAGTGCTTGCGACGCAGCCTTGCCCTCGGTCTTGGCCTTGTCGGCCTGAGCCAATGACTCTTTCACGACCTTGCGGCAGATCTTGCCGACTTCGCGTTCGAGTGCGCGGACACCGGCCTCGCGAGTGTAGTAACGCACGATATCGCGCAGGGCCGAATCGTCGACCACCAACTCGGATTCCTTGACGCCGTTGTTCTTCATCAGCTTGGGCAGCAGATGGTCACGAGCGATATGGATTTTTTCGTCTTCGGTGTAGCCCGACAGACGAATGACTTCCATACGATCCAACAAGGCGGGCGGGATGTTCAGCGTGTTGCTGGTTGCCACGAACATGACGTCGGACAGATCAAAGTCGACTTCGATGTAGTGATCCTGGAACGTGTGGTTCTGCTCGGGATCGAGCACCTCGAGCAATGCCGAGGCGGGATCACCGCGGAAATCCATACCGAGTTTGTCGATCTCGTCCAGCAGGAATAGCGGGTTACGCACACCGACCTTGCTCATGTTCTGCACGATCTTGCCGGGCATGGAGCCAATGTAGGTGCGGCGATGGCCACGGATCTCGGCCTCGTCGCGTACGCCGCCCAAAGCCATGCGGACGAACTTGCGATTCGTCGCACGCGCGATGGATTGTCCCAGCGAGGTTTTACCGACGCCAGGAGGGCCTACCAGGCAGAGAATCGGGGCCTTGACCTTGTCTACACGCTGTTGCACGGCAAGGTATTCGACGATGCGCTCTTTGACCTTTTCCAGGCCATAGTGATCGTCATCGAGCACGTTTTCCGCGTTGCTGATGGAGTTGTTGATCTTGCTCTTTTTCTTCCAGGGAAGATTGATGAGCGTATCGATGTAGTTGCGCACCACGGTGGCTTCGGCCGACATGGGCGACATGAGCTTGAGCTTTTTGAGCTCGGCGTCGGCTTTCTTGCGCGCATCTTTGGGCATATGCGCAGCAATGATTTTCTTTTCGAGCTCTTCGATGTCGGCGCCTTCTTCGCCCTCGCCCAACTCTTTCTGAATGGCTTTGACTTGCTCGTTCAGATAGTAGTCGCGCTGGCTCTTTTCCATCTGCTTTTTGACGCGGCCACGGATACGCTTTTCGACCTGGAGAATGTCGATTTCCGTTTCCAGCTGCGTCAGCAAGCCCTCGAGGCGCTCGGAAGTACCGAGGATTTCCAGCATTGTCTGCTTTTGCTCGAGCTTGAGCGGCAGATGCGCGGCGATGGTGTCGGCCAAACGGCCGGCATCGTCGATCCCGGCCAGCGAGGTCAGAATCTCGGGCGGGATCTTTTTGTTGAGTTTGACGTACTGCTCGAACTGGGCCACGATCGCGCGACGCAGCGCCTCAGTCTCTGAGCTTTGCGCAGGATCGAGCTCGACGGGAGTCACCTGGCACACGAAATGCGTTTCGGCGTCGTCGATCGTATCGATACGTGCGCGTTGCGTGCCCTCAACCAGCACCTTGACGGTGCCGTCAGGCAATTTGAGCATTTGCAGAATGCTGGCCACGCAGCCGATTTCGTAGACGTCTTCGGGCGTAGGATCGTCTTTGCCGGCGGATTTTTGCGCCACCAGCATGATGCTTTTGCCCGATTCCATGGCGACTTCGAGCGCCTTGATCGAACGGGGACGGCCCACAAATAGCGGAATAACCATGTGCGGGAACACCACCACGTCGCGCAGAGGCAGCAGCGGCAGGTCGATGGGTTCGGATGGCAGGGTCTGACTGGCAGACATATAGGATTCCTTGATTTGACTCGGCGTAATGTAGATCGGATCCCAAGCAGAGCTGGTTATCCGAATCCGTTACGTCTGATATGGGAACAATAGCCGAAAATTCAAGCCGTCGTCGTCCGCATAACCCCCTAAATGCAAAAAAACCCGTTACAAAACGGGTTTTTTTGCTGGATTTTGCTTTGCTTGACGAAGCAACGAATCAAGCAGCTGCGCCTCGCACCTGGGGTTGAGCCGGTTTGTCGGAGGTCACCGTCTCGTCGGCGTAGATCAGCAAGGGTTTGCCGTCGCCATCGATGACATTTTCGTCAAGCACCACGCGACTGACGTTGCCCTGAGAAGGCAAGTCATACATGGTATCGAGCAAGGCACCTTCGATAATGGAACGCAGGCCGCGAGCGCCCGTTTTGCGCTTGAGCGCCTTGCGGGCAATGGCCTTGAGTGCACCGGGGCGTATGTCGAGCTCTGCGCCTTCCATGGCGAAGAGTTTTTGGAACTGCTTGATCAGCGAGTTCTTGGGCTCGGTCAGGATTTGAACGAGCGCAGCCTCGTCGAGCTCGTCCAGGGTCGCCACGACGGGCAGACGGCCCACCAACTCGGGAATCAGACCAAATTTGATCAGATCCTCGGGCTCGACTTCGCTGAACAACTCGCCTACGCCCCGCTCGGACTTTGCCTTGACGGAGGCGGAGAAACCGATGCCGGACTTTTCGGTACGGTCGCGGATGACTTTTTCCAGGCCGTCGAACGCACCACCCACGATGAACAGAATGTTGGTGGTATCAACCTGGACGAAATCCTGGTTGGGGTGTTTGCGGCCACCCTGCGGCGGCACGGACGCGACGGTGCCTTCGATGAGCTTGAGCAATGCCTGCTGTACGCCCTCACCCGAGACATCGCGGGTGATGGAGGGGTTGTCGGACTTGCGCGAGATCTTGTCGATTTCGTCGATATAGATGATGGCGCGCTGAGCCTTGTCGACCTCGTAGTTGCAGTTTTGCAGCAGCTTTTGGATGATGTTTTCAACGTCTTCACCCACATAACCGGCTTCGGTCAGGGTGGTGGCGTCGGCCATCACAAACGGGACATTCAGCATGCGGGCCAAGGTCTGGGCCAGGAGCGTCTTGCCCGAGCCGGTCGGCCCGATGAGCATGATGTTGCTCTTGGAGAGCTCGACCTCGTCGCCTTTGATTTCGCCGTGGCGAATGCGTTTGTAGTGGTTGTACACCGACACGGCCAGCATGCGCTTGGGCAGCGTCTGGCCGATGACGTATTGGTCCAGAAAGGTCTTGATTTCGGTCGGCGTAGGCAGCTCAGACCGTATAGCGGCACGCGCTGAAGCTTGCGCTTCTTCGCGGATGATGTCATTGCAGAGGTCAATACACTCATCGCAAATGAACACCGATGGCCCTGCAATCAGCTTGCGGACTTCGTGCTGGCTCTTGTTGCAGAACGAGCAGTGCAGCACTTTTGCGTCGGCCGGTCCCTTTTTATCAGGCATATGTGTTTCGTATCTCTGGTGAAAATGCGCCGCCGATCAAGGCCGGCGCATTCAACGCTTACTTGGACGTCACGGCACTGCTTAGGCCCGGTGTTTCGCGAGCCTAGCCCTCGGAACGGGATGCGAGAACCTTGTCCACCAAACCATACGATACCGCATCTTCGGCCGACATGAAGTTGTCGCGCTCTGTGTCTACGGCAATACGGTCGACGGGTTGGCCGGTGTTGTCGGCCAAAATGCGGTTCAGACGCTCACGCAGGTCGAGAATTTCCCGGGCCTGGATCTGGATATCAGAGGCCTGACCCTGCGCACCGCCGGAGGGCTGGTGAATCATGATACGCGAATTGGGCAAAGTGAAACGCTTGCCCTTTTTGCCCGCTGCCAGCAGGAATGCACCCATGCTGGCGGCCAGGCCTGTGCACAACGTCGAAACATCGGGCTTGATGAACTGCATGGTATCGAAGATGGCCATCCCGGCATACACCGACCCGCCGGGCGAGTTGATGTACAACGAGATGTCCTTATCGGGGTTTTCCGACTCCAGGAACAGCAGCTGCGCCACGATCAGGTTGGCCGTATTGTCATTGACGGGGCCAACCAGAAAGATCAAACGCTCGCGCAGCAGGCGCGAATAGATGTCATAGGCGCGCTCACCGCGCCCGGACTGCTCGATGACCATGGGAATGTAACCCAGGCCGGTCGGCGTGACCGAAGCCCCGCCATGCATTGCCGCATAGAAATCGGTAAACCGCTGCATGCTTACGCCATCCCCATCAACTGATCGAAAGGTACCTGCTCTTCCGTGACCTTGGCTTTTTCGAGCACGTGTTGCACGACGTTGTCTTCGAGCACGATGGCTTCGATTTCAGCGCGGCGCTGGCGGTCGGTCAGGTAGTAGCTGACAACCTGAGCAGGCTGTTCATAGTTTTGCGCGAACTCTTCGATGCGAGCACGGACTTGTTCGGGCTTGGCTTGCAATTGGGCTTGTTTGACCAGTTCGGAAACCAGCAGGCCCAGGCGCACGCGACGCTCGGATTCAGTCGTGAAGGCTTCGGCCGGGATCGGCACGGACTCGGCGTTGGGGATGCCGCGCTGCTTGAGCTCTTCGCGGGCAGCCTGGACACGGCTCTCTACGTCGCTGTCGACCAGGGCTTTGGGCACGTCGAATTTGCCGGCCTCGACCAGGGCGTCCATGACGCTGGCTTTGGTACGGCCTTGCGAACGGGCTTTGACTTCGCGCTCGATGTTGGTGCGGATGTCGGCCTTGAGTTTCTCGACGTCGCCTTCAGCTTGGCCGAGGGCCTTGGCGAACTCGCCATCGACCTCAGGCAGGACGCCTTCGGCGACTTCTTTGACGGTGATGGTGAACTCAGCCGTTTTGCCGGCGACTTCTTTGCCTTGGTAGTCTTCGGGGAAGCTCAGCGGGAACACCTTGGTTTCGCCGGCTTTCAGGCCTTTGGCAGCCGCCTCGAACTCGGGCAGCATGCGGCCTTGGCCCAACACGAAGGGGAAGTCTTCGGCTTTGCCGCCCTCGAAGGGAACGCCGTCGATGGTGCCGGCGAAATCGAGTGTGACACGGTCGCCGTCTGCGGCGGCGCGGCCTTCGCGGGCCTCGTAGGTGGCGCGTTGCTTGCGCAGCACGTCGAGGGTTTGCTGGACTTCGGCGTCAGAAACGGCGGTGTCGTAACGGGTAACGGCAAGCGCAGACAGATCAGGCACGGCGACTTCGGGATACACCTCGAAGGTGGCCGTGAAGGCCAGCGTGTCATCGGCAATGCCTTCGGTCTTGGGCTCGAGCGTGGGCGCGCCGGCCACACGGAGCTTGGCGCCGTCGACGGCTTGTTCGAAAGCGCGGCCGACCTGGCCATTGATCACGTCGTAGCGGATGCCGGGGCCATGGCTGCGCTCGAGCATAGCCAGAGGAGCCTTGCCAGGACGGAACCCGGGCACTTTGGCCGTACGGGCTACGCGCTTCAATTGCGCCTGGACTTCCTTTTCGACGTCGGCCACGGAAACCGACAGATCTACGCGGCGTTCCAGACCAGAGAGGGTTTCAACCACAGGCTGCATCAAAATTATCCGAGAAATAAGTGAAGTGTGAACAAACGGGTTAACAGGTGATTTTACCGGAAAGTTCAAGACCTCTGCCAAAGGAGAGGTTTTGCCTCGGGAAAGCCCTGACCCGGACTCGTTTTAGATAAGGAAAACCGGGGATTTTACGGGCCTAAGCAAAACGCTCCTGGCAGCGGCCGCCGCCAGGAGCGCAAACAGGCTGCAAAGCGCCTGGTCCGGCCAGATCAGGCCGTCACTTTGATGTTCTTAGCGCTGGGACCCTTGGGGCCCTGGCCCACTTCGAACGTCACGCGTTGATTTTCCTGCAGAGATTTGTAACCGTCGCTGCGAATTTCCGAGTAGTGGGCGAAAAGATCTTTACTGCCATCATCGGGCGTAATGAAACCATAGCCCTTTTCCGAGTTGAACCACTTGACGATACCTGTTGCCATGACTGTGTCCTTCACCTTCTAGTAGCGATTGCTCGCGGGAGCGCCAGATGATCAAGGAGGGGCAACTAACTGGGTACCATGACGGCGACAGGAATAACGACCGCGTCGCTTGAAAATCTCGCTTGCTCAGTGTATGTGGGGTCTTGCAGAACGTCAAACTTTGCAAATTGACACAACAAAACCGACAAATCGTTGCCGAAATGCTACCTCCAAAGAGGGCATGACCGTTACAAACCGAGCGTAGATAACAAAAAAGCCCCCGCAGGGGCTTCTTTTTTCATCAAGATCTGATTACAGAACTTGAATCTTCGTTGCTTGCGGGCCCTTGGGACCATTAGCCGTCACGAAGCTGACGCGCTGGTTTTCTTCCAGGGACTTGAAGCCATTGGCTTGGATTTCCGAGAAGTGCGCGAACAGATCTTTGCCACCCGCTTCCGGGGTGATGAAGCCGTAGCCTTTTTCCGAGTTGAACCACTTAACAACGCCGGTTTCCATACTGTATTTCCTAAATGTTGTGGGCAAAATGCCCGGGAGTCACGAATCAATCAAGAAGGGGACAGTAGAACAATAACGCCGGCCGGAAAGGCACTGCACTGATCGAAAATCACAACGCTTGAGATCGTGTGCCGTCACTATCGTTAGGTTCCCCTGACAAGTCAACATAATCCTCAAAAATACGTACCAATAATGCAACAAAGCGCAACTGCAAGGTCGTATTTTCGGAACTATTTGCGCAAGAACGGGTCGTGCGCTGATTTTGGAATCAGTCGACCGGAAGTCCCAACAAATCCAGCGCGGCGTTATAGGCGTCTTCGTCTGCGCACAGGAAGACGGCCACGTCGCCAGGATTGAGATTGTCGAGCACTTGGTCGATTTGATCTTGCGCCGAATCGATGTCGTCGACGACAGTCACGTGAATTTCCGCGCCTGCATCAACTTTTTCGTGAGGCACGATATCGGCAATGGCCTCCAGGTCGGACACCCCCGTGACGACGTAAGTGCTGATGCGCTCGCCGTCTATGGTGGTCTCCAGCGCAACGCCGCCTGAAATTTCGGCGGTCTGTGTGCTGATGATGTCCATGTGCGTGCCCCTCCTTCATGCTTTGGTACGCAAGGGACGCGACTATACCAGCCTAGAGCGAACTATGTAGTCATAATCGATAGTTATATGGGGTTCGGATTTACCCTAATTTATCGCCGAATCTGTTTTTCCGTGGGTGCCCTCGCCCCATACTTGGCTTTGTTGTCGCCCAAAGGGTTGGACAGCGCATTCAATAACGAAAAGGACCTGAGACTATGCAACGTGATTTCGATCTGGTTGTCACCATTCTGGGCGAACTGCGTGACGCGGATACGGCGGCGCTATCGCAAGAGGACATCGAGGCGGCTGTGCAAGGAAGCATGCCGGATGCGCCCCCGGCCCCATTGATCGCGCACCATCTGGATATCTTGTCGGATGCGGGATTGATCACGCTGGTCCCTGCCACCGATGACCGTGATGCAGAGACCTACTGGCGACTGACCTGGAAGGGTCACGATGCGCTGGAGCAAGAAGAAGACGATGAAGACGAGGACGACTATGACGATGAGGATGAGGACGACGACGAAAATTGACGCTGTCGGACACTGATCAAGTCACATTCCGCACGAATGTACTGTGGATGCATGCATGACTGGATCACCCCTGGGAATCCGACCCGTTCACAGAGGCCCGTCGCTCGCGCAGTACGCGACGGGTCAACAAAGCGGCGGCCGTGCCGATGACCAACGAAAACATGGAGGAGGCAATAGCCAGCAGCGCTGTCATGCCTCCTGCCCCGGCGTCGGCTGCCAAATAGGCCACGACCGCCGTTACAACCAGGGACTGGGCGGCCACGCCCGCCAGACTATGCGTGACCCGGGCTGACCGTCCCATCAACGCGCCGCCAGCCAACGCCAACAGCACCACAATCGCCATTCCCCAGAAAATGGATTCGTAAGACTGCACGATAGTGACTCGCCTTGTGAATGATAGGTGGCGGCCAGAATAGCATGGGCGTTGCAAACGGCGGCGATTTGGACTAATTTAGAAAACGATCATTTTCTAAATCACCGATATGACTGCAATCCGGCAAGCATCAAACACCTCGGCTCGTTCGCGAGGCCGACCCCGCGAATTCGACATGGACCAGGCGTTGGATCGGGCCGTACGCGTGTTCAGCAAACGCGGTTATCACGGCGCTTCGATCAGCGACCTGACGACAGAGACAGGCTTGACGCAAGGCAGTCTCTACAAAGCATTCAAGGACAAGCAATCGCTATTTCTGGCGGCGTTTGAGCACTATCGTGCGGCACGCGCCCGCAAGCTGCAGGATTTCGTGGGCGAGACGGGAAATGGCTTGGCGAGACTGCGCGGGATATTGGAGTTCTATGTCGCATCTTCGCAGGGTGCCGCTGGCCGCCAAGGCTGCCTGGTCGTCGCCAGTGCGACGGAGCTGTCCGCATTTGAGCGCGATGTCGCCCGGCATATCTCGGACGCGCTGAGTCGCAATGAGAGCCTGTTGATTGGCGTGATTGAACAAGGGCAAGCCGATGGTTCGATTGCCGCGCACGTCGATAGCGCTGCGGCGGCGCGCATGCTGTTGTGTCTCACACAAGGTATGCGCGTTATCGGCAAGACTGGACGCTCGCGTCAGGACATGCAGGCCGTTGTCGACGTGGCGCTGAAAGCGCTGGAGCCCGATGGGCTGACGAAGCATCGATAAATCCCTAATTTCCACAAGGAGCATCATCATGAAAATCGCCTTTCTCGGCCTGGGCACCATGGGTCTGCCCATGGCAAGCAATCTGCTCAAGGCCGGCTATACGGTCCACGCGTGGAATCGATCCCCTGCCCCGCTAGCAACGCTGGCCGAACGTGGAGCCAGTGCAGCAGCGAGCGCGCGCGAGGCAGCCGCGGATGCAGATATCCTGATCTCCATATTGGCTGACGATGAGGCGGTACGTGCGACGATTCTCGATGGGCAAGTCCTCGCCACTCTCAAAACGGGAGCATTGCATATCAACATGGCAACCATTTCAGTCGAGTTGGCCAGCAACCTGGCACAGGAGCATCAGGACAAGGGAGTGCAGTATGTCGCCGCCCCCGTGCTCGGCCGGGTGAATGTAGCCGAAGCAGGTCAACTCAATATTCTGGCAGCCGGCGACGCGCAGGCACTGGCGACGGCGCAACCGTTATTCGACGTATTAGGCCAAAAAACCTGGAAATGCGGCGCTCGCCCCGAACAGGCCAATGCCGTCAAGCTGGCTGTGAATTTCATGATCGCCAGCGCCATTGGCACGATGGGCGAAGCCGTCGCGCTGGTGCAAGGCCATGATGTAGCCAAGACGGAGTTTCTGGACTTGATCACCTCCACCGTATTCGCAGCGCCTGTTTACCAAGGTTATGGGGGGGCCATCGCTCAGGATCGATACGAACCAGCAGGCTTCAAATTGTCGCTCGGTTTGAAGGACGTGCGCCTGACCCTGGCGGCGGGAGAACGTGCAAACGTCCCCTTGCCTATCGCCAGTGCACTGCGTGACACACATATCGAGAGCCTGGCGCATGGAGAGGGACATCTGGATTGGGCTGCGCTGTCGCGCACGGCCGCTCGGCGCGCAGGCCAGCTATGACTCAAACAGTCTCATGACGCGGCATCAGGACGCTAGGCCGCCCCGGGCTGATCAAAAATCAAACACGTAGTCGTGGCATGGGCGTACAGCTTGCCATCGGGGCCGACTAGCCGGCCCTCGGCTGTCGCCACCTGACGCCCGGCGTGGATGACTTTGCCTTCCGCTCGCACCAGAGGCACTCGGTCGCTCAAGGCCCGCACCATGTTGACCTTGAGCTCCAAGGTCGTGTAACCCTTGCCGGCGGGCAAGGTCGAATGCACGGCACAGCCGACCGCCGAATCCAGCAATGTGGCAAACCAGCCGCCGTGCACGCTGCCCAGCGGGTTGTAATGTTTGCGCTGGGGCCGCCCCTGGAATACAGCAACACCCGGCTCGATATGGACCGGCACGAAATCCAGCGTCGCACCGATGGGCGCAGGGGGCAATTCCCCGGCAAAAATCGCCTGCAACAGTTCCATCCCGGTCTTGCCGGCGATGCTCGCGGACGGTCGGCTGTCCGCGGACATCAGACGCGCGCGCACGGCTTGTTCTTCGGATTCCCATTGGGCGATTTGTTGTTCAATGTCCATCGGCACTCCTCGTCATCAGCATCGTTAGATATGCGAGAGCTTAATCGACCTGGGCGCCCACCCGATGGCGCCTGGTCCCCAAGTAGCATTTCGCACACGACGATCACACTATCGACGCCCGCGCTTGGTAGAATCGCTCCCTGCCTGTTTTCTTACAGATTCCTGAAACACCATGAATTCGTCTGATCGTACGTCCCGCCGCCTGGCTCCTCTGGCGGCATTGATTTTCAGCTCGCGCTGGCTGCAACTCCCGCTCTATCTGGGTTTGATTATTGCCCAGGGCGTCTATGTGATGCTCTTTCTCAAGGAGCTCTGGCATCTGGTCTCACACGCCACAAGCTTTGGCGAAATGGAGATCATGCTGATTGTGCTGGGTCTCATCGACGTGGTGATGATCTCCAACCTTCTGGTCATGGTCATCGTCGGCGGCTATGAGACCTTTGTGTCCAGGCTGCGCCTGGAAGGCCACCCAGACAGCCCGGAGTGGTTGAGCCACGTCAATGCCAGCGTGCTGAAGGTCAAGCTGGCCATGGCCATCATCGGGATTTCGTCAATTCATCTGCTGCGCACCTTTATCGAGGCAGGCAATATTGGCTCGCCCAACTCACGTTTCACCGAGACCGGGGTCATGTGGCAGACGATCATTCATGTGACGTTTATTCTGTCGGCAGTCGGGATTGCCTATGTCGACAAATTGCTGGCGGCGCCGGTCAAGGAGCATTGAGCCGGCACTGCACGTCTGGGCTGCAAAAGACCCGCCAGGGCTGTGGAAAAAACACAGCCCTGGCGGGTTTCTCTTTTTGGCAGCTGGCAGGTGCTAGTAGGCGGTCGCGATGAAAAAACGGCGCGCGGCCGATCATCAAGCGCACCAAAAGAAAATCCCCCAAAGACATCGGAATGCCAGGGGGGATCGTCAGAAAGTCAGCACAAGGCCAACCGAGTCGTACATAATTCGTGGTGCGAAGGGGGGGACTCGAACCCCCACACCTGTTACGGCGTCAGGACCTAAACCTGGTGCGTCTACCAATTTCGCCACCTTCGCGGTACCAAGCCCGCTATTGTAGCTTGCTTGTTAAAATCTTGCTTATGAATCCCCGATTACATTCCCTGCACCCCTATCCCTTTGAAAAATTGCGGGCTTTGCTGGCCGAGGCCGGCACCCCGCCAGAGGGACTGACGCCGATCAATCTGTCTATCGGCGAGCCCAAGCACGCAGCCCCCGCGCGCGTGGGCGAAGCCCTATGCGGCGCGCTGCAGGGTCTGTCGGTCTATCCGGCGACCAAGGGCGATGCCGCGTTGCGCCAGGCGATCGCGCAATGGCTGGCACAGCGCTACAGCATTCCTGCGCCGGACGCCGACCGGGAGGTCTTGCCGGTGCTGGGATCGCGGGAAGCCTTGTTTGCCTTTACGCAAACCGTCGTGGACCCGAACGCAGACGCGCTGGTGGTCTGCCCGAATCCGTTTTATCAAATCTATGAAGGCGCGGCGCTGCTGGCTGGCGCGACGCCGTATTACGTCAATGCCGACCCGGCGCGCGATTTCGGCTGCGACTGGGGCAGCGTGCCGGAGGATGTGTGGAAACGGACGCAATTGGTTTTTGTGTGTTCCCCCGGCAACCCGGCCGGCAACGTCATGTCGCTGGACGAATGGCGGGTGCTGTTCGAGCTGTCTGATCGTCATGGTTTCGTGATTGCCTCGGATGAGTGCTATTCCGAGATCTATTTCGACGAAGGCAACCCGCCGCTGGGCGGCCTGCAGGCGGCGCGCCGCCTGGGGCGCGATGACTATGCCAATCTGGTGGCGTTTTCCAGCCTGTCCAAACGTTCGAACGTGCCGGGCATGCGCTCGGGCTTTGTCGCGGGCGATGCCAAACTGATCGGGCAGTTTTTGCTGTATCGCACGTATCATGGCAGCGCGATGAGCCCGGTGATCGCCGCGGCCAGCGTCGCAGCCTGGACCGACGAGACCCACGTTGCCGATAATCGCAGGCAATATCGGGCGAAATTCGAAGCCGTCGTGCCCATTCTGCAGCGCGTGCTGGACGTGCGCATGCCGCAGGCGTCTTTTTATCTATGGGTGCCCACGCCAGCGTCGGACACCAGCTTTGCGCGCGACCTCTACGGCCGTACTGGTGTTACCGTACTGCCCGGCAGTTTCCTCGGCCGCGAGGCGCACGGAATCAATCCGGGTGCGGGCCGAATCCGCATCGCGCTGGTGGCTCCTTTGGCGCAATGCGTCGAGGCGGCCGAACGCATCGCGCATTTTGTCAAAACCTCTGTTTGATCAACCTTTTCTACGTAAATAAAGCGTCATGACTCTCGACCTGCAAACCACTATCGAACAAGCCTGGGAAGCCCGGGCCAACCTGTCACCCTCCGACGCAAGCGCCGAAGTGCGTGATGCGGTCGAGCACACCATCGCCGCCCTGGATCAGGGCCGCCTGCGCGTGGCCGACAAATCGACCGGTGAATGGATTGTGCATCAGTGGATCAAAAAGGCCGTGCTGCTGTCGTTCCGTCTGCACGACAACGCCGTCATGGGCCAAGCTCCGTTGACGTTCTACGACAAAGTGCCGACGAAATTCGCGGACTTCGGCAATGCGGCCTTCCAGGCCGGCGGCTATCGCGTGGTGCCGCCGGCAGTGGCCCGCCGTGGCGCCTTTATCGGCAAGAACGTGGTGCTGATGCCGTCGTACGTGAACATCGGCGCCTATGTTGACGAAGGCACGATGGTCGATACGTGGGCCACGGTCGGTTCGTGCGCGCAGATCGGCAAGAACGTGCACTTGTCGGGCGGCGTCGGCATCGGCGGCGTGCTGGAACCTCTGCAAGCCAATCCCACCATCATCGAAGACAACTGCTTTATCGGCGCTCGTTCCGAAGTCGTCGAAGGTGTCGTGGTCGAAGAAAACTCGGTGCTGGCCATGGGCGTGTTCCTGTCGCAAAGCACCAAGATCTACGATCGCGCCACGGGCAAAGTCACCTATGGCCGCGTGCCCTCGGGCTCGGTGGTCGTGCCGGGCTCGTTGCCCTCGGAAGACGGCTCGCACAGCCTGGCTTGCGCCGTCATCGTCAAGCGTGTCGATGCGCAAACGCGCGCCAAGACCAGCATCAACGATTTGCTGAGAGCTTAATGAGTCAATCCGCCGTACTGGATCTGGTCAAAGACCTGATCGCCCGCCCCTCGGTCACGCCTGTCGACGAGGATTGCCAAAGCCTGTTGGCCGAGCGTCTATCGCGCATCGGCTTTCATTGCGAAACCATCGCGCAAGGCGGTGTGACGAATCTCTGGGCCCGTCGTGGCACCGAAGGACCGCTCACCGTCTTTGCCGGGCACACGGATGTCGTGCCGCCCGGCCCGCGTGAAAAATGGAATAGCGATCCCTTTGTGCCGACCGAGCGTGACGGGTTTCTGTACGGCCGCGGTGCGGCCGACATGAAAAGCTCGATCGCTGCCTTTGTGGTGGCGGTCGAGGAGTTCGTGGCGGCCCACCCGCAGCATTCTGGCTCGATTGCTTTCCTGATCACCTCTGACGAAGAAGGCCCCGCCATCGATGGTACGGTAATCGTCTGCAATGCCTTGAAAGCGCGAGGCGAGCAGCTCGATTACTGCATTGTGGGCGAACCGACGTCGACGTCAGAGATCGGCGATGTCTGCAAGAACGGACGCCGTGGATCACTGTCGGGCAAGTTGACCGTAAAGGGCATTCAAGGACACGTGGCCTACCCGCATCTGGCCCGCAATCCGGTGCACCAACTCGCGCCCGCGCTGGCCGAGATCGTGAATATCGAATGGGACCGGGGCAATGAGTATTTCCCGCCCACGACATTCCAAGTGTCGAATCTGAATGCGGGTACGGGCGCGACGAATGTGGTGCCTGGCGAAGCAGTCGCCCTATTTAATTTCCGTTTTTCCACGGCCAGCACGCCGGATTCCTTGAAGGCGCGTGTGCATGAGGTACTGGATCGCCACGGATTGGAATACGACCTGCAATGGGAATTGGGCGGTGAGCCGTTCCTGACCCCGCGTGGCTCGTTGACCGATGCCCTGTCTGCGGCCATCGAATCCGAGACAGGCCGCAAGACTGAGCTGTCCACCACGGGCGGAACCTCGGATGGACGCTTCATCGCCAAGATCTGTCCTCAGGTCATCGAGTTTGGTCCCTGCAATGCCACGATCCACAAGGTCAACGAGTGCATCGCACTCGATAGCCTGGATCCCCTGAAGAATATTTACCGGCGCACGTTGGAAAACCTGCTGCTGGCTCACTGAGGCGCTATGTCGTCATCTGATCGCCAAGAATTGCAGACCCTGCGTGACTTGATTCGCTATGGCGTGTCGCGCTTTAACGCGGCTCGGATTGCGCTGGGCCATGGTTCCGACAATGCCTGGGACGAAGCCGTCTATCTGGTGTTGCACGGACTGCATCTGCCGCCCGACACGCTGGATCCATTTCTGGATGCGCGCGTCACGGCCAATGAGCGTACCCGCGTACTGGACTTGATTGATCGCCGCGTGACCGAACGATTGCCCGCCGCATACCTGACGCACGAAGCCTGGTTGCGCGGTCATCGTTTTTATGTCGATCAACGCGTCATCGTGCCGCGATCGCCAATAGCGGAATTGCTGGATCAAGGTCTGTCTCCCTGGGTGCGCGATCCGTTCGAGGTCACGCGCGCGCTGGATATGTGTACGGGTTCCGGGTGTCTGGCGATTCTGACTGCCCTGGCCTTTCCGAACGCAGAGGTGGATGCCGTCGATGTGTCGACCGATGCGTTGGAGGTGGCTCGCCGGAATGTAGATGAGTACGGCTTGCAGGATCGTCTGGCATTGCATCACAGCAATCTATTTGATGCGTTGCCGGCAGCGGCCTATGACGTCATCGTGTGCAATCCGCCTTATGTGAATAGCCAATCAATGGACGAACTGCCGGACGAGTATCGGCATGAGCCGTCGCTCGCGCTGGCAGGCGGCACGGATGGCATGGATCTGGTGCGGCGCATTTTGCGAGCCGCCCCGCAATACCTGTCGCCCGAGGGCGTGCTGGTATTGGAAATCGGTCATGAGCGCGATCATTTCGAGGCCGCGTTCCCCGAACTTGAACCCATTTGGCTGGACACCGAAGAAGCGTCGGACCAGATCTTGCTACTGACCCGCGAACAGTTGTGATACGAGCATCAGGATTGACGCTGCGCCGCGGTACCAAGGTACTGCTCGATGGCGCGGAATTTGTAGTGAACCCTGGCGAACGGGTAGGTTTTGTCGGCAAGAACGGCGCAGGCAAATCCTCACTGTTTGCCTTGCTGACGGGCTCCCTGGACCAGGATGCCGGCACGCTGGATGTCCCTGCAGGATGGCGCATCGCCAGCGTGCAGCAGGAAATCGCCGCCGACGAACGCCCTGCCCGCGAATTCGTGATTGACGGCGACACGCATCTGCGGGCGCTGCAAGCCGAACGCGCAGCGGTGCATGATGATCACGGCACACGCATCGCCGAACTCGAGGCAGCGCTGGCCGAAGCCGGCGTGTGGAGTGCGAACTCGCGCGCGGAGCAACTGCTGGCAGGTCTGGGGTTCGCACCGGATGAATGGATGAAGCCCGTCGCGAGTTTCTCGGGCGGCTGGCGTATGCGTTTGGCCCTGGCCCGGGCACTGATGGCGCCGTCCGAATTGCTGCTGCTGGACGAGCCGACCAACCACTTGGATCTGGACGCCATGTTGTGGCTGGAAAAATGGCTGGCGGCGTATCCGGGCACGGTGCTGTTGATTTCGCACGATACCGAGTTCCTGGATGCGGTGGCGCGGATCATTTTGCATTTTGACCACGGCAAGCTGGTGCGCTATCGCGGCGGCTATCAAGATTTCCTGACGCAACGCGCCGAGCGGTTACGCCTGGTCAGCATTGCGCATGAACGTCAGTCTCGCGAGGCCGCGCGGCTGCAGAGTTTTATTGATCGCTTCAAGGCCAAAGCATCCAAGGCTAAACAAGCGCAAAGCCGGGTCAAGGCGCTGGCGCGTATGGAAACGCTGGCGCCGCTGCACGCCGAGGCCGGCATCGATATACGTATTCCCTCGCCTGAACACACCCCGGATCCGCTATTGGTGTTGGAAAAGGTGGCAGCGGGCTATACCGGCGCGGATGGACAGCACGTTTCCATTTTGAAAGACGTCACGCTGATGGTGCGTGCAGGCGCCCGTGTCGGCGTACTGGGTGCTAACGGCGCCGGCAAGAGTACGCTGATCAAGACCTTGGCCGAGGAAATCCCGGTACAAGCCGGAGAACGCCGCGCCTCCAAAGGTCTGGCGATCGGCTATTTTCACCAGCATCAATTGGATATGCTGGACCTGGATGGCACGCCGCTGGAGCATCTGGCACGTCTCGCGCCAGACGCGCGCGAGCAGGAACTGCGCAATTACCTGGGCGGTTTCGGTTTTTCCGGCGACACCGTCAATGGCAAGGTCGGCCCCATGTCGGGCGGCGAAAAAGCGCGTCTGGCGCTCTCGTTGATCGTATGGCAAAAGCCCAATCTGCTGCTGCTGGACGAACCCAGCAACCACTTGGATGTGGAAACACGCGAAGCGCTGGCCGCAGCGTTGGCCGAGTTTTCGGGCAGCATGCTATTGGTCTCGCACGATCGCCATTTGTTGCGCACGACCGTAGATAGTTTCTGGATTGTTGCCGATGGACAGGTGCGCGAGTTCGACGGCGATCTAGAGGATTACCGGGATTGGTTGAACGCGCGCCAAGCTGAATCTCGCGCGGAAGCGCGGGCAGAAGCACGCGGGGAAGCTGCATCAAGCGGCGCAGACAATGCGACCGTAGACCGCAAGACCCAACGCCGCCTGGAAGCCGAGCAACGCCAGAAGTTGGCCGCGTTACGCAAACCCTTGCAGGGCAAGCTGACGAAAGTGGAAAGCGAGATGGACAAACTGCGGGCACGGTTGCAGGTGCTGGATGCGCTGATTGCAGATGCAGACCTGTATTCCGACGCGCGCCGTACCGAGCGCCAACAGGTGATGGCCGAGCATGGCGAGTTGGGCAAACGGATGGACAATCTCGAAGAGCAATGGCTGGAGATCCAGACGGAGCTCGAAGAGATTGAGCAGGGAACGAGCGAATAGGCAGCCTCAACGTGTCCGAGGCTGCATCGAATGGGGGCCTCACCATGCTCGTGTCGATAGCCAGCTGCGGTGATGGCGTCTAGCGTAAAGCACTTCCTCTGACGAATTCAGTCATCGGCCGCAGTGGCTGCCGCTCAAGCCGCCTTGTAGCGTGCCTTGATTTCCTCAAAGGACATCAATTCCCCAGCCAACGCACTGGCGATCACTGTCGGCGGGCTGGCCAGCCACACACTGCCCGGCCCCGAGCGGCCGGGAAAATTGCGGTTGATTGCGCTGACGGTGATTTGGTTCGCGTCGGTGGATGAGCCAGGACCGCAGTTTGCACACGCGCCGCATGATGGCTGCAGGATGCGCGCCCCCATGCGGGCAAAAGTCTGGTCATAGCCTTTTGCCTGGCAGTAATCGCGTACGGCGGTTGTGCCGTACTGCAGAAAAAGCGTCACGCCGTCGGCGATACGCAGGTTGTTTTCCAACGCCCATGCCAGCACGTCGTGATAGTGATCGAAATCCTCGCGCTTTCCGGCCGTGCATGAGCCGCCATACGCGATCTCGACGCGTGGACGTTCATTGAGTTCGGCCAACGGCATGCCATTGCCGGGATCACCAGGTGCAGCGACGTAGGGCGATAGCGCAGCACAATCGACGGTGAATGTCGCCGCATAGTCGGCGCCCTCATCGCTGTGCATCCACGGTTCGACGTCCGTTTGCACACCTCGACGTTCACGCAAAAAGGCACAGGTCACCTCGTCGGGCGCAACGATGCCGGTCAAACCGCCCAGCTCTGCCGTCATGTTGGTCAACGTCGCGCGTTCGTCGATCGACATGGCCCGGACAGCGGGTCCGGTGAACTCGAATACTTTTCCTACTCCCGCCCCTGCCCGGATTTCAGGCAGCGCCAACAGATGCAGCACGACATCCTTTGCGGTGACGCCGGGCGGCAACCGGCCGCACAAGTCGATCTGCAGACTCGCGGGCATTGTCAATCGGATAGTGCCGGTCATGAACGCGTTGGCCATATCCGTCGTGCCCACACCGAATGCCACGCAACCCAGGGCACCGCTGTGCGGGGTATGCGAATCAGTCCCCACCACCACCTGTCCCGGCGAGGCATAGTGCTCGGCCATCATCGCGTGCGAAATGCCGGCAACGTTCGTGCCCGGATCCAGGGCGGCTTCGGCATCCGTCAAAGTGCGATGCTGTCGCAGACCATAGTCGTGGATGAAGTCACGTTGTGCCTGGCACATGAAGCGCACCTTGGGCACAAAACCCATACGCACATGATTCGGGCTCTCGTCCACATACGAGGTGTGGTCTTCGAATACCACGATGCTGGCGCTATCGACGAGCGTCAACGGACGGCCGAAACGCGCATGCAACATATGGGCGGCCATGCCGGTGTAGTACTCGTGGATGAATCGCCAATCCGCTCGTACGAAGACGCCCTCGCCTATCGCCAATGCCGTCGACGTCACGGGCGTACGCAACAGGTGGCGGCGGATGATTTTTTCGAACAGGGTTTGTGGCACCGCGTCTGTCGAGTCCTGCTGCGCCGCTATCCGCAGATGTCGCTGTCCGAACGCCAGCAATCCGCCCTCGCGCACGACTGCAGCCGCCAAATCGTCGCGATCCGCGACGATGTCATCGACAGTAATGCGCTCGCCGCGTTGCAGGCGCTCCACCAGGCCCATATCGGTGCTGGTATACAGGCCTATGTTGTCGGCGTTCTGCCGATAGATACGTTCGAAACTCTCGGCAATGACCAGACGCACCCCCGCCGACTTTTCCGCCATCGGACTGTGCTCACGGGACGAGCCCTTGCCGTAGCGGTTACCACCGACGACGACGTTGATCCCTGCCTGACGAATCGCATTCTCTGCAATGGGGCGCTGACCTGCGACCTGCAACCCGGTATAGGGAAATCGCCCCAGGCTTTCGTCAAAGTGCGTCAGGATGGTCACCGGCGTGATCTCATCGGTGGACACATCGTCGCGCAAAGGACTTGCCTGGCTCAGGGTCAAGGGCTTCCCGGCGAGCTGCGCAGCGATCTGCGCAGGGTCGCGGGACAAAAACAGAAAACGCGCAGGACGATCTAGTACCAGAGTTTCAGACATGCTTCACACTATTCAACAGAGATTCCTGCGGCGGATACCAGGCCTTGGGATTTAGTGACCTCATCATCCAGGACTTTACGGGCCTGCTCCGTTGTGCTTCCTTGCGACACGAATCCCAGGGGTTGCAAGGCTTTTAGTACGTCGGGATCTTTCATCACACGCGCCGTGGCGGATTGCAACTGACTCACTTGTTCCGGCGCCATGCCGGCAGGACCAATCAAGGCGATCCAGGCGTCATAGGAGTAATTTTTTACGCCCGATTCGGCCAATGTAGGAATGTCTGGCAGCACCGTCAGACGCTCTGGCGTACTGACGGCCAATGCGCGGAGCTTGCCCGCCTGAATCTGTGCCAATACCGAGGGCACGGCCAGAAATGCCGTTTGAATCTGGCCGGACATCACATCAGTAATCAAGGCGTTGCCGCCTCGATATGGAATGTGGGTCATGTCGATGTCCGCTTGCGACTTGAGCAGCTCGCCGGCCAGGTGCAGGACGCTGCCCGTTCCCGATGAGCCGTAGTTGATCTCTTTGGGGTGAGTCCGTGCTGCCGACAGCAAAGCCCCGATATCGCGATACGGCGAGGTATCCGACACGACAACGACAAGCGGTGTGGTGCCGATCATCGAGATAGGCGTGATGTCGCGCACGCTGTCGTACGGCATGTCTTTGTACAAGCTGGGATTGATGGCGTGATTCGACGACACGATCGCCAGGGTATAGCCATCGGATTTAGCGGACACCAATTGCCGGGTGCCGGGGATACCGGCCGCGCCTGACAGGTTTTCGACAATCAGGGGCTGGGCCAGCGCCTTGCCCAGATGATCCGCAACCACACGAGCGACCACGTCTGCGGTGGAGCCTGGCGACGTAGGCACAATCAGCCGGATCGGGTGATCGGGATAGTTCGCCGCCTGCGCGACGGGTGTCTGGAACAATGCGGTTGAAATGGCGAGCGTACAGGCCGCCAACGTTCGAGCGATCATCAAGCGAGTCTCCTCATTCGGTGCATACGGGGTCTATTGCCCTGTGGCTGAGACTATAAGGAGACGTTGAGACAATCCGAAGTGCCGTCTCGGCATGGCTGACATCGTGAGCGGAGATTACGCGTCCTGCGCCAGGAATCGCAGCAACACCGAGGCGCTGGCTGACAGTTGTTCTGGATCAATACAGACGATGCTCATTTCTCGCCGCGCCCAAGAATCGGACAAGGGCTTTACCACCACATCCAACGCAGAGAGATACAGCTCCGCCACCTGCTGCGGCATGATGGCGATGCCCAATCCGGCATGCGCCATCCGGCACAATGCATCCAGGCTGGTGACGCGGATCTTGACGGTCAACGTCGTGCCCATGGTCTGCGCTCGAGCGGCCAACATCTGCGTCAGCGCGCTGTCGGGACCCAGACCGACGAAGGTTTCCCCCGCGATATCCTGCAAGCTCAGTTGACGGGCAGCGGCCTTGGGATGCGATGCGGGCAACATGACGGCCAACCGGTCACGGCGATATGGCAATGCGTGCAGGCCCTCGATATCAGCCGTCTTATTGCAGATACCGAAATCCACGTCGCGCTCACGTACGCGACGCAGTACATCGGGGCTGTGGCACTCCTCGAGCTCGATGTCTATGTCGGGAAACAGCCGTTGAAAAGCGGCGACATCCTCGGGTAGAAACTGCACGATGGCCGACAGGTTGGCGGCAACATGCACATGCCCCTTGGCGCCTGAGTACAGCCGGGACAGATCCGCGCCCATGGCCTCGACGTCGCCGATGAGTTTGCCCGCATGGTGCAAGACAGTCCGCCCGGCCTCGGTAATCGTCACGCCTCGCGTATGGCGTTGAATGAGCGGCAGGCCGATCAGCGATTCGAGTTCCGCGATGCGGCGGCTGACCGCCGAGGGCGCGATGAACTCACGCTCGGCCGCGCGCGCGATGCTGTGTTCTTGGCAAACGGCTACGAAAAGCCGCAACGACGTCAGGTCGAGTTTGCGTAATAAATTTTCCATGCCGTCGCCGGTCGTGCATCGTCCTCGTCAGAGGAGATGATCGTACTACACGGGTAGCAACGAGGCTCGCGAATCCGGCACGGCATGGTCATACAGGCACTCACACAAAACGGGTGGCCTCGGCGTCAGCCGAGACCGCAAGCGCATCATACGACGGGGTACTCGATGGCTTAAGCCGCCTTTGCGACGCTTGAACCCTCGCGATACTGCCGCAGCAATGCCTCACGCCGCGCGGCGGCTCGCTCTACGTTGCGCGCCTTGACGTGGCCATAACCGCGGATGCTGTCGGGCAGTTCGGCCAGCTGGACTGCGGCATCTCGATTCAGTGCGTCGAGGCTCTGGCCGAACTCATTGATCAGGTCAAAATAATCGCGCACCAGGGCTTGTTCCATACGACGCTCAGCGGTTTTGCCAAAAAAATCCAGGCTTGTTCCACGTAAACGCTTCATTGGCGCCAACGCGCGGAATACCCATTCGACCCAGGGTCCGAAGGCCCGTTTCTTGCCACCGCTCAATGCGGGCGGCGCCAAGTGGTAAATCACACGGTAATCCTTGCCCGGCTCGCCCTCGAATTGTTCTCGCAAACGCTGCTTGAATGTCGGATCGGTGTGCAAACGCGCGACTTCGTATTCGTCTTTGTATGCCATCAGTTTGGCCAGATTCTTTGCCACTGCACGCGTCAATATCGCCTCGCCCGGCAAGCGGGACTCGCGATCACGGATGGCGGCTACGGCGTTCACATAGCGTTGTGCATAGGCCTCATCCTGATAGGCACGCAAATGATCTGCCAGACGGCGAATCGTGGTATCCAGGGATTCAGGCAATACGGCTACCGGCTTGGCGGGACGTAATGCAGCCACGCCATGGTGCGCTGCCTGACGGCCCAGTTCAAAAGCGGCGAGGTTCTTTTCTACCGATACGCCATTGAGTTTGATGGCCTGATGCAGGCTGTCGCGCGATAGCGGGATGCTGCCCTTTTGCCAGGCATAGCCCAACAGTAGAGGATTCGCATAGATGCCGTCGCCCAACAGAGCTTCTGCCAATGGGCCCGCCTCAATGAAATCGCATTGCCCCGAGGTGCTGCGGCGCAAAGCGGCCTCTGCCTGGGCGCCAGGAAATGTCCACGCGGGCTGAGAAAGCAGCGAGGCCGTCGGTGCAGCCGTGCTGTTGACCACGGCTCGGCCGCCATCGGGGCGCAAACGCGATAAGACCTCGGGCGAGGCCGCGACCAAGGCGTCGCAACCGATCACCAAATCGGCTTCGCCCAAGGCAACACGCGTAGCCTGCAAGTCCTCGGGTGTCGACGCCAACTGCACGTGGCTGAGCACGGCGCCGCCCTTTTGGGCGAGCCCGGCCATGTCCAATACGGTGACGCCCTTGCCTTCGATATGGGCGGCCACGCCCAGCAAGGCGCCGATGGTGACCACGCCCGTGCCGCCGACGCCTGCTACGACCAGACGATGAGCGTGGCCGGCTTTCAGCGGCACGATGGCCGGCTCGGGGGCCTCGGCCAACGCCGTCGCCGTGTTTACCGGACGGGGCTTGCGCACCGTGGCGCCCTCTGCTGTGACAAAGCTCGGGCAGAATCCCTGTACACAGGAAAAATCCTTGTTGCAAGACGACTGGTTGATGCGCCGCTTACTGCCCATCGACGTCTCTAAGGGTTCGACCGACAGGCAGTTGGATTGCACGGAACAGTCGCCACAGCCCTCGCATACGGCCTCGTTGATAAAGGCGCGGCGCAGCGGATCGGGGTAATCGCCACGCTTGCGGCGGCGGCGTTTTTCGGTGGCACAAGTCTGATCGTAGATCAACACCGTCGTGGCCAGGATATCGCGCAACTCGCGCTGCACGGCATCGAGTTCCTGGCGATGGTGGACCGCCACATTGGCGGGCAACTGCAGCGCTCCATGATATTTATCGGGCTCGTCGCTGACGACCACGACTCGGTTGACGCCCTCGGCCAGGACCTGCGCGGCAATCTGAGGCACGGTCAGTGTGCCATCGACGGGCTGGCCGCCTGTCATCGCGACGGCGTCGTTGTACAGGATCTTGTAGGTAATGGGTGCGTTGGCGGCCACGGCGGCGCGAATAGCCAACAGCCCCGAATGGAAATACGTGCCGTCTCCCAGATTGGCAAAAATATGGCGCTCGCTGGTGAAGTCCTTTTGCCCCAGCCACGCGACGCCCTCGCCGCCCATCTGGCTGAAGGTATCGGTATTGCGATCCATCCATATCGCCATATAGTGGCAGCCGATACCGGCGACAGCACGCGAGCCTTCGGGCACGCGCGTCGACGTATTGTGCGGGCAGCCGGAGCAGAACCAGGGCTTGCGCTCCTCGACCATGATGGGCTTGGCGGCCTCGCGCTCTTTCGCGTCGATGATGGCCAGGCGCGCGGCGATGCGAGCCCTGAGTTCGTCAGGCAAAGCTGCCTTGTCCAGGCGTGCAGCAATTGCGCGGGCGATCAGCGCAGGCGAAAGCTCGTATTCCGTGGGCAATAGCGGCGTGCCACGCGGCATGGACCACTCGCCGCCGCCATTGTCGCGCTCGTCGAATTTGCCGAATATACGGGGCCGCACATCATCACGCCAGTTGTAGAGTTCCTCTTTTAGTGCGTACTCGAGGATCTGGCGTTTTTCTTCGACCACCAGGATTTCTTTCAGGCCTGTCGCAAAAGCACGCGCCCCCTGCGCATCGAGGGGCCAGACGCAGCCGACCTTCATCAAGCGAATGCCCGCGATCTGACAGGCCTCGTCGTCCAGCCCCAGATCTATCAGCGCCTGACGCACGTCGAGATAGGCTTTGCCCGCCGTCATGATGCCGAAGTGCGCATCCGGCGCGTCCAGCACGACGCGATTGAGGCCATTGGCACGCACGTAATCCAACGCGGCGTACCATTTGTGATTCAACAAACGGGTCTCTTGCGCCACGGGCGTATCCGGCCAACGGATATTCAATCCCCCCGCGGGCAGTTCGGTATCGGGCAATACCACGCGTACACGCGCAGGATCGAGTTCGACCGAGGCGCTGGATTCGACCACGTCCGTGACGCATTTCATCGCCACCCACAAGCCGGTATAGCGGCTCATCGCCCAGCCGTGCAGACCATAGTCCAGGTATTCCTGCACATTCGACGGATACAGCACGGGGATGCCTGCGGCAATCAAGACATGTTCCGACTGATGCGCCACGGTTGACGATTTGGCGGCATGGTCGTCGCCTGCCAACAGCAGCACGCCCCCGTGGGCTGCTGTACCCGCGGAATTGGCGTGTTTGAGCACGTCGATAGAACGATCGACGCCCGGCCCTTTGCCGTACCACATGCCGAATACCCCATCTCGCGTCGCGTTGGGGAATAGATTCAGTTGCTGCGTTCCCCAGACGGCCGTCGCGGCCAGGTCTTCGTTCAGCCCGGGTTGGAACACGATGTCATTCGACTGTAAATGGCCTTTGGCTTTCCAGAGCGCCAGATCCAGCCCGCCCAGCGGCGAGCCGCGGTAGCCGGAGATATAACCCGCGGTGTTCAGCCCCATCGCCTGATCGCGCGCCCGTTGCAGCATGGGCAGCCGTACCAGGGCCTGTGTGCCGCTCAGATAGATGCGGCCGCTTTCTTGCGTATATTTATCGTCCAGCGTGACATGGGTGGGCAATGGGGCGTTCACTGTGTCTCCTGATGCCTATTGATTGGCTTGCTAGGAGTGTAGAAAGCCCGCTGGTTATCGTATATTCATATATTCAGTTAGCTGGTATATATAAAACTAATATCCGGAGACCGCATGGCTAAAGACGTCACCGTACGGCAATTGCGTTATTTCACCGCGGCTGCACGCACAAGCCGCTTGTCGATGGCGGCGACCGACGAGCATGTATCGCAGTCGGCCGTGACCAACGCCATCCTGGCGCTGGAGGCCCAATTGGGCATTCGCCTGTTTGATCGTCATCCGCATGGCGTCACGCTGACACCCGAGGGGCATCATTTCCATCAGCGCGCGCGCGAAATCCTGGACGCTCTCGATGATGCGCTGCGCGAGCCCGGATTCCAGCGCTATACCTTGCGCGGTTCGGTCCGGATTGCGGCGTCCTATACGGTGCTGGGCTATTTTTTGCCCGAGTTGCTGGCACGCTTTCGCCGCCGCTATCCCGATATCGTGCTGGACCTGGTGGATATGGACCGCCCCGAGATCGAGGCTGCCATCACGAGCGGCGATGTGGAGCTCGGTGTGACCCTGCTGTCTAATTCGGATACGCGCAACACGCTGAGCAAACACGTATTGGTCAAATCGCGCCGGCAGTTGTGGGTGCCTGCCGGTCATCCGTTGCTAGAACAAGCCACGCCGTCCCTCGCCGATGTGTCCAAGCTGCCCTATATTCTGCTCGAGATGGATGAGGGCGAACGCTCTACGCTAGGTTATTGGCGGGCGCATGGATTACAGCCCGATATTGCTTTTCGCACGCGATCCATGGAGGCGCTGCGCGGCCTGGTGGCGCACGGGTTTGGCGTCACGATTCTGTCGGATATGGTGTATCGGCCCTGGTCGCTAGAGGGCAAGAAGATCGAAGCGATTCCGTTGCCCGATGCGGTGCCGCCAATGGATGCCGGGTTGTTGTGGCATCCGCGCGCGGCCATGGCGCGGCCGGCGAGCGCGTTTCGGGATTTCATGATTCATGCGGCAGGCAGCTGAGCTGCGCGCGCGCATCGGTGGATTGAACAGCCCTTCTGGAAAACGTCACGGCACGCCGCAACACATTGCCGCGTTGCAACGCGCCATACAACGCTCGCCGCAGGTACATGCCTGCGGCGAGAACACCCATCAGTCCAGCAACTCGGCGTTCCAAGCATGGACGCGCTGCGTTTGCTCGCCCAGCCCTTCGATACCCAGCCGCACCACATCGCCGTCCTTGAGATACACAGGTGGCTTTTGGCCCAGGCCCACACCAGGCGGCGTTCCCGTGGAAATCAGGTCGCCGGGGTACAAGGTAATGAATTGGCTGACATAGTGGATGAGATACGCCACGTTGAAGATCATGGTCTTGGTGCTGCCGTCCTGGAAGCGCTTGCCATTGACCTCGAGCCACATGGCCAGATTTTGCGGATCAGCGATCTCGTCCGGGGTCACGAGCCACGGACCGATCGGGCCAAACGTATCGCAGCCTTTGCCCTTGTCCCAGGTGCCGCCGCGCTCGATCTGATATTCGCGTTCGGACACGTCGTTGATCACGCAGTAGCCGGCAACATGCTTGAGCGCTTCCTCCAGGGTGACGTATCGCGCCTTGGTGCCGATCACCACGCCCAACTCGACTTCCCAGTCCGTTTTCACGGAGCCTTTGGGCAGCACGATGGGATCGTTGGCGCCCGATGCGCGGGACCATTTGTTGAACAGTATGGGCTCGGCCGGTGGCTCGGCGCCTGTCTCGGCAGCGTGATCGCTGTAGTTCAGACCTATGCAGACAAACTTGCCGGGGTCGGCATAGGGCGTGCCCATGCGGCCGGGCTGTGCCACGGCCGGCAGACTGCCCGGATCGAGCTTGCGCAGTGTATCCAGCGCCTGGGGTGACAAGGTCTGGGCCGTGATATCCGGCAACACGCCCGACAGATCACGCACGACGCCTTGGGCATCCAACAGACCGGGTTTTTCCTGGCCCACAGGGCCGTATCGCAACAGTTTCAACACAAACTCCTTATCAAGATGCAGGACTTTCTACTCGGTTCAGTTCGACCAGCCGCCGTCGATGATCTGCGTGGTGCCAGTCGTAAAGCTGGACTCGTCTGAGGCAAGATACAACGCCAGAGCGGCAATTTCTTGCGGTTTTCCCACCCGCCCGATAGGTTGGCGGGACACGAAATCGGCCCGCACCTGTTCTACGGACTTTCCGTATTTGTCCGCCTGGCCGGCAATGCGCTCCTGCAAGGACGGCGACTCGACCGTGCCGGGACAAATACTGTTGCAGCGTATACCCTGCCCGACAAAATCCGCCGCGATGGATTTGGTCAAGCCGACCACGGCGGCCTTGCTGGCGCCGTATGCGAATCGATTCGGCACGCCCTTGACGCTGGACGCAGCCGAGGCCATGTTGATGATAGAACCACGGCCCCGACGCAGCATGCCGGGCAAAAACGCGCGGATCGTCTCATACATGGCGGTGACGTTTAACGCAAAGGAAAAATCCCAGGCCTGGCGATCGCAACCCAGGATATTGCCGTCATGGACATAACCCGCGCAATTGAACAGCACATCGATATCGCCCAACTCGGCCGCCAGCGCGCTGATCGCCCGGGAATCCGTCACGTCCAGTTGCCGCGCCTCGCAACCACGGAGGTCACTCAGCAAGTCCGGTTTGAGATCGGTGGCGATGACGCGCGCGCCCTCCGCGATGAACAATTCGGCCGTTGCTCGGCCTATGCCCTGGCCCGCCGCTGTCACCAACGCGATTTTTCCTGCCAAACGATCAGCCATCATGTCTCCGGTTTTTGAATGGATGGGTTTATTTTTATATATGGGAATACTTTCCAGTATGCGCCGCCTATTTTCGCGCAACTACTATAGTATTTTTTGACCTTCCAGGATTTGTGAGGCCGAGGGCAAGGCGTTGTTGTGCCACCGTGCGGCGAGAAAATCCCGATTGACGCTTCGCTTGGCCGCGAGTTAAACAAGGGCAGGACTCGCCCGAGTCCACACAAGCAAAAAGCGCAAACGGGCGGACGCCCCTCTAGCGGTGATGTCTGACCCAGCGCACAAGGAGACCGCATGAAGCTTTCAATAAAGAGGTTTGCATGTATCCTGGGTTTCTCACTGCTGGCCGTGCAAACGGCAGGGGCCGAGAACCTCTCCATTGCAACGGGCGGCACGGGCGGGGTTTATTACCCGATCGGCGGGGGCATGGCATCCATTCTGTCCAAAAAAGTCCCAGGCCTGGAGGCCACGGCCGAAGTCACCGGCGGATCGGTGGACAATCTCAAACTGGTGGGGTCAGATGACAGTTATATCGGTATGACCATGTCCGATGCCGCACTGGACGCCTATCAGGGGAAAGACAAATTCAAGGGGAATAAACAGGCACTGCGTACGCTGATGATCATGTATCCGAACAGCATGCATGTCGTCACGCTGCAGGGCAAAAACATAGAAAAATTCGCCGACCTGAAAGGCAAACGCATCTCGACGGGATCGCCCGGCAGCGCGACCGAAGTCATGGCGTTTCGCCAGTTGGAGGCTGCCGGACTGGATCGTGACAAGGATGTCCAACGCGAACGCCTGAGCGTGGCCGAATCGGTCAACGCCCTGAAAGACAACAAGATCGACGCGTTCTTTTGGGTTGGGGGCCTGCCCACTGCAGCGGTGACAGACTTGGCCAACACACCGGGCACCACGTTGTTGATGATAGACAACGCCGAACTGGTGCCAGCCATGAACGAGAAGTACGGCAAACTCTACGTGCAATCGGTCATCGGTAAAGACGTCTATCGCGGCATGAAGACCGACAACAAGAATGCCAACGTGATGAACCTGTTGGTGGCTAACGAGGAGATGGATGACAAGACGGCCTACAACATCGTCAAGACCATCTTTGAAAGCCGTGATGATCTGATCGCCGTACACAAGATCACGGCGGATTTTGCGCTCGACAAGCAAAAGTCGGCCGCCAGCCCCATTCCCTTTCACCCCGGGGCGGCCAAGTATTTCCAGGAGCGCGGCGCCTCGCTTGATTAAGCAGGCTACGCATCATGCCGGTCTCGCCGCAGGCGGGCCGGCATCGGCACACCACGGCCGTAACCGCATCCTGGAAGAGAGGCCCCGGCATGATCGAATCCCAAGAACAGAATTCCGCACAGGTCAGTGACGAGGCCTTGCGCAAGGCCGAGCAATACATCGAGGAAGAAGAAGGCGCGATCAATCATATCGGCGGCAAGCTGGGCGTGTCTCTGGCAGCGCTGGCAGTATTGATGTCGCTTTTCCACCTATATGCTGCCTACGCGATCGTGCCCACGCAGGCGTTGCGCCCATTGCACGTGAGCATGGTGCTCGCGCTGTGCTTTCTGATGTTCCCCATCGCCAAACGTTATCGGCATCGCATCATGTGGTGGGATTGGTTGATGGCGGCGCTGGCGGTCGCTATCGTGGTCTATCTGCTGCTGGGCGGAGATGAGTTCACCGACCGCAATACCATGCCCGATGCCTGGGACATCGCATTCGGTTCGGCCTTGATTCTGTTGGTCCTGGAAGCAATGCGTCGCACGATAGGCTGGATTCTACCCGTCATATCGAGCTGCTTTCTGTTGTACGCCTTTCTGGGCAACTATCTGCCGCATCCCTGGACGCACCGGGGCTACGATCTGGGGCGGCTGGTGGGCTTCATGTACATGACGCTAGAGGGCATCTACGGAGTAGCCGTCGACGTGTCTTCGTCGTTGATCATTCTGTTCACGATTTTTGGCGCTTTCTTGCAGTTCTCCGGCGCAGGCAAGTTCTATATCGACTTTTCATTTTCGGCCATGGGGGGCAAACCTGCCGGGGCAGGACGCACCGTCGTGCTGGCCTCTTTCCTGCTGGGCGGGCCGTCAGGCTCGGGCGTAGCGACGACAGTGACACTAGGTACCGTGGCATGGCCGATGTTGGCCAAAGTCGGCTATGCGCGTAATGCGGCAGGCGGTCTGCTGTCGGCGGGTGGTTTGGGAGCGATCATCTCGCCGCCCGTGATGGGCGCTGCGGCTTTCATCATCGCCGAGTTCCTGCACATCTCGTATCTGGACGTGCTGCTGATGGCGGTCATCCCGACGTTGCTCTTTTATCTCGCGCTGTTTTTCATGGTCGAGATCGATGTGCACAAGTACGGGATGCACAACGTCGACATCAAGCGCGTAGACACAGTCTGGAATCTGACGCGGCGGTATTGGTATCACTTTCTGTCGCTGGTTTCCATCATCGCGTTCATGTTGCTGGGTTTCTCGCCTGTGCTGTCTGTATTCTGGGCCACGGTGGTGTCTTTCCTGACCAGTTTTTTGCGTCCGGAAACGGCGATGATCTCGCGCGATCTGTTCCGCGGCAAGGGGCGGGTAGCCGATCATCTGTTCAATTCACCGCTGATACAGGCGTTGAAAGCCGGTTCGCTCGGAATGCTGAGCGTAGGCGCGACATGTGCCGGCGCGGGCATCATCGTCGGCGTCGTCACGCTGACTGGACTCGGCCTGAAATTCAGCGGCATTGTCATCGACTACGCGGCCGGGTCGTTGCTGCTGACGGCGATCTATACCGCGCTGGTCGTCTGGATCATCGGCCTGGCCGTGCCTGTGACGGCGTCATACATCATCTGCGCCGTCATCACGGCGCCCGCGTTGATCAAGCTCGGCGTGCCAGATTTCGCCGCGCACATGTTCATTTTTTACTACGCCGTCTTGTCGGAAGTTTCACCGCCCACTGCCCTGTCGCCATTCGCTGCATCGGCGATCACCGGCGGAGACCCGTACAAGACCACCATGCAGTGTTGGAAATACACAATCCCGGCCTTTCTCGTGCCCTTTATTTTCGTGCTCGACCCCAGTGGCCAAGGGTTGTTGTTGATGGGTTCGACCAAAGCCCTGGCGGGAGCTGACTGGTGGAGCGTCGCCGCTGTCACGTTCACTGCAGCAAGCGGTATTTTCGCATTGGCGATTGGCTTTCAAGGATGGCTGCTGGATCGGGTCAACGCATTCGAGCGCACGATGTTGATCGTGGCAGGTTTCGCGTTGGTGTATCCCGATCCGGTCTCGACCACGATAGGCTTTGTACTGGTAGCGATTGCGCTGGCGTTGTACGGATGGCGCCGGCGCATGACGGTACGAACGAGTTAATTCAGCGGATTACTTGAGCGAACTCTGCAACTGATTGATATCGACGCCCAGCTCTGTCGCGTACTTTGCTACTACCGGCTTGACTGCCTCACGCAAGCGAGCCAATTCTTCGGGGCTTAGCTCGTTGATCTTCAGACCCTCGGCCTCCAATGAGGCACGCAGCTTGACCTCTTGTTCGCGCTCGAGTTGGCGCATGAATTTGCTGGCTTCGATGCCGGCTTCGCGTACTGCAGCTTTATCGGCGTCCGACAATTTGTCGAACCATTTCTTGCTGCCGATCACGATAAAGGGCGAGTACACATGGCCGGTCAATGAGTAATACTTTTGAACTTCGTAGAACTTGCCAGAGGCAATCAAACCGACGGGATTTTCTTGCGCGTCAACCGCACGCGACTCGAGTGCGCCGTACAACTCGGTATAGGGCATGGGTACAGGGTTCGCTCCCAGTGCTTTGAATGTGTCGATAAAAACGGGATTCTGGATGACACGGATTTTGAGTCCCGCGAGATCCTCCAGCTTGGTGATGGGGTGTTTGGAATTGGTAATGCTGCGAAAACCGTTTTCCTGGTAGCCCAGTCCCACCAGGCCCACGCTATCGAGCTTGGCCAATAACGCTTGGCCTTGCGGACCGTCGAGCAATGCGTCGGCCTCTTTGTAATTGGCGACCAAATAGGGCAAATCGAAAAGCGCGAACCCCTTGATCTGACCAACCAGATTCGACGTGGGGCCAGTCATGAACTCTAACGTGCCTCCTTGAACCTGGGACTGCAGTGAGGGATCGGAGCCCAGCTTGCCACTGCCGAAGGTATTCACGGTGATACGGCCGTTGGTCTTTTCTTTTACCAGGTCGGCAAATTTGCGAGCTGCGACGCCTTGAGGGTGATCCTCCGTCGCGCCATAGCCGAATTTCGCCACCATCTGTGCGTGGACACCTGTGCTGAACACCACGGCTCCGGTGGCCAACAGGACGTTGAGAATGAGCTTGCGCATGTTGAGTCTCCGATATTATTTATTGAATGAATCAGCGGTGAAATCAGTGCAGCCAACGTAACGGACCAAGCACCAGAGAAGGGAAAATACTCATTAGCAGCAGCACCACGGCTTCGGCCACCAAAAAGGGCATCACCCCTCGGATAACGTCATTCATGGGCACCTTGCCTACCGAGCACACCACGTTGAGCACGTTACCGACCGGCGGCGTCAACAGGCCGATCGCATTGTTCATGACGAATATCACGCCGAAGTAGACCGGATCGATATGGGCCTGTTTGACGATGGGCATGAGCACCGGCGTCAGGATCAGGATGGTAGGCGTGAAATCCAAGGCCGTGCCCACGATAAAGACGATGAGCTGCATCAAGATCATCAGCAACACGGGACGATCGATGAACGGCTGCAGCAGCTCGATGAGTTGATCGGGGATGTTGGCGACGGTGATGAGCCACGCCGAGATCAACGCGGCAGCAACCAGGAACATCACGACCGCCGATACCTTGGCAGCGCTGACCATGCAGTGATAGATACTTTTCCAGGTCAACTCACGATAGGCAAATGCACCGATCAACATGGCGGCAACGACAGCGACCACGCCTGCCTCGGTCGGCGTGAATACGCCGAACTTCACGCCGACAATGATGATCACAGGCAATATCATGGCCCACCCCGCCTGCCGGATAGCATGGAAGGTTTCTGCACGGCTGCAGCGTGGGCGTACTGGCGGCGCATCGTTGCGACATAACCACCACCAGGTAACCATCAGTGCAACAGCCATGGTGATGCCTGGAATGATGCCGGCCATGAAGAGCTTGCTCACCGACACGCCCGCGATCGCGCCGAACAGCACCAGGCCGATTGAGGGCGGTACAACGGGGGCTATCACCCCCCCTGCGGCAAGCAGACCGGCTGCGCGCGGGACGTTGTAGCCCGCATCTCGCATCATGGGAATCAACAACGCGGCCAGCGCGGCTGTGTCTGCAATCGCAGAACCGGAAAGGCTGGCCAAGATCAAGGCGGCGATCACCGCGACATATCCCAGGCCACCCGGCACATGGCCGACCAGGCTGAGCAACGCGTCCACGATGCGGCGCGACAAGCCGCCTGCGTTCATCAGTTCACCCGCGAGCATGAAGAACGGAATGGCCATCAGCGGGTAGCTATCGGCGCCGTCGACCAGATTCTGCGCCAACACCTGCGCGTCGAAAATTCCGACTTGCCACATGAGCGCGACGCCGCAGACCATTAACGCAAACGCGATGGGCATACCCAGCGCCATTGCGCCGAGCAGGGAAAGGATAAAGACAAGTATGGTCATGTCCTGCGCCCCGGCCCTATTCAGTCGTCGAATGCTGCTCGAATTGATCCAGCGAGGCTCCGCGTAACAGGCGCCAGAGATCACGCAGGATGAGTCCCCCCAGGCAGATACCGGCCGCGACTGCCGCGGCATAGATCGCACCGCGGGGAATGCCGGAAACAGGAGCGAAATTCGCCAGATTGATCACTGTCTGGTTCCAGCCACCGATCACCATCAGCACACAACACCCGAGCATCAATAACGCCGACACGATTGCCACGATGCGCTGTGTGGCAGGCGGCAAACGGCGCGTCAGGCTTTCCATGGCGATATGGCCACGTTGAGCAAACGCCAGAATGGCGCCGAGAAAGGTGATCCAGACAAAAATGAAGCGCGACACTTCCTCTGAAAACGTGATGCCCGAGGAAAATCCATAG
The DNA here is from genome assembly GCF_965139205.1 of Bordetella muralis. Taxonomy (GTDB): domain Bacteria; phylum Pseudomonadota; class Gammaproteobacteria; order Burkholderiales; family Burkholderiaceae_B; genus Bordetella_A; species Bordetella_A muralis. Next base: position 174,654 of record NZ_CBCSIU010000005.1, read on the forward strand.
CGCAGCACCACGTTGCCGAACACCATCACGACCATCCCGCCTAGACCCAGCACCAACACGATCTCACTGAATTTCTGCAGATATTTCATGGGGCCTTGGACCGCATCAAGCCAAGGGCCTGTCGGTCACGTCTTAGAAAATGAAGAACGAACATGGTACCTGATATATCAGATTCTTCATCAGTAAAAACCCGGGATATCAATCCTCGTAAAAACGGCGTATTTTCATTGTTAATTTACTTAAAAAACAATGACTTATAATTATTTTTGGCGTCCAGCGCCGAGCGGATATTTTCATCTGATATACCAGATATCATATGTTCAGCTGCCGACTCGCTCATCGCAATAATGGTAAGATGCACGCTATCCCACAGTAGGCGGCCCCATGAATTTTGCAGAACCCGTCGAACGCCCGAAATCGCTCACCGACCTCGCTGTCGAGCGCATCCGCAGCGCTATCGTCACTGGCCCCCTGCAGTTTGGCGAGGCGTTGTCCGAGCTCGTCTTATCGAACATGCTGGGCATGAGCAAGACCCCGGTGCGTGAGGCGTTATTACGCTTGCGGCTCGAAGGACTGGTAGAAATCCACCCACAGCGCGGCACCTTTGTTTTTCAGCTCAATGACACCGAGGTGGCGCATATCTGCCAGTTTCGCTCCATGATTGAATGCGAAGCCCTGGCCGACGCGATGAAGCACCGCCACGGACCGCTGGTACATGCGCTCGATAGATGTTTAGAGGATATGGGTGCAGCGTTTGCCCGCAATGATCAGGCTGCCTTTCCCCGGCTGGACACTGATTTTCACAACACGCTGGTGGACCATTGCGAGAACGGGTACCTCAAGGACGCATTCAAGCTCGTCTCAGCGCAGATTACGGCTCTGCGCTATCGACTGCCCGTCGACAACGCTCAGGTCAGGCATTGCCAGGACAACCATCGCGTGGTGGTCGAGGCTATCCGCAATCTGGACACGCGTCGCGCGCAAACGATTTTGCGAGGCCATATCCAGAGCACCCGCGACGCCTATCTCGTCGCCTCGCGCGGGCAGATTCCGACGCGGAATGCGGCTCCCGCGTCGACCTGACTGTTGCTTCTGGGTTGGCAGAGACGGCGAGCTCAGCCTTGGACGATATCCAGCTTGGCTATGCCCAGCGCCAATGTTTTGGCGCCCACATCGCGAAACTGGATTTGCGCCTGGGCATCCTGACCGGAACCGCTCAGGCCGATGATGGTGCCGTCACCAAATCGAGCATGGCGAACGCCCTGGCCGATGCGGAATTGCTTGTCGCCCACGGTCACGCCAGAGGTCACGCCGCGTGGCGTACGCGGTGAGATCGTTCCGGTCGAACGGCGCCCGAACGCGTCGCCATGGCTGACACGAGCCGCCGATTCGCCAAAGCCGGCGTGCGCATGACCCACCCCACCCCGCGGGGTCAACCATTTCAGGTGTTGCTCCGGAATCTCGTCCAGGAACCGCGAACGCATAGCGTAGCGAGTCTGGCCGTGCAGCATGCGGCTCTGTGCCAAAGTGAGGTAAAGACGCTCGCGTGCGCGCGTAATGGCGACGTACATCAGACGGCGTTCTTCCTCGAGCCCGGAGTCCTCGAGAATGCTGTTCTCGTGGGGGAATAAGCCTTCTTCGAGACCGGTGATGAACACCGCGTCGAACTCCAAGCCCTTGGCGGCGTGTACGGTCATCAATTGCACGGCGTCCTGACCAGCCTGCGCCTGGTTGTCACCGGCCTCCAGCGAGGCGTGCGACAGGAACGCGGCCAACGGCGTCATGCCGGTCGGGATCTCGGCTGGCGCATCGACCACACCGGGCATCAAAGTACTATCGACGGCGCCTTCGGGCACGATACCGGCGGGCAAGCCGTCGAAGTTTTCCTCCGAGGCGAACACTGCCGCGGCCGTGATCAGTTCGTTCAAGTTTTCGAGACGCTCGGCACCGTCGCGGTCGGCCTTGTAGTGCTCGACGAGGCCGCTGGTCTCCAGCATGTGCTCGACCAGCTCTGGCAGCGGCAGTTCGCGGGTTTCGTCAGTCAAACGGCCAATCAGTTGCGCAAACTGCGCCAGGTTGGCGCCGCCTTTTCCAGGCACGCGGGCCACGGCACCATACAGACTGGTATCGAGCGTGCGGGCCGCATCGGCCAACTGTTCCAGCGTGCGCGCGCCAATGCCGCGCGTGGGGAAATTGACAACGCGCATCCACGACGTGTCGTCATGGGGATTGGCCATCAGACGCAAATAGGCCAAGGCGTGCTTGATTTCCTGGCGTTCGAAAAAGCGCAGACCGCCGTAGACCTTGTAGGGAATACCAGCCGAAAACAACGCATGCTCGATCACACGGGATTGCGCGTTACTGCGATACAGAACGGCGATTTCGCGGCGCAGGCTGCCCTCGTTGATGAGCGAGCGTACCTCATCGACCAGCCATTGGGCCTCCATGCCATCCGAGGGTTGCTCGATGACGCGGATGGGCTCGCCCTCGCCCTGTTCGGTCCAGAGGTTCTTGCCCAGGCGGCCACTATTGTGGCCGATGAGCGCATTGGCCGAGTCCAGGATGTGGCCATAGGACCGGTAGTTTTGTTCCAGCCGAATGACGGTGCCGCGCGCATAGTCGCGCTCGAAATCCGCCATGTTGCCCACGTTGGCGCCACGAAAGGCATAAATCGACTGATCGTCGTCGCCCACCGCAAAAATGGCTGCCCCACCCCCGGCCAACAGTTTGAGCCATTTGTACTGCAGGGTGTTGGTGTCCTGAAACTCGTCGACCAGGATGTGGCGGAAACGCCGCTGGTAGTGTTCGCGCACGGGAGCGTTGCGTGTCAACAGCTCGTACGCACGCAATAGCAGCTCGGCAAAATCGACCACGCCCTCGCGCTGGCACTGCGCCTCGTAGAGCTGATAGATCTCGATCAAGCGGCGTCGATGGCTATCGTAGGCCTCGATATCGCCGGGACGCTCACCCGCCTCTTTGGCGCCGCTGATAAAACGCTGGACGTCGCGAGGGGGGTATTTTTCGTCGTCGATACCGTTGGCCTTCAAGAGGCGCTTGATGGCCGCCAATTGATCGGAGGTATCGAGAATCTGAAAGGATTGCGGCAGACCGGCATCACGATGATGTGCACGCAGCATGCGATTGCACAGCCCGTGAAAGGTGCCGATCCACAGGCCGCGCGTATCGATCGGCAGGATCGCCGACATGCGCGACAGCATCTCGCGCGCAGCCTTGTTGGTAAACGTGACAGCCAGCAGCCCAAATGGACTGGCCTGGCCGGTTTGAATCAGCCAGGCCATGCGGGTCGTCAAGACCCGTGTCTTGCCGCTGCCCGCCCCGGCGAGAACCAGGGCGTGCTGCGGATCAAGCGTTACTGCGGCGCGTTGTTCGGGATTGAGTTGCTCTAGCATCATGCCGCGTAGCGGCTGAGACGTTGTGCAAATTGCTCGAGCCCGGCGATGCCGCTTTGCTGGGCGCGCTGGCACCAGGCCTGCAGGTCATGTAAAAGTTGCTCGCTGCTGGCGCTGGAGCTTTCCCACAAGCGGCCCAACTCACGGCGCATTTGCACCAGGGTGGACAAGGACTTGTTGTGTGCGATGGCCTGATCGACCTCGGCGCGCTGCTCGGGATGCAGGACATCCTCGTTGCGGTGCAGCCAACGGCGCACACGCTGCAAGCGCGACGCGCTGTGGTCGTCATGGGCCGGCTTGATCTTGCCGAGCTCTTCGCGCAGCGTGGTCTTGATGATCTCGCCGTAACGGGCCATGACCTCGTAGCGGTGCGTGATCACGCCTTGCAGCGTACGCAGATCGATGGCCTTGGTGTTCGTTTCGAGCTTGAGCTTGGGCGCGACCTTGCGGACCTTGGCCAGGCCGAAGAATTTCAGGACCTGGATGTAACCCCAGCCGATATCGATCTCATACCATTTGGCGGAGAACTTGGCCGACGTGCCATGAGCGTGGTGGTTGTTGTGCAGCTCTTCGCCACCGATCACGATGCCCCACGGGAATACGTTGGTGCTGGTGTCCGGGCTGTTGTAGTTGCGATAGCCCCAGAAGTGGCCGATACCATTGACCACACCGGCCGCCCAGAACGGAATCCAGGCCATTTGCACCGCCCAGACCGTCAGGCCGATCGCGCCAAACAGGGCCACGTCGATGGCCAGCATGGTGAGCACGCCCCACAGGCTGTGCTTGGCATAGACGTTCTGCTCGAGCCAGTCGTCCGGCGTACCGTGGCCGAATTTAGCCATGGTTTCCTTGTTGGCAGACTCTACGCGATACAGATCAGCGCCACGGAACAATACCTTCCAGACACCGAACAGCATCGGCGAATGAGGATCGCCCTCTTTTTCGCATTTGGCGTGGTGTTTACGGTGAATGGCGACCCATTCCTTTGTGACCATGCCCGTCGTCATCCAGAGCCAGAACCGGAAGAAATGCATTACTGCGGGGTGTAAGTCGAGACCGCGGTGCGTCTGGCTGCGGTGCAGGAAGATCGTGACAGCCACGATGGTGACGTGCGTCATCCCCAGGGTGAACAGAACAATCTGCCACCAGCTGGCTTGGGTAAATCCGCCGGAGAGGAAGGAAAGGAATTGATCCATAAAGCTTTTTGCGACCCTCGCATAAAGGAATGGAACGCAGTTTAGCGTACCTGACTTGCTTATGACAGCGGGATTTCAAAATAGTTTTTGTGATAAATCAAGGACTAAGCAGCGGCGCCTCGGCCCGGAGGGAGAATTTCGACCCCCTGAGGGGTTCTGCCCCGGGGCGAGGCGGCATGTCAATGATGCCCCACTAAAAACACATTTTGCAACAAACTACCGGACGAACTGTGGCTTTTCCGTCTCGGTGACAGGGTTATTCCGCGGACGGCTTGGTGTCGGGAGCAGCAAGTTTGCCTCCTGCGGGTGTCGAGCCTGTGTCAACAGAGGCAGGCTCGGTCTGAGCGGTAGCGGGCCCGTTATCGGCGGCGACCTCGTTCTCTATAGCCAAGGATTCATTATCCGAGGAGGCAGACTCTGCCCCATCAGACGTGGACGCAGCCTCATCGGACACGGGTGCCACAGCACTCGCCTTTTTACGTTCCAACACTGCGGCAAAAAATCCATCGGTGCCGTGTACGTCTGGGCGCAACTGGACGTAGGGGCCCTCGAGATCGAGTTCCGGGCAGCGGCTGGCCAGAATTTCCGCCGCATCCAGACGCTCGAAATCGGGGTGCGTGTCGAGGAACTGCTGAACCTGGACCTCGTTTTCCTCGGCCAGCAGGCTGCAGGTGGCATACACCAGGCGCCCGCCCGGGGCAACACACCGCGCGGCGCTATTCAGGATACGCGTCTGTAGCGCCCCCAATTCTGCCAGGGCCTCGGGATGCTGGCGCCATTTCAGATCGGGATTGCGGCGCAATGTGCCGATTCCGCTGCAAGGAGCATCGACCAGTACGCGCTGCGCTTTGCCCGCCAGGCGTTTGACGCGCGCGTCATTTTCGCTTTCGATGGCCACCGGCACCACGTTGGATAGCCCGCTACGGGCAAAACGGGGTTTGGCACGCGCCAACCGGGCAGCCGAGACGTCAAAGGCGTACAAACGCCCGGTAGAACGCATCAGCGCGCCCAGGAGTAGCGTTTTCCCACCCGCCCCTGCGCAGAAATCAATGATCATCTCGCCGCGGCGCGGGCCGACCAGCAAGGCCAACAATTGACTGCCCTCGTCCTGGACCTCGAGACTGCCGTTCTCGAACAGGGGCCAGCGATTGACCGCTGGCCGGCCGGCCAGCCGGATACCCCACGGGGAATACGGGGTAGGCTGAGGCTCAAAACGCGCCGCGGGACCGTCGCCCAAGGCAGCCAGCGCCGCGTCGCGTTCCACCTTGAGGGGATTGACTCGCAGATCGAGTGCAGCCGGACGATTCAGCGCCGACATCAAAGATTCCGGATCGTCCAGCGTGCCCAGGCGCTCGTCCAGCCAGTCAGGCATGCTGGTACGAACAGCACGGGGCAATGTAGCGGGATTTATGCGGCTGACGCGTTCCAGCCAATCGCGCTCGGAGGGGTCCAGGCCGTCTTCTAAAAACGCCGCACCCAAGGTGGCAGTCAGGCCCAGGATCGCCAGGCGGCGCGACGCCGGACCGCTGCCGCTTTCGGCGAGCTGACGGTAACGGCGCAGGTGGCGCAATACGTCGTACACGGCCTCGGCAACCTCGCCACGGTCACGACCACCCAGCGTGGGGTGAGCACGGAACCAGTGCGACAAGGTGGCATCGGCCGGGTAGGTCCATTGCAGGATTTCGCCCAAAACACGCTGGACCTGATCAATGCGGATCACGGCACGCGGCGTGCGCGGTTGGGAGTCGGCCTGAGACCGCGATTGACCGGGCGACCGAGATTGGCTGGAGCGACCCTGAGGCCGGGACGACTCCGAGTACCCCGATCGCCTCTCGGAGCGAGGCTGATCCGGATAGCCCGATCGTCCCTGGGGCCTGGACCGATCCGAGTCACCCGAGCGCCCTTCGGGCCGAGACCGGTCCGAATAGCCTGATCGCCCTTCGGACCGAAATGGCCCGCTGGATGTGCGACGGGCTCCACCACGCGGACCGGTTTCAGATCGGTTCGTGGAAAAAGCGCCTGCGGGACGCTGCCGAGAGGCGGGATTCTTGCTCATTGTTTTTCCATAAGGCCGAGGCTGCGCCTTGACCGGTCAAAATTCAGGGCCGAGACAAACTGCCTCGGCGGATGATAACGAGAGGTTGCGATGGGGATACGGCCTGGCCGTCAGACCTCGCCCTCGATAAACAGACGTTGCGGATCGCCATCGACCTCGACACGATGATCGACCGTCAGGCGCACCCTGCCCTCGACCAGCCAGCGAACCGCTGCGGGATAGGCCTGGTGCTCCACGGCCAGCACGCGGTCAGCCAGGATATCAGGTGTGTCACCTGCACGGACAGGAACGCAGCCCTGCGCGATGATGGGGCCGTGATCCAGTACCGGCGTCACGAAATGCACCGTACATCCGTGCAACTGCACCCCTGTCGCCAACGCCTGAGCGTGCGTATGCAGACCGGGGAACATGGGCAGCAACGACGGATGAATGTTCACCAACCGGCCCGCGTAGTGATTCACGAATCCCGGCGTCAAGACGCGCATGAAACCAGCCAGCAACACATAATCGGGCTGGTACCGGTCGATTTCCTCGGCCAGCGCCGTATCGAAAGCTTCCCGGCTAGGGAAATCCTTGTGATACAGCGCGCCGGCGGCGATGCCCTGTTCGCGCGCCCACGACAATCCCGCCGCATCGGGGCGGCTGGCAATGACGGCGCAGACCTCGGCGGGCCATGCCTGGTCGCGACAGGCGTGAACCAGGGCTTGCATATTGCTGCCACGTCCCGAAATAAGGATAACCAGGCGACGTTTTAAAGGTGAGGATTCCGGCAAGATGAGATATTCCAAGGCAAACCAACCTAAAATTGTAAACTCTCGGTCGTGAAAACCTTGCTGCAACTCTATCGATCGGTCCCGCCGCCTGCGCGGCGATCCCCCTGCGCGCTGACAATCGGCAATTTTGACGGCGTCCATCGCGGTCATCAGGCCATTCTGGCGCGCGTGCGGCAGGCGGCCCGCGAACGCGGGCTGCTGCCCTCGGTGCTGACATTCGAGCCGCATCCCCGTGAATATTTCGCCACGCTGAACCAGCGGCCGGAACTCGCGCCGACGCGTATCTCTGGTTTGCGCGACAAACTCGAAGCGCTTGCCAGCCAGGACATGGCGCAGATCGTCATCGAGCGATTCAACGCGCGATTCGCGGATATGTCTGCCAATGCCTTCATCGAGGAACTCTTGGTGGGCGGCCTGCAGACGCGTTGGCTGCTCGTGGGAGAAGATTTCCGCTTTGGCCGCAAGCGCAGCGGCGACGTCGACCTGCTACGCGAGGCGGGCATGGTGCACGGGTTCGAGGTACAGACGATCGCTGACGTGACCGACCGCCAAGGGCATCGCGTATCGAGCTCGGAGGTCCGCACCGCGCTTGCCGTGGGAGATCTGGCTCGCGCCGAACATCTGCTGGGGCGCCCGTTCCAGATCAGCGGACACGTGATCCACGGCCAGAAACTCGGCCGTACGCTGGGTTTTCCCACCTTGAATCTGCGCGTTGCGCCACGCTGTGCCGCGCGCTCGGGGATTTATGTAGTACGAGTCCATGGGTTGGGCGAGCAACCGCGCCGCGCCGTCGCCAGCCTGGGAGTGCGCCCCACCGTCGAGGATCACGGACGTGTGCTATTAGAGTCACACCTGCTCGATGGCCCGGCTGACGCATACGGTAAACTCATACGCGTTGAGTTCCTGCACAAGTTGCGGGACGAAGAAAAATTTCCCGATCTGCCTTCCCTGACAGCCGCCATCGCCGACGACGCGCAAAACGCGCGTGCCTATTTTGCCGTTCATGGACTATAAAAAAACCCTCAATCTGCCCGACACCTCCTTTCCGATGCGAGGTGATCTTGCCAAACGCGAACCTGCCTGGGTCACCCAGTGGGAAGAAAACCACGTGTATCAAGCCATACGCGCTGCCAGCCGTGGCCGGCCGCGTTTTGTGCTGCACGACGGACCGCCCTATGCCAACGGCGACATCCACATTGGCCACGCGGTCAACAAGATCCTGAAGGACATCATCGTCAAGAGCCGCAACATGGCGGGCTACGACGCGCATTATGTGCCGGGCTGGGACTGTCACGGCATGCCGATCGAGATCCAGATCGAAAAGAAATTCGGCAAGCACCTGCCCGTGACGGAAGTCCAGTCCAAGGCGCGGGCGTACGCACTGGAACAGATTGATCGTCAACGCCAGGACTTCAAGCGTCTGGGTGTGTTGGGCGAGTGGGATCGCCCCTACCTGACCATGAACTACAGCAACGAGGCGAACGAGATCCGTGCGCTGGGTGGCATCCTGCAAAAGGGCTACGTATTCCGTGGTCTGAAGCCCGTGAATTGGTGTTTCGACTGCGGCTCGGCCTTGGCCGAGGCCGAGGTCGAATACGCTGATCGCGTGGATCCGGCCATCGATGTGGCGTTTCCGTTCGCAGACAAGCCGGGCGTGGCGAAGGCCTTCGGCCTGGATGCGGTCGACGATGGCGCGGTGGTGATCTGGACCACGACGCCGTGGACGATTCCGGCCAACCAGGCCCTGAACGTGCATCCTGAACTGGAATACGCGCTGGTGCGCGTCACCCCGGCAACGGCGCATGGATCACTGCTGCTGTTGGCCAGCGAGCGCGTGGAAGCCTGCCTGAAAGCCTGGAACCTGCAAGGCGAAATCATCGCCACCACCGCGGGTGCAGCGCTCGACGGATTGCGTTTCCATCATCCGCTGGCGTCGGCCGATGCCGGCTATGCGCGCACCTCGCCGATCTACCTGGGCGACTACGTCACCATCGACACCGGCACCGGTGTCGTGCACTCGGCTCCCGCCTACGGTATCGAGGACTTTGTGTCGTGCAAGGCGCACGATCTGCCCGACGACCAGATCCTGAATCCCGTGCTGGGCGATGGCAAATATGCCGAGAGCCTGCCGCTGTTCGGCGGCCTGTCCATCTGGGACGCCAATCCGCGCATTGTCGAGGCCCTGAAGGCCGCCGGGTCGCTGATGGACGTGCAAAAACTGTCGCACAGCTACATGCATTGCTGGCGCCACAAGACCCCGGTCATTTACCGCGCCACCAGCCAATGGTTCGCCGGCATGGACGTCAAGCCCGCCGATGGCGGCCCCACGTTGCGCGAAAGCGCCTTGGCCGGCATTGATGCAACGGCGTTCTATCCCTCCTGGGGCCGCGCCCGCCTGCATGCCATGATCGCCAACCGGCCCGACTGGACCTTGTCGCGCCAACGCCAATGGGGCGTGCCCATGGCGTTCTTTGTGCACAAGGAAACCGGCGCCCTGCATCCGCGTACGGTCGAATTGCTGGAACAGGTCGCACAGCGCGTTGAACAACACGGCATCGAGGCCTGGCAGTCGCTGGACCCGCGCGAGCTGCTGGGTGACGAAGCAGATCAGTACGAAAAGAATCGCGACACGCTCGATGTCTGGTTCGACTCGGGCACCACGCACGCTACCGTGCTGGGCGGCAAAGACCAGGCTCTGGGCGGCTCGCACGGCGCCGAGCTGGCCTGGCCGGCTGATCTGTACCTCGAGGGTTCCGACCAGCATCGCGGCTGGTTCCACTCGTCGCTGCTGACCGGCTGCATGCTGTATGGTCAACCGCCGTACAAGGCCCTGTTGACGCACGGTTTCGTGGTCGACGGCCAAGGCCGCAAGATGAGCAAGTCGGTGGGCAACGTCATCGCCCCGCAAAAAGTGTCCGACTCGCTCGGCGCCGAGATCTTGCGCTTGTGGGTCGCATCGACAGACTACTCCGGCGAGCTGTCGATTTCCGACGAGATCCTCAAGCGCGTGGTCGAAGGCTACCGCCGCATTCGCAACACGCTGCGCTTCTTGCTGGCCAACCTGGCCGACTTCGACGCTGTCAGTCAGGCCGTGCCATATGACGAGCTGTTCGAGATCGACCGCTATGCATTGGCTATGACGGCGCAAATGCAGGCTGAAGTCATCGCGCAATACGAGCGCTATGATTTCCACCCTGCCGTCTCGCGTCTGCAGACGTTCTGCTCCGAGGATCTGGGCGCGTTCTATCTGGATATTCTCAAGGACCGTCTGTACACCACTGCCACCGACAGCGTGGCGCGACGTTCGGCACAGACAGCTCTGCTGGAAATCACGCAGACGCTGCTCAAGCTGATGTCCCCCATTCTGTCGTTCACGGCAGAAGAGGCCTGGAAAGTCCTGGCCGATTCCGCACTGAAGCACCAAGCCGATGCGCCGCGCGTCACGATTTTCACCGAGGTGTTTCACACGCTGCCGCCGTACGCCGAGGGGTTGACTGGGAAATGGGCGCGTCTGCGCGCCATCCGTGCCGACGTGCAACGCAAACTCGAAGAGGTCCGCACGGCAGGCGGTATCGGCTCGTCGTTGCAGGCCGAAGTCGATCTGCATGCCGACGGTGACGATCGCGCCATCCTGGAAAGCCTGGGCGACGACCTGCGATTCGTGTTGATCGTCTCTCGTGCCACGGTCCATGCAGGTACGGGCGATTTGCGCATCGAGATCACGCCGTCCACGAACAAGAAATGCGAGCGCTGCTGGCACTGGCGTCTGGATGTAGGCAGCGATGCGGACCATCCCGAGATCTGCGGCCGTTGCGTGTCCAACTTGTTTGGCTCGGGCGAGCCACGCGACAAGGCCTGACACCATGTCGCATGAGGTACCAAGCCAATCCTCGGCAGGCTCCGTGAACAACGCGAGCCGGCAGCCGGGCCGTGAGCCAGGACAGCCTGTCCAACCAGCGCCGCGTACCACCGGGCGCTGGTTATCGATCGCCCTGCTGCTGATCGTCCTGGACCAAGTCACCAAGCTGTACTTCGACTCGGCTTACACGTACGGCCAACGCGTCAACGTGCTGCCGATCTTTGATTTCACGTTGGTGTACAACCGCGGCGCGGCGTTCAGTTTCCTGGCCTCCGAAGCCGGGTGGCAACGGTGGCTGTTCACCGCGCTGGGCGTCGTCGCGTCTGTCGTCATTGTCTGGCTGCTACGCCGCAATACGGCGCAGCCGCGCTTTTGCCTGGCGCTCACGCTGATACTGGGCGGCGCGCTCGGCAATGTGATCGATCGCGTGGTCTACGGCCACGTCATCGATTTTCTGTTGTTCTACTGGAACGACTGGTACTACCCCGCCTTTAACATTGCCGATGTCTGCATCACCTGTGGCGCAGTGCTGCTGGTACTGGACGAACTGTTGCGCGCACGCAAGCCGCGCAACTGAGGCCTGCACAGGCGGCGGCTGTTACCCCGCCTGTGTGTCTGCCGTGGCCTCCCGGCGGCACAATAATTGATGGATATAGGTCCCCGCCTCGGAGATGTCGCGCCGAATGGCGTCCGCCACGCCCTGCGCATCCTTGCGCTGCAACGCATCCAACGCCGCGGCATGGTAGTCCGTCTTTTTCAAATACGGTACATATTCCGGCAAGACGATGGTCAAGACCGGGCCACAACGCAGCCACAGCGTCTCGATGGCATCCTGAATGATCGGCATGCGCGCCAGTGCATAAATACCGAAATGAAAGCGGCGATGCATCTCCAGATAATGATCTCGCCGTTCTTCATTGATGTGATCCGTCATCTGCACCAGGTGCTGGCGCAATAACGCGATATCCGAGTCAGTCGCATGAGCCGCGGCCTCGTAGGCGGCACGTGACTCCAGATCCGCACGCATGATGGTCAACTGCCGGAATTGATCTGGATCGATAGGCGGCACGATTGCGCCGCCTCCCTGCCCCCCGGTACCACGCTCGAGCACGCGCTCCGCGATCAGATGATTCACAGCATCGCGTACAGGCGTCAGGCTGATTCCCAACTCGCCGGCCACGTCGCGCAGCAATATGCGCTGGCCCGGTACGAAACGTCCCGCCAGCAACGCGCCCCGTAATTCCGCATACGCCCGGTCCCACAGCGTGTATTTCTCGATTTGCTTCAGGCCGGTTGCGCCCACGTAAAACCCCTTTGTTACAACGAATAGCGAACCGGGATGTTCGCACTGTCTGCCTCGCTTGGCAAATTGCCAACCTCCCTATTGTTGTTTGTTATAACGAATGCTAGCATCACAGCAAAACCGCAAGCCGAAAAATCGGCCAACCCCAAGGAGGAGACAACCATGTCCTTGATAAAGAAAGCGTTTTTTGCCGTTGCACTGACTGCTGCATCCCTGCCGGCCTGGTCTGCCGATGCTTATCCGTCCAGGGAGATTCGATTTATCGTGCCCTGGAATGCAGGCGGCTCGAACGACATTGCCGCCCGCGCACTGCAGCAGATTTTGGCAAAAGACGGGTTCAACATCGTGGTGGAAAACGCCCCGGGCGCTACCGGCGCCATAGGCCTGACCAAGGTCGCCAATGCTCCGCCAGATGGCTATGTCATTGGCATGGGCACGAGTTCGACGCTGGCTCAGATTGCCCAGAAAATGACGCCCCTGCGCAATGACCAGTTCACCCACATTGCTCGGGTTTCGACCGACCCGCTCATCTTGTTGGTGCCCGCGTCCGGCCCCGCCCAGACGCTGGAAGAATTCCTCGATTACATGAAAAAGAACCCGGGTAAGGTTTCTATCGGCACACCGGGCACCAATAACCTGAACCATATTTTTGCCGAGATGACGGCCCGTGTTGCCGGCGTGCCTTACGTCAATGTGCCCTACCCCGGCGGCTCCAAAGTGATCGCGGACTTGTCCGGCAAGCAAATCCAGGCCGCTGTGCTGAAACCCTCGGAAAGTCGCGGCCAGATCGAGGCCGGTTACGTCAAACCCATCGCGGTGTTCGATACCCAACGTTTGCAAGTCTGGCCGGATGTGCCGACCTTCAAAGAAAAAGGCTATGACGTCTTTCCCTACGGTCCGCTGGTACAGATGGCCTATGTAGTCGGCCCCGCCGGTCTGCCAGGGCCGGTACGCGACAAGCTCATTCAGGCTTTCGAAAAAGCGATCTTGAGCCCCACGTTCAAGACTTTTTCCGAACAGAACGGTTTTCTGGTGGATGGCCTGGCAGGAGATCAACTCGAGAAAGAAGTATTGGCCGTCCAGAAAACACTGGATGACGTTGGAACCAAAGTCTTCAAAGCAAAATGAGGTCGGATGTGAGCACCATCAAGAAAGTCACTTGCCATGTTGTCAGCGCGCCTGTCGAGCGTCCCTTTACCTCGTCGCGCGGATGGTTGTACAAAACGCGCGGCTCATGCATTGTCGAAATCGAAACCACGGACGGCGTAGTCGGCTGGGGTGAATGCTATGGTCCCGCCCAGGTCGCACGCGCCTACATCGACTCGCAATACGGCCCTCGTATTGTCGGACGCGATGCCTTCGATGTAGAGGTGATCTGGGAAGACCTCTACAACCGTATCAAAGACTACGGATCCAAGGGCATGGCGATTTCTGCACTGAGCGGTATCGACATTGCGCTGTGGGACATCATCGGCAAGGTATGCGGCAAGCCCATTCATAAACTCATTGGCGGTGCTTACCGGACCGAAGTTTCCGCCTACGCGACCGGCCTGTATTTCATCGATATGGACCGGCTCATCGACGAAGCCGTCGACGAAGCGCGCGGCTACGTGGAAGAAGGCTTCACCGCCATCAAGATGAAAATCGGCCTGGGCTCGCCCAAGCTGGACATCGAGCGCGTGGCCGCCGTGCGCAAAGCCATCGGGGATGATGTGCGGTTGATGGTGGATGCCAATCATTGTTTCACCGTGCCCGCGGCCATACGCCTGGGACGCGAGCTGGAACAGCTGAATGTGGAATGGTTCGAAGAGCCCATTTCGCCCGAAGACGTCGATGGCTATGTCGAAGTCACGCGCGCGCTGGATATGGCAGTCGCGGGCGGCGAAAACGAATTCACCCGATGGGGTTTTCGTGATCTGGTCGTGCGTAAGGCCATGGATATCGTGCAGCCCGACGTATGTGCTGCCGGTGGCATCAGCGAATGCCGCAAGATCGCCACGCTGGCGGCCGCGCATGGCGTCGAATGCGTGCCGCATGCATGGGGTTCGGCCATCGGGCTGGCAGCAACGTTGCACTTTTTAGCAGCGTTGCCGGATCAACCGCCGAGCTTTCGCCCCATGCCGCCACTGCTCGAGTTCGAACAGTGCGAGAACCCGTTTCGCGATCATTTGTCGACCGAGCCCATCGTGCAACAAGCAGGCATCGTACAGGTGCCGACCGGCGCGGGGCTGGGTATCGATATACGGCGTGAAATCCTCGACCAATATCGCGTGGCCTGACGACTATGCGCTTCGTTTCCTACTATGACGCAGCCGGACGTATCGTGCCCGGCATATTGCCAGGTGATCCCACAGCCCCGGAAGCCTGGGTGGCCGATGTCCGGCATCCCGCCTGCTCGGCCGATTATGCGGACTTGCCGGACACGCTGATGGGCTGGGTCGAATATGGGCTGATCAACATCGCTCAGCGTTTTGCAGCCGCTGCACCTGTCGACAAAAGCGCACGATTGCCGTTGTCCACGTTGCGCCTGGCGGCACCCTTGCCCCGCCCCGGCAAGATCGTCGGCGCCGCGTTCAACTACCATGACGCGTTAGCCGAGCGCGACATGGCGCCGCCTGCGGAACCGGTGATCTTTGTCAAATCGGGGCGCACTGTCATCGGCCCCAATGATGTCATTCGCGTGCTCCCCGATGCGGGCAATGTCACCTACGAAGCCGAACTCGCCGCCATCATCGGCAAACCCGCTTTGCGCGTGTCGCGTGAACAGGCGATGGAATACGTGGCCGCCTACACCATCATCAACGATGTCAGCGCCACAACACTGGTCAAAGCCGACGGGGGCTTTGTACGGGGGAAAAATCAACCGACGTCCGGCCCGCTGGGACCATGGCTCGTAACGCCCGATGAGATCCCGGATCCCTATGCCCTGGATATCCACCTGGACGTCGACGGACGTGTGCTGCAACGGTCCAGCACGCGCAGCATGCTGTTCAACATTGCCGAACTGATTGAGTATGCCTCGGCACGCATGCCCTTGGATCCGGGCGACATCATTGCCACGGGCACACCAGCCGGCGTTGCGGGTGCCCATCAGCCCCCGGCATGGCTGAAAGCCGGCAATAGCGTGTCGATATCGCTCAGCAAACTGGGCACATTAAGTAATCCCGTCGCCGCCGGAGCATCAGATGACCGCTAAGCCTCGCGTTCTGCTCACCAATCCTATTCATCCCGATATCCAACCGAAACTCGCGGCGCAGGTGGATCTGATTGTCGCGCCCGACACGTCCGCGGACACGCTGCGGCGATACGTTGCGGACGTACATGGTCTCGTCGTCCGCACCCAATTGCCCGCCGATATTTTCGATCATGCGCCCCACTTGCGAGCCGTGGTTCGGCATGGTGTCGGACTGGACATGATCCCCATGGATGCGGCCAATCAACATCGAATCCCCGTCGCCAATGTTCCCGGATCGAACACGTCTGCCGTGGTCGAGTATTGCCTGGCGGCCATGCTCAACCTGCGCCGGCCGCTCGCTGCTATCGACGCCGAGCTGCGCCATGCCGGCTGGAGCGCCGCACGGCCATTGGCGGATCACACCGCCGAACTGGACGGCATGACGTGCGGCATCGTAGGTGTGGGCGCAATCGGCAGCCGGCTGGCGCAGGCCGCTGCCGGCCTCGGGATGTCGGTGCTAGGCCTGACACGCCGTCCGGAATCCTTGCCGCCGGGCGTACAGCCCGCTACGCGGGAGGCTTTGTTCGCCAACGCTGACATCATTGTGCTGTGCTGCCCGTTGACTGATGAGACGCGCGGCCTGGCGAATGCCGACATGATCAACAGCATGAAGCCTGGCGCAATCCTCATCAATGTGTCGCGCGGCCCCGTCGTGCAGACCGCTGCGTTGCTGGATGCCTTGCGTCGCGGCCATTTAGGCGGCGCGGCACTGGATGTCCATGACATTCAACCGCTGCCTGCAGACAGCCCGGCTCTCGACGCCCCGAATCTGCTGTTGACGCCGCACATTGCAGGGATCACCGACTCCAGCATGAGGCGCATGAGCGAAGGCGCGATTGCCAATCTATTGGCGCTCTTGCGCGGCGACGTCGCGCCCAACATCGTCAACCCTCATGTGTTGTCTTCCCCTCAATCCATCTCGTGAGATCCGTCATGCGAATTGCCGACATACGCGCCGTACCCATCTCCTTTCCTGTTCCTGCTGAAAAATCGGTACGTCTGGGCATCGGCCGCAGCGTCAAGCGCGATGCGGTGCTGGTGCGCGTCGAAACCGACGACGGCCTGGTGGGCTGGGGCGAAGCCCATCACGGTCGTTGCCCTGGCGCCATTGCACGCCTCATCGACACCACCCTGCGCGAACTGGTGCTGGGCATGGACGCAACGGATGTTGCGGGCGTCTGGCATCGCGTCTACAAAATGCAACTGGCCAGCCATGGCATGGGCGCCGCAGCGGCGCTGGCGCTCAGTGGACTGGACCTGGCGTTGTGGGACATCCGCTGCCAGGCGACCCAATGGCCGCTGTGCCAGTTACTCGGCGGCACGCCCAAGCCGATCAAAGCCTATGCGGGCGGTATCGCATTGGGATGGCAGGCGCCGGAATCCCTCGTTGACGAGGCTCGCGCCTTGGTGGAACTGGGCTTTCGCGCGTTAAAACTGCGTGTGGGCGACACGGCAGGCCGCGACGTGGAACGCGTACGTGCTGTACGGCAAGCGCTGGGCGACGACATCGATCTGCTGGTAGACGCCAACACGGGCTATACCCTGGATGACGTACGCCGCGTCATGCCGGCCTACGAAGAACTCGGCGTCAGTTGGCTCGAGGAACCCTTTCCCGCCTGGGACAGGCACGCCTACGCCAACGCCGCCCGGCTGGGCCGCGTCCCGTTGGCAGCAGGCGAAAACCACTACACCCGTTACGAATTCGGCCCGTTGTTAGAAGACGGCAGCGTCGGGTTCCTGCAACCGGACCTGTCCAAGACCGGAGGAATCACAGAGGGCATGCGCATCGCCGCCATGGCGTCCGCACAGAAACTGACGGTCAACCCCCATACATCGGCGACCGCCATCAATATGGCGACCTCGATCCACTATCTGTGCGCGGTCGACAATCCGGGCTATTTCGAGGCCGACGTGACCCAGTTGAATCCGTTTCGCGACCATCTGGCGGACGTGCTGCCCTATCGCCTGGACGCCCAAGGCTGCGTACAACCGCTGGCCGGCGCGGGCATAGGCTTGCGTCCCGACCCGGATTTCCTCGCCAAACATCCGCTTATCGAGGGGCCTTGCTACGTCTAAGCCCCACCCGTCCCAGGGGCTGCCGGGCGAGCCGGAGGTTTTTTGCCGCATAATGGCGAAATTCGGAATTTTCATATATCCCCATGCTCGACCTCGCCCGCAAACGCATCGTCCTCGGCCTGACCGGCGGTATTGCTTGCTACAAGATCGCCGAATTGGTGCGGCGCCTGACCGAACAAGGCGCCGTCGTCGACGTCGTCATGACCGAAGCAGCCACGCACTTCATCACGCCTGTCACCATGCAGGCGCTGTCGGGGCGTCCGGTGTTTGTGGATGCGTGGGATGCCCGCATTGGCAACAACATGGCGCACATCGAACTGACGCGCGGTGCGGATGCGGTCTTGATCGCCCCCGCCAGCGCCGATTTCATGGCCAAGCTGGTGCACGGCCTGGCCGACGATCTGCTCTCGACACTGTGTCTGGCGCGTGCCTGTCCGCTACTGGTGGCGCCCGCCATGAATCGCGAGATGTGGGCAAATCCAGCGACGCAGCGCAATGTGGCCCAGTTGCGCGCCGACGGCGTCAGTGTGCTGGGCCCGGCATCGGGCGAACAGGCCTGCGGCGAGACCGGAGACGGCCGCATGCTCGAGGCCAACGAGCTCTTGACCGACCTGGTGGCCTTTTTCCAGCCTAAAGTCCTGGCAGGACGCCATATCCTGTTGACCGCCGGGCCGACATCGGAGCCCGTCGATCCCGTACGTGTATTGAGCAACCGTTCGTCCGGCAAGACGGGTTATGCCTTGGCCCGCGCGGCGCGCGAAGCCGGTGCGCGCGTCACCCTGGTGACAGGGGCGACCGCCCTGCCCTTGCCGCGGGGCGTGACGGCTCTGTCGGTCAACACCGCGCGCCAAATGCATGATGCCGTCATGGCCAATGTGCACGACGCCGACGTCTTTATCGCCGTCGCCGCAGTAGCGGATTGGCGGGTCAAAAATGTCAGCGATCAAAAGCTGAAGAAAACCAGCGAAGGCGGCGGCGCGCCGGTCATGGAGTTCGAGCCCAATCCCGATATTCTGGCCGAGGTGGCCAAGCTACCCAAGGGTCCCTGGTGCGTGGGATTTGCCGCCGAAACAGAAAAGCTCGCGGAACACGCCGAGGCCAAGCGAGTACGTAAAGGCATTCCCCTGCTGGTCGGCAATCTCGCGCACAAAGTCATGGACGCCGACACGACAGAACTGGTGCTTTTTGACGCCCACGGGTCTCACCCCATGCCGGCGGGATCCAAGCTGGACGCCGCGCGCCGGCTCATCGCGGAAATCGCCGCGCGGCTGCCTGCGGCCCGGCGATAAGAGCGTCTCACACAGCACGCGACGTGCCAACCGCCGAGCGGTCAGATGCTCGCTCGGCTGGAAAGAACAAGGCGCCGCACGCCAGTGTGGACGACACGTTACTGCGCCAAGGCAGGCTGGATCGCACGCTCGGCCCATTGCGCCAATGGCAGCGGCGTCGCGCTATCGACGATACGGGCCAGCACGATTTTCATTTGGGCCCATCCGCCACGCTCACTCGGCCAGATGTACGGCGTGACGGGGTGCCAAACACCATCGGCGGCTCGCTCGGCCATGACAAAACGAAAGGTGTAATAGCCTGCCATTCCCATGCGCAGATCCGTCACGACCAATCGATCTCCGAGCTCGTCGTAGCGCAGCCAGTCATTCGTGAACCAACGCAAGCGCTCATGCAGGGGCACGCCGTCCAGGACACCTGCCTGTGACACATGCAGCGGCAAGCGCACCATCTCGGGGCGATCGCGATCGAACCAGCCACTGACGGCCTCGTAGTAGTTGTTCGCACCGTCCTTGGCGATGACACGCCACAACAGCGTATTAAAAGGCATCGGCGTTGCCAACACCGCCGTCGGCTGCACCCCCTGCTCCCGCAACGCTTGTTCGACCCGAGTCTCGGCATGCCAACGCCCCGCCAGCGATATACCGAGATAGGCCGTACTGAACACCAATGCAGCAGCCAGCGCCGTCCGGGCTCGCGGCGTGCATCCGACGACTGCTGCCGCCAGCACCGTCACGACCAATGGCACCGTATATACCGGGTCAATGATGAACACCGCCGACCAGCTTTCGGGAATACGCGCCAACGGCCAAAACAGCTGAGTGCCATACACGGTGAATGCATCCAGCACGGGATGTGTCACCAGCACCAGCCAGAGCGTGAGCAACAAGCGCCCGCCACTATAGGGCGCATCGGGCCACTTTTTACGTATCAGCCACGCCAACACCAAGGCCAAGGCCGTCAGGACAAACACCGAATGAGAAAACCCTCGGTGAAACGTCATTTGCGACACCGGATCGGCATAACGCACCAACACGTCCATATCCGGCAACGTGCCCAGCAAAGCGCCGTACAGCAAAGCCTTGCGGCCCTGACTGCGGCCCAGTAATGCGCCCTGAATGCCCGCGCCCAATACTGCTTGAGTAATCGAATCCATATTTTCAGGATATTGTTCTAAAAAACGCAGCGCCCGCGCGCCGACTCGCCCAGACCATCCCGGGGCAACAAGCGTTAAGATACCGCACAGATCCTTCCGCCTGTTTTCACCGGACAAATCCCATGGCCATTTACGGCGAACCCAAGAACGGCGATTTCGTACGCTATATCGAGACGCTGAATCGGCAGACCGGCAGTCCTGGCCAGGTCTTGCCACGCCAGCGCAATGCCAAGCCGAACGCACGGCCTGCCGAGACGACACAAGCCGACACGCCGGAATCGGTCTATACCTATGCGCCACGGAATAAGTCGACGACGCCGAGCTATTCGCCGGATTCAGATACCTCGTCAACCGCCTATACGCGCAATGCGTCCCCCGGCGCAACGAGAGATAACGACGACGAGTCAGAGACCACTTTGGCGGCGCGCAGCGGTCAGCGGCATCTGTCGCTAGGCCTGGGCATCGCGGGCGCGATCGCGCTGTGGAACGCCGTACACAGACTGATCACGGCTATCAATACCCGCAGCCTCGACCTCGACAGCATGGTGCCGATCGTTTTTCTATCGATATGCGCCTGGATGCTGTTCAAAGGCGCCCGCGGCGCACGCCGGAAACAGAACAAGCCTCTGGTCAAGCTGCCGCCGCTCACGACCGTCCACATGGGCCGGAAACCGGGGAAATAGCCGGATCGGGCACAGGGGTTCGGCGCCCAAACAGTTGGTGCTAACATTTCGGGCCTATGGCCGCCAGGCCAGTTGATTTTACGGAGCGAACGTGAGCCACACCCCAGCCGGATTGACCGCTGCCCAGGCAGCAACGATGCTGACCCTGCAAGACCGCCTCAACAGCATCATCAACCCTGACTGGGTGAACGGAGGCGCACGTTTTCTGCGGGCGGCCTTTGTCGAGTCCGCCGAAGCCCTCGAACACCACGGCTGGAAATGGTGGAAAAAACAGACGATCGATCTGCCCCAGGTGCAGATGGAGTTGATCGACATCCTGCATTTCTATTTGTCGCACACTCTCGTATCCGCAGCAGGCTCCGCCCCGGATGCCACGCTCATGCTGGTCGCGGACCTGGCCTCCCCCGAGGCGATTGCGCTGGACGGCCACACCTATCGCCTGCCCGATCTGGATGTGCCCCAATTGCTGGAGCTGATCGGCGGCCTGGCCGTCTGCGGCCGCGCCAGCTATAAAACGCTGGAACACACCATGGCGCGCTGCGAATTGACGTGGCAGGACGCCTTTACGCAATACGTATCAAAGAACGTGCTGAACCTGTTCCGCCAGGAAAATGGCTACAAGACCGGCACCTACGTCAAGATCTGGCAAGGCGAAGAAGACAACGTCGTCCTCGCTCGTTTGATGTCGGCGCTGGACCCGGCCCGTCCGGATTTCGCCGACGCGCTGCATGCGGGTCTACAACAGGCCTACGCAGAAGCGACTCGCTGATCACTAGATCAGTGCCGTAAAAACATCCGGCTATGCCGGCCGGTCCCAGCGCATGCTGGGAACACCGGCATCCTTCGATCCACAACGCCCTCGCGCAAAGGCAGTTTCAGGCAGTCTCGCCCCGCTCGTTCGGGTCATACTGGCCGGAATCGCTCCGGATCAATCCGCCTCAATCACCGTTTGCAGAAATTGCTGCGTGCGTTCTTCTTTGGGGCTGGAAAACAGCACGCTGGATTCTGCGTCCTCGACGATGTTGCCCTGATCGAAAAACAACGTGCGATCCGAGCTGCGTTCGGCAAAACCCATCTGGTGCGTCACGATGATCATGGTCATGGTGCGCTTGGCGGCGAGGTCTCGCAAAATCTGCAAAATCCCGCCCACCAGCTCTGGATCCAGCGCCGACGTGACTTCGTCGAACAGCATGATTTCCGGATGCATGGCCAGGGCACGGGCAATTCCCACGCGTTGCTTCTGCCCGCCAGAGAGCTGGGCAGGATAGGCATCGAGTTTGTCACCGAGACCCACGAGTTCCAGGTATTCCTTTGCGCGTTGCGCAGCCTCGTCACGAGGCACGCCGGACACATGAATAGGCGCCTCCATGACGTTACCCAGCGCGGTCTTGTGCGGGAATAGATTGAAGTGCTGAAACACCATACCGATCTTGCCACGCACCCGCCGCACATGCGCCGAATTCGGCCCCATCTCACGTCCTTGGGCATCGCTCCACATCGACTCATCATCGATCAGAATTTCGCCACTGGTGGGGCGATCCAGCGTCATCAACAATCGCAGCAAAGTCGATTTTCCCGAGCCTGAAGGCCCGATGACCGACACGGTCTGCCCGGCAGGAATCTCCAGATCGATGCCACGCAACACCTCCAACTCGCCATAACGTTTGCATAGCTGATTCAGGCGAATGCTCGCGCTCATCTTGATCCTCCGAATTTTTTCAACCACGCCTCCAGGCGCCGGACACCCCAGGCGGCAATCAGGCTCAACAGCAAAAACAGCACCCCGACCAGCGTCAACGGCTCGGTATAGCGAAACGTCGCTGATCCAATGATCTTGCTTTGCTGCAACAACTCGACCACTGTGATTGCCGACAACAGCGGGGTGTCTTTAAACATCGCGACGAGATAATTTCCCAGCGCAGGCACGACAGGAGGAATCGCCTGCGGCAGCACTACCCCGACCGCCGTGCGCCACGGCGATAGATTCAACGCGGTCGCCGCCTCGACCTGCCCACGCGGCACCGACTCGATACCAGCACGGTAGACCTCGGCGCAATAGGCCGCGTAATGCAAGCCCAGCGCCAGAATGCCTGTGACCAACGGAGACAGTTGCAGGCCGCTTTGCGGCAACACATAAAACAGAAAATACATCTGCACCAGCAACGGTGTGCTGCGCACGAACTCGATCAACACCGCAACCGGCACCGAGATCCAGCGCGAACGCATACGCCGCAACATGGCCAGCACCAGCCCGAGCACGATGGCCAAGGCCATGCCGAGTACGGTCGCTTGTATCGTGATGATCAATGCCGAGCCCAAGGCCGGCAGAATTTCCCAGGCAAATGCCCAATCGAAAATAGGAGTCATCGGACGCGAAACCTCTGCTCCAGCAAGCGGATGCCCGCCGTGATCACCAGCGCCACGGCAAAATACAACAGCAGCAGCAAAAGAAATATCTCAGTCGTGCGCAACGTCTCTGCACGCAACATCTGACCGCGAAAAGTGAGATCGGTAATGGTGATCAACGACACCAGCGCCGTATTTTTCAGCAGTTCGATCAGCAAATTGCCTGCAGGCGGCAACATCGCGGGAAACGCCTGCGGCAGCACGATACGGCGCAGGGATTGCGCAGACGTCATATTCAATGCAACCGCGGCCTCGCGCTGGCCAGGCGCCACCGCCAAAATCGCCCCACGAACCACCTCGGCGCCATAGGCGCCCGCATTCGCCGCCAGCACCACAATGCCCACCGTCACAGCGGGCAATTTCAACCCGAACAACGGCAGCACGTAATAAAACCAGAACAACTGCACCAAGGCAGAAGTCCCCCGGAATATCTCGACATAGACCAGCGCAATGGCGCTGACGATACGATGCGTAGACAACCGCGCCAGGCCAGCTGCAAGCGCCAACGGGACGGCCAGCAACGCCGCCCCTGCCGTGATACGCAACGTCATCCATAAGCCGTCGAGCAGCGGCGGCAATAGCGTGGCGAACCCTTCCATTGAAAAAGCCACGCCTTATTTACCAGCGGCCGGTTCACCAGCGCAGAGCTTGGCTGCCGTCACGTCGCCGGGCAGTTCCGCTTTGGTGAAACCGAACGGCTCAACGGTCTTGGCGTGCTCTTCGGTACCGATGAACTTGGCCAGCTCGGCGTTAAAGGCATCCACAAACGCCTGATCGTCTTTGCGGAACGCAAAAGCCCCGTAGCCCCGCACGCTCTTGCCGTCGATGACAGGGTCCGTGAATGGCTCGGCCTTTTCCAGGTCGCCAGTCGCCGACTTATTCATCAGGTCGTTCACCGTCATCGCAGTCGCCGCGTAGGCGTCGGCTCGGCCGGCCTGCACACCGGACAACGCACTCACCACATCCGGAAACACCACAACGCGATCAAGCGGAATATCCATCTTGCGGGCGTACTCGCTTTCGATAGCCCCCACCACTACACCCAATTTCGTATCGTCTTTTTTGGCGATGTCTTCATAGCTGTGCAGCGCTTTGGGATTCCCTTTTTGCACCAGGAACGATTCACCCACGCCATAGGTGGGATTCGAAAAAGCCGCCTGCTGGCAACGCTCTGGGGTGACGTACATGCCCGCGGCAATGATGTCGAAACGCTTGGCCTGCAACCCAGGGATCAACGAGCCGAATTCGGTCAACACGCCCTCGACCTCGTTGATGCCCATGCGCTTGAGGACAACGCGCGCGATCTCCACCGCTTCGCCAGTAATGCGATTGGAATTGCTGTCCATATATGCATAAGGCGCTTCGTTCGCGTAGCCGATGCGTATGGTGCCCGCGGCTTTGGCGGCCTCCAGCGTGCTTTGTGCCGCTGGGGGATTATTGGCGGCGGAGGGTTTCGCGGCAGAGTCATCGGAGTCCGAATCGGAGCATGCCGCCATCAATCCCAGACTGAGCGCCAATACAGCCCATTTGGTCGTCTTCAGAATGTGTGTCATGCGAGGCTCCCTTTCAAAATATTTATAGACAGAACTAATTCACACGAAATAGTACGTCAATTAATCATTTCAACACAAAGTATATGATGACAAAAATCGAGCACGCTTGACGTCTTGAACTCGGCAAAACAAAAAACACGGCAGCGATTGCTCGCTGCCGTGTTCAATGGGCAAAAACCATTAAGCCGCCTGTCAGCGGCAGGACACTGCCTATCGCCTATTGAGCGTAAGAAAAACGCCCGTCGCGAATCACCCCCATCACGCGGGCGCGCTCGTCAAAGCCCTGGTGATCGGTCTTGGAAATATTCAGCACCCCATTGGGCACCACCAAATCCCGCGTGGTTTCCAACGCATCGCGCAAAACCGCCCGAAACTCGGGGGTCCCCGGCTTGGCGCCCGTTTTCAGGGCGCGGCCCACCGCGGAATCCAACAGCATCCATGCCCCATAGGCATCCCCCGCAAACTGCGTCAGGCTGTGGGGGCCGTGCTGAGCCTCGTACTTGTCCGCAAAAGCGACTGCCACCGATTTAACAGGGTTGCTGTCCGGCAGTTCTCGCGCCACCACGCCAGGCCCCGTGGGGAACAACGTGCCTTCGACGTCTTTACCGCCCACTTGCAGGAACTCCAGCGTGCCGATGCCATGGGTCTGATAAATGGGGCCTTTGTAGCCGCGCTCGATCAAGGTTTTTTGCGGCAAGGCCGCGGGCGTCCCCGAACCAGCGATCAGGATCGCATCGGGCTTTGCCGCCATGGCCTTGAGCACCTGCCCCATCACCGACGCATCAGTGCGCTGGAAGCGCTCTTGGGCGACGACTTTGATATCGTTGCCGGCGGCCTTGTTGAATTCGGCCCACCAGCTATCGCCGTAGGAATCGGCAAATCCGATAAAGGCCACATTCTTGATGCCTTTCGTACGCATATCATCCACTAGCGCCGACGCCATCAGCGAGTCGTTTTGCGGCATCTTGAAGGCCCAGCGACGCTTGGGATCATCGGCAGGCTCGACGATGACCGCCGAGGCAGCCAGGGCAATCATGGGAGTGCCGGTCTCAGCCAGGACATCCAGGCCAGCCAGCGCCGATGCCGTAATGTTGGGGCCGACAATCGCGTCGACCTTGTCTTCGGAAGTCAGCTTGCGGAAATTCTTTACCGCGCGGCTCACGTCAGTGCCGTCATCCAGAATGACATACCGTGCGGGCTCTCCCCCCAATGTGGCCGGCCACAGGCGCACCGCATTATTGGTTTGAATACCAATCGCAGCGGCGGGTCCGGTCGACGAGATATCGACCCCGATGACGACTTCGGCTTGAGCGGACCAAGACAGCAAAGGCGCAATAGTAGTGGCCAACGCAGCCAGGCGCAATAAAGGGTTAGGCATGAGGGAGTCCGGCAGAGTAGTGAAAAATAATGAATGGATGCGCATCCGTGCCACGGATGATATCCAAAACAAACCATTATTTTGCCGGAACCTGGTCGTCGCGCCGACACGCCCCGTTAAATAGTTAATTAAGACGCATTGAAGGCTGGGCGGAAATCGGGGTTGCCAGCGGCCGTAACTGGTCTCAGGCCGCTCAAAAGCAAAATGCCAGCGCTGGCGCTGGCATTTTGTCTGGCTGGCAGATAAGCCAGATCAGCGGCGTATAACGCGGCAAGAGGAGATGATCGGATGCGCCTGGCGGGCCTCATCCATACCGTGCAGTATTTCTCCGATGGCTTCCAGGAAATGGGTCACGCCATCTCGAAAACCACGCCAACCGCCTGGTGCCCCACCGGCCGGTTTGCCCGGCGGCGTAGCCCTGCTTGTGGAAACTTCCATGACCTACTCCTTGAGAAGAATGAAAGGGAACCACAAGAGTCATCTTACGCCGGGTTTTGTTGCAGCACAACATAAACTGTATTGCACTATGGCAAACGAGCAACAGCACGGTGAATTACGATTTTTTGCGGCGCAGCAAAACAGGCCGCTTCGTTATTCCAGACGATCCAGATCGACGCGCAACGCGCGATTCAACGGCGTCGCGACCTTGACCCGGAGGTCATTGGTATGGGCACGCAGAATCTCGCGCTTGACGTCCAGTATTTGCTGGGAATGCATGGAAAACTCGGTCAGGCCGAGTCCCAGCAAGAGGCGCGTCAGACGGGCGTCTCCGGCCATTTCGCCGCACACGGCCACAGGCTTGCCCATACGGGCACCGACGTTGATCGTATTAGCGACCAGCCGCAATACGGCAGGATGGAGGGGGTCATACAGACTCGCCACGTCATGATCCCCCCGGTCAACGGCCAGGGTGTACTGAATCAAGTCGTTGGTGCCGATGGACAGGAAATCCAGGGCCTCCGCAAAGGGCTCAATCGCAATCGCGGTGGCAGGGACCTCGACCATGGCGCCGACCTCGATCCGTTCGGCGTAGGACTGGCCGCGTGCGTCCAGTTCCCGTTTGGCCGCCTCGATCGCGGCGAACGCTGCCCGGACCTCGTGCATATGCGCCACCATGGGCAGCAGCAGCCGGACATGACCATGCGCCGACGCCCGCAAAATGGCGCGCAGTTGCGTCGCAAACATATCCGGATGCGCCAGGCAGTAGCGAATCGCCCGTAGCCCGAGCGCAGGATTCATCGCGACAGTAGCTTCGTCATCCAGGGTTTTGTCGGCGCCAATGTCCAGCGTGCGGATCGTCACCGGCCGCCCCGCCATGGTCTGCACGACAGAGGAATAAGCCCGGTACTGTTCTTCTTCGTTGGGCAGCGTCTGGCGTCCCATGAACAGAAATTCGCTGCGGAACAGGCCGATGCCATGGGCGCCGGCCGCCAAGGCAGCCTCGGCCTCATCGGGTAATTCGATATTGGCATGAAGCACAATTTCGATACCGTCCAGCGTGACGGAGGGTTCATCGCGCAACAGCGCCAACGCGGCGCGCTCGGCAGCGTAAGCCACTTGACGGTCGCGGTATTCCTGCAGCATGCGTGGCGAAGGATTGACCAACACCGCGCCCGTGGCGCCGTCCACCACCACCGTGTCACCATCGCGCACCAGCTCGCGCACATGACCCAATGCAACGACTGCCGGCACACCCATGCTGCGCGCCACGATCGCGGTATGCGATGTCGGCCCACCCAGGTCCGTCACAAACGCCGCAAAACGGCCGCCCCGCAAACGCAGCATATCAGCCGGAGAAATGTCGTGCGCCACGACGATCAAAGGATCGTCGCCATCCAGAGCCCCTGCGTCAGGCAGGATCACAGGATTGCCCGACAAGACTTGCAGCACCCGCTCGATCACCTGACGCACATCGGCGCCACGCTCGCGCAGATACTCGTCCTCCATGGCCTCGAATTGCTCGCCCAGAATCTGACCTTGCGCGGCCAACGCCCATTCGGCGTTGTAATGGCGCTCGCTGATCAGTGCACGGGTCTGCTCGGCCAACAACGGATCGGCCAACAACAGGCAGTGCACGTTCAACATGGCGCCCAGTTCGCGCGGCGCATCCGCCGGCAGGCTATCGGCCATTTTCTGCAGATCTGCCAGCGCGACGGTCAGCGCTTGCGTCAGGCGTTCGCTTTCTGAGGCGACGTCTTCCGGAGCAATACGATAGTGAGCGACCTCAAGCGAGGCGGCGCCCATCACTACTGCACGCCCTATCGCGTATCCCCGCGCCACACCCTTGCCCTGCAACGCGACCACGGCACTGATCTCGGCAGCAGGAGGCGCCGTCATGGGACATTCCAGGCTGGTGTTATTCGTGCTCACCGAATTTGCTGTCGAACAAGTTCTGAATTTCAGAAAGCGCCTGGTCGGCATCGCCTCCTGAGGCCTCTAGACGTACGGTAATCCCCTTGCCAGCAGCCAGCATCATGACGCCCATGATGCTTTTGGCGTTGACACGCTGAGCACCACGGGAGATGAAGATTTCACTGCCGAACTTGCTGGCCAATTGCGTCAATTTGGCAGCAGCTCGTGCGTGCAGGCCCAGCTTGTTGGAGATGGTGATGTCAGAAATAGGCATAGAGTCAGTCTACCTGTAAACAGCCTTGCACGCCGCCGGCCAATGCCTTGGCTCGCGCCTGCGCCAAGCCTTGATCACGCGAGGTCAAGGCCCGCAACAACATCGAAGTATTCAATCCCGCCACCACACAGCATTGCGTGCCCAACGCCTGGGCCTCTGCCACGGCACGCTTTGCGATATTGGCTGGGGTGGCGCCAATCAAATCGGTCAGCACCAACACCCCCTGCCCCTCGTCGGCAGCCCGGATGTCGCGCAATAGGGAGGGCACCTGTTCATCGGGCATATCCTCGGGCTGGATATCATGCACCGACATGCGGTTGCCCGCCTCGCCCAGCACGTGGACGGCGAATTCACGCATCGCCTCGCCCAATGGCGCGTGCACGACAATGACTATACCCGTCATGACCGAGCCTCTATGCCACCGCGCGTTCGAGGGCCGCCGCAAACATGTCGGCCACATCAAAACCGGTTTGCTCGGCGATCTCGACGAAACAGGTCGGACTGGTGACGTTGACCTCGGTCACATAATCGCCGATGACGTCCAACCCCACCAAGAGCAGGCCACGTGCGGCTAGCTTGGGAGCCACCTGTGCGGCGATCTCTGCGTCGCGGGCCGACAGCGGCTGTGCCACGCCTCGGCCGCCGGCGGCCAGATTGCCGCGCGTTTCGCCCGCCAAAGGAATGCGCGCCAGCGAATACGGCACCGCCTCACCACCGATCAGCAAAATGCGCTTGTCCCCTTGGACGATCTCGGGAATGTAGCGCTGCGCCATGATGGTGCGCTCGCCATTGTCGGTGAGTGTTTCCAGGATGGCGTTCAAATTGGGCTCAATGGCCTGCAGGCGGAATATACCCGTGCCGCCCATGCCATCCAGCGGCTTGACGATGACGTCCTGATGCTTGGCATGAAAAGCCTTGATCCGCTCCATGTCGCGCGTCACCAGCGTGGGCGCTGCCAGATCGGCGAATTCGGTAATCGCCAATTTTTCTGGATGATTGCGGATCGCTGCCGCGTCGTTAAAGACCTTGGCGCCCTGGGCCTGGGCATACTCGAGCATGTGCGTCGAATAGACGTACTCCATGTCGAATGGAGGGTCCTTGCGCATCAGCACAGCGCCGAACTGCGACAGCGGCACGTCACGAGCCTCGCCGCTGTCACGCCACCAATCATGGCCGTGCAGATCGGCGCCTTCGACCAGCTCGATCGCGGTACTGCGCGCCAGCACAACGCCCGCGTCGATGAACAGATCGCCCTGTAATGCCACGCTCAGCGTATGGCCGCGCGCGACCAGCGCGCGCATCATGGCAACCGAACTATCCTTGTAGGCCTTCAGGCGCGGCAAGGGGTCAATAACGAATAAGACATGCATAAAGATATCCCGGTCGCGCGTGGAACACAACCCCACGCGTCATACCGCCATCGTAGCGTAAATGACCCGCCCGCGCCGGGCGGCATGGTGACCTTTTTGGCAACATGGCGAGTCGCGCCACGCACGACTCGCCATGCCCCAAAGCATCCTCAGGCGGCGTCAGCCTTGCCGGGCGTGCTTTTCTTGCGAGGAGCAAGCACCATGACCATTTGACGGCCCTCGAGCTTGGGCATGGCTTCGACCTGGGCCAACTCGGTCAGATCGTCGCGGACACGTTCGAGAACGCGCATGCCGAGCTCCTGGTGAGCCATTTCGCGGCCGCGGAACCGCAGCGTGACCTTGGCCTTGTCGCCTTCTTCCAGGAAGCGGCGCAAGTTGCGCAGCTTGACCTGGTAGTCGCCTTCGTCGGTCGCCGGACGGAATTTGACTTCCTTGACCTGGATGACCTTTTGTTTGGCGCGAGCTTCGGCTTGGCGCTTTTGTTCCTGGTACTTGAACTTACCGTAGTCCATCAGACGGCAGACTGGAGGATCCGCGTTGGGCGCGATTTCGACCAGATCCACGTCGGCTTGTTCGGAAAGACGGAACGCGTCGGCGAGCTTTACGATGCCCAGCTGTTCTCCGTCCAGACCTATCAGGCGCACCTCGGGGACACGGATCTCACCGTTGATGCGATTGGCTTTTTCAGTGGCGATGTTGACAACTCCTAAAAGATTTAAGCAGCACTGCTATCGGTATTGACGACGTCCCGGCGAGCGGCGACGTCCAGGGTCAGGCGGTCAGAGAAGGCCTCCAGCGTGATGACGCCGAGGTCCAGCCCGCCCAAACCACGCACCGCTACAGTGCCATTCTGCTTTTCCTTGTCGCCCACGACAAGGATATATGGCACCTTTTGCAGGCTGTGCTCGCGGATTTTACGGGTGATTTTTTCACCACGCAAATCGGACTGTACCCTAAAGCCTTGTTTTTTAAGGTTTTGCGTGATTTCCGCCGCATATTCGGCCGACGGCTCGGAAATACAACACACCACGGCCTGCACGGGCGCCAGCCAGGGCGGCATCGCACCGGCATGGTTTTCGATCAACATGCCGATAAAACGCTCGAGTGAACCGAGGATCGCCCGGTGCAGCATCACCGGCGGACGACGCTGATCCTGCTGGTCGACATATTCAGCGCCCAAGCGGACGGGCATGGAAAAGTCGACCTGAATCGTGCCGCACTGCCAATGACGGCCGATCGCGTCTTTCAGCGTGTATTCGATCTTGGGACCATAGAATGCGCCTTCCCCGGGGGAAACCTCGAACTCGCAACCCGTGCGGCGCAGGCTCTCCATGAGCGCCGTTTCCGCCTTGTCCCAGACTTCGTCAGTGCCGATGCGTTTTTCGGGACGCGTCGCGACCTTGTACAGCACCTCGGTAAAACCGAAATCGCGGTACACCTTTTGCAAGAGCGCCGTGAAATCGGCACATTCGTCCTGCAATTGGTCTTCGGTACAGAAAATATGGCCGTCATCCTGCGTAAAGCCACGCACGCGCATCATGCCGTGCAACGAGCCCGAAGGCTCATTGCGATGGCATTGGCCAAACTCGCCGTAGCGCAAAGGCAGTTCGCGATAGGAATGCAGGCCGGCGTTGAAGATCTGCACGTGGCCCGGACAGTTCATGGGCTTGAGGCCATACACGCGGTTTTCGGACTCGGTCGTGAACATGTTTTCACGATAGTTGTCCCAATGGCCGGTCTTTTTCCAGAGCGAAATGTCGAGAATCTGCGGGGCCTTGACTTCTTGGTAGCCGTTGTCCTGATAGACCTTGCGCATGTATTGCTCGACCTGCTGCCACAGTGACCAGCCCTTGGGGTGCCAGAAAATCAGGCCCGGCGCCTCGTCCTGGAAATGGAACAGATCCAGCTCGCGGCCGATCTTGCGATGGTCGCGGCGCTCGGCTTCTTCGAGCATATGCAGATACGCGTCTTGCTCGTCTTTCGTCGCCCAGGCAGTGCCGTAGATGCGCTGAAGCATCTCGTTGTTGCTATCGCCGCGCCAATAGGCGCCAGCGACCTTCATGAGCTTGAAGACTTTCAGCTTGCCCGTGGACGGGACGTGAGGCCCGCGGCACAGATCGATGAATTCGCCCTCGCGGTAGAGGCTGAGCGTCTCGTTGGACGGGATCGAGGCGATGATCTCGGCCTTATAGGCCTCGCCGATGCTCTTGAAAAAAGCCACCGCGTCGTCGCGCGTCCATTCCTCGCGCGTCACGATCTCGTCCTTGCGGGCGAGTTCGGTCATCTTTTTCTCGATAGCCGCCAGATCCTCGGGCGTAAAGGGACGCTTGTAGGAAAAGTCGTAATAAAAACCGTTCTCGATGACCGGACCGATCGTGACCTGCGCATCGGGGAACAAGGACTTGACCGCATAGGCCAGCAAGTGCGCTGTCGAGTGACGGATCAAATCCAGGCCGTCGGGATCCTTGGCCGTCACGATGGCCAGTTGGGCATCCTGATCGATGCGAAAACTCGTGTCGACCAGTTTGGCTTCATTGCCAGGCAGCGTGACACGGCCGCCCAGCGCGGCCTTGGCCAGCCCGGTGCCGATGGACTGCGCAACCTCGGCCACCGTGACCGGTGCCGGGAACTGACGCTGCGAACCATCGGGCAATGTGATCTGTACCATCGAAAATTTCCTGGGGGAAGAAACAACAAACGCGGCTATCGGCCGCGNTTTGTCTGGTTGCTTGTTGGGGCCTGCCGTCTACCTGACGAGAACCCGACGCTGGATAAAACTAACGCGGCATGGGGCGGAAGTTTCCGGTCGTAGTTCGTGTCGGGCGAATAATCATGTGCTGGCCACCTGAGGCTGGCACGCAAAAACGGGAACAACAATCATCGGGCGCGTGCCTGGATTCCTCTATTGTATCACTCGACACCCAACAATACTTAACTTCAGATAGGTCTTATTTATCGGTCAATTCAGGTCCTGCGCCTCAACGCCCGCGTCGTTTTAGATAAGGTCCGCAATGGAACGTTTCTCCACCTCTGGCCACACACCAGGACTATGTCAGCCATTACGCCTTCGACCTCCCCCGAGCACGCTGCGACCTCGCCATACGTGGAGCGGCGTTACCTGCTGCTATCCGGCACCAACCATCGAGTCCGTATCGCCATACTGGACGACCACCCGGTCATCACGCTGGGCGTCGCTGCCTATCTGCGGGCACAACCCGATTTTGATATCGTCCATACCGACACCTCATCCGAGGCTCTGCTGCGAAACTTGCATGAGCATCCTTGCGACGTCGCACTGGTCGACTTCTACCTCCCCAGACAGACCGTGGATGGCGTGGATTTCATCCGGCGCCTGCGCCGTCACCACCCCAAAATGGCGATCATCACTTTTTCCGCGGGTGCTGCTGACGAAACCGAATACGCAGCGTTTCGGGCTGGCGCGACGGGGTATCTGCCCAAATCCGCCCCGCTGCCCACACTGGTCGAGGTCATCCGCGCCTCGTGCAATGCCAATATCGACGGTTTCATCACGCACAAAAACGGCGCGCTAAACATGACGCCGCCTCGCCACCCCGATACGCGACTGACTCTCGCGGAAATCGAAGTCCTGCGCCTCATCTCCCGAGGGCTGTCAGTCACACAGGTCTCCGCCCGTCTGCTACGCAGCAAAAAAACCGTCAGCACACACAAACGCCGCGCCATGGCCAAGCTGGGCGTCGCGGACGACCTGTCTTTGGCCTTGTACCTGAAAGAGAAATTCGATCAGCCTGCCGGCCCCTGACCCGCTATCAGCGCCGATCCATGCTGCACATAGACACCGTCCTGTCGCTATATCCGGATGATGCCACCCGGTTGTTGCTGCTGTCGCAGGCACTGGCCCACACACAAGCCGACCTGAGTTCGCTGCGCGATGCCATCAAAACCGGCGATCGAAAGGCGGCCCTGGACCATACCCACAAGGCCAAGGGCACGGCCAGTTTTCTCGGCGCTGACAAGCAGGCCTTGCAGCAATTCGATCAACTGACGCAGGCCTTGAAAAATGCAAATGGCGACCAGCCTGATACCGCCCTGCATGGGGATACGTCCGGACAGCCGCATACTGTCGAACCGATGCCTGCCACCGTCCGGCGCGCATTCAAAGCCGTAGAATCAATTTTGCTGAGCCTGGAAATATCGATACAGGCCCTGGTCAAGACGCTGGAAAACAACAAAACCGGCGCCCGTAGCGAATAATCAAAACGCTGAAAATCTAAAGGATAGTCAAGTATCAAGAAATCTTTGCGATTCAGACACGTTCTGTGTCATCTCGGGTATCTGGGCATCATCTCATTTCAACTCGATGCTTACGTAATATTTTTCCTTTACTAGACTCGTCAGGTCGATATTCACTTGGCTAGTCACATGAAACCATTTAATCGCACCGATCGTATTCAAACCCTGCGCCCCCGCGTACTCGAAATCGATACGGGTCTGTTTCGTGGGTATGTAGATATTCGAGAACGCCAAGCCGGCGTACCCGCCTCCTCCAAATCCGAATACTGCACAAATACCGCAGCATCCCGAGACTTGGCAGAGCGGCAAGCATTGGGCCTCGCCAAGCAGATTCGTATGGCTTCGCAACGCGTTGGCATACGCTCGCAGTTGTTATGCGACAGTCTCAGCGACAACCATGCGGGCCGTCACGAACTGGACAGCATTCCGGCATTTTTAATTCGCCGCCCGGTTAACGCTCCATCGACGCGCAAACATCTGCGAGCAGTCGCTTAATCAGCAAAATGATAAAAACTCCCATTTCCAATCTTACAGATTGAAATATTCTGAGTATAATAAGGGTCGTAAGCAGTAAATAACCTGTTTGATTGAGTTGCAAAGGAGAGCCGCCCATGAGTATCGCAAGCGCCAATCCTGGCTGGACAGACGACCTATCTACCTCCGCTGAAGCGCGAGCGCAACGCACCCTGCAGGCTGCTGAGCGTCTCCTGGCCAAGCCCACCCCCGCGGCCCCCGCCGCGGCTGCTGCCTCTGCAGAACATCAATTGCGCGAATACATGCAGGAAATGAGCCTGACACGCTATGGCCATGCGGGCGCCCTGCTAAGCCGGCTATATGGAAAATCGCGATAGCGAAAAGCTGATAGCCGCAGCGATTGCAAACCCGGCCGAATAAACAAGCCGCCATGGTTATCGATGGCGGCTTTTTTATATTCCGGCCATACGAATCCATGGGATCATCATCGAAAAATGACGCAGTTAAATATCGCTGCCATTTCGATTTGAATAAACCTATGACTCGTATCAATTGCGTTCCAGTACAAGAACTCAGCGGCCCCCACCTGGTTGCGGAATACCGAGAATTGCCCCGCGTTTTTGCGCTGGCGCAAAAGGCAGCCGCTCGCGGCATAAAGGCTCAACCCTGCACTTATACGCTCGGAAAAGGCCACCTGCTTTTCTTTTACACGCGGCTGGATTATCTGGCCCGCCGACATGCCGATCTGATCGAGGAGATGCGGCGCCGGGGCTACAAACCGACCTTTACCGGTATACGGCGCGAAGACTTTCCGGCCATTCCAGACGATTGCTGGGGAAGCTGGAAACCCACGGCAGAAGCCCAGCGCCTGAACCGTGAACGAATCCAAGAGCGGCGCCAAGACGCCGAAAACAACAAAGCCGCCAAGTTGTGATTTGGCGGCTTTTTTGGAGGGTAGTGATGAACTACCAGAATCCTGGTAGGCGGTATTGGAATCGAACCAACGACCTCTACGATGTCAACGTAGCGCTCTAACCATCTGAGCTAACCGCCTGCGAACTGCGAAGAAACGAGATTATGCACGAGTTTTTTTACCTGTGCAAGTCGGCTTGTCTTTCGTACTGAATCATCAACCGCCGAAAAGCCGTCAACACCTGTCCCGGCCGTAGCCAACGACGCCAAAGCAGGTCGCGCCATCGGCCTCCGGGAATGTATGCGGGATACACAATCTGCGATGGCGACCAGCCGGGACGCCAGGCGCGTGTACGCGTCGGCCTGCCGGTCACCGTCAATGTCGGAATCCCCAGATTGGAGGCGAGATGCCCTACCCCGGATTCATTGCCGATGAACCAGCCACATTCATGAATGAACTTCGCGACATCGGAGAGGGATTCCGATTGAAAAATCGCCAGACCGTTGTCTTCGAGGCAGCGCCACTGCGCTCTCTCGTGCTCCGCCAGGATATAAACCGGATCATAGCCAGAACGCTTCAGACGCAGGCCAAGCTCGACGAAGTGCGACGCTGCCCAGCATCGTTGTTCACTCGTTGATGAAGGATGTACGGCAACCCGTCTGGCGTACTGCCGATGACGCAGCCCCATCATCGGCACCAGGCCGTTGCCGACCTCGCTATTTTTCAAACCCAGCTGATCGCGACAGTAATCCCGGATTTGATTCAGCTTGACGAAACCCCTGCCTGTGATGACGACATGGGCGTCATAGTAAAAATAACGCCGGGCATAGCGGTGCAGCGCATAAGGCCATCCCACATGCATTTGAGCCACGCAGTCGTATTCGGACAAAACCTGAGCGGCCTCAGACTCTGGCAGAGACGGACGAACATCGATATCAGGAAACCAGGTGCGCAATTGGTGCGCATAGTCACCAAAGACTGTCACGCCACGTCCGTTGATGGCCAGGTTTTGCGCCATGGTCATCATGAGCAACGTATCCCCGAGGCGCGGCGCCATGAGTATGGCTACTCTGGTGGCTTGCTTTAAATGCTGCTGATGTTCGGCAGCCAGATAACAAGATGCGCCGGAAAGAAGCGTTGCCATGCGTTGAAAATACCTCTACCAAGCCAGGAGCGGCCAAAACCGGTCAGAGAACAGACAAAATAGGACCCCTGCAGATCTGTTTGGTTACATTACAGCACGGAGATGTAAAAAAAGCACAATTCCCCTACAGGGACAGCCAGCATCGCCAATGATTCCATCAAGATCCAGCACTGTTACAAAATCCTTCGCGTCAGCAAAAAACGTTCGCACTGCATTGGCGACTGACCATGGGGGCAGGCATTTTTACAATGAAACAGCCCCAGACGAAAAAACCGGCTGGCAGCCGGTAAATGTATTGTGATGCTCAGTGATCAGCGCCGCAGCTATTGCCCAGCGAACGGCACGATGCGCTATTGGCGTCAGCAGTCGTCCGCCTGCCGAACGACACGCATCAGGGCGTCGATCTTGTCTGCCGACTTCACACCAGGGGCGGTTTCCACTCCGCTGCTCAAGTCGATTGCCCAAGGGCGCAAGCCCCGGATGGCCGCAGCCACATTATCGGCATTGAGCCCCCCTGACAGGACAATGGGCCGTGCGGCCGTATCAGCCCGGACGGTCGATAGCAATGCATGGTCAAAAGCCTGACCACTGCCGCCATAGGCCGCACTGTAGCTGTCGAATAACCACCCTGCCGCCTCGCCGTAGGCGCGGCACGTCTCGGCCAGACCGTCGGATGTATCGAGCCCAGGGGCGCCGACACGGAAGGCCCGCAAAAAGCGCGTGCCGTAACGCGTGCAATCCTGGACGGATTCGTTACCGTGGAATTGGAGCAGATCGGGACCGACTTGCTCCAGCACGGCGCGAACGTCGGCAGGGTCCGGATCCACAAACAAGGCCACCACGTCGACAAATGCCGGCACAGTGCGGCGCAAGACTGCCGCCTGCGCAGGGGTAACGTAACGCTTGCTGCGCGGATAGAACACGAAACCGATCGCGTCCGCCCCGGCCTGCACGGCCGAGGCGATGTCTGCTTCGCGGGTCAAGCCGCAGATTTTGACGCGAGTACGCATAACGCTATTTGAAAACCGGTTGAGCAAGGTTACTTGAATGCGGCGGCAGGGTCACCGCTCTCGTCACCGTAAATGCTGGTGCCATAGGTCGTGTCGATTTCGATCTTGACGCTGCTGGGATCCACCGTGGACTGGCCCGCCTTATAGTGCATCACCATACCAGGGAAAATCATAACAGCTGCGACCATGACCAATTGGATGATGATGAAAGGCACCGAACCCCAATAGATCTGCCCCGTCGTGACCGGCTCGATACGCTGACCTGTGACCTTGTCACGATAGGCGTCTTTGGGCGCCACCGAGCGCAAGTAGAACAGCGCGAAACCGAACGGCGGATGCATGAACGAGGTCTGCATGTTCACGGCCAGGATGACGCCGAACCAGATCAGATCGATCCCCAGCTTGTCGGCGACCGGCCCCAAGAGCGGCACGATGATGAATGCCAACTCGAAGAAGTCCAGGAAGAACGCCAACACGAACGTGAGCACGCTGACTACGATCAGGAAGCCCCATTCTCCGCCAGGCAAGCCGATCAGCAGATGCTCGACCCACAAGTCACCGCTGACGCCCCGGAAGGTCAAGCCGAATACCGTCGAGCCCACCAGGATGAACACCACGAAGCAGGACAGCTTGGTGGTCGTATCCATGGCTTGGCGCAACAGATCCAGGGTCAGCCGTCCGCGGATCAACGCCATGACGATGGCACCCACAGCACCCATGGCACCACCCTCTGTGGGCGTCGCGATACCGATGAAGATCGTCCCGAGCACGAGGAAAATCAGGAACAGCGGCGGGATCATCACGAAGGTGACGCGCTCGGCCAATGCGGAAAGCATTTTCAGGCGGAACACCTTGTTGACCATGGCGATGATGAAGGCGGTCAGGCCCCACAGCAGCAGGCTGAGAACGACTTTCTCATCAACCGGTGCAGCGTCTTTTTCCAGCCATTGCGTCAGCAAATACGCCGACACGGCCGAAATCAACATCAGCACCAATAACGAACGTCCGCCGCGGGAGCCATTCGGCTCACGAAAGGTGCGCGCTTCTTCGGGCAAAGCAGGAGCCGAAGACGGCTTGATGAAAGACATCAATACGATGTAGGCGATATAGGAGCCCGCCAGCAGAAACCCCGGCACCATCGCGGCACGGTACATGTCTCCGATCGAACGGCCCAACTGGTCAGCCAGAATGATCAGCACCAGCGACGGCGGAACGATCTGTGACAGCGTGCCGGATGCCGCGATAACGCCAGAGGCCAGGCGCCTGTCATAACCGTAACGCAGCATGATGGGCAGCGAGATCAAGCCCATCGAAATGACCGAGGCGGACACCACGCCGGTTGTCGCGGCCAGCATCGCCCCCACCAGCACCACGGCAATCGCCAAGCCGCCACGCAGCGGCCCGAACACCTGACCGATGGTCTCGAGCAAGTCTTCCGCCATCCCCGATCGTTCGAGCACCAACCCCATCAGCGTAAAGAACGGCACCGCCAGCAAGGTATCGTTGGACACAATACCGAACACCCGCTGAGGCAAGGCCTGAAACAGCGACGCGCTGAACAGGTTCAATTCCATACCGATCAAGCCGTACAGAATGCCGTTCGCGGCCAATGCAAATGCCACCGGAAAGCCCAGCAGCAAGAACACCACCAAGGTGCCGAACATGATCGGCGCCATATTTGCGATGAAAAACTCCATGATCATTGGCCCTTGTTCTGTTGTTGCAGGGCCGCCGCTTCGCGATCTTGCGCTTCGCGGGCGATCTCAGCTGCCAATTGCTCTTCGGCGCTCTTGCCTTCGGCGCGCGCCAGCGGATCCGGCGCCTGGCCGCGCAAGTAGCCTACGCATTTGATCAAGCGCGATATCCCCGCGAGAACGAGCAGCGCGAAGCCAATCGGGATCAACAGTTTGACCGGCCAGCGGACCAAACCGCCGGAGTTGGACGACTGTTCGTTGGAAATATACGAATCCATGAACATCGGCCAAGACAGGTACATGATCAAGATTGCCATAGGGAGCAGGAAAAACAGCACCCCGAAAATCTCGATGTAAATCTGCGTACGCTTGGAAAGCTGGGAGGACAGGATGTCCACCCGGACGTGTTCGTTCTTGAGCAGGGTGTAGCCGGCGGTCAGCAGGAACATGGCACCAAACATGTACCACTGCAGTTCCAGCCAGGCATTCGAACTGGTTCCGAATACCTTGCGGACCACCGCATTGCCGGCACTGACCAGCACCACCAACAGGGTGACCCATGTCACGGCTTTTCCAACCCGCACATTCAGCGCGTCGATGGCGCGCGATAAAGCGAGTAATGCTTTCATGATGGGAATAATGAGCTAGATAGAAGGTCGCAACTAGCCAAATACGGCATAGCGCACGAGCATGCGGGGCCTCGCCCGGGGTGGCCGGGCGACAGACTTCGGCAATGCGCCACTCCTGTCGCCCCAGCTTTTGGCGGACACGAAAACGAGCGGAAACCTGAGATTTTATAACGTTACGCTCGTTCCCCTGCCGCCCAGCCCTGGAGGGCCGAGTTACTTACCCCGGCCAATGGTCCCCATAAAGCCATCGAAGCTGCCCTCGGCCACGCGGAACCACGGGATCTCGTTGTCACGGAACGCCACCATGTCGTCGTAGATCTTTTTGAAGGTGGGGTCCTTGGCGGACAACTCTTCGTAAACCTTGACGGCCTCGGCGTAGCAGGCCTCCATGACCGGCTTGGGGAAAGCCTTGAGCTGGGCGCCCTGCGAGACCAGGCGGCGCAGCGCAGCCGGGTTTTCGGCATCGTAGGTGGCGATCATGTCGTTGGTGGCAGCCGCGGCAGCCTGCGCCAAGACGGCCTGATAATGTTTGGGCAGCTTGTTGTAGACCTCTTGGTTCACATACAACGAAACCTGCAGCGTGCCTTCCCACCAACCCGGGAAATAATAGTTTTTGGCGACCTTGTGGAAACCGAGCTTTTCGTCGTCGTACGGGCCGATCCATTCGGCGGCGTCGATCGTGCCTTTTTCCAATGACGGATAGATGTCGCCGCCCGCAATCTGCTGCGGCACCACGCCCAAGCGGGACAACACGGCGCCGGCAAATGCGCTGGCGCGGAATTTCAGCCCCTTGAGGTCATCGACCGTTTTGATTTCGTTGCGGAACCAGCCGCCCATCTGGGTGCCGGTGTAGCCGCATGGGAAATTCACGATGTTGTACTTTTGAAAGAGCTCGCGCGTGAGCTTCAGGCCATTGCCATGGCGCATCCACGCGTTCATTTGGCGCGTATTCAGGCCGAAAGGCACGGCGCCGTCAAAACACAGCGCGGGGTCTTTGCCGTAGTAGTAGTACGACGCCGTGTGGCCGCATTCGATGGTGTTGTTCTGCACAGCGTCGAGCACCTGCAGCGCCGGCACGATTTCGCCGGCGGGAAAGGCTCGAATATTGAATTTGCCGTCCGTTGCCTCGGCAACGTACTTGGCCAGATTCTCACCGCCGCTGAAGATCGCGTCGGCGCTACGGGGAAAACTGGACGCCAGGCGCCAATTGAGTGTGGGGGATTCTTGTGCGAGAACGGGTGCGGCGAGCGCTGCACCGCCAGCGGCGGCACCTAACGTGGCCTTTTTGAGGAACGAACGACGTTGCATGAAGGGAGTCTCCTGATTGGACAACGCTGCAAACGC
Organism: Bordetella muralis; assembly: GCF_965139205.1. Taxonomy (GTDB): domain Bacteria; phylum Pseudomonadota; class Gammaproteobacteria; order Burkholderiales; family Burkholderiaceae_B; genus Bordetella_A; species Bordetella_A muralis. The sequence continues at coordinate 216,501 of NZ_CBCSIU010000005.1, forward strand.
AGGCCGCTCGTGTGGAGCTGCCGCGCATTGTGGCAGCTCATGTAAGGGCTGCCGTTGTTTGTGTGTAATGCTGGGGCCTTGTCAGAACGTCGCCGCATCGCAGCAAACGTCGGCCTTTTGCGTCCGCAATCATATAGTGACAATTGATCGCTGCCCCCCTGCTGATAACCCTAAGCAGAGGTAAAAGGCGACAATAAATGCGCGCCACCGTCCAATTCTTTCAGCTGGAATTCAGGAGGGTATTCGATCGCGGACAGGTAAAGTCCATCAGGAGAAAAGGTAGGTGCGGCCAAACGGCGGTCTCGCGCCGCCAACAGCGCAGGCATCCAGGAAACGGATTCGCGGCCTTGTCCGATTTGCAGCAATGCTCCGATCAGATTGCGCACCATGTGATGCAAAAAAGCATTCGCGCGCAATGTGAATACAAGAAAAGGACCGCGCTCCTGGATGTCGAGTTGATGCAGCGTGCGCACGGGATGGCGAGCCTGACACTGCGAGGAGCGGAAGCTGGAAAAATCGTGTTCGCCGAGCAGCGTCGAAGACGCTTGCCTCATTGCGTCCACATCCAACGGCTGAAAACACCAGCCTGCCCGCGCGGCCCACAGCGGCGGCCGCACGCGGCCGCGCCATAGCAAATAGATGTAGGTGCGCGAGCGTGCCGAAAAGCGCGCGTGAAAATCATCAGGGACCGATTGCGCCCACTGGACGGCAATGCTGGGCGGCAGAAAGGCGTTGACGCCGCGCACCCAGGATTCGTCGCGGCGCGTGAGCGGCGTATCCAGATGCACGACTTGCATGGCTGCATGCACGCCTGTATCTGTACGGCCCGCGCAAATCGTGGGTACGATGCCATCGATCCCGCTGAAACGGCCCAGCGCCGCTTCCAGCGTATCTTGCACCGTTTGACGATGAGGTTGTGTCTGCCAGCCTTGCCAGGGGGAGCCGTCATAAGCCAGCCCCAATGCCATACGCGCCATGAGTGTCAGACGCGCGGTCCGCGAGCGGGCGGCTCGTCGGTGGGAGGTTTATTCAGATCCAGATCGATGCCGTCCAGCTTGCGAGTGAGCAAGGTGGTGTCCAGAACGGGTTCTCCGCCATAGGACGCGTCTTCGTCCTCGTTTTCATCTGCACGGCGAGCACCGGCACGGCGTAGCAGCCACGCGATGATCAATACGATCAATGCCAGTATGGCGGTCACGACCACCAAGAGATTGTCGGTCAGCCAATTGCCTGTGGTGGATGTGGCCCCCCCGGTATTGGTGCCCGAAGCAGCAGCGAGATCCTGAGCGGCGGCTTCGGTTCCGGCGATGTTGGGCGCGCCCGTTGCGTTCGAGCCTGATGTACCGGCACCTGCTGCGCCTGCGCCACTGGATCCAGCCGCCGCACCATCGGGGCCGCCGGCAGCGCCTGTATTTGCGCCTGCGGCCGTTCCGGCACCTGCAGCGTCTGTTCCTGCGCCCGCGGCTGCGCCACCCGTGGTACCTGTTCCGGCGCCCGCAGCACCGCTGCCGCCAACAGCCGTTCCTGCACCTGCCGCACCACTGCCGGCAGCCCCCGCGCCTGCGCCCGTCGCGCCACTGCCCGAGGTACCGTCAGCGCCGGCGGCGCCAGTGCCTGCCGCGTCATTCTGGTTGGCTGCACTCCCCGCCGTACCGCCAGCCGCGGCCTGGTTCAGGGCCTCGACGTTACCTTGCAGGGTCTCAACGCGCTGCTGTGCATCCTGCAAAGCATGTTGTTCGGACGTACGTGCATCCGCTTGTGCATCGGCCTGGGCGCCCGCCGCATCCGCAGAACTGAGACGCAAACGGTCTTGCGAGCTCGCACCCGCGCTGCCGCCCGATGGCGACGCCGCGCTCACATGACCACCACCGGCATTGACGCCCTCGCCAACCGCAGCCGCACCCGCGACGGCTGCGCCAGCGCGGCCCCGATAACGTGCAAACGCTTCAGCCTGTTCGACATAGATGCGACGCGCCTCGGCGGGATCAATCGCACGTACCGTGGCAGCGTCGGGAATCGTCAGCGTTTCTCCCGCGCGCACCAGGTTCATATTGTTCTGGATAAATGCCTGCGGATTGGCGCGCCATATGGCTACCAGCATCTGATAGACACTGGCGTCCGACACGTCATTACGACGGGCAATGCGGAACAGGTTGTCGCCCGCACGCACCGTCTCTGCCGAGGCAGGCGCCGCACGGTCTGCGCTGACGGACCCAATACGCGCCGACTGAACCGGCGCAGCGGCCGCACGCTGCGGCACCAGAATGGTGACCTGGACCTGGCGATGGCCCGAGCTGGATTGCAAATCGAGCAACAGATCCACAGCCGATGTCGTCAGGGGCTGCGAGGACTCAATACGGATATTTTTGCCTGAGGCCTGCGGGCCATCCTGAACACTCACACGCGCGGTATTCAGGGGCACAGGAGGCTGCATCCCGGCGCGTTGCCACGCGGCGGCATCGGCCAGCGATACCTTGAGTGAGGCCAGCTCCTCGGCCGTAATATTCTCGAGCGGCACCACGACTTGCAAAGGCGCCCCCGGCGCGGAAACCACACGCGAATGCCCCACAGTCGCGGCATGCACCGCCCCGCCCATCGAGACACCGAATGCAAGCGCGATGGCCCATTGCGAAGCTTTGATACGGTGGGTCGGCGAAAAACGACGTGAACGCAATGTCATATTGGGAAATCCTGCTGGACGAATCGGGTTACCGGCCAATGCTGGGCGAAAGTGTAATAGATCGACCTTGATTCACAAACCTGCCATCAAGGCTGCGGCAAGGACAAAATAGCAGAAAGGCACCCGCAGGTGCCTTTACCTGGCCCGGCCAAAACCGGGCCAGCCTGAATGCGCAACGGCGCTGCCGCCCAAGCAGCCGGCGCCGTTGCCTATGACGTTCAGGCCTCGGACAATGCGATGCGCAACATGCGGCGCAACGGCTCGGCCGCACCCCACAACAATTGGTCGCCTACCGTGAACGCACCCAGGTACTGGGAACCCATGGACAGCTTGCGCAAACGGCCAACCGGGATATCCAGGGTTCCCGTCACCGCCACCGGCGTGAGCGCACGCACGGTGTCTTCCTTGGTGTTGGGGATGACCTTGGCCCATTGGGTGCCTTCGGCAATCAGGCCTTCGATTTCATCCAGCGGCACATCACGCTTGAGTTTGATGGTCAGTGCCTGGCTGTGGCAACGCATGGCGCCAATACGCACGCACAGGCCGTCGATCGGCGTGGCGGGCGTACCAAAAGCCTCGCCGCGGCCCAGGATCTTGTTGGTCTCGGCTTCGGCTTTCCATTCCTCGCGCGACATGCCGTTACCGAGGTCCTTGTCGATCCAGGGGATCAGGTTGCCGCCCAGCGGCACGCCGAAGTGCTCTTGCGGCAGAGCCGGGTCTTGTTGCGCGGTCAACACGCCACGATCGATTTCGAGAATGGCCGAAGCCGGATCGTCCAGCAGAGGCTTCACAGCCTGGTTCAGCAAACCGAATTGCGTCAGCAGTTCGCGCATGTGCTGCGCGCCGCCGCCCGATGCGGCCTGGTAGGTCATGGAGGTCATCCATTCCACCAGGTCGTTGTTGAACAGGCCGGCCAGACCCATCAGCATGCAGCTGACGGTGCAGTTGCCACCGACGAAATTACGCACGCCGCGCTTGAGCGCCGCGTCGATTACCGGACGGTTGACCGGATCGAGCACGATGATGGCGTCGTCTTTCATGCGCAGGGTGCTGGCGGCATCGATCCAGATACCATTCCAGCCCGCGCCGCGCAGCTTGGGATAGACCTCGGTCGTGTAATCACCGCCCTGGGCGGTCACGATAATCGGCAGTTTTTTCAGAGCATCGATGTCGTAGGCATTCTGCAACGGACCAGCGCCCTCAGCCCACGTGGGCGCGGCACCGCCAGCGTTGCTGGTGGAAAAGAATACGGGATCGATCAGGGCGAAGTCGTTTTCGTCACGCATGCGCTGCATGAGAACGGAACCGACCATGCCGCGCCAGCCGACCAGGCCTACTGCTTGCGTCATGTTCAATGCTCTTGAGGTTGATAAATAAGAAAAAAAGCTAACGATCCCGACAATTTATCAGAATAAGCGGGACTATGTTGCACTGCGATGATATTAGGGACAAACCATGGCCCCTATTGGCGTTGTGAAAGCACCACCGAGACGGCAGCAGCATGCAATGCGCGCGAGAAATCTCGACCCCGCTGCGCTGCGTATAATAATGCACCGCCCCCGGCACGACATCATGCCAGGGGCGATTCAATCAAGCGGGAAATAATCAACCCAGTGCTTTCACCACGGCATCGCCCATTTGCGAGGTAGACACTTTGGTGGTGCCTGCTTCGTAAATATCGGCGGTGCGCAGGCCATCGGCCAACACCTTGCGCACGGCGGCTTCGATACGATCCGCTTGGGCGTTCTGGTTCAGCGAATAACGCAGCAACATGGCAGCCGACAGAATCGTCGCCAGGGGATTGGCAATGCCTTGGCCCGCGATGTCCGGCGCCGAGCCGTGGCTGGGCTCGTACAGGCCCTGCCCCGACTCATTCAACGCAGCCGAGGGCAGCATGCCGATCGAGCCCGTCAACATGGCGGCCTCGTCCGACAGGATGTCACCGAACAGGTTGCCGGTCACGATAACGTCGAACTGGCGCGGGTTGCGTACCAGTTGCATCGCGGCGTTGTCGACGTACATGTGCGAGAGTTCGACATCGGGATAGTCGCGTGCGACTTCGATGACGATGTCGCGCCAGAACTGCGAGGTTTCCAGCACGTTGGCCTTGTCCACGCTGCACAGTTTCTTGCCGCGTTTGCGAGCCGATTCGAAACCGATGCGCGCGATACGGCGCACTTCGGAATCGGCGTAGCGCATGGTGTCAAAACCCTCGCGTTCGCCGGCGAAAACACCGTCTTCGGCAGTACGCACACCGCGCGGAGTGCCGAAGTAAATATCACCGGTCAGTTCGCGAATGATCAGGATATCCAGGCCCGACACGATCTCGGGCTTGAGCGAGGAGGCGCTGGCCAGCTCGGGATACAGGATCGCAGGACGCAGATTCGCAAACAGGCCGAGCGCCTTGCGCAGGCCCAGGATGGCTTGCTCGGGACGGAATTCACGCGGCAGGCTGTCGTATTTCCAGTCGCCTACGGCACCGAACAACACGGCATGCGATTTGCGCGCGAGCTCCAGTGTCGCTGGCGGCAGCGGATGCTCGAATTGGTCATAGGCGGCGCCGCCCACGGGGGCTTGTTGAATATCGAGCGGCAAATTCAGTGCACTCAGTACGCGCACAGCCTGCTCGACAATCTCTGGACCAATGCCATCACCCGGCAGCACTGCAATGTTATGTGTCATGAAAAAAACCTATATGTGGTGAAACTGAGCCTCAAGGCTTAAGCAATGGGGCGGCTTTCCAGCCAGGGATAACGGGCCAGGCGTTCTGCCTCGAACGCACGGATCTTGTCGGACTGACGCAAGGTCAGGCCGATGTCATCGAAACCATTGATCAAACAGTATTTGCGGAACGGCTCGATATCGAACGACATTTCGCGGTTGTCCGCCGCGATCACGACCTGGCGTTCGAGATCGATGCGCAGCTTGTAGCCGGGGAATGCCTTGACCTCATCGAACAAACGCGCAACTTCCAGTTCGGACAGCACGATAGGCAAGAGGCCATTCTTGAAGCTGTTGTTAAAGAAGATATCGGCGTAGGACGGCGCGATGATGGCGCGAAAACCGAACTGCGTCAGCGCCCACGGTGCGTGCTCACGGCTGGAGCCGCAGCCGAAATTTTTGCGCGCCAACAATACCGAAGCGCCCCGGTAGCGCGGCTGGTTCAGCACGAAATCCGGATTCAACGGACGCTTGCTGTTGTCCATGCCGGGCTCGCCGTGATCCAGGTAACGCAGTTCGTCGAACAGGTTCGGACCAAAGCCGGTGCGCTTGATGGACTTCAGGAATTGCTTCGGGATGATGAGGTCGGTGTCGACGTTCTCGCGATCGAGCGGGGCCACCAGGCCTTCGTGAGTGGTAAATGCTTGCATGATGTCTGAGCTCTTAGCGGAAGTTGCGGACGTCGACGAAATGGCCGGCTACAGCAGCAGCTGCTGCCATCGCAGGGCTGACCAGATGGGTGCGGCCACCCTGCCCTTGGCGGCCCTCGAAGTTGCGGTTCGAGGTCGATGCGCAGCGCTCTTCGGGCTCGAGGCGGTCGGCGTTCATCGCCAGGCACATCGAGCAGCCCGGTTCACGCCATTCGAAACCGGCCTCGATAAAGATCTTGTCCAGGCCTTCGCGTTCGGCTTGCTGTTTGACCAGGCCCGAGCCCGGCACCACCATGGCTTGCTTGACATTGGAGGCCACGTGTTTGCCACGGGCGACGGCGGCGGCCTCGCGCAGGTCTTCGATGCGAGAGTTCGTGCACGATCCGATGAACACGCGATCCACGCGGATGTCGGTCAACGGAGTGTTGGGCTTGAGGCCCATGTATTGCAAGGCACGCTCCATGCCGCTGCGGCGTACATCGTCTTTTTCGCGATCGGGATCGGGTACACGGGAATCCACCGACAAGACCATCTCGGGCGAGGTGCCCCAGGTGACTTGCGGCTTGATGTCTTTCGCATTGACCTCGACGACGCGGTCGAACTTGGCGCCCGCGTCGCTATGCAAGGTGCGCCAGTAGGCAACCGCCTGATCCCACAACACGCCCGTGGGCGAGAACGGACGGCCACGGAAATACTCGATGGTCTTGTCATCAACGGCGACCATGCCGGAACGTGCACCGGCCTCGATGGCCATGTTGCAGACCGTCATGCGGCCTTCCATGGACAAGCCACGAATGGTGCTGCCGGCGAATTCGATCGCGTGGCCGGTGCCGCCTGCCGTGCCGATGATGCCGATGATATGCAGCACGACATCCTTGGCCGTACAGCCGAAGGGCAACTCGCCCTCGACCTTGATCAGCATGCTCTTGTTCTTTTTCATCAGCAGCGTCTGCGTGGCGAGCACGTGCTCGACCTCGGAGGTGCCGATACCGAAGGCCAATGCCCCCATGGCGCCGTGCGTGCTGGTGTGCGAGTCGCCGCACACCACTGTCATGCCCGGCAGCGTCGCGCCCTGCTCCGGCCCGATGACGTGCACGATGCCTTGGCGCAGATCGGCCATGCGGAATTCGGTGATCCCGTATTTGTCGCAGTTGGCATCCAGCGTGTCGACCTGCAGTTTCGAAATCGGATCGTCGATGCCGCGATTGCGGTTGATCGTGGGCACGTTGTGATCGGCCACTGCCAGGTTGGCACTGATGCGCCAGGGCTTGCGGCCAGCGATGGTCAGGCCTTCGAAGGCCTGCGGACTGGTCACCTCATGCAACAGGTGCCGGTCAATGTAGAGCAAACAGGTGCCGTCGGATTCCTGGTTCACGACGTGCGCGTTCCAGAGTTTGTCGTAGAGGGTTTGGGCCATGAATAGACTCGCGGAATATCCGGCTGGGCCGGTAGGGACATCAGAATCGATGTCTCATTATGCCCATGCTCTCAACCTAGTACAACGGCAGCATTTATCCTAGTATTGGAAGCACCACCCTTTCCCACGCGACGATAGAGGAAAAGCTGCCGTCCCAGACAAAACCGCCCCATCAAAAGGGGCGGTTTTTTATCAATAGCCAAGGATCCGAGGCCGTAAGTCGGGGGTACCTGCGTGACGCACTCGTCATCGCACCGCTACTTTTTGCCCTTGGCCTGCTCGTATAGCGGCATCACCCGTTCCGACGCAGCCTGCAATTCGCTGATGCGCGTCGCCGCAGAGGGGTGCGTGGACAGGAATTCTGGCGGTGCGCCATTGCTGGCGGCCCCCATTTTTTGCCATAGCGTCACCGCGGCACGGGGATCATATCCGGCCCGCGCAGCGAGCTCTACACCCATCATGTCGGCCTCGCTCTCGTGAGTCCGGCTGTTGGGCAGGGTAAACATGACGTCGGTAAGCTTGCTGCCCAGATCCGTCGATACGCCGGTGGCAATCGACAGCACAGACAGGCCAACGTTGGTGACCATCTGCTGCGACATACGCTCGCGTGCGTGTTCTCGCAAAGCGTGCGCAATTTCATGCCCCATGACGGCTGCCAGCTCAGCATCAGTGGGCTTGATTTGCGTCAACAGTCCGGTATAGACGGCTATTTTTCCACCCGGCATGCACCATGCGTTGACCTCGTCAGAAGACAAGACGTGCACTTCCCAAGCCCAATTGGCCGCATCGGGTCGGAACGCCCCTACCTGTGCAATCAACCGTTTGGAAATTGCACGCACTCGCGATACCTGGTCGGCATTGCGATCCAACGCGCCCTGAGCCTTGGCCTGCTGGATGAGGTCGGAATACTGCTGGTTGGCTTCTTGCTCGAGCTCTTTTTCCGGCACCATGCTGGACATGTACTGTGTGCGTTCAACGCCCACTGTGCCGGATTGTGTGGTCTGCACGCTGGCGCAACCGGTCACGGCCATGGTGCCCGCCACGGCGATGGCTCCGAGCAGCTTGCGCCACACCGTTCGAAATCCTGTGTTCATGTGTGCTCCTCCTCATCAATGTTGTCGGACCAACGCAACGCGCCGCGAAGGCGACCGATCTATCGTCCCGGACCAGAGGTGCAGGACAGACGTATCAGCATCACCGCTGCATGGCCTTTGTGCCATCAGCCGCATTGCGCCCGATGGCGCAAAGCATGGTCCATCAGCACCAGCGCCAACATCGCCTCGACAATAGGCGTGGCACGGATGCCGACGCAAGGATCGTGGCGGCCCAGCGTTTGCACCATGATGGGTTCGCCCTCGCTATTGATCGAGTGGCGCTCGACGCGAATGCTCGAGGTCGGCTTGATCGCCAGAGATACCGTCACCGGCTGCCCGGTGGAAATCCCCCCCAGCACACCGCCCGCGTTGTTGCCGATAAAACCCTCGGGCGTTATCTCGTCGCCATGTTCGGAACCACGCTGCGTAATAGAACCAAAACCCGCCCCGATCGACACGCCTTTGACGGCATTCAGGCCCATCATGACGTGCGCGATATCGGCGTCCAGACGGTCGTAAATGGGTTCTCCCCAGCCGACCGGTACGTTTTCCGCGACGACCTCGACACGTGCGCCGATCGAATCCCCATCGCGGCGCAGCTGATCCATATAGGCTTCGAGCTCGGGCACAATGCCGGCATTCGGCGCGTAAAAGGCATTGTTGGGCACCTCGTCCCAGGACACGAATGGAATCGGAATGGGCCCCAACTGGCTCATGTAACCGCGCACACGAATACCGTACTGCTCGGCCAGCCATTTTTTGGCAATCGCTCCGGCGGCGACGGTAGGCGCCGTCAGACGCGCGGAGGAACGCCCACCGCCACGCGGATCGCGCAGGCCGTATTTGTGGGTATAGGTGAAATCGGCATGCCCGGGGCGAAAGGTATCGGCAATATTGGAATAGTCCTTGCTGCGCGCATCGGTATTGCGAATCAGCAGCGCGATGGGCGTGCCGGTCGTCACGCCCTGGTACACCCCGGACAGAATCTCGACCTGGTCGGCCTCCTGGCGCTGTGTCACGTGGCGCGAGGTGCCCGGACGGCGGCGATCCAGTTCGGCCTGGATATCGGCAGCCTCCAGCGCCAGGCCCGGCGGGCAACCATCCACCACACAGCCGATGGCGGGGCCATGGGATTCGCCAAAATTTGTGACGCAGAAAAGAGTACCGAGAGTATTGCCGGACATGGACGTTAAGGAATCAGAAAAGCATTAGAAGGCAGGCCTGATTATGACATTGACGGGCGGCTGCCTGCGCGGGACGATGCAAAAGACGCGTTTATGACGAGCAACTGACTTCGATTCCCCCCGCCCAATCCGGTGGCAGTCCCGCGTAGGCTTCGTAGCCGGCTTTCTCGGTATAGGGGTCGCGCAGCAAGTGCAGCAAGGTATCAATTTCGCCGGCGTCGCCGGTTTTCGCCGCACGGATCGCCTGCTCGGCCAAGTGATTGCGCAGCACATAGAGCGGGTTGACGGCGTCCATCGCCTGGGCCCGTGCCTGGGCCGCAGCATCCGGCTGGCTCGCCCCGATCGAGGGAGCGGCCTCAGGGGTTGACTCGCGAGTTGTCTGGCCCGTTGAGCCGCCAGATGCGTTATCTCGGTCAATGGGATCCTGCACATGGCGTGCCGCCAAGCGCTCGTACCACGCGCGGGCCGCCTCACGGTCAATGAAGAGATCCTGAAAACCCTGCGGGCGGCCCCGAACGGCGTCGGCCAAGCGACGGAATGTCAGGGTGAAATCGGCTCGTTGATCGTGCATGAGCTTGAGCAGCGCATCCAGGAGCGCCTCGTCGTCTGCCTGCCAGCGATAGAGCCCGAGTTTCGCGGCCATGCGTTGATGAAAGGCCTGGATAAAAATCGCCTCGTAGCCATCCAACACCCCACGCAATGCCTCGACGTCGGCCACCAGGGTATGCAAGCTGCCCGCCAGACGATAGAGATTCCACAGCGCCACCGAGGGTTGCCGGTTCCAGGAATAGCGGCCTTCGGTGTCTGAATGGTTGCAGACGTGATCCAGTCTGAAAGTGTCCATGAATCCATACGGGCCATAATCCAGCGTCAGACCCAGAATGGACATGTTGTCGGTGTTCATCACCCCATGGCAAAAGCCTACGGCCTGCCAGTCCGCCATGAGCAATGCCGTGCGGCGGGTCACTTCGGCCAGCAGACGCAATATCGCACCGTCAGCCCCCGATGCGCCGCCCGTTTCGGCGTCACGGCAAGGGGGATAAAACTTGTCAATGACATAGTCGGTCAACACCCGCAACTCATCCGGCTGGCGACGCGAGGACCAGTGCTCAAACGACCCGAATCGAACAAAACTGGGAGACATGCGGGTGACGATCGCCGCCGTTTCCATCGTTTCGCGTCTGACGGGATCATCAGAGACGACCAGCGCCAAGGCGCGCGTGGTAGGGATTCCCAGGCCGTGCATGGCCTCGCTGGCCAGATATTCGCGCACGGACGAACGCAGCACGGCCCGTCCGTCGCCCATGCGGGAATATGGCGTCATCCCGGCGCCTTTCAGCTGTAATTCCCAATTGCCGTGGGGTCCTGCCACTTCGCCCAGCAGATGCGCACGGCCATCGCCCAATTGCCCGGCCCATACGCCGAATTGATGACCGCTATATACGGCAGCCAGCGTGTCGCCGCCCGGCAGAGGCTGCTGGCCTGAACAGACACGCAGAAACGTCTCGGATTGCAGGGCCTCGGGTGCCAGGCCGATCAACTCAGCGGCCTGCTCGTTAGCATGCAACAGCCTGGGCGCAGTCAACGGCTGCGCCGCCAGCCGTGTGTAAAACGCAGGCGGCAGCGCGGCAAAGGAATTGTCCAGCCGTAAGTCGTCCAGTTGATGCAGCAAGGTCGGTGAATCGGTCATAGTGAAAAATGAATCGTCAGGAATCGCAGAGGCTGCCGTGGTATCTCGGCCCGTGGACGGAGATCCACGCGCGAAGCGGGATCAAGGGTGGCCCGCGATGCGACACGCGGGTCCGAGCAGGTACGTCATCGCGGCACACCGGCACGCGCCCGGGCACGTGCCGCGCGCTTGGCAGGCCGTACATACAGGATAGCAGCGATGAAAAACACCAGCGACAGCGCAATTTCCAGGCCTGCCAGGGCAGCCGACATCGGCGCGGGGTCGGACATGGCCCGCACGACGCCCTCCATCAAATACAGCAATACCAGCATTGACGCCCATTGATAGGTATAGAGATTGCCCCGCAATACGCCGCGCAACGGAAAGGCCAATGGCAGCGCCTTGAGAAACAGCCACGAACCGCCCGGCCGGATCGGCGCCAGCACCGTTTCCCATGCCACGCACAAGACAATCAGGGCCAGCAAGGCTGCCGACGCCAGACGCCGCAGATTGGGATTCAACTCAACGTTCATCAGTGGTCTCGAGAAGTAAGGTCCCGGCTCAATCCTGTGCGAAGCCGTCTACACCTGCCCCAAGCATCCCGGCACGCAGGCCAGGAAGATGCCGGGAAAGAAACGCCCAAACTGCTATTATCGCCCGATGAGCCCCTCTGCCGAGCCCGCTACCGCTGCGCCGGAGCCGCCCCCAGTCACGCGCACGCGTACCCCCTGGATCACGCGTGTCGGCCGAGTGTTCCGTTTCGCCGCTCAACGGGCTGACGAGGAACGGCTGCTGCAGGTGGCGTCCAGTCTGACTTTCACCACCGTGTTAGGGCTGGTCCCCATGTTGGCAGTGGTGCTGTCGCTGTTCACGGCCTTTCCGGTGTTCCAGGATTTTCGGCTGGCGCTCGAGGATTTTCTCACGCACAGCTTGATGCCGCCGGCCGTGTCCGACAACATCATGAACTACCTGAATCAGTTCGCCCTCCAGGCCACGCGCCTCACCGCGATTGGCGGGGCTTTTCTGGTGGTCACGTCGATCCTGCTCATCATGACGATCGACAAGACTTTTAACGATATCTGGCATGTGACGCGTCAACGCCCGATTCCGCAGCGCGCCCTGGTGTACTGGGCCGTCGTGACACTGGGGCCGGTAGTGGCAGGTGCCAGCCTGTGGGCGACCTCTTTCGTGACTCGCGAATCCATGGGCCTGGTGCGCGATGTGCCGGAAATCCTGAGCCTGATCATTTCGTTTGTCCCCGTCATCCTGACGGGGCTGGGCTTTGCGGCCTTGTTTGTGGTGGTACCCAATCGCCAGGTGTTTTGGCGCGACGCCATGGCAGGGGGTTTCGGGACGGCAATTGTGCTCGAGCTCATGAAAGCCGCGTTTGCGTACTATCTGACACGTTTTCCAACATACACGGTGATTTACGGTGCGTTTGCCACACTGCCGATTTTTCTGCTGTGGATTTATCTGTCGTGGCTGGCGGTGCTGTTTGGCGCCACCGTGGCGGCCAGCGTGCCGTTGATCCGTCTGGGCCGCTGGGAAATCAACCGCAGTCCCGGTGCGCCGTACATCGACGCCATGGCCGTCCTGCGCTCACTGCATGCTGCCCAGGGACGCAGGCCCGCCGGCCGCAGCACCAGCTCCTTGGCCAAGCGCCTGCATCTGCACCACGACGAGTTGAATGCCGTCCTGGAAAAACTCGAACAGCTGGACATCATCGCCCGCACGTCCGAACAACGCTGGATACTGGCCTGCGATCCGCGCAAGATCCCGCTATCGCCCGTGGTTGACCATTTTCTGCTCGATCGGCAACAGCCCAGGCTGCAGGACGATCCGCACATTTTGGACGTCGCAGCGGCCGCCCTGGCCAGACGTGACACCCCCACACTGGAAGAACTCTCTCAGCTGGCGCACAATACGCCTATGGACGCGGCTGCGCCCGTGCCGCCGCTCGCAAGCCAGAATACAAATCGGGGCAACAGTCCCCAGGAGAAGCATCATGTTGAAAGTCAGTGAAATCCTACGAGTAAAGGGCGACACGCTTTATACGGCCTCGCCCGATATGTCCGTGGCCCTGGCCGTCCAAACCATGAGCGAGCAAGACATCGGCTCGCTGGTCATCATGGAGTCCGGCATGCTGACGGGCATGCTGACCTTTCGCGAAATCATCCGCCACCTGCATGACCACACGGACGGCGAATGGGGCAAGACCACTATCCGCGCCATCATGGACGACGCGCCGGTCAGCGTGTCCCCCAACACCAGCGCCGACGAGGTCCAGCGCCTGATGCTGGAAAAGCATGCGCGTTATATCCCCGTGATGGACGGCCCCATGCTGATGGGGGTGATTTCGTTCTACGACATGGCCCAGGCCATCGTGGCCGCGCAGCAATTTGAAAACAACATGCTGAAGGCCTATATCCGCGATTGGCCCGTTGACGGCAACAACGCCTCTGCAGAGCCCGCCTGAGCGGCATATGCGGTCCGTACAGGCAACCTGTACGGACCAGGCTGTCATCAAAATTGATTGCAGACAGCCCCCGGGGCTGACGCAGCCAGGCTGTGTGCGCCTGATACTGTGAACGGATTACGCCATCAGCACTGGTCTATCCGCCTAGCCGGCCGGCATCGCGACGGCGGCCGGCACATGCGATGAGCTCTGCAGACTGCGCCACGCTTCGTAAATCAACCCTGGTTCATTGCCCGCCAGACGCGCCGGATCGGACAACATGCGCCGCCAGCGCCGCGCTCCCGACTGGCCATTGACCAATCCCAGCATAGGGCGCGTCATCACACGCAGCGGCACGCCACGGCTCACCTGCTCCGCCGCGTAACGCACCATGGCGTCAACGACTTGTGCGTCCGTGGGCAAACGTCCGGACGGCCAAAGCCGCAATGACACCTCGGACAACACGCGCGGCGTGTGCCAGGCGGCGCGCCCCAACATCACGCCATCGAACTCATTCGCAGCCGCTACCGACTGATCCGCATCCGCCAAGCCGCCATTGAGCACAAAAATGCTGTCGGGAAAATCCGCCTTGAGCTGCTTTGCGACGTCATAGCGCAACGGAGGGATCTCGCGATTGTCTTTCGGCGACAGGCCCTTCAGCACGGCATTGCGCGCGTGCACGACAAATACCCGACAACCGGTGTCGTGAATCTTGCCCACGAAATCCCGTACAAAGGCATAAGACTCGTCGTAATCGAGACCCAGACGATGCTTTACCGTCACCGGGATATCGACCGCGTCCTGCATCGCCTTGATGCAATCGGCAACCAGGGCCGGCTCAGCCATCAGGCACGCCCCGAACGCGCCCCGTTGCACGCGCTCTGACGGGCAACCGCAATTCAGGTTGATCTCGTCGTATCCCCATTGGCGCCCCAACCGCGCCGCCTGCGCCAGTGCGTCGGGCTCGCTGCCCCCGACCTGCAGGGCCACGGGATGCTCGGCCTTGTCAAAATCCAGATGACGCTCGACGTTGCCGTGCATCAGCGCGCCGGTCGTGATCATCTCGGTATAGAGACGCGCGCGCGGCGCCAGCAGCCGGTGGAAATAACGGCAGTGCCGGTCTGTCACATCGATCATGGGGGCGACACAGAGCCGCCAGTCAGAGGGGTTCAACATTACGTAACGCACAAGAGGAATGCCGTATTTTACGGCGTTCGCCAAAATCGGCCGCATCGCCCGGCGGCCCGGTTGGCGCGTAGACTAAAATTGTGGCGCCGCTCCAGGCAGCGCCCCGCCGGGCTGCTGCCCCACGTCCACCCTTACTCGCTGATCCATGGCCGTTTTTACCCCTGTTTCCGATAACGACGCCCGAGCCTTGCTGGCGCATTTTGACCTAGGCGACCTGGTGTCGCTGCGCGGCATCACCGCCGGCATCGAAAACACCAATTATTTTCTGGTCACGACACGTGGCGAGTACGTATTGACGATATTCGAGGTGCTGACTCAGGCGCAGCTGCCCTTTTACATCGAGCTGATGCACCATCTGGCATCGCGCGGCGTACCCGTGCCGCAGCCTCAGACATTGCGTGACGGCAGCCGCCTGACCACACTGCATGGCAAGCCGTGTTCCATCGTCACGCGCCTGCCCGGCGGCTATGAGCCCGCACCGGGTGCGGCTCATTGCGCGTTGACCGGCGCCACCCTGGCCCGCGCGCATCTGGCCGCCCAGGATTTCCCCCTGCAGCAGCCCAATCTGCGCGGTCTAGCCTGGTGGGTCGAGACTGCCCCCAAAGTCCTGCCTTTTCTGGACCCGGCCCAAACTCAGTTGCTGACCCAGGAATTGTCGGCTCAGCAACAGGCTGCCCAGAGCCCCGCGTGGCAAAGCATGCCCGCCGGGCCGGCACATTGCGACCTGTTTCGCGATAACGTCCTGTTTGCGGGCACTTTTGATAGCCCGCTCATGGGCGGTTTCATCGATTTCTACTTTGCGGGCTGCGATACCTGGCTGTTCGACGTGGCCGTCAGCGTCAATGACTGGTGTATCGAGCGCGAGACGGGCAGTTTCATCCCCGAGCTGGTACAGGCATGGCTGCAGGCTTATGCCGACGTGCGCCCCTTCACCGACGCCGAGCGGCAGGCCTGGCCGACCATGCTGCGCGCCGCCGCGCTGCGCTTCTGGCTCTCGCGCCTGTACGACTACTATCTGCCTCGCCCGGCCCAGACACTCAAGCCGCACGATCCGCGCCATTTTGAACGAGTGTTGCAAGCGCGCCACCGCGAGGCGCTGCCCGCCTTGCCCTAAATGAACAGGCCCGCATAATAGAATGTAACGTGCGCCCGGGAAAATCTGGGCCATTCCGAACGTCCTCGCCCTCATGTTGAGGATAGTCCAGGCCAAGCCTGACTGCGGGGACATCCATCTAACGCTAATCGAGACTTATGCAAGCAGCATCCTTACCCGCATCCTATGGCTGGCAATGGGTACGAGACGGCCTGAAGTTGTTCATGAAGCAACCGCTCGCGGTCTTTACCTGGGCCTTGGCTATCAGTCTGCTGGTGATGTTTGCCAGTTTTACCCCGCCAGTGGGCCCACTGCTCTTTGTCGCGCTGATGCCCGTCGTGACCTTGATGACACTGTCTGCGTGCAAACATATCGAGGCGGGCCGCATCATGCTGCCCTCGATGTGGCCTCAGCCGCTGATGCGGCCCGGCGTGTTTAAAAAACTGCTGATCATGGGCGCGGTGTATGCGGGGCTCAGCATTACAGCGGGCTTGATTACCTTTTTGCCTTTTTCGGCGGAGTTGACCGAAGGGTTGCGCATCGCGTCGATCGAGCAGAATTTGACGCCCTTTCTCAGCGCCATGACCGTCCCGCTGACACTGTTCGGCATCTTGTACGTCATCATCGCGGCACTATTCTGGCATGCGCCTGCGCTGGTGGCCTGGCACGGCTTGCGCTTGGGTCAGGCGCTATTCTTTTCCGGCGTGGCGTGCTGGCGCAATAAATGGCCGTTCGTGGTGTATGGCATCACCTGGATCCTGGCATTTCTGCTCATCGACCTGTGCGCGGGGATCCTGGTCAGCATCGGACTATCTCCACAGATAGCCGGCACGCTGCAGATTCCCTTCAATATCGCGGCCGGCGGCGTGCTGTACTGCAGCTTTTATCCCGTCTACACGTCGGTGTTCGGGATCGAAGACACCCATGCCCACCCCGACCATCAATCGAACGACAGGCCACAGTCGGAAACATGAGATAAAGCGCGGCGAGGCAGATATCTGCCGCCGCGCTGATAGCGCTCAATAGCTCTGCGCGCCAGTGAAATTCAAGAAGCGCGTGCTCGACCCCTGGAACGTCAAGCGGACGGTACCGATCGGGCCGTTACGCTGCTTGCCGATAATGATCTCGGCCGTCCCTTTGTCGGGCGAATCGGGGTTGTAAACCTCGTCGCGATAAATGAACAGAATCAGGTCAGCATCCTGTTCGATAGCGCCCGATTCACGCAAGTCACTCATCACGGGACGCTTGTTGGGACGCTGTTCCAGACTGCGGTTCAACTGCGACAGCGCAATCAAGGGGCAACCCAGCTCTTTCGCCAGACCTTTAAGCGAGCGGCTGATTTCCGAAATTTCGGTCGCACGGTTTTCCCCGCCGCTGCCTGCCATCAGCTGCATATAGTCGATGATGATGAGGCCCAATTGCCCGCACTGGCGCGCCAGGCGGCGTGCACGGGCCCGGACTTCCATGGCGCTGAGCGCCGGGGTCTCGTCGATATAGACCTGCGCGTCCTGCATCAATTGCACGGCATGTGTCACGCGGGGCCAATCGTCCGCGACCAGTTTCCCGGTCCGCATACGGTGCTGATCGAGCATCCCCACCGAACCCAGCATACGCATGGCCAATTGCACCGCGCCCATTTCCATCGAGAACACGGCGACAGGCAGCCCCTGCTCGATCGCGACGTGCTCGCCGATGTTCATTGAGAACGAGGTTTTACCCATCGACGGGCGCCCCGCCACGATCACCAGATCGCCGGGCTGCAGGCCCGAAGTCATTTTGTCGAGATCGGCGAAACCTGTCGGCACACCCGTCACGTCAGAATCCGAGTCGCGGTGGTACAACTCGTCGATGCGCTCCACCACCTGCGTCAGCAGCGGCTGGATCTCCTGGAACCCGGCAGAGCCCTTTTCCCCCTCCTGGGCGATCTTGAAGACCTTGGACTCGGCTTCGTCCAGCAGCTGGCGTGCCTCTTTGCCCTGCGGATTGAATGCCGCAGCAGAAATTTCGTCAGCGATGGACACCAGCTTGCGCAGCATGGAGCGCTCGCGCACGATTTCCGCATAGCGGCGGATGTTGGCCGCTGACGGCGTGTTGTGGGCCAAAGCGTTCAAGTAGGCCAGGCCGCCGGTGTCCTCGGCCTTGCCCGCGCTGACCAGGGACTCGTTGACCGTGATCACGTCGGCAGGCCGCGCCAGACCAATCAGGCGTGCAACATGATGCCAAATCAGACGATGATCATGGCGATAGAAATCCTGTTCATCCAGTACATCGGCGATGCGATCCCAGGTGGTGTTGTCCAACAACAATCCACCTAGGACCGACTGCTCGGCCTCGATCGAATGTGGCGGGACACGTAGATAATCTAATTGGGGATCGGCAGGAGTATTCATAAGCAAGGCAAGAATGCGGGCGGCGAAGCATCGCGGGAAGCCGAATGATCCTCGGTATTTCAACACCCGATAGGATCGACTGCTCTGAGGCGGCGGCGAAAGACAGTGTCAATAATAAGTCACTTACGACTGGATTTCTCGCGAGAAATCACGTAGTCGCCAGCGGTACGGCTAGAACAAGGTACGCAACGTGTCCGCTACCTGGAAAAAACCCCGGATATCACGTCCCGGCAGACGTCCTGCCACAGGACGCAGTACGGCCGTGCTGCCGCAAATGACGCGCGCCAGGCGTTTCAGACGGGCACGGACCTCAGGGGCAGGATAGGCGGCGAAGTACGCAGCCAGCATCAGTTTGCCAAGCCCTACGGGGTCTGCATCGTCCAACTTGCGCAAGCCGAGCAGAGACGACAATAACTGGTACAGATCATAGGCCTGGGCGAGCGGCAGCGACAACGCCCCGCCGGTGTTTTCTTCGAAGTCGATGCGCCATAGCAGGCCGTCGCGCAATGTCACATTACGAATCTGGGCACCGCCATGCCAGTGTCCCTGCGCATGAAACTGAGCCAGGTCCACGGCCAGATCACGCACCCATTGCCGGCGCTGTTCAGGATCTGCATGCCGGATCAGATTGGCAAAATCCTCGCCGACATGCTCCAGCACCAACAATCCGGGGGCCTCCATCCACACGTCGGGGACGCGGCATCCAGCCTCGGACAATCGACGCAGGCGTTCGGCCTCGTAAGCCAAGCCATTACGCAAGAGCACACTGGGGTTCGGAAACTCGCCCAAAAACACTTTGCAGCCCACTGCCAGACCCAGCGCCCGCAGATAGCGCAGGCCATAGCTCAGGCCCTGCATCACGCTCGCCCGGCGGCGCTTTACCACGCACGCCACGCCATCTATCTCGACTTCACGCACAGAGGGCTCACGCGCAGCGTCGACGCTGTCCAGCCAGGCTTGCAGGCCAGCGGGGGCATGATGATGAGGGGACGTCGCAGGATGATTAGACAAAGGTCGGCTCAGAGGGACTCAGATAAATGAACACAGGCCGCAACAGGTATGCCAATGCGGATCCGGCGTCGCGGAATAGGTCGAAAGAGATGGGACGGGCATGAGATCGAGTAATCGATCAGCTGAAACCATAGGCTACCATTCTCAAACAAAACAATATCGAGAGCCCTATGCCGCACTTTGTCTTGGGGCGGCCCGGCAAGAAAAAAAGCCCCCGCGCTGCGCCTTCGGCTTGCTGCCCCCCGAGGGGGCGTTTTTTGNCTTGGGGCGGCCCGGCAANAAAAAAANCCCCCNCGCTGCGCCTTCGGCTTGCTGNCNCCCCCCCGAGGGGGCGTTTTTTGNCTTGGGGCGGCCCGGCNACAAAAAAGCCGGCACCGCCGGCTTTTTTGCAGGTGTGAACCGAGTGGTGCTTAGGAGATGTCGCCTTCGACCAGCACGTTCACGTCCACCAACACATCCGCGTGCAGCGCGACTTGGATGGGGTATTCGCCGACGGCCTTCAACGGACCGTTGGGCAAGCGGACTTGAGCCTTTTCGACGGCGTCAAAGCCGGCTTTCTTCAGGCCTTCGGCCACGTCGCCGTTGGTCACGGAACCGAACAAGCGACCGTCAACGCCGGCCTTTTGTTGGATCTTGAGTTGGTAGCCGTTCAGGCGGGCACCCAGAGCCTCGGCAGCAGCCAGCTTTTCAGCCTGGACTTTTTCCAGTTCGGCGCGGCGGGCTTCGAATTCCTTCAGGGCGGCGTCGGTAGCACGACGAGCCTTTTTCTGAGGGATCAGGAAGTTACGAGCGTAACCATCGCGAACACGGACGACTTCGCCCAGGTTGCCGAGGTTGACGACTTTTTCGAGCAGGATAACTTGCATTTCAGTGCCCCGGATTAGTTGTGGTTGTCGGTGTAAGGCAACAGGGCCAGGAAGCGCGCACGCTTGATGGCGCTGTCCAGCTGGCGCTGGTAGTGAGCCTTGGTGCCGGTCAAACGAGCCGGGATGATCTTGCCGTTTTCTTGCACGAAGTCGCGCAGCGTGTCCAGATCTTTGTAATCGATCTCTTCGACGCCAGCGGCGCTGAAGCGGCAGAACTTACGACGCTTGAACAGCGGGTTCTGCTGCGTGAATTTACGTTTTTCTTTGCGTTTTCCGAAGAAAGCCATGATGTGCCTCTTAGTCTAGCTGGGCCAGGTGTTGTTTAGCCTTGCCCAAAATCTGATGTCTGAATCCGATGTTTCTGTTAAGCCACCAACGGGTCATGCCCTGCACTACCACCGACTTTACGGACCTGCTGCATATGCAGCTTGACCTTTACCGAGTCTTTGCGAGCAGCGGCCAGAAAGCCCTGTATCAGCAACTCGGTCCCCAGAGGGGTGCCGGCCAGCAGTTGTGCCAGATCGCCCAAGGCCACAGCGGTAATCGTGAGCTCGACGCGGCGCGGATGGCCTGCCTCGATGACTTCCGATTCGTGGGCCAGCAGCATTTCCAGCGCTGGCACGCCGGCGGGAGTGTGGCGCAAAGGCTCGCATTCGAGAACGCGGGCGCTGAGTTCCAGGGTATTCATCCGCCAGATCGTGGTGAAAAAACAGTATCGTCGGGTTATTGAGCCTGAGCAGGAGCCGCGGCTTCGGCGCTGGCCTTGCGGGCCTCTTCACGCTCGACCGATTTCATCATGATCGAGGGCGTGGTCTGGGCTTTCTTGGTCTTGATGACCAGGTGGCGCAGAACAGCGTCGTTGTAGCGGAACGAGTGCTCGAGCTCATCCAGCGTGGCTTGGCCGCACTCGATGTTGATGCAGACGTAATGGGCCTTGACGAGCTTTTGAATGGGGTAAGCCAGTTGGCGACGGCCCCAGTCTTCCAGGCGATGCACGGTGCCGCCTTGGCCAGTAACCAGCGCTTGGTAGCGCTCGACCATGGCGGGCACTTGCTCGCTTTGGTCCGGATGGACGATGAACACTACTTCGTAGTGACGCATAGGTAAAACTCCTTGAGGATGTCCTGACGAAAAGCGACGCTGAACACGCCGTTCCCCGCCAAGGGGCAGCCCGCCACCCAAAAAACATGGGCAATCGAGCAAGAAAGCTTTTAATTATCGCCGATTTTTTGTCATGAAGCAATATGCAGCCCTGCGCCCCCGCCACAGCGGTAGCGGACAGGACGGTTGACAATGCTCACCATGACGTAGCTGATGATCATCAGCAGAAACCAGGACCCCAGCTTCGCAGGCGACACCCAATCCCAGCCATGCTGTTGGTTCGGATAACTCCAGGCCCGCGCAAAGGTACCGATATTTTCGGCAAACCAGATAAACAATGCCACCAGTGCGAAACCCACCAGCAGAGGCATACGCCGGTGGACCCGCCAGATACGGTAATACACCCACGTGCGCGCAAACAGCACGCCAGTCAACGCGAACAGAACGACCCGCAGATCGACGATGTAATGATGCGTGAAAAAATTGGCGTAGATCAGCGCCGACAACAACAGCGTGGCTGCCAGCGGCGGATGAGAAGTGAACTGGAAATCAAACAGGCGCCAGACCCGCGCCAGATAGCTGCCGACGGCGGCGTACATGAAACCGGTAAAGAGCGGCACACCGCCCAGGCGCAGGACACTGGCCTCTGGATAGATCCAGGACCCCACCGAGGTTTTGAACAGCTCCATGATCGTGCCCACCACATGGAACATCAAAATCACCCGGGCCTCGGCCCAGGTTTCCATGCGCAGCATCAACAACACGGCCTGAATGCCTAGCGCCGCCAAGGTCAGAAAATCATAGCGCGCCAGCGCAGCGTCCGTTGGATACCACCAATGCGTGGCCAGCAGCAGAGCGCACATCAACCCGCCAAACAGGCAAGCCCAGGCCTGTTTGACACCGAAGCGGAAAAACTCATAGAGAGCCGTACGTACACGGCTGTGGCCAGCCCAGCGCTGAGCCAATCCGGTTTCCCAGCCTTCGAGCCGCGCGATCAGCGGCCAGTCACGCGCGGCAGGGTCCGCCTCGACCGAGTCTAGGCGAGACGGAGCTGCGGCTACCGCCCCCTGTGCAGGCTGGCCGACAGGCGGCGAGCCAGAGGCGGACGAGCCGCTCATTCGCGCGCTTAGCCTTCTACAACAGCGTAAGCGGAATGGTTGTGAATGGATTCGAAGTTTTCGGCCTCGACGCGGTAACGCGCCACACCGGGATAGGCCGCCACGCGCGCAGCCACGTCACGGACCAGGTCTTCGACGAATTTGGGATTGTCGTAGGCGCGCTCGGTGACGTATTTCTCGTCGGGCCGCTTGAGCAGTCCCCACAGCTCGCAGGAGCCTTCGTCTTCGACCAGGCGAATGATGCGATCCATCGCAACGTCGCCATTCAATACGGCCGATACCGTTACGTGCGAGCGCTGGTTGTGCGCGCCGTATTCGGAAATGGCCTTGGAACACGGGCACAGGCTGGTCACAGGCACCTGCACGACCAACTCGAATTCGACCTGATCACCAGCAGCACGCGCGATCCATTGCACCTCGTAATCGAGCAGGCTTTGCACGCCCGATACCGGAGCGGATTTGTTGATGAAATACGGGAAAGCTGCCGTAATGTCGCCACGTTCGGCATGCAACAAGGGCAACATGTCGCGCGCCATTTCGGAGAACAGCGCCGGCGTCATCGGGACGGTGCGGTATTTTTCCAACAATGCCACGAAACGCGACATATGCGTGCCCTTTTCCTCGGCGGGCAGAGCCACCGTCAGGGTCCAGTTGGCCACGGTAGGCTGCGGGCCGTCGGCCGTCGCCACCAGCATGGGATGGCGCACGCCACGGATGCCTACGCGCTGAATCGGGATGTGCCGCGTATCAGCCGAGCTCTGGACATCGGGCATCACGAGGGCGGAATCGATCGGAGAATTCATAGGATTACCTGTCAGGGCAAAAAAGAAAAATCCACTGCCCTGAAATATGTCAAGGGGGCCATTATTACCGAAAACATGGCGTTAGGGCCGGGAAAACCCTCTTGCCAGTAGGTTAGCCCACCCGACTGGCAGCCCGGAGTTTACGCCGAGACGGCGCACAGGCACCACGGCATGTGGCGCCAAGCGGCCATTCCGGAGGTTATGACTGCGAGGCCGGCACGGCGTCCGCAGTGGCGTCTTGCCGCACAAAACGGGCGCGGATGGCATTCTCGATGCCCGTTGCGTCCAAGCCGACGCCAGCCAGCAAGGCCGCCTGATCGCCATGGTCGATGAACTGATCGGGCAACCCCAATTGCAAGACCGGCACCTGCACGCCCTCTTGGTTGAGCAGTTCTGTCACGGCACTGCCTGCTCCGCCCATGATGGCAGCTTCTTCGAGCGTGACCAGCGCATCGTGGCGCGCAGCCAGATCGAGGATCAGTTCACGATCGATAGGCTTGACGAAACGCATGTCTGCCACCGTCGCATCGAGCGACTCGGCGGCAGCCAGCGCGGCGTGCAACAGGGTGCCGAACGCCAGAATGGCAATGCCCTTGCCCTCGCGCCGGACCAAGCCTTTACCGACCGGCACCGTATCCAGGCTGGAGGTAATCTCGGCACCGCATCCGGCGCCGCGGGGATAGCGCACCGACGCCGGGCCGGGATATTGGTAACAGGTCGACAGCAGCAGCCGTGCCTCGTTCTCGTCAGAAGGCGTCGCCACCACCATATTGGGAATGCAACGCAGATAGGCAATATCGTAATTGCCGGCATGCGTCGCCCCGTCGGCCCCGACCAGACCGGCGCGATCCAGCGCGAAGGTCACATCCAGGTTCTGCAACGCCACATCGTGCACGAGTTGATCGTAACCACGCTGCAAAAAGGTCGAATAAATCGCCACCACCGGCTTTTGACCCTCACACGCCAGGCCTGCGCCAAACGTCACCGCATGCTGCTCGGCGATGCCCACGTCGAAATAACGGCGCGGAAAACGTTTCTCGAACTCGACCAAACCACTGCCCTCACGCATCGCAGGCGTGATTCCCACCAGGCGTTCGTCTTTCTCGGCCATGTCGCAGAGCCATTGCCCGAACACCTGAGTAAAGGTCTTGCGCGACGACGGCTTGCCCTGCTGGATGCCTACGGTCGGGTCGAATTTTCCGGGGCCGTGATACAGCACCGGATCGGCTTCGGCCAGCTTGTACCCCTGCCCTTTGCGCGTGACCACGTGCACGAACTGCAGGCCTTGCAAGGCCTTGAGGTTTTGCAAGGTCGGAATGAGGGCATCCAGGTCGTGGCCGTCAATGGGGCCGACGTAGTTGAAGCCGAATTCTTCGAACAAGGTGGCCGGTGTGACCATGCCCTTGGCATGCCCTTCGAAGCGGCGTGCCAACTCGAGCACAGGCGGCACATGTTGCAACACTGCCCGCCCGACATTTTTTGCGGTCGCATAAAAGCGTCCGGACATCAGACGCGCCAGATAGCGATTCAACGCGCCCACCGGCGGCGAGATCGACATATCGTTGTCGTTGAGCACCACCAGCAAATTGATATCCGGCGTGACGCCGGCGTTGTTCATTGCCTCAAAGGCCATCCCGGCCGACATCGCCCCATCACCGATCACGGCGATATGCTGACGTTGGATGCCAGCGTTGCGCGAGGCGACCGCCATGCCCAGCGCGGCCGAAATCGAGGTGGACGAGTGCGCCGTGCCAAACGCGTCGTATTCGGACTCGCTGCGTTTGGGAAAGCCTGAAATGCCGCCCGCCTGGCGCAGATGCGCCATGCCGGCGCGCCGGCCCGTCAGGATCTTGTGCGGATAAGACTGATGGCCCACATCCCACACGATGCGATCATGCGGTGTGTCGAAAACGCGATGCAGCGCCAATGTCAGCTCGATGGTACCCAGGTTCGACGACAAATGGCCGCCCGTCTTGGATACCGATTCCAGCACAAAGCCGCGCAACTCCTGCGCCAGAACCTTGAGTTCACGGCGATCTAGTTGGCGCAGGTCCGCCGGGGTGTGGATACGGTCCAGTATTTCTGTCGTCATGCTCGGTTCAGCGATCTCTGAGTACGATGTAGTCGGCCAGACGGCCCAACATCGAGGCGGAATCCCCTAGCGGGACCAGTGCCGCATGGGCCGCAGCGCGTAGCTCTTCGGCCAGCGCACGGGCATTGTCCAGCCCCAATAAAGAAACATAAGTGGGCTTGTTGCCCGCGGCGTCCTTGCCCGCGGTCTTGCCCAGACTGGCGGTGTCGGCAGTCACATCGAGAATATCATCGACTACCTGAAACGCCAGGCCAATGGCATGGGCGTAGTCGTCGAGCGCCTCGCGCGTCGCCGAACTGGCGCCAGCCACAATGCCGCCCAATGCCACACTGCATGCCAGCATAGCGCCGGTTTTCATCGTGTGCATGGTTTGCAGCTCATCGCGCGACAGCGAGCGGCCCACACTATCTAGATCGATAGCTTGCCCGCCCGCCATTCCCAGGCTACCGGCGGCCTGGGCCAGTGCGCGCGTAGCCTGCACGACGAGGGCAGGTGCGATGGGCATTTCGGCCAACAGCTCAAACGCCAGAGGCTGCAGCGCATCGCCCGCCAGCATAGCCGTAGCCTCGTCAAACTGCACATGCGTCGTAGGACGGCCGCGACGCAGCACATCGTCGTCCATGCACGGCAAATCGTCGTGGATCAAAGAATACGCGTGAATGAGCTCGACCGCCGCAGCGGCGCGATCCATCGAGGCCTGTACAGCGACAGTACTGCCATTGACCGGGCACGCCTGGCCTGCCGCATAGACGAGCGCAGCACGCACCCGTTTGCCACCGCCCAGCACGGCATAACGCATGGCAGCATGCAAGCGTGCGGGTTGCGTATCCACCGACGGCAGACAGTCGTCCAGCACGGTTTCAATATGCTGTGCGCGGCCCTGCAGCCAATCCGCGAACGCAAGATGTTGTTGAGTCATTCGATTTTATTCTTCGTCCAGCGCATGGGGGTCCAGGGGCCGCAGCAGACCGTCCTCGAGGACTTTGACCTGCTGCTCCGCCTGCGCCAGGCGCTCTTGGCAAATACGGGTAAGCTCGACGCCGCGGCGATAGGCTGCCAGCGATTGCTCTAGCGGCAGCGATCCCCCCTCCATCGTGGCGACCAGCGTTTCGAGCTCGGCCAACGCCGTCTCGAAATCCTGAGGCAGAGGACGGTCGTCTTGAGGAATATCGGTGTGCGAGGAAATGGCCAAACGGGGCTCCGAGCGCAAAAAGAGTCATTAATTTGTGAATTGTACGAGATCGCGAACCCTGCCCGTTCGTATACGGACGTGTGAAATAAATAAAGCCTCTATACCGCAACTGCGGCCTGCTGTTCGCACTCAACGCCCTTTTCATCCTGAGACGCTTTGTAAAAAAACGCGCCAGCAACCGCCATGCCCGGGCCTGTATTTGCATTTATATGCCACGATTAACGGCTGGAAACACTGCCTCACGGCGGCACTGCTATGGTGACCGCATGCATCAACGTCTGAACGCTTCTTCTGCGTCTACCGCCGCCCAGGCGCTTTCCCCTTCCGCTCTCAACGACCGCCTGGATCGGCTGGATGCCGCACGCTGGCTGGCCGCACTGGCCGTCGTGTTACTGCACTGTGCCGCGCAGGCGGTATCGGATGCGAATGCGTATGGCACCAAAGACTGGCTGGCAGCCAATCTCTATGACTCGGCGGTGCGCTGGTGTGTGCCGGTATTCGTCATGATCAGCGGCGCTCTGCTGCTCAATCACGACAAGCCCCTGGATGCCCGGCAGTTTTATGCGCGCCGCGCCGCGCGCATCTGCGCGCCCTTGATTTTCTGGACCTTGTTTTATCTGGCATGGCGCAGCCTGCTCGACTGGTGGGACGACGGCCGCATGGATTTGTCGTTCTGGCCACGCAAAATCGCAGAAGGCGCCCCCTATTACCACCTATGGTATCTGTACATGATCGTCGGGCTGTATCTCTTTACCCCGATGATCAAGGCGCTCTACCATCGCAGCCAGCCTGCTGTGCGGCGCCTCTGGGTGGTCGGTATTTTAGGCGTGGCGATTCTGGACGCGTTATATCGGCAGGCGCTGGACACCGGACAGGGCTTTTTCCTGACATGGTTCCTGCCTTACCTCGGCTATTTTGTCGCCGGCCGCATGATCTACGACGGTGAGCTGCGTATTCCGCGCCCCGGCTTGATGCTGGTGCTCAGCGTGCTGGCTACCGCCTGGGGGGTCTTCACCTTGTCGGATTCAGGCAAGCTGAACCTGTACTTCTATGACTATTTCAGCATTACCGTGCCGTTCATGTCGCTGGCGGCATTCCAATGGATCATGAATAGCCCCCGGCTGCCGTCGCTTTCGACGTTGGCGCCGCTGACATTCGGGGTCTATTTGATCCACCCCCTGTTTTTGGATCTGGCAGACCGCACAGGACCGGTCATCACGCCCAGCGCCGCCTGGAGTCTGCCGGTGCAAACCGTCACCGTATTCGCCCTGTCGGCGGCGAGCTGCTGGCTGTTGCGGCGTCACCCGGCTACACGAAAACTGGTGTGATATTGTGATTTATGACACGTTTCTGACCTAACCCCCTCTAACTTTTGTCATTTTTTCTGAGTTGATTCGCATTTCGCTGCCGTTTTTACCCCCTGGATTCCTTGAATAGGGTAAACTCCAACGTTTGATCGGCCGGACCGATTTTTCTTCGCGCCAGAACGGAAACCCTGCCGTCCTGGCTTTTTTATCCGAGCGGAGGGAATCATGACCGACATTGGTCGGATGGCGCATGTTGTGCCGGCTCGCACCCAGCTACCCGTCAACGCGTATTTTGACGAAGCCCGCTTCAAGCGCGAGCAAGAACTCATTTTCAACCAGTCATCTCTATACGTCGGCAACCAGAAATTGGTACCCGAGGTCGGCGACTGGCGTACGTTGCCTCAAGAAAACGGAGGGCGCGTGCTGGTTCGCAACCAGCAAAGCGTTGAACTCATCTCAAATGTCTGCCGTCACCGTCAGGCATTGATGCTCGGCGGCGAGGCCGGAAATGTCGCAGGCAACTGCAACACGAAAGGCAACCTGAAATCCACAGGCGGCAATATTGTCTGCCCCCTGCACCGTTGGACGTACAACAACCAAGGCGAGTTGTTGGGCGCGCCTCAGTTCGAACAAACGCCCTGCATGAATTTGCAGAAATACCGTTTGCGCGATTGCCATGGCCTGCTCTTCGAGGGTCCTCGTGACCCGGCTTCGGATATGGCGCCGCTGTTTTCGCGTCCCGAGTTCGACTTTGGCGATTACGTGCTGGACCATGTCGAGATCCACCAGTGCAATTACAACTGGAAGACCTTTATCGAGGTCTATCTCGAGGACTATCACGTCGGCCCGTTCCATCCGGGCTTGGGCCGCTTTGTGACGTGCGACGACCTGACGTGGGAGTTCAACGACTGGTACAGCCTGCAAAAGGTCGGCGTACACAATGCGTTGGCGCAACCCGGCTCGGACGTCTACAAGCAATGGCATGATCGCTTGCTATCGTTCCGCGAGGGCGATGCACCGGATTTTGGCGCAGTGTGGGTGACGTATTTCCCGACGCACATGATCGAGCTGTACCCGCATGTGCTGGTACTGTCGACGCTGTATCCAAAGAGCCCGCAAGAAACCGTGAACGTGGTGGAGTTCTACTACCCCGAGGAGATCGCGGCTTTCGAACGCGAGTTCGTCGAGGCGCAACGTGCGGCATATATGGAAACGGCGGTCGAGGATGACGAGATTGCCGAACGCATGGATGCCGGGCGCAAGGCCTTGATGCTGCGTGGCGTTAACGAGACTGGGCCTTATCAATCACCAATGGAAGATGGCATGCAGCATTTCCATGAGTGGTATCGGCGGGTGATGCAAGAAGGGTGAGCCTTCTTGCGGTGAACCGCTATAGCGTTATTGTTTGCAGAGGGCATCTCGATAGAGGTGCCCTTTGTTTTTTAGAACCGCTAAAAATCGAGCTCGATTTCCACCTCATCGCCCACGCTCAATCGCCCGCCCTCTGGCGCACTCACAATCGCATTCTGACCAAAGACGACGCCGATTTCCAATTGGCGATAAGTCGCCAACGTGCGACCAGGCTCCTCGTAGCGCTCGCCTGTCAGTTGATCGATATTGGGCATAGGGCAACGCGTGCAAGGCTTGACCAAGGCCAGGCGCACATCGCCGACCGACACCAACGCGGTGACATCCTCGTCAAAGGCCTCCCATTCGCCCTCGATGACGATATTGGGCCGGAATCGATCCATAGGCACAGGAGATTGACCTTTGGCAACCAACCGGGCATTCAGATCATCGAGCGAAGCCTGATTGGCAATCAAGAGTGGAAAGCCATCTGCGAATCCGAACACGTGATCGCCGGCAAAGGCCTCGGCAAACTCTGGGTGAGCCTCTCGCCAACGATCAACCCAGTCGGTTTTGGCAGGCCGTTGCGCTTGTACATCGACCTTGACCAGCACGCAGTTCACGCCTAGCGCCTGACTGAGCCATGCGGCCGCGTCGGAGCTCTCCTCGCGGGCCAGGACGGTGTCTTTCCAGACGACCACATCGCGCACGTTGTCACTCAATTGCGAACCGTCGAGCGGAATTTGCAGGGAGGGCTGATCGGGCGCCTGCAGCTCGAGATGAGTATCAGTGAGCGCCGGCCGAATCCGCGCCATCGCGGGCCACTGGCGCTGCGTCATGAACTGACCGTCGGCGGTCAGGATCATCCAACGGCGATCACCGAGCAGACCCGCTCGGTCGATCGACGACGCGGACAAATCAATAGCGGCGCAAGACTTGATGGGATAGATATGCAGGCTGAGTATGCGAGCAGTCATGACGGAGGCCCATGAGCGAAGAGGAATGCGCCAAGCTTAGCATCGGCGCGCATCTCGCAGGATGACGGGCAAGCCAGCGCTCCGGCTATTTACCTTCGCGCAATTGACGCAGCACTTCCAACGCGGTTTGCAGTGCAGCCTCCGCAGCAGCCAGTGATGCAGCGCTCGGCGGCACAGCCTCGGCCGACGAGCCAGCCGCGGAATGTTTGACGCTGTCGGGCAAGGCCGCATGAATACGCTCACCGACGGGCGTCACATCGACGTCGAACACCAGTTTTTCGCCGCGATGCCAGGTCGTGAACCACTCGAGCGCCTGGCCATGCTGGTCGTGCCCTTGGCCTTCGAGCATGAGCAATGGACTGCCCTTCTTGACCTCTAACGCATCGGCCAACGCCGCATCGGCGCCCACTGCCCGGATACGGTTACGGCCACGACCAGGGTGCAAACCAAAGCGTTGAACCAGGATGCGATGCAACGACGCGTCCTGCAAGTGATCGGCCATCAACCCCGCTAGGCGCGTACGTGGCAGCCATGTGCGGACAAACGCCAGGGGTTCGTCATCCACACGACGCAGACGCTCTAACAACAACGTATCTTCAGAACCAAAAAACGCCGCCACCTCGGGAGGAGGTGCCGCCGGCTCCAGCCGCAATACCCGCGTACGCAGGGTCGTCCCCGTACTGGCAAACTGCTCGAACAATCCCGTGGAACGTTGCACCATACGATGGTGCTCTACCGGCGGCGCCACCGTGGGAGCCCGGCCAGGTTCACGCCGAATCAGGCCCTCGGCCACCAACGCCGCCAGCGCCTGGCGCACCACACTGCGCGCCACGCCAAACTGACGACACAATCCTGCCTCACTCGGCAACGCCGTCCCCGGCGCCAATTGCCGCGCCTGAATATCATGGCGCAGCGCCTGGGCAACTTGTACATGCAGAGGGGCATCGCTGGATCGATCCAGCGATGCCCCGGGGTTGGCGCTCAACGCCATGGAATCAGCCTCCGGTGGTGGAGCGCGCAGTTTCCCATACTTGCGACCAACCCGGGGCGAGATGCGCTGCACGCTCGGCAGCCAATACCAGGCTGTCTTCACGTGCGATGCCTTTGCCGGCGATATCAAAGGCGGTGCCGTGATCCACGGACACCCGCACCACCGGCAGGCCGACCGTGATGTTCACACCATCGTCACCATAGACCGACTTGAACGGCGCATGCCCCTGGTCGTGATAGCAGGCAATCACGAACTTCCATTTGCCGCGCACCGCCTGCGGGAACAAGGCGTCGGCAGGAATTGGGCCAGCGGCGAGAATACCGGCAGCATTGGCCTCGACCACTGCGGGCACCAGAATATCGGCGTCTTCGGTACCGAAAATGCCGTTCTCGCCGGCGTGCGGATTCAGGCCCGCGACGGCAACCGGCTCGTCGCTGCGACCCAGCGCTTTTGCAAACGAACCCGCCAGACGCAATACGGCGCGCATACGCTGCGGCGTCACATCGTCAATGGCCTGGCGCAAGGACACATGCGTCGTGGCATGGAAAATGTACAAATCGCCGGCGGACAATACGAGCGAGAAAGTCTTCACACCGAATTCGTGGGCCAGCAATTCGGTGTGGCCCGGCCACTTGTGGCCACCCAGGTGCATAGCGGCCTTGTTCAACGGCGCCGTCACAATGCCGTCGATACGGCCCTGGCGGGCCAGCTCGCAGGCGGTTGTGACGAAACGCACCGAGCCCGCGCCCGCATCGGCGCTCAACTGACCAGAGGGAACATGCTCCAACGAGGGGCCTGCCTGAATGACTTCGATCATCCCGGGTGCGTTTTTCACCTGCTCCGGGCCGTCGACGACGACCACGCGAGAAGCGTCGGCGCCCAACGCCTGGGCGGCTTTACGCAAGGCAGCAGCGTCGCCCACCGCGACCAGGCGCGCACGTTGACGCAGATCGTCATGGCCCAACAGCATTTTGGCGGTGATCTCCGGCCCAATACCTGCAACATCACCCAGCGTGACCGCCAGGGTGGGAATACGGTTGGGGGTTGCGTCTTGCGTCATATTCAGAATCTCCGTTCGCGGACCGCACGCGCGGCCCGGATCAATACATCGTCAGTGCCAAAGCCACCGGCCTTGGTCACAATGGGCAGCCCTGCGGCCGGCCCGCCGGTCAACGTGCCCAGCGGCACGCCTCCGGTGACTTCGTCTACCAATGCGATGCCGCCAGCCTGCAGCGCAGCCAGCACCGCGCTGGCGCCATCGCCGCCCGTGGCGACCACACCTGCGACTTTGCCGGCACTGCCATCCGCGGCAGCAGCGATTGTCGCGTCGCGGCCCAGGCGGGCTGCACTGCCCTCGGCGTGCGTGATGGCGCCATCGCCTGCCGGACGGGCATTGCCCTCGTCCACATGACTGACCACCGCCTCGCTCGCGCACCTGTCTCCATCGGTGCTTAAACCGCGCCGAATCAGTTGACCCGCCAATTCTCCCAGGCGAGCGGCAACGGCATCCGAATCCAGTCCCGCCAAGCGGCCTTCGGGCGCCAGTAATAATAAAGTTGCTTGTGCTGACGTCGAGGCGGCGGATTGGCAAACTTCGGCAGACCACTCCGCCCAAGCCGCATCATCGGCCAACTGCGCCAGCGTCGGGGACCATGTGTGTGCGCCATCGGCCTGCAGCGCCGCAGCCTGGCGACGTGCGGCACTGTGCTGCGACGTCACCACGACAACCACCGAACCCTGGGTTTCAGCACCGGCCCACAAACGGGCCAACGGCGCAGCCAAGCCGCCGGAACCGACGGGCAACGCACGTTCACCGATCAACGCAAGCGCGCGGGCCAGGCGATCCATATCCTGCGCCGTCGCGGCATCAACTACGACGACATCGCCGGCGGTCAGAATCCGATCGGCCAATGAACGGGGCGTTTCGTCCGCCACGATCTCGACCTGTGCCCCGCCCAACAGCGTGGGGATATGGCTTTCGGTCACGGGGGTCACGGGATCCGTCGCCGCCGAAGTCTCCGTCACCGGCTTGTCGTTCACATAAAGCACACCGCCGCGCACCGTACGGCCCGTATCGGGAAACGCCGGACAGACCACGGCGATCGCATCGTCACGCCATGCCTGGCGGGCAGCATCGATCTCGGCCTTGAAGGCGCCGCGCAAAGTCGAGTCGACCTTTTTGTACAGACGTTTTACGCCAGCGGCCCGCAGGGCCGCCACATCCTCGCGCACGACAGCCGCGGCCTGCTCGGCCGGCAACGCGCGGCTATGCGTCGTGACGGCGACCACCTCGGCCTGGCTGGCAGCGGGATCGGCCAACGCCTGCTCGGCTCGGCCGACCGACAGCTGCGTGGGCCACCCGGCCCGCACAAATTGCACAGCGGTGTCGCCAGAGCCAGTCAGGTCATCCGCAACGATAGCGATGAACAACGTCACGATTACACCTTTGCGTCGGCAACCGCCGGCGTGTTTTCGCCGAGCATGACCGCCACATCATCAGCGGGTTTCAATTCACCCGCACGCTTCAGGAAATACGATGCCAACAACGGAGCCAGGATCGAACTGATCAGCACGCATGCAGCCACCTGCGCAGTCGCCGTCCCGACATAATGCTGCAGCGATGGATCGGCAGCAGCAACAACGGCGGGAGTCGCGATCGCATTACCTGCGGTCGTGCCGGCAGCAAAGCCGATACCGCTCTTGCCGCCACGGCGCAGAATATAGCGATAGCCCAGGTACACCAGGAAGCCGGTCACCGGGCTGATCAACAGCCCCAGGACCAAGCCGGTCATCCCGCCTGACACCACCGAACCGAGGTTGATCCCGGTTCCCAATGCGAACGCAAAAAACGGAATCACGATATTCGGCACCGGCTTGAGCACATTACGCCATTGCACGTCCAGGTTGCCGACCACCACGCCCAACAGAAATGGCACCAGGGCGGCTATCAAAGCGGTGACGGGAATGTCAGCCAGCCCCGAGGCACCGAGAAACAACAGGCTGAAGAACGGGCCATCATTCACGGCACTGGCAACGTACGCACCGCGGTCGCGGCTGTCGCCGTATTGCCCGGTATAGGCCAGCCACAGGCCGCCGTTGCTGTTATCGAAAGCGGCCAGCAGGGCCAGGATCGACACGCCCCATATCCCGTCCAGCCCGACAAAACTGCCCAGCAGGATGATCAATGAGGCCGGCACGATGGTCTTCATCAACAAGATCGTGCCCGCCGTCGCCAGAATCGGGCCACCGGTACGCATATTGACCTGTGTACCCGTCGCGAAAATCAGCAACGCAATCAGGGGCATGGCGCTGTTCTTGAACAACGCCGTGGTAAAGCCCCCCACCGCCAGCGCGTCAGGCGCAAACGTGCCGATCAGGGAGCCAAGAATCAGCGGTAGCAGCATCAACCCGCCCGGCACCTTCATCATCGCCGAGAACATGGGGAAACGGGAAACTTCGGGGTTCATAGAGGCGTCTCCAACGCTTTTGTCATAGGCCGGCTCGTCCACTGTAAACCGGATGCCGGGTGCGGAAAACGCGTAGTGTACAACTGATACGTACAGGCTGTACGTACAGAATTTGTAAATAACTAACACGCGGCGACTACGTAAAGCGACGTCCCGAATCCCGACATTTATCCCGATTTACGACAAAAATCGCTCTAATAAAACCTATTACACGTAAAAATGGAAATATATTTCCAACAAATACGGGTTTATCCCAGGTATTGGCAAGCGCAGAATGCAGTCACTGGGAAACAAACACGAACCACGACGGAAGGCCGCCGGATTCCATCCCAAATTCACAGACAAATGGAGGTCTTATCATGAAAACCCTAACTTCTGCCCTGCTAGTTTCGATGAGCCTGTTGAGCGCCGGCGCCTACGCCGCCTCCCCCAATATCGAACCTAACAACGTACCTTTCCAAGGCGTTTATGGCCAAGTCGATGCCAACGCCCCGACCCGCGCCCAAGTCGTGGCCGACCTGGCCCAAGCCAAGGCTGCTGGCCTGGTGACCTACGGCGAACAAGAGTACCCCGTAGCAATCGCCAGCCACTCGAACAAGAGCCGCGGCCAAGTCGTTGCCGAGCTGGCTCAAGCCAAGGCCAATGGCGAGTACTCCTTCGGCGACCTGGACTATCCGGTTGTTCGCTAAGCACGAGCAATAACGCCCCCAAAAGGCGCGTTTAAGTAAGTGGTAGCAGCAAAAAAAAACCCTGCCTGCGTTGCGCATGGCAGGGTTTTTTGCATCCCGGTGCTCGGAGACCTGCGCGCTAGTCGATGATTAGAATTGATTGACTCGCGCCGTCTTTAGCAAAAAGACTGTGCAGGCGGTCGACGGCATGGCTAGGTGCCGCCTCCGCGCATTAAATTTACGACTCGACGAGCTTCAGCGCATCCAACGGCGTCACCGCCTTGAATGCCTGGCGGGTCGCAATATGCTCTGGCCGTGGATCCAATCCATACTTCGGCGGATTCAGCGTGTTTTCCATGCTGTTGTAGACCATGAACACGTTCGCACGCGGCCACGGCGAGATATTGCTGTTCGAGCCATGCATGGTATTGCAATCGAAGAACACCACCGAGCCAGCCTTGGCCGTCATGGTACGGATGCCGCCCTGCTCGACCAGTAACTGCAGACTGACCGCATCAGGCACACCGTACTCCTGTTTTTTCAGCGAGTGCTTGTAGTGCTCTTTCGGCGTTTCGCCCACGCATGAAATGAAATGGCGATGCGATCCTGGCACGAGCATCAGCGGGCCATTGCATTCATTGTTGTCGCTCAACAGCACCGAGCAACTCAACGCACGCATCGACGGCATGCCATCCTCGACGTGCCAGGTTTCGAAATCCGAATGCCAGTAGAACTCTTTGCCTTTGAAGCCGGGCTTCATATTGGCGCGAGACTGGTGGATATATACCTCGGAACCCAACAATTGGCGCGCGACATTGGCCAGACGCGGATCGCGGGTCAGACGTCCCAACATGGCGTTGAGCACGTGGACACGAAAGATCGAACGCACGGCGTTGCTGCCTGGCTCGGTGATGGATTCCTCGCGGCGCACGATCGCCGGATCGCGCGTCATGCGATCGACCTCGGCAATCAGCGCCTGGACCTCGGCGTCGGAAAACACGTTTTCCAGCAAGAGGAAACCATCGCGGTCATAGCTTTCAACTTGTTCGGCCGACAACGCGTCGGCATAAGTACCATCGCCATACACCACAGGGTCTTGGCGGGCGATGATGGCTGAGCTGCGATCCGTACGTGAGGCGTACGGATCCTGTGCAGGTGAGATCATCATTAGCCTCCTTAATTCGTTAATCACTGGATTGATCGCTGCGCCCTCGAGTCACCTGCCGTAGACATCAGAGCCTGGACTACGAGCTGGTGACCGTCGGGCGATCGATCGATTACGCCGCTTCTGCTGTTGCGGGCAATGCGTACACACCTTCGGCGTCGTGCACTTCCTGGCCGGTCAGCGGCGGATTGAAAACGCAGATGACGCGCAGCGGCTCTTTGCCACCGCACAGCCAGTGCTCGTCGTTTTCGTTCAGGGCGTAGACCACACCAGGGCCCAAGTCGTATTTTTTGCCGTCGGCGATGGTTTCGATAGAGCCATCGCCCTCGATGCACCACACCGCTTCAAGATGGTTCTTGTAGTGGATGTGGGTCCGTCCGCCCGGAAAAATGGTGGTCTCGTGAAACGAAAACCCCATTCCGTCCTTCTTCAGCAGCACACGGCGGCTGACCCAGGTGTCGGTCCGGACTTCGTCTTGGGTTCCGATCACATCTTTCACATTGCGTACGATCATCGACGTTTTCCTCCAAATTTCAGAACACGGGCAGATTGCCCAGACTCGCCCAGCGCTTCGGCCACAGAGGCCTCGATCGTTTCGAGACCGCGCGTCAGCAGCTCGTCTTCGATCGTCAGCGCCGGCAACAGCTTCAGGACTTCGTCCTGCGCCCCCGAGGTCTCGATCACGACACCCCGTTTAAAGGCTTGCTGCGCGATACGGTTGGCCAGTGCCGGCTCGGCAGTGGCGACCAGACCCTGGATCAGGCCACGGCCGCGTACGGCCAGACCCGCGTTGGGATAACTGTGTGCCAGGTTTTCCAGCCAATCACGCACCAGGCGTTCTTTGCGTTGGACTTCGCTGGCAAACGCATCGCTGGCCCAGTAGGAATCCAGCGCCTGCGTCGCCGTGACGAATGCCAGGTTGTTGCCGCGGAACGTGCCGCTGTGCGCACCGGGTTTCCAGATATCCAGTTCAGGACGCATCAGGACCAGTGACATCGGCAGGCCAAAGCCCGACAGCGACTTCGACAGCGTGATGATGTCGGGGCGAATCCCCGCCGACTCAAAGCTGAAGAAGTTGCCCGTACGGCCGCAACCGACTTGAATGTCGTCGACGATCAGCAGCATGTCATGACGGCGGCAGAGTTTTTCCAGCTCTTTCAGCCAACGCAGGGTAGCGACGTTGACACCGCCCTCGCCCTGTACCGTTTCGACAATCACGCCAGCCGGCTTGTCCAAGCCGCTGCTGGGATCATCAAGCATGCGTTCGAGGTAAGCGATGGTGTCGACGTCGGGACCAAAATAACCGTCATAAGGCATGAACGTCGTATTGCCCAAGGCATAGCCGGCCGCATCGCGGAACTTCATATTGGCGGTCGCCGCCAATGAGCCGCCGCTGACGCCATGGAACCCATGGGTGAACGAAATGATGTTGGATCGGCCTTTGACTTGGCGGGCAATCTTCAGCGCCGCCTCAACCGCGTTGGTACCGGTGGGGCCGGTGAACTGCAAGGTGTATTGCCAATTGCGCGGCTTGAGCAACACGCGATCGACGGTCTCGAGAAACTGTTTCTTGGCGCTGGTGGCCATGTCCAGGCCATGCACGACGCCATCCGATTCCAGATACTCGAGCAGTTTCTCTTTGAAGACAGGGTTGTTATGCCCGTAGTTCAGCGTCCCTGCACCGCTGAAGAAGTCGATGTATTCACCCCCCTCTTCGTCGATCAGGAGCGAGCCGCGCGCCTGGCTGAATATGACCGGAAACGACCGGATGTAGCCACGCACCTCCGACTCCATCCGGTCAAAAATTTTCAAGTCCATAGAATCCTCCCTTCATCTCGTGAATTGACAGACACAGCCACACCGATGCCATAGAGGGCATTCGGGCAACACTGCGTCCCGGTTCCAATAGACCGCAAACACACTCCCCTATTGGGGCGGCAGTGTGAAAGGGCCTATCTTCAACAACATCTCGTCGTCATGGTCTGCGCCGCCGAACAACTGCCGATCGAAGAACGGCTGCTCGGAGACGTGCGCACCCAGTTCGCCGGCCAAGCCGGTGAACGTGCGGCGCGAGGCCTGGTTATCAGGGCCTACCGTGGTTTCAAGATGACGAACATGCTTGAGCTCATCGCGTTGCAAGAGCTCTCGAAGCATGGCGCGGCCTAACCGTTGGCCGCGTGCTCGGGCGTGCACGGCAACCTGCCAGACGAAAATCACGTCGGGCCGGGTTGGCGGCACATATGCGGATATGAACCCATCAATGCGGCCGCCGGCACTCTCGGCCACCACACACGTGGCGCTGAAGTGCTCGCACAGCAACAGATAGGCATATAAAGAGTTGACATCGAGTGGCGGGCACTCGGAGACCAGACGGTGCAATGCGGCACCGTCGGTGCGGCGCGGCTGCCTGAACTGCAGACGCGATGATGAATTGGCCGGCTGAGCGGCCGAGGCTGGCAGAGAGGGGGTCAGGTCCTGCCCCCTCATACGACCAACCCCGACTCGGGCGGCGCACCGCCAGTGGGGACCTCGAGAATGGGCGAGGACACATCGCCATGTGCTTCAGTCACATGGCCTTCTTGTTCCATTAGATTCACAATGCGCTCCAGCGCTAGCGTAATAGTGGCCTGCTCCAGTTCGGGCAAGGCATTCAGGCCGTCAGCCAGATGCTTTTGCAATGGCGACGGCGCCCCGGNCGCGAGANCGCGGCCAGCGTCGGTCGCAGTCACGAAAACAATGCGGCGGTCTTCGCGGCCGCGTTCGCGGCGGACGAATCCCTTGTCCTCGAGGCGGTCCAGAATGCCCACCACGGTACTGGGGCTGACGTGGATTTCTCGGCTGATCGCCGTCGCCGTCATAGGGCCATTGGCAATGACCGTGCGCAGGCACATCAACTGCGGCGCAGTGATGTGGCTCACTGCGGCCAGTTGGCGCGAATGCAGCGCAATCGAGCGCGTGATGCGGCGCAAGGCACGCAGAATGCGCAGGTCGTACTGCTGTGACGGATCGGGCGTAGGTATGGTGTTCATGACTGAAAATAGTTCAGCAGGATTAATTTCTACTCAAATGATTCTACCCAGATAATATGCGGATGAGCCGCTATGGTCAACCCGTGTTATCCAGAAAAAATGAATAAATAAGCTCATATTTACAGAAGATAAAGAAAAATATGAACTTTTTTATTTTTCCCGGGGAAAAGCCTCCGGACGAATCGGACGCCTTGAGGCCCTGATTGCCACCGCAAAAGACGTGCGATTCAGGGGCATCAAACGAAGCCCGACGCCAGAAGGCTATCTGCGTTCCCTCAGGAATACCCTGATTGCCTAAAAAACAAACGTTTTCTACATTTCACATCCGTTCTCATATGTTTTTTCGTAGCGGACTGCCGTTCTTCCATGCCTCCTCCTTCTGCTCCACCGTTGGTATTGCAGCGCCTGCAAAACCTCTTGGATCAATTGCCGCCAGAGCTGCGGCGGGCAGCGCATTGGGTGGTGGATCACCCCGCCGAGGTCAGCCTGTGGTCCATGCGGCGCCAAGCCCAGGTCTTGGGTGTTGCGCCAGCCACGATGCTGCGACTGGCGCGCGCGACGGGATACGACAGCTACGAGGCATTTCGGGCGCCGTTTCAGGCAGCCTTGGCCGGCGAACGTCCCAGCACACTGCGTGAACGCGCTGCAGAACTGCAGGCGACTCAAGACCAAAGCAATGTGCCAGGCCACGACAGGCTGACCGAAATACAAGCCAATGCCATCGGATCTATCGTCTCGGTAAACAGCCCGGCGACATTCGATGCCGCGGTCAAAACCTTGCTCACGGCGCGTCACGTCGGATTTTTAGGCACGCGCTCGGCCTTTGGCATTGCGTTTCAAATGCACTATGCCTATCAACTGGTACGACCCAACAGCATATTGATCGATGGACTGGGAGGTTTGCAGGCCGAGGCCATCGACAACCTGCGCGAAGGCGATGCGTTGATTGCCATTTCACAGGCGCCCTACCCATCTGCCACGGTTCGTCTAGCGCGCCTGGCGGCTCAGCAACGCGTTGCCATCGTTGCCTTGACCGACACCCCCTTGTCTCCCCTGGCCGCGGATGCCCGACACGTCCTGACGTTTGATCGCGCGGATCGCGAGCAGGTCGGACAGCGGCCCGCGCGACGAGGTCCCGGATCGTTTTTCCATACGACGGCAGGATTGCTGGGATTGGCCGAACACCTCATTGCCCGCCTCACTGCCCGAGGCGGTGAAGCAGTATTGAATCGACTGAGTGAAATCGAAGCACGTATGCATGCCGACAAAGTGTTTTGGTCGGCTTCTGCCGCAACACCGGATCGCTAACTATCACGCGGCCTCGGAACATCAGGCGCCGCACCCATCACGCACCCTGGCTCGGGTGCATTATTTGCCGGAACACCGGCGGTTTTCACGGGGAAAATCCTCAAAAGGAGTTTGTATGCGTCAGTTCGTCAAACCCGCTTTGGACAACAAGAGAAAAACGGGGGCTCTCGCGGCCATGTGCGCCGCCATGGCCTTGGCATTTGCCGCGCCATCGCCCGCCTCGGCACAACAGAAGTTCGTCAGCATCGGCACCGGCGGCGTGACGGGGGTGTATTACGCCGCCGGCGGTTCGATTTGCCGTCTCGTCAACAAGGACCGTTCATCGCACGGCGTGCGCTGCTCTGTCGAGTCCACCGGCGGATCGGTATTCAACGTCAACACCATCAAAGCTGGCGAGCTGGATCTGGGCGTCGTGCAGTCGGATGTGGGCTACAACGCCTACAACGGCGTCGGCCAATTCAAAGACGCCGGCAAATTCGACAAGCTGCGCTCGGTGTTTTCGATCCACCCCGAGCCGTTTACTGTCGTCGCTCGCAAAGACGCCAACATCAAATCGTTTGAAGACTTCAAAGGCAAGCGCTTCAACGTCGGCAATCCGGGCTCGGGTACACGCGCGTCCATGGAGGAACTGCTGGCCACGATGGGCTGGACCCTGAAAGATTTCTCGCTGGCGTCTGAGCTGCGGCCCGATGAGCATGGCTCGGCACTGTGCGACGGCAAGATCGACGGCTTCTTCTACGGCGTCGGCCACCCGTCTGCCAACATCCAGGATCCCGCGACGACCTGCGGCGCGCAACTGGTGTCTCTGACCGGCCCTGCCGTGGACAAACTGGTCGATAAATACGCCTATTACGCGCATGCCACCATCCCAGGCGGACTCTACCCAGGCAATCCCAATGACACCAAGACCTATGGCGTCACCGCGACCTTTGTGACCTCCGCCGACGTGCCGGAAGAAACGGTGTACGTGATCGTCAAAGCCGTCTTCGATAATCTGGAAGACTTCAAGAAACTGCACCCTGCCTTTGCCCACCTGAAGGCCGAAGACATGGCCAAGAATGGCCTGTCGGCGCCGTTGCATCCCGGCGCCCAGAAGTACTTCAAAGAAAAAGGCCTGCTGTAAATACGGATACGGTCTCGGAGCGCGTGCTCAACGCATCGCCCCGAGACCGTATTCAGCAATTCGCCTGGCTGCGTCAAAGACCTATCACATCGCGCATGCTTGCCAGGCTGATCAACCATGTAGGGGAATCCGATGAAAACTGAGCCGTCCACCACAACCGCTGATCTAGAGCAGTTGGTTGCGGACGTCGATCGCGGCGGACGCCAAGCAGGCGGCATCGCCGGCGCCACGCTGGCAATAGGTGCGCTGCTATGGTCGCTGTTCCAGCTCTGGTATGCCTCGCCGCTGCCGTTCTCGTTGCGCTGGGGCATTTTCAACGACACCGAGGCGCGCGCACTGCACCTGGGCATCGCCATGTTTTTAGGCTATCTGGCCTATCCCGCACGCAAGAGCTCGCCGCGCGATCGCATGCCGTGGCACGACTGGATACTCGCAATCGTCGCAGCCTTTTGCGGTGCGTATTTGTTTTTGTTCTACAAAGAATTAGCAGGCCGGCCTGGCCAGCCCACCACGATGGATGTGGCCACCGCGGCCATCGGCCTGGTGCTGCTGCTGGAGGTCACACGCCGCTCGCTAGGCCTGCCCATGACGGTGCTCGGCGCCGTGTTCGTACTGTACGTACTGGCTGGCCCCTGGCTGCCCGACGTGCTCGCGCACCGCGGCGCCTCCATTGAGCGACTCGCCTCGCATATGTGGCTGACGACAGAAGGCGTCTACGGCGTCGCGCTGGGCGTGTCTGTGTCGTACATCTTTATTTTTGTCTTGCTGGGTTCGCTGCTGGACAAATGCGGCGCGGGCAACTACATGATGCAAGTCTCGTTCGCGCTGCTGGGTCACCTGCGTGGCGGTCCCGCCAAAGTCGCCGTCGTCTCGTCGGCGGTTAATGGGTTGGTATCTGCGTCGTCGGTCGCCAACGTCGTCACTGGCGGGATCTTCACGATCCCGCTGATGAAAAAAGCCGGCTATGGCGGCATTCGTGCAGGCGCTATCGAAACCGCATCATCGGTCAATGGACAGATCATGCCCCCGGTCATGGGTGCAGCGGCATTCCTGATGATCGAATATGTCGGCATCCCCTACACCGACATCATTCGCCACGCGATTCTGCCGGCCTCGATCTCGTACATCGCCCTGTTCTACATCGTCCATCTGGAGGCCCTCAAGCTCGGCATCCAGCCGATGATGGCTGGCGGCAAACCCCGTACGCCATTGCAAAAGCTCGCAGGCTGGGGCATGGGGATTTGCGGCACACTGATCGTCATGGGATTGGTGTACTGGATCGGGATGGGTGTCAAAGCGGTAGCAGGCGCCTCTGCGGTCTGGATACTGCTGGCGCTGCTGGTCATCCTGAACGTCTGGCTGCTGCGCGTTGCGGCACGCTATCCGGATTTATCCGAGGAAATCAACGTCACAAACCCGGTGCGTCCCGAACCCTGGCCCACCGTACGCGCAGGCCTGCATTTCCTGATCCCCATCGGCATTCTCGTATGGTGCCTGAGTATCGAGGAACTCTCTGCCGGACTGTCAGCATTCTGGGCCGCCATCGCGATGGTGGTGCAGATGATCACGCAGCGCCCGCTCACGGCCTGGTTTCG
The DNA here is from genome assembly GCF_965139205.1 of Bordetella muralis. Classification (GTDB taxonomy): domain Bacteria; phylum Pseudomonadota; class Gammaproteobacteria; order Burkholderiales; family Burkholderiaceae_B; genus Bordetella_A; species Bordetella_A muralis. Next base: position 260,202 of record NZ_CBCSIU010000005.1, read on the forward strand.
GCAACAACCGGTCGCGCCTGCCTTGCGGCGTGGCTGGCGCGAGGCTATCGGCGGACTGGAAGACGGCGCCCGCAACATGATCGGCATCGCCATCGCCTGCGGTACGGCAGGACTGATCGTAGGCGCCATTACGCTCACCGGCCTGGGCTTGCGCATGACTGCGTTCGTCGAATTGGTTTCGATGGGCAACGTGCTGCTGATGCTGATCTTTACCGCCATCGTGTGCCTGATCCTGGGTCTGGGCATGCCGACCACCGCCAACTACATTTTGATGGCCACCTTGATGGCTCCTGTAGTTGTCGAACTCGGTGCGCAGAACGGGCTCGTGATCCCGCTCATCGCCGTGCACATGTTCGTGTTCTATTACGGGATCATGGCTGACATCACACCGCCGGTGGGGTTGGCTACCTTCGCCGCGGCGGCGATTTCAGGGGAAGACCCAATCAAAACCGGCATCAAGGGTGCGACTTATGCATTACGCACAGCCGTGCTGCCCTTTATGTTTGTATTCAACCCGCTGCTGCTGCTGATCGATGTGCACGGATGGTGGGAGTTGTTGTTGGTGATTTCTGGCGCGACCCTGGCGTCCCTGACCTTTGCTGCAGCGACGCTGGGTTGGTTCCGTGTGCGCTGCTCAGCTGTCGAGATCGCGGTTCTGCTGCTGGTGACGTTCATGCTGTTCCGGCCGGACTGGTTCATGAACCATCTCTATGGCAAATACGAAAGCCTGCCGGCATCCCAGATCAATCAGGTCGCATCCGAACTGCCTGACAGCGGTCGGCTGGTCGCAGTATTGCACGGCATGAACATCGAGGGCGACGAACTCACGAAAACTGTGGCCGTGACGCTATCGCCATTGCCCGAAGGCGATACCAGCACCGGTGTCGCCGCAGGACGCAAGCGTCTCAGCGACGCGGGTCTCATGGTCACAGCCTTGGGCGACCAAGTCCAAATCGGCGCTGTGCAATTCGGCAGCCGCGCGCGCAAGGCAGGATGGGAGCAAGGATGGGATGTCGTCAGCGTCCAGATTCCGAATCCGCATCGGCCGTCGGAGTTCTGGGTGTATATCCCGGCGTTGGCGCTGCTGGCAGCCGTGTGGGGATTGCAGGGGCGTCGGCAGCGTCGGGAGTTAACGCCTTCTGTGGCGTAGTTGAAGAGTTGATCTTGTGCTTGCGGGGACGTTCTCTGTGAACACGTTCCTGCCGGGGGCAAAACGCCACGCGGGCCT